>NZ_JASCIR010000058.1 GCF_029968095.1 Streptomyces solicavernae | reverse complement strand
GCGGAGGCTCGGCTCGCCAGGCGCTGAGCGAGGCAGCGGCTCGCCGCGGTTTCGGAGATGAGGGGGAGGCGGGCGGCGATGTTGCTGCAGCCGTCGTTGATGCGTACGGAGTGCACGCCGTCGGCGCAGTCCAAGAACTCGCCCCAGGTGGAGAGCGCTTCGGCTGTGTCGCCGCGCTTGAGCTGCACGTGGCCGAGGTCGGCCAGGACGATCGCGCGGGTGCGCCGCCGGTCCAGGCCATGCACGTCGAGCGATACGCGAAGGTACTCCTCGGCGGCTGCGAGGTCGCCCATGCGCGCGTGGATCATCCCGGCCTCATGGGCCCACCGGCCGTGGCTGTAGTGGCTCGCCCAGGTCTGCCCTGGCCTGGCCGGCGCCCGCTCGATCGCGGTCTGCGCCGCATGGAGCATGGCGGAGGCCGTCGTACGGTCGCCGTCGGCCGCGGCCGCACGCGCATAGGTGGTGCTGTAGTACGCCACAGCCTTGGGATTGGGGAGCCGACGTCCGCGCTGCTCGCAGGCCTCAGCGATCCGAACGGCGGTGGGGACGTGGCCCAGATCGACCGCCTGCTCGGCGATGCCCCGCAAGGCGGTCGCGGCGAGCTCGTTCTCTCCGGCTTCTGCGGCCAGCCGGTAGGCGTGCAGGTGGTACTGCTGGCTGAGACCGTCCATGCCCTCATCGCGCGCCATCCAGCCGATGAGCTGCACCAGTTCGGAGGTGGCCGCGTACAGGTCACGGCCGACGGCCTCGGTGAAGCGGCCGTTGAGCCACCGCTGCACGTCGAGGGTGAGGTAGCGGACGGCAAGGTGCCGGGCGTGCCCGCCGCCGAGCTCGGAGGCCGCGTTGCCGAGCGTGGTCGTCATCGTCCGCACCGCGGCGACTTCACCGGCGCCGACGCGAATGGGTCCTGGCCGGGCGACGCGGCGGGCGACCGCTTCCGCATCGGTCAGGTCGAGGGCGGCCAGGCCGACGGCGGCCGAAGCCGTGAGGAACTGCCGACGGTCCACGTCACTGCCTCCCAGTCGCATCACCGAGGTCACGGTATCGACGTGCTCCGGCTCATTGTCCTCGGCGGACAGATCCACGAGCAGGACCTCTTCGAGGTACGGCAGCCAGACCTGCGGCATACGAGTGCCGGCCTCCCACCGGTAGACCTGCTGGCGGTCGAGGAACCCAACCTTCCCCCAGCGGGCGAGGGAGAGCTCGTCGGCAAGGCGGGCCTGGCTGAGGTACGGCCTACGGGCCTCGCGGGCGGAACGGATGCGCTCTGCGATCGTCATGTCCGGCCGCTCTCGGTCCTGGTTCACAACTGGCAGACAACTGGTTGACAGTCTGGCAGCTCCTCACGGCGCCCGCAGCGGCGTTCACTGAACCTCGCCAGCACCAACTCCCCTGCCCCTGGAGGCAGTTGTGACCCTGACTCTGACCCGGCCCGCCCCCGAGCTGATCGCCGAGCGGGCCCGTGAAATCCACGAGACGTGGCTGGGCGACCCCGAGATGAGCGCCGTCCTCGACGGCTGCGCGAAGTACTCCTCGGACTGGGACGACTTCTACGGCGGCCCGCTCATCAGCCGTTACAGCGTGGCCCGCGACGCCGAGCACCTCCTGGCCGACGCCCTGAAGGTCATGGCCCTGAAGTCGGCCGTCTACGAGGCCACCGGCGACGAGCTCGCCGCCGAGATCCCGGTGCCGGTGCCAGTCGACGTCACCTGCCACGCCTTGTGCGCCCAGATCACGGCCCTGTCCCGGATCCAGCAGCGCACCGGGCACCCCTTCGTTCACAGCACGGTCAATGAGCACATCAACAACACGCCCTGGCGCAGCGGCGACTACACGCACCAGGCGTACCGCGCCGCGTTCGGGCCGGTGGCAGAGCGGTACTGGATCGACGCCGACGAGGCCGAGCGGCGCCGGGGCATCCTGGACGCCAAGTACGAGTCGATCGGAGTCACCGACCGCGGGCAAACAAGCGCCATCGGCTTCGCCCCCGCGCTGTAGCCGCGGCGCCGTCCTCGAGGGGCTCCGGCTCGCACACCGGCGCCACGCGGTCCGGCTCCAACCCGATTTTGTGGGGGTGGACGCAGGCCGGAGCCCCCTCAGGGGCGTAGCGGAAACCGTCGGCGGGGTTGAACGGGCACTCGCGGTTCGGCCGGTCGTAGACGACGAACTCGTCACGAGGCAGGCGGAGCGAGGGGCAGATCCCGCACACCGGCCTCTCGTCGCGCTCGGACTCGGTGATGAAGGGCCTGGGGGCGTCCATACAGCCGCACGATATCGGGATCGGCCAGACAGGTCCGGCCCTTCGGACAACAACGTCGCCCAGGCCGAACAGGGGGCCCACGCAAAGAGTGTGCGGCCCACCTCATCTGGGCACGACGCCATCAAGTCGCACCAGCAGAACCGCGATCAGACGTAACCCTGCCGCGTGTAGAGCGGTTGGCCTGGGAGTGGACCAGGACCAGGCCGAGTTCGGCGACTACGCCCCCGAGGATCTGCGGCGCCTGCCGCTGCTGACCCTGCAAGAAGCGCACGACATCCTCGGTGTCCTGCGGCGTGCCGCAGCAGGCAGTGGTGCCGAGGCGGCCGAGGCGCGGCGGTACGCACATGTGCTGGCCTACCGTCTTCCCGCCGCCGACCCCGCTCCTGCGGACGCACACCCCGAGTAGCCCGTCACGCCAGCGGAGCGCACCCGTCTGGCTGGAGACGCTCTGGCCTGCGCTGTTTGGGTAGGGCACGGTCAAGGTGGCCCGGCACTATGTCCCGGTCCCAACTTCCACCCAGGAGCGCCGAGTTGACCTACCAGCACCGCGATCTGAACCTGACCGACCCGACGACCGGCTTCATGCACTTCGTCGTGTACACCGAGCCGGACCGCAGCGTCGCCACCAACGCGCTGAACGCCCCGGTGACCATCGAGGGCGAGTCCCGCTGCGCACGGGAGTGGCTGGGCCGCCTGCAGCGCTGCGTGCCCAACGCCCTGCACTGCACACTCGTGGCCAGGGACGAAATCCCGAAGCTGTTCCACGCGTGCGTGAGCGACGACCCGAACAGCCCCTCCGCCCTTGCAGGTTCGGGCTGCAGCTGCTTGCAGACGTACTACGACCCCGAGTACGGACTGCCAGTCGTTGCCTCACACTTCCGGCACGGCGGCAGCGGCACCGACGAGTGGACGTACTCGACCTACGCCCCACTGGCTCTGCGCCCGGAAGATGTCTTCAGCCGGTTCATCGCCGACCGAGACGGACTCTGGGCTCGCACGGAGAAGGGCGTCCTGTCCCTTTCATCGCCGACCGAGACGGACTCTGGGCTCGCACGGAGAAGGGCGTCCTGTCCCTCCTGCCCCAACAACAGGCCACCGGCTACAACCTCGGCTACAACGGCGGCGGACCTCACGCACTCGCCGCCTACCTCTCCCAACTCGCCGCCACCGACGGGCGGAACACGGCCGCCGGCGTCCCGTACGAGAAGGCGCACCCCGCGATCCTCGCCTGGGCCCAGGACAAGAGCTCCAGGGGCACACCCGAGCTGACGCTCCAGGACCTCAAGGCGATGCAGCGCAGCTGAGCGGCTCCGATCACACCCACCAGGCTCCACCTCACAGCTCTGCCTGAAGACGTCCGTGATATCCGTTCATCACAGGAGAGCTGTGAGGCGCAACCCGCAGGGGGAGTAGCCCGTCGAGCGCCGCCAGGAGGTACGCCGCAGTCTGACGGGATGGAGTATCCCATCGACGTCGCGCTCGCCAGGGCCGTGCCTCGTCTCCCGGAGGGATCGGGCTGGTGGTTCGAGCCGAAGTTCGACGGCCACCGACTCGTTCTGTGGCGCGACGCCGACTCCGTACGCTGCCAGGCCCGCTCGGGCCGGACCGTCACCGCCGCATGGATGGACCTCGCCGTCGCCGGCATGGACGCACTGCGCCCCGGCACCGTCCTGGACGGCGAAGCCGTCATGTGGATCGGCGGGCGGCTCGACTTCTCCGCTGTGCAGGCCCGCGCGGCCTCAACTCCTCGGCGTGCGGCCGACCTTGCGCGGCAGTACCCCGCGCACTTCGCCGTCTTCGACTGCCTCGCCCTCGAGGGCGAAGACCTGCGGGCCCGGCCGTACGTGGAGCGCAGAGCCGCGCTCCTGGACGTCCTCGCCGACGTGCCGCCGCCGATCCAGGCGGTGCCGGCGACGGACGACAGAGACGTCGCGCTCGCCTGGTACGAGCAGCTCCCGGCCCAGGGCATCGAGGGGATCGTCGCGAAGCGCGCGACGTCTCCGTACCCGGGCGGGCGCCGGAGCTGGGTCAAGGTCCGGCACGCGGACACGGAGGACGCGGTCGTGGTCGGCTACCTCGGACCGCCAACGCGGCCGAGCAAGGTGGTGGTGCGGCTCGGGGACGGGGCGCGGGTCGTCTCGCAGACGCTGTCGGCTCCGGTCTCCGCCGCAGTGGCCCGGCACATCGCTGCGTCCGGCCCCGGACGACGAGCGCGGACACCGGACGGCGTGGCGTACGTGACCACCGGCCAGGGCCTGGTCGTCGAAGTCCTGGCCGGCACCACGAGGCACGTGGTGCTCACCGTGGTCCGCGTGCGGTAAAGCCCGCGCCGCGCCCAGCCGCCTCCCGGCCAACGACAACGAGCACCACGACGTACGCCACCTCCTCGCGCAAGTGCCCTCCGAGACGGGCCGCGAGCTGCATAAACTCGATCAATGAGCGATCCGACAGCCGTGATCGACGCCGAGGCCTTCCCACTGCACGTGGTGGGCGGCCCCCACCTGATGGTGATGGTGCCCGTTGCCGGAGATGCGGTAGAGGGGCTTGACGAGGCGTACACAGAGGCCTCGCTCGACGTCACCGAGTTCCAGACCACGGGCACCACGATCGATGCCCGCTGGGCGGTCCCGTCCGACCGTCAGCAGGTTCTCCTGCATCTCAAGGGACGGGCACCCCGCAGGTTCGATCTGACGGTCCGCTTCGAGTTGAAGACCCCTCGTCAGCGGCAGGGCTTCCTGGACATGGCCGCATTCGATGACAGAGGGCGAGTCAGCCTGTGGATCTACCCCGACCAGGAGGACACGGCACGGGCTGCGGTCGCGATGCAGAAGGGGGATATGGAGCTGTTCGTCTGTCTGGGCATCAGCGTGGAGGAAGACATTCCATGCCGCGCCCTGCGGCGCCTCGCCCAAACGCCCGGTACGGCGGTGTAGGACCGCAGAGGGCCCGCCCACCCCTTCTTACGCAGCGCATACGCCCGTATGCTGCCGGTATGTCGAAGGAACGGGTCACCATCTCCCTGGACCCAGAGCTCGCGGCTGCGATCCGGAAGCTCCAGGAAGCAGGCCAGATCGATTCGGTCTCCGCGTACGTGAGCGAAGCCGTCGAAGGCCGCCTCGCCCGGCACGAGCGCGCAGAGCGCGTCATCAGGAACTGGGCGAACGATGCCGAGGAACATAGCCCCTCGCAGTGGGCGCAGGCGTTGAGCTGGGCCCGCACCACCGCGCACAAGGACGAGCACACCGACACCCAGGGCGCCGCGTGATCGGCGGCTACATCCTCGACGCCAGCGCAGTCCGCCAACTCGCCCAGGGCAACCCGTACATGATCGCCCGCGTCTACGTCGCGGTCGAAAAGGTCCAGGCCCTCTACGTGCCCACCACCGCGCTCGCGGCCGGCCTCGTCGGACACGACCTCACCGCCGCCCGCCGCGAGCAGGTTGAACAGGCCCTCGAAGCCCCCGCGTTCCAGCTCCACGACCTCGACCAGCCCACCGCCCTCGCAGCGGCCGAGCTCGCCACCATGTGCCAGGTCGACATCGCCTCCGCGCACGTAGCGCATCTCGCCCTGCGCCGCCCCGGCCTGCCCGTACTCACCACCCGGCCCAGCGAGCTTCACAAGGTCCATCCGGCGATCGAGGTCGAGGAACTGCCTTAGCAGACGGGACTTGCACCCGAGAATGGTTCGCTTTTTCGTCGACGAAAAACCGAACTCGCCACTGAACTGATCACCGCGCCCCCCAATCCCCCAGATCGTCTGGGGGATTGGGGGCCCGTTTTCCCAGGTGGCAGAACTTCGCTCGGCAGGGATGCGTCGGCTCGCCGGGCCTGGCCGACCCATTCGGACGGCGACGGGTACTCCCGAACTCAGTGCTACTGCCCGCCCCGCATCTGCTTCAGTTGCGCTTGCAGCTTGGCGACCTCGTCACGCCACAGCTCGACGCACGTCGGGCAGTACGGACTGACGAGGGCGTGCCCGTAACGAGGAGTGGGCTGCTGGCAACAGACGCAGGGTCCCATCTGGCTCATGTGTTCCATTGTCCGTGACCGGCACCGAGAGGCCGGCCATGTGCGTGTCCGGAAATCCGGACACCGTGCGGCGCAAGGGCTGCAGGTCAGTGGCTCACCTTCGGGGGCCAGGGGTAGGGCATCGTGAACACCGTCGGCCACTTCGGGTGCACAGCAGTCTCGCCGTTCAGGGCGCGGGCGACGTCGGCGGCGGTGTGGTGCCAGTACGGGAGGCTGGTGAGACGACGGCCGGCCTCGGCGCGCAGCTGCTCGCGGAGTGGGGCGCGGGTGAGCCAGTCCTTCAGAGCGCGGCTCCAGGCGGGCACGTCGCCGCCGGGCACGTCGGACGCGATCACCGGAAGCCGCGCGTAAGGGATTCGCGGACGACGAGGGGGTTGTTCTCCGCCGTGGTCGCGAGGACCGTCACGTCGGCGGCCGCGTACGCGGCGGTGAGAGCCGCGCCCGCGAGCGGCCCGTCGAGGGTGATCCGCTCGGCCAGGCCGTGCCGCTCGACCGCGGTACGAACCCGGGCGACGTACGCCGGGTCTCCAAAGGGCCCGACGAGGCGACACCGCCAGGCGGGCAGGTCGGCGAGCGCGGCGAGTGCGGCGAGCGCTTCGACGAGGACGAGGTGCCCTTTGCGGGGCGTGATCGACGCGACGCACAGCAGCTCCGAGGCCCTGTCGGTCGAGCCGTAGGCGGCGTCGGCGATGCGGGCGCCGGGCTCGGCGACGTGCACCACGTCGAGCGGGAGACCGTGCTCGGCCGCGAGGCGCTGCGCGGTCGACTCGGACACGGTGACCACCGTGGCCGCGGTGCGCAGCGCCCGTCCTTCTCCGGCGTCGAGCGCGGCCGCGACCTCGGGTGCGAGGCCGGTCTCATCCCGCAGTGGCAGATGCACGAGGACGACCAGGCGCAGCCGCTCGGCCTCCGCCTCCAGGACGTCGGGGGCGGCCGAGCCGATCAGCCCGTCGAACAACACCACGGCCCCGTCGGGCAGCGAAGCCAGGGCCTGGGCGAGAGTGCGCAGCGCGGCCGCGTCCGGACGTGGCCAACTCCCGCCCACCGGCAGGGCGTTGATCTGCCACCCGGCGTGCGGCAGCTCCTCGAAGAGCGCCAGGTCGTAGACGTTCCCGCCCGACGGCCGGCCCGGATCGTCCACCTAGACCGGAACGACGAAATGCACCACGCGTGCCACGCGCATCAACTCCCCGATAGACCAACGTCTTTGACCCTAAGGGCCACGCTGCGTGGACCGCTTGGGCTGACCGCCCACCATGTAGAGCCGGCCCGACGCGGCCACCCCAGCCCAAAGAGGAAGGACATGATCACCACCCTCGTCCGAGGCCGTTCGAGCCACCTACCGCATGCGCGATGCCTCCGACCTGGAAGCCCTGCAGACCTTGCACCGCGAGACTCTCGCTGCGCACAACCGGATGGTGGGCACTGCCTCACCTGCAGTCCTCCAGGGCGCAGGAGGACGTGCATGAGGCCCGTCTGTCAGTGGCGCACGCTACGGTCGCCGAGTCCCTTCGCGGGACTCGTTCCCCGCCCGGCCCCCAGCTCGGGCCGGGCGGGGAACGATCTGTGCGGGCCCCCCTGTTCGGCACGGGGACGCGCCTCTTCCGGATGGAAGGCGACACCAAGGTGTCTCACGTCCATATGACTCGCTCACCGAAGCGATTGCAAGGACAATCCGGGAACTTCACCAGCCCGCCAATCTGGCGTGCGCGGCGAGTGCGGCAAACGGTCAATTCCTGACGCTGACCGAGCCCTCTGCGAAACCTAATGTTCCGCAATTCCTTGATCACGTGGCAATGCGTGCTTCGTTCGGTCCATTCTGAGTGCCCCTCATCAGCGGCTCGGCACCTGCTTGTTGAGGAATCCCTGACGTGGTCCGGATGGCTGCGGCATTGGCACCAAGGAGAGTGATGAGCAGCAAGAAGATAGTGCCAGCAACGGCGCTGGCACTGGCGCTGACGGTATTCGGCTGGAGCGCGATGATGACCGCGATGGGACACGCCGCAGTCATCGCCTCGCTGGCCCCCGTGCTCGGGCTGACCGTGCAGCAGGTCGTGAGCACCGTCCGCTCACGGACCACGCCTGCCTCCGGCCATCGCGTGGCCACGGTCCCCGACCAGGAGGACAGCGCCCCGTGACGAACTACTCCTCGGCGGCACGCGGTCCTGAACCATCGCGCCCCGGCCGCAAACTCGGCCCCATCGCTGCCAACGTCGGTACCCTCCACCGCGCGTGGCTGGGACCCATCCGCAACAGACACCTCGACAGCGGCCGAACTCTCATCGACCTGAGTGAGAGGGTTCCGCTGTCCAAGTCGAAGCTCTCCGAGCTGATGCGCGGCGTGGGCCACTACCCACGCTGGGAAGTCCTCCACCGCCTGGCCAGCGAACTGAACGCGCCGCATTGGCCCCTGTACAGACTCTGGCAGCAAGCCGCCCTCGACGCAGGCAAGAGCCGCGACTGGATCGAAGGCTCCACCGAACGGCACACCCTCATCACCACCAGACGGCCTGGACCCCCTCTGGAGTTCGACGCACTGCGCTCGATGGTGGAACTGGACTACCGCCGCTACGCCCGAGCCTTCCTCACTGAAGGCGCCTGCAAGGAGGCGATCGAAGACGCATTCGCCATCCTCTGGCTGTCGTTCAACGAGGCTCTCTCCAGCCCCGACACTCGCCGCTTCGCCTGGCTCATCCTGCGCTCCACCGTCATGGCCAGAGCCATGGACGACACCGGACACCCCAGACTGGAAATGGCCGCGTTCGACACCGTCGCTCTCAAGGAAAAGGAAGGCGCTGACCTCGAAGCCTGCGCTGAACAGCTGAGCGAGAGCCTGCAGCTGTTCCAGGCCATCAGCAAGCTGCCCGACGCCCAACTCGACGTCATGGTGCTGCGCTACCTGGGCGGCCTCACCCCCCAAAGAACCTCGAACCTGCTCGGCGTACCACTGGCTGCCATCAGGTCTGACGAGCGCCACGCCAAACGCAACCTGGAGCGTGTCATCCGCCCGCTGCCTGAGACCGGAGGACCCACCTCATGACACCTCTCGAAGAGATGCTGTCCAGGGCTCTACTCGTGCAAGAACCCAGAGTCCCCAAGGACACCGTCCCCCCCGCCGATAGCCCTCCCCAGGTCCAGTCAGCAGTGTCCCCTGGAGTCGCCATCGAACTGGCCAACTCCACTGCAGCGCAGGACCTGCGCGTATTGTGCGAAGCCCTCATCGCCCAAACTCCTGCCTCAGTCGTCACGGCCTTCATCACCGACGAGCTCCCCGAACCGGGAAGCGCTGTGATCCTCGCCTGCCTCCTCCAACTCACAGAGACCGACGACGGCGCCCGCTTCTGGTGGCAGTACGCAGCAGGCGCCGGGGAGAGCGCCGCCGCATACTGCCTCTACCTCCACCACCTCGCACTCGGAGAGGACGAAACAGCCCGCTGGTGGCACAGCCAAATCCAGGACAGCCGCTCGCGGGCAGCCACCTGGTTCCTGCGCCTCCTTCGCCGCCTTGCCGGGGGGACTCCCGGAAGACGATCCGCCGTAGTCAACGAGCTGATGGCCTACATGCCCAATGCCGTCGCAGTCGGATACCTTCGGGAACCCGACTGCGAACTCCCCATTCCCGGACCAGACTTCGCCGACGAGATCCAGGCGCGCTTGGATCCGCGCGGAAACCGATCCCGTAATGGAGCCACGTCTGCCATGCCTGCCCAGAGGACATGCAACGCGTAGAAGAGCAGGACTACTCCGCCCCGCCCTGCCTTGTCGAACGCGGCGATGCAGGGCGGAATCCTGAGCTGGCACTGCCCCGCCCCGTCGCTCGTTCGCAAAGTACGAGGCCCTGAATGCGGCTGGGGAGTACCCAGTCCAAGGTGCCGTTGCGGTGCCAGCTGCCCGGATTCCGTTACACGTGCGAGTGCTGCTGGGTGAATGTGCGGGTGCCGAGGCCTGGACCCCGGGACGATGGGCAGGCTTGGGCGGCGTCCAAGATCTCGGAGGGCTTTCGTGGCCAGGATCCTTCTCAGTACCGACCATGTTCACCGGCCGCGGCGGCGGTGGTTTCCGCCGACCGCCGACGAGGAGAAGGAGCATGGTGCTGTTGTCGGTCTGGTCGCGCAGCTGTATGACGCGGTCCTAGACAAGTGCGCGCAGTGCCAGCAGGAGCTGCTGGCGCATGTGGCCGGCGACCCGTCGACCGCGGGCGTGCTCGTCGGCTGGGCGTGTCTGATCACCTCCGAGAACTACGGAGAGTTGCCGTGGATCCTGCTGGAGGGAGCCGAGCGCGCCGATGCCCCGTTCCAGCCGTCGGCAGCGTTCTGCAGCATCGCCGCCGAGTACGACCACTGCGGGCTCGGCCCGGCTGGCCTGTACGCCTTCTGCGGCGCGCTGTCGGACGATGAGCGGCTTCAGGCGGCCGAGACAGCCCTTGAGATCGTCGTCGGGCTCGACGACTTCGGACTCGACTTCATGTTCCGGTGAGAAGTTGTTTCTGAACCCTCGGCCAAGATGACTCAAGCTTCTCTCTGCTGGAGATCTTCAGCGTCGGATCTGAAGTGATCGGCGGACTGTGTCGAGAATTGGGTGGTGTTCGGGCCGGTGGTCCGGGCCCGGTTCGATGGTGCAGCCGTGGTGGCTGGCGAGGTATCGCCCGCCGTGTAGCACGCATCCAGTGACGGATGGGCCGGTCAGGGGCTTGAGGCGGACGGCTTCCTCAGGGCCTTCGCAGAGGTCCTGGTTGTCGCCTGCGGCTGTGCAGCGGACTCCGGTGCCGCCAGCGGCCAGGGCCAGGTCGGGGTGTTGGCGTTGGAGAAGGTCCAGGGCTTGGGCCAGGGAAAGGTTCGCGGTGTGGCAGGCCTCGCTGAGTTCAGCGAGGGCTTCGCGCAACGCGGCTGCGCTGGGCGGGAGTTGGTCTTGGAGCTCAGTGTCGGATTCGAGTGTGGCGATGGCGTGGAACGCGAGGGCGTCGAGATCTGGACTGACGCTGGGGTCGGCTGCGCAAGCCTCGATGAGGTGGAGTAGTCGGTTGGCGGCTTGCACCGCTTGTCGTGTCGCGTCGTCCACGAGAACGCCTCCTGGGGCTTCAATGTGTGGTTCGAAGTCTGGATTCTGCAGGTCAGGCGGCTTGTGCGAGCTGGCTCCGGACGGCTGACGACTTCGGCCGACGGGTGAGTCAACGGGTCATGAGCGTGATCGTGGCCCAGGTGATCAACGCCTCGGAGTGCTGGATGACCTGGCGGTGGGTGCAGCCACCGACGTCGTTGTAGCTGGTGACGATGTTGGCGGCGCGATCGACGATGCGCGGCCACTGGACTCTGGGCACACCGGTACATGTACCCCTCGGGTCAGCGGCGGTTACCTTCCGAAACCGATGACCTTGGTGGTGTTGGGCGGGCGAGGCCCTCTTGCCAGCGGTGGGGAGGACTTTGACACTGCAGATCATGAGTGCAGGGGGAGTGGGGGAGTGATGGCAGCGCGACGGCGGCGCCGGCGTATGAGGAAGCGCACGCGTAGGCAAGTGCAGGGTTGGGGCACCATGGCGACGGTCATCGTCGTGGTGTGGGTGGCGGGGAATTGGGCGAGGGTGTGGCCCGTCCTCGTGACCGTGCTAGCCGTCTCCGTGGTGGGTGGGGTCGGTTGGGGCCTCTTGCGGGCGCACCGGAGCGCAGTCGGAGAGGACCAGCAGTGGCGCGCCCAGGAGGAGGCGAAGGCACGGGAGCTGTCGATGACGGAGGTCGACGCGCTTTCCTGGCAAGACTTCGAGAAGTACGTCGCCGATCTGTGCCGCCGGGACGGCTGCCGCCAAGTCGAGGTCACGGGCAAGAGTGGAGACCTCGGCGCAGACGTGACCGCCTACCTCGCCGACGGCCGGCGCTTGATCATCCAATGCAAGAAGTACGCGCCGCACCGCAGCGTCTCCTCGCGCGAGATGCAGCAATTCGTCGGTACCGCGCGCCCCGAGCACGGCGCGGACGTCGCCCTGTACGTCACTACCTGCCGCGCGTTCACCAGGGAGGCGCTCGGGCTGGCTCTGCGGCAGGACATCGTGGCCATGCACCGTGACCTGCTGGGTTCCTGGGTCAAGGGCGCACACCTTGAGACTCTGATCCCCCTAAACGGAACCGGCGGCGGCACACGGCGGCAGCGCGCCTAATGGGAGACGGGAACGGTCCGTTCGCGCTTCTGGACGAAGCAACGGTGGCCATCCAAAATGGCCCCGGCAACATCGAGACGCAGACGTGTCGGTGAGGTCCTACTCCTCCTCGGCTTCGACCAGTTCGAAGTCGCCGTCGCTATCTCGGGCTATGCGAAGCCCGTCGTGTGTTCGCATCTGGGCTAGCCTCCAGCCGAGCTCTATCAGCTGGTGGTTCTTGTACAGGTCCGAGTAGTCGGCGACTTCCCGGGCCGTCATGCCGCGCCCCTTGTCCCGGCGGCGGTGCATCTTGGCCATGACCTTGTGCAGGGCCTCTTCCATGTCAATTCCTCCGGTAGTGATCGGCACCGCGGGCAGTGTGCCGCGCTGGCAGGGGCGGACGGCAAGAAGCCCTGAAGTCCCTCAAAAACCTTGGGTTTTGCGGGACTTCAGGGCTTCTATTATTCAGCAGCACTTGCCGGATCCTGGTCGGGATGGCTCAGGTCTGCCGGCCTCGGCACGCAAGCGTCCCGTCTGGTTGTCCGTCGGGGATGGATCCCGGCTCCGGGACCGCCATTCGGAGGGCGGCAGTTCCTCGACGCGTGCCAGCGCCGGTACCGGGAGCGCACGGGCTGAACGAGCTATTGAGGACGGCATCCTGTACGTCGGCGGCAAGTTCGGCGAACCGCATGGCTCCCTTGTCACTGCGGTCGCACCGCAAATTCGTTGGCTGGTCTTTGCATCTGAGCTGGGCTTTCAGCCGCTTCCGACGCACGAAGCTACCTGTGAGTGCCCGCAGGCTGTCAGTCCTCGGGCCTAGACTCGTGCACGCGCAAAGGGAGCTCCACCTCAACTCGGTTTGTCAATCCCCTGGTTTCGTAGAGACTTTGGTTATGCAGCCTGGTCCTGGTGACCGGTGTGGCCACGTGCTTCTCGAATGGTGTTCTCGAAGGTGACGGGCGGCTGCCCGCCGGCCGCGCTGTGGCGACGCCTGATGTTGTAGAAGTCCGTGATCCAGGTCGCGATCCTGATCCTCGCCTCGGCCCTGGTCGCGAAACGGTGCCGGTGGACGTACTCGACCTTGAGCACGGAGTGGAACGACTCGGCCGCGGCGTTGTCCAGCGCCGACCCCACGCGCCCCATGGACTGGCTCACGCCCCAGCGGCCGCAGAGCTGTTGGAACGCCTCGCTGGTGTATTCCGAGCCACGGTCGGTATGAAAGATCACGCCGTCCACGTCACCGCCGCGGGTGGTGATCGCCATCTTCAACGCGGCGCTGACCAGCTCGGTGTCGTGCCGGGATCCCATGGCGTACCCGAGCGTCCGGCGGGAGAACGCGTCGTGGACGGAGGCGAGGTAGAGCTTGCCCTCGTCGGTCTCGATCTCCGTCATGTCGCCCCACCACAGTACGTCCGGCGCGACCGCGTCGAACCCACGTCGCACCAGGTCAGGGGCGGCCTTCCGGGTGCCCTGGCGGGTAAGCGACCTGCGTCTTCGGGGCGGTTTGCGGCCCTGGAGGCCGAGCTCGGCCATGATCTCGGCGACGGTGTTCTGCGACACCTGCCAGCCCTCCTCCCACAGGTCCAGCGTGATCCGCGGCGAGCCGTACGTCCGGCCGGACCGGTCGAAGAAGTCCCGGATCCGTTCCTCCAACTCAGCCCGCCTGACCTCCCGTTGGGTCGCCCTTTCGGGGCGCCGACGCCATTTGTAGAACCACGCCTCCGACACTCCCAGTGCCCGGCAGGAGGTGCGGTGCGGAATCTTGTGCTCGGTCTTCTGGTCGCTGATCACCCCGACGACAGCCGCCGGGTCCGCCACAGCTACTTCACCCAGATGACCATGCAGCGTTTGAGGACATCACGCTCCATGGACAACTCCTTGTTGTCCTTCCTGAGCTGGGCGTTCTCCCGCCGCAGCCGGGCAAGCTCGTCGTTGTCCACCGCCTGGCCGGTCCCGGCCCTGCCAGCCCTTCGGGCCCGTGAGACCCAGCTCGCCAGCGTCGTCTCGTTGATCCCCAAGTCCTTCGCGACCTCGCCGACCGGCTTCTCGGTCTCGGTCACGATCCGCACGGCCCCCTCACGGAACTCCGCGTCGAACTTCCGCCTCTTCTCCGCCATGACTCCCAACTTCCCCTGCAGCCACGGTCTCTACGCTACGAGGGGATGGTCAGTTTCCTAGGCCTGGTGTTGAGGAGGGGCTCCCTTACGAACTCCACCACGAGACATCTGAAGGGAAGTTCCACGATGGACACTAACAAGGTAGCCGTTCCCACTGACAACCTGCTCGGCCGTTTACGCCGTTGTGCGCAGCAGTGGCACCGCCGGCACGGGCGCGCGGTGTACGAGAAGGTGCTGCACGGCGCGGCAACTGGGATCGGCAGCGGCGCCGTCAGCCTCGTCACCCTGTGGGTTCAGAGCCGTTTCTTCTGAGTACCTTGAGCCGCCGGCCTCGCTTCGGCGCGCCATTGCGCGCCCCGCAGCGGCCTGTTCCTCGACGAAGCGGCTGGGGCCTGGTCGCCGTCCGGTCGCGGGCGGCGGTGTTGGACGTGGGGCCGTGCGGGACTGGGGAGTTCGTCGGGTGGGTGCCCGATTGGTCTGGGCACCCACCGTTGGGGTCAGATGAGGTTCAGTTCGGCTGCGGCCAGGACTGCCAATCCAAGCGTTACCAGTTGCACGGTGGTTCGGAAGGTCCGGCGGGTGGTGGTGATGCGTGTGCCACCGATCCGGAGTTCTGCGTACGCGTTCTTCTGGCGGGGCCTTGGTTGCTGTGCCGCCTCGGGGGCCTGTTGGGTGGGCATGCCTCTCTCCTCTTCTGTGGTGCGAAGCTGACGGGCCGCACTTTCAAGGAGGGAAGGGCTAGCTGCGCAACTTGGCTCTGGCCCTGGATAGGTTGAGCTGGAAGCAGCGTTGTGCACGGGCCGAGAGGCTCGCGCTGGTCCTGGTGGTGGTCGTCCTGCGCAGGCTGGCGATGAGTGCTCACCCAGCTCCGGGGTGTGTGACCTCGCTTGGCTTCGCGTAGACGAGCAGCTGCAGTTCAACCTCGGCGGTGCACTCGCCGCAGCGTCGAACATCGACATTGCCCTCCACTCGCACATGGATCATCTCGGCTGTCTCCCTGCAGCTGGGGCAGCGCGCTTCACGGACAGTGCGTATCGGGTGTGTCATCCCCTCATCCTGCGGCATCCGGCCTGGTGGTGGGTCAGGTTCACGGGGGTTGTGGGATGGTGACTTTGTGTCACGGTCTGGGCCTGTAACCGATGTTGCCTATAGGCAAGGTCAATGGCCGAAACAGCCATTGGAATGGCAGATAACGCCATTGGAAACCGCCCTGACCTGGGAAAACGTCAACTCCCTCTGTACACAAAGAGAACCCCCAACCCACCGCCATCTCTCGCTCCCCGTACACCCTCTGACGAACCCTCACCCCCTGTGCTCCGCACCGAAGGTGTGGAGCACAGCTCCTTGAACCATTCGATCTTGAAACAGGCACCCGAAAACCGACGCCCCCCAACCCTCCAGCCCGCCCCTCGACTTCGCGGAGCGAAGTCGACATCGCGTCGCGGAGCGACGCGATCAAGGATCGCGGAGCGATCCTGACCA
>NZ_JASCIR010000057.1 GCF_029968095.1 Streptomyces solicavernae | reverse complement strand
GCCGGCGCCGATGACGCCGCCGATGGCGATCATGGACAGATGGCGGTTCTTGAGCCCCGCCTTGAGGCCGTCACCGGCCGGTGCGGCCACCTCGGTGGTCGTCGTTTGCTCGCTCATGGGTTCCTCGGAGTTCGCTGTTTTTCGAAGGGCTTCAAGGGCTTCAAAGCACTTCGAAGGACTTCAAAGCACTTCAAAGGACTTGAAGGACTTCAAGGGAGTTCAAGGAGTTCGAAGGAGTTCGGGCCGTGCTGCAGAAGGGAGTTGAGACCGCTCCGGCCTCAACTCGGGTGTCGCGGCACGGTCACGCGGGGGTGCGGGCGAGGTGCACCGGGCGGCCGGGTGGGCCTTGCGTGCTGCGGATTCCGTGCAGAGCCAAGACCGTAAGGCATGAACGAGGAATTGGAAACTGCCAGTTCGCCGGAGCGACAGCTCCTCTCCGAGATCGCGCATTCCCCCCTCGCCGGGTTTGAGCAAATGTATGAAACTGGCTCCTCGGGACTTTTGCATTTGTCCATGGCGCGGCGGAAGCGGGCGGTTCTACGGTCGCTGTACGCGGGCATCCGCCGGGTGACCCCCGGTGCCCCTTCGGCCAGGGCGGCCCCATCGGGCCCGGCGAGACCTGGTGCTGTGAAGAGGCCCCCGGCGTCAGCGACTTGGCGTCCGGTCGGCCCGTAGGGAAGGGGCGTCGCCGTCGGACGCCAGCGGCCACCGGGCGCGCGGCACCAGCGCCTCCACGGCCGCCCCCACGCGGAACACCCCCGCCTCGTCCAGCGGGTGCCCCACCACCTGGACCCCGGTCGGCACACCGTTGCCGGCGGCTCCGCTGGGGACGGCCAGCACCGGGCAGCGGTTGGCGACGTTGAACGGGCTGGTCAGATGCCCCTCCCAGTAGTGGTCGAGGTGGCGGTCGCCGACGTTCGGGCCGTCCAGGTGGTCGCCGTCCGCGGCGAGCGCCGTCACGGCGTTGGTCGGGCAGAGCAGCACGTCGACCTCGGCCATCGCGGTCGCCAACTCGCCCTGCAGCGCCGCGTCCAGGGCCAGCGACTCGACAAGGCCGTCCCGTTGTGCGGCCCGGCGGGCGTCGGCGATGAAGCGTTGCGCGTACGGCGCGAGGGACGCCACGTCGCCGCACTCGCGCTCCATCGCCGGGCCGAGGATCTGCCCGAAGTGGGCGAAGACCGTACGCATGACCCGAGCCGGGGTCCAGGGCAGGTCCACCGGCACGACGGTCGCCCCGGCCTGCTCCAGGCGGGCGGCGACATCGAGCGTGGCGTCCGCCACCTCGGCGTCCACCGCGAAGTCGCCGAGCCGCACCGAAAGCCCGACCCGCACGCCGCGCACCGCCGCCACCGGGTCCTCGGGCAGCTCGACCGGCACGCCGTGCGGCCCCCAGGAGGCGTGGTCCGCCGGGTGCCGGCCGGACAGGACGGCGGCGAGCAGGGCGGTGTCGGCCACGGTCCGGCCCATCGGCCCGTCGCCCCGGTACCAGTCCGCGCTCAGCGGCAAGAGCCCGGGGATCCGGCCGTAGGGGGCCTTGTAGCCGACCGTGCCGGTGAACGCGGCGGGCACCCGGGTCGACCCGGCGATGTCGGAGGCCGTCGCCAGGGTCGTCATCCCCGCCGCGAGCGCGGCGCCCGCCCCGCCGGAGGAACCGCCCGGGGTGGCGGACAGGTTCCACGGGTTGCGGGTCACGCCCCACATCGGGCTGTGCGTCACCGTGGCGCAGCTGAACTCGGGCGAGGTGGTGCGGGCGTGCACGACGCCGCCCGCCTGCCGGACCCGCTCCACGACCGGGTGGTCGGCGCCGCTGATCCGCCCGGCGTGCGCCGCGAGGCCCTGCTCGATACGGCGCCCGGCGAGGGTGTGCTTCTCCTTGGTGGCCACCGGCACGCCCAGCAGCGGCGCCGTCGGCGTCCCGTCCCGCGCGGCGTTCAGGTAGGCCGTGGCCGCCTTCTCGGCGAGCGCGCGCGCCTCGCCGGCGAAGGTCTCGGTGAACGCGTTGACGCCGGTCTCACGGTCGCCGTTGACGCGCTCCGCCTGGGCCGTCACGGCGTCGAGGAGTTCGACCGGCGACAGCTGCAGGCTGCGGAAGGCGCGCAGCGCCGTGACCGCGTCGAGGTGGGCCAGGTCGCTCATCGCGTGCCTTCCCGCGCCGCGCGCTGCTCGGCCGCCTCGTCGAGCCCGCCGCCGAGCAGCTCCCAGGTGGCCTCGGTCAGGGCGTCCACGCCGACCGTCATCTGCGCGTCGTCGGTCAGCTCGCGCTCGCAGTGGCTCACCCCGTCGATCGACGGGATGAACATCATCAGGGCGGGCACGATCCGGTTCATGGGCACCGAGTCGTGCCCTGCCATGGTGTTGATCCGGCGCACGCCGACGCCGAGCCCGGCCGCGACCTTCTCCGTGATCTGGAGGCTGCGCTCCGGGAAGCTCTGCACGGGCCGTACGTCGAAGTCCCGTACGTCGATGGTCAGCCGGTGCTCGCGGGCGACAGCCGCGATGCGGTCGAGGAGCAGCGCGCGGGCCCGCTCGACGATCGCCGGTGAGGAGGCCCGGAGGTCGGCGACCAGGTGGACCCGCCGCGGGACGACGATCGGGGAGTTCGGCTCCAGGGTGAGATGGCCGACCGACGAGACGATCGACTCCGGCTCGAACTCGCCGGTCACGTCGTGCACCAGGCCGATCACCCGGGCCGCGGCCACCAGGGCGTCGCGCCGGTCGGCCATCGCGGTCGCGCCGGTGTGCGACTGCTCTCCCAGCACCTCGACGTCCAGCTTCTGCGTGTACCAGCTGTGGTCCACGGCGCCGAGCGCGATCCCCTCGCGCTCCAGTACGCGGCCCTGCTCGATGTGGATCTCGGCGTACGCCACCGGGGTGGGGCGGGCGTCGGCGCCGCGGTAGCCGATGGCGTCCAGGGCCTGCGCGACGCTGACGCCGTCCAGGTCCGTGACCCGCAGCATCGCCTGCTCGTCCATGAGCCCCGCGAACACGGAACTCCCCATGATCGAGGGGGCGAACCGGCCGCCCTCCTCGTTGAACCAGTCGACGACGGCGAGGTTGTACTTCGGCGCCTCCTCGCCCGCCGCGACCCGCCGCGCCAGCCGGTCCGCGGCGTGCAGGGCCGCGATCACGCCGTACGCGCCGTCGAACCGGCCGCCGAGGGGCTGGCTGTCCAGGTGCGAGCCGACGAGGACGCAGTCGGCGCCCGGCCGCCACTCGACCAGGGCGAACATGTTGCCGATCGGGTCGACCCGGACGGGCCAGCCCCGCTCGGCGGCGAACGCGGCGAACCAGTCCCGCATCTCCTTGTCCTCGGGCGTGGCCGCCTGCCGGTCGACGCCGCCGGCGGGGGTCGCGCCGATCGCGGCCACGTGGTGGAAGTCGGTCAGGAATGTCTCTGCGCTCATGGCGTACTCCTCCAACGGGTGGTGACGGCCGGTCAGGCCGCGACGGCGGTGCGGTGCGGGTGCGTCTCGGGCACCCGCGTGGCGAGCAGCAGGACGAGGACGAGCGCCGCGGCGGCCGCCATGTAGTAGCCGGGCGCGCCGGGGACGCCGGTCCGGCCGGTGAGGTAGGTGCCGACGAACGGGGCGGTGCCGCCGAACAGCGCGTAGGCCACGTTGTAGCTCACGGCCGCCGACGTGAACCGGGTCCGGGTCGTGAAGATCTCGACGAAGAACGTGTAGCAGCCGCCGCCGTAGAGGGTCAGGCAGAGAACGAACAGGGCCTGCCCAAGCAGTGCGAGGCCCAGCGAACCGCTCGTCACAAGCGCGAACGACGGCACCGCCGCCACGGCGAGCGCGACCGCCCCGGCGATCAGCATCGGCCGGCGGCCGACCCGGTCGCCCACGATGCCCCACAGCGGCAGCAGTACGGCGTAAAGGAGCATCGCGGCCGCGTTGGTGAGCAGTGACTGCTCACGGCTGAGACCGCCCGCGGTCTGGATGTACGACACGAAGTAGCCGCTGACGAAGTAGAAGCCCATCGCGGTCAGGCCCATGACGAGTACCACCTGCAGCATGCGGACCTTGTTCTCCCGGAACGCGTCCTTCACCGGGCTGTGCTCCCGGCGCTCCGCCCGTTCGAGGACTTGTCGGAACGCGGGGCTCTCCTCCGTACGGCTGCGGATCCACAGGCCGAAGAAGGCGAGCGGCAGGGAGAGCAGGAACGGGATGCGCCAGCCGTACGACGCGAAGGCGTCCTGGCCGAGCGTGCGCGACAGGACCAGGAACAGCGTGCCGCCGACCACGGACGGCAGCGCGGTCGCCGCCAGGGTGATGTTGAGCCAGAACCCGCGCCGGTGGAGCGGGGCGTGCTCGAACACGAAGGCCGGGGCGCCCACCGATTCGCCGCCCGCGGAGAAGCCCTGCACCAGGCGGCAGAGCACAAGCAGGGCGGGGGCGGCGGCGCCGATGGTCGCGTACGTGGGCAGCAGGCCGATCAGCGCCGTCGCCGTGCCGATGGAAAGCAGCGTGATGTAGAGGACCTTGCGGCGGCCGATCCGGTCACCGAGCGCGCCGAAGAAGAGACCGCCGAGCGGGCGGACCAGGAAGGCGACGCCGAACGTCGCGAACGTGGAGAGCAGGCCGGCCAGTTGGCTCTGGCCGGGGAAGAACAGTGACGCCAGCGTCACGGCGGACAGGGCGTACAGGGTGAAGTCGTAGAACTCGATGAACTGGCCGACGCTGCCGCCGGCCAGGACGCGTTTCTGGATCCGCGAGGCGGGCCGGACCGCGGAGTGCTCGGCGGACGGCGACGAGGCCGCGGTGGTGGCTGGTTCGCTGGTCGTCATCGGTGGCTCCCCAGGTCGAGTGCAGCCATGTTTGGGGAGCGGCGTGTGACGTGTCTAACAGATTCTTTCGCTGCGCGTCATCGACTCGATCGATGCAAGCGCGCTCTGGGGTCGGCGCTGCGGGGTCGGCGCTCCGGGGTCGGCGGTCGCCCTTCAGTGGGGGCCGTCAGCCGGTGAGCCCGAAGAGCCGGAGGCAGACCTCCTCGAAGGCCCGCGCCTTGAGTGTGGGACGGCTGCCGGCGGCGCGGACGAGGAGCACTTCGATCGGCGGCAGTTCCTCGGCCATGGGCAGCCGGACCACTGGGCTGCCGGCGTACGTGAGGTCGTGGTGCAGCCGCTGGTTGAGGACCGAGTACCCGTGGCCGCGGCTGACGAACGAGCGGACCGTCTCGTAGCCGCTGGCCCGGTGCCGGATCACCGGCGCGATGCCGCACATCTTGAAGACGCTCAGGTAGTACTCGCGGGTGTGCGGCAGGTCGAGCAGGATGAACGGCTCGTCGGCGAGGGCGCGCAGGCTCACCGGACGTTCCGGGTCGGCGGCGAGCGGATGGCCGGCGGCCACGATGACGTGCGGGGGGACGCGCTGCAGGACCCGGCGCGGCAACTCGGCGCCCAGGCCCAGGTCGTACATGAGGGCCAGCTCGCACTTGCCGTCGCGCAGCGCCCGCCGGAGGAACTCCTGGTCCCCCTCAAGGAAGGACAGGTGCACGCCCGGGTGCTCGCGCTCGAACTCCTCCAGGATGGCCGGGGCCCGGAACGGCGCGAGCGGCGCGAACACCCCGACGGCGAGCTCACCGACGAGGTCGCCGCCGTCCTCGCGCGCCGTCTCGGGCAGCCGGTCGGCCTCTTCGAGCAGCACCAGGCTGCTGCGCAGCAGCCGCCGCCCGGCCGGGGTGAGCCGCAGGCCGCGCCGATGGAGCCGGGTGAACAGCCGCACCCCCATGGCGTGTTCCAGCTGGGAGATCGCCGAGGAGACCGTCGACTGGGTGACCTTGAGGGCGGCCGCGGCCTCCGTCATGTTCTCCAGCTCGGCCACCGTGCAGAAGTAGCGCAGCTGCACCAGCGTGAAGGACCTCGTCGTCATCCGCACCATTCTGCCGACCCACCGCGCGTCCCCGGCACCCGCGTCCCGGGCGGTCGCACCCGAGGTCGGGGGCGCGCCCTCCCCGTGACCCCGGCCGCCGCGCCGGGGCTCACTGGGGTGTGCCCGGCTCCCGGAATCTGGCCGCCAGTTCGCTGCGGGAGCGGAGGCCGAGTTTTCCGTAGACGTTGGTCAGGTGGTACTGGACCGTCTTCACGGAGATGTACAGCTCGACCGCCGCCTGCTTGTTCGTCGCCCCGGACGCCACCAGGCGGGCGACCGCCTGCTCCTGCGGCGTCAGCTGCGCCAGGCTCGGGCCGGACCGCGGCGCGTGCACGCCGCCGGCCTGCAACTCCCGGTCGCAGCGGTCCACGTAGGTGCGCGCGCCGAGCGTGACGTACAGGTCCCGGGCGTGGTGCAGGACGGTGTCGGCCTCGCGCCGCTTGCCGGCCCGGCGCAGGGTCTGGCCGTACGCGAAGTTCACCCGCGCCCGGTCGTAGGGGAGCGGCAGCCGTTCGAGGTGGACCAGGGCCTCCTCGAACCGGTCGCGGGCGCCGTCGATGTCGCCGCGCGCGCCGGTGAGCCGCCCGCGGGCCACACCCAGGCGGGCCAGGGCGGACCGGTGGCCACGGGCGGCGGCCCGCTCCTCGTGCGGTGCGAGGAAGGCGTCCGCCTCGTCCAGCCGCCCCGTCACGACCAGCGCGTTGGCGTACACGTCGGGCCACGGCCAGAAGCCCGGCTCGTCGACCGACTCCCGCGACGGCAGCTGGCAGACGGGCGACAGGGCGTCCAGGACCCGCTCGTACTCGGCGCGGGCCTCGAAGACCTGCGCGCGGGCGAGACAGGCGGGCAGCAGCATCACCTCGTACTGGTGCGGGGCGGCTGCCGCCTCGTTGACGTGCTGGTCGGACAGGTCCCAGTCACCGCGCAGGGCGTGGATCTGGGCCCCGGTCCAGTGCACCAGGGGCCGGGCGAGCTCGATCTGGACGTCGGCGAGGCGGGCCGCCGCGGACGTCACCGTCTCCAGCGCCTCGTCCCACACGCCGAGCGCGAACTGGGTACGGGCCAGCCAGCCCTGGGCCCACAGCGAGATCCGCGTGGAGCCCATGTTGTAACCGGTCGGCACGGCCGCTTCGAGCCTGCGGCGCGCCGACTCCGGGGCGTCGAGGGCGAGGTCGACCCAGCCGCGGCCCAGCTGGAAGCGCTGCGGCTGCGCGCCGCCCGGCAGCCGCGACACCGCCGCCTCGTACGCGCGGACCGCGTCCTGGGGGCGGCCGGCGCCGGCGAGGCCCAGGCCGAGTACGGCCTCCGACTCGATGGCCGACGGGTCTGTGGGATCGGCCAGTTCGAGCGCCTTGCGCGCCCACCTGACGAGTTCCGGCCCGTCCCAGCGGGCCAGCGCGTGCAGCACCCGCCGCTGGCTGATCCGGGCCATCAGGTCCGGGTGCAGGCGCGGGTCGCACTCCTCAAAGGCCCTGGTGAGGAACGCATCGGCCTCGGCCGGGCGGCCGCGCATGATCGCCAGGTAGCCGAGGACGACCTCGCGCAGCACGCTCGGCCGGAAGCTCTCCAGCTCGTCGGCGAAGCCGACCGCCTCGGGCACGTCACCGGCGCCGATCATCGCGTCCACGGCGCGCAGCAGGCGGTCCTCGCGCTCCGCCACGGCCGTGCTGAGCCGACTGGCCTGGACCAGCAGGTCGGCCGCCGTCGCCCACTCGCCCGCCGAGGCCCGCTCTGCCGCGTGCCGGTCGAGCTCGGCGGCGAGCGCGCCGTCCGCCGTGGTGGTGGCGGCGACCCGGTGGGCGAGCGCGTCCCCGGGGTCCCTCGCGACGGCGGCGGCGTGCTCGTGCAGCGCGGCGCGCCGGGTCAGCCCGATCGCCTGGAGCACCGCGGCCCGGACCAGCGGGTGGGCGAAGGACAGCAGCAGCCGGCCGGGCCCGACCGCGGCGGTGAGCAGGCCCGCCGCGCACGCCTCGTCCACCGACGGCAGCGGATCGTCCAGTCCGGCCAGGGCGGCCACGTGGGCGAGCGGCGTCTCGTCGGCCACGACCGAGCAGGTCTCGACGAGCGACCGGGTGGCCGCGCCGCACCGGTCGAGCCGCTGCCGCACGGCCGCGGCGTAGCGCGCGGGCGCGGGCAGCTCGGGCCGCCAGTCCTGCCAGGTCTCCCGGGGCAGCTCGTGCAGCAGCTGCCCGGCGTGCCGCGGGTTGCCGCCGGTGTGCCGGCACAGGCGGCGCGCGGCGGGCGGCGTGAGCGCGATGCCGACGGTCGCCTGGGCCAGGTCGCGTACGTCGGCGGGGGAGAAGGGGGCGAGGCGCAGGGCGTCGTCGCGCAGCCCTTCGAGGAACTCCAGCGTCCGCAGGCGGGCCGCGGACGGCTCCCGGTGGTCCGGGGAGCCGTCGTCGGACGGTCCCGGCGCGCGGGGCGGGCGGCCGGAGGCGGCGCCCTCGGGGCCGGAGGCGCCACCCACGGGGCCGGGGGCGCCACCCACGGGGCCGGGGGCGCCGGGTGCGTGCAGGACGTCGGAGGTGTCGCGCGCGACAAGCAGGGCGAGGACGCGCTCGTGCGTCATACGCCGGACCGCCGAGTAGACCGCGCGCAGACTCTCGGCGTCCGCCCAGTGCGCCGCGTCCACGACGACGACGAGCGGGGCGCGTTCCTGCAGGGCCGACCAGCGCGCGTGCAGCCCCCGGCCCGTCTCGTGCACGGAGCCGGGCCCGCCGCCCTCGGCGCGCAGCAGCTGCTCGGCCACGCCGAGGGCCAGGTCCGTCTCCCAGGAGACCCCGGTGGCCCGGAGCACCTGGCAGGAGTCGCCCGCCGTCCGCAGGACGTGCTCGACCAGGGCCGTCTTGCCGATGCCCGCGGGGCCCTCGACCAGGAGCAGGCCGGGCCGCCCCGCGCAGGCCTCCTCGACCGCGCGGGTCAGCACCGCGGTCTCGGCGCCCCGCCCGATCAGGCGCTGCTGCTGCTCGGGCCGGTCGTTCATCGGCGGGTACGGGCGTCCGCGGGCGCGGTGACCGGGGGAGAGGCCACCGGAGGAGAGGCCACCGGAGGAGAGGCCACCGGCGGAAGAGGCACTGGCCGAAGGGCCACCGGCCGAAGGGCCACCGGCGGCGCGGTCACCCCTGTCGCCGTCACCCCTGCCGCTGTCACCCCTGCCGCCGTCACCGAAGGTGTGGTCACCGAAGACACGCTCACCCCAGGTCCCCACCGGCCACGGGAAGTACCGTCCCGGTGATGTACGACGCCTCGTCCGAGGCGAGGAAACAGATCGCAGCAGCCTGCTCGTCCAGTGTGCCGTACCGCTTCAGGAGGCTGGAGGCGACGGTCTGGTCGATGTGCGCCTGGAACCAGGAGCTCTGCTGCGCGGTCCGCGGCGGCGGGGTGCCCCGGGAGATCCGGCGGGCCGGCGCCTCGGTGCCGCCCGGCGCCGTGGCCACGACCCGGATGCCGGAGCCCGCGTACTCGACGGCGAGCGACGCGGTCAGGGCGTTGACGCCGCCCTTCGCCGCCGAGTACGGGATTCGGTGCACGCCGCGCGTGGCCGCCGAGGAGACGTTGACGATCACACCGTGCCCCTGGTCCGTCATCGCGGGCAGCACGGCGCGGCAGGAGAACAGCGTGGTCAGCAGGGACCGGGTGAGCTCCGCCTCGATCTCCGCCGCGGAGAACTCCACGAAGGGCTTGAAGTTGATCGCCCCGCCGACGTTGTTGATCAGTACGTCGATCCGGCCGTGCCGCTCAAGGGCGGCGGTCGCGGCGGCCTCCGCCCCCGCGTACGTCTCCAGATCCGCGGTGACGGCCCGTGCCTGTGCCCCCAGTGCGGCGGCGGCCTCGTGGACCAGCTCCGAGCGGTCCACCAGGGTGAGTTCGGCGGACTCGGCCGCCAGGCGCCGGGCGACGGCGAGGCCGATGCCCTGCGCGGCACCGGTGACGACGGCGGCCTTCCCGGCGAACCGTCCCGGGTGCACGGTCTGCACCATCAGGTCCCTCTGCTCGCTCTGCACGCTCTGCTCGTTCTGCTCGGTCCGCGCGCTCACGCCGCCTCCGCGGGCTCGGGCACGGCGGCCGGGGTGAACTTCTCGTAGTGGAAGGAGGCCGGAGTCACGCCGAGGGACGCGATGTGACCCCGTACCGCCTCGACCATGGGCGGCGGGCCGCACAGATACACGTCGACGTCGCCCTGGTGCAGGGTGTCCGCGTCCATCAGACCGGTCACGAAGCCCTGGTTGCGTGCGGTGGTCGCGGGGTCGGCGACGCAGTGGTCGAAGGTGAGGCCCGGGATGAGCTGCGCGTACTCCGCGAGGGTGTCCAGATGGACGAGGTCCTGGTCGCTCGTCACCCCGTACAGCAGGTGGACCGGGTGCCCGGCCGGCTGCTGCGCCAGCTGCTCCAGCATGGAGAGCAGCGGGGCCAGGCCGGTCCCGCCGGCGAGCAGCAGCAGCGGCCGCACGCGGGCGCGCAGGTAGAAGCTGCCCATGGGGCCGGTGAACTCCAGGCGGTCTCCCACCTGCGCGCGCTCGGCGAGGTAGCCGGACATGCGGCCGCCCGGGACCGTCCGGACGAGGAAGGACAGCTCCCGCTGGCCGGGTCCCGAGCTGAAGGAGTACGAGCGGGTCTGGTCGCTGCCGGGCACGCTGACGTTCACGTACTGGCCGGGAAGGAAGTCGAGCGCCTCCCGGTCGTCGGCTTCGAGCCCGAACTCGACGGTGCTCGGGGAGTGGTGCCTGATGCGGACGAGCGTCGCCGCGTGGGCGGCGGCGGCCGTCTTCGCGGCGGCGGACGAGGAGGGGATGCGCAGCACCAGATCGCTCTGCGGGGTCATCTGGCAGGGCAGGCAGTGGCCGAGCGCGGCCTCGTCGTCGGACAGGGCCTCCTCGATGTAGTCGCCGCCGTCGTAACTCCCGGACTCGCACAGCGACTTGCAGGTGCCGCAGGCGCCGTCGCGGCAGTCGAGCGGGATGTTGATACGGGCCTTGTAGGAGGCCTCGGCCACGGTCTCGTCCGGACGGCACGCGATGAAACGGGTGATGCCGTCCTCGAAGTTCAGGGCTACCTGAAAGGACATGGGGGTGCTCATTTCGGCTGGCTCATCGCGCGGATGAGACGGGGGCGGACGTGATGTCACGGCGTCGCGGGTCAGTCGCGGGTCAGACGTGGTAGACGTCCACCACGTGGTGCACGTAGTCGTTCTTCAGGACGACCTTCTTGCCGGTGATCAGCGGCTCGCCGCCGGAGAGGTCGAGGCGGTAGAACGACGTCCCGAAGTACGTGTCCACGGTCTGGTAGCGGTAGTACAGCGTGAACCAGTTGAACCGGACGTCCACGAACGCGCCGTCCCGGCCGGTGACTTCGACGTTGGTGATGTTGTGTCCGGTGCGCGGCTCGGGCAGGCTCGTGGCGGACG
This sequence comes from Streptomyces solicavernae, assembly GCF_029968095.1. GTDB lineage: Bacteria > Actinomycetota > Actinomycetes > Streptomycetales > Streptomycetaceae > Streptomyces > Streptomyces solicavernae. Next base: position 6,135 of record NZ_JASCIR010000057.1, on the reverse strand, counting down.
AGCGGTCCGTGCGGATCCGGAAGACGCGGTCCTCCAGGCCACCCCGGTTCGGGTAGTAGATCAGGGAGATCTCGCGCTGCGGGTCCTGCGTGAGCCCGTCGTCGTCGGCCCAGGCCGGCATCCAGAACTCGGCGTCCGGGTGGTAGCACTCCAGCCACTGCTCGAACTCGCGGTCGTCCAGGTGCCGGGCCTCGCGGTAAAGGAACCGGCGGACGGTCTCCAGCAGGCTCTCGTCGGTCGTCGTGCTCACTTCGCCGCCTCCATCGCCTCGCGCAGGGTCTGCAGCCAGTAGCCGTGCTGGATGGGGTAGAGCCCCTCGTCCTCGGTGCGCACGCCGCTGGCGATCGGGTTGATGCCGACCAGCGCGGCGGCCTCGTCCGGCCCGTCGATCTGGTGCACGGCGCCGCGGCTCAGGTCGTTCCAGGGCATGGACCGGGCCAGGTACGTCTTCTGGCAGGAGCGGAACTCCTCCAGGTCGTCCGGGGTGGCCATGCCGGTGGCGTTGAAGAAGTCCTCGTACTGCCGGATGCGGCGGGCCCGGTCCTCGGCCGGCTCGCCCTTGGGGGCGATGCAGTAGATCGTCACCTCCGTCTGGTCGACGGAGATCGGCCGGAAGTGCCGGATCTGCGAGCTGAACTGGTCCATCAGGTACACGTTCGGATACAGGCAGAGGTTGCGGGAGACGCCGATCATCCAGTCGGCCTTCGCCTCGCCCAGCTCCGCCGCCAGCTCGTCGCGCTTGCTGAACAGCGGCCGGTTGGCGGGGTCGAGCCACTTGGTCCACAGCAGCAGATGGCCGTGGTCGAAGGAGTAGAAACCGCCCTCCTGCTTGGCCCAGCCGCCGGCGTCCATCGTCCTGGTGTCGTTCGTGGACTCGCCCGACGTACGGCGGGCCTGCGTGGCCGCGTAGTTCCAGTGGGTGGCGGAGACGTGGTAGCCGTCGGCGCCGTTCTCCGCCTGGAGCTTCCAGTTGCCGTCGAAGTGGTACGTCGACGAGCCGCGCAGCACCTCAAGGCCCTCCGGCGACTGGTCGACCACCATGTCGATCACGACCGCCGCGTCGCCCAGGTGCTCGGTGAGCGGCTTGACGTCCGCGCGGAGGCTGCCGAACAGGAAGCCGCGGTAGCTCTCGAAGCGGGCGACCTTCTTCAGGTCGTGCGAGCCGTCCTTGTTGAACTGCTCGGGATAGCCCGCCTCCCGCGGGTCCTTGACCTTCAGGAGCTTGCCGCTGTTGTTGAAGGTCCAGCCGTGGAACGGGCAGGTGAAGGTGGTGCGGTTGTCGGTCTTGCGCCGGCACAGCATCGCGCCGCGGTGGCTGCACGCGTTGATCAGACAGTGCAGCTCACCCTGTTTGTCACGGGAGATGACCACGGGCTGGCGGCCGATGTACGTGGTGAAGTAGTCCCCGGTCTCCGGGATCTGGCTCTCGTGCGCCAGGTAGACCCAGTTGCCCTCGAAGATGTGCTCCATCTCCAGGTCGAACAGCTCCTCGTCGGTGAAGATGCTGCGTTTCACCCGGTACTGCCCGTTCTCGGGGTCCTCCACGAGCGCGTCGTCGAGCAAGGCCCGCGCACGGCTGAAGTCCTCGGCCATGGTCGTCTCCTCCCGGTCGGCCGCCGCCACCCGGTCCCGGCCGGCGGCAACGGCTTGTTGCGGCTGCTTTTCAGCACCATGGCAGCGCGGTGAATTCTCGGCCCCGGACATTTGCCCAGGGTTGACCCAGGGGGGTGTTCATATCGGCGGCGTCTCAATAGATTCCTTTCAAGTATTTGTCTCGTATCGATTCGCTCTCTACGGTGGGGTGCATTCGAGGCCCCCGAACCGACGAGCGGAGAAAGGGGCGCTGCGATGGAGCTGCGGCATCTTCGCTATTTCATGGCGGTGGCAGAGACCTGCCATTTCGGAAAAGCGGCGGAACTGCTGCACATGGCCCAGCCGCCGCTGTCGCAGGCGATCCGCCGCCTGGAGGCGGAACTCGGCGTGGAGCTCTTCTCCCGGACCACCCGGCAGGTTCACCTGACCGGCGCCGGCGAGCTGTTCCGCACCGACGCCGAGCGCGTCCTGCGGGCCGTCGACGAGGCCGCCGCCCGGGTGGCGCGCTTCGCCGCCGGAGCCGAGGGGGTGCTGTGGTTCGGCCTGACCGGCACGGCCGCCTACCGGCAGCTGCCGGCCCTCGCCCGGCTGGTCAAGCAGGAGATGCCGCACGTGATGATGGAGGTGGAGACCGAGATGCTGACGTCCGCACAGGAGCGCGGCCTGCTCGAACGCCGCCTCGACGTCGGAGTGCTGCGCCCGCCGGTCCGCCAGGAGGGCATCGCGCACCGCCCCATCGCCGTCGAACCGCTGATCGTGGCGGTCCCGGAGCAGCACTGGCTGGCCGACGCGGACTCCGTCCGGTTCGAGCAGCTGCGGCACGAGGACTTCATCCGGTACGCGGCCCGGCTCGGCTCGGTGGTCAACGACGCCGTCGCCCGCGGCTGCACCGCCGCCGGATTTCCGCCGCACGCTGCATACGAGGTCAAGGAGACCTCCACGGCCCTCGCCCTGGTCGCCGCCGGGCTCGGCGTCGCCGTGCTCCCGGAGTCCGTCCGCGCCGCACCCCGCGCGGGTGTCGTCTGCAAGGACATCGAGGACGCCCCGACGGTGCGCCTGGACCTCGCCTGGCGGGCGGACGACCCCTCGCCGCTGCTGCGGAACCTCCTCGAAATGCTGGAGCGCCATCAGATATTTCTCGCTCCCCCGGCGGGAATCGATTCCTCAGAAGGATGGACATGAAGATCGTCCGGGTCGAGGCAATTCCATTCGGAATTCCCTATGCGAAGCCCCTGAAATTCGCGAGCGGCGAGGTGCACACCGCCGACCACGTTCTCGTACGCGTGCACACCGACGACGGACTGACCGGCACCGCCGAAGCGCCGCCCCGCCCGTACACGTACGGCGAGACGCAGGAATCCGTCGTCGCCGTGATCGACCGGATCTTCGCCCCGCAGATCCTCGGCCTGAGCCCCCTGGAACGCGAACAGGTGCACGCCCGCCTGGAGCGCACCGTGGGCAACCCGGCCGCCAAGGCCGCGGTCGACATGGCGCTGTGGGACCTCCTCGGCCAGTCCGCCGGCCTCCCGGTCAACGGGCTGCTCGGCGGCTACACGGACCGCATGCGGGTCAGCCACATGGTGGGCTTCGCCCCGGCCGAGCAGATGGTGGCCGAGGCGGAACGGATCCGCGACACCTACGGCATCACGACGTTCAAGGTGAAGGTCGGCCGCCGCCCCTACGGCGACGACGTGGCCGCCTGCCGGGCCCTGCGCGCGGCGCTGGGTCCGGAGGCGGAGCTCTACATCGACGGCAACCGCGGCTGGACGGCGTCCGATTCGGCCCGCGCCCTGCGCGAGATGGCCGACCTCGGGCTCACCTTCGCCGAGGAACTCTGCCCGGCCGACGACGTGTTGGGCCGCCGCTGGCTGGTGTCGCAGAGCCCCGTGCCGTTCATCGCCGACGAGAGCGCGACCCGGGCGGGCGAGGTGACCCGGGAACTCCTCGGCGGTTCCGCCACCGCGATCAGCATCAAGACCGCCCGCACCGGCTTCACCGCCTCCCAGCGCGTGCTGCACGAGTGCGAGGGCCTTGGCGTGGAGGTGGTGATGGGCAATCAGATCGACGGCCAGATCGGCACGTTGTGCTCGGTCGCCTTCGGCGCCGCCCACCGCTCCTCGGCCGGCCACGCCGGCGAGCTGTCGAACTTCCTCGACATGACCGACGACCTCCTCGCCGAGCCCCTGACCATCACGGACGGCACCCTGCGCGTCCGCGAAGGCGCGGGCCTCGGCATCGAGATCGACCCCGACAAGCTGGCCCGGTACCGCCAGGACCGCTGACCGGCAACGTACGTACGGCCGACAGGCACCCGACACAGGAAAGGGACGGGCAGATGACCGACATCGCCACCGAACAGCAGGACCCAGGCGCCGAAGCCGCGCCCACCGGCACCGAGGAGCAGGCCACCGCGGCGGCCTCCGGAGCCGCCGCGACCGAGCGGTTCCGCAGCAAGGAGCGCGCCGGGGCCGTGGACGTGGACACCGCGCGGGTGAACACCCTGGTCACCGAACTCCTCACCGCCGCCCACGACATCGTGCGCCGGCACCAGGTGACGTACGCAGAGTACGACGCGCTCAAGGCCTGGCTGATCCAGGTCGGCGCGGACGGCGAGTGGCCGCTCTTCCTCGACGTGTGGCTGGAGCACGTCGTCGAGGAGGTCGCCAACGACGACCGGCTCGGCAGCAAGGGCACCATCGAGGGCCCCTACTACGTCCCGGACTCGCCGCGCTTCACCGGCGGCGAGGGCGCCCTGCCCATGCGCGCGGACGAGGGCGGCACGCCGCTGCTCTTCCAGGGCCGGGTCACGGACGTGGACGGCGCCGCACTGGCGGGCGCCGAGGTGGAGATGTGGCACGCCGACGACGACGGCCTCTACTCGCAGTTCGCCCCGAACCTGCCGCAGTGGAACCTGCGCGGCACGGTCGTCACCGACGCCCAGGGCTGCTTCCGGATCCACACCGTGCAGCCCGCGCCGTACCAGATCCCGACGGACGGCTCCTGCGGCAGGCTGATCGCGGCCGCCGGCTGGCACGCCTGGCGCCCCGCCCACCTCCACCTGAAGGTGTCCGCCCCGGGACGCCAACGCGTCACCACGCAGCTGTACTTCAAGGGCGGCAGCCATGTCGCCGACGACGTCGCCTCCGCGGTGAAGCCCGAGCTGATCCTCGACCCGACGCCGACCGCCGACGGCAGCGGCAGCGAGGTCACGTACGACTTCGTCCTCGACAGGGTGTGATCGACGATGCTCTTCGCCGTACGTATGGACGTCGACATCCCGCGCGACCTCGCCCCGGAGGTGCGCGCGGACCTGGTGGCCCGGGAGAAGGCCTACTGCCGGGAGCTGCAGAAGTCGGGGGAGTGGGTGCACATCTGGCGCTGCGTCGGTGAGTACGCGAACATCTCCGTCTTCGACGTGGCGGACAACGCGGCCCTCCACGACCTCCTGTGGAACCTCCCGCTGTTCCCGTTCATGAAGGTCGAGGTCACGCCGCTGGCCCAGCACCCTTCGGACCTCGCGGCGGGGTAGGCCGCGCCCGACGAACCCGAACCCGAACCCGAACCCGAACCCGAAACCGAGTCCGGAACCGCTCGGACCGCTCGGACCGCTCCGACCGCCCGGACTGCTCCGAGCGCCCGGAACCGCTGAGACCGCTTGGAGCCGCCATGGATCTCCCCTCCGCCCGCCCTCTCCTGCTGCACCATGAGGTGGCCGGACCTGCGGACGCACCGCCGCTGGTCCTCGGGCCTTCCCTGGGGACGTCCATGGCGCTCTGGGAGCCTCAACTCCCTTCCCTTGCACGCCACTTCCGCGTCTTCCGGTTCGACCTGCCCGGCCACGGCGGTTCCCCGGCCGAGCTGTTGCCCGACCCGGCCCCGGGGCGCACGACGGTCGAGGATCTGGCCGCGCTCGTCCTCGCCGTCGCCGACCATCACGGCCTGACCGGGTTCCACTACGCGGGCGTCTCCCTCGGCGGGGCGATCGGCGCCCACCTCGCCGTCCACCGGCCGGAGCGCCTGCTCTCCCTGGCGGCGATCTGTTCCTCGGCGCACTTCGGGGCCGCGCAGCCGTGGTACGAGCGTGCCGCCCTGGTACGGCGGGAGGGGCTTGCGCCGCTGGTCGGGGCCAGTCCGGCACGCTGGTTCGCCGAGCCCGGCGCGGGCGTCGCGGCCTCGCCGTTCGGGCGCCGGCTGCTGGCCGGGCTCGCCGGGGCGCAGCCCGCCGGGTACGCGGCCTGCTGCGACGCGCTCGCCGCGTACGACCTGCGCGACCGGCTGGGCCGGATCGCCGCGCCCACGCTGGTCGTCGCCGGGTCCCACGACGTGGCGACGCCGGTGGCGCACGCCCGGGAGCTGGTGGACGGCGTCCCCCGGGCCGCCCTTGAGGTCATCCCTGCGGGCCACCTCGCGGTGGAGGCCCCGCAGGCCCTCGCGGAGGTGCTGCTCACGCACCTGCGCTCAGCCGCCCCCGCCCCCGCCCCCGCCCCCGTCCCCGCCCCCGGGCCCCCCCCCCCCCCGCCGGGGGGCCGGCGCGGGGGAAAC
>NZ_JASCIR010000056.1 GCF_029968095.1 Streptomyces solicavernae | reverse complement strand
TGCCTGGTCGGGAAGCCGCAGCAGAGCGCCGCGGCCGCACGTGCGCGAGCCCGTCAGGCGCTGTCCTTCTGCTGCTTCTGGAACCGGTGAGCGAGCGCCTTGCGCTGCACCTTCAGCGTGGCCGTGCGGGGCAGTTCGGCGTGCGGGATCTGGACGGGGTCGCCCAGCTGAGGGAAGCCGGCGACGGCCGCCCGCCAACGGGCCTGGTCCAGGGGCTTGTCGTCGGCAGTGCAGACCACCGGGACGGGCACGGAGTCCGGTCCCTGCACGACGACCAGCTCGCTGAGCTCGTCCAGCTTGCTGAGTACGACATCCTCGATCTCCAGGGAGCTGCGCACCCCGGAAACCATGTCGACCTCCCGGTCGAGCATGTGCAGGCACCCGAGCTTGGTGCGGTAGCCGACGTCGCCGGTCCGCCACCAGTCGCCGTTGCGGTTGGTGGCGTACCGCTCCTGCTCCGCGAAGTACGTTTTCGCCAGGCCGTCCCACGCGACCTCGATGAAGCCGGGGTTCGTCTCGGACGGGGGCTGCCCGTCCCGGCTCACCACTCGCACCCTGGCCGCGCCCTTCGGCATGGCCCAGCCGACGCAGCGCCCGTTCGCCCGGTGCGCGGAACGACGGAAGTAGGCGCGGCCGACGGCCGGGCCGACCTCGCTCTGCCCGTAGATCTGGAAGAACAGGGCACCGCGCCGGTGGGACGCGTTGAGGAGTCGGCTCATCGTCCCGGGGTGGATCGCGTCGAAGGTGCTGCTGAAGATCTTCACCGAGCCGAACGGCGCACGCGGGTCCTCGGCCAGCTGCTCCCATTCCATCAGCGAGTTGGGAAGCGCCTCGATGAGCACCGGCCGGTGCTCGATCAGCTGCTCGGCGACGTCGGCGGGCTCCGACTCCCTCATGAGCAGGACAGGGAACTCCTTGAGGAGGGCCAGGGACATCGCCGCGACCATCCGCGAGTGCACAAAGGGGATGTGGATCGCGACGGTCTCCTTCTTCCGCATCAGGGAGAGCAGACGCCACTGCGGTACGAGCCGGATGCCCTGGGTCCGTGGCGTGTGGACTACGAGCTTCGGGATGCCGGTGGTGCCCGAGGTATGCGTGATCACAGCGGCCTCGTCGATCGGCCGGAGCACCGGCCTGACCCGTGGGGCCCCGGCGAGCCCGGCGAGCGAGACCGCGCCCGGCCGGTCGCCGGACGTGCTGATCACCCGACGGGTGAGCTCCGTCAGCGGCACCTCGGCGAGGACGTCGAGCTTGGCCCCGTCGGTGAGCAGCGTCGGCCGGTCGACCCGTTCGATCAGGGCGGCCGCGGTTGCTGCGTCCAGCGCCGGCGAAAGGTTCACGACGACCGCCCCGATGCGGGACACCGCTGCGGCGAGCATCCAGTGGTCGGCGTTGGCGGCCTTGTAGAGCACGACGCGTTCGTCGGGCCGGACCCCTGCCGCCCACAGCCGGGCCGCCAGGTCGTCCACGTGCTCGGCGTACTGAGCCACCGTCAGGCGGCGTCCCACCTCGGGGAATATGCCCAGGTCGTGGTCGAGGATGATGGGCGTCGACCCGTTCACGGACGCGGCCATCTCCGGCAACAGGCCGATGTGAAGACCGCGCTTCTGAATTGATTTATAGGCCGTTGAGCCGTGCATGGGGCCGTCTCCTTTGCGATGGGCGAGAGATGCGCTTGACCGTCGCCGCCCAGCGGCGCACGAGACGTGCCCCCGGCTTCCGCCGGGGGCACGTGGGTGGTGCGTTGCGCTGCTGTGCCGCCAAGGCGGCCGAGCTGAGGAGGAGTTCAGAAGGAGTAGGGCCCGTAGCGGCCCCACGCCACGAAGGCGGCTACCGCGAGCAGGACCACGTTTACCGTGATCAGCTTGGTCTCCTGGCGGCGCAGGTGCGTGAGCGCTGCGCCGATCATCAGCAGCACCAGGCCGGCGGCGGCCGTCGGCACCAGAGCCGGTGCGATGTCCAGGGCGGCGGGCAGGATCAGCCCCACTCCGGCCAGCGCCTCCAGGGCGCCGATGGTCTTGACGCTGCCGGGGCTGAAGTCCTCGACCCAGCCATAGCCGGATGCGGCCAGTTTCTCAGTGGACTGGAGCATCTTCATAGCGCCGCCGGCCAGGCTGACTGCGCCAAGGACGGCCGCGACGATCCACAGGGCGACGTTCACGAGCATTCTCCTTGCACGGGTAGGCCCGGGCGTTCAGACGGCGGCGCGGCCGGCCTTGAGCGCCGCTGCGACGTCGACGACGCGGCGGGCCTGGTGACGGGCCGACTGCAGGGTCTCCTCGCTGGGCGCGCCCTGGCCGGCCACGTGGGAAGTGCCGTAAGGGTTGCCGGTCTTGAACTGGACGGGATCGGTATAGCCGGGCGGCACCATGACTCCGCCCCAGTGGTAGAAGGTGTTGGACAGCGCCAGGATGGTGGACTCCTGTCCGCCGTGGAGAGTGTTGCTGGCGGTGAAGACCGAGCACACTTTGCCGGCGAGCTTGCCCTGGGACCACAGCGGGCCGGTCGTCTCGAGGAACGCCCGGAGCTGGCTGGCCGGATTGCCGAAACGCGTCGGGGTGCCGAGCAGCACCGCGTCGGCCCAGCCCAGGTCGCCGAGGGTGGCCTCGGCGACGCCGGCGCTGTCCTGAATGTGCTGGGCCCACGCCGGGTTGGCGTTGATGGCCTCCGGCGGGGCCGTCTCGCGGACCTTGCGCAGGCGCACGGCAGCACCGGCCTTCCCGGCTCCCTCGGCAATTGCCCGGGCCAGGGCGTGCACGCTGCCGGTCGCGCTGTAGTAGATGATGGCGACGTTCACCGGCTCCACAACTGGTCTCCTTTCTCGCTGTGTTCCACCGCGTTGGTTGTGTCCCGCTAGCGGGCGACCACCAGGGTGGCCGGGGGGGCGGAGTGGAACGAGACTTCCTCGAAGCCCGCCTTGCGGAGCCAGTCGCGGTACTCCGACTGCCGCCAGGTGCCGCCCTGCTGGCTCTTCAGGAGCATTTCCGAGGCGAAGATCAGCGGGAAGGCCGGGCCGCCGCGGTCGTCGTCGACGACGTAGTCGCAGACGACCAGCGCGCCACCGGGCTTGAGGCAGTCCCGCAGTCTGGTGAAGACCTCGATGTTCCCCTCGGGGCCTTCCTGGTGGGCAATGTGGGAGTACAGCGCGACGTCGTACTTGGCCGTGCCGAAGTCACTGCTGTGGAAGTCACCGTCGACACAGGTGAAACGGTCCCCCAAGCCGCGCTCGTCCAGCAACCGGCGGGCGATCGCGTTGATGGGCTCCCAGTCGAGCTGAGTCGCACGGGCGGCCGGGTTGGTCTCCAGCCAGATGGCAGAATAGATACCGGAGCCACCACCTACGTCGAGGATGGATACCTCACCCGCCTCGGCGAGGGAGAGCACCTCGGCGGCGACCGTCGCAGCGGGCACCGACTGCGCGGCGATCGCCGGGACGACCTCCTCCCAGTGCGGGTTGTCGGCCACCTCGGTGGTCGGGTCCGTCATCGGCCCCCCGGCCCGTACCACCTCCGGCAGGGCGGTCAGGGAGCCCATGTGCTTCAGCTTCAGCTGGGCGAAGCTGCTCAGCGAGGCGGGCTTGCCCTCGACCAGGTAGGTGGCTGCCTCGGAGGTATTTCGGTAGCGGCCCTGGTGCAGTTCGATCAGACCCACACCGATGAGGCCGTCGAGGAGGGTCTGTGCGCCGCGTTCGGAGATCCCGGCGCGGGTGGCGAGCTGCGCGGCCGTGTCCGCCCCGTTCTCGAGATGGGTGAAGAGCGAGTGAGCGGCTGCGGCACCGAGGACTCCGGTGGCCCAGTAGCCGTTGATCAGTCGCAGTACGCCGTCCGGAGTCGGCTGAGTGTCTGTCATGCGGCCCCTCCAAGGACCCGGGTGGACGTCGAGTGGGCACGCAGCGAGTCGCGCAGGGCATCCACGACCCGCTCGACCTGGCTCACGCTGAGTTCCGCATGCATGGGGATGGCGAGGTTGCGGCGGAAGAGGTCCGCCGAGACCGGGCATGCGTGCCCGGACTTGAACACCGGCTGGACGTGCGTCGCCCAGGTGCCGTGGCCGCAGCCGATGCCCTGGGCGCGCAGGTCGGCGGCGACCGCCGCACGATCCACGCTCGAGTCCAGCGTGACCATGTAGGACTGCCAGGCGTGGGTGCGGTCCTCAGGCACATGAGGAAGAGTCAGGAGCTCTTCATCGGCCAGGAGTTCGGCGTACTGCGCAGCCACGGCATTGCGGCGGGCGAGCAGTTCGCCGATCCGGCCGATCTGGACCTGGAGAATCGCCGCGGCGATGTCGGACAACTTGAAGTTGTACCCGATCTCGGTGAACTCCGGGATCGGCAGGCCGACGACCTTGCCCATGTCGAAGATGCTGCCGATGCCGAAGGAGGAACGGAGCCGCGCGTCCTGTGCGACGGCCGGGTCGGTGGCCAGCAGGGCCCCGCCCTCACCACTCGTGGCCCCCTTGCGGCCGTGGAAGGAGAGACAGGCCACCTCGGCCAGTGCACCCGCCTCGCGCCCCCGGTACGTGGCGCCCACTGCGCAGGCGGCGTCCTCCACCAGAAACAGGCCGTGGCGGTCCGCGATGGCCTGCAGCGGCGCGTAGTCCGCGGGCATGCCGACCGTGTCCACCGCGATCACGCCCGCGGTCCGGGGGCCGACCAGATCCGCCACCGCCCGCGGGTCCACCGTTCCGGTGTCGGCCCGTACGTCGGCGAAGACCGGGACCGCCCCGAGGTAGCGCACGGCGTGGGCGGGCGCCGGGAAGGTGTAGTCGGCGACGATCACTTCGTCACCCGGCTTGACTCCGAGCGCCATCAACGCCAGGTGCAGCGCGGCGCCGCAGTTGCTCACCGCTACCGCGTCAGCCACCTGGTACTTCTGGGCGAGCTGGGCTTCCAGGGCCTTGCCCTTGGGGCCCTGTCCGGCCGGCCAACCAGAGGCGAAGACCTCTGCGACGGCGGACAGTTCCCGTTCTCCCAGGCTGGCGTGGACGAGGGGTATCGGTTCCATGGCGATCATCACCCGCTCCGCTTCGCGTTCATGTCCTGACCGGGGATCGCGGGCACGGGCGGCTCGTAGCGCAGCGGCGTGATCTGGCTGACGTCGTAGCGCTTGCGCATCTCTTCCACGGCCTCGGGATCCACCGTGGTGCCGCGCGACCAAATCTCCGCGATCTCCTCGAAGTAGTCCTCGTGGTCGGGCGAGGGATAGCTCTGGAAGAGCATCTTCACCGGCTTGTCCGTGGCATTGCGGAACGCGTGCGGCGTGCCGGGCGGAACGAACATGCAGCCGCCCTCGGCCGCGCGGATGACGCGATCCCCCTCAGCGGACTTCCAGTGGTGCCAGGTGTCCGTCGTGCGCTCGGTCGGCTCGAAGCAGAGCAGATCCAGCTCACCCTCGAGGACATAGAAGAATTCCTGGGAGTGGCTGTGCACGTGCGCGCCGACGTCGAATCCGGGCGGGACGACCACTTCGAAGATCGAGATGGACGATCCTTGCGCCTGGGTGGCCTTGAAGGTCACTTCCTGCGCGGGGGTGACCAGCTTTCGTCCCCCACCGGCCGGAATGATGAGGTCAGTCATGGGCTCTCGATTCCTTTGTCGGTACGAGCTCTCGCCGAGGTGCGGGCAACGGCCGCCGCACCGGGCTCAGTCGAGGATCTGCGCCGCATCGCTGCTCCAGCGGCCCAGTGCCATCTCGGCGGTGATGCCGGGGCCGAAGCCGGCGATAAGACCGGTCGCGTGGGGCATCGGGGTGTCCTCTTCGAACAGCCGCAGGGCCGCGTCGAGTACGACAGCGCTGGCGATGTTTCCGTACTCGGTCAAGGTCGCCCAGCTGTGCCGGAAGACCTTCCTGTCGACGTCCAGAAACTTGGCGAGGTCGTTCAGGATCCGGGGGCCGCCGGCGTGCACGATGTAGAAGTCGAGGTTGGCGGCATCCCATTGGTGGGTCGTGGCGAATTCGCGCAGCACCGGGGCGAGCGGCTCCATGGTTCCGGGCACGCGGCGGTCCAGCTGGAAGTGGAAGCCGGTGTCGCGCACGGCGTAGGAGATCCAGTCCTCGGTGTTCGGGATGAGGTAGGAGGAGTTGCGCTCCAGCTCGATGCCGGTGCCGCCTGTGCCCCGCACCACGGCCGCCGCGACCGCGTCGCCGAACAGGCCGTCGGAGAGCAGCGACCCGATGTCGTCCTCGTCAGGCTGGTAGCACAAGGAGCACAGCTCGCACGAGACGATCAGGACGTTGCTCCCGGGGTGGGCCATGCAGAAGTCGTGAGCCCTGTTGATCGCCGCACCGCCTGCCGCACAGCCCAGCTGCGCGATGGGTATCTGCCGGGTGTCGTCTCGGAAGCCCATGCGGTTGATCAGCCATGCGGTCAGCGACGGCATCATGAACCCGGTGCACGACACGTAGATGATGGCGTCGATGTCACGCGCGGTCACTTCGGCGTTCTCCAGGGCCCGTTCGATGACCTCCGGGCAGCGCTTCTTGGATTCGGCCTCGTAGATCCGGTTGCGCTCTGTCAGTCCTGGGTGGCGGAGCGTCTTTTCGATGGGCTGCACGATATGCCGCTTCGCCACCCCCGTGTTTCGAATCAGGCGAAGCGCCAGTGGGAGCTGCGGCTTGCCGGCGTGGACCCTTTCGGCGAACGCGATGGTCTCTTCCGCTGTGATGACGTATTCCGGCACACTCACCGAGGGCTTGCAGAGCCTTGGCATATCTGAGTCCACTTTCTCTAGAGTCTGCCTTCTGCACGGGAGGAATCGCTCGCACCGTTCCAGTGCTGCCCGGGCCGGGCGAAGGCAAGGACATGAGCGATGCGGCCAACTCCAGGCCGACAGAAATGCCCCATCACCGCGGCCTGCGGGATGGGGCATTGAAAGAGAAGCAGCCGCCGCCGATGTTTTCGGGCAGGGGGCATGTGCCGGAATCGTGACACGGGGAGCACCGCCGCGCCAAGCGTCCACCAAAGTGACATGAATCACGTCAACGTCTGCGCCCAGCAGTCCCGCAGACTCGGCTGGTGCGCCGCGCGGCCCAGCGAGTCCCAAGCAGGCCTGAACACAGGTGCGTTGTCCTTCTTCTCTGCGCGGATGGACTCGTTGCATCCACGTGCGAAGGCGTCTCAAGCACCCGGGCCTCACGGGCGGCGGCGCCCAGTGCACTCGCCAGTTCACACAGGTGGTCGTGACCGACGTCTCCCACGGCACCATGCACCACAAGGGGCGCTCTGCCGAGGTCCACCGCAAGGAGCCCGGCGAGTTCGCAGGCAAGGGCTCCGGCCCCGGCGAAGCCGCCGAGGACCAACGGACCGTCGCCGAGCAGGGTACCCAGCGCCTGAAGTGACTCCGGCTTCCTGCCAGGGTCCGCCCGAAGCACGGTGAGAGCTTCCGGGCCCAGGTAGTGCCGTGCCAGCGCGGCATGGTTCGTGCCGGGCTCCCCGGGCGGGGCGATCAGGCAGACAGTCCCGGCGCCCGGGCCGGCCGCCCCGCGCAGTCGAACCAGGAACTGATCGGCCGGATCCACGGGGTGGTCGTGCAGAAGCGGCACATCGGTGTCGGCAAGAACGGACAGCACCTCGGCGACGGTGGTCGAGTCCCCTGCGCCGTACGGCAGTTCACGCAGCAGCCGGGCACTGTCCGCGAGCATCCCGGCGGCGTGGTCGTCGCGCAGCCGGCCCCGGTCGTGCACCGCCGTCAGGACGAACTCCCCCCCCCGCTGTCGTAGCGGGCGGCCACGCTGATCGCGCACCCGTTCCCCCCGCCCGCCGGTTCGATATCCGTCACGAGCAGGCCGTGCGCGGCGAGTTCCGGCTCCAGCCCTTCCAGGTGGCTCTGCCGGTGCTCGAAGGAGACCTGCGTATCGGGACGCACGGCGGCTTCATGTCCGAGCCAGCGCCTGATCTGCCCGGCGGAGACCCATTCGTATGCCGACATGCCAAGGCCCTGGTCGCGGGCGGCCCGCAGCAGCGCGGGCACTGTGCCGTCCGGGTCCACATGAAGGGTCATCGGCAACGGATTGTCGAAAGGCCCGGGCAGGTACGCGACACCCTCCATCGGGATAGCGCGGCCAGACACCGCGACGTTGAAGCCCACCGGGCCCGGACGGCCTCGGTCCGCCGTGCCCGCCCGGTACAGGAGCAGCGCCCACACGGTCTGCAGCACGCTGTACTCGGTGACCCCCCAGTGCGCCGCCCAGTGCACGAGGCGCTCCGTCTCGGCGAGGGTGAGCCGGATCCGGGTGCTGCCCATGCCGATACGGCCAGTGGCGGCGCCGCTCCCGGCGCGGGGCAGGCCCGCGCCTGGGATACCGCCCGGCCGGGCCCAGAAGTCCCGGGCCGCACCCGGATCCTGTGCCGCCAGCCAGCGCCGGTAGTCGCGTAAATCGGGGCGGCGTTCCCCACCCCGTGGGCGGTCTCCGGCCAGATAGCGGCGGTAGAACTCGCGCACCAGCAGGCCCGCACTCCAACTGTCAAGGACGCTCCGGTGGTAGGTGAGGACGACGTCCGTGTACGGCAGGGCCGAACCCGGTTGCCGCGGTTGGCCGTCCAACAGAGCGACCCGCAGTAAACCGGGCCGGCCGAGGTCGAACCCGCGCGCCCGCTCCTGTTCCATGAGGGCCTGTCGGGTGAGCGTGCCGTGCGGATGGCGTACGGCGTCGGGGTGGGCGCGGTCGTGCAGCGCAAGACGCGGCCCGGGATCCCAGACGAACGCCGCGCGCAGCACCGTCTCGTGGCAGAAAACGGACTGCCACGCGGTCCTGAACCGGGCAGTGTCCAGTGGTCCGTGCCAGCGCCAGAGAAGCTGTCCGACATGGTGCTGGGGGCTGCTCGCCTGGTCGGAGAGCAGTTCGCACTGCAGCGGGGTGAGTGCCAGGGGCTCCGGCGGCTGCATGGCTGCCTGGTGACCGGATACACCCGGCGCACAGGCGGCGGTGAGCAAGTCGGCGAGCACGCCGACGGGGTACGGCGCAGCGAGTTCGAGCACGTAACGGCCGGGTCCGCGCCGCACGATCCGGGGACGCGCCTCGCGCAGCTGTGGCCGGTCAGCGGCGATTCGGGCCAGGGCAGCGTCGAGGAACGACGGGTCGAACGGGCCGCACAGGTCGAGGGTGGACGGCTCCTGCCGTGCGGGGCCGCACAGGTCGAGGGTGGACGGCTCCTGCCGTGCGGGGCCGCCCAAGGCGAGCACCACGGTGAGTGACCCTGCCACATCGCGTGTGCCGGTCATCGGCCGTCCGGGGCCGCTACGCTCGCGCGAGGCGACCGGGACGCTCCCGCCCCCCTCCCGTCCGACTGCCGACGCGGGACGGCAACTCCCCCGTGCAGGACGGGTTGCCGTCTCGTTCCGAACGGGCCTGCTGCCCCGCACCATGCCATGCGCACCCTCGCCGTCTGCGCCCGTGGTATCCACCGATCCGCGCAAGGGGTTGCCGAACACCCGCCGCGCCGTTCCTCCCATACGAAGCGCACTCACCGGAGCCGCACTCAAGGCTCAGAGGCGTCCGGCCCGCAAACGGGACCCTCCCAAGTCGTTCTCACCGGGTTCTGGACCCACTGCCGAGTGACGGCGGCCAGCCACCGCTCGTGGGCCCCGTCGGTCCCCCGTTCTCACAGCACGCGCACGGCCGACTCGGCGTACTGCTGGGCCAGGTACAGCATCTGCAGGCTTTCGGCACCGAGCTCCGCGCGTACTTGGCGACGAGCGTCCTCGAGTCCGGCGCCCCGCCCGAGCACCTGCTCGACGTCCTGCTCCCGCAGCACGACGTGGTGCTGGGACGTCACGGTCACGCCGTCCTCGTCGGAGACGACCGACCACTCTCCGCAGTGCGCCGCGACCAACTTCCGGGGCGTCGTCTCCTTGTGGACGATGCGTCCGGCATGGGGGAAGCACAGCCGTACGGATGTGATGTCCTGCACGGTACCGTCGGCCGCGGCGAGGGCCATGGCTACTTTCTGGACGCCGACTTGCGGCTCGGTCAGGTCGACCCGGCGTACGTGCGGCAGGTGAGCCGGCCAGCTCTCGACGTCGTACAGGAAGCTGTGGATGAGCTCGGCGGGCCCTTTGACCCGCGCGGACTCCTCGAACGACAGGAGTAGTTCGTCGAGCCGGTTCCACCGTTCCGCCAGGAACCGCACATTCTTCAGGTCGGAGCGGGTGGCGGCGGCAACGTTCCGCTCCAGCCACGCCATGCCTTCGGGGCTGTCGTCCCGGGACGTGAATGCATGGTCCACGGTCAGCCGGCAGCGGTCGGGGCCGATGGGCTGCACGGAGAACGTGCCGCCCATCGACCCGGCCGGCTCCATGATCTGGTCCTGGCGGAAGGACAATGAGCGCCGTGCGGAGTCGCGGACCCGGTCGGAGGTCCAGGACTTGACCTCGCCGCCGGCGAGGGCCCACACCCGCAGTCGCTCGCGCGCTCCTCGGAAGTCGTGTACGTCGAGCCGCTCCACGTACACGTTGGACGCGAAGTACAGCGGTCGATGTTCGGCAGAGACGATCAACGTGTAGATGACGCCAGCGGGCGCGTCCACTTCGATGGCTTGTGACAGCCGGCGTACACACTCACGCTCACCCGGCACGAGGACCACCTTCTCTCGTCGATCGGGCCGCCCGACAGCAGTGTGCGGGGCACGCGGTCGACGCGCCCGTCGAGCGGCGGCAGTCACCTGAGCGTGGGCGGAGCCACTCGATACGGGACCGGATGCGGCTCAACTCCGCCTCGAGCCCTCAGGACTGCTGCGCCGGGGCTCGGGGCGGGCTCAGACGCGTACAGATCGAAGGTCGAGCTGCGCCGCGGCCCTGCGAGGATGTCCAGCTTGGGGTCGACGGCGAGCATGGCCTGGTGCAGCCGCTGTACCTGCGGCGACGGCTCGACGCCGAGACCATCGATGAGCCGGGTGCGCAGTCTTCGGTAGACCTCGAGTGCCGATGCCTGCCGTCCGGCGCGGTACAACGCGACCATTACCTGCGAGTGCAGCCCTTCGTGCTCTGCGTAGCGTGCCGTCAACTCGGTGAGTTCCGGGATCAGTTCGCAGTGCCTGCCGAGCCGCAACTCCGCATCGATGCGCCACTCGACGGTGCCGAGTCTGCTCTCCTCCAGGCGCAGGACTTCGATCTCCAGAACCGGTCCGACCTGTACGTCGACGAGGGCGGGGCCGCGCCACAGCGCGAGCGCCTGCCGGAAGCGGTCGGCCGCGGTGGCGTCGTCCCCCGTGTCTGCGGCGGCCTGCCCCTGCGTGACCAGGTGTTCGTACTGATGCACATCTACGCCCTCGGCCGGTATCCGCAGCAGATAGCCGCCGTGCCGGGTGGTGAGCACATCCTTGGCCGTACAGGGCGAATCCGGTCCCATCGCCGAGCCGAGCCGTCGGCGCAGCTGCAGGATGTAGGTCTGCAGGGTGGTGAGCGCGCTCTGCGGCGGCTCGGATCCCCAGAGCTCCTCCATGAGCGTGGAGACGGGCAGCGCCCGTCCGGGATACAAGGAGAGCAGGGACAGAACCTGCCGGGGTTTCCCAGCTGTCGGAACAATCGACTCCCCGTTGACCTCAGCCCTCAGCGCGCCCAGAACCTGAGTCTTCACGGATTGCCTCCCTACCTCGTCGAGCCTCTCAGTGACTGATTGCGCTCCTCGGCCACCTGCGCTGCGACGGGCCGACGCTCCGGGAAATCGCGGTGCTGGTTGAGGTGGGTGGCTCAACGCATGGGCGCGAGCCGCTCCTTGGCCGTGTTCACGGTCCTGGTGCTGTCGGAGGCCATGGCCGCGGACTCGTCATGGGCCGCGAGGATGGACTGCTGCAGGCGGCGCAGCCCCGCGGACGGCTCCAGGCCGAGATCGCGGACGAGTGTGGCGCGCAGGCGCCGGTAGACATCCAGGGCCTCGCTGCGCCGCCCCGAGTGATACAGCGCGAGCATGAACTGGGCGTGCAGGCTCTCGTGCGTGCGGTACCGGTTCACCAGAACGGTCAGCTCGGCCAGCACTTCGCGGTGCCGGCCGAGGCACAGTTCGGCTTCGATGCGCTGCTCCAGAGCACACAGCCGGCTCTCGTCGAGGCGCTTGATCTCCATCTCCAGTTGCGGCCCTGCCTGCACATCCGCCAAAGCAGTCCCGGACCACAGCGTCAGTGCTTCGCCCAGCTTCCGCGCGGCACCGGCGTAGTCGCCCGCGTCCATGGTGCGGTATCCGATGCCCGCAAGCTGTTCAAAATCCCGCACGTCACTGCGTCCGTTGCCACTGGCCAGCAGGTAGCCGCCCGGCATCGTCACCAGGACGTCCTTGGCCGCGCGACGCTCACCCGCTCCTTCTGCCTCCTGCGGCTCCCCCTTCTCCAGAGCCAGCGCAATGAGTTCCCGCAGTTGAAGGACGTACGTCTGCAGGGTGGTACGTCCGCTGCGTGGTGGAGTATCGCCCCAGAGTTCCTCCATCAGCGTGGAGAAGGGCACCACCCGGTCGGCGTGCAGCGCCAGCAGGGCCAGAACCTGTCGAGGCTTGGGGGCCGTAGGCGTAATGGAGATTCCGTTCTCCGTTGCCGACAGCGCGCCCAGTACTTCAATGTCCACAGCTTCTCCCCCTGAACCGTGCGGTGCCGCTCGCAGGGCAACCTCTACCGCCCTGATTCAAAGCGATGCAGAACGCCCTGTCAATGGAAAACCGGGCAGCTGGTTTCTATTGCCTCGCTACCCGGTCACTGGCAGATGGACACCCACTCACGAGCGAAGCTCGAGGGCAGAATGCACCTTTTGATAGGTTTTAGTTGAGAGAGAATCGCACACCTGTTCTAGAAGAAACGACACTCCAGCATCCGTCAAAACAGCGAGTTAGGACTGTTTTTATTGGGTTGGCGGCCCTGTCGGGGCCAGCTACTGCGGAGGGTTGCCGTGCTTGCGGGACGGCAGATCGGCGTGCTTGGTGCGCAGCATCGCCAGGGAGCGGATGAGGACCTCGCGGGTCTCGGCCGGATCGATCACGTCGTCCACCAGTCCGCGCTCGGCCGCGTAGTACGGGTGCATGAGTTCCGCCTTGTACTCCTTGACCATGCGCGCCCGCATGGCCTTGGGGTCCGCGGCCTCGGCGATCTGACGGCGGAAGATGACGTTGGCGGCGCCCTCGGCGCCCATGACGGCGATCTCGTTGGTCGGCCAGGCGAAAGTCAGGTCGGCGCCGATGGACTGGCTGTCCATGACGATGTACGCACCGCCGTAGGCCTTCCGGAGAATCAGCGAGATCCGCGGCACGGTGGCGTTGCAGTACGCGTACAGCAGCTTGGCACCGTGGCGGATGATGCCCCCGTGCTCCTGGTCGATACCGGGCAGGAAGCCTGGTACGTCGAGCAGGGTGACGATCGGGATATTGAAGGCGTCGCACATCTGAACGAAGCGTGCAGCCTTTTCACTCGCCTCGATGTCCAGGACGCCGGCCAGGCACTGCGGCTGGCTGGCGACAACGCCGACGACCTGACCGTCCAGGCGGGCGAGTGCGCAGATGATGTTGCGCGCCCAGCGCTCGTGCACCTGCAAGTACTCACCGTCGTCGACGAGTTCCTCGATCACCTGGGCCATGTCGTACGGGCGGTTGCCGTCCGCCGGAACCAGGTCGAGCAGCATCTCCGAGCGCCGGCCGGCAGGGTCCCCCGACCTCACGGCGGGCGGGTTCTCACGGTTGTTCTGCGGCAGCAAGGACAGGAGGTAACGCACCTCCGCCAGGCAGGTCTCCTCGTCGTCGTACGCAAAGTGCGCCACACCGCTGGTCTCGGCGTGCACGTCCGCGCCGCCAAGTCCGTTCTGCGTGATCTCCTCACCGGTGACCGCCTTCACGACGTCCGGGCCGGTGATGAACATCTGCGAGGTCTCCCGGACCATGAACACGAAATCCGTCAGGGCGGGCGAGTACGCCGCACCACCCGCACACGGACCCAGCATCACCGAGATCTGCGGGATCACACCCGACGCCTTCGTGTTGCGCTGGAAGATCCCGCCGTACCCCGCGAGCGCGCTCACACCCTCCTGAATACGGGCCCCCGCACCGTCGTTCAAGGACACCAGCGGCGCACCGGCCGCGACGGCCATATCCATGATCTTGTGGATCTTCGTCGCGTGCGCCTCACCCAGCGCACCCCCGAAGATCCGGAAGTCATGCGCGTACACGAACACAGTCCGCCCCTCGACCGTGCCCCACCCCGTGACCACACCGTCCGTGTACGGCTTCTTGCCCTCCAAGCCAAAACCGACCGCACGGTGTCTACGCAGCTGCTCGACCTCGTTGAACGACCCTTCGTCCAGGAGTAGTTCGATGCGCTCCCTCGCAGTCAGCTTGCCTTTCGCGTGCTGAGCTTCGGTCGCCCTCGCACTCGGGCCGGCCTCCGCCTGCGCACGCACCGCGTGCAGCTCGGCCACCCGGCCCTGTGTGGGGGACTCCCCCGCCGCCGGCGCAGCAGGCTCCACGACCATCGACATGGCAGTCACCTTCCTGTTGTGCGGCGCGGGCAGTACGAGAAGACTGGGCGCACAGAACCCAACCGCATATACGGTTTTTACGTGGGAGTCGGAAACTGCTCCATCAGCGCTGCTTGGCCGCCCCCGGGTGTGTCATCTCCAGCTGTGCGGCGCCTGGTAGGCCCTGGCCCGTTCTCTTCGGCTCCAGCGGGCGACGGATCGCCCGCCGTCGTCCGCCGCCTGGGATTCGTTCTGCGCGGCAGCCAGCGAGAAGAGCGTCACGGCCACCGCGGCCAACTCTTCCTCGGTGGCCTGACCTCGTTCGATCCTGAGCAGAGCGTCCTTGCTTTCGACGCGGTCCACGGGTCCCTCCTTCACCTTGCCCTGCGGATCACGGTCGGTCGCGGTACTCAACCATCGCTCGGGTGCGCCTGGACTCCTTGGATGCGCCAAAGGGGACTGCACCTGGGAACTGGGCAGTTGACGGTGTGCAACATTGCCGTTCCCGAGGTTGCACACCCTTTTCGTTGAGCGCCCCACCACGATATTTCGATCTCTTCCAGTACGACCACGCATGTCTGGCAAGACGCGGTGAACTTGCCGCCGGAATACGAGAGAGAGTGGCGACAATGAACACGCCCGAGCAGGAGAACAACCAGTTGGACGAGGGGTTGAGCGCCGTCCTGAGCGAACGTCGGCAGCTGATCAACCTGGCGTACCGATTCCTCGGCTCCGTGGCGGACGCCGAGGATGTCGTGCAGGAGACATAC
Organism: Streptomyces solicavernae; assembly: GCF_029968095.1. GTDB lineage: Bacteria > Actinomycetota > Actinomycetes > Streptomycetales > Streptomycetaceae > Streptomyces > Streptomyces solicavernae. The sequence goes on along the minus strand of NZ_JASCIR010000056.1, from coordinate 2,237 downwards.
GCCCGCTGGTACGCCATGACGCCGCAGCAGCGGGAGGCAACCATCTCCCCCGGCGGCTGGCTGACGAAGGTCGCCAGCCGGATCTGCCTCGACGTGCTCGGCTCGGCACGGGCCAAGCGGGAGCGGTACGTGGGTGAATGGGTGCCGGAACCCCTGCCCGACCGCATGGAGTGGGTCAGCGGCCGCTCGGGCGAATCCGCCGATCCTGCGGACCGGGTGACCCTCGACGAATCGGTCAGCATGGCCTTCCTCGTCGTACTCGATTCGATGACCCCGGCCGAGCGCGTCACGTTCGTCCTCCACGACGTCTTTCACTACTCGTTCGTGGAAGTGGCAGAGATCGTCGGCCGCTCCCCTGCGGCCTGCCGCAAGCTGGCGTCGTCGGCCCGCCAGCGCGTGCGGGCACAGAAGGCCCCGGCGGCCGCGACAGCGCAACGCGCCGACATGATCAAGGAGTTCAAGCAGGCGTGGGAGGCGCAGGACATCCAGGCCCTCATCGGGCTGCTCGACCCCAACGCCACGACGATCACCGACGGCGGCGGCATCATCAGCGCTCAGATCCACCCTATCGAGGGCCGCGAAGAGGTCGCCCGCTTCTTCGTGAATGCCGCCGGCAACGCGGCCGGCCTGACGATCGTGGAGACAAAGGTCAACGGCCAGCCTGGGCTGGTACTTCAGCGGGAGGGCGTGACCGTGTCCGTGTTGGCCTTCGACGTGTCCGGTGACCGGATTCAGCGCATCTGGGCAGTGCTCAACCCTGAGAAGCTCCGGTCCTGGAAGGATTGACACTCCCTGCCGTGCTCCGCATAAAAAGGATGCCGTTTCGGCTTCTATATCCACTCCGGAAACGACTCGGGTGCCCGAGCCCCAGGGCTCCGGCGACGCGCGTGACGGCTGGCGAAACGGAACGGAATAGATCCATACCGGGACGACGCCGTATCGTCACTCGCTGAAGTCAAACGCTCAGTATCGCCACCATGCGTTCATAGTTGGGGCCCTGACGGGTTCGGCGGACCAACCCTTGTAAATGAAACCGGTGCGTCTGTATCTTACGGTCAAGCTTCCATCACTTCTTGGGGGAGAAGGATCATGAGCAGTGCAACGGCACCCCAGGTCCAATACGCCCGGGGCCACGATGTCACCCGAAGATCCACACAGGAGGAGCCCAGGGAAGCGTCCCGGCTCACGACCACCGTTCCCAAAGAATACGTGCATCGTGCATCATTGGCGGAGGTATTCCTCACCGGTTGCGAGAAGACCGACGAAAGCACCTTCGCACTCACCGGGCAATGGCCCCGCGCCCACACGTTTTTCAACAATCCGGCCAGCCGGAGCCACGATCATCTGCAGGCCGTCGAGACAATCCGTCAGATTGGCATATTCCTCGCTCACTCCGAGTTCGGGATCCCACTCGGCTACCAATTCGTGATGCGGGACATCTCAGCCACCACGTACCCCGAGTACCTCGGGATAGGGCACACACCCAGCGACCTGGCCATCGAGACGGTTTTCACCAAGGAACGGCGCGACACAGTCCTCGGCGTGGAGATCACCATCCGCCGCGACGAGCACGTCGTGGCCATCGGCAGCGGGCACTTCACCTGTGTCTCCCCCGCCGCCTACCGTCGGCTGCGCGGATCCGCCCTGATGACGGAGATCGACTACCAGCCCACCGGCCAGACACCGTCCGACTACGGACGGACGCTCCCCATCGACCTGGTGTTGGCCCCGACCGAGCACCACAACCTCTGGCGGCTGAACCCGGACCCCAGCCACCCGGTGATGTTCGACCACGGTGGCGATCACATGCCCGGCATGGTCCTGCTCGAGGCGGCACGCCAGGCCGCCTGTGCCCTACTCGGGCCCGATACTTCCGTGCTCCCCACCACGACGGTCAACCGATTCCAGCGGTACACAGAGTTCAGCACCCCCTGCTGGATCGAGGCCGTCGAACTTCCCGCCCAGCAACCTGGCCTGTTCAGCGTCCAGGTGACGGGGCATCAGAACGGTCGGCAGGTGTTCGACAGCCAGCTCTCCGGCCCCCGCGTCCCGAGCCCGCGCACGGCCCCAGGACGCCTCGAAGGCCTGTCCACGCATCTCGCTTCTCCTTTCACCGGCGCCATACCGGGCGCAATGGCCGTGGGTGTGAGCAGCTGAACCGGTGTCCCTCGTCGAGCAACGCGGCAACCACGCCCCACCGTGGCGGTCATCCACTGCAAGGAGCCGTGCCCGTGATG
>NZ_JASCIR010000055.1 GCF_029968095.1 Streptomyces solicavernae | reverse complement strand
GCTCCCTCCTTGAAACAAGCTGAGTTTAGGGACTGCCGACACGACCAATCGACCCGTCCCCTATGGTGAGCTTGCCCACACGGAGCGTTATTCGAGGGGTGCTTGAGTCGCGAAATCCCTTGTCGCACCACGGTACGACGGGATCGTGAACCGCACAGTAACGGGACGGTGTGGCGCAGGTCTCTGTCTGCGGGGGCAGTGGCCGCTCGGGATTCTTTGTGGAGTCCCTACGAACGGGGGTGGCAATCTTTGCCTCGCCGCGGAGTCTTGTCCCGTCGTATACCCGTTAGTAGCGTTCGTGGTGCCCTCGGACCTACCGGGGGTAACGGCGTGGGGAAGTGGGTGGGGCGCCGTGGCGCGCAGACCGGTGGCCCTGGTGGCCGCGCTCGTGCTCGTCGTGGAGGCGGTCGGCCTCGCGTGGCTGAACTGGTTCCTCGGTGTGGTCGTGGACAACCAGCAGATGTCCCTGGCCGGTCTCGATCCGCATGCGATGACCGTGGGTTCCTGGGTGGCGGGCGGCCTGATCGGGCTCTATCTGCTGCTGTGCGCCGGGGTGCTGCTCCGTACCGGGCTGCGGGACCGGGCCCCCGGCGGGCTCGGCCGCACCGTGCTGATCTCGGCGGCGGTGCTGCACGCCGTGCTCGGCGCGCTCTCGGTGGGCCTGGCGGGCTGGCCGGCCTTCGCGTTCCTGATGGCCGTACTCGGGCTGCTCGTCCTGACCCTGGTCGCGTACGGGGAGCACGCGCGGGAGGAGGGCGAGCAGGGCTCGGACGGTACGCCGACGACCGCCGCCGCGAACGGCCCGAGCCCCGCCTGAGCGGAAACCGCTCCGGTCAACCCGGGTGGGAGAGCAGGCTCAGCCCTGGTAGGCCAGTTCAGCCCCGGCAGGCAGGCTCAGCCCTGGTAGACCATCGTGCAGAGCAGCGTGTCGCCGTTGTCGACGGTCCAGGACCAGTACGTCGTCCGGTCGTTCTGCACGCGTCGGCAGAGGCTGGCGTCCGTGCCCTTGGACGTGTTGTAGACGCCCGTGATGTGCATGATCTGGTTGTACGCGCTGGGCACCTTCTCGGCGGTGCAGTCGACCGCGGTCATCGGGCCCATGCCGGTGATCTTGTTGTTCGCCTGGTTGGCGAGGAAGCAGCCGCCCTTGTGGTAGATCCGCGTGAGGCAGAGCTGGGTGGTCTCGCCGGAGGTGGGCGAGCTGTACGTCCAGGTGGCCTGGTTGGTGCCGCTGTCGCAGCCGCCGGTGGTGCCGGTGACCTGGACGAGGGCGTCCTCGCTCTTGCAGGAGACCGGGTCCGGGGGCGTCTCGGAGCTCCAGTCGAGGGTGCTCGTACCGCCGTGGCCGGTGTCCCACAGGGGCAGGCAGTCGCCGGAGGTGACGTCCTTGAAGGCGCTCTCGGTGGGGTCGGGGGCGGCCGTGGTGGCGTCCGCGCCGGGCTGGGAGTCGACGCCGCCGGAGCCGGAGGAGCCGTCGGTGGGCGCGGCGGAGACGCCGGGGGAGTCGGAGGACTTGTCGTCGCTGTCGCCGCCGAAGGGGTTGGGGACGAGGAAGAAGACGACGGCGGCGATCAGGGCGAGGACCAGGACGCCGACGATGGCCAGGACGATCGCGGTCGTGGAGCCGTTGTTGCCGCGCGGCGGCGGGGGCGGGAACGGCCCCTGGCCCTGCGGCCCGAACGGCCCACCGGGAGGCGGCCCTTGGGGCGGGCCCTGCGGAGATCCCTGCGGCGGGCCCTGTGGCGGGCCCTGTGGCGGTCCGAAGCCGGAGCCGCCCGGCGGCGGACCCTGGGGCGGTCCCGGCGGGCCCTGCGCCGGGCCGAACTGGCCCTCGGGCGGGCCGAACGAGTTGCTCATCTTCTCCCCCGGAACGTGCGATGCGTATGGCCCGAGGATGGTATCCGGCGCCGGACAGGGAGGCCGCCGGGGTGCCCGCTCAGGCGGCCGGGCTCCACAGCTCGGTGATGCCGACGCCGAGCTCGGCGAGCAGCCTGCGGAGCAGCGGCAGGCTGAGGCCGATGACGTTGCCGTGGTCGCCCTCGATGCCGTCGACGAACGGCGCCGAGCGGCCGTCGAGCGTGAACGCCCCTGCCACGTACAGGGGTTCGCCGCTCGCGACGTACGCGGCGATCTCCGCGTCGGACGGCTCCCCGAAGCGGACCGTGGTGGACGCGGTGGCGGAGGTGCGGCGTCCGGTGGCCGTGTCGATCACGCAGTGGCCGGTCTGCAGGACGCCCGCGCGGCCGCGCATCGCCTTCCAGCGGGCGGTGGCCTCCTCGGCGTCGGCGGGCTTGCCGAGCGCCGCGCCGTCGAGTTCGAGCACCGAGTCGCAGCCGACGACCAGGGCGCCCGCGGCCTCCGCGCGCCCGGCGACCGCCGCCGCCTTGGCCTCGGCGAGGACCCGGGCCAGCTCGCCCGGGGTGGGTGCGGTCAGCGCGTCCTCGTCCACCCCGCTGACGATCACCTCGGGCTCGATCCCCGCCTGACGCAGGAGCCCGAGCCGGGCGGGGGACTGGGAGGCGAGGACGAGGCGGCGGCGCTGATCGGTCATGGGGAGAGCGTAGCCACGAACGGGCGAACGCTTCACGGGCCCCTGCCCCCAAAGACGACGAACGCCCCACGAGCCCCTCCCCGAGCGAGAGGGTCCGTGGGGCGCCGCGCGGTCCGAGGAGGGCGGTGTCCGGTCCGAGGTGGGCGGTGTCCGGTCCGAGGTGGGCGGTGTCCGGTCCGAGGCGGGCCTCGGCGGGTGGGTCAGCCCTTCTTCAGGACCGCCTCCATGACGGCCTTGGCGATCGGCCCGCCCAGCTTGCCGCCCGCGATCTGGTCGCGCGGGATGTCCTGTCCCGGGTCCACGAAGACGGCCACGGCGACCTTCTTGCCCTCGGCGTTCTTCCCGTACGAGATGAACCAGGCGTACGGCGGCAGCTTGTTGTCGACGCCGTGCTGGGCCGTGCCGGTCTTGGCGCCGACCTCGATGCCGTCGATCAGGGCGGGCTTGCCCGAGCCCTGTTCGGCGGTGAAGACCATGGCCTCGCGGACCTTGTCCGCGGTCTCGGCCGAGATCGGCTGCGCCATCTCCTTCGGCTCGGTCTTCTCCAAGGTGCCCAGGTCGGGGCCGCGCAGCTCGTCGATCATGTGCGGCTTCATCAGCTTGCCGTCGTTGGCGATGGCGGAGGCGATCATGGCGATCTGCAGCGGGCTGGCGGTCAGGGAGCCCTGGCCGATGCCGGTGAGGGCGGTCTGCGGCCTGTTGATGTCGGTCGGGTAGACGGACTTGCCGGCCCGTACCGGAATGTCCAGCTTCGGGTTGTTGAAGCCGAACTTCTCGGCGGTCGCGCGCATCTCGTCCGCGCCGATCTCGGCGGCGAGCTTGGCGAAGACGGTGTTGCAGGAGTACTGCATGGCGACCTTGAGCGAGGCGTTCTCGCACACGCCGCTCTTGTTCAGGTTCGGCAGCTCGGTCCTGGTGTCGGGCAGCATCCACGGCTCGGGGGTGTCCGTGGGGGCGTTGATGTCGGTGACCCGGCCGGACTCGATGGCGGCGGCCGCGGTGAGCACCTTGAAGGTCGAGCCGGGGGCGTACGTCTCCTTGAGAGCACGGTTCCGCAGCGGCTTGTCCTCGTCCTTGTTGAGCTTCTGCCAGGCCTTCGCGTCCTTCGCGGACATGCCCGCGAAGGTGGAGGGGTCGTACGAGGGGGTGGAGACGAGGGCGAGGACCCGGCCGGTGTCCGGGTCGAGCGCCGCGACGCCGCCCTTGAGGTCGCCCAGGCCCTCGTACGCGGCCTTCTGCGCGTCCGGGTCGATGGTGGTGACGACGTCGCCGCCGCGCTGTTCCTCGTTGGTGAACATGTTGAGCGTGTTCTTCAGGAACAGCCGGTCGTCGGTGCCGGAGAGCAGTTCGTCGTTGAGGGCCTCCAGCTGGTTGGCGCCGAAGGCCTGGGAGGCGTAGCCGGTGACGGCCGCGTACATCGGGCCGTCCTTGAAGGTCCGCTTGTACTTGAAGTCGGTGCCCTCGACCGCCTTGGACCCGGTGATCCGCTTGCCGTCGACGATGATGTCGCCGCGCGGCTTCGCGTACCGCTCGATGGAGACGCGGCGGTTCTTCTCGTGCTTGGCGAGCGGGTCGCTCTGCGCGTACTGGATCCAGTTGGCGCGTATCAGCAGTGCGAGCACGAGCAGCCCGCAGAACACGGCAATGTGCCGCAGAGGTCTGTTCACCGGCTACCGAACCCTTTCGATCAATCCATTCCGAGGAAGTAGGACGAAGGGTACGGCCCGATGGTTGCGCCGGGCGCCGCGGGCCGTGGTGCGCGCGGGCGCGGTCAGGGGGCTCCGAGCACGAGCATCGCCAGGATCATCGCGAGCGCGAGGACGAGCCCGGCGCGCCTCAACATCGCCTGGGTTTCCCGGAGTTCCTCCGGTGGCTCGTCTTTCGGGTCGGACCAGAGCATGAGGTCGATGGTCCCGGCTGCGGGGGTGCGGGCGCCTGAGTACGCGTACTCAGTTGAGCACTCACCCACAACGCCGGAGGGGCTGATGTTCAGCCCCTCCGGCGATGGAGACGGGTTGCCCAGGGTCTGTCCCGCGAAGATCCGCCGGACAGGCCCGAGCCGGACAGGCCCTAGCCGGGCCAGTACGTGCGGGCCCAGGTCTGCGGCCCCGGCTGCGGCAGCCGGTGGCGGGCCACCCGCGCCGGGTCGGACCACGCGTCCGCGGGCGCGGGCGCCGAGCCCTGCACCGCGGACGCGAGCGCCGCGGTGCGGGCCTGGACCACCGCCAGTGCGGCGGCCAGCTCCTCCGGGGTCGGATTGCCCCGTACGACCTTGATCATCGGTCCTCCTCCAGGCCTACAGGGGAATGTTGCCGTGCTTCTTCGGCGGCAGGGACTCCCGCTTGGTGCGCAGCGTGCGCAGCCCGCGGACGATCTGGCGGCGCGTCTCGGACGGCATCACCACGGCGTCGATGTATCCGCGCTCGGCGGCCGTGTACGGGTTCAGGAGCGTGTCCTCGTACTCCTGGATCAGCTGCTCCCGGACGTCCTCGCGGTCGGACTCCGCGGTCTCCGCGATCGTGCGGCGGTGCAGGATGTTCACCGCGCCCTGCGCGCCCATCACCGCGATCTGCGCCGTCGGCCAGGCGAGATTCAGGTCGGCGCCGAGGTGCTTGGAGCCCATCACGTCGTACGCGCCGCCGAACGCCTTGCGCGTGATGATCGTGATCAGCGGGACCGTGGCCTCCGCGTACGCGTAGATCAGCTTGGCGCCGCGGCGGATGATGCCGGTGTGCTCCTGCTCGACGCCCGGCAGGAAGCCCGGCACGTCGACGAAGGTCAGCACCGGGACGTTGAACGCGTCGCAGGTGCGCACGAAGCGCGCGGCCTTCTCGGAGGCGTCGATGTCCAGGCAGCCCGCGAACTGCATCGGCTGATTGGCGACGATGCCCACCGGGTGGCCCTCGACCCGGCCGAAGCCGGTCACGATGTTCGGCGCGAACAGCGCCTGCGTCTCGAAGAACTCCCCGTCGTCCAGGACGTGTTCGACGACCGTGTGCATGTCGTACGGCTGGTTCGCGCTGTCCGGGATCAGCGTGTCCAGCTCGCGGTCCTCGTCGTTCGTCTCCAGGTCCGCCTCCTCCGGGAAGGCGGGCGGCTCGGAGAGGTTGTTCGACGGCAGGTACGAGAGCAGCGACTTGACGTACTCGATCGCGTCCTTCTCGTCCCCGGCCATGTGATGGGCCACGCCCGAGGCGGAGTTGTGCGTACGGGCTCCGCCCAGCTCCTCGAAGCCGACGTCCTCGCCGGTGACGGTCTTGATGACGTCGGGCCCGGTGATGAACATGTGCGAGGTCTGGTCGACCATCACCGTGAAGTCGGTGATCGCCGGGGAGTACACCGCGCCGCCCGCGCACGGGCCGACGACCAGGCTGATCTGCGGAATCACGCCCGACGCATGGGTGTTGCGGCGGAAGATCTCGCCGTACATGCCGAGGGCCATGACGCCCTCCTGGATGCGGGCGCCGCCGGAGTCGTTGATGCCGACGACCGGGCAGCCCGTCTTCAGGGCGAAGTCCATGACCTTCATGATCTTCTGCCCGAAGACCTCGCCGAGGGCCCCGCCGAAGACCGTGAAGTCCTGCGAGAACACGGCCACCGGGCGGCCGTCGACCGTGCCGTACCCGGTCACGACGCCGTCGCCGTACGGCTTGTTGGCGTCCAGGCCGAAGGAGGTCGAGCGGTGCCGGGCGAACTCGTCCAGCTCGACGAACGAACCCTCGTCCAGGAGCAGGCCGATGCGCTCACGCGCCGTCAACTTGCCTTTGGCGTGCTGTTTTTCCACGGCCCGCGCCGAACCGGCGTGCGTCGCCTCTTCGATGCGACGCTGCAGATCCGCGATCTTGCCTGCGGTGGTGTGGATGTCGATGGCGCTCTGCGCTTCCGGCTCGGACATCGGGGGTGCGGCTCCCTGGCTGGTCACGGGTTGGGGGACGTGCGCGGGTGGGACTCGGCGGCTGCGGGTGGGACTCGGCGGCTACTGATCCGTAGCGTAATGGCGCGGGCACGCCTCGGCAGTGCGGCATTTACCACACCTAGGCTGTCTTGCATGACGCCATCGAAGTCCTCAGGATCTGCGCACGAGCCCGCCGCGAACCCCACGCCGGTCGCCGGTGCGAACGCCGAATCCGGCCTCGGCTCCGGCTCCGGTTTCGGCTCCGGCCGCGACTCCGGCTCCGGCCCCTGGTCCGACCTGGACCGGCCGCCGCTGAGCGCCGCTTCGCTGCGCCGGGCGCTGGTCCGGCCCGGCGGACTGTGGACCGTGCTCGACGTCGTGTCCAGCACCGGCTCCACCAACGTCGACCTCGCCGCCCGGGCCGTGGACGACCCCGAGGGCGCCGTCCTGATCGCCGAGAAGCAGACCGCGGGCCGCGGCCGCCTGGACCGCAGCTGGTCGGCGCCCGCGCGCTCCGGGATCTTCCTCTCCGTCCTGCTCAAGCCGCGCGAGGTGCCGGTCGAGCGGTGGGGCTGGCTGCCGCTGCTCGCCGGGGTCGCCACGGCCACCGCGCTCTCCCGCACCGCCGGCGTCGACACCGCCCTGAAGTGGCCCAACGACCTGCTCGTCACCGTCGAGGGCGAGGAGCGCAAGGCGGGCGGCATCCTCGCCGAGCGGGCCGGCGCGGGCGAGGAGGCCGGGGTGGTCCTCGGCATCGGCCTCAACATCACGCTCACCGCCGACGAGCTCCCCGTACCCGGCGCGGGCTCCCTCGCCCTCGCCGGCGCCAAGTCCACCGACCGCGACCCGCTGGTCCGCGCCGTGCTCCGCTCCCTTGAGCAGTGGTACGGCGACTGGCGTGCGGCGGGCGGCGACCCGGCCGCGTCCCGGCTGCAGGAGACGTACGCGGCGGGCTGCGCGACCCTCGGCCGCCGGGTGCGCGCCGAACTCCCCGGCGACCGCACCCTGACCGGCGAGGCCACCGCCCTGGACGCGGACGGCCGACTGGTCGTCACGACCGCCGACGGCTCCCGCGAGGCGGTCGGGGCGGGGGATGTGGTGCACGTGCGGGCGGAGTGAGCCCGGGCGGGGGGCGCGGGCGGGCGCGGGCGGGGCGGGCGCCGCGCCCCCTGGGGCCGGGGTTGACGGGGTTGACGGGGTGGCCGGGGTTGCCGGGGTGGCCGGGGTTGCCGGGGTGGCCGAAGCGGCCAGGGGTGGTTGAAGCAGCCGAGGGGACCGGGGTGGCCGAAGCGGCCAGGGTGGCCGGAGTGGCCGGAGTGGCCGGAGAGCCGGAGGTGACGGGGCAGTGTGCCCAGCGGCAAGCGTCTCGAATCCGGGACGGACGGGATCCCCAGCCATACGTGAGGCACCCCACACCTGCCGTATCGTGGGGCCCGGTCGTTATCAGACCGCGACAGACCGGAAGGGCAACACGCAGTGACCGTCGACGACTCGGGCGCAGGCACGGGCACCCACCCCGCCCCCCGCGCTGCCGACGACGCCACGGGCGATCACGCGGACGATCCGCTCGCCCTCCGGCTCGAACAGCTGATCCTCGGTGCCGAGCGGCGTTACACGGCCTTCCAGGCGGCCCGTACGGCGGGCGTCTCCATGGAGCTGGCGTCCCGGTTCTGGCGGGCCATGGGCTTCCCCGACATCGGCCAGGCCAAGGCGCTCACCGAGGCGGACGTGCTCGCCCTGCGGCGCCTCGCGGGCCTCGTCGAGGCGGGCCTGCTCAGCGAGGCGATGGCCGTGCAGGTGGCCCGCTCCACCGGGCAGACCACCGCCCGCCTGGCCGAGTGGCAGATCGACTCGTTCCTGGAGGGCCTCACCGAGCCGCCCGAGCCGGGCATGACCCGCACCGAGGTGACGTACCCGCTGGTCGAGCTGCTGCTGCCGGAGCTGGAGGAGTTCCTCGTGTACGTCTGGCGGCGCCAGCTCGCCGCCGCCACCAGCCGGGTCGTGCAGGCCGGGGACGACGAGGAGATGGTCGACCGGCGCCTGGCCGTCGGCTTCGCCGACCTCGTCGGATTCACGCGGCTGACCCGGCGCATGGAGGAGGAGGAGCTCGGCGAGCTCGTCGAGGCCTTCGAGACCACCGCCGCCGACCTCGTCGTCGCGCACGGCGGCCGCCTCATCAAGACCCTCGGCGACGAGGTCCTGTTCGCCGCCGACGACGCGGGCACGGCCGCCGAGATCTCGCTCCGCCTGATCGAGACGATGGCCAACGACGAGACGATGCCCGCGCTGCGCGTCGGCATCGCCTTCGGCACGGTCACGACCCGCATGGGCGACGTGTTCGGCACGACGGTCAACCTCGCCAGCCGGCTCACCTCGATAGCGCCCAAGGACGCCGTCCTGGTCGACGGGGCCCTCGCCGAGGAGCTCACCAGGACCGGCGACGCCCCCGCCTCCGAGTCCGAGGCGGCCGCGGAGGCCGAGCGGGCCGAGAAGGAGGGCACCGAGCCGGTCGCGTACCGCTTCGGGCTGCAGCCGATGTGGCAGCGGCCCGTGCGCGGCCTCGGCATGATCGAGCCCTGGCTGCTGTCGCGGCGCGACTGAGGGCGGCGCTGACCTCGGGTTTCCCGGGTTATCCACAGGCGCGGAAGTTGCCTCTTGGCGGGGCCGCCCCGGCCTGACATGATCGCTTGGTAACGGTCGTTAACCGGCTGATCCAGCAGTCTGATCCGTCAGTCTGTTCCAGCAGTCGGATCCAGCAGTCTGATCCGTCAGTCTGTTCCAGCAGTCGGATCCAGCAGTGTGATCGGTCAGTCTGATTCCAGCAGTGTGATCCAGGGGCGGAGGCGCCATGTCAGAGCAGCGGTTCGGGGAGCACGTCGTCGTGAGGCGGCACGAGTACGTGGCCGAGTTCGTGCTCGACCGCCCGAAGGCTATGAACGCCGTGTCCACGGCGATGGCCCGTTCCATCGGTGCCGCCTGCCGCGCCCTCGGCGACGACCCGGACGTACGCGTCACCGTCCTCACCTCCACCCACGAGCGGGCCTTCTGCGTCGGCGCGGATCTGAAGGAGCGCAACTCCTTCTCCGACGCCGAGCTGGTCCGCCAGCGGCCCACCACCCGTGCCGCCTACACCGGCGTGCTCGAACTCCCCATGCCGACCATCGCCGCCGTGCACGGCTTCGCCCTCGGCGGCGGCTTCGAACTCGCCCTGGCCTGCGACTTGATCGTGGCCGACGCCACCGCCGTGGTCGGCCTGCCCGAGGTGTCCGTCGGCGTCATCCCCGGCGGCGGCGGTACGCAGCTCCTGCCGCGCCGGGTCGGGGCCGCGCGCGCCGCCGAGCTGGTGTTCAGCGCGCGGCGCGTGGAGGCGGACGAGGCGCGGGAGTTGGGCCTCGTCGACCAGCTGGTCGAGGCGGGCCGGGACCGGGAGGAGGCGCTGGCCCTGGCCACCCGGATCGCCGGCAACTCGCCGGTGGGGCTGCGCGCGGCCAAGCGTGCGCTGCGGCTCGGTCAGGGGCTTGACCTGCGGTCGGGGCTCGATGTGGAGGACGCGGCGTGGCGGGCGGTGGCGTTCTCGGGGGACCGGGCGGAGGGGGTTGCGGCGTTCAACGAGAAGCGGAAGCCGGTGTGGCCCTGACTCATGTAGCCCTGACTCATGTAGCCCTGACTCATGTGGTCCGGCTCATGTGGTCCGGCTCTCGCCGGTGTCCGGGGCTCGGTGGGACGCCGTCCGGCTCGGTGCGACCGGTCTTATGGCGGCGGGGGGCCTTCTTGCGGCGGCTGCCGGCAGCGGGAGGCTGAGCGCGCCCCGCGGCGGAGCCGCGAATGGCCCGGAGCCGCAAATGTCACGACCCCGCGCCCCTTCGGTGCCCCCCGAGTAACCCGCCTGAAAGCGGCGAAGCGGGAGGAAACTCCCTAGCCTGGGGAGATGGCTGAGGAAGAGGCCCGGCTGCGGGCCGTCGTCGCGTTGGCGCAGGCCATGGCCGCCGCACACACCCCGCGGGAGTCCTGGCTGGCCGCCGCCCAGGGCGCACGCCGGGCCCTGGGCGGGAGCTTCGCCGCGCTCTCGGTGTGGGAGCGGCACCGCGGCCGCCTCCGGGTTCTGGTCAACGCGGGCGAACGGGCCCCGGACGAGGATGAGTTCCCGGAGGACGAGGCGTACCCGGTGCACCAGTTCCCGGAGATCACCGAGTTTCTGCACGAGCGCTGGGCCGGGGGCGGCGAGCCGGACGCCTGGGTCGAGACGGCGCGCGGGCCGGGCGGGGGCAGCACACCGGGCGGGGGCAGCACGCCGGGCTACTGGCGCCCGGAGGCACCTTCCAGCGGCAGCTGGGGGAGGGTCGCGGCGCTGCGCAGGCGCGGCCGGGGCAGCTGCGTGGTCGCGCCGATCGTGCTGCACGGGCGGGCCTGGGGCGAGTTGTACGTGGCACGACCGCTCGGCGCCGCGGAGTTCCAGCGGCCGGACGCGGACTTCGCGACCGTCCTCGCCTCCGTGATCGCCGCCGGGATCGCCCAGTTCGAGCGGCTGGAGGAGGCCCGCAGGCTCGCGTACACGGACGCCCTGACCGGCCTCGCCAACCGCCGTGCCGTCGACGCCCGCATGGACGAGGCGATCGAGCGGCACCGGGCGGACCCGCAGGGTGTCGTGGTCTCGCTGGTCGTCTGCGATCTGAACGGCCTCAAGCGGGTCAACGACACCCGGGGCCACGCGGTCGGCGACCGGCTGCTCGAACGGTTCGGCTCGGTGCTCTCGCTGTGCGGCGCGATGCTTCCCGGCGCGCTCGCGGCCCGGCTCGGCGGCGACGAGTTCTGCCTCCTGTCGACCGGTCCCAGTGCGGACGACGTGGTCCGGGTCGCCGGTGAACTCTGCGTACGAGGCGGTGAGTTGGAGCTCGGTGAGGGCGTCGCGTGCGGGGTGGCGTCGACCGGCGACCCGATCGGCCCGGTGCGCTCGGCCCGCCGCCTGTTCCGGCTCGCGGACGCCGCCCAGTACCGGGCCAAGGCCGCACGCTCCGACAAGCCCGTGGTGGCCGGGCGGGAGGGCCCGGACGACCCGGTCGTACGCCTCGCCGACGAGCCGGCCCCAACCCCACGCCAGGGCGAACGACGCCGGTTCCGGGGGCGGTGAGGGTGGAGAGGCGTGAGGGGGGTGAGGGTGCGGGAGGTACCGGAGGGGATGGCGGGGGCGGCGGGGGTGTGGTGCTCGGTGTGTCGGGTGTCACCGCGGGTGACGTCGTCGCCGTCGCCCGGTACGGCGCCCGGGTCGAGCTGTCGGACGAGGCCGAGGCGGCGCTCGCCGCGTCCCGGCGGATCGTCGACGCGCTCGCCGCCGAGCCGGGACCGGTGTACGGCGTCTCCACCGGCTTCGGCGCGCTCGCCACCCGGTACATCGGCCCCGGCCTCCGCGCACGGCTGCAGCGCAACATCGTCCGCTCGCACGCCGCAGGCCTGGGCCCGCGCGTGGAGCGCGAGGCCGTCCGGGCCATGATGTTCCTGCGCCTGAGGACGCTCTGCTCCGGCCGCACCGGCGTCCGCCCCGAGCTCGCACGGTCCCTGGCCGCCCTGCTGAACGCGGGCATCACCCCGGTCGTCCCCGAGTACGGCTCGCTCGGCTGCTCCGGCGACCTCGCACCGCTCGCCCACTGCGCCCTCACGCTGATCGGCGAGGGCGAGGCGGAGGGCCCCGACGGCACGGTGCGGCCCGCCGCCGGACTCCTCGCCGAGCGCGGGCTCGTACCCGTCGAACTCCGCGAGAAGGAAGGCCTCGCGCTGCTCAACGGCACCGACGGGATGCTCGGCATGCTGGTCCTGGCCCTCGCCGACCTGGACCTGCTCTACCGCAGCGCCGACATCACCGCCGCCCTCACCCTGGAGGCCCTGCTGGGCACCGACCAGGTCCTCGCGCCCGAGCTGCACGCCGTCCGCCCGCACCCCGGCCAGGCCGCCGCGGCCGCCAACATGCGGAAGGTGCTTGCCGGTTCGGGCCTCACCGGACACCACCAGGACGAGGCGCCGCGCGTCCAGGACGCCTACGCGGTGCGGTGCGCCCCGCAGGTCGCGGGCGCGGGCCGGGACACGCTCGCACACGCCCGTACGGTCGCGGAGCGGGAGCTGGCGGCGGACATCGACAACCCCGTCGTACTCCACGACGGCCGGGTCGAGTCCAACGGGAACTTTCACGGGGCGCCGCTCGCGTACGTACTGGACTTCCTCGCCGTCGCCGCCGCCGACCTCGGGTCGATCGCCGAGCGGCGCACGGACCGGCTGCTCGACCGGAGCCGTTCGCACGGCCTGCCGCCGTTCCTCGCCGACGACGCGGGCGTCGACTCGGGCCTGATGATCGCCCAGTACACGCAGGCCGCGCTGGTCGGCGAGATGAAGCGGCTCGCGGTGCCCGCGTCGGCCGACTCCATCCCGTCCTCGGCGATGCAGGAGGACCACGTCTCGATGGGCTGGTCGGCGGCGCGCAAACTCCGTACGGCGGTGGGGAGTCTGACGCGGATCCTGGCCGTCGAGCTGTACGCGGCGACGCGCGCGGTCGAGCTGCGCGCGGGCCTGGAACCCGCGCCCGCCTCGCGCGCAGTGATCGCGGCCGCACGCGTGGCCGGGCTCCAAGGCCCGGGCCCCGACCGGTACTTGGCGCCGGAACTGGCGGCGGCGGAGGAGTTCGTGCGCAGCGGCGCGCTGATCGCGGCGGCGGAGTCGGTGACGGGACCGCTGGCGTAGGGCCCGCGGCTCGGGCGAGCCCCCAGAGGGAGGACGCCCCAGGCGGGGCCCGCCCCGGGCGAGGCCCCCAGGGGAGACAGCCCCAGGGGAGACGTCCCCAGGCGAGACGTCCCTTAGGAGAACTGCGCCCGGCGGGCCGAGTACGCCACGAAGCCCGCCCCCGCGCCGAGGAAGAGGAGCCCGCCGACCACGTACGGGGTGGTGTTCACCGAGCCGGTCTCCGCGAGGCGGGTCTCGGCGTGGGCGGGGGCCTTCTCCGTGCGCTGGCGTTCCTCGTGCCGGTCGGCCGTCGCGTTCGCGGAGGGGACGAACCACAGCGCACCGAGTACGGAGGCCGCGGCGGTGGTGGTGAGCAGCGAGCGGCGTGCGGCGGACACGGGATCGATCCCCCTTGTGTGCTGGCGATTTGGCCGTGTGAGCTGATGCTAATGAAAGCCGCGGGTCGCGGGAAAGCCGGGTGGAGGCGGGGCTTACTCTCCGTCCATGAGCACTGCTGAGACCTCCCGTTATGTCCGGCTGAAGGTCGAACTCGTCCTGGACATCACCGACTCCGGCGCTCTCACCGGCGCCGCTCTGGACCGCATCGGACGTGACGCGTTCATGTCCGACGAGGAGCGGGCACACACCGAGTCGGCCGTACGGGAGGACGGGGCGGAGGCCCTCGCGTATCTGGTCGACCCCTTCGACCTGGTCGGCGAGGTCCCGGGCGTCGAGCTCGCCCAGGCGTCGTGGAGCAGCGAGCCGGTCGACTTTGACCCGGACGCGCCGGACTGGGACGACGACGGGGACGGGGACGGGGACGACGGCGTGGTCGACGACGTGGACGGGGACGGCGGCGCGGGCGCGAAGTCCCTGCCGGAGAGCCCCTGAAACGGGCCGGGTTCCCTCGCCCCCACACGTACTGCTAAAAACGGCAGGGTTACGGGCATACGCGCGCGTGGCCTTCCCCACATCTTCCGCACACCTGGAACCGGACGAACCGCCAGGGGTGTTCTCATGCATGACGGGAATGCCTCCGCGGGCTCCCGTACGGGGACATAGGGGGCATAGGGGACATGGGGATTCGGCAACGATGGAGAAGCGTGTGATGACGGCTCGGAAGCGGCGCAGGGGATTCATAGCCGCGTCTGCCCTGCTCAGTGGCGTACTGGTGCTCTCTGCCTGCAGCGGCGGCGACGAGGGCGGGGAGGCCGGCGACGCCGGTAAGAAGCCGCAGCGCCAGGCCGACGAGGCCGCCGCCAAGGAGACCTCGGCCGCGCAGATCAAGATCACGCCCAAGAACGGCGAGAAGAAGGCCAGCATCAACAACGCGGCCAAGGTGACCGTCAGCGACGGCACCCTCACCGAGGTCGAGATGCAGACCGCGGAGGGCACCGAGGTCGAGGGCACCCTCGCCGCCGACAAGAAGAGCTGGAAGCCCGACGCCCAGCTGGAGCGCGGTACGACGTACAAGGTCAGCGCCGTCGCGAAGGACAGCAAGGGCCGCGAGGCGCACGAGAACGCCAAGTTCACGACCGTGTCGTCCGCCAACAGCTTCATCGGCAACTTCACCCCGGACAACGGCAAGACCGTCGGTGTCGGCATGCCGGTGTCGATCAACTTCGACAAGGCGATCACCGACAAGGTCGCCGTCCAGAAGGGCATCGAGGTCAGCTCCAGCAGCGGCCAGGAGGTCGTCGGCCACTGGTTCAACGCCAACCGCCTGGACTTCCGCCCCGAGGACTACTGGCAGGAGGGCTCCACCGTGACCCTCAAGCTGGACCTCGACGGCGTCGAGGGCGCGGACGGCGTCTACGGCGTCCAGCAGAAGTCCGTGACCTTCAAGATCGGCCGCAACCAGGTCTCCACCGTCGACGCCAAGACGAAGACCATGACGGTCAAGCGGGACGGCAAGACCGTCAAGTCCATCCCGATCTCCGCGGGCTCCCCGGAGAACCCCACGTACAACGGCCAGATGGTGATCTCCGAGAAGTTCAAGGAGACCCGGATGAACGGCGCGACGGTCGGCTTCACCGACGACGACGGCAAGGGCGAGTACGACATCAAGGACGTCCCGCACGCGATGCGCCTGTCGACGTCCGGCACGTTCATCCACGGCAACTACTGGGGCGCCAAGTCGATCTTCGGCTCGGCCAACACCAGCCATGGCTGCATCGGCCTCTCCGACACCAAGGGCGCGGACGACCCGGACACCGCCGGTGCCTGGTTCTACGAGAACTCGCTGGTCGGCGACGTCGTGATCGTCAAGAACTCCCCGGACAAGACGATCACCGCGGACAACGGCCTCAACGGCTGGAACATGGACTGGTCCGAGTGGAAGGCCGGCTCCGCCGTCTGACCCGTTTCGCGCCTGTGCGACTTTCGCACCTGCACGACCATCGCTGCTGTACGACGCGGGCCCGCACCGGAAACGACCTCCGGTGCGGGCCCGCCTCCGTACACCTCACGCCGCCAGCTCCGTGCAGCTCACGCCGCCAGCTCCGTGCACCTCACGCAGGCTCCGTACATCTCACGCAGCCTCCGTACATCTCACGCAGCCTCCGTACGCCTCACGCAGGCTGCGCGCTCCACGACCCCAGCAGCCGCAGCGCCTCCGCCGACGCCGAGCCCGGCTCCGCGTGGAAGGTGACCAGATGCTGGTCGTGGCTGTCGGGCAGCGTCAGCGTCTCGTACGCGAGGGTCAGCTCGCCCACCACCGGGTGCCGGAGCACCTTCGTGCCGTGGCCGCGCTTCTGCACCGTGTGCGCCGCCCACAGCCGCCGGAAGTCCTCGCTCTTCACCGACAACTCCCCGACCAGCGAGGAGAGTTGGGGATCGTCCGGGTAGCAGCCCGCCTCCAGGCGCAGCACGCTCACCACCTCGACGGCCTTCGCCTCCCAGTCCCCGTACAGCTCCTGCGCCGCCGGGTCCAGGAACGTGTGCCGGGCCATGTTGCGCTCCTCGGGCGGCTGCGCCGCGAAGTCGCCGACCAGTGCGCACGCCATCCGGTTCCACGCGATCACGTCGAGGCGGCGGCCCAGGACGTACGCGGGAATGCCCTCCATCGCGTCGAGCAGATGCTGCAGCTGGACCCGCACCTGCTGCGGCCGCGCCGAGTGCTTCTTCTTCTTGCGGATCTGCTTCGGCTTGGCCAGGTGCGTGAGATGCCCGTGCTCCGTGTCCGACAGCTGCAGCGCCCGCGCGATCGCGTCCAGGACCTCCACCGACACGTTCTGCCCGTGCCCCTGCTCAAGGCGCGTGTAGTACGCCACCGACACGCCCGCGAGCTGCGCCAGCTCCTCCCGGCGCAGGCCCGGCACCCGGCGCCGCCGGCCGTAGTCGGGCAGCCCCACGTCCGCCGGCTTCAGCCGCGCCCTGCGGGTCCGCAGAAACTCGCCGAGCTGCGACTCCGCCGAGTGCCTGGCCGGCTGCGGGGCGCTTGGCCCGGGCGCGGCCGGGGCGCCGGGCCGGGAGGCGGAGGCGGAGGTGGAGGCGGAGGTGGAGGCGGAGGCGGAGGCGTCGATGGGGGACATGTCGATGGGGGACATTCGGCCAGTATCCCGCGCCCCTCGCGGTCGTACGAGGACGAGCCTGTCCTTGCCAGTGGTAGGAACCGCAGACGTACGCAGAGCAGAGGCCTGGGCAGACCGCGCGCGGAGCCGCAGGCTTGACGCCATGACAACCAGCACCTCCGTTCCCGCGTACGCCGCCCCCGCCGCCAAGGCCCCGCTGGAGCGCACCACCGTGCCGCGCCGCCCGGTCGGCGAGTTCGACGTACTGATCGACATCAAGTACGCGGGCATCTGCCACTCGGACATCCACCAGGCCACCGACGGCTGGGGCGAGGGCATCTTCCCGATGGTGCCCGGCCACGAGATCGCCGGCGTCGTCTCGGCGGTCGGCCCCGGCGTCACCAAGCACGCCGTCGGCGACCACGTGGGCGTCGGCTGCTTCGTCGACTCCTGCCGCGCCTGCGAGTACTGCGAGCAGGGCCTGGAGCAGTACTGCACCCAGGGCAACGTCGGCACGTACAACGCGCTCGACAAGGACGGCGAGCCCACCTACGGCGGCTACTCCACGCAGATCGTCGTCGACGAGAACTACACCCTCCGCATCCCCGACGGCCTCGCCCTCGACATCGCCGCGCCGCTGCTCTGCGCCGGCATCACGCTCTACTCGCCGCTGCGCCACTGGCAGGCGGGCCCCGGCAAGAAGGTCGCCATCGTGGGTCTGGGCGGCCTCGGCCACATGGGCGTGAAGATCGCGCACGCGCTCGGCGCTGAGGTGACCGTCCTCTCCCAGTCCCTCCGCAAGAAGGACGACGGGCTCCGCCTCGGCGCCGACGACTACCACGCCACCAGCGACCCGGCCACGTTCGAGGCGCTCGCCGGCCGCTTCGACCTGATCGTCTCCACGGTGTCCGCGCCGCTCGATCTGGACGCGTATCTGCGCCTGCTCAAGACGGACGGCGCGTTCGTGAACGTGGGCGCCCCCGAGGAGCCCAACGCGCTCAGCATGTTCTCGCTGATCGGCGGCCGCAAGACCCTCGCCGGTTCGATGATCGGCGGCATCGCGGAGACCCAGGAGATGCTGGACTTCTGCGCCGCGCACGGCCTGGGCGCGGAGATCGAGCTGATCCGCGCGGACCAGATCAACGAGGCGTACGAGCGGGTCCTGGCGAGCGATGTGCGCTACCGGTTCGTGATCGACGCTGCGACGATCTGAGCAGTCGGCCACCGCTCCGTCTTCGGCCCGGCTCCGTCTTCGGCCCGGCTCCGTTGTTCGGCCCGGCTCCGTTGTTCGGCTGTGGCGCCGTCGTGGCCGGTCGCGCAGTTCCCCGCGCCCCTTACGGGGCACGAGGCAAGGGGCGGAGTGGGGAAACCCTCTCCGCCCCGCGGCCTAGGCCTGATTCCTGATGGTGGGTGCGAGGGCTCCGCCCTAGCGTTCTCCGTGGAGGTGCAGAGATGACCATCGAGCTCAACCACACCATCGTCGCCGCCCACGACAAGAAGGCGTCCGCCGCCTTCCTCGCCGACCTGCTGGGACTCGAAGTCGGGCCGCCCTACGGCCCGTTCGTCCCGGTGCAGATCCCCAACGGGGTGACGCTCGACTACCTGGACGCGGGCGACGGCCCGATCACCTCGCAGCACTACGCCTTCCTCGTCTCCGAGGGCGAGTTCACCGAGATCTTCGGCCGCATCCAGGCCGCGGGCGTCGAGTTCTACGCGGACCCCGGCCACCGCCACGTCGGCGAGATCAACACCAACGACGGCGGCCGCGGCGCGTACTTCTCCGACCCCAACGGCCACAACCTGGAGATCCTCACGCGGCCGTACGGCAGCGGTTCCTAGGCCGCCGCCGCGCCGCAGCAGCAGGTACGCGTACGGGCACACCCCGTACGCCACCCGGAACTCCCGGCCCAGCTGCGCGGCGGACATCCCGGCGGCGCGGGCGAGCGCGTCGACGTCGAGGGGGCGCGCGTACTCCCGGTCGATCCGGTCCCGCACGCGGCGCAGGCGCGCGAACACATCGAGGCGCTGCGCCGTGACGCGTGCGCGCGCCCAGGAGGGGTGACACATCGGGCGCCTCCTGGACAGGCCCTAGCGGAGTTCCTGGATCCGGATGAGATTTCCCGCGGGGTCGCGGAACGCGCAGTCCCGGATGCCGTACGGCTGCTCCGTGGGCTCCTGCACGACCTCGCCGCCGCCGTCCCGCACCTGCGCGAACACCCCGTCGAGGTCCCGGCCCGCGAGCAGGATCCAGCCGTACGTGCCCTTCGCCATCATCTCGGCGATGGTCCGCCGCTCGTCCTCGGTGATCCCGGGGTCGGCGGCGGGCGGCGCGAGCAGGATGCTGGTGTCGGGCTGCCCGGCGGGGCCGACCGTGATCCAGCGCATCCGCCCCTGCCCCACGTCACTGCGGACCTCGAAGCCGAGAACGTCCCGATAGAAGCCGACCGAGGCCTCGGGATCGGTGTGCGGCAGCACGCTCGTGTGAATCGTGATGTCCATGCCCGCATGCTAGGTACGGGCCTGACACCCGCGCTTCTCGAATCCTGCCCGTTCACGGCCGTCCAGGGCGGGGGCAGCGGTCACCACAGCGGTCACCACAGCGGTCACCCGTCCGCCGGAGCCACCCCGATCGGGCAGGACACCCCTGTCCCGCCGATCCCGCAGTACCCGCCGGGGTTCTTGTCCAGGTACTGCTGGTGGTATCCCTCTGCCGCGTAGAACGGCCGCCCCTCCGCCGGAAGGATCTCCGTCGTGATCGTGCCGTGGCCCGAGCCCGTGAGGACCCGCTGGTAGGCCGACCGGGAGGACTCCGCCGCGGCCGACTGCTCCGGCGAGTGCGTGTGGATCGCCGAGCGGTACTGCGTGCCCACGTCGTTGCCCTGGCGGAAGCCCTGCGTCGGGTCGTGGCTCTCCCAGAACAGCTTCAGGAGCTGCTCGTACGAGACGACCGAGGGGTCGAAGACGACGCGGACGCCCTCCGTGTGCCCGGTCAGGCCCGAACAGGCCTCCTCGTACGTCGGGTTGGGGGTGAAGCCGCCCTGGTAGCCGACGAGCGTGGTCCAGACTCCGGGGGTCTGCCAGAACTTGCGCTCCGCGCCCCAGAAGCAGCCGAGCGCGAAGTCGGCCACCTCCAGGTGGTCCGGGTACGGCCCGAGCAGCGGGTTGCCCAGGACCGTGTGCCGCTCGGGGACCGCGTAGGCCCGCTCGGGGCGGCCGGCCAGGGCCTCCTCGGGGGTCGGCAGAACGGGCGTACGTCCGAAGAGCATCAGGTCCTCCAGAGGCAGGGGTGTGCGTACCGTCAACGTGCGGCGGCCCGGCGGAATTCCTCCGGGCCGCGGGGGGGGGGGCGCGGGGGGCCCCCCCCCCCCGGGGGGGCGGGGGGGGGGGGGGCGCCCCCGCGGCGCCCGCGCGGCCCCGCCCCCCCCCCGGAAGTGGGGA
>NZ_JASCIR010000054.1 GCF_029968095.1 Streptomyces solicavernae | reverse complement strand
GTTCGACGAGATCCCCCAGGGCTTCGACACCGTACTGATCAAGCACTTCCTGCCCATGTTCGACAAGGAAGACGTCCTCAGAATCCTCGAAGCCGTCCACCGTTCGCTGGACGCGGGCGGGACAATCAACGTTCTGGTGCCGGTGTTCCCCGAGAACCTGAAGGACCCCGACAGCTACACCGTCGACTTCTACCCCAGCTTCTTCATCGGCTGTGCCATGGGCCAGGGCGGGCCGCAGAAGCTCTCGACGTGGCAGCGGTGGATCGAGGAGTGCGGGTTCAAGGTCACCAAGGCGATCGCCGAGGATCCCGCCACCATGCCGAAGAACGCCCTGCCCGTAGAGGCCATTCTGTGCGCGACGAAGGTCGCCTAGCGAACCGGAGAGAAGAGATGTCCCAAGTTGGAGCGACCGAATTCGGCATGACCGCCCTGAAGTCACTAGGTGCCGGGCTCGCCGAGGCCAGCGCAGCTTCGCTCAGCGGACCGCGCGAGCAGCTGGCGGAGAGCTTGCTGCGCTCGGCCCTGACCCGGTGGGAGGACCCAGAGGTGCGGCCGAAGCTCCTGGCCACTCTCACTGCCGCGACCACCAGCAAAGAGGGCGCGGAGCAGTTGCGCGACTTCCTGTACTCGCAGCTCTTCGCCCAGGTGGGCATCGCGCTGGAGGACAAGCCGATGGACATCGAGCAGGTCGCCGAGAAGCTTGACGTTCCAGCCATCAACATCAACGCGGCGGCGGCGCAGGTCTGGGGCGTGGTCCTGTACCGCTATGTGCTCGAGATGGAGCCGATCGCGTCCGCGTCGAGCGAGGAGCTCATCGATCTCCTCTCCCCCACCATCCAGCGCTACCTGCTCGGCTGACACCGTGTCGGCCGGTGCGGCCCCGGTGGCCGCGTCCGCGGGCGCGGCCACCGGGCCTCTCTCAGGTGGGAATGCCCTCGCGCTTGATCTCGGGGACGGCGATGCCAAGGGCCCGCAGTTGCTGGAAGGGGTTCATGAACTCGCGGTTCTGCACGATCTTTCCGTCGTCAAGCGCGAAGGAATGCAGGAAGTGGTTCTCGTAGTAACCCTCGGGGTACCCCGGGAAGCGGATCTTCCCGTGCCCGTCGCACTCGACCCAGAAGAAGTCCGGGTTCTGCGTCTCGAAGACCTGGATGTTGTACCACTCCCAGTCCGGGAACATCTCCAGTGACCAGACGCCGTGCTCGGCAAGGCGGTCGCGGCCTCTGATGACGATGGGTTCCCCGGTGTCGTTGGTCCACAGACCACCACTGCCGTGTTCGACGAACAGCTCGTGCCGGCTCAACCGGGCCGGCCCCTTGGTGTCCGCCAGGTACTTCTCGACGGTGGCACGGTTCTTGCGCCGCAGCTCAGTGGCGTCGGTGAAGCCGTGTGAGGCGTCGTCAGGCATGCATTTCCCCTCAGCAACGTGTTCGGGCCGGTCTCACCGCATCCTCGGGCCCGCGGCTCGGGGCCAGGTCGAGCGGTGTTCGAGCACGCGGGGCAGGGGTGTGACCACAGCGGGGGGCTCCCGCGGTATTCGAGCGGGACGCGATACGCCGGGCGCAGGCTGGCACGCGCATGCCAGGCCTCGTGCACGCTCCGTGCACCCCTCTGGCCTCGTACGGCATGAGAGAGGGGACCTTACCGATGGCAGGCGCTCGCCTGGAGGCCGCAGAAGGCCCGAAGCCGTACGACGACGCCTCAGCGGCGACGGATGAGCTTCTCGAACTCGCCCTGGGCTATGTGTACTCGGCCGCGCTGCAGGCCGCCGCGCGCCTCGGCATCGCCGACCACCTGGTGGAGGGACCGCGCACCGCCGACGAGCTGGCCGGGGTCGCGGGGGCCGACGGGGCACACCTGTACCGGCTGCTGCGGTTCCTAGCCACCAAGGGGGTCTTCCGCGAGGACGACGAGGCCCGTTTCCACCTCACGCCGCTCGCCGAGCCGCTGTGCAAGCACGCCGAGCGATCGCTGCGCGAGTACATCGTGGTGCGCGGCGAGTCGCCTTTCTGGGGGTCGGCGGGCCGTCTCCACGACGCGGTACGCACGGGCACCACGGCCTTCGAGGACCTGTACGGAATGCCGTTCTACGACTACGCCGCCGGCGAGCCTGAGTTCGGCCGGGCCTTCAATGCCAGCATGGCAGCGTTCTCCGAGGCGCTGAGCAACGATGTCGCCGAGGTCTGCGACTTCCCCGAGGCCAGGAGCGTCGTCGACGTGGGCGGTGGGCGCGGCGGTCTGCTGCGCGCGGTCCTCCGGCGCAATCCACAGCTGACGGGCACCCTGTTCGACCTGGAGAACGTGGTGGCCGGCCACATCCTGGACACCCCGGACCTGACGGGGCGGTGGAACGTCGTGGCAGGGGACTTCTTCTCCTCGGTGCCGTCCGGCGCCGATGTCTATCTCCTCAAGCACGTCCTTGCCAGCTGGCCGGACGAGCAGTGTGTGCGCATTCTGGGGGCCTGCCGTGACGCCATGCCGGCGCACGGGCGGCTCCTCGCCGTCAACGCCATGATCCCAGCGGGCAACGAGCCGCACCCGGGCAAGACCATCGACATGCTGATGATGACGGTCCTGAACGGCAGGGGCCGTACCCGCGGGGAGTACGAGGCTCTGCTCACGGCGGCGGGATTCGCGGTGACGCGCCTTGCGGAGCCCTCGCCGCACGCGTCTGTGCTTGAGGCCGTCCCGGCGGGATGAACACCCGGTACCCACGGCACCCGGCCCCGTCGCCCGCCCCTGAAGGGTGGGCGACGGGCCTTTCGTCGTTCACCGGGCCGTGGCCGCTACGGCTGGAGCCGACTGGCCTCCCAGCCGCGGCCGGTCCGGTCGTAGCGCAGCCGCTCGTGCAGCCGGTCGGTGCCGTTGGCCCAGAACTCCACGCTGGCGGGGGCGAGCCGATACGCCGCGTAGGTCGCGGGGCGCGGCAACGGCCGCCGCGGCTCGCCCAGTTCCAGGGCCCTGGCCCGCAGTTCGGCGACGTGGTCGAGGCCGGCGACAGGCCGGCTCTGCCGGGACACTGTGGTCATGGCGTGGGTGAAGACGGGCCGCGCGCGCCACAGGTCCTCCGCCTCTGCGTCGGACAGCCGGTGCACGGGGCCCGCGAAGGTGATCTGCCGGCTGGTCTCGCGCCAGTACAGGACGCCGGACGCCCAGGGGTTCTCGGCCAGTTCACGGCCTTTCTGACTGTCGGCGTGGGTGGTGAAACCGATCCCGGTGTCCGTGACCGAGGAGAGCACCACGGTGCGCGAGGAGGTGCGGCCGCGGACGTCGGCGGTGGCCAGGGCCAGGGCGCGGGGCTCGCGCACCCCATGTGCCGCACCGGCCTCCAGCCAGGCGGCCAGCAGTCCCATCGGCTCCGGCGGCGGGGCGACGAATTCGGGGAAGTCCACCGCGACAGTGCCGGTGAGCGACTCGGAACGCGTACGGGACAGGTCAGACATGGAGCAGCCCTTCGATCGTGACGACACCGTGGCCGAAGACTTCGACGGTCTCCACCCGGTCCCCTTCCCCGTGCACGAGCGCGCCCATGGGCGAGGGACGGCCGATCTCGACGCCCTGAGTGATCTCGATGCGCTGCCCATAACCGGCGCGCCCGTACCGGGCGAGGTGGAGGGCGATGGGGCCGGCGGCGGAGCCGGTGGCGGCGTCCTCAACTACTCCGTACGCGGGCGAGAACATGCGGTTGCGCCAGCGACGTCCGGATCCCGCATAGCAGTTGGCCGCCATGTCGGGGAAGCGGGCCAGAGCCCGGTGGTCGGGATCCAGCTTCGACAGGGCCTCGATGCTCTCCAGGCCTACGAGGACGTGGCGCGGGCCGTTGCGGTAGATGTCCACGGGGAGCGTCGACTCGGCGATGCCCAGGGCCGCGAGGAGTTCGTCGGCGCGGTCGAAGGGCTCCCACACGGGCAGCGGCTGGCGCATGCTCGCCGCCACCGTCTTCCCGGCCACACGGTCCAGCTCGAACGGGATCACACCCATCGCGGTCTCGATCCGCAGCCGGTCCCCGTCGGTCCGGCTGCCCAGGGCGATGGCGGTGCCGAGCAGTGGGTGGCCCGCGAAGGGGAGTTCGCCGACGGGAGTGAAGATCCGCACGTGGGCGTCGTTGCCGTCGTGCCCGGGGCGGAGCACGAATGTGGTCTCCGACAGGTTCATCTCCCGTGCGATGCACTGCATCTGATGACTGGACAGATCGTCGCTCCCGAAGAACACCGCCACCGGGTTGCCGGTGAGGGGCTCCCGTGCGAAGGCGTCGACCACCATGTAGCTGTGCATCTGTTCGTTCTCTCCCTCAGCGAAGTGGTCCGGCGGATCAGGCGGCGCGCGAGGCACCGGCCGGCGCGAGCAGGCCGGCCAGGCCCGCGCCGAGGATGCGCGGCCCTTGCCGGGTGAGCACGGACTCGGCGTGGAACTGCAGGGAAGCGAAGCCGGGCCCGCGCAGCGCGTGTACCTCACCCGTGGCCGCGTCCCGGCTCACCCGCACCGGGCCCACCTCGTCAGCGAGGACCACGTCGTCCTCGCTGACCAGAGAGAAGGTGTTGTAGAAGCCGACGTGTTCGGTGGCGCCGAACAGGTCGATCTCCTTCTGCACGCCCTGATTGGGCACCGCTCTGCGGCGCAGCGGCAGGCCGAGCCTGAGGCCGAGGACCTGGTGGCTGAGGCAGACGGCGAGGAATGGCCGGCGTTCGCGCAGCAGTGTGTCGACAGCTGTGTGCAGGTGCCGCACCCTGGGGTGCCCGGCCTCCCGCGGATCTCCCGGGCCCGGGCCCATGACGACCAGGTCATGGTCGTCGAAGGCGTACTCCTCGTCGTACCGGCGGACCGTCACCCGCAGGCCCAGGGAGCGCAGTTGCTGGTCGATCATCGAGGTGAAGGTGTCCTCGGCGTCCACCACGAGGACGCTGCGTCCTGCCAGATCGCCTGGCACCGGGGTGCGGTCCGCGGTGTCGGCCAGCCAGTAGGCGGCGATGGGGTCGTTGCGCCGCTGAAGTGCCCGGCGCACGCTCGGGTGGTCGGCGAATCGCTGCTTGCCGTCGCCGCCGAGGGCCGCGACGAGCCCGGCCGCCTTGGCGCGGGTCTCCGCGGCCTCGCAGGCGGGCTCGGAGTGCCGCACGATGGTGGCGCCCACCCCGATGCCGAGGCGCCCTTCGGGGGTGATGTCCGCGGTGCGGATGAGGATCGCGGAGTCCATGACGCGCTGCCCCTCAGCGTCCCGTCCGATGAGCGCTGCGGCGCCGCTGTAGTAGCCGCGGCCGTTCTGCTCGTACTGCTCGATGATCCGGCAGGCGCTCTGCAGCGGACTGCCGGTGACGGTGGGCGCGAACATGGTCTCGCGCAGGATGTCGCGCACATCGCGGTCGGTCCGCCCCTCGATGAAGTACTCGGTGTGCGCGAGCCTGGCCATCTCCTTGAGGTAGGGGCCCACGACGCGGCCGCCCGCCGTGCAGACTCGGGCCATCATCTTGAGTTCTTCGTCGAGCACCATGTAGAGCTCGTCGGTCTCTTTGCGGTCGCCGAGGAAGTCAAGGACGCCCGAGAGCGTGGGGCCCGAACCCGGGTAGCGGTACGTGCCGCTGATGGGGTTCATGACGGCCCGGCCGTCCTGGAGGCTGATGTGCCGCTCCGGCGAGGCGCCGACCAGGGTCCGGGTACCGGTGTGGATGAGGAACGTCCAGTGCGCCCCGGATTCGCGTTCGAGGAGTCTGCGGAACAGGGCTGGGGCGCTGCCCGGCCCGTAGTCCGTAATGTCGGCGACGAAGGTCCGCTTGATGACGAAGTTCGCGCCCTCGCCGGTACCGATCATCTCCTTCACGACCCGGCGCACCACTTCCTCGTACGCCTCGTCGTCGACGTCGAATCCGCCATCGGACAGCGGGGTGGGCACATCGGGGAGCCTGGCCAGTGCCTCGGCGAGCGGCAGCTGTTGCTGGCCGGTCACGGTCATCGCCACCAGCGGCGTCCCGTCGTCGGCGCAGGCGTAGCCGCGCTCGGCGAGCTGCCGGTAGGGCACGAGGACCAGAACCTCGTGGCGGGCGCCCGGTCCCTGGGCCGGGGGCAGTGGGATGGCGGCCAGGGTGGCAGGCTCGGACACCGGGCCGGCCAGGACGTCCACGACGCCGGAGCCGCTGGTGCCGGGCCGGTGCAGCAGCGCGAACGCCCCCAGACCCCCCTGGAGAGCCCGGCCGAGCAGATCGCCGCGCGCCTCGTCCCCGGCGGGTGCGGGCAGGTGGGCCGTCATGCGAACACTTCCTTGACCGTGGTGACGAGAGCGCAGCGCTCGGCGGCGTACGTGAGGGCCAGGCGGTGGTGAGCGTTCGAGAAGTCGGCCGTGGCGTCCGCGACGAAGAACACCTGGACGTCGTGAGTGAAGGCCTCGACGGCGGTGGCGAGCACTCCGATGTGGGCGTAGACACCGCACAGGACGAGCTGGTCGCGGCCTTGTTCGCGCATCCACTGCAGCAGATCGGTCCGGAAGAACGCGCTGTAACGCCACTTGGTGAGCAGCCGGTCGCCCTCGGCCGGCGCGAGCGCGTCGACGACCTGCCGGTCCTCGGGGTCGAGACGCATGCCGGGTCCCCAGAAGTCCTTGAGCAGACCGCGCTGTTCATCGCTCATGCCGCCAGGCTGGGCGGTGTAGGCGACCGGCACACCGCGTGCGGCACAGCGCTCGCGCAGCAGCGCCGCGTTGCGCACCAGATCTTCGCGCAGGCTGTCCGGAAGCGGCTTGAGGAAGTACCGCTGCATGTCGTGGACGAGGAGGACCGCCCGGTCCGGTTCGGCGGTCCAGTGCACTACGGGAGCGGGCACGTCGCCCGCGGCGGGCAGCGGGTACGGGCTGATGGGGGGTATGCCGGTCATGGCTCCACTTCCTGCTGGCTCAGGCGGTCCAGGCCCCGACCACGGTTTTGGCCTGCCACGGGTTGAGGCGGGGGTCGCAGTGTGAGGTGTAGCGCTCGCCCACGGAGTCGAGGTCGGCTTCGGTGGTGGCGCACTCGGTGACGTCGTCGGGCGTGGTCTCCAGGTGCAGTCCGCCCGGGACACCGCCCGCACCGCGTACGGCCGCGACGAAGCGGGAGACCTCGAGCGAGACGGTCGCGACGAGCCGTGTCTTGTGGCCGCCGGGTGCCGTGACGGTGTTGCCGTGCATGGGGTCGGTGAGCCAGACGGCCGGGTGGCCCGCGCGGCGTGCGGCTTCGACGAGGCGCGGCAGCCGGTCGGCGACAGCGTCGGCCCCCATCCGCGCGATGAGGGTGAGCCGTCCGGGGTCGCGCCACGGGTCGAGCCGCTCGCACAGGGCGAGCAGCTCCTCGACCGCCGTGGCCGGGCCGACCTTGCACGCCACCGGGTTGCTCACCTGAGCAAGGAGCGCGACGTGGGCGCCGTCGGCCTGACGGGTGCGCTCGCCGATCCAGGGCCAGTGGGTCGAGCCGAGGAATGGCCGACCTGTCGTGTCGGTGCGGAGCATGGGCAACTCGTAGTCGAAGAGCAGCGCCTCGTGGCTGGTCCATACCCGATGTTCTTCGGTGCGGCCTTCCGCGGCGGGCCCGCCCCGGCGCAGCTGCTCGACGACGTCCCGGGCGGCCATGTAGCTGGTGAGGATGCGCAAGGGGTCGGGCAGGCGGCTCTCGTGGTCCGGTTCCGGTCCATTGACCATGTGTCCCCGGAAGACGGGGAGTTCGACGCCGCCGACGGTTTCGGTGAGCCGGGAGCGGGGCTTGGCGAACTGGCCGCCGATGCGGCCGATGCGCAGGACCGGCTTGCCGGTGATGCCGCTGAGCGTCCCGGCGAGCAGATCCAGCAGCGCGACCTTGCGTGCAACGTGGCCGCGGGTGCACTCTCCCGGGTCCTCGGCGCAGTCCCCGGCCTGCAGGACCAGGGCCTCGCCGCGGGCCACCTCGGCCAGGAGGGTTTGCAGGGTGGCGAGGTCGTCGGCGCCTACGAGGGCAGGGCGGGCGGCGAGTGCCTCGCTCACCCGGCGTACTTGCGGAACGTCGCGCCATTCGGGCTGCTGCAGCGCCCCGTGCATACGAATTTCGCGCATGCGAATTCCCCGTTTGACGTCCTCCATGACGCTCCGATCCGGGTTTCGTCCGTTGATGACACAGCGAAAAAGGCATTTCGAGCAACTGAATGAGCGAGGAAGGGGGCTTCGGAAAATTCCCCCTCGCACTGCAGAGTGCCGCGCTCGATATTGCGTCGCCGGGGAGCCACCCCGCAAGTAAAACCGTGCCCGCGCGACGAACACTCGAGCAATATTCGACCGGCGCACCGGCAGGCGATAGCGCCGAATTAATGAGTGAGTTTGGATCCGAGGACCACGTGCAGCGTCTGGATACGTCCGTCGACGATGTCGAGTGCCAGGGCGCTGAGGATCCCGCCGTCGCGGCCGCGGAGGACCACGCCCGGCCGGCCGTCGACCCACTGATAGTTCAGGGTGATGCCGATCCGCACCAGCGGTGGGATGGTCGCGGAGAGCACCCGGGCCACGTTCTCGGCCCCGACGATGTTCCGGGGCCATGTCCGAGGGGGTGCACCGGCGCCGTCGCCTGCGCCCGGGACGGTGCCGGCGAGTTGGCGGCACGCCGCCTCCGAGCACCCCACCGCCACCGCGATCTGCGGAATGCCACAGACGAACACGTCGCGCAGGACGAAGACCGCGCGTTCGAGGGGCGAAAGCCGCTCCAGCGTCTCCAGGCCCTGGACCGTCCGCTGCCCCTCAGTGTCCTCAGCTCCGGTCATCGGCTCTCCTCCGCGCCCGCCTGGGGCGGTGTCCCGGCTCAGGCGGCCTCGTCGGCCCGAGCCTGCTGATTCCGCTGGTGCTGTCGATCGCCCTGGTCCTGCCGGGCGGCGTACACGGCGCGCAAGACCGCAAGCCCCCCGCCGCATCTCGTCGCCGCTCCGCCCGTGGGCGGTGAGCAGCGGGACAAGCCGTGCGAGGCCCGTCGGCAGCGCCCGTACGCGCGCAGCGCGGCGGCCGCCCATTCACCGCAGGTGCGGCGGGCGCCGCTCATCCCCCGGGGAGGGTCTGGAACCTTATCCAGGTGGCTCTCAGCCGGACAATGGCGTCTCACCTGCGGACCGAGCGCGACTCGAGCGGCGCTCAGGCGCGGGCAGGGCGGCGGCACCTGCGCAGAAGGCACTCCGGCAGAGGATCGGGAAGGATTTCCGGTTGTGCGCCCGCCCAGCCGCTTACCGTCATGCCTCGAACGAGCCTAGGGGCGCCCCACAACGGCAATGGAACGGGAATTACATACCGCTATATTATTGCTCTCGCGCCATCGGCCGCACATTGACACTCACGATCGCTCGTGGAACGCTCAAGTTCCTTCATAGAAATGCATGAGGAGTGCCGGTCTTACGCCGCCATCGCGTTCCCTTTTCATTTGCCTCGACACCCGGGTTCGACTGCGCCACATCCCCGGAGTCGATTCATTCACGGTTTACCTCACGAAGGAGACCAATGGAGTTCGATGCCTGCCCCAGAAGTCATGCCCAGCAAATCCGCACCGCCATCGGGTCTGCCCTCTGCACCCCATGTATCAAGCAGGTGGAGCACAACCTGCGCGCTCTTCCAGGCCTGCATCAGGAATGCCTGCACCACACGGCGTCGTCGACCAGACGGATCAGCAACCCCACGAAGGTGTCCGGGAGCCGGAGGTGGGACCCCATGAACGTGTCCGCGCTCGACACCAGGTACAACATCGCCGCCGTTCTGAGGTCCTGGGCCGAGGTGGTCGTGGAGGGACTCGCCGTTCCCGCACCGGACCGCTCAGTCACGCAGCTCGTCAGCTTCCTGACCCGCCATCTGGAATGGCTGACCGCCCAGCCTCCGGCCGGCGACTTCGCGGACGAGATCGACGGCCTGCGCCTCGATCTGCTGCGTGTCATCGACCCGGAGCACAGCCGACACCGCGCGTTCGCCGCGGCGTGCGTCGTCGATGACTGCACGGGCGAGATCACCGCCTCGCCGCAGTCCTCCAGGAGCACCACGAAGGGCAGCATCAGCTGCTCCTTCGGGCACTCCTGGGAGATGCGGGAGTGGCTCACGCTGCGCCATCTCATGAACCGGCAGCGGGAGGCCGCATGAACAGGCCGCCGCGGCACAGGCTCGTTCCGACAAATGTCGCCGCCCTCGCGGTGGGTGTCTCCGAGGCCACCATCCGCAAATGGGTGAGCCGGGGGAAGCTCACGCGCTACGGGATCCCCGGCCGCTCGGAGTTCGACATAGAAGAGCTCACCGAGATTGCGCTGCGGCGCCGACACCACCCCCGCCCCCGCAAGGTCGCGTAGCGGTGCAGGTCTCCCAGGAGTCTCTTACGGTTCCTTGCCGGGCTCGACGACCGGGGAGGCCTTCTGGGCACTACGAGGGCAGCGACCGGGACAGTGCGCGTCTCGTCAGCGCATCGGCGGCCCCGGTGTATGCCGGGGCCTCGAACAGGTCGGTGAGCCGGGCCTCGGCCAGGACGGCCGAGGCCCGCTCGTCCTGGCGCAGCACTTCGGCGAGCGGCTCACCGGTGCGCGCCGAGCGCGCGGACGCCTCGTTCAGCAGGTCCCGCGCCCGTGCCTTGCCGAGCAGCGGAGCGAGGACTGCGGCAATCCGCTCGGAGACGATCTGTCCGCCGGTGAGCGTGGTGTTGTCCCGCATACGGTCCGCGTCCACCGTCAGCTGGGAGGTGAGTTCCACCGCCTGGTACGCCGCGCCTCCGGTCAGTCGCAGCAGGGCGCGCAGCGGCTCCCACTCCGCGTGCCAGGCGCCGGCCGACCGCTCGTCCTCGCTCAGCATGCAGCTGAGCACGGTCGCCGCGAGCTGCGGCGTCTGCAGGGCGGCGGACCGGATGGCCGTGGCCAGGACGGGGTTGCGCTTGTGCGGCATCGCCGAGGACGCGCCGCGGCCCGCGGGGGCCGGCTCGTGCACCTCGGCGACCTCGGTGCGGGTCAGGGACAGCACATCGACCGCGACCTTGCCCAGAGCGCCGCAGGTGAACGCCCCCGCCGTGGCCACGTCCACCACAGGGGTACGCAGCACGTGCCAGGGCAACAGCGGGGCACGGAGGCCCAGTTCGTCGGCGAACGCAGCCGTGAGGTCATGGATGTACGCGGCGGGATCGACGTCCCCGGCGTGCTCCAGGTATCCGGCCAGCGTCCCGGCGGCCCCGCCGAGCTGGACGGGCAGTCCGTCCGCGCCGAGCCGGTCCAGCCGGTCCACGGCGTCCAGGACGAGATGGCGCCAGCCCGCCGCCTTGCACCCGAAGGTCGTGGGCACCGCGTGCAGAGCCAGGGTGCGGGCCGCCATCACCGTGTGCAGGTGCGCCTCGGCGAGTGCGGCCAGGGCCTCCTCGGTGCGCGCCAGATCGGCGCGGATCAGACGCAGGACCCGCCGGACCACCAGGACGGTCGCCGTGTCGAGGATGTCCTGGCTGGTCGACCCGCGATGCACATACGCGGCGGCGTCCCGGTCGCGCTGCGCGACCAGCGCGGTGAACTCCCGTACCAGCGCCACCACGGGGTTGGCCGACTGACGCGCCTGCGAGGCCAGGGCCGGCAGGTCGAGGCGGTCCGCCCGCGCCGACTCGGTGATCACCCGCGCCGCCGCTTCGGGCACCGTGCCGAGCCGGGCCTGCGCCCGGCTCAGCGCGGCCTCCGCGTCCAACATGGCCTGCAGCCAGGCGTGATCGGAGACCGCTGACACGACGGGGGCGTGTGCCCAGACCGGTGAGAGCAGACCGGAGTCCAACGGGACCGGGGCCGGGCCGCCGACGCCCGTGCCCGCGCCAGTGGTGGGGGAGGTGTCATGGGGCATGGATGAGTCCTTGTCCTGGTTGAGCGTCCTGTCCTTGTGCCTGCCGGTGCGCCGGTCCGTGTCGCTCCGCACGCGTCGCCCCGCCCGCCGTGCCGCAGGCCAGTGACGCACGGGCGACGGCGTCGGCGTCCGTGAGTGTCACCGAGTTGACGCCGGGACGGATGCCCGCGGCCGTCACCCAGTGCACCGACTCCGTGGGCACCCCGAAGGCGAAGCGGCTCGGATGCGGGCGCCCCGATGCGTCGATCACACGGAAGGGACGCTCGGTGACGGCGAGGCCGTCGGTCTCGTACGTGCCGTGGGCGCGGTTGCGGATGCGGTACGTGGTGCACTGCCCGGTGACCAGCAGATGGCGCAGCAGTGCGTCGTCCGTGCGGGTCAGCGTGATCGCGGGCAGGCGGGCCTCGACGAGCGCGTCCACCGTGACCGCCGACTCGGGAACGAGCGGCGAGTGGACGGTGTATCCGGTACCTTCGGCCGTCACCCGCAGGCCAGGTCCGACGATCCGCAGCACGTCCGCCTCGATCAGCGCGATCATCTCCTCGACGCGGCTGGCAGGCGGGCCGATCGACAGATGGGCGTTGAACGGGGTGTACCAGCCGTCCAGATCAGTGCGGTACGAGTCGCCGTGCAGGCCGCCGTGGTCCACGGCCAGGCGGATCTCGTTGCGCAGGTCGCGCAGGACGTCGAGAGCCGCCTTGAGGGGACCCCTGACGTTGCCGGACCTGGCCTCCGCGACATCCTGGCGCAGGTGGTCCAGGAGCCAGCCGGTGAAGTCCCGCGGCCCGGCGAACTCCCGGTCGCGGTACGGCCGGGCCAACAGGTCCCAGTCCAGGCGGTCCTTGTCCCCGATGCCGTACGCGTCGAGGACGGCATCGCTCTGCCGTTGCTCCCCGCCGGCCTGCAGATAGTCGGCCCGGAACCGCTCGGCCTGGTGAGTGTCCCCGCGCGAGGTGAGGAGCGTCGTGTAGCAGACCGCCTCGGCTTCCCGCGCGATCAGCGGCCACAGATCGGCCTTGAAGTCGAGACCGGCGGGTCCCTTGGCGCGGCGCAGCGCCGCGATGCGCGCGGCGGTGAGCAGCAGCGGCTCGTGCCGTCCGTACGGACCCTTCTCGTTCTCGCCCCGGGCCTGGTACGGGACACCGCGCCGGGACCCCGCGTACAGCTGGGGCTCCCGGCCCGAAGGGTGGTACACGAGCCCGCCGCCGATCCGCGTGAAGGAGCCGCCGCGGCCGGCGGTGACCTGGGCCATGTAGTCGAAGAAGTTCAGGCCGAGCCCGCGCAGCAGCACCCGCGCGCCCGGCGCCAGCACGTCCAGGTCGACATCCGCCGGGTTGGCTGGCGGGACATGCGCCAGACCCAACTCCCGTACCCGCGCGGCGAATGCGCGCTCGGCGTTGTCCGGGCGGGCCGGCAGGTGGCCCTGGCAGAGGATGACGGCGTCCAGCCCGGTCAGCCGGGTCGCGTCGCTCAGCTCCACCCGCTGGAGGGTCCCGTGCGCGGCGCCGGTGTCGTCGTCCAGCGCCACGGCGCGGGAGCGGTGCGCGGTGACTGTGAGGTTCGGGGGCGCGCCCTCGACGATGCGCCGGTAGACCCAGCGCAGGTAGTGGCCGTAGAACGCGCGCGTCGGGTAGGTGTCGGGGCCCATCACGCGGGCCTCGCGCAGGACGTGCGCCGGGTGGCCGTAGCCCAGCTCGCCCGCCACGAGCGCCACCGCCCACTCGTGGAGGCTCGGCCCTGGCTCCAGGGGGCCCTGCAGGTCCACGGTGGCGTCGGTGAACAGGGAGATCTGCCCGGCCACGGTGTTCATGAGCAGGTGCCGGGACTGGTCCGTCCGCCACACCTTGCCGGGGCCCGGCGGGTAGGGGTCGACCACATGGACGTGGACCGTGATGCCCGGGGAGAGGCCACGGGCGTTGGCACACAGTCGCTCAAGCACGGAGAGTCCGCGCGGTCCGGCACCTATCACGCACACCGTGTGCTGGCTCGCTGTCATGTCAACCGTTTCTGCCGATGCCGGACAACGGAGCGAGGGTGAGCAGGCCCTGGACCAGGGGGCCCAGGGCCTGCTCACCACTCCACCAGGGCGAGTCCCGCCGACATGCCGCCGCCGAAGCCGGCCAGGAGGACGAGATCTCCGGGGCGGAAGGCCCCGGCGCGGGCCGCCGCGTCCAAGGTGATCGGGATGGAGGCGGCTCCGGTGTTTCCATAGCGCGTCAGGGTGAGATGGAGGGACGCCCGCGGCAGGCCCAGGTCGGCGAAGACCTTGCCGAGTAGGACACCGTTCGCCTGATGCGGGACGAAGTGCCGGATGTCGTCGGGGTCGACGCCGGCCTCGTGCAGGAACTGCTTGGCCAGCTGCGGCAGTTTCTCCTCGACGAAGCGGCGCACCCCGCGCCCGTCCATCGTGAAGTACTGCGCTCCGGCGTCGAGGGCGGCCTGGTCGACGGGCTGCCGGCTGCCGCCCGCGGGCACCCGGATCAGCTCCGTCAGGTCGCCGAACGTGTGCAGGGCGATATGCCTGATGCGCGCCCCGCTGCCGTCCGAGCTCAGGACCATCGCGCCGGCGCCGTCACCGAACAGCACCACTGTCCTGCGGTCCACGGGGTTGAGGATGCGCGAGTACAGGTCGGCGCCGATCACCAGCGCATGGCCGCCGCGTCGCGCGAGCACGCCCTCGACGGCGCTGAGCGCGAACACCTCCCCGGAGCACACTGCATTGACGTCGAAGGCCGCCGCGCCCACGGCACCGAGGTGGTGCTGTACGTACGCCGCGGTGGGCGGCTGTGGCCGGTCCGGCGTGGAGGTGGCGACCACAATCGCCGTCAGCTGCCCGGCCGTGATGCCGGCCGACGCCAGCGCGTCCCGCCCGGCGGCCGCGGCCAGGTCCGAGGTTGCCTGACCGGGGGCCGCCCAGCGGCGTTCCTGGATGTCCGTCTTACCGACTATCCAGGTGTCGTCGACGCCCGCGGCCGAGCTGACTTCGTCGTTGGAGACGACGCGATCCGGCACATAGGCGCCCGTGCCAATGATCCCGATGGGGGCCATGACCCTCTAGCGCCTTTCGTAGATGCGCTTGTGGCCGCGCAGCGCCGCAAGCCGGAAGGGCCCTGTGCTCTGCGCCGGGGTCGGATGGTCTCCCCCGTCGGCCGGGAACGACCGCTCGTGCAGCTCGCGGTAGGCGGCGTAGTCGAGCGTCCTGCGCCGGTCGATCGCCTCTCGGTGCTCCGTTGTCCGCAGGTGGTCCCGGTAGCCGGGCACGACCTGCCCGGCGAAGAACTCGGCGACGCAGCCGGACCCGTAGCTGAGGAAGCCGATGGACCGGCCGGTCAGGTCGTCCGCCTGGTCGACCAGCGCGGCCAGGCCCAGGTATACCGACGCGGTGTAGCTGTTGCCGACGACCGCGTTGTAGGCCGTGGTCTGCCCGATGGCGCGCTGGATGTCGCCCTCGTCGGTGTCGTAGCCGCTGGTGTTCAGCAGGTGGCGGTGCGCCTTGTGGGCCATCTTCGTGAACGGCTGGTGGTAGCAGAACGCACTGAACTCCTCCAGCGGTCGACCGCCTTGCTCCGTGTAGTCCTTCCAGGTGCCCTCCACCGCCTGCAGGTACGCGGTGATGGACTCCTGCCCGTCGACCAGGGCCGACTCCCGGTAATTGGGCCGCCAGAAATCCATGACGTCGGCGGTGAACAGACCCGACAGCCCCTCGACGCGTACGAGGGCGGGGTCGGCGCCGACGAGCATGGCCACGGCGGCCGCGCCCTGGGTGGCCTCGCCCGGGCTGTCCAGCTCGTACTTGGAGATGTCGCTGGCGATGACGAGGACCTGCTGCTCGGGGTCGCGGTGCACGAGTCCGATGGCGAACTGCAGGGCAGCGGTCGCCCCGTAGCAGGCCTGCTTGAGTTCGACAACCCGGGTGGCCGAAGGCAGCCCGAGCAGCGAGTGGACGTACACACCGGCCGACTTCGCCTGGTCGATGGACGACTCCGTGGCGAACACGACCGTGCGGATGCGGTCGGTCCCGTGCCGGGCAATCAGGGGCTCGGCGGCTGTGGCTCCCAGAGTGACGATGTCCTCGTCGGCGGCGGCCACGCTCATCGACCGCTGCCCGATACCCAGATGGTATTTGCCGATCTCGACGCCGTTGTGTCCGGCCAGCGCTGTGTGCGGCAGGACGAACTCGGTCGTCGAGAACGACAGATCGTGAATCCCGATCGCGGAATCGCTGGACATGCCCTAAACACCGACCTTCACTGTCTGCTCGTGGCGTTCCAACTGGACGTGGGCGCGCATGAGTTCACCCGGGTTCGTCTGTGCTGCGAGGAGCGAGAGTTCACCGCACAGCACGGTGGCCGCCGCGATGACCGCCAGGCGGCGCGCGTTCTCGCCGGGGGCGCGCTCGACCCTGCAGCCGAGCCGGGTCAGGTTGGTCTCTACGAAGTCGAGGCCCTTGCCGTTGCCCACCGTGCCCACAATCAGGTTGGGCAGGGTGCAGGAGAAGTAGAGGTCGCCGTCCCGGTCCTCGGCCAGGGTGACGCCCTGCGAACCCTCGACGATGTTGGCCGCGTCCTGGCCGGTGGCCAGATAGAAGCCGAGCAGCATGTTCGCAAAGTGGGCGTTGGCCGAGCGGATTCCGCCGGCGAGCAGGGTGCCGACCAGGTTCTTGCGGATGTTCAGCTCGGCGATTCTCCGGGCCGTGGTGTGCAGGACGCCCTCGACGACTTCGCGCGGAACGAGCAGTTCGGTGACGACGTTCTTGCCGCGTCCCAGAATGCCGTTGACCGCCGTCGCCTTTTTGTCCGTGCAGTAGTTCCCGGAGATCGATCCGTAGGAAATACCCGGGACGGTCTGCAGCAGATGCTTGAGCAGGGCGTCGGACGCGAGCGTCGCCATATTGTGCCCGGACGCATCACCGGTGGAGAACTCGAACCGGATGAACAGCAGGTTGGCCGTGATCTCGTGCCGGATGCCGATGAGTTCGGCGAACCGGCTGCAGCTGCGCACCACCTCGCGCAGCTCGTCCATCCGAGCCTCGATGGCCCGGGCGGCCAGGTGCGCGGTCTGCGCGTCCAGTGCCTCGACGAGCACCGAACGAGTCATCCGTTCGTCGACGAGAGTGGCGACGATGCCCTCCTCGGCCAGCATGGAAACCTTGGCCCCGCGCCCCACGGAGGGCCACAGCGGCGACTCGTAGGTGGCGAGCGGCACATGGGTCTCCGTAGTGGCGACGTTCCCCGAAATGCGCAGGGGTCCCACCCATTTCATCGGGACACCCGCGATCGCCTGTGCGTCAGTCATCGTGTACTTCCCGTCAGCTCGTGGGCGGCTCGACGGCGCGGGACCGCTGGGCAAGCGGCCGCGTCTCGATGCCTCGGTCGATACAGAAGGAGCGAAGTTCGCCGTGGAGCGTCAGCTCGCAGCGCGCCAGCTCGGCGGGGGTGCGCGCGCCGAGCATGGTCTGGAGCGCTGCCAGCTGGTCGAGCCACGTCGAGATCTGGGCGATCAGCGCCGCAACGCCGTCGTCGAGGAGCGTGCGCAGGAATCCTCCGGACACGCCGACGCCGGACGCGCCGAGCGCCAGGGCGCGGGCCACGTCCAGCGGATTGCGGATGCCTCCGGAGGCGAGGACGGGGATTCCGGCGTCCTGCGCGTCCAGAAGGCAGGCGGCGGTGGACAGGCCCCAGCCGTGCAGATAGGCGTAGTCGGAGAGTTCGCGGCGGCCGTTCTCGATGCGGGCGAAGTCGGTGCCACCCCGGCCGCCGAGGTCGGCCACCTGGACGCCCAGGTCCCGCAGCGTCCGGACGGTCTGGCGGCTCAGCCCGAAGCCGACCTCCTTCACGATCACGGGGACGTCGACGGCAGCCGTGATCTTCTCGATCTGCGGCACCCAGGCGGAGAACGAACGGTCGCCTTCCGGCATCACCGTTTCCTGCACGGTGTTGACGTGGATCTGCAGGGCGTCGGCCCGCAGCAGGTCGATGGCCCGCTGGGCCTGCTCGGCCGAGGCGTTCGCGTTGATGTTCGCCAGGACGAAACCGTCCGGGTTCTCATCGCGCAACACGCGGAACGTCCCGGCGCACGAAGGGTCCTTGAGGTAGGCGCTCATGGACCCCGACGCCAGGGCGACCCCGGTCTCGCGGGCGGCGATGGCGAGGTCCCGGTTGATGATGCCGGTTCCGGTGCTGCCTCCGGTCATCGCGTTGACGTACAGCGGGACTTGCCAGGAGATGCCGGCGAAGGTGGTGGTCAGCGAGACGTCCGGGCGGTCGATGCCGGCCAGAGCGTGGTGGATGAACGACACCTCGTCGAACTGGTTGCGTCCGCTGTGCGCGCGCTGCTGTTCGGCGGCGAGCCGGACGTGGTCATCCTTGCGTTGGCCGATCATGCAGGTTCTCCTTTTCCATCGCGGGACGGATCGGCAGGGGCCGCACCCCCGCCGCGGTCCACCGCTCGCGTACGTGAGCGATGTCCGGTGATGCTTCGGCATCCAGCAGGGCGATGCCGCAGTCGCCTCCCCCTGCCCCCGAGGGTTTGGCCGCGCCGCCGACGGATTCGGCTACGTCGCACAGCGCCGTCAGTTCGGCCGTGAAAATGCCGAGGCCGACTTCCTCGTCTAGGCGTGCGAGCTCCTGCCGGGCGCGCCGGATCTGGCGCAACAGGCCTGTACCGTCGCCGGTTTCGAGTGCTCCGGTGGCGGCCCGCACGAAGTCGGTGGAGGCCGCCACGAATTTCTGGTGAGAGGCGCTGCCTCGCCAGGTCCGCCGGTGCAGGCCGGACACGAGGGACGGCGTGGAGGCGGGCCGCCCGGTCCAGCCGACTTCCAGTGCGAGCCCTGCGGGCGGCGGCAGCCGGCGTATCTCCAGACCCGGCCAGGGAGTGCGCAGCGCCTCCTCGACGCCCCGGCGCCGGGCCAGGTCCAGCACGAAGGCACGGTCGGGCGCCCGGTAGGTGATCCAGCCGCCCCAGGTGCTGGCGGCGAGATCACCTCCGGAGCCCTTGGCGTCGAGCCGGGCGGTGGCGAGCAGGGCCAGGCGGAAGAGGTGGTCGTGCGAGAGCGTCATACCGCAGAAGGCTGCGACGGCCTCAACGGCCGCCACGGTGACCGCGCCGCTCGAGCCCAGACCGAACTTGCGTCCGTTCTCGTGGAGCCGGCTGCTGACCGTGATGTTCAAGGCGGGCGCGGGCAGGCCGCGTTCGGCCAGCAGTCCGGCCACAGTCTTGAGCGCCGCCTGCACGTGGGGCGCGCGGGTCCGCGGGCCGAGGTCGGAGGAGACCACGGTGCCGGACCCGCAGGCGCCGGACACCGTGACCGTGACCTCCCGGTCCACCGCCACCAGGATCGACGGAGTTCCGGGTTCCACCACCGCGTACTCGCCGGCAACGAACAACTTGCCCGGCGCGCGTCGGACGACCGTACGCCGAGAGGTCATCTCCGGGCCTCGTCGAGGAGGCGGGCGCCAGTGCCCGGCCCTGCGGTGTGCACTGCGGCGTCCGGTGCCGCGCCACGCACGGCGTCGGCGACCCGCCCGGCGTCCGTGCGATGGCAGAGCACCTTGACGTTGGGGCCGGCGTCCATGGTCGCGTAGGCCGGTACGCCTTCCTGCCTGAGCCCGATTACGGCGTCGAGCACGGTGAGCGTGGCCGGCGCGAGATAGCGCACCGCCGGGCGCGCCGCGAGCATGGTGGCGTGCATGCCGAGCGCGTTGCGCTCCGCGATCTCCCCTGCTGCGTCGAGGTCGCCACGGCGCAGCGCCGCACGCATCTCGGCCAGGTCCCGCTCGCTGGAGCGGGCCCACGGCTGGTACAGCGGCGATGTGTCGACGGTGCGCCGCATAGCGGCACGGCTGGACACGGCCTTGGGGCCTGCGTTGACTACGGCGATCACCAGGGCCGGCTCGAATGCCGCGACGGGCACCGGCTCGGCGTACGAAGCGAGGTCCGCTTCGGTGGGCGGTGCGGAGGAGGGGCCCGCGTGCCACTGGACGAAGCCGCCGAACAGCGACCGCGCGGCCGATCCGGATCCGCGCCGAGCCAGGCGCGACAGCGCGGTGGCGTCCAGTCCGAGCCCGTACGCAGCCGCGGCGGCGACGGCCAGCGCGGCGAAGCCGCTCGCCGAGGACGCGAGCCCCGCCCCGGTGGGCACGGTGTTCTCGGTGTGCACGACGGCCCGTCGGGACGAACCGGCGCGCCGGCGCACCAGGTCGAGGAATGCGGCGACGCGCCGCTGCGCCTCTCCCGTCAGGGGCAGGCCGTTCAGCGTCACCGTGTCCTGCTCGGCCGCGGGGTCGAGCACGACACGGGTGGTTGTCGGGAAGAGGTCCAGGGTCATCGAGAGGCTGTCGGTCCGCGGCAGGACGAGGTGCTCGTCGCGTTTGCCCCAGTACTTGATCAGGGCGATGTTCGGGTGCGCGACGGCCGCGGCCCGTCCCGCGGTGGCCGCGGTGCTGCGCTCGTGGTTTCGGACCGGCGCGGTCCTTTGGTCAACGCGCATGGTGAGACCGTCCCTTCAGCGGTACGGCCCAGGTCTGCGTGGCGCCTGCTTCGTGCAGCCGCCGGGTGACTTGCCGCGCCTGTTCCATCCTGGTCAGTGCGATCGCGCAGCCCCCGAGACCGCCTCCGGTGATCTTGGCTCCGAGGCTGCCGGCGGCGAGCGCGGCTTCGACCAGTGCGTCGATCCGGCCGGTGCTCAGTCCGGCCGCGCGCAGCAGTTCGTGGTTGTCGGTGAGGCAGGCGCCGAGTTTCTCCGGCCTGCCCTCGGCGAGGGCCCGTCGGGCCTCGTCGGTCAGTTCCGATGCGCGGCGCAGAAACTTCTCCTGGGCGCCCGCGTGCTCCTTGAACCCTGCTCGGAGCAGTTCGACCGCGTCCTTGGTGCGGCCCATGTCACCGCTGTCCGCGATGATGAACAACCCGTCGCAGCCGATGAGCGGTTCATGCACCTCGCCGCTCTGGAACATCATCGGGGCACTGGCGCCGACGGCCCGGGCATCGACGCCGCTGGCCCGGCCGTGCGCCACGCGCTCAGCGGTCTGCACCAGGTCGTACGCCGCGCTCTGCGACATCTCGCGGCCGAAGAGGTCGGCGAGGGCGAGCACGATGGCGCGGGCACAGGCCGCGCTGGATCCGAGGCCTCGGCCGGGCGGGATCGCGCAGTCGACGATCACGTCGAGGTGCGGGCTCTCGGTCACGCCAAGGAACGCCTTGACCTCGGTGACGAGCCGACCCAACCTGTCGGAGGCCTCGGTCACCAGCGGACGCGAAGCGGAACCGGTCATCGTGAAGAGCACGTCGTACTGGTCGTGCGCGGTGTCGGGCGACCAGCCCGCGCTCGCTGTGACCGTCAGTTGCGGCACCGGCAGGGCGATCGCCGGGGCGCCGTACACGACCGCGTGTTCACCGAGCAGAATGGCCTTGGCGTGTGCGCTTCCGCTGCCGATGGAACGCGCCCGGTGCACTTCTGATACGCCTTGCTTCTCTGATACGCCCTCTGCCGAGGTCGGTGGAGTCAACGCGCTCAGCTCCCTTGTCGCTGCTGCATTCAGATCGCGCCGCCCGCGCGGTCAGACG
The DNA here is from genome assembly GCF_029968095.1 of Streptomyces solicavernae. Classification (GTDB taxonomy): domain Bacteria; phylum Actinomycetota; class Actinomycetes; order Streptomycetales; family Streptomycetaceae; genus Streptomyces; species Streptomyces solicavernae. Next base: position 1,634 of record NZ_JASCIR010000054.1, on the reverse strand, counting down.
GTTTCGCCGGTCGGCACGTGCTCCGTGCCACGTGGCGCGCTCTGTGTCTGCTGCGTCGTGGTGGGCGGGCCCGGTATCGGCCCCTTCCTGCTGCGGCTCCAGCGGTGCATCATCGGCTTCTCGACCAGGCCGTACAGCAGCCAGGCAGCCAGCAGGTTCGCCAGGAAAAGGGCGATCAGGAGGCCGAAGGCCGCGACGGTTCCGAAGGTGTGGCCGCCGAGCAGCTGGGGCCGGGCGTAGAAGATCACCAGGACTTGGACGAGGTAGAAGGCGAAGGAGACGTTGCCTAGCCAGACCATGGTCCGGCCGCAGAGCCAGCCGCCCTCGCCCCGCAGGTCCGCCGAGGCTGCGGCACAGATGATCATGCCGATCGGGACTACGGTGGTGAGGCTGAAGCTGTACGGGGCCGGGGCGACGATGGCGCCGTAGTAGCCCACGGCGAAGAGGATCGTCGAGGGCAGCAGACCGACGCGGGGCCAGCGGCCCGCGATGACGATGCGGGCCAGAATCATCCCGAGGACGAACTCGAACAGCCGCGGCGGCGGGAACGCGTAGCTGAACCACTGCTGGTTCACGGTCAGTTCGAGCCCTGGCAGCCGGGCGTCGCCGGGAATGAGCGGCGTCACCAGCGTCACTGCGGCCACACCGGCCACCATGGCGCCGGCCCAGAGCCACAGCCTGCCGGGGGCGATCCGCCGCACCAGGATGATGAACAGCGGGAAGAGCGCGTAGAAGAGCAGTTCCGCGCAGAGCGACCAGGAGGGGAAGTTGACGCTCTGCACGGTGTCGGCCTGGTTGCTGAACGTATGCACCAGGAACAGGTTCGGCAGCCAGGCATGCAGGGGGGTGGCAGAGGCGAACAGCAACATCGCCAGCGCCCAGGTGACCACGTGGTTGGGGTACACCTTCACCGCGCGGCGCCGCCAGAACCCCGTGATCCGGTCCCCCGGGGTCGACGACCAGGTCAGCACAAAGCCGCTGAGCACGAAGAAGAAGGAGACGCCGACGTTGCCGGCGGAGTCGAAGAACTCGGCCAGTGGTTTCGCGACATCGGGGTCGCCGAAGAAGGTGAAGGGCTCCTTCGGCTGCAAGGGGTTGAAGAGCATGGTGCTGTGGGCGAGGAACACGAGCAGGGCCGCGAGGAACCTGATGCCGGTCAGTGACGGCAGCGTGGCCCGACGCTGTGGTGGCTCGCCGGCGGTGGTCGCGGTGCGTGGGACTGCCATGTGCGCACTGCCTTTCGGTCAGAGAAGCGGCCCGCTGGGCGCGTGTTGAACTCACGGTGGGGCACGCGACGCGTGCGAGGCATCCGCCAAAGCAGCATCGAGCGGTCCCCCGACCCGGTTCGGGGGACCGCTCGACAGGCAATGCAGGGCCAACTCCGGCTGTCTGCAGGGAGGCTGCGGACCGACGTCACCGCGCGGCACGTGCGTGGGAGGCCCAGTGGGGGCCGGCGCTCCGGCTTGTCGCGGCAATGGGGCGACTTTTCAACGGAGTTGAGTCGTTGGCACGGCGTGCGGAGAAGTTTTCAGGCAGGGGTGACGTGAGGGAATAGTGACACGGTGCCGCTCCGGGACCAAGAGCGCCTCAAGGTGACACAGGTCACTTCACGGGGCTCCGGGAGCCCTTCCTGA
>NZ_JASCIR010000053.1 GCF_029968095.1 Streptomyces solicavernae | reverse complement strand
CGGCGGCCCCCCCCCCCCCCCCCCCCCCCCGCGCGCCGCCCGGCAGCCCGCCACGAACGCCCCGTCACGAACGCCCGCCACGAACGCCCCGTCACGAACAGCCCGTACCGACAAAACGCATGACGCTTCCTGACGGTTCCCGCGGGAGGGCGGGCGCGGGGTGGCGGAACGATTCCGGCCAACTGGGCGGGGCGGGTGGCGCGATGCGGATCCGTGGTCCGTGGCCGAGAAGGTGACCATCTCCCGGTAAGAGCGGACAACTCGTGACGCGTTGCGCGCGGTTCGACCGGAAAACGGTCGGCTGTGACCGTACGTGTCTTCGAGTTGGTCATCCGACAGTAGTAGGCTCGCGCCGTTTATTGCCGCACGTACCCCCGGTCACCGGGGTTGAGCTGGGGGAGGCCATGCGCTTTCGCGGGAAAACCATCCGCCGGAAGATCGTGGCGTTGCTGCTTGTGCCGCTCCTGTCCCTGACGGTGATCTGGGGCGCCACAACCGTCGTCACAGGCCACTCCGCCGACCAGTTCCTGGGCGCGTACACCGTCGCCGAGAAGCTCGGCTCTCCCATCGAGAAGACGGTCCGCGTGCTGCAGGAGGAGCGCCGCGCGACTCTCGTCTACCTCGCCGACCCGCGCGCCTCCGACGCCCCGGCCCGCCTGCACGAACAGCGCGACGCCACCAACGAGAGGGTCGCCGAGGTCCGGGCGAACGCCGAGAACCCGGACGTACGCGAGGAGATGACCGGCGAGACCGCGCGCCGCGTCGACTCCCTGGTCGAAGCGTTCGACGGCATCGACGCACTGCGCCGCACCGTCGAGGACGGCTCCATCTCCGCCGACCAGGCCCTCACGCTCTACAACCGCCTGATCGACCCCTGCTACACCTTCCTCTCCGGCCTCAACGTCGTGAACGACGTGCCGCTCGACAAGGAGGGCCAGGCCCTCGTCGACCTCGGCCGCACCCGTGAACTCCTGTCCCGCCAGGACGCGTTGATCGCCGCCATCCTGGTGCGCGGCCGGGTCGACGCCGAACAGCTGCGGCAGACGGCCGACTACCGCGCCCGGCGCGAGCTGCGCAGCGAGGTCAGCCTCGAACTGCTCCCCGGCTCCGAACGCGCGCGCTTCGAGCGCTACTGGAGCAGCCCCGCGGCCACCCCGCTCCTGGAGCTGGAGAAGAACGTCGTCGAGGGCCGCACCGGCACCCCGCGCGGCATCACTTCCGCCACCTGGGACAAGGCCGCCAAGACCGTCCTCGACGACCTCGCCGAGCTCAACAACGAGGCGGGCGAGCGCTATCAGGACCGGGTCGAGCCCGAGGTCGTCGGAATCTTCGTACGCGCGGGGGCGGCCGGCGTCCTCGGCCTGCTCGCGCTGCTGTTCTCGGTCGTGCTCTCCGTACGCATCGGCCGCGAGCTGGTCCGCGACCTGTCCCGGCTGCGCAAGGACGCCCACGAGGTGTCCGGCGTCCGGCTGCCCAGCGTGATGCGCCGCCTCGCCGCCGGTGAACACGTCGACGTCGAGACCGAGGCGCCGCGCCTGGAGTACGAGAAGGACGAGATGGGCCAGGTCGGACAGGCCCTCAACACTCTGCAGCGCGCCGCCGTCGAGGCCGCCGTCAAGCAGGCCGACATGCGCCGCGGCGTCTCCGAGGTGTTCGTCAACCTCGCCCGCCGCAGCCAGGTCCTGCTGCACAAGCAGCTCACCCTCCTGGACGCCATGGAGCGCAGGACCGAGGACACCGAGGAACTGGCCGACCTGTTCCGCCTCGACCACCTCACCACCCGCATGCGCCGGCACGCCGAGGGCCTGGTGATCCTCTCCGGCGCCGCGCCCTCCCGGCAGTGGCGCAGGCCCGTACCGCTGATGGATGTGGTACGCGCGGCCGTCGCCGAGGTCGAGGACTACGAGCGCATCGAGGTGCGCAGGCTCGCCCGGATCGCCGTCACCGGACCGGCCGTCGCCGACCTCACCCACCTCGTCGCCGAACTCCTGGAGAACGCCACGGTGTTCTCGCCCCCGCACACCGCCGTCCAGGTGCACGGCGAACGCGTCGCCAACGGCTTCACCCTGGAGATCCACGACCGCGGCCTCGGCATGACCCCGGACGCCCTCCTCGACGCCAACCTGCGGCTCGCCGAGACCCCCGAGTTCGAGCTGTCCGACACCGACCGGCTCGGCCTGTACGTGGTCAGCCGTCTCGCCCAGCGCCAGAACGTCCGCGTCTCGCTGCAGCCGTCCCCGTACGGCGGGACCACCGCCGTCGTCTTCGTGCCGGACGTGCTGCTCACCGCGGTGCCCGACGGGGACACGAGCGGCGGCATCCGGCTCGACCGGGCGACGGCGGGCCCCGAGGGCGGGACGGCGTCCGGCGAGCGTGGCGCGCGGCTCACCAAGGTGCCGGCGCGGCTGCCCGGACTGCCCCAGTCGGTCCTGGAGTCTGCGGTTCTCGACGGCCCCGTCGAACTGGAGGCACCGGTGGACGGGGCCGACCGGGTACGGGCCCTCGACCTCGGTGACCTCGGTGATCTCGCCGACCTGGGCGACATCGAGGACAGCGACAGCGAGCGGGGCGGCCTGTTCCGGCCGCGCCGCAGACCCGGCAGGGACCGCAGGGGCGGCCGGGCCGAGCACCAGCAGGCCAGGGAGGGCGCGGTCGGGGGCGACTCCGCGCGCCCGGACGCGGCCGTTCCCGTTCCGCTGCCGCGCCGCCGGGCGCCCAAGCTGGTCAGTTCGCACGGCCGGCCGGTCGGCGGCGAGCAGCCGGTCCGCGACGAGGCCGGGCCTGCGCCCATGCCTGCACCCGCGCCCGCGCCCGCCGAACGGTCCGACGAGCGCGTCCTCACCCCGCGCGAGGAGCTCCGCGGCGGCCTTCCCGCCCGTTTCGACGCCCGCGCGCAGTCCCGCGCGGACGCCGACGACGCATCGGCGGAAGGCGGAACTCCGCCCCCGGATCCGGCCGTTGAGCCGGTACGGGGCCAGGCGCCCGAGCCGGGCCGAGGCGGCAACGCCCCGGCGGCCCCCGGAACCCCCGCCTCCGCAGGCGCCCGATCCGACCGAGCCGACCAAGTCGACCGAGCCGACCAAGTCGACCAAGTCGACCGAGCCGACCCAGCCAGCCAAGCCGACCAGGTTCGCCCCAACCCCGGCCCGTACGAGGACATCCCGACCGCCGCCCTGCCCCGCCGTGTGCGCCAGGCGAACCTCGCCCCGCAGCTCAAGGGCGAGCCGCAGCGCAAGCCCGTACGCGACGAGGCGCCGGCGGACCGCGACGCCGAGGAGGTGCGCAGCCGCATGGCCGCACTCCAGCGGGGCTGGCAGCGCGGGCGCAGGGACAACGGCGAGCCGGAGACGGAGAACGGCGTCCCGGCCCCTCCGGAACCGCCCACCCGCACCCGTACCACCGAAGACCCCCGTCCCGGCGCCGCCGAGGACGACACTGCACACCGCACCACGGAGGGGGACGGTCGATGACCGCACCGAAGACTGCCGCACACATCGGCGAGCTGAACTGGCTGCTCGACGACCTCGTCGCGCGCGTGGCGACGATCCGCAAGGCCGTCGTCCTGTCGTCGGACGGCCTGGCCACCGGCGTCTCGGCCGACCTGACCCGCGAGGACAGCGAGCACCTGGCCGCCGTCGCCTCCGGCTTCCACAGCCTCGCCAAGGGCGTCGGCCGGCACTTCGAGGCGGGCCAGGTCCGGCAGACCGTGGTCGAGCTGGACGACGCATTCCTGTTCGTGACCGCGGCCGGCGACGGCAGCTGCCTCGCCGTGCTCGCCGACGCGGACTCCGACGTCGGCCTGGTGGCCTACGAGATGACGCTCCTCGTGAAGCGGGTCGGCGTACATCTGGGGACGGCTCCGCGCACCGATGTGTCCGCGGGCGGGTAGTGGAATGGCATGACCATCGACGGTAATGCGGGTCACGGGGCGCCCCACTGGTTCGACGACGACGCGGGACCAGTGGTACGTCCGTACGCCATGACGCGGGGCCGCACCTCCAGCGCGGGCCAGCACCGCCTCGACCTGATCGCGGTGGTCGTCGCCGAGGCGGCGGTGGACGAGGAGGAGGCCCACCACGCACTGGCGCCGGAGCACGTCGACATCGTCGGGCTCTGCAGGCAGGCCCCGCAGTCCGTGGCCGAGCTGGCCGCCGAGCTCGACCTGCCGATCGGCGTGGTCCGGGTGCTGGTCGGCGACCTCGTCGCCCAGGAGCTGGTGCACGTGACCCGGCCCGTTCCCCCGGCCGAACTGCCGGACGAGAGTATTCTGCGCGACGTGATCAACGGTCTGCGCGCGCTCTGAGACGACCACCGGTCCACGCGTGCCTGAGCAGGAGATCTCCGTGACAGGGACAGGGACAGGGACAAGCGCACGGACAGGCGCACGGACAGGCGCACGGACAGAGCCAGGCACAAGGTCGGGTTCAGGTTCGGGTTCGAGTTCGGACAGCGGCGGTACGGCGACGGGCTGGCAGTTCTGGATCGACCGCGGCGGCACCTTCACCGACGTCGTGGCGCGCCGCCCGGACGGCCGCCTGCTCACCCACAAGCTGCTCTCCGAGAACCCCGCCCGCTACCGCGACTCCGCGGTGGCGGGCATCCGCGCCTTGCTGGACGTCCCCCTGGAGGACGCCCGGATCGACGCCGTCCGGATGGGCACCACCGTCGCCACCAACGCCCTCCTGGAGCGCACGGGCGAACCCACCGCGCTCGTCGTCACGCGCGGCTTCCGGGACGCGCTGCGCATCGCCTACCAGAACCGCCCGCAGATCTTCGCCCGCGAGATCGTGCTGCCCGAACTGCTGCACGCGCGCGTGGTCGAGTTCGACGAGCGCGTCGCCACCGACGGCACCGTCCTCACCCCGCCCGACCTGGACGGCCTTGAGGCGGAGCTGCGGCGCGTGTACGACGACGGCATCCGGTCCCTCGCCGTGGTCTGCATGCACAGCCATCTGCACCCGGCGCACGAACAGGCAGCCGGCCGGCTCGCCGCCCGCATCGGCTTCCCGCAGGTCTCCCTGTCCAGCGAGGTCAGCCCGCTGATGAAGCTCGTGCCGCGCGGGGACACGGCGGTCGTGGACGCCTATCTCTCGCCGGTCCTCCGGCGGTACGTCGACCGGGTCGCCGACCAACTCCAGGGCGTACGGCTGATGTTCATGCAGTCCAACGGCGGCCTGGCCGAGGCCCACCAGTTCCGCGGCAAGGACGCCATCCTCTCCGGACCGGCGGGCGGCATCGTCGGCATGGCCCGGATGTCGCGCCGCGCGGGCTTCGACAACGTCATCGGCTTCGACATGGGCGGCACCTCCACCGACGTCTCGCACTACGCGGGCGCGTACGAGCGGGTCTTCACCACTCAGATCGCGGGCGTGCGCCTGCGCGCCCCCATGCTGGACATCCACACCGTGGCCGCGGGCGGCGGCTCGGTGCTGCACTTCGACGGCAGCCGCTACCGGGTCGGCCCCGACTCGGCCGGCGCGGAACCCGGCCCCGCCTGCTACCGCGCCGGCGGCCCGCTCACCGTCACCGACGCCAACGTGATGCTCGGCCGCATCCAACCCGAGCACTTCCCGCGCGTGTTCGGCCCCGACGGGGACCAGCCGCTCGACGCCGACCTGGTCCGGGAACGGTTCGCCGCGCTCGCCGCCGGAATCCGCGAGGCCACCGGCGACGACCGCACGCCCGAGCAGGTCGCGGAGGGCTTCCTGCAGATCGCCGTCAACAACATCGCGGGCGCGGTCAAGCGGATCTCCGTGCAGAAGGGGCACGACGCCACCCGGTACGCGCTCACCACGTTCGGCGGGGCGGGCGGCCAGCACGCCTGCGCGGTCGCCGACTCCCTCGGCATCCGCACCGTCCTCGTACCGCCCCTGGCCGGTGTCCTGTCCGCGCTCGGCATCGGGCTCGCCGACACCACGGCCATGCGCGAGCAGTCCGTGGAGGCGCCGCTGGAGGCCGGGGCGATGCCGCGCGTCGAGGGGAGCGCGGCCGCCCTGGAGGAGGCCGCCCGCGCCGAACTGCGCGCCGAGGACGTGCCCGAGGACCGCATCCGCGTCGCCCGCCGCGCCCAGCTCCGCTACGACGGCACCGACACCGCCCTCACCGTCGCCCTCGACACCGCCGAACCCGACGCCATGCGGAGGGAGTTCGAGGACCGGCACCGGGCCACGTACTCCTTCACCCTGGACCGGCCGGTCGTCGTCGAGGCGCTGTCCGTGGAGGCCACCGGCGTCACCGAACCGCCCGACCTGTCCACGCTCACCGCACCGCCACGCACGCGTGCGGCCGGATCCGCCGAAAACGCGCACCACGCGCGCGTGCACATCGACGGCGCCCACCGCCAAGTCCCCCTCCACCGCCGCGAAGAGATCGCCCCGGGTGAGCGGATCGACGGACCCGCGATCATCACCGAGGCCAACGCCACCACCGTCGTCGACGAGGGCTGGCGCGCGGCCATGAACGACGAGGGGCACCTGGTGATGGAGCGGGTGGCGCGTGCCGAAGGCACCGATGTGAGCACCGAGGCCGACCCCGTACTCCTGGAGGTCTTCAACAACCTCTTCATGTCCATCGCCGAACAGATGGGCGCCCGCCTGGAGTCCACCGCCCAGTCCGTGAACATCAAGGAGCGCCTGGACTTCTCCTGCGCCCTCTTCGACCCGGACGGCAACCTCGTCGCCAACGCCCCGCACATCCCGGTCCACCTGGGCTCGATGGGCACCAGCGTCAAGGAGGTCATCCGGCGCCGCCCCGAGATGCGCCCCGGTGACGCGTACGCCGTCAACGACCCGTACCACGGCGGCACCCACCTGCCCGACGTCACCGTCATCACCCCCGTCTTCGACCGCGCGGGCGAGCAGATCCTGTTCTACGTCGCCTCCCGCGGCCACCACGCCGAGCTCGGCGGCATCGCACCCGGCTCCATGCCCGCGAACAGCCGCCGCATCGAGGAGGAGGGCGTCCTCTTCGACAACTGGCTGCTCACCCAGGGCGGCCGATTCCGCGAGCGGGAGACGTACGAGCACCTGACGAGCGCCCCCTACCCGTCCCGCAACCCGGCCACCAACCTCGCCGACCTCCGCGCCCAGATCGCCGCCAACGCCAAGGGCGTCGAGGAGGTCGGCAGGATGATCGAGCACTTCGGGCTCGACGTCGTCCAGGCCTACATGAAGCACGTCCAGGACAACGCCGAGGCCGCCGTCCGCCGCGTCGTCGACGCCCTCGACGACGGCTCCTACGCGTACGAGACGGACTCCGGAGCGGTCATCCGGGTCCGCGTCACCGTCGACCGCGCGGCACGCTCCGCCACGGTCGACTTCACCGGTACGTCCGCACAGCTCCCCGGCAACTTCAACGCCCCCTACGCCGTGGTCAACGCGGCCGTCCTGTACGTGTTCCGGACGCTGGTCGCCGACGACATCCCGCTCAACGACGGCTGTCTGCGCCCCCTGAAGATCCTCGTGCCGCCCGGTTCGATGCTCGCGCCCGAGCCGCCCGCCGCCGTCGTCGCGGGCAACGTGGAGACCTCGCAGGCCATCACGGGCGCCCTGTACGCGGCGCTCGGCGTGCAGGCCGAGGGCTCCGGCACGATGAACAACGTCACCTTCGGCAACGAGCGCCATCAGTACTACGAGACCGTGGCCTCGGGCTCCGGCGCGGGCGACGGCTTCGACGGGGCGCCCGTGGTGCAGACCCATATGACCAACTCGCGCCTCACCGACCCCGAGGTCCTGGAGTGGCGACTGCCCGTACTCCTGGAGGAGTTCGCGGTCCGCGCGGGCAGCGGCGGAAACGGGCACACGCGCGGTGGCGACGGAGCAGTGCGCCGGATCCGCTTCCGCGAGGCCATGACGGTCTCCACGCTCTCCGGCCACCGCCGCGTGCCCCCGTACGGCATGGCGGGCGGCGCACCGGGCGCCCTCGGTGCGAACCGGGTCGAGCGGGCCGACGGCAGCACTCTGGAGCTGTCCGGCGCGGACTCGGTGGAGCTCGCCCCCGGCGACGTCCTGGTCGTGGAGACCCCGGGCGGCGGCGGATACGGAACTCCCTGACGGAGGCGGTCCGTTCAGGCCAGTTGTCCGGCCGCAGGTGAAGCGGAATCGGCGCGCCGCTAGAGTCTGCTGCGGAACTCGCCCATGTGTGCGGGGAGTTCATCCCCGTCGGCACAGCTGGAGTGGAGACCAATGGCGATCCTCGGGCGCTCTCAGCGGCGCAAGGCCACCGTCGAGCCGGTGACCCTGAAGATCCTCGTGGCCGGTGGCTTCGGCGTGGGCAAGACGACCCTGGTCAGCACGGTCAGCGAGATCAGGCCGCTGCGCACCGAGGAGGCGCTCACCGAGGCAGGCCGCCCGGTCGACGACACCGCCGGGGTGGAGGGCAAGAGCACCACCACCGTCGCCATGGACTTCGGCCGCATCACGCTCCGCGAGGACCTTGTCCTGTACCTGTTCGGCACCCCCGGGCAGGATCGTTTCTGGTTCCTCTGGGACGAGCTGGCGCAGGGCTCCCTCGGAGCCGTCGTCCTCGCCGACACCCGCCGCCTGGAGGAGTGCTTCGCCGCCGTCGACTACTTCGAGCGTCGCGGCATCCCCTTCGCGGTCGGCGTCAACTGCTTCGAGGGCGCCGCCCGTTACCCGGAGGACGTGGTCCGCCAGGCCCTCGACCTCGACGAATCGGTGCCCGTGGTCCTGTGCGACGCCCGCGACCGCGAGTCCGCCAAGGACGTCCTCGTCACCGTCGTACGCCACGCCATGGCCCGCGCGAGGGCCGCCCGCGAGCGGGTCATGGGCTGACCTCGCACAACGCCACGGCCCGTACCCCCGCCGACCGGGGTACGAGCCGCAGATCTCAGCGAGGAGACAGCCTGCCCAGGGCTACTCCCCGTCCTCCAGCCAGCCGAAGCTGCGCTCCACCGCGCGTCGCCAGTTGCGGTACTCGCGTTCGCGCACCCCGCTCTCCATCCGCGGCTGCCACTCGGCGTCCCGCTGCCAGTGCGCCTTCAGCTCGTCCAGGTCGTTCCACACACCCGTGGCGAGCCCGGCCGCGTACGCCGCGCCCAGGCAGGTCGTCTCGGACACCTTCGGCCGGACCACCGGCACGTCGAGCACGTCCGCCTGATGCTGCATGAGCAGGTTGTTCTTCGTCATGCCGCCGTCGACCTTCAGGGTCGTGATCTGCACCCCCGAGTCCTGGTACATGGCGTCCACGACCTCGCGCGTCTGCCAGCTCGTCGCTTCGAGCACCGCGCGGGCGAGGTGCGCCTTCGTCACGTACCGGGTCAGTCCGGTGATCACGCCGCGTGCGTCCGAGCGCCAGTACGGCGCGAACAGGCCGGAGAACGCGGGTACGACGTACGCCCCGCCGTTGTCGTCGACGCTCGCGGCGAGCGGTTCGATCTCGTCGGCGGAGGAGATCATGCCGAGCTGGTCGCGCAGCCACTGCACGAGCGCGCCGGTGATCGCGATCGAGCCCTCCAGGCAGTACACCGGAGCCTCACCGCCGATCTGGTAGCCCATCGTCGTGAGCAGCCCGCTCTTCGACGGGACCGGCCGGTTCCCGGTGTTGAGCAGCAGGAAACTGCCCGTGCCGTACGTGTTCTTGGCGGTGCCCGTGTCGTAGCAGGCCTGCCCGAAGATCGCCGCCTGCTGGTCGCCGAGCGCGGAGGCCACGGGCACCCCGGCGAGCTGGCCGACGGCCGTCCCGTACACCTCGGCGGAGGAGCGGATCTCGGGCAGCATCGTCTCCGGCACGTTCATCGCGGAGAGGATCTGGCCGTCCCACTGGAGGGTCTCCAGGTTCATCAGCATGGTCCGGCCCGCGTTGGTCACGTCCGTGACGTGCACGCCGCCGTCGGTGCCGCCGGTGAGGTTCCAGATCAGCCAGGAGTCGATCGTGCCGAACGCGATCTCGCCGCGCTCCGCGCGTGTGCGCAGGCCCGGCACGTTGTCCAGGAGCCAGGCCGCCTTGGGCCCGGAGAAGTAGCTGGCGAGCGGCAGGCCGGTGGCGTCCCGGAAGCGGTCCTGCCCGTCGCTGCCGCCGAGTTCGGTGCAGAGCGCGGACGTACGGGTGTCCTGCCAGACGATCGCGTTGTGCACCGGCTTGCCCGTGGCGCGGTCCCAGAGCACCGTGGTTTCGCGCTGGTTGGTGATGCCGAGGGCGCTCAGCTGGTCGGCCCGCAGGCCGGCCTTGGCGAGCGCGCCCGCGACGACGGCCTGGACCTTCGACCAGATCTCCGTCGCGTCGTGCTCCACCCAGCCGGGCTTCGGGAAGATCTGGCGGTGCTCACGCTGGTCGACGGCGACGATCGCCCCGTCCTGGTTGAAGATGATGCAGCGGCTCGATGTGGTGCCCTGGTCGATCGCGGCGACGAACTTGTCCGTCATGAAGTCCCCTTCGTCCGAAGCTCCGTAGGCCGTACGCCCGAAGGCTGCGCTCAGAACGCTGCGTTGAAAATGAGCCCGGACAGCGCCCCGCCGATCAGCGGTCCGGCGACCGGGATCCAGGAGTAACTCCAGTCCGACGAGCCCTTGTTGGGGATCGGCAGCAGGGCGTGCGCGATGCGCGGGCCGAGGTCACGGGCCGGGTTGATGGCGTACCCGGTCGGGCCGCCGAGCGAGAGGCCGATGCCGACCACCAGGAACGCCACGATCAGGGTGGCCGTACCGGACTCGCCGAGGCCCTTGGTGAGCCCGAACGCGAGGATCGGCAGGACCAGTCCGACGGTCGCGATGATCTCGGTGACCAGGTTGGCGGTGGTGTTGCGGATCTCGGGCGCCGTCGAGAAGATCCCGAGCGTCGGCAGCGCCGTCTCGTTGTCGGCGTTGGCCCGGAACTGCGCGTAGTACGCCGCCCAGCAGAGGACCGCCCCGAGGATCGCGCCGATCATCTGGCCGAGGACGTACAGCGGCACCTGGCCCCACTCGCCGGTGTCGATGGCGATGCCGAGCGTGACCGCCGGGTTGAGGTGCCCGCCGGACAGCGGCCCGGCGGTGTACGCACCGGCCAGGACGCCGAAGCCCCAGCCGAACGCGATGACGACCCAGCCCGCCGACTTGGCCTTCGAGTAGTTGAGCGTGACGGCGGCGCAGACTCCGGCGCCGAACAGAATCAGGATCGCGGTGCCGATGATCTCACCGACGAGGACGTCCCCGTTCGCGTACATGGCGGCTCCTTGGCCCATGCCCGGGGCCTTGCGCCCCGGTCCTCCGTGCAGGGTGCGTGCGTGGCTACGTCGGCCGAAGGCAGGAGAGCCCGTGAGGTTCCCCGGCCCCGCCCGGCGTCCGTGACGAGCGTGCCGTCGCAGCCGAATCGCCCCTGGGAAGTGGCCCGTCGCCGCGTGTTGCCCGCAGCGGCGACCTGGACCGACGCCATGCCGAAGTGCGGCGATGCCGACTGACACCCGGAAGTGTTCACCGGCACTGTGGGGGCGTCAAGGTCACGGACGACAACGGTTCACGCGCGGCGGGCGGTTGGGCGTCCCCGCCCTCCGCAAGCCCGTCCGCAGGGCCTCCTCTGGCCCCGCTCAGGCCGTGGCGCGTCCGCTGCCTCGTTCGTCGAGCCGTACGCCGTACGGGGCCGATGCGGCAGGGCCGTACGGCGACTCCGGCTTGCCGCGCCCCGGTGCGCCGCTGCCGCTGCCGCTGCCGCTGCCGCTGCCGCTGCCGCGCGGTGCGGTCGAGGGGGCTGTGGCGGTCGTGGCGGTCGTGGCGGTCACGTGGGCGGGCTGCGGCTCCGTACGTGCGGACTGCGGCCCTGTGCGTACGGGTTGGCGCTCCGGTGCCCGGCCGGGCGGTGGCTCCGGGTGCCCGGCCGTCGCGCCCCGGCGGACCCGGTGGCCCTCCGTGCCCGCGCGGCCGACGACCCAGCTCGCGCCGCGCAGCGCCTTCGCGGCCTGCTTGAGCGGGGCGAGCCAGGCGGCCGCCTGGCGGTGGTCGGCGACCGTGCCCGGCGGGCAGTCCACCGTCGCCACCGAAAGTGTCACCGCGCGTCCGCCCGCCGACCAGGACGCGTCCAACACGGCTGCCGCCACCGGTTCCAGGGCCTCGGGCGCGGCCAGGACCACGAAGTCGTCGCCCCCGATGTGCCCGACCCGCACCTGCTCGTGCCGGTCCGCCCCCGCAGTCTCCGCCGTCTCCGCGGCGACCTCCTTGAGTGCCGCGCCCACCTCCCGGATCAGCGTGTCGCCCGCCGCGAACCCGGCGCCGTCGTTGACCTGCTTGAAGTCGTCCACGTCCAGCCAGCTCAGCGCGAACGGCCGGCCCTGCGCGATCCAGCGGTCGACCTCGGCGGTCACCGCGTCCGAACCGGGCAGCCGGGTCAGCGGGTTGAGCCCCGCGGCCTCCTCGACACGGCTGTCCGCCAGCGTCCGCACCAGGTCGGCGAGGCGGACGACACCCACGCACCGCCCCTCGCCGTCCACCACCGCCACGTCGTCCCCGGTACGGCTGCGCTCCCCGTCGGCCAGCAGGTCCAGGACCTCCCAGGCCGTGGCGTCCACGCCGACGGTGAGCGGCTCGTCGGCCAGCCGCGCGGCGGGCCGGTCCGCGTACAGGGCGTGCCCGTACCGCCCGGACAGGGAGAGCAGGAACCGGTCCCGGTCCACCGCGCGCACCGGCACACCGCGCGTGTTCACGAGCAGCACGCCGGACACGTCGGGCGCGTCGGTGAGCAGCCCGCGCACCTGACCGGCCGACGCGCTCGCCGGCAGCAGCGCCGCGGGCCGCACGAACTGCCGCACGGAAGGGCCGGTCTGCAGCGTGCCGGTGGCCGGCGCGGCCGCCGTCTCCGGTACGTACACGTCCACGGCGGGCCGGCGCATCGGCGGTGCGAACAGCTGGCCCTGCCCCAGCTGCGCCCCGGCCGCGAGGGCCGCCGCGCACTGCCGTTCGGTCTCCACGCCCTCGACGGCGAGCAGCGCGCCCAGCTCCTCGCACAGCGCCCGCATCGCGTGCACCCCGGCGGTCCTGGCCAGCAACGAGGCGTCCAGTTTGACGAGTTCGGGCGCGAGATCGACGAGCAGCCGAAGCGGTACGTCGCCGTCCCCGACGCCGTCCGCACAGATCCGGAACCCGTCACTGCGCAGCGCGGCGACGCCCTCCAGGAGAGCGGGCTGCGGCACGTGTGTGAACGGTGGCGTGAGGTCGACGGTGACCTCCCAGGGCAGCCGGCCGGCCTCCTGCACGGCGTCCCGCAGCGCCGCGAGCCCACCGAGGTCGGCGACGGTGCCTGCGAACACGTTCACATGCAGCGGGAGCAGCGACTCCTGGCGGGCGGCGGCCCGCACCGCGAACGCAGCGAGCCTGCCGTCGAGTTCGGGGTCCCGCCGGGCCTCGGCGAGGATGTCGCCGGACTCGGGGCGGGCCAGTATCTCCTGTGCGGCGATGGTTCCGGTCGCCAGGCTGACGACGGGCTGGAAGGCGAAGCGGAGGGAGTCCGTCCAGACAGGCACATCCCTCATGATGGCCTGCCCGCAGGCCTCCAGGGCCCCAGTTCATGCGCTGTTCACGCAGCTTTTCCGCTTCGTCACTCTCCGTACGAATGGGCCGCCGGAGACGTACGGTGCGGGCGGACGGTAGCGCCCGTCGGTGTACCACCAGGCGCGCCCGCGCTTCGACAGCGGCACCTCGGCCGGCTCGCCGCCCGCGCACCCGGGGTTGCGGCAGAACGTGTCCTCGCGCGGGAAGAAGACCGATCCACAGGCCGCGCAAGGGGTGCCGGGCAACCGGAAACCGTCACCCTCCCCGCTGAACCATTCGGCCACTACTGGAGTCCGCTGACGCGTCAAGGTCCCTCCCCGGCGACTTGATCTGACGGGGCGTCAGAACTGGCGGTGGCCGGCAGTGTGCCCCGCCCGGCCGCACACCGACAGAGGCGGAAACGGCCTCACGCGCGGTGGCCGCTCAAGGACCGCCGCGACACGGGAAAGTCGAAGTACGTGTCCGGGAACAGCTCCGGCCGGTACGTGAAGTGCCACCACTCCTCCGGCAGGTTGACGAACCCCTGCCTGGCGAGCACGCCCCGCAACAGGTCCCGGTTGGCGCGCTGCTCGCCGGTGACGCGCGGGTCGTCCGTGTGCGAGAGCGTGTCGAAGCAGTCGAAGCCGGTGCCCATGTCCACGGAGTTGTCCGGGAAACGCTCGTCCTGCGGCGCGTAGCAGGGCACCAGCGGCTCACCGGGCACATAGGGGCGCGTGGGCACGGCCGGGAGCCTCACGACGGTCAGGTCGACGGTCGAGCCGCGGCTGTGCCCGGACTTCTCCGCGATGTAACCGTCCGCGAACAGCCTCGACTTGTCGACCTGCGGATAGAACTCCGGCTTCATCCGCTCGTCGTCCAGATCCTTCGCCCAGCGCACGAAGTGGTCCACCGCGCGCTGCGGCCGGTAGCAGTCGTACACCTTCAGCGAGTAGCCCCGGCGCAGCAGCTTGCGCTGCGCCTTGTGCAGGGCCTTGGCGGCCGGTTCGGTGAGGATGCACATCGGCTTGCGGTAGCCGTCGACGGGCTCGCCCACGAAGTTGTGCGGAGTGGTGTATCTGATCTCCTGCAGGATCGTCGGATCCACGTCCCGCAGCGCCACGAACGCGTCGGGCGCCTTGGGCTCGGGTTCCGCCTGCGCGGGCGCGGGGGCGACGGTGACCGCCAGCGCGGCGACGGAGGCGAGGGCGAGGGCTCGGAGCGGGGAAGTCGGTTTCATGGCCCCTCGTCTACCAGGTGGGCGAGGCCTCGGAAAGGTGCCCGGATTCAGTCCGCGCGTGTTCGAGCCGCAGCCCCGACCGCCCGCCGCCCGGCCCGAGAAGGACTCGCACTGGCGCGGCTCAGAAGTGGTTCACGGGGCCGTACGCGCGCGTGCGGGGGTGAGTGGAGGCCGGAACTCTCAACCCTCCGCGTCCAGCCCCCGGACCCGCACGCCCTTGGTGACCTCCCGCAATCCGCCCTCCCCGCAGTCCCGTTCGACGACCACCCGGCCCCCCGCGCGCCGCGTCACGTACCGCTCGACCTCCGGCAGCCCCCAGCCCTCACCCGCGTCCCGCACCACCAGACCGGAGCCCGTACGACCCCGCGCCGGGGCCCACACCTCAAGCTCCAGGCCGCCGTCCGCGCCCCGCACCGGCAGTACGGAACCGGCCCGCGCGAGCACCGGCACCCGCGACAGCGGCGCGTCGAGCAGCACCTGCCCCGGACCCTCGTACGCCCGGCCCGTCGCAGTGTCGTACCAGCGCCCCCGCGGCAGCCGCACCGCACGCCGCGTCGCACCCGGCTCCAGAACCGGCGCCACCAACAGCGCGTCCCCCACCAGAAACGCGTCCTCACAGTCCCGCAGCGCCCGCTCCTCCGGAGCCGACCACCACAGAGGCCGCACATAAGGCGCCCCCGTCCGCTGCGCCAGCTGCGAAAGCGTCACCCAATAGGGAAGGAGGCGCCGCCGTTCATCCAGCACCACGCGCGCGTGCCGCAGCACCTCGGGCCCGAACTCCCACGGCTCCCTGCGCCCCGCCCGCAGCGCCGCATGCGTACGGAACAGCGGCATATAGGCGCCCAGTTGGAGCCAGCGCAGATACAGCTCCGGCGACGGACTCCCGTCGAACCCGCCCACATCCGGACCGGAGTACGGCACTCCGCACAGCCCGAGGCCGAGCACCAGCGACAGCGAGGCCCGCAGCCCCGGCCAGCCCGTCGCCACGTCCCCCGACCACGTCCCGCCGTACCGCTGCAGGCCCACCCAGCCGGCGCGGGAGAACAGGAACGGCCGCTCCTCCGGACGCAGCCTGCACAGCCCCTCGTACGCCGCCTGCGCCATGCACAGGCCGTACACGTTGTGCGCCTCGCGATGGTCGCCGCCGCGGCCCTCCAGGGCATGCCGCGCCGACCGCGGCAGCGTCGGATCGCCGAACGCCCCGAACGACACCGGCTCGTTCATGTCGTGCCAGAACCCGGCGAAGCCCTGCCCGAGCCGCTCCTCGTAGAGCCCGCCCCACCAGCGCCGCACCTCCGGCGACGTGAAGTCCGGATACACCGACTCACCCGGCCACACCAGCCCCTCGACGACCCGGCCCCGCGCGTCCCGCACGAATCCGTCCACGGCACGCCCCGACGCGTACACCTCGTCGGCCGGATCCGCCTTCACCGCCGGATCCACGATCGACACCAGCCGCACCCCGTCCTCGGCCAGGTCCTTCGCCAACACCGGCAGATCCGGAAATCGTTCCCGGTCCACCGTGAAAACGCGATGAGAATCGAGGTGATCGATGGCCAAGTGCAGTGCACTCAGCGGAATCTCATGTTCCCGACAGCCCTCGACGACCCGCCGCACCTCCCGCTCGCTCCCGAACCCCCACCGCGCGTGCTGATACCCGAGCGCCCACGCAGGCGGCACCGCGGGCGATCCGGTCAGCGAGGCGAAAACCTGTGCCACGCGCGCGGGCGCACCCACGACCACCCAGCACCTGAGCGGCCCCCCGTCCATCCGCAGCTCACTGCACCCCAGCCGGTCGTGCCCCGAACCCGCGCCCTCCTCGCCCTCCCGCAGCACCACCGAGCCGTCCCACGTGTTGTCGTGGAACACCAGATGCGTGCCGACGTCGGCCACCACCATCTGCACCGGCATCGTCAACGACAACGGATCGTCCTGCGGCCCGAACGACCCCGCCGGATCGGTGTTCCACAGCCGGTACGAGCCGTCCCGCAGCCGCGGCCCGCCCGCCCGGCCGCCGAGCCCGAAGAACCGCGCGTCCGCCGCCACCTCCGAGCGCTGCAGCCACCGCGCCGGCCCCCCGCCCACCGGCTCCCACCACCGCGGCGGCAGATCCCGGCGCAGCACCACACCGCCCGGCGTCCGCACCTCCACCGCACCGTGCCGCGACACCACGACCGTCACCCGCTCCGAGACGACCCGCCAGCCACCCTCCTTGTCCGGCTCAAGCACCGCCCGCGAATCCACCTCGGGCCCCGCACCGACCACCGCGTACGACGGCTCCGGACCGGCGCCGTCCCAGCCCCAGAACACCGCCCCGCCGGCCGTCACCCGCACCCGCAGCTCCGCCCGCGCGAACCGGATCACCCCGCCACCCGGCCCCGGCTCCACCCCCGTCACCGCCCCCGGCACCCGAGCCCGCTCCGCACCCCTGCGCGGCAGCCCCGCCGCATCCGCCCGGCTGCGCCGCCACGCCGACCGCACCGCACGCCACCCACGCGCGGGACCCGCCACTCCAACCGCCTTCACCGACCGCACCAGGCCTTGACCGTTCATGCAGCTCAGCCTGCCAGCACGCGTGCGTGCGGCGGGAGGCGTTCATCCGCCGTTCACCTGTGCCCGGACCACACCTTCACGCCACGGACTATGGGGGCCCCACCCTGGTGCCGAAGTCGATCACATGGCATCGTCCGTACAGCCGTGTCACGCGCACCACCCCTGTACGCGCGCGTGCCGGACGCACACACCGCGTACAGCTTGGGAGCCGCCCCGTGACCACCACAGCACCGCAGCCGCAGCCTCTCTGGCAGCCCGACGCCGCCCGCGTCGAGGCCGCCGCCGTCACCCGCTTCCAGACCTGGGCCGCCGAACGCCACGGCGCACCGGCCGAAGGCGGCTACGAGGCCCTGCACCGCTGGTCCGTGGAGCACCTGGAGACCTTCTGGGAAGCCGTCGTCGAATGGTTCGACATCCGCTTCTCCACCCCCTACGCGCGCGTGCTCGGCGACCGCACCATGCCCGGCGCCCAGTGGTTCCCCGGAGCCACCCTCAACTACGCCGAACACGCCCTGCGCACCGCCGCCGACCGCCCCGACGCCCCCGCGCTCCTCGCCGTCGACGAGACCCACCAGACCCGCACCGTCTCCTGGGCCGAACTCCGCCGCCAGGTCGGCTCCCTCGCCGCCGAACTCCGCGCCCTCGGCGTCCGCCCCGGCGACCGCGTCTCCGGCTACCTGCCGAACATCCCCGAGGCCGCCGTCGCCCTCCTCGCCACCGCCGCCGTCGGCGCCGTCTGGACCTCCTGCGCCCCCGACTTCGGCGCCCGCAGCGTCCTGGACCGCTTCCAACAGGTCGAGCCCGTCGTCCTGTTCACCGTCGACGGCTACCGCTACGGCGGCAAGGAGCACGACCGCCGCGACACCGTCGCCGAACTCCGCAGCGAACTTCCCACCCTGCGCGCCGTCGTGCACATCCCCCTGCTCGGCACCGACGCCCCCGAAGGCGCCCTGGAATGGTCGGCACTCACCGAAGGCGACACGGAAC
This sequence comes from Streptomyces solicavernae, assembly GCF_029968095.1. Classification (GTDB taxonomy): domain Bacteria; phylum Actinomycetota; class Actinomycetes; order Streptomycetales; family Streptomycetaceae; genus Streptomyces; species Streptomyces solicavernae. Next base: position 4,800 of record NZ_JASCIR010000053.1, on the reverse strand, counting down.
CCGTTTTCGAACAGGTCCCCTTCGACCACCCCCTGTGGGTCCTGTACTCCTCCGGCACCACCGGCCTCCCCAAGGCCATCGTCCAGTCCCAGGGCGGCATCCTCGTCGAGCACTTCAAGCAGCTCGGCCTGCACTGCGACCTCGGCCCCGACGACCGCTTCTTCTGGTACACCTCCACCGGCTGGATGATGTGGAACTTCCTCGTCTCCGGCCTCCTCACCGGCACCACCGTCGTCCTCTACGACGGCAGCCCCGGCTACCCCGAGACCGGCGCCCAGTGGACCGTCGCCGAACGCACCGGCGCCACCCTCTTCGGCACCTCCGCCGCCTACGTCATGGCCTGCCGCAAGGCCGACGTCCACCCCGCGCGCGACCACGACCTGTCCAAGGTCAAGTGCGTCGCCACCACCGGCTCCCCGCTCCCGCCCGACGGCTTCCGCTGGCTCCACGACGAGTTCGCCGACAGCGGCGCCGACCTCTGGATCGCCTCCGTCAGCGGCGGCACCGACGTCTGCTCCTGCTTCGCCGGCGCCGTCCCCACCCTCCCCGTACACATCGGCGAACTCCAGGCCCCCTGCCTCGGCACCGACCTCCAGGCCTGGGACCCCCAGGGCAAACCCCTCACCGAAGAGGTCGGCGAACTCGTCGTCACCAACCCCATGCCGTCCATGCCCATCCACTTCTGGAACGACCCCGACGGCAGCCGCTACCACGACAGCTACTTCGACACCTACCCCGGCGTCTGGCGCCACGGCGACTGGATCACCCTCACCGCACGCGGCTCCGTGATCATCCACGGCCGCTCCGACTCCACCCTCAACCGCCAGGGCGTACGCATGGGTTCGGCCGACATCTACGAAGTCGTCGAACGCCTCCCGGAGATCCGCGAATCCCTCGTCATCGGCGCCGAACAGCCCGACGGCGGCTACTGGATGCCCCTCTTCGTCCACCTCGCCGCCGACGCCACCCTCGACGACACCCTCCGCACCAAGATCAAGCAGACCATCCGAGCCGAACTCTCCCCGCGCCACGTCCCCGACGAGATCATTGAAGTCCCGGGCATCCCGCACACCCTCACCGGCAAGCGCATCGAGGTTCCGGTCAAGCGCCTCCTCCAGGGCACACCCCTGGAAAAGGCGGTCAACCCCGGCTCGGTCGACAACCTCGACCTCCTCCGCTTCTACGCCGACCTCGCCCGCGACCGCAGCTGACCCACCTCGCCCCCACCCCCGTTGTCAGTGCCCCTCGTTACGGTGAGTGAGCATCGTTCGACACTGTCCACGGGGGACCCATGGCACACGCCCAGCACAACACCACGCACCGCGCCCTGCGCCGCGAAGTCGTCGGCACCATCGGCCTGTTGGCCGACGCCGAGGACTTCGCGGCCATGCGCCGCTACCGCACCTTCACCTTCCACGACCACACCACCTACCTCCGCGAGGTCGAGCAGCTGCTCCGCACCCTCGCCGCCGAGGGCAAACACACCACGCTCGCACTCTTCGACCCCGAGGAGTACGAGGAGTTCTGCACCCACACCGGCCTCGACCCCGACACCCCCGACGGCCGCACCCGCTTCACCGCCGCACTGGCCGCAGCGGGCCCCACGGTCACCTACGACGGACGCCCACTCGACGCCATCGTCCCCGACCTCATCGACGAGACCTTGCGCCACTCCACCCTGGAGTACGGCGAAGCGCTCCTCTCCGACACCGGCCGGTGCGCGGAGTGCGGCGAGGACATCGGCGTCGCCGCCTTCACGCGCGCCGCCATCATGCTGAGCCGCATCCTCGACACGGCCCCAACCGGCACCCAGCACATCGTCTGCAGCATCACTCGTGACTCCACCCAGCTCCTCGGCTCGCTGCACGCCGAGCGGACCCCGGACGGCCTGATGCACCTGGACCAGTCCGAGGCCCTGGAAGCCACCACGGTCCTCGCCGTAGGCATCGCCACACAGAGCCCGGGCGGCCTGGTCCGACGCACCACAACTCCCGACCACCCCGACCGCGTCTGCGGCTGGCGCCTCAACGGCGAACACCTCCAACCCCTCACCGAGGCCCAGGTCTTCGACGCCTACTGCACCGACGCCCACACCGGCGAGCCCGTCCCACCGGAACCGGGCCTCGACTACGCCCAGGCCCCGGACCTCGGGCCGTACGACGACCCACACGCCCACTGAAGGAGCCCGAACAACGCGTGAGGGTGCCCCACCGCAGTGGGACACCCTCACGCACACCAACGGAACCGGCACAGTGCCGGCCGCCCGCTCACTCTCCGGACAGCACCGCCTGCGCCGCAGCCCGAGCCTCGTCGGCGGAGTCGGCCGCACGCGCGGCAGCCGCGGCCCGCTCACACTGCGCCAGCGTGTACTTCGCCAGCGTCGCCCGCACGTACGGAATAGACGCGGCACCCATGGAAAGGGAGGTGACCCCCAGACCCGTCAGCACACACGCGAGCAGCGGATCGGACGCGGCCTCACCGCAGACACCACAGCTCTTCCCCTCGGCCCTGGCCGCCTCGGCGGACAGCGACACCAGGTCGAGCAGCGCCGGCTGCCACGGGTCCTGCAGCCGCGACACCGCACCGACCTGCCGGTCGGCCGCAAAGGTGTACTGCGCAAGGTCGTTGGTCCCCAGCGAAAGGAACTCCACCTCCTGCAGAACCGACCGAGCCCGCAGCGCGGCCGACGGGATCTCCACCATGGCGCCGAACTTGGCCTGCAGCCCCGCAGCCCGACAGGCGTCGGCGAACGCCTTGGCGTCCTGCCGGTCCGCCACCATCGGAGCCATGACTTCGAGGTACACCGGCAGCCCCTCGGCCGCCTTGGCCAGCGCGGTCAACTGCGTACGCAGCACCTCGGGGTGGTCGAGCAGCGTCCGCAGACCACGCACACCCAGTGCCGGGTTCGGCTCGTCCGCAGGCGTCAGGAAGTCCAGCGGTTTGTCGGCACCCGCATCCAGCACCCGCACGACGACGCGCCCCTCAGGAAACGCCTCAAGCACCTGCCGGTAAGCCTCGACCTGCTTCTCCTCGGACGGCGCCTTCTGACTGTCGTCAAGGAACAGGAACTCGGTGCGGAACAGCCCCACACCCTCGGCACCCGCCTCGACGGCCGCGGGCACGTCGGCGGGACCACCCACGTTGGCGAGCAGCGGCACCTTGTGACCGTCGGACGTCGCACCGGGACCGGTCGAAGCGGCCAGTGCGGCCTTGCGCTCCTCGGACTGCTTCTCCAACTCGGCCTGCTTTTCGGCGCTCGGGCTCACGAAGATCTCACCCGTGCTGCCGTCCACAGCCACCACGGCACCCTCGGCCAGCTCACAGGCCCCGGGCAGCGCCACCACGGCCGGCACACCCAGCGCCCGCGCGAGGATCGCACTGTGACTGGTCGGCCCGCCCTCCTCGGTCACGAACCCGAGCACGAGCGTCGGGTCGAGCAGAGCGGTGTCCGCCGGCGCAAGGTCCCGCGCGATCAGCACGTACGGCTCGTCGCTGTCCGGCACACCCGGCATCGGCACACCGAGCAGCCGGGCCACGATCCGGTTCCGCACGTCATCGAGGTCGGCCACTCGCCCCGCCATGTACTCACCCGCACCCGCGAGCAGCTCGCGGTAGTGCGAGAAGGCGTCGTAGATACCGCGCTCGGCCGTGCTCCCGACGGCGATCCGCCGATCCACGTCGGCCATGAGCTCCGGGTCCTGCGCGATCATGGCCTGCGCCTCAAGGACGGCCTGCGCCTCGCCGCCGGCCAGATTGCCGCGCGCATTCAGATCGGCAGCGACCGCTTCGACCGCCTGACGGGCGCGCCCCTGTTCGCGCTCCGCCTCCTCGGCCGGAATCTGCTTCGCCGGCGGCTCAAGGACTGCGGTCCCCATGTGCCGTACTTCGCCGATCGCCACACCGTGGCTCACGCCGACGCCTCGCAGCGTTGTCTCCATTTCACCCGTCTCCGATAGCTGCGGCGGTGCACCCGCCGCGATGGATGTCGTACCTGCGGCCCAGTTACGGGCAGACGTCACTGCCAGCTGAACAGCTCGTCGCCGGCCTTCATGTCGCCGTCCTCTACGACATTGGAGAGGGATTCGGCCGTGGCCTCCAGTGCCACGATCGGGCACACCGGGGACTTACCGGCGGCCTCGACGCCGGCCGGGTCCCAACGCACGATCGCCTGACCGCGCTGCACGGTGTCCCCCTTGTTCACGAGAAGCTCGAAGCCCTCGCCGTTGAGCTGCACGGTGTCGATGCCCAGGTGCGTCAGCACACCGTGACCCTCGTCGTCCACTACGACGAAGGCGTGCGGGTGAAGAGATACGACGATGCCGGCGACGGGAGCAACGGCCTCGGCAGGCTCGCGCGCGGGATCAATCGCCGTACCGGGTCCCACCATCGCGCCGGAGAACACCGGGTCGGGCACTGCGCTCAGCCCGATTGCACGTCCAGCAAGAGGGGACGTCACGGTCGTCATGGGGAGCCTCCCAGGGGTGGAGCGTCATTAGCGCCGTCACTACCTGTCCACGACGGCGCACTGTTCAGAAGCGTAAGTCATATGAAGTCCCGGTTCCGCACAACTGGTCCCACTTGGCAGGCGTACGACGTACCGCAATCGATTTGCGTCCACTACCAGTGACATGTACTGTCGGACTCCTGCCTGAGGCCGCACAGCGCGCCAAGCTCTGAAAGCCTCGGCGGCATCCTCATCAAGTTCGATCCTATCCATGGATCCGGTTCTGCATGCCCGCAGTGACCGTGGTCAGGGAGACGGAAAAAGCCTGATAGAGTTTGGAAACACCGAAGGGAAGC
>NZ_JASCIR010000052.1 GCF_029968095.1 Streptomyces solicavernae | reverse complement strand
GCCACAGGACTTACAGTCAAAGCATGCGCTATGACCTGGTGATCTTCGACAACGACGGCGTCCTCGTGGACAGCGAGCCCATCGCCAACGCCATTCTCGCCAGCTATCTCACCGAGCTGGGGCACCCCACCACGTACCAGGAATCGCTGCGGGACTACATGGGCGCCGCCATGCACCGAGTGCACGACCTCGTGGCCGAGCGAGGCGGGAAACCGCTCCCCGAAGACTTCGAGACGGCGTTCAACCGACGCGTATTCACCGCGTTCCAGGAGGAGTTGGAGCCCGTACCGGGCGCCGTGGACGTACTGGAGAAGCTCACCGCCCAAGGCGTTCCGTACTGTGTGGCGTCCTCCGGGAGTCACGAGAAGATCCGCGTCGGACACCTCAAGACCGGGCTCGACGAATGGTTCGAGGACGAGTGGATCTTCAGCTCGGAGGATGTCGGCCAGGGAAAGCCGGCCCCCGATCTGTTTCTGCACGCGGCACAGCAGATGGACGTCGAACCGCAGAAATGCGTCGTCGTCGAGGACAGTCCGCTCGGTATCCAGGCAGCGCGGGAGGCAGGCATGGACGTGCTCGCGTTCACGTCCATGATGCCGCGGGACCGCCTTGAAGGGGCCACCGCGTACTTCTCCGAGATGGGCCAACTCCCCGTACTGCTCGGCTGATCGGGCGCAGCTCGGACTGCCGCAGCGCGGACCGGAGCGGCGCGATGGCGGCGCGATGCCCGTGACGTTGGTTACGCCCGGCCCTTCGCGGCCGAGGGCGACCGATACGGTGACGGGCATGAGCGGTCGCGCACAGCTGATGTGGGACGAGGCGGTAACGCGCTATGACTTCGGCGCCGGACACCCGATGGACCCGGTGCGTCTCGCGCTGACCAGAGGGCTCGTCGCGGCGTACGGGCTCGACCGGGACCTGGAGGTCGTGGCGGCGAAGCCCGCCGGGGAGTCGACGCTGCGGCTCGTGCACCGGGAGGACTACGTGGACGCGGTGAAGGCCGCCTCCGCGGACCCCGGTGCGGCGGCGGGCTCGTACGGACTGGGCACCGTGGACGATCCGGCGTTCGCGGGGATGCACGAGGTGTCGGCGCTGATCGCCGGGCAGTCCGTGGGGGCGGCCGAGGCGGTGTGGCGCGGGGAGGCCGTGCACGCGGTGAACTTCGCAGGCGGACTGCACCACGCCATGCCCGGAGGCGCGGCCGGCTTCTGCATCTACAACGACGCGGCCCTAGCCATCGCGCGCCTGCTCGAACTGGGCGCGGAGCGGGTCGCGTACGTCGATGTGGACGTGCACCACGGGGACGGCGTGCAGGCGGCGTTCTGGGAGGACCCCAGAGTGCTGACGATCTCGCTGCACGAGCACCCGCGGACGCTGTTCCCGCAGACCGGCTGGCCCCAGGAGACGGGCGCCGCCGAGGGCAGTGCGGTGAACGTGGCGCTGCCGGCGGGGACGGGCGACGCCGGGTGGCTGCGGGCGTTCCACGCGGTGGTGCCCGAGCTGCTCGCGGAGTTCCGGCCGCAGGTCCTGGTCACCCAGCACGGGGCCGACACGCACTTCGAGGACCCGCTGGCGCATCTGGCCGTCTCGCTCGACGCGCAGCGCGCCGTCCAGCTGGCCTGTCACGAGCTGGCGCACGAGCACGCGGACGGGCGCTGGGTGGCGCTCGGCGGTGGCGGCTACGCCGTGGTGGACGTGGTGCCGCGGTCATGGACCCATCTCGTGGCGATCGCCGCCGGGCGGGAGATCGCGCCGGAGACCGAGATCCCGGAGGAGTGGCGCCAACAAGTGTTCGCGCGTACGCGGGAGCCCGCGCCCCGGCGCATGACCGACGGCCGCAAGCCCACCTGGGCGGACTGGGAGGCGGGCTACGACCCGGACGACCGGCTCGACCAGGCGATCCTCGCCACCCGGCGCTCGGTGTTCCCGCTGCGCGGGCTGCTGCCGTAAGCCGCTCCCGTAAGCCGCCCTCGTACAGCCGCTCCCGTAAGCCGCCCTCGTACAGCCGTCCCCCCATCTGTGCCGACCGACCGTACGGCTGAACTCGCCTACCAGCGACGGGAGTCGGGGCGCCCGGCAACGCGGGGGAAGTTAGCCCGACTGTGCGGAATGTCCGGGGTTCCGCGGCCCGGCTCGGGGGAATGCGTCAGCATCGCAGGCGTGTTGAGCACCGGCGCCCTGCGGGCGCATCTGCTGGCCGCCCGGCTCGCCGGGCCCGTGGCCACCTCGCGCGAGGAGAGCCTGCGCAGCTACCGGCTCTTCGCCGCCCGGGACCCCCGGGTGCTGCTCGGCCTCGACCCCCAATGGGCCTGGGACGACCGGGACCTGCTTGCGCTCATGGCCGACAAGTGCGGGGTTTCCGCCGACCCGCGGCACACCACCGGGCCCGATGTGATCGATCCGGAACGCACCTTGGCCGGTCTGGACGCCTTCGCGGACCGGTTGCGGCGAGCGGTCGAGCGGCGCGCACCCGTGCTGTTCGGGACCGGACACCCGCATCGACTGCTCGGTTTCTACGCCGGGTTGGCGGACGCGCTCTCGGCGGCCGGATGCAGGGTGCTCACCCCCGCGCAGGGCGTACGTGTCGACATAACGACCCGGTTCGGCCTACGTACGTATGCCCTGGACCATGTGCGGGGGGTCGCATTGGTGCGGGACCCCGCCGGAGTGGGCGCCGGGCGTGCGAGCGGGGCGCACTGCCACTCGCCGCTGCCGGTGCGTACCGCGCTCGCGGCGGCGGCCGAGGCGGGCGGGCCGTTGCCGGAGCTGGTCGTCGGCGATCACGGCTGGGTCTGCGGTGCAGGTCAGCTCGGTGTGGAGGCCATCGGGCTCGCCGATACGGACGATCCGGCGCTGTTCGTCGGGGAGGCGGAGGGCCTGGTGTCGGTCGCCGTACCGCTCGACGACGGGGTGCGGGCCGACTACTACCTGCCGTTGACGCGCTATGTGCTGGGTCAGGCGCGTCTGTCCCGGTAGGCGGCCTGGTGCTCCACCTCTTCCCCACTCGCACCACCCGCCTCTACTCTGGGTGTGAGCGCGCAGCGACGAGGAGTTACCGGAAGGGGAAGCCGGTGCCCGTCATGTGCGGAAGGTTCGGGTGTGTCATGGCTGCTGAGCAGAGGCCTCTGAGTGAGGTGCAGTTTCTGACCGTGGCGGAAGTCGCCTCGGCGATGCGAGTGTCGAAGATGACCGTGTACCGCCTGGTGCACAGCGGTCATCTGCCGGCGATCCGGGTGGGGAGGTCCTTCCGGGTGCCGGAGAACTCGGTGCACGAATACCTTCGCGACTCGTACGTGGGGGTGGAGACGGCCTGACCGACCACCTCGATTACGGGCTCGGCGCTCGGGCGGGTAGGCTGTGCCGACGTAGGTCGTGTGGGCCCAGATTGCCCCGCACCGAGATTCCCGCGGCAGCGGGGATGTTCCGAGAAGTGAGCGAGGGTAGTCGTGGGCTCTGTTATCAAGAAGCGGCGTAAGCGGATGGCGAAGAAGAAGCACCGCAAGCTGCTGAAGCGCACGCGCGTTCAGCGCCGCAACAAGAAGTAAGCGCCGCAACAAGAAGTAAGCGCCGCAGTTCGCAGCGCCTGGCGAAGCCCCCCACCGTTCCTCGGCGGGGGGCTTCGCCGCATTCCGGAGCGGGGCGTCCGCGCGCGGCGCGCCCGTCCTCACTTCGTGCAGCGGGAGGTCATCACAGCGCAACATCCAGGCGCTAACGTGGCGCGTACGGGGATCGGGCAGGGCAGGGCAGGAGCGAGCGCCGCGGACGTGGCAGAAGGAAGGCGCTGATCTTGGGCAAGGTCGTGCTCGTCACCGGGGTGGCCCGGCAACTCGGAGGCCGTTTCGTACGCCGGGTGCAGCGCGAGCCCGGCGTGGACCGGGTGATCGCCGTCGACGCGGTGCCGCCGGGGCACCAGCTGGGCGACGCCGACTTCGTGCAGGCCGACATCCGGCAGCCGACGATCGCGCGGGTCCTCGCCGAGCACGCCGTGGACACCGTGGTGCACATGGACGTCACCGGCACCCCGCTGGGCGGCGGCAGCCGGGGCTCGGTCAAGGAGACCAACGTCATCGGCACCATGCAGCTGCTCGGCGCCTGCCAGAAGTCGCCGTCGGTGCAGCGGCTCGTCGTCAAGTCCAGTACGAATGTGTACGGTTCGGCGCCCAAGGACCCGGCCGTGTTCACCGAGACGACCCCGCCGAAATCGCTGCCGAGCGGCGGTTTCGCGAAGGACGCGGTGGAGGTCGAGGGGTACGTACGGGGCTTCGCGCGGCGCCGTCCGGACGTGGCGGTGTGTGTGCTGCGCTTCGCCAACATCCTCGGCCCGACCGCCGATTCGCCGCTCGCGGACTACCTGTCGCTGCCGGTGCTGCCGACCGTGTTCGGCTACGACCCGCGGCTGCAGTTCGTGCACGAGGACGACGTGATGGACGTGCTGCGGATCGCCGCGCGGGAGCCGGAGCGGGGCACGCTCAACAGCGGGACGTTCAACGTCGCGGGGGACGGCGTGCTGCTGCTCTCGCAGTGCTCGCGTCGGCTGGGCCGGCCGACGGTCCCGGTGCTGCTTCCGGCGGTGACCTGGGCGGGCAGTGCGCTGCGCACGGTGGGCGTCACGGACTTCTCGCCGGAGCAGGTGCGGCTGCTCACCCACGGCAGAGTGGTGTCCACGCGGCAGATGCGCGAGACACTGGGATTCCGGCCGCACTTCACCACGGCGGAGACGTTCGCGGACTTCGCCCGCAGCCGGGGCCCCGGACTGCTGCCCCCGCAGGCCGTGGCCAAGGCGGTGGACCGGCTCGCCGCACTGCCCTTCGCGGGCGGCGGGGCCACCGGCGGGACCACCGGCGGCCACACCGGCGACGACGCCGCACAGCACCCGACGCAGAGCGCCAACTGACGCAGAGCGCCAACTGAGGAGCGCAGCAACCATGGCGGACGCCAAGGTCATTCCGTTCGACGAGGGGGCGGCCGACCGCCCACGCGGTGAGCGCCGGCCCCGGCACCGGCCCACCGGCCGCCGCAAGGCCGAGCCGTCCGCCGTACGCGAGGTGCGTGCGCTGCACGGGCAGGACGACGAGCCCGCCGCCGTCGGCGAGACGCCGGAGGGCGCGCAGGCCGCGCCGCGGGGTGGCCTGGAGCGCCGGATCGCGGGCGGCCTGTCCTTCCTGCGCCGCCGCCTCACCGGCGAGTACGAGGTGGACGAGTTCGGCTACGACCAGGAGCTGACCGACCAGGTCCTGATGTCGCTGCTGCGGCCCGCGTACGAGAAGTACTTCCGGGTCGAGGTGAAGGGCATCGAGAACATCCCGGCGGACGGCGGTGCGCTGATCGTCGCCAACCACTCCGGGACGCTGCCGCTCGACGGGCTGATGCTGCAGGTCGCCGTGCACGACCGGCATCCGCAGAACCGGCATCTGCGGCTGCTCGCCGCCGACCTGGTGTTCATGCTGCCGGTGGTGAACGAGCTGGCCCGCAAGGCCGGGCACACCCTGGCCTGCGCCGAGGACGCCCAACGGCTCCTGGAGAGCGGCGAGTTGGTGGGCGTGATGCCCGAGGGGTTCAAGGGTATCGGGAAGCCGTTCAGCGAGCGGTACAAGCTGCAGCGGTTCGGGCGTGGCGGGTTCGTGTCGACCGCGCTGCGCGCCGGCACCCCGATCGTGCCGTGCTCGATCGTCGGGGCCGAGGAGATCTACCCGATGATCGGCAACGCGAAGACGCTGGCGCGGGTGCTGGGCTTCCCGTACTTCCCGATCACGCCGACGTTCCCGTGGCTGGGCCCGCTGGGCGCCGTACCGCTGCCGACGAAGTGGACGATCCAGTTCGGCGAGCCGATCGCGACGGACGGCTATCCGCCGGAGGCGGCCGAGGATCCGATGCTGATGTTCAACCTGACGGACCAGGTGCGGGAGCAGATCCAGCACACGCTGTACAAGCTGCTTGTGCAGCGGCGGTCGGTGTTCTTCTGAGTTCTTGACGCGTACGTGTGTGGGGGCGCCCTCCGGCCGGGAGGGCGCCCCCACACACGTACGGACGGGGCTACTTCGTGGTGTCCTCGCCTTCGATGCCGAGGCCGGGCAGGAGGCCGGGAAGGACCGGCGGGAGGGTGATGTCGGGCTTGCCGGGTGTGGCCTTGCCGTCGGATGGGGTGGCGCCGTCGTCCTCGCCGAGCGGCGGGTCGAGCAGGTCGCCCGCGCCGCCGCCGATGAGGCCCTCGTCCTCGCTGCCGCCGGTGGACGGCTTCGGTTTGCCGGTGTCGCCGGGGCTGCCGGTGCCGTCGCCGGGTGACTGGGTGTCGTTGTCGTGGCCGGTGGCGCCGGAGCCGGGGCGGCCGGTGCCGTTGTCCGTGCTGCCGCCGGTCTCCGGGGAGCTGGGCAGCAGGGACTTCAGCGGGCCGACTTCCTCCTCTATGGCCTCGAAGACGGAGCTGACCTCGTCGCCGACGTCGGAGAGCTGCAGCGGGAGGCGGTCGCGCAGGGTTCTCCAGGTGTCGCGGTGCGCCTGGGAGAAGCTGTTCAGGGCCTGGATGGGGGCGATCGACCCGTCGCGTTCGTACGCGGCGTGCAGCAGGCGGTGGCCTTCGCTGGCGTCGTTGCGCATGCCGCTCAGGGTGTGGCGGACCTCGCTCAGCGACTCGTGGTCGAGGGCGCCGACGCGGCCGCGTTCCAGGAGGCGGCGGGCTTCCTGGAGGCGGGTGGAGGCCTGGTTGAGGTAGAGCTCGCCGCGGGCCGAGTCGTCGTCGGCCATGCCGAGCTTGAGGTCTTCCATGCCGCGCTTCAGGCCGTACAGATGGTCGCCCGGCAGGGCGTCGGAGCTGGCGGCGGCGACACCGCTGAACGCTCCGGCGGCCACGCCGACGGTGAGGCCGCCGGCCGCGATGCCTTTCGACAGGCGGGAGCGGGGGCGCAACTTCCGCAGCGGGCTTGCCCGGTGGGTGCCCTTGCTCGCGCGTTGTTCGGGCACCGAGGGGCTCACTCCGTCGCCTCCGGCGGCGGTGCCCTCCTGAAGCATCGCCTCCATGGCGGCCATCAGCTGCGCCCGTTGGACCACCTTGACCTCGGGGTCCAACTCGGGCTTGGGCAGCTCGCCGAGGCCGCCGGCCAAGGCCAGCATCCGGCTCCGCGCTGCCTGTTCGGCAGCGGGGGAGTCCTCTGTGCTCTCTGGCTGCTCGGCCGCCGCGGCCTGGTCGGACTGCTCCTCCAGGGCCTGGGCGAAGGCGTTCGCCCGCCGGTGTGCCGAAACATTCGCGATCACTGGCGGCACCTCCTCTCGTCGTGACGTCCGACTCCCCCGGGGGTCGGTGACCACAGGGAGCCTGCATCCCGCACAACGACGGTCGCGGCACTTGGGTTACGGACGAAAGATGATCCGACCGCTTTCCTCATCGACCCGTCACGGGAGGTGAGTTGAGGGTCACGGGGCGTTGTCGGAGAGGGGTGTGAGGGGTGTGAGGGGCGTGAGGGGTGTGAGGGGTGTGAGGGGTGGGGGACAGGAGGGGTTGGTGCGGGGACGGGTCGTACGGGTCCTACGGGTCCTACGGGTCCTACGGGTCGGTCAGCGGGCGTCGTCCGGCAGGAGTCGGGCGAGGGTGCGCACCGCGCGGTACTGGAGGGTCTTGATCGCGCCCTCGTTCTTGCCCATGACGCGGGCGGTCTCGGCGACCGAGAGGCCCTGCAGGAAGCGCAGCGTCACGCACTCCTGCTGCTGCGGGTTGAGCCGCCGTACCGCTTCGAGCAGCGCGGCGTTGGAGAGGGACTCCAGGACCGAGTCCTCGGGGCTGCGCTCGACCTCGTTGGCGTCCAGCATTTCGCCGGTGGTGACTTCGAGGCGGAAGCGGCTGGACTTGAAGTGGTCGGCGACCAGGTTGCGGGCGATCGTCACGAGCCAGGCGCCGAAGTCGCGCCCCTGCCAGGTGAAGGTGCCGATGCGGCGCAGGGCGCGCAGGAAGGTCTCGCTGGTCAGGTCCTCGGCAGTGGCTTTGCCGCCGACGCGGTAGTAGATGTAGCGGTAGACGGTGTCGCTGTATTGGTCGTAGAGGCGGCCGAAGGCGTCGGCCTCGCCGGCCTGGGCGCGCTCGACCAGGTCCATCATGCGGGCGCTGTCGCTGTCCGCGGCGGGGCGCCGGGTGGTGGTGGACGTGGCGCCGGAGCGGCCGCGTCTGCCGGCGGCGTGCCGTCCGTCGGGGCGGCGCCCTTCGGCGACGGCGGTGCGGGCCGGGCCCCTCCCGAGGCCCTCGGCCAGCGCGTAGCAGGGGGTGGCTGGTGCAGGGACGGCAAGGGCGGGGACGGCGTACGCGGTGGGGACGAAGCCGCGCAAGCGGTCGGCGACCGTTGCGCGCAGCGTAGCCAGGCCCGAGGTGTCAACCCCGACGTGTGGGTACACGGGACTCCCAGAGGCAGAGCTTTCCATCACGTTCAGTGCGGGACCATTCACCCGTCGTAGCGACGTGCGGGGTCCGTCATGCGTCTGAGGAGAATAACGCTTCGTGCAGGGAGCGCTACACCCAGTTGCTCAAATCATCGATTCCGTCGCTTCTGTTACGGATCTTCGACGCTTCAAGTACCGCAGAGTGAGCAGTTGTTGATCGGATTAGACCGTGATCTGTCTGAGTGCGGGGCGTGTTGTGGTCGAGTTCCCCGGACAGGACTGACGGGCCCGGCGCATGGGTAACACGTACGGATCGGCTCGTACGGATCGGCTCGTACGGATCGGCTCGTACGGGAGTTGGGCCGCGGGCCGGTGCCCGGCGGCCTCAGCGGCGGCGGCGGTGCAGGGCGATCGCGGCGGCCGTGCCCCCGGCGATCGCGCCCACGCCGGCGGCGGCCGGGATGCCGACCTTGGCGGCCTTGCGGCCGGTGCGATAGTCGCGCAGTCGCCAGTCCCGTTCGCGTGCGTGCTTGCGCAGTTTGCTGTCGGGGTTGATCGCGTACGGGTGCCCGACGAGCGACAGCATCGGGATGTCGTTGTGCGAGTCGCTGTACGCCGCGCAGCGGTTCAGGTCCAGGTTCTCCGCGGTGGCGAGGGCGCGCACCGCCTCGGCCTTGGCGGGACCGTGCAGCGGTTCGCCGACCAACTTGCCGGTGTAGACGCCGTCGACGGACTCGGCGACGGTGCCGAGGGCGCCGGTCAGGCCGAGGCGGCGGGCGATGATCGTGGCCGTCTCGACGGGGGCGGCGGTGACGAGCCACACCTTCTGGCCCGCGTCCAGGTGCGCCTGGGCCAGGGCGCGGGTGCCCGGCCAGATGCGCTCCGCCATGTACTCGTCGTAGATCTCCTCGCCGATGGACATCAACTCGGCGACGCGGTGGCCCTTGACGATGGACAGGGCGCTGTCGCGGGCGTCCTGCATGTGCTCCGGGTCCTCGACGCCCGCGACCCTGAACCAGGCCTGCTGCCAGGCGAATCGGGTCAGTTCGCGGCGCTGGAAGAACTTCCGCTTGTAGAGGCCCTTGCCGAAGTGGAAGAGGGCGGCGCCCTGCATGACGGTGTTGTCGAGGTCGAAGAAGGCGGCCGCCTGCTCGTCGCCCGCGACCGGGAACTCCGGCTCCTCGGGCGCGGCCGACTCGGCGGTCTCCTCTGCGAGTTCCAGCTCCTGCGAGGACTTCCGCGCGGCCTCCGCCGAGGCCTCGCCGGCCAGGACGCTGCGCGCGGTGGCGGAGCGCCTACGGGGTGAGAGCCATCCGAGAGAGGCCATGTCCGTGAGCATAGCCATTCTGTTCGGCGCCGATGGAGTCCAGGGCGTTCGGAGCCTGTGAACTCTCCGCTACCGCACCGTTAAGCACTGTCACCGCCGCCTCGCCGCCGCCTGCGCGGGCGCCTCGCCGTCCGGTCCGGTCGCGGGCGCGCGAGAATGGCCGTATGAGTCCCATTTTTCGTCGTACGGAGAAGAAGCGGCCCGAGGACCGGGTGGTGACCCTGATCGGCAAGCCGGGCTGTCATCTGTGCGATACGGCACAGGAAGTGATCGAAAAGGTCTGCGGGGAGACGGGTGCCGCTTGGGAGAAGAAGGACATCACGCAGGACGAGGAGTTGCACCGAAAGTACTGGGAGCAGATTCCGGTGGTGCTTGTGGACGGGGCGCAGCACGACTTCTGGCGCGTCAGTGAAGATCGTCTGCGCCGGGCGCTCACCGCTTAGCCGCTGACCGCTCAGCCGCTCACCACTTAGCCGCTCACCGCTCAGCCGCTGACCGGTCAGTCTGAAATTCGATTACGATCGGGGGCGATTTGGACGCGGGGGCTGGAAAATCGTGAGGAGAGTGTGCGGTTTTGCCCCCTACGGGTAACCAACGTCGCGGCGCCCGCGCCGGTTCCAGTTCAGCGCACAACCGGCGCGTGACCCCGGTCACTTTGGCTGGACAAACCGGACACAATCTTTGTGCACGCGTTCACAAAGGCATAACCTGCATTCGACGGGGCGGTCTGGGGACTTCTGGCCGCCTACAGCCCCGCTCTACCCGCAGGAGCACCGTGGCAACTGGCCGAACTCACCGACCGGCGACCCGCAGCCGAGGCATTCCCGAGGCCACCGTCGCCAGGCTTCCGCTGTACCTTCGCGCGCTGACCGCACTGTCGGAGCGCTCGGTTCCCACGGTCTCCTCCGAGGAGCTCGCAGCCGCGGCGGGGGTCAACTCCGCGAAGCTGCGCAAGGACTTCTCGTACCTCGGCTCGTACGGCACCCGTGGTGTCGGGTACGACGTCGAGTATCTCGTGTACCAGATCAGCCGTGAACTGGGGCTCACCCAGGACTGGCCGGTTGTGATCGTCGGTATCGGTAACCTCGGTGCGGCACTGGCCAATTACGGTGGGTTCGCGTCCCGTGGTTTCCGGGTCGCCGCGCTGATCGACGCCGACCCGAACATGGCCGGAACGCCCGTCGCGGGCATGCCCGTCCAGCACACCGACGACCTTGAGAAGATCATCGAGGACAACGGCGTCTCGATCGGCGTGATCTCGACCCCCGCGGGCGCCGCCCAGCAGGTCTGCGACCGCCTGGTCGCCGCGGGCATCACCTCCATCCTGAACTTCGCGCCGACCGTCCTGTCCGTGCCGGACGGCGTCGACGTGCGCAAGGTCGACCTCTCCATCGAGCTGCAGATCCTCGCCTTCCACGAGCAGCGCAAGGCGGGCGAGGAAGCCGGTGCCGAGGTCGTCGTCGCGGACGCCGTCGCCGAGACCGCGGGCGTCGACGTACCGGTCGACGAGGGCGCCGCAGAGGCCACAGCCGCCGAGGCCACAGCCGCGGAGGCCGCGCCCGCCGCGCGCACCGAGAGCACCGACCGCAAGGGACCCGACGGGGACGTCCCCGCCGTGATGCCGGCATGAGTCTCCTCGTCGTCGGCCTCAGCCACCGCAGCGCGCCGGTCAGCGTCCTTGAGCGCGCCGCGTTGCCCGCGGACGCCCAGGCCAAGCTCCTGCACGACACCGTCGCCGCCGAGCCCGCGGCCGAGGCCGCGGTGCTCGCCACCTGCAACCGCATCGAGCTCTACGCCGACGTGGACAAGTTCCACGCGGGCGTCGCCGAGCTGTCCACGCTCCTCGCCCAGCACAGCGGCGTCGGCCTGGAGGAGCTCACTCCGTATCTGTACGTGCACTACGAGGACCGGGCCGTCCACCACCTGCTCTCGGTGGCCTGCGGGCTCGACTCCATGGTCGTCGGCGAGGGCCAGATCCTCGGCCAGATCAAGGACGCGCTGGCCACGTCCCAGGAGCTGCACACCGCCGGGCGGCTGTTGAACGACCTGTTCCAGCAGGCCCTGCGGGTCGGCAAGCGCGCGCACTCCGAGACCGGCATCGACCGCGCCGGGCAGTCCCTGGTCACCTTCGGCCTGGAACAGCTCGCCGACGGGGCGCCGGTGGACGAGTGGGCCGCGGGCAAGCGGGCGCTCGTGATCGGTGCCGGGTCGATGTCGTCGCTCGCCGCGGCGACGCTGGCGCGGGTCGGGGTGGCGGAGATCGTCGTCGCCAACCGCACGCGGGCTCGGGCCGAGCGGCTGGTGGAGATTCTTTCCGAGTCCGGTACGGGATGCTCCGCGCGGGTTGCCGAGATGGGTGCCGTCGAGGATGAGCTGACACGAGTCGACGTGGTCGTTTCGTGTACCGGGGCTACGGGGCTCGTGCTGTCCGGTGAGGCCGTTGCCGCGGCTGTGGCTTCCGGGGCCGGGCCCGAGCGGGTCGAGGCTCCCAGCCTGCGGGCTCCTGACGGGTCGCTCGTGGCCCGGCTCGCGGCTGCCGCCGCGCGTGACGGTCGCATTCCGGATGCGGGTTCCACCGTCGATGTCCCCGGCGTGGACTCCCTTGAGTTGCACGGCACTTGGGCCGGTAACGGGGCGTTGCTCGACAGCCCGGCAACTGGGCTGGACTCGTCCTCGGCTTGCCCGGCACCGGGGGCCGTGCCCACCCTCCCCCAAGCTCCCGACTCCTCCCCCGGCCTTCGGCCGGGAGGCGGCGGCGAAGGCGTGCGGGTCGTCATTCCCGCTCAGCACGCCCCCGCCAAGCTCGCGCTGCTCGACCTCGCCATGCCCCGGGACATCGACGCCGCCGCGCACCGGATCGACGGGGTGCGGCTTGTCGACATCGAGTCGCTGGCCGAGGCCTCCGCCGACGCGCCGATGGCCGCCGACGTGGACCAGGTGCGCACCATCGTCTCCGACGAGGTCGCCGCCTTCGGGGCAGCGCAGCGGGCCGCCCACATCACGCCGACCGTGGTCGCCCTGCGCACCATGGCCGCCGACGTGGTGCAGAGCGAACTGGCCCGGCTCCACGGCCGGCTGCCCGACCTGGACGAGCGGCAGCAGGCCGAGATGACGCAGACCGTGCGCCGCGTCGTCGACAAGCTCCTGCACGCCCCGACCGTGCGGGTCAAGCAGCTCGCGGCCGAACCCGGCGGCGCCGAGTACGCGGACGCGCTGCGCACCCTCTTCGACCTCGACCCGCAGACCGTGGCCTCCGTATCCCGGGCGGACTCGAACAGCAACGACGACACCGACGCAAGAAACCGGGGGCGAGCATGACTCAGACCCAGAGGACGCAGAAAGCGCTTCGGCTCGGCACGCGCCGCAGCAAGCTCGCCATGGCCCAGTCCGGCCAGGTCGCCGATGCCGTACGGGAGTTGACCGGCCGGGACGTCGACCTCGTCGAGATCACGACGTACGGCGACACCTCGCGTGAGCACCTGGCACAGATCGGCGGCACCGGCGTCTTCGTGGCCGCGCTGCGCGAGGCGCTGCTCCGCGGCGAGGTCGACTTCGCCGTGCACTCCCTCAAGGACCTGCCCACGGCCCAGCCCGCCGAACTGGCCCTGGCCGCCGTGCCGCTGCGCGAGGACCCCCGGGACGTGCTGATCGCGCGCGACGGCCTGACCTTCGCGGAGCTGCCCGACGGCGCCCGCGTCGGCACCGGCTCGCCGCGCCGCATGGCCCAGCTGAACGCGTACGCCCGTAACCACGGCATGCGCGTCGAGACCGTGCCGATCCGCGGCAACATCGACACCCGGATCGGATTCGTACGCAGCGGGGAGCTGGACGCCGTGGTGCTTGCCGCGGCCGGGCTCAACCGCGTCGGGCGGAGCGGTGAGGTGACCGAGTACCTCTCGGTCGACACCGTCCTGCCCGCCCCCGGCCAGGGCGCCCTGGCCATCGAGTGCACCGCTGAGAACGCGGAGCTCGCCGCCGCCCTCGCCGAGCTCGACGACCCGCTGACGCGGGCCGCCGTGACCGCCGAGCGTTCCCTGCTCGCCGCCCTGGAGGCCGGCTGCTCCGCACCAGTAGGAGCACTGGCCGACCTGCTGGCCGACGGGCAGATTGTCAAGGAAATGCGCCTGCGCGGAGTCGTCGGTTCGACCGACGGCGCCACGCTGGTGCAGCTGTCCACCACCGGTCCCGTACCCACCACCCAAGAGCGGGCTGAAGCCCTCGGCCGTGAACTCGCGGCCGAGATGCTGGCCAAGGGTGCGGCCGGTCTGATGGGGGAGCGAGCACATTGAGCCCCACCACCTCTGTACCTCAGTCGTCCTTCGGACCCGGACACGTCACCTTCCTCGGTGCCGGTCCGGGCGACCCCGGACTGCTCACACTGCGCGCCGTCGAGGCGCTGGCCGGCGCCGATGTGCTGGTCGCCGAGCCCGAAGTGCTGGACGTCGTCCGCGTGCATGCGCGGGCCGGCGCGGAGCTCTCGGGCACGTCGCAGCAGGCCGAGGCTGACGTGTCGTCAATCCCCGCGGATGCCGCCAATCTTGTCATGGCGGCCGCACGCGGCGGCAAGCGGGTCGTCCGTGCCGTGAGCGGCGACCCGGGCCTGGACGCGGGCGTCGGCGAGGAGATGCTCGCCTGCGCCGCCGAGGGCATCCCCTTCGAGGTGGTGCCCGGCATCGCCGCCGCCGTGGGCGTGCCCGCGTACGCCGGTGTGCCGCTGCGGGACGAGCACGGCGCGGACGTCCGGTTCGTGGACGCGCGTACCGCCTCCGAGCGCTGCTGGACCGAGGTCGGCGCCTCGGACGGCACGGTCGTCGTCTCCACCACCCTGGAGACCGTGGCCGCCGCCGCCGGTGAACTGGTCGCCGCGGGCCGCAAGCCGGACACCCCGATGGCGGTGACCGTGGCCGGTACGACGACCCGGCAGCGCACCTGGAACGCCACGCTCGGCACGGTCGCGCAGGTCCTCAAGCAGGCCAAGGTGCTGCCGTCGCCCCAGGGCCACCAGCCCGTCATAGCCGTGGTCGGTGAGCGTTCCGCGGCCGCGCAGCGCGACCGTCTCTCGTGGTTCGAGTCCAAGCCGCTGTTCGGCTGGAAGGTGCTCGTGCCGCGGACGAAGGAGCAGGCGGCCTCGCTCTCCGACCAGCTGGTCAGTTACGGCGCCGTGCCGCACGAGGTGCCGACCATCGCCGTCGAGCCGCCGCGTACGCCCCAGCAGATGGAGCGCGCGGTGAAGGGGCTCGTCACCGGGCGGTACGAGTGGATCGCGTTCACGTCGGTCAACGCCGTGAAGGCCGTCCGCGAGAAGTTCGAGGAGTACGGGCTCGACGCCCGTGCCTTCGCCGGGATCAAGGTCGCCGCGGTCGGCGAGCAGACCGCCAAGGCGCTCATCGCCTTCGGCGTGAAGCCCGACCTGGTGCCGTCCGGCGAGCAGTCGGCCGCCGGTCTGCTTGAGGACTGGCCGCCGTACGACCCGGTCTTCGACCCGATCGACCGTGTCTTCCTGCCGCGCGCCGACATCGCCACCGAGACCCTGGTGGCCGGGCTGATCGAGCTGGGCTGGGAGGTCGACGACGTGACGGCCTACCGGACCGTGCGCGCCTCGCCGCCGCCGGCGGAGACCCGGGAGGCGATCAAGGGCGGCGGGTTCGACGCGGTCCTCTTCACCTCCTCCTCGACCGTGCGGAACCTGGTCGGCATCGCCGGCAAGCCGCACAACGTGACGGTGATCGCCTGTATCGGCCCGGCCACGGCCAAGACGGCCGAGGAGCACGGGCTGCGGGTCGACGTCATGGCCCCGGAGCCGTCCGTCCACAAGCTCGCGGAGGCGCTGGCCGAGTTCGGCGCGGCGCGGCGTGCGGCGGCGGTTGAGGCGGGTGAGGCGGTTACGCGGCCCAGTGAGCGTCGGCCCGGGGCTCGGCGTCGTAGGGCGGCGAGTTCCTGAGGTCGCGGCAGGGGCGCGTGGGGATCTTCCGGCCGCGGGTAGTTCGTGGCCGGTCGCGTGTCGGCGGCGAAGCCGTACGTGTCAGAGCCCCGCGCCCCTGAAAGCCCCCTTCGGGGCCGACTGCGCGTCGGTAAAGGCATGGCTCCGCCCGGCGTAGCGTAGGTGCCATGACGAAGTACGGAGCCTTTCCGGGTTCGCGGCCGCGGCGGCTGCGGACCACGCCCGCGATGCGCCGCATGGTCGCCGAGACCCGGGTGCATCCGGCCGATCTGATCCTGCCCGCGTTCGTACGCGAGGGGATCGATGCGCCCGTCCCCATCGAGGCCATGCCGGGCGTCGTGCAGCACACCCGCGAGACCCTGCGGAAGGCCGCCGTCGAGGCCGTCGAGGCCGGGGTCTCCGGGATCATGCTGTTCGGCGTGCCCGAGGACGCCAAGAAGGACGCCGCCGGTACCGCCGGCACCGACCCGGACGGCATCCTGCAGGTCGCCCTGCGGGACGTGCGGTCCGAGGTCGGCGACGACCTGGTGATCATGTCCGACCTGTGCCTGGACGAGTTCACCGACCACGGCCACTGCGGTGTCCTGGACGCCGACGGCCGCGTCGACAACGACGCGACGCTTGAGCGGTACGCGGAGATGGCCCAGGTCCAGGCCGACGCGGGCGCGCATGTGCTGGGCCCGAGCGGCATGATGGACGGTCAGGTCGGCGTGGTCCGGGACGCCCTCGACCAGACCGGTCACGAGGACGTGTCGATCCTCGCGTACACCGCCAAGTACTCCTCGGCGTTCTACGGCCCGTTCCGCGAGGCCGTCGGCTCGTCCCTGCAGGGCGACCGCAAGACGTACCAGCAGGACCCGGCCAACCTCCGGGAGTCCCTGCGGGAGTTGGCGCTCGACCTGGAGGAGGGCGCCGACATGGTGATGGTCAAGCCGGCCGGGCCCTACCTCGACGTCCTCGCCAGGGTCGCGGACGCGGTCGACGTGCCGGTGTCCGCGTACCAGATCTCCGGTGAGTACGCGATGGTCGAGGCCGCCGCCGAGAAGGGGTGGATCGACCGGGACAAGGCGATCCTGGAGACGCTGACCGGCATCAAGCGCGCGGGGGCCGACACGATCCTCACGTACTGGGCGGTGGAGGCGGCGCGGGCACTGGCGCTGCGCTGAGGCCCCGGAGGCCCCGGAGGCCCCGGAGGCCCCTGAGGTCACTGAGGCCCCTGAGGTCACTGAGGCCCCTGAGGGGCGCCCCTATCGGAGCGCCCCTCTCGCCGCGTTCAGGTCCCGCATGAAGTCCCGTCCGTAGCCCTGCGCGTCGTCGCTCTCCCAGTACGGGCCGCCGTTGTAGCGGGCCGCCAGCTCCTGGTACTGGGCGTCCGTCATGCTCTGGGCGGGCACGTCCGCGAACTCGCTCTCCGCCTTCAGCCGGGACAGGTACTCGGAGGCGATGAACACGTTCTGCGTCGGGTCCTTGACCGCCGACTCGACCTCGTCGCGCTGCGCGCCGGTGAGTGCCGCCGGGTCGTAGCCGAGCACCTCGGCCGCGCGCCGGATCTGGATCTGCAGCGGGCCCATCGACGTACGGTCCGGGTCGCCGCCGATGCCCCACTGCCGTGCGGTGTCCGTGACATCGTCGATCACGGCCGGGTCGCCGTCGACCTCGCGCCAGGCGATGCCCGCGATCACGTCCGGGGGCAGGCCGTTCTCCTGCGCGGCCGCGCGGATGGCGGCGCTGTTGGCGTCGATCCACTCGGCGCGCATCCCGTCCGACGAGCCGGGCAGCCAGTAGCTCGTGCCCTTGCCCTCGGGCAGCCCTTCGCTCAGCTCACGGATGCGGCGCAGGGCGGGCGAGACGGTGACGTCCGGGCCGACGCGCGGGAAGAAGTCGCTCTTCGCGCCGCCGCCCGGGAGGCGGGTGCGGGGGTCGGAGCTCGCCTGCGCGGCCTCCGTGCGCAGGTCGCCGACGCGGTCGAGGAGGGCGGCGGCGTCCTTGAAGCCGCTGCGGAAGTCGGGGATCAGGGCGCGGGCCGCGTCCAGGTCCCGCATCGCGTCGCCGCGCACCGAATCCTCGGCGGCGCGGGCCCGCCCGAACGCCTCGGCGGCCTGCTCGTACCAGCGGTTCGCCTCCTCGCGGATGTCGTCCACGTCGCCGGGCGAGAGCCGGTCCTGGACCCAGTCGACGACGCCGGACGAGTCGCGCAGGTCCTCCCAGCGCCTCATCGCCTCGCCGTCGCCGTCCCCGACGAGCTTGCCGAGCCGCTCCGCGCACTCCGTGCCCGTACTCAGGTGCTGGTGCGCCTCCTCGACGGCGTCGGCGTACCGGAGCAGCGCCTTCCAGGCGGCCTCGAAGCCGTCCTTGAGCCCTGCGGTCAGGGTGCGTACGTCGGCGAGGCGGGCGTCGTAGTGCTGGCGCGAGGCGCTGACCCAGTGGGTGTTGCCCGCCTTCGCGACGGACGGGCCGACCGAGTCGAGCAGGTCGCGCATCCGCTTGTACTCGGCCGCGTTCCGCTCGATCAGGGCGGGGTTGCAGTCCTCCAGGTACGCGACGTCCGCGTAGTACGTCACGCTCACTTGCCCAACTCCGCGGTGTCGAGGAAGGACTTGAAGCCGTCGCGGGTGGCGCGGTCCACGTGGGTGTAGGCGCCGCCGGTCGTCCGCAGTGCCGTGGACAGGGCGGTGAGCAGGGTGACGAGGTCCCGGTGCTGGTCGGCGGCGTGCCGGGCGAACTCCTCGGTCTTCGCGCCGAGTTCGGCGTGCGCGGTGGGGGTGCGGGCGAGGGTGCCGAGGTCCGCGTCGAGCCTGCCCTCGTGCAGCAACCCGGCTATCTCGGTGAGGAGATGGGCGCTGCCGTCCATCGAGTGCGGGTCGGCGGCGAAGCCGCTTCCGTCGGTCATGGGGCTCCTCGCATGGGGGGCGTGCACCGGATGCACCTGGGTGCGCAGCATCGTAGGCGCCCTTGACGGCGGGCGGGCGTCCGCATGCCGAAACGACGGGTGTAGGTGGCAGCTATCTGCTTAGGGTGCGGAACCTGCAGCAAAAAGCAGCCCGAAGGAGTCGCCGTGACCGTCACCGAAACCGCCGCCACCGCGCCCGTGCCCCCGCTCGCCGCGCGCGCGATCGCCGTGGGCGGTTCTCCGGTACGGGACATCCTGGCGGTCACCGCACGCCGCGAGGTGATCAACTTCGCGGGTGGGCTTCCGGCGCCCGGCCTGTTCGACCGCGAGGGCATCGCCGCCGCCTACCGCGCGGTGCTCGACGCCGAGCCCGAGCGCGCGCTCCAGTACTCCACGACCGAGGGCGAGCCCACGCTGCGTACCGCGCTCGCCGCCCGTACGGCCGCGCGCGGACTGGCGACCGGCGCGGACGACCTGATCGTCACCACCGGCTCGCAACAAGCCCTGTCCCTCCTCGCGACCGCGCTGGTGGAACCCGGCGACACGGTTCTCGTCGAGGACCCCTGTTATCTGGCGGCACTGCAGGTCTTCTCCTTCGCGGGCGCCCGCATCGTGCCCGTGCCCTGCGACGACGCCGGCCTCGACCCGTCCGCCCTGGACGCGCTCGTCGCCCGCGAGCGGCCCAAGCTGCTCTACACGGTGCCCACGTTCCAGAACCCCACCGGCCGCACCCTGCCCGCCGAGCGCCGCGCCGCCGTCGCCGAGGTGGCGGCCCGCCGCGGGTTGTGGCTGATCGAGGACGACCCGTACGGCGAACTCCGCTTCGAGGGCGAGCGGGTGCCGTGGGTCGCCTCGTACCCGGGGGCCGAGGACCGGACCGTGCTGCTCGGCAGCCTCTCCAAGGTGATGGCACCCGGCATGCGCCTCGGCTGGCTGCGCGCCCCCGCGGCCCTGCGCCGCGCCTGTGCCGTCGCCAAGCAGGCCGCCGACCTGCACACCCCGACCGTCAACCAGCTCGCCGCCGCGCGCTACTTGGCGGACTCCGACCTGGACGCACACGTCGCGCGGGTCGCCGCCGTCTACGGCGAACGCCGCGACGCGATGCTCGCGGGCCTCGCCGAAGCCCTGCCGTCCGGTTCCACGTGGAACCGCCCCGACGGCGGCATGTTCCTCTGGGCCCGCCTCCCGGACGGCTACGACGCGACGGCACTGCTGCCGTCCGTGGTACGGCACGACGTGGCGTACGTCCCGGGCGCCCCGTTCCACGCGGCGTCCCCGGACCCGTCGACCCTGCGGCTGTGCTTCGTGACGCAGACGCCGGAGGAGATCGGGGAGGGGCTGCGGAGGCTGGGGGCGGGGTTGGCGGGGCGGTGGGACGAGTAGGACAACCTGCCCGGAGTGCCGTCGTTACACTCGGTGGTACTCGGAAGGAGGTGTCATGACTGTCATGAGCCCGGACCGCGCGATGACGCCGCTGCGCAAGGCCGCCGAGGCCGCAGAGGAAGCCAGTGGCCTGCGGGCCGAGATCATCCGGGGAGTTCTCATGATGTCGCCGACGCCGCGCGGGAAGCACGCGGGGATCATCAACGCGGTGTACGACCAATTGCGCCCGGTGTTGCCCTCGCACCTGCGCCCCTACCAAGTCGCCTCCCTCCCCATCCCCGGCGACCCCGACGACTACGCCACCCCGGACCTCCTCATCTGCGACGCGGGCTTCGGGGAGTCCGACGAGTGGCTGGCCGACCCCGGTGACGTCGAGCTCGTCGTCGAGGTCGTGTCCAAGGGCAACAGCACCAAGGACACCCGCGACATGGTCGCCTGGTACGCAGACGCGGGCGTGCCCTCGTATCTGCTGATCGACCCGCGGGACGGCAGCTGGACGCTCTACACGGAGCCCCGTGAGGGCGAGTATCAGGGGCGGCTGCGGCGGCTGTACGGGGAGGATGTTCCGCTGGGCGGGCTTGAGTTGAAGATCGCGACCGGTGAGTTCACCCGGTACGAGTGACCGAACAGACCGAAGGCCCGCCGGAAGTGGATTCCGGTGGGCCTTCGGGCTGTGTGCGGGAATGCTCAGAGACGCGCCGGGGTCCTGATGCCCAGGAGTGCCATGCCCTGGTGGAGGGTGCGGGCGGTGAGGTCGCAGAGGAACAGGCGGTTCTCCACCTGCGCGGGCGACTCCGCCTTCAGGACCGGGCACTGGTCGTAGAACGCCGTGTACAGCGACGCCAGCTGGTACAGGTACGCCGCCAGCTTGTGCGGCGCGTACTCCGCCGTCGCCTCCGCGAGCAGCTCGCCGAACGCGTCCAGGTGCAGGCCCAGCGCCCGCTCCGCCGGGGCGAGTTCGAGCTCCGGGTGGGCGACGGGGCCCGCGCCCTCCGCCTTGCGCAGGATCGACTGGATACGGGCGTACGCGTACTGCAGGTACACGCTCGTGTTCCCGTTCAGCGACACCATCTGGTCCAGGTCGAACTTGTAGTCCCGGCTCGGCGACGTGGACAGGTCCGCGTACTTCACCGCGCCGATGCCGACCTGCGCGGCCCGCTCCTGGATCTCGTCCTCGGTGAGGTCCCGGGCCTTCTCGCGCACCACCTCGGCGGCCCGCTGCACCGCCTCGTCCAGCAGGTCCTGCAGGCGTACGGTCTCGCCCTCACGGGTCTTGAACGGCTTGCCGTCGGCGCCGAGCACCGTGCCGTAGCCCATGTTGTGCGCGGTGACCTCGTCGCTGAGCCAGCCTGCCCGGCGGGCCGTCTCGAAGACCATCTTGAAGTGCAGCGACTGGCGTACGTCCACGACGTACAGCAGCGACGTCGCGTGCAGGTCCTGGACGCGGTTGCGGATCGCCGTCAGGTCGGAGGCCGCGTACCCGAAGCCGCCGTCGGCCTTCTGGACGATGAGCGGGACCGGCTGGTCGTCCTTGCCCTTGATGTCGTCGAAGAACACCACGAGCGCGCCCTCGGAGCGCACGGCGACCCCGGACTCCTCAAGGAGGCGGGCCGTCTCGGGCATGCCGTCGTTGTACGCGGACTCGCCGACGATCTCGTCGTCCCGGATCTCCATGTCCAGCTTCTCGAAGACCGAGTAGAAGTAGACCTTCGACTCGTCCACGAACCGCTGCCACAGGTCGAGCGTCTCCCGGTCGCCGGACTGCAGCGCCACGACCCGCTTGCGGGCCCGCTCCTTGAACTCCTCGTCCGCGTCGAACACGGCACGCGAGGCCTTGTAGACCCGGTTCAGGTTCGACATGGCCTGATCGCCGTCGACCTCGTCGGCCGGGGCCAGCGCGTCCGGGTGCTCGATCAGGTACTGGATCAGCATGCCGAACTGGGTGCCCCAGTCGCCGATGTGGTGGCGGCCGATCGTCTGCTCGCCGGTGAAGTCGAGCATGCCGCGCAGCGCGTCCCCGATGACCGCCGAGCGCAGGTGGCCGACGTGCATCTCCTTCGCGACGTTCGGCTGCGCGTAGTCGATCACCGTGACGCCCGGCTTCTCCTTCAGCGGTACGCCGAGCCGGTCGCCGTCGGCGGCGCGGGCGGCGAGCGTCTCGGTGATGGCGCGGTCGGTGACCGTGATGTTCAGGAAGCCGGGTCCCGACACCTCGACGTCCCCCAGCAGGCCGCCCGCGTCCAGGGCGTCCGTGACCTGGCCGGCCAGCTCGCGCGGGTTGCCCTTGACCTTCTTGGCCAGGGCGAGGATGCCGTTGGCCTGGAAGTCGGCCCGGTCGCTTCGTCGCAGCAGGGGGTCGCCGACGCTCTCCGGCAGGGCGGCCGCGAGGGCGTCGGTGAGGCGCTGGTGGACGTTCGAAGCGATCGAGGTGACCGGTGCCATGGGTAGGGGCTGCCGTTCTGGTCGGGGTCGGATTTCAGATTCCGGCCAGTATCCCACGGGGTCGCAAAGGGGTTTCAGGGGTTCGCGGGCCGGTGCGTGCGCGGCTGCGGGGCCGCCCCCTTGATAAGGCGTTTTCGCCGAGCCCCGGTTAACTGGGACAATGGGTCCGCGGAAGTGACCCGCCCCACCCCGATCACGGAGAGAAGGACGAACCCACCGTGGCCCAGAGCACCGGAGCAGAGCCCCAGGAGAACACCGACTGGGTCTCCCGATTCGCGGACGACGTCATCGCCGAGTCGGAGCGTCGCGCCCCGGGCAAACCGGTGGTCGTCGCGTCCGGTCTCTCCCCGTCCGGCCCGATCCACCTGGGCAACCTGCGCGAGGTCATGACCCCGCACCTGGTTGCCGACGAGATCCGCCGCCGCGGGTACGAGGTGCGCCACGTCCTGTCCTGGGACGACTACGACCGGTACCGCAAGGTCCCGGCCGGCGTCGCGGGCACCGACGAGTCCTGGGCCGAGCACATCGGCAAGCCGCTGACCTCCGTCCCCGCCCCGGCAGGCTCCGCGTACGCGAACTGGGCCGAGCACTTCAAGGCCGCCATGACGGACGCCCTGGACCAGCTGGGCGTCGAGTACGACGGCATCAGCCAGACCGAGCAGTACACCTCGGGCGTCTACCGCGAGCAGGTCCTGTTCGCCATGAAGCACCGCGGCGACATCGACGCCGTGCTCGCCCAGTACCGCACGAAGCCCAAGACGCAGAAGAAGTCCCAGAAGCCCGTCGACGCCGCCGAGTTGGAGGCCGCCGAGGGCTCCGGCGCGGCCGCCGAGGACGACGGCTCGGGCTCCGGCGCGGAGTACTTCCCGTACAAGCCGTACTGCGCCGCCTGCGAGAGGGACCTGACGACCGTCACCTCGTACGACGACGAAACGACCCAGCTGTCGTACGTCTGCCAGTGCGGCCACACCGACACGGTCCGGCTCTCCGAGTACGACCGCGGCAAGCTGGTGTGGAAGGTCGACTGGCCGATGCGCTGGGCCTACGAGGGCGTGATCTTCGAGCCGTCCGGTGTGGACCACTCGTCTCCGGGGTCGAGCTTCCAGGTCGGCGGGCAGATCGTCGGGATCTTCGGCGGCAAGCAGCCGATCGGCCCGATGTACGCGTTCGTCGGCATCTCCGGCATGGCCAAGATGTCGTCCTCGAAGGGCGGCGTGCCCACCCCCGCCGACGCGCTGCAGATCATGGAGCCGCAGCTGCTCCGCTGGCTGTACGCGCGCCGCAAGCCCAACCAGTCGTTCAAGATCGCCTTCGACCAGGAGATCCAGCGGCTCTACGACGAGTGGGACAAGCTGGAGGCCAAGGTCGCCGACTCCACGGTGCTGCCCGCGGACCAGTCCGCCTGGTCCCGCGCGGTGCGCACCGCCGGGCGCGAGCTGCCGCGCACCCCGCGCCCGCTGCCGTACCGCACGCTCGCCTCGGTCGCCGACATCACCGCGGGCCACGAGGACCAGGCGCTGCGCATCCTCTCCGACCTGGACCCGGCCAACCCGCTGGCCTCCCTCGACGAGGCCCGCCCTCGCCTGGACCGCGCGGAGTCCTGGATCAACACCCAGGTCCCGGCCGACCAGCGCACCGTCGTCCGCGACGAGCCGGACACCGAGCTGCTCGGCACCCTCGACGACCAGGCGCGTGACTCGCTCCGCCTGCTCCTGGAGGGCCTGGACGAGCACTGGTCCCTCGACGGCCTGACGCACCTCGTGTACGGCGTGCCGAAGGTCCAGGCCGGCTTCTCGGCGGACGCGACCGCGAAGGAGCTGCCGCCGGAGATCAAGGTCGCGCAGCGCACGTTCTTCGCGCTGCTCTACCGGCTGCTCGTCTCCCGCGACACCGGCCCGCGCCTGCCCACGCTGCTGCTCGCGGTCGGCGCCGACCGGGTGCGCAAGCTGCTCGGCGCCTGAGGTTTCTTCGGAGGTTTCTTCGGAGGTTTCTTCGGAGGTTCTTCAGAGGTTCTTCATCCGGTCCGTTACGCGATGGGTTCCGCGTCCGCGTCCAGCTCTTCCTGGTAGCGGCCGCGGAACTCGCGTACGTACGGCCGCAGCGTCGACTCGCTGAGCGGCCCGCCGGACTGGCCGGTCACGCCGTAGAGGTCCAGCAGGTACACGGCGAGCTGGCGGGCGTTGGGCATGTCCTTGTGCTCACTGACGTACTTGCGGAACGCCCCGAAGTACGCCTCTTCGCGGCTGATGTCCTCGGGGAGGTCGTGGGTGGGGGTAGGGGCGGGGGAGGACGCGGAGGTGGGGGCGGGGGCGGCGGACGTCGGCTGCTTGGGTCCGGGTTCCGGTTGTTCGGCCTCCGGTTGTTCGGCCTCCGGTTGGGGTTCCGGCCGTTCGGTTTCCCGTCGTTCGGTTTCCCGTCGTTCGGCTTCCGGCCGTTCGGTTTCCGGTTGTTCCGGTACGGCCTCGGTGCGCGGGCCCGGGATGGACAGCGGGCGGGTGCGGCCGGGGCCGGCGGGGACGGGGAACTCCGGGTCGTAGCCGCCCTCGTACGGGACCTGCTCGGGGGGCGCGGCCTGGAACCAGGGGCTGGGCTCGGGGGTTTCCGGGACGCCCGCTCCGCGCTCGCCCGCCTGCGCCTGCGCCTCCGGTTTCGCCTCCGGTTTCGACCCCGGCTCCGGCTCCGGCAGGGCTTCTGATACGACCTCCGGTACGGGTTCCGCTTCGATGGGCTTCCGCTGTACGGGGGCGAGTTGGCGCTGGTCCGGGGCGGCCGGGACAGCCTGGACGGCCGGCGCGGGC
>NZ_JASCIR010000051.1 GCF_029968095.1 Streptomyces solicavernae | reverse complement strand
GCTCTGGCTGCACGAGGCCTCGGCGTTGCGGAACAGGCTGAGAAGCTGGGCAGTGTAGCCGCCGGGCAGGAGGCTGGGCCGCAGGTCGGTGTGGATCGCGACCACCCGGTCCGGGGAGACACCCAGACGCTCCAGGTCCTCCCAGACGCGGTACTCCGCGGGCGGCAGCCCGGGAGCCGATGTCCGGAACAGCGTGGCCTGCTCCTGCGACTCGCTCTCTTTGTACGTGAACACCGCGGTGTTTCCGGGGCCTGTGGCGGGAAGGCCGTCCTGCGGGGAGGCGGCGGAGTGCTTCTGGAGGTACAGCCGTACGACCTCGTCGACCGGCACCGACGGCCACACGGTCAGCTCACCAGTGGCGCGGTCCACCACTCCGCATGCGTCGCCGATCTCCGACGGCGGGCGGCGCTCGCCTGTGTGTGGGTCGCGTTCCAAGGCGGCTGGGGCGGCCCAGACCACCCACCCCAGATCGAACTCGTGCATCTTGACCTCGCGGCGCGGGGCCTGATCGCCGTCGGGGTTGAGCCAACGGTCGGCTGTGGCGAGTGCCTGCGCCTGGCTGGTCACGAGCGGGCTCCTTCGAGGTGGGACAAGTACGGATGTACGGACGGTATGACGGGAGCGGCGCGGGGTGGGGCCGACGGTGAACTACGAGGCTAGCCCCGAACCTCTGTGCGTGATGCGCCGGGCGGTGACTCCGCGTGCGGTCGCCACCACGAGAACTCCGTCCGGGGAGAGGTCGACGGCCGTGACCGGAGTGTCCGAGACGAGCGCAGCGACGATCTCCCCGTCGGCCCGATCCCACACCCGGAGATAGTCGCCGCCGCGGCTGACGGCGAGGGGGGCACTCTCGCGTTCCTCCTCCGAGGGACGTAGGACCTTGGCCGGGTCGACGTTCTCCAGTGAACCCGAAGGCCGAACGAGATCACGGACAAGGAGCGTCGACTGCTGATCCCGTCGTTCGTCGCCCACCACGAGGACGGCCACCTGGGTCCGCTCGTCGCTCTGCTCATCGATCCGAACGCGTCCCACGGACACGGTGGTCACGCCTGCGACCTTCGCACTCCACAGCGTCTGCCACGGCAACGTGAGACCGAGCTGACGCACGGCTTCCGCATACTCGTCCAGCCCGTCCTCGACGAACGCGGCTTCAAGGAGTGCGGCCCGCAGCTCCGTCGACGCCTGGATCCGGGTCAGCAGCGGCGCGGTGCGCAGATACGTACGGGCCGGGGTGCCGAGCTCCTCGACCGGCACGGCTTCGACGGCCGCGCGCAGCGCCACCGGATTGGCGAACACGAACAGGCCCGGATCGGTGAGGAGTTGGGGCAGCAGACCGGCGGCCAGCGTGTGCCCGGCTATGTGGTCGCGGACGTAGGGGGCGGCCTTCGACCAGTCCTGCCCCGGAACGGACTCGAGCAGCGACATCGCGATCCGGGACTGGGCAGCGCGCACGTTCTGCAGGCCCGCGAGCACCTCTGCGCCGATCGCGGGGTGCAGCAACCGCAGCGACACCGGGCCCCCGCTCTCGATGTCCTTGTCGTCCCCCACGGCCTGGACGAACGGAGCGACCAGGAGCAATCCGTCGGCCAGGTCCGCACTCACATCGCGCTGGGCGACCGCGTGGACGAGACGAGCCCACAACTCAGCCGATACGTCTCCGTTCTGGGCCAGGGCGAGCGGTGCGAGCAGCGTGCGCAGCGTCTGCGGTTCGGCGCCGAGGCGGCGGGCGTGGGCGTCCAAGGCCGCTCCGACCGATGTGGGGAGCCGCTCGTGGTCGGTGGGGTCGACGCCTTCGGGGGCCAGCAGGATGCTGCGGGCGGTGAGCTCCACGGTGAGTGCGCTGGTCCCGGCCCGCTCGGCCAGGACTTCGGCGAGGCTCCTGCGGACCGCGGCGTCGGTCGTGAACGGCAGCTCAGGAGCGCCGAACTGCGGGTTGAGAGCCGTCTCTGCCTGCCGTGTGAGCGCCTCGGCATCCGCCCACTCGCGTGCGTCCAAGTCGATGATCTGAACCGAACCGGACGGCAGCCCTTCAGCCAGGTCCGCGACGAGTGCGCGGGGAGCCTCGACGAGGAGGCGTACGGACTCGATGGCGGCCAGCGGCGCGAGGACCTCGCGGACAAGACGGGCAGGTTCGTTCGCGGCGGGGACAGGACCGGCGCGGTCGACGTCCGTCACGGCGATGGCCACGGTGTGGCCGAGGGAGGCGATACCTGCGAACACATCGGCGGTTGTTGACGCCGAGAGCTCCAACTGGTCGGCGAGCGTCCACAGAGTCTGTGCAGCGGTGAGACCGGCCGGGCCGGCCACGGCGGGAGCGGGCAGCTCAGGAGGCACGGTGGCGGGGTCCATGTCGTCCAGCGGTAGCCGGGACCGGAACTCCGGTTCGCACAGCATCAGGAAGCCGGTGAGCAGCCGGGACGCGCCGCACCCCGGATCTCCGGTCAGCACGACGACGCGCGGGGTGCCCGGCCATTCCATGCGCCATGCCGCAAGGGCACGCAGGGCGGCGGTCCGGCCGCCTATGTACGGGTGCGGGGCGTGGCCCTCTGCCATGGTGGTCATCCGTGCCTGTCTTTCGCGTCTCAGCCGAGTTCGTCGGAGTCCGTGACGTGGCCCCAGTTCCTGGTGGCCGCCGCGTCCGGGTCGATGCAGGCCAGCCAGGACTTGAGTTCGTCGATGATGTCCTCGCCGTCCAGGCGGCCGCTCGTGACCCAGGCCAGCATGTACGTCCACTGCAGGCGGACCATCGCGGTGAACTGCGCCAGGGACGAGCCCGCCAAAGGGTCGCCCGGCCTGTCCTCGTCGATCGCGCCCTCCTGGGACTGACGAAGAATGCGTCCGGTCGGGCCGTCGAGCAGTAGGACGCCGCCGATCCAGGTGCCCAGGTCGTAGAACGGGCCGTCCCCCACCGGCGTTTCGAACTTCTTGGTGCCTTCCCAGGTGTGCTCGACGAAGCCGGTCTCGGTGAGGTCGTGGGTGTTGAGGCTGACGAAGTTCTCGACTCGGGGGAAGCCGACCTCGGTGAGGAAGCGGCGGGTCGGCTCGTGGGTCAGGCCGGTCGGCAGCTGTTCCTCGGTCAGCAGGGGAGCCATGTCGGCGTCGAACACGTCGAGCACGCGATCCCGAGTGGGGCGGCAGGCGGCCTCGTCGCAGGGGCGGGGCGTGATCTTCGTGAGGGCCCCGACGGCGGGCAGCGCGGGCAGGGCGGGAGTGCGCTGTTGGTACTCCGGGTCGGGCTCGATGGCGTACATGCCGGGATTTCCGCCGAGGACCACCAGATCGCCGATACAGGCCACGGCATAGACCTGGGGGGCCTGGACGACGAGGTGAGTTGACGAGTCGTCGGTCGACGACAGGCGGATCAGGTTCCAGGACGGCCTGTCCGGCTGCCAGCGGGGGGACGACGGGACAGTGGAGGCGGAGGCCTCTTCGATGTAGGGCCCCTTGGCGCCGTTGAACTGCCCGGCGACACCGATGAGTCGACCTGTCGGTGAGTGCCAGATCTGCTCCCCGCCGTCCACGGTGCGGCTGGTCACTGTGGCGCCTTCCGACTGGGCACGCAAGGTGTCGACGGCGAGGATCTGGGGCAGGACGGGCCGGATGTGGCCGGGTGCCCGCCAGTGCGTCCAGACGGTCCGCCACGGCAGCGGACCGTAGGCCTCCGCCAGCGCACGCGCCCGCTCCTCGTCTCCCTGGCTCAGCGTGAGGAGGTGCAGCAGCGACACCCACTCCGCGTGCGAGGAAGGTGCCACGCCCAGCTCGTGGAGATAGTGCAGATCCGCGGCGAAGCTGCCCGCGGGCACACCGCCGGGGAAGGCCACGGGCATGGCCTCGAACAGAACGGTGTGGGCATGCCTGACGAGGGTGTGCGCATCTTCGAGGAGTTGCTCGAAGCGGCCGGCGAGAGCGGAGTGGGCGGGCAGGGCGCGGTCCGCGTAACCACGGAGGGGATCGTCGTCGTCGCAGCCGAACAAGCGGTCCACGACAGCGTCCTGGAACGCGGCGAACGTCTCGGCGGGGAGCTGCTTGCGCAGGCTGCGGGCATCGCTCTCGACGGCGAAACCGACCGGCAGGAAACTCTGCAGATCGACCGCTACGAGGCTCGACTCCTCACTGATCGTGCGCAGTTCAGCGAGGTCGTACGCGGTGCCGAGCGCGGCGCAGAGCCCCTGCCACTCCTCGAAGCGCACGCGGTACGGCTCCGCGAGGGCCAGGGCGGTGAGGGCCGTGAGCCGACGTGGGGGCAGGGCGTCGAGGGAAGGGCGAGCGACGTCGGGATCCGGGGCGAGCAGGACGGAATTCCGGCCCTGGAGATTGAGGTCGTAGACGTCGCTGTCGATTTCTGCGACGAATTTGACGCCCGTGCTCTTGGAGTCGAATCCGAAGCTTCGTACCACTCCAGCCGCTACGTGCCGAGGCTCACTGCTGGACCGCGTCCTGCCTGCCCACTGGGTGTTGGCCACAAGGACGGTGTGCCGCAGATTCGCATCTTTCAGACGCAAGGTGAGATCCAACATGCTTCGCCTGTCCCCGTACGTGACACCGACGGCTCGCATTACCTCGTCGGCCACCTCTTCGGCAGAGCGGCCCGTGGCATCGACGACCGAGGTCCCGGGGGTGTCGTCGGAGAATTCCCGCAGGAGTCGACTCTTCCCGGAGCCGGCCGGCCCGTCGAGATGGAGGAAGCCTGCTGTGGGCCGAAGCTGATCCAGCCTACTGCGGATCTGTTCCACGGCTTCCGGCCGGCTGAGGTGCAAATTCATGGTGGTGAATTTCTTTCGCGTTGACCGTCACTCCGGCCCGGTGTTTGCCAGGCCGCCGTCCTTCATGGCCCGGATCCAGATCTTACCAAGCGCGTAGTTGTTCTTGATCAAGTCCTGCTCGAACCTTCCCTTGTGGCCTCCCTGCGGTGCTTGGCCGGCGTCCACGACGTCCGCATCCTTGCGGTATCCGGTTCCGTAAAATACGTCCACGTTCGACATTCTCTGCGAGATCAGTGCGGCACAGTTACGGTATCCGCTGCCGCGGCCGCAAGGCTCTCGGTCCGTGAACATGCTGATCGGCTCGTACTGTTTGTCCTTGTCGCACTCGGCATTCAGTGAATCCAGATAGTCCAGGATGTTCTTCTCGGAATGCTTGTTGTCTTCTCCCGGGTAAGAACTGTCCACCACGTAACTTATTTGCTTGCTGACCGGGTCGTAGACCTCCACCGTCGCGTAATTGCGCCCGGTGAAGTCAGGGCGATGCTCGCCCGCGTCCTTGAGACTCTTGCCGATTCCGCCCAGCTCGTCCTCAAGACCCTGGTTGATCTCGGCGTCCCGGCGATTCGCCGCCCAGCCCGCGGAGGCGTGCTTTGCCGGTCCTCGACTCGGATAGCCGTCCTGCGGCTCAGGGCTCGCCCCGACCGCATGCGACTCGTGGAACTTGAGGCTCAACCGGGCCAACGACGCGACCACAGCCCCTCGTTCGCCGGGGTGCATGTCCTCGAAGCCGGGCAGAAGGTTCTTGAGGTCGTCGTGCCGGAGAACCACCGGCTTGTGGTCGGGGTCGTCCGGACGGGGCGGTGAGCAGGCCTTCAGGGCGTCGACGAGCGGGACGCGGGTCTCGCCGCTCCCGTCCTCCCTCGGAATGGGGGTCAGCCAGTCGTTGAGCTGTTGGTGGACCGGATCCATGTCCATCTGGCGCACATCGTTCGTCTGCCGCACGTTCTGCTGGTCCCGCATGGGCTCCATGCCGTAGTGCGTCGAATCGACGGTCTCCGGCTCGGTGAGCCGGGGGTGGTTCGTGCGCTGCGGATCGTCCCTGGGGTGTTGGGGCTTGTCGTCCGCGTCCTTCTGGGCGTCGGGCGACTGGCCCGCCGGCTCCGCGGGTGCCCGCCGGTGCGTGTCCGTCGGGGCGCTCTCGGGCCTGCGGTCCGCCCGCCCGGTCGGCCCGTCGGAGGCATGCCCCTGCTGGTCCGAGTTGCCGCTGCGGTTGTCCCCACCCGCCGCCACCGGCCGTCGGTCGGGGTCCAGTGGGATGGCGAACACGCCGTTGTTGCCGTTGTGTAGGGGGTGGGGGCTGCGTTGGCCGGTTTGGGCGTCGATGTAGGTGATTTTGCCGTTGTGGTTGACGGCGTTCCAGGCGTGGGCGCGGCCGTTGGCGTCCTGGGTGATGATGACGGCTTGGGAGCCGTGGCCGTTGTTGCGGAGGGTGTTTTCGAGGCGGTTGTAGGCGTCGCGGCCGTTGCCGAGGTCGTTGAAGCGGGCGCCGAGGGTGTTTTCGATGCGGTCGCGGCCGCCGCGTTCGCCGCGGTCGGAGGGGGTGCCGTCGTTGTCCGGGTCGGGGGTGCGGGCGCCGGCTGCGGTGGGGGTGCCGGCGTAGGTGTCGACGGTGGACAGGGTGGTGTCGACGCAGTTGTTGTTACGGCCGGGGGTGTTGCTGCCGTCGCCGTTGATGCGTTCGATCCAGTTGCCGTCGTTGGGGTTCGGCGGGCGGGTCGGGTCGCCGTTCTCGTCGCGGGGGACCGCGTTGTCCAGGGCGTCCTGCTCCGCGCGGGACGGGTCGTTGACGCCGCCGGGCGGGGTGTTGTCGCGGGTCGAGGAAGCGGGCGTCGGCTCCGAGTCGGAGTCGTCCTTGGTGTGGGGGCTGGAGTTGTTCGTGTTCGGGCCGGGCTGCTGGCTCGTGTGGTCCTGAGTCGGCTGCGCGGTGGGCGACGGTGTGGTCGTCACGGTGTGGACGGGGACCGGCGTCGGTGACTGTTGAGGCTGTTGCTGAGGAGGGTTGGCCGGTGACTGCTGTGCCTGCTGTGCCTGCTGTGGGTTCTGCGGCGTCGCCGGATTGTTGGGCGTGCTGGGGTTGCTCGGGTTGGCCGGGTTGGCCGGGTTGCTCGGGTTGGCCGGATTGTTCGGTGTGTTCGAGCCCGGAGACCTGCCGGGTGGCTGCTGCCCGGGCTGATTGGCGCCAGGTGTGTGCGGCGGACTCGACGTAGTGGGTGTGGCGTTGGACGGCGAGGCCTGGTGCGGGACCGACGGTCGGCTGCCGGGCGTGCCCGCATTGTTGTCGCTCGGCGTCGTACGCGGAGTCGAGGCCGGGCCCGAGGAGGAAGGATTCGGCGACGAGGGCGGGCCGCCCGGCGACGGGTTCGAACCGGGCGTGGACGACGGGCTGTTGCGCGGAGGCGCCGAGGAGGACGGGTTCGGGCCGCTCGGGGTGCCGCCGCCCGCGGAGGACGGCGACCCGCCAGTGCTGGTGGACCCTCGCGCGCCCGTGTCGCCGGTCGACGGGGCGGTCGGCGAGGTCGGCATCGCGCCGCCGTCACCGCGCGGCGCGGTGTTCGACGTGTCCGAGATAGTCGGTGTCGGAGCAGAGTTGGTCTGTGTCGGCGTGGGGGAGGCCAGGCTGTCGATCTGGGTGCCGATGCCGGGGCCGTTCGGCGACGATCCGTTTTCGTTCGACGGAGCGGGCGTCGGGGCCGACTGAGGGTTGGGCGACGAGATGCCGCCCGGGCCCGAGGTGCCGCCGCCGCTCGGCGTGCTGCTGCCGCCCGGGTTGCCCGAGGAGGGGTTGCCGCCGTTGCCGGTGTTGCCCGGGGAAGGGGAATCCGGCGAAGGGGAGTCGAAGTCGGGGAGTGTCGGACCGTCTGCGCGCGGTGTGGGCGTGGGGGTGCTGCTCGGTCCCGGATTGTTGTTGCCGCCGGAGTCCGTGCTCGGCCCGTCGCCGACCGAGGGCGTGGACGGGCTGTCCCCTCCGATGTCCGCCGAGACGGTACTGCTCACGCTCGGGCCGGAGTTGGTGGAGGAGTTCGAGTTCGAGTTCGACGCGTTCGAGGACGAGTTGGAGTCCGACGACGAAGAACTCGACGAGTTCGATGAGCTGGAGGACGAGTCCGACCCCGACCCCGACCCCGACGATTCCGACCCGCTGCCCGAGTCCGAGAACCTCAGCCCGTTCCCGTTTGCCAGATTGCTCAGTGCGTCATTGCCGTGCGTCGACGCGCTGTTGCGTATCCCGCTGCCGGCCTTGCCTGCCAGGCTGTCGCGGAGGCTCTCCCCGAACGTCTGCGGCGTCTGCTGGATCGCCTCCCAGCCGGCGTCCTTGCCCGCCTTGACCGTCTCGCCGAGATTGAGGCCCTCCTGGGCGCCGAAGCCGACGTTCACGGACTGGCGGACCAGGTCCGTGATCATCGCCTCGACAGCCGAGACGACGGGCTCCTTCATGCACTCGATGACGGCTTCGAGCAAAGCTTTCGCCAGCTCTTTGAGGAGTCGCCGCACCACTTCACGGGTGACGGCGGTCGCCGCCAGACTGGCCATGTTGGACAGACCGAAGGTCACGACCGACGCGGCAGCCGCTGCAATGATCTGGGCCGCCAGAGCGACCAGTTGGACGATGACCGCCATCTTGCATATGACGACCAGCATCGCCGCACTGCGCAGCGTCGTCGCGATGATGCCGGCCGCTTGGCAGGCGTTCTGGAGGTAGCCGTCGCCGCCGTTGGAGAACTTGTCGTAGCTCTTCTTGAACTTGTCGATCGAGTCGCCGGCGTTGTTGTTGAGTACGACCTGCGCGCTGGTGTCCGCCCGGACCTGAATGTCCACGACGTCGGCCGCGAACTTCTCCCAGATTTCGGCGCACTCGACGAGCTTGTCCTCGTCTGCCGTCGGCCAGTTGAAGCCGAGCATCTCAAGGATCCACTCAAGCTCGTCCGGCAGCATGATCGACACAGCGGAGCACCCCCGATGAGCAACATCCCTGCACAACCCCCGTGTACCGCAGGGAAGTTACAGTCGGTATGGAAGAAGCCAAAGCTTACTCAGTGACCCGCGGTAGTGGCGGGCCTGATTGTCACAGCACCGCTGCAATGCGCGAGCCCAGCGTCCGACGAGGACGCTGACGGGACCTCAGACGGACCGCATGCCCCGCGCCGCCGACCCGCCCTCGGCCTCGTGCTGCGCCGTGAGCTTCGCGTAGTACTCGTCCTCGGCCAGCTCGCCCTGCTCGTGCCGCAGGCCCATCTCGCCGAACTTCATGCCCATGCCCGCCAGCCGCTCGGCGAGACTGCCCATGGCCTCGAACATGCCGTCACGCAGGCCCTCGTAGACGACGCCGAACTTCTCGCCCATGTCGTCGTCACCCCAGGGCGGAGTGGTGCCCTTCTCCTTGGCGGTGAGCTGCGTCTGAAGCTCCATCACCGCCTTGGCGAAGTCCTGGCCCACCTCGAACATGTGGAAGCCCTCGTCCTTGAGGACCTTCGCATCGGCGCGGAAACCGGTCACAACTGCCTCCCC
Source organism: Streptomyces solicavernae (assembly GCF_029968095.1). Classification (GTDB taxonomy): domain Bacteria; phylum Actinomycetota; class Actinomycetes; order Streptomycetales; family Streptomycetaceae; genus Streptomyces; species Streptomyces solicavernae. The sequence goes on along the minus strand of NZ_JASCIR010000051.1, from coordinate 17,000 downwards.
CATGGCGCGTGTTCGTCTGTCGCAGTCTCAGCGTATCGCCCGGGTACGACAGGACCCAGGGGGCGACCGAGGTGAACCGCCAGTTGACACCGAAGTGTCACAACAGCCTTGCGTCCGCGTACATCGGGCCCGCCGAACCCTTGTGCCCGCGTACGCCAGGCCCGCCTGCCACGCAGGATCGCCTGCCACGCAGGATCGCCGAAGGGGCGGCACCCACAACGGGTACCGCCCCTTCGGTTTCGTACGTACGGGCCTCAGAACCGCGGCGGCAGCCAGCCCGTCTGGACCATCTGCCCGCCACGACGGCGCGTGTGGAAGAAGCCGCGGCCGGGCGGGAGCTGGGTCGGCGTGATGTTGCCGAGGAGCTGGCCCTCGGCCCGGTCACCCGACAGGACCACACCCTGCGCGCCGAGCTCACGGATGCGCTGCATCACCGGCTCGTACAGGGAGCGGCTGGCACCGCCGGACTGGCGCGCGATGATCACACGCAGACCGACGTCACGCGCGAACGGCAGGTACTCCAGGAGCGGCTGGAGCGGGTTCATGCCCGTGGCCACCAGGTCGTAGTCGTCGATGATGACGAACGCGTCCGGGCTGCTGTACCAGCTGCGGTTGCGCAGCTGCTCGGGCGTGACGTCCGGACCCGGCATACGGCGGCTGAGCGAGCCCGCCAGACCCTCCAGGGTCTCCGTGAGCGCCGGCGCCGAGGCGCAGTAGCGCGAGAGGTGCGACTCGGGGACGCCCTCCAGGTGCGCACGGCGGTAGTCACCGATGACGATCTTCGCCTGGTCGGGCTGGTACCGCTCGCAGATCTGCTTGATGAGCAGCCGGACGAGCGCGGACTTGCCGGACTCGCTCTCGCCGAAGATGACGAAGTGCGGGTCGCTCTCGAAGTCCACGAAGACCGGGGCGAGCTGGGACTCGTCGATACCGAAGGCGATACCGCGCTCCGGGTGCTCGAAGCCCTTGGGCAGCCGGTCCGCCTCCAGCTGGCGCGGAAGGAGCCGCACCGCCGGGGCCGGGGCGCCCTGCCAGTTCTCGTTGATCGCGTTGATCACCACGGAGGTGGCCTCCGCGAGGTCCTCGGTCTCCGAGGATCCGTCCACGCGCGGCAGCGCCGTCATGAAGTGCAGCTTTTCCTGGGTCAGACCACGGCCGGGGACGGCCGCCGGGACGTTCTGCGCGACCTTGCGGTCGATCTCCGATTCGGTGGGGTCACCGAGGCGCAGCTCGATGCGGTTCTGCAGCATGTCCTTGAGGGCGGGCCGCACCTCGGTGTACCGGCTCGCGGTGATGATCACGTGGACACCGAAGCCGAGACCGCGCATCGCCATGTCGGTGATGGACGCCTCAAGCGCCTCGTAGTCCGTCTTGAACGTGCCCCAGCCGTCGATGACCAGGAAGACGTCACCCCAGTGCTGGTCGGGCAGCTGGCCCGAGGCACGGCGCTGGCGGTACGTCTGCACCGAGTCGATGTTGTTCGCGCGGAAGTACTCCTCGCGCGCGTTGAGGATGCCCTCGACCTCGCTGACCGTACGACGCACCTTCTCGGCGTCCAGACGGTTGGCGACACCGCCGACGTGGACCAGGTCCTCCATCGCGATCAGACCACCACCACCGAAGTCCAGGCAGTAGAACTGCACTTCGCTGGGCGTGTGGGTGAGCGCGAACGAGGTGATCATCGAGCGCAGCAGCGTCGACTTGCCGGACTGCGGACCACCCACGAACAGACCGTGACCGGAACCGCCGGAGAAGTCCCGGTACAGGACGTCGCGGCGCTGCTCGAAGGGCTTGTCGACCAGGCCGACCGGGACGTTGAGCCGCCCGAGCGCCGTGTACTCAGGTGCGGTCAGGCCGCGTTCCGGCGTGATGCCCAGCGCCGGGAGCAACTGCTCCAGGGACGGCGCCTCCTCCAGCGGCGGCAGCCACACCTGGTGCGCGGGCGGGCCCTGGTTGATCATCTTGCTGACGATCACGTCGAGCACGGTGTCGGCCAGCGCGTCGTCGACCCGCTCCTCCTGCTCCGGCTCCTCGATCACCGGCTGCGGAGGCAGCTCCACATGGCCGGCCTTGAACACCGCGGGCCGCAGCTGCGTCGAGCGGTGCACACGCGCGGGACCCTCGCCGTGGTACGGCCCCGACACATAGGCGGCCTTGAAGCGGACCATGGTGTCGGTGTCGTACCGCAGATAACCCGAACCCGGGATCGACGGCAGGTGGTACGCGTCCGGCACACCGATCGCCGTACGCGACTCGGCGGCGGAGAAGGTCCGCAGACCGATGCGGTACGAGAGGTACGTGTCCAGACCGCGCAGCTTGCCCTCTTCCAGGCGCTGCGAGGCGAGCAGCAGGTGCACACCCAGGGATCGGCCGATGCGGCCGATCTGGATGAACATGTCGATGAAGTCCGGCTTCGCGGTGAGGAGTTCGGAGAACTCGTCGAGCACGATGACAAGCGACGGCATCGGTTCGAGGGCGGCACCGGCGGCGCGCGCCTTCTCGTAGTCCGTGAGGTTGGCGAAGTTGCCCGCGGTACGCAGGAGTTCCTGGCGGCGCTGCATCTCACCGGTGATCGAGTCGCGCATGCGGTCGATGAGCGTGAGGTCGTCGGCCAGGTTGGTGATCACGGCCGCGGTGTGCGGCATGTCCGCCATGCCGGCGAAGGTCGCACCACCCTTGAAGTCCGCGAGGATGAAGTTCAGCGTCTCCGAGGAGTGCGTCACCGAGAGACCGAGCACCAGGGTGCGCAGCACCTCGGACTTACCGGAACCGGTGGCGCCGACGCACAGGCCGTGCGGGCCCATGCCTTCCTGCGCCGCCTCCTTGAGGTCGAGCATGACCGGCTCGCCGGCCTGGCCGACACCGATCGGCACCCGCAGCCGCTCATGCAGCGTGCGCGGCCGCCAGGTGCGCGAGACGTCCACGGAACCGGCGTCGCCGATGCCCATGAGGTCGGTGAAGTCCAGGTTCGCGAGCAGCGGTTCGCCCTCTTCGGCGCTGCCGACGCGGAACGCCGCCAGCTGCCGGGACAGCGCCTCGGCCTGCTCCAGGCTGAGCAGGTCCGGCGTGCCGCTGTACGCCGACTCGTGGCCGACGAACAGCTGCAGCTTCTCCGGCTTCAGGTACGCGGTCAGGCCGCCGCGCAGCTCGTCCTCCAGCTCGCCGGGGGCGATCTCCAGGAAGGTCACGCCCTGGAGGCCCTCGGTGCCCGCGAGTTCCGAGTCGGGCGGCACCGTGCCGCCGTCGAGGACGACGATCAGGTGCGGCTGGTCGTACACCGGATTGGCGTCGCGGTTCCAGCGCGGGCGGTCGCCCAGCTGGTCCTCCAGCGCCGACTCCAGCTCGCCCAGGTCGTCGAAGAGCAGCCGGGCCGAGCCCGCGCCGTCCTTCTGCTTCGGGTGCTGCGTGTGCGGCAGCCACTTGATCCAGTCCCAGTCCGCCGCCGCCGAGGGGTGCGCCACCACGGCGACGAGCAGGTCCTCGGGGGAGTGCAGCGTGGTCAACTGGGCGATCGCCGCACGCGCGTTGCCGTACACCGTGTCCGTGTCGCCGCACAGCGCCACGTGGTAGAAGGCGCGCAGCGAGACCGCGACCGGCAGGTCGGCGATCGAGCCGTGCGCGTCCAGGAACGCCTTCATGGCCGCTGCGGTCAGCGGCTCCAACTCCTCCTTGGGCGCGGTCTCCGGCGCCACCAGAGGAGTGCTCAACTGCTGGCTGCCCAGGCCCATACGGACCGACGCGAAGTCGTTGTCCGTCGGCCGGCGCTCCCACAGCCGCTTGCCGTCCGCGGCCACGGCCCAGAGCTGGTCCGCGTCCGGGTGCTGGAACAGCTGCGTACGGCGCTGGAGTTCGGCGGTCTTGTGCACGTCCTTGCGGACCTGCTCCAGGTACCGGAAGTAGTCACGCCGGTCCTGTGCCATCCCCGCGCCGCCGCCCTGCCGGGACCTGGCGAACTGGGCGATGGCCATCGCGAGCGTGGACGCGAGCATCAGACCGCCCACCACGCGCATGTAGGACGGCAGGTTCGGCATGAAGAAGAAGCCGACGGAACCCAACATGCCGAACATCGGCAGCAGGTTCATCAGCATGCTCTCGTCGCCATCCCGAGGAATTTCGGGCGGTGACTCAAGCTTGACCTCCCCCTCCGGGACGGCAGGCGGCTGAATCCGCGGCTGCCGTTTGATGATGACGACGCTCACCGATGCACTCATCCTTCGTAATTGATACGTCCATGCACCGACGCCCCCCGTTGAGCGGCGACGGCTTCCCGTCGTAGAAGCCGATCCTACTGTCAAGCTCTGACACCCAGGCAGCCAGGAGGGGTGGAGATGCAGCAAGGGTGCGAGGAGAAATGAGGGAGGCGGCGCAGGACCCCCCGGGGGCGGGGGGTAGGGTGGCGCTCCGCCGTTGTACGCGCGGCGTAAAGACGTAAGTCAGGGCCTTGTATACAGGGGGAACTACCAGGTGAGCACGGGCACATCGACAGGTTTCTGCCGGGTCACCGTCGCAGCGCCGGACAGTCGGATCGATGTGGCGCTGCCCGAGGATCTGCCGATCCAGGACATCTATCCGGAGATCGTTCGGCTCTCGGGCATGGCCCACGACGACAACGCCCTCGCCGGCTACCACCTGGTGCGCCGCGACGGCGACGTGCTCGACGCGAGCCGATCGCTCGTCGAGCACCGCATCCGCGACGGCGAGGTGCTGCTGCTGCGGCCGTTCGCCGACTCGCTGCCGCCGGCCGTCCACGACGACGTGGTGGACGCGGTCGCCGCGGCGGTCAAGCAGGACCTGCGCGGGTGGAACGACAACCTCATGCGCGTCGCCGGCCTCGTCTCGGGCGTACTGCTCCTGACGATGCTCGGCTTCGTGCTCTGGTTCGCGGATCCGCTGCGCCACGACATGAACGGCCTCCAGGGCATCGTCGCGGGCATCGTCGCGATCGCCCTGACCGCCCTCGCGGGCGTCCGCGGCCGGGTGTACGACGACCGGGGAGCGGCCGTCGCCCTCGGAATCGCCGCACTGCCACACGCGTTGATCGCCGGATCGGGTGTTTTGCCGCAGGACGATGGCCAGGGACCGGGCAAGCTCCAGTTCCTGGTCGGCTGTGTGGTCGTACTGATCTTCTCCGTCGTCCTCATCATGCTGCTGCCGCAGGGTGACGCCCCGTTCGTCGCCGCGGCTCTCGCCGCCGCCATCGGCACACTCGCCGTGTTCGTCGGCATCCTCACCGAGGCCGAGCCGCGCGAGATCGCCGCCGGCACCGCCGTCGTCGCCGTCGCCGTGGTGGGCTTCCTGCCCGGCTGGTCCGCCCGGTTCGCCAAGCTGCCGATCGGCTTCCGCTCGCCGGAGGACCTGGCCCGCGCCCGCCGCGAGGGCCAGGAGGGCAACCAGGAGGCCGTCGACGTCCAGCGCATCGTCGCCCAGACCAGCCGCGGTCACGAGCTGCTGCTCGGTATGGTCGGCGGCTGCGCCATCGTCATCGTCGGCTCCGCCGGCGCGGTCCTCGGCTTCAGCGAAAGCGGCTGGGCGCAGCTCGTCGCCCTGGTCGTCGGCCTCGCCGCGATGCTGCGCGCCCGGCTGTTCCGCTACACCGCTCAGGTCAGCTGCCTGATGGTCTCCGGCGTCGTCACCATCGCGCTGCTGATCCTCGGCCTCGCGATCTCGCCGCCGTTGGAGATGCTGAAGGACCTCGCCGCGGGCGACTCGGGTCCGGTCGACATCCGCACCCTGTGGCTCGGAGCCTGCGTCGTGGCCGGTGCGCTGCTCCTGATCGCGATCGCGCTGATCGTCCCGCAGAAGGGCCTGTCCCCGTTCTGGGGCCGCATGCTCGACCTCGCGGACTCGCTGGTCCTGCTCTCGCTCATCCCGCTCTGCCTGGCCGTGCTCGACGTGTACGCCAAGGTGCGCGGAGGCTTCTAGCGCCTCACCCGAAGGTGTGACACGCCAGGGGCCCGGGTCTTCCCGGGCCCCTGGCGCGTACCCGTCCCTGTCGCGAAAACCGGCACTACAGACGTCGCGGAAACCAGCCCTGTCGCGAAAACCGGCACAACAGAAGAAGGGCCGGATCGCCCCCGGTGAGACCCCCGCGCACCGGCTGGTAGTCTGTTGAGCGGCCGTTTGTGTACGCGCCCCCGGAGCTCCCGCAGAGCACTGGAGGCAGCGCCCAGCGGATCCCCGCCTCCCGAGTAACGGAAGCTCCCCTGAGATGCAGACCAGGGGCACTCGGTGGCATCGGACAGACATATGAGGAGTTCGCGTGTCCCTCGACACCGCCACGAAGAAGCAGATCATGGCCGAGTTCGCCACCAAGGAGGGTGACACCGGCTCCCCCGAGGTCCAGGTCGCCCTGCTGTCGCGCCGCATCTCGGACCTGACCGAGCACCTGAAGACCCACAAGCACGACCACCACTCCCGTCGTGGCCTGCTGATCCTGGTCGGCCAGCGCCGCCGCCTGCTTCAGTACCTGGCCAAGAAGGACATCACGCGCTTCCGCGCCCTCGTCGAGCGCCTCGGCATCCGCCGCGGTGCGGCGGGCGCCAAGTAAGACGCCGTGAAGGGAGCGGTTCCCACGCTTAGGGGGCCGCTCCCTTTGCTGTACGTGCGCACAGAGCACGACGGCTTTGTAGTCTGGTCACGGAACGTCGTACGAGACGTACGTCACCCATGACGGACCGTCCCGTACGGCAAGCCGTACCGGACAACGCAGAAGACGCAGAACAAGACGATACGAACGAGGAGAGGCGACCTCCGCCGACGCCGGTCCTCGGTAGTGGCCCCCGGGAAAACGAAAGTGCAACCCCCGGGTGCTTCGATCGAAGACCGGCCCGCACTCAAGGCGCTTCTCCGCCCCCGTCCCCTCGCCACACGGGCGAAGCGGACAAAAGACGACAGTTCCCGGTGTCTCGCCGACACCGGAACGACAAGCAAACGGAGAGATCGCTAGTGGAGAACGAGACCCACTACGCCGAGGCCGTCATCGACAACGGCACGTTCGGCACCCGCACCATCCGCTTCGAGACGGGCCGCCTGGCCCGCCAGGCCGCCGGCTCCGCCGTCGCCTACCTGGACGACGACACGATGGTCCTCTCGGCCACCACCGCGTCCAAGAAGCCCAAGGACCAGCTCGACTTCTTCCCGCTCACGGTGGACGTCGAGGAGCGGCAGTACGCCGCCGGCAAGATCCCCGGTTCGTTCTTCCGCCGTGAGGGCCGCCCCTCCGAGGACGCGATCCTGACCTGCCGCCTGATCGACCGCCCGCTGCGCCCGTCCTTCAAGAAGGGCCTGCGCAACGAGATCCAGGTCGTCGAGACGATCATGGCGCTCAACCCCGACCACCTCTACGACGTGGTCGCCATCAACGCCGCCTCCTGCTCCACGCAGCTGGCCGGCCTGCCCTTCTCGGGCCCGATCGGCGGCACGCGCGTGGCGCTCATCAAGGGCCAGTGGGTCGCGTTCCCGACGCACACCGAGCTTGAGGACGCCGTCTTCGACATGGTCGTCGCCGGTCGCGTCCTGGAGGACGGCGACGTCGCGATCATGATGGTCGAGGCCGAGGCCACCGAGAAGACCATCGAGCTCGTCAAGGGCGGCGCCGCCGCGCCGACCGAGGAGATCGTCGCCGCCGGCCTCGAAGCCGCCAAGCCCTTCATCAAGGTGCTGTGCAAGGCCCAGTCGGAACTCGCCGCCAAGGCCGCCAAGCCGACCGGCGAGTTCCCGATCTTCCTCGACTACGAGGACGACGTCCTGGAGGCGCTCACCGCCGCCGTCAAGCCCGAGCTCGCCCAGGCGCTGACCATCGCCGGCAAGCAGGAGCGCGAGACCGAGCTGGACCGCGTCAAGGCGCTCGCCGGCGAGAAGCTCCTGCCGGAGTTCGAGGGCCGCGAGAAGGAGATCTCCGCCGCGTACCGCTCGCTGACCAAGTCCCTGGTCCGTGAGCGCGTCATCAAGGAGAAGGTCCGCATCGACGGCCGCGGTGTCACCGACATCCGCACCCTGGCCGCCGAGGTCGAGGCCATCCCGCGCGTGCACGGCTCGGCCCTGTTCGAGCGCGGCGAGACCCAGATCCTGGGCGTCACCACGCTGAACATGCTGCGCATGGAGCAGCAGCTGGACACCCTCTCCCCGGTGACCCGCAAGCGCTACATGCACAACTACAACTTCCCGCCGTACTCCACCGGTGAGACCGGCCGCGTCGGCTCCCCGAAGCGCCGCGAGATCGGCCACGGCGCCCTCGCCGAGCGCGCCCTCGTGCCGGTCCTGCCGACGCGCGAGGAGTTCCCGTACGCGATCCGTCAGGTGTCCGAGGCCCTCGGCTCCAACGGCTCGACGTCCATGGGCTCGGTCTGCGCCTCGACCATGTCGCTGCTGAACGCCGGTGTGCCGCTGAAGGCCGCCGTCGCCGGTATCGCCATGGGCCTGATCTCGCAGGAGATCGACGGCGAGACGCACTACGTCACCCTCACCGACATCCTCGGTGCGGAGGACGCCTTCGGCGACATGGACTTCAAGGTCGCCGGTACGAAGGAGTTCGTGACCGCCCTCCAGCTCGACACCAAGCTGGACGGCATCCCGGCCTCCGTCCTGGCCGCGGCCCTCAAGCAGGCCCGTGACGCCCGTCTGCACATCCTCGACGTGATGACCGAGGCGATCGACGTTCCGGACGAGATGTCCCCGAACGCGCCGCGCATCATCACCGTCAAGATCCCGGTGGACAAGATCGGTGAGGTCATCGGCCCGAAGGGCAAGATGATCAACCAGATCCAGGAGGACACCGGCGCCGACATCACGATCGAGGACGACGGCACCATCTACATCGGTGCCGCCGACGGCCCGGCCGCCGAGGCCGCCCGCGCCACGATCAACGGCATCGCCAACCCGACCATGCCGGAGGTCGGCGAGCGCTACCTGGGCACCGTCGTGAAGACGACGACCTTCGGTGCGTTCGTCTCGCTGCTGCCGGGCAAGGACGGTCTGCTGCACATCTCGCAGATCCGCAAGCTCGCCGGCGGCAAGCGCGTGGAGAACGTCGAGGACGTCCTCGGTGTGGGCCAGAAGGTCCAGGTCGAGATCGCCGAGATCGACTCCCGCGGCAAGCTCTCCCTGATCCCCGTCATCGAGGGTGAAGAGGGCGACGAGAACGCTGCCGACAAGAAGGACGACGCCGCCAAGTGACGTCCCGTAGCACCACGACGACGGCCCGCCCCTCCTCGGAGAGGCGGGCCGTCGCCCGTACTCAAACCCTGCTCAAGGGCAAGGACGGCATCGGCACCGTGCGCCGCACGACCCTGCCGGGCGGCCTGCGCGTCGTCACCGAGACCCTGCCCTCCGTACGCTCCGCGACCTTCGGGATCTGGGCGCACGTCGGATCGCGCGACGAGACGCCGTCCCTGAACGGCGCCACCCACTACCTGGAGCACCTCCTCTTCAAGGGCACCAAGAAGCGCACCGCCCTGGACATCTCCGCCGCGATCGACGCGGTCGGCGGCGAGATGAACGCCTTCACGGCGAAGGAGTTCACCTGCTACTACGCGCGCGTGCTCGACACCGACCTGCCGCTCGCGATCGACGTGGTGTGCGACATGCTCACCGGCTCGCTGATCCTTGAGGAGGACGTCGACGTCGAACGCGGCGCCATCCTCGAAGAGATCGCGATGACCGAGGACGACGCGGGCGACTGCGTGCACGACCTGTTCGCGCACACCATGCTCGGCGACACCCCGCTCGGTCGCCCGGTCCTCGGCACCGTCGACACGGTCAACGGCCTGGACGCCTCCCGTATCCGCCGCTTCTACAAGAAGCACTACGACCCCCGCCACCTGGTGGTCGCGGCCGCGGGCAACGTCGATCACAACAAGGTCGTACGCCAGGTCCGCGCCGCCTTCGAGAAGGCCGGCGCCCTAAAGGACCTGGACGCGAGCCCGATCGCGCCCCGCGCCGGCCGCCGCGCCATCCGCACGGCCGGCGGACTCGACGTGGTCAACCGCAAGACCGAGCAGGCCCACGTCGTCCTCGGCATGCCGGGCCTGGCCCGCACCGACGACCGCCGCTGGGCCCTCGGCGTTCTCAACACGGCGCTCGGCGGCGGCATGTCGTCCCGCCTCTTCCAGGAGGTCCGCGAGAAGCGCGGCCTGGCCTACAGCGTGTACTCGTACACGTCCGGCTATGCCGACTGCGGCCTCTTCGGCGTGTACGCGGGCTGCCGCCCGAGCCAGGTGCACGACGTCCTGCGGATCTGCCGCGACGAGCTCGACCAGGTCGCCGAACACGGCCTCTCCGACGACGAGATCGGCCGGGCGATCGGCCAGCTCGCGGGCTCCACGGTGCTCGGCCTTGAGGACACCGGTGCGCTCATGAACCGCATCGGCAAGAGCGAGCTGTGCTGGGGCGACCACATGTCGGTGGACGACATGCTCGCCCGGATAGCGGCGGTCACCCCGGACGAGGTGCGGGAGGTGGCGCGCGACATCCTGGGGCAGCGTCCCTCGCTGTCCGTCATCGGCCCGCTGAAGGACAAGCAGGCGGCCCGGCTGCACGAAGCGGTCGCGTAGGTCACGTAGGTCGCGTAGGTCACGTAGGTCGTGCAAAGCCGTACGGCTCTCAACTCCCGTAAGGAATCAAGCACATGAGCAAGCTGCGCGTGGCGGTCCTCGGCGCCAAGGGCCGGATCGGTTCGGAGGCGGCCCGGTCCGTCGAGGCCGCCGCGGACATGGAACTGGTCGCCGCCCTCGACCGCGACGACAGGATCGAGGCCCTGGCCGAGACGGGCGCCCAGGTCGCCGTCGACCTGACCCACCCGGACGCGGTTCTCGGCAACCTCGAATACTGCGTCGCGAACGGCATCCACGGCGTCGTCGGCACGACCGGCTGGACCGAGGAGCGCCTCGCGTGGCTGCGCGACCGGCTCGACGCCTCGCCCGCCACCGGCGTCCTGATCGCCCCGAACTTCTCCATCGGCGCGGTCCTGACCATGCAGTTCGCGCAGAAGGCGGCCCGGTTCTTCGAGTCGGCCGAGGTCATCGAGCTGCACCACCCGAACAAGGCGGACGCCCCGAGCGGCACCGCGCACCGCACGGCCCAGCTGATCGCCGAGGCCCGGGAGAAGGCAGGCTGCGCCCCGCAGCCCGACGCCACTTCCACAGCCCTGGACGGCGCCCGCGGCGCGGACGTCGACGGCGTACCGGTGCACTCGGTACGGCTGCGCGGGCTGCTCGCCCACCAGGAGGTGCTGCTCGGCGGTGAGGGCGAGACACTGACGATCCGTCACGACTCGCTGCACCACAAGAGCTTCATGCCGGGCATCCTGCTCGGCGTGCGCCGCGTCGTGGACACCCCGGGCCTCACCTTCGGCCTGGAACACTTCCTCGACCTCGACAGCTGACTCCTTCCTCCCCGAATTCCTCCCCGAATTCCTCCCTGAATTCCTCCCCGAATCGACTCTCCGATGCGCGCAAAGATCACGTACTTCGCCCTGGCCGCCGCCCTGGTCGTCTACTTCGTCCTGGTCGGCAGCCGCGGCGTGCTGCTGATACGCGAGGGCACCGCGGTCACCGTCACCTTCGGGGTCGCGGTGCTCGTGCTGCCGCTGATCGGCGTCTGGTTCCTGTGGAAGACCACGCAGTTCGCCACCAAGGCGAACGCGCTGGCCGCCGAGCTCGAAGCGGAGGGCGGGCTCCCGGTCGACGAGCTCAAGCGGCTGCCCAGCGGCCGGATCGACCGCGAGTCGGCCGACGAGGTCTTCGCCAAGCGCCGCGCGGAGACCGAGGACGCCCCGGACGACTGGCGCTGCTGGTTCCGCCTGGCCGTCGCGTACCACGACGCCCGCGACACCCCGCGCGCCCGCAAGGCCATGCAACGGGCGATCGCCCTGCATGACGGGAAGTGAGCGGGCTACTGCCTGCAGAGAACCCCGCCCGGACCAGGTCCAGGCGGGGTTCTCTGCCGTCCGGCACGCGCTACGCGACCGTGCGGAACTCCTCCGCCCACGCCTCCACCGAGTCCGCGGCCCGGTCGAACGCCTCGCGCCGCGAGAGGAAGTCCGCACTCCGGTCGGTGAGCAGCGGCGCCGCGAGCGTCTCGCCGCCCTGAACCACCAGCAGGAGCGCCTGCCCCTGCACGGTCCGCGGCAGCCCGAGCCACCGCACCGGCTGCTGCGTGGTGCGTACGGCGACGACCCGCGCCCACGGGACCGTCCGCGTGCGGAGGAACCCCACCTGGCGCACTCCGCGCGCGCTGACCCACGTTCCGATGCGCACGATCCGCACCGCGGCAAAGACCACGAGCGCCCCACCGACCGCGCACCCGACCGCGCCCGGCGTCTCCCCGGCGAACGCGATGATCACCGCGGCGAACAGCACGTACGAGGCGAACAGCAGCAGCAGCGCGGCCGCGGCGACGCGCCACGGTCCCGGCCGGTACGGACGGCGCCAGGTGTCGCGGTCGTCGTACGGGAGCGCGACGTCGTCCGCCGCTTCGTCAAAAGCGCGGTCGGCCGTCAGGAAGGGCAGGGGCACGACTGGTCCTCACTCGAAGCACGCGTTGGGCTTGTGTGCCCGGTGAGGCTACCCAGAGGGCGGACGAGCGGCCACCCTCGGGGGATTCGGCCGCGTCGCGTCGTACGGCAGCGTCCCCGCTGAGGGTGTGTCAGCGTCCGTCGGCGGCTTCGGACTGCTGGGTGGACGCGGGCGACTGCTGCGGCGAGAGCGCGGGCAGCCCGAAGAGCAGGGAGCCCACGAGGCCGGCGACCAGCGTCGCGCCGATCAGGACGCGGCCCATGATCTGACTGGCCGTCGCGCGTTCGCGGGGTGGGGGAGTGACGTTGCTGCGGTACTTGTCGGCTTCGGCGATGAAGGTGAACGGTACGGGCTCGCGCCGACGGAACATGAGGGGCTCGGCTCCTTGGTGTCACAGGAGACCACTCGGGTCTCGAACTGAATCGCTGCTACCAAGTCAGACGTTCCAAAGCTCACATTGGTGCCCTGAAGCGGGAAATTCACCGAAGAACGTTGCAGAGCACCGCCGAACGGTCCTCTGTCAGTGCCGCGCCGTAGAGTGGGCGCCGCCCGAGCGAGTGCGAAATCTGGAAGGACCCCGCCGGTGAGCGAGACCCCTGAAGCGACCCCCGATGCAGACCTGAAGCCGAGCTTCCGCAGCGATGTCACCGTCGAGCTGGTGAAGCACAGCGCCGCCGACAGCGACGTCCTGTGGGCCGCTCGCGTCTCCACCGCGGGCGAGCAGTCCCTGGACGAGCTCACCAAGGACCCGGAGCGCTCCAAGGGCCTGATCAACTTCCTGATGCGGGACCGCCACGGCAGCCCCTTCGAGCACAACTCGATGACGTTCTTCATCAGCGCCCCCATCTTCGTCTTCCGCGAGTTCATGCGACACCGCGTCGGCTGGTCGTACAACGAGGAATCGGGCCGCTACAGGGAGCTCCAGCCGGTCTTCTACGTCCCGGACGAGTCCCGCAAGCTGGTCCAGGAGGGCCGCCCGGGCAAGTACGTCTTCGTGGAGGGCACGCAGGGCCAGCAGGAGCTGACGGGCCGCGTCATGGAGGACTCGTACCGCCATGCGTACGAGGCGTACCAGGAGATGCTCGCCGCCGGTGTCGCCCGCGAGGTCGCCCGCTCGGTCCTGCCGGTCGGCCTTTTCTCGTCCATGTACGCGACGTGCAACGCCCGCTCGCTGATGCACTTCCTCGGCCTGCGCACGCAGCACGAGGACGCCGCGGTGCCGTCCTTCCCGCAGCGGGAGATCGAGATGGTCGGCGAGCAGATGGAGCAGGAGTGGGCCAAGCTCATGCCGCTGACGTACGCCGCGTTCAACAAGAACGGCCGCGTGGCCCCGTGACCGTCCGTGCGGGGCTCGGCAGTTCGCGACACACGGGGCGTCCGGCGGCAGGCACAGATGTACGGTCAGCCGTGCGAAGTGTCCGTATTGCGGCATTTCGAGAAGTTCATCTAGCCTGATCAAACGGACCCGGCACTGCTTGAACCCCCGAGCAGGCAGTGCCGGGATCCTTTGATTTCCGCCCCTTTGTGGGCCGCTCACGTGCCCCGAGGGGGGACCTCGCACTGAGCAGCGAGTAGCGTGTTACCCATGGCTCCGACCTCGACTCCGCAAACCCCCTTCGGGAGGGTCCTCACCGCCATGGTCACGCCCTTCGCGGCGGACGGCGCACTCGACCTCGACGGCGCGCAGCGACTCGCCACCCACCTGGTGGACACAGGCAACGACGGCCTGATCGTCAACGGCACCACCGGCGAGTCCCCGACCACCAGCGACGCGGAGAAAACCGAGCTCGTACGAGCCGTGGTGGAGGCGGTCGGCGACCGCGCCCACGTCGTCGCCGGAGTCGGCACCAACGACACCCGGCACAGCATCGAACTGGCCCGCGCCGCCGAGAAGGCCGGCGCCCACGGCCTCCTCACGGTCACGCCGTACTACAACAAGCCGCCGCAGGAAGGCCTGTACCGGCACTTCACCGCGATCGCGGACGCCACCGAGCTGCCCGTCATGCTCTACGACATCCCCGGCCGCAGTGGCGTCCCCATCAACACCGAGACGATCGTCGCGCTCGCGGACCACCCGCGGATCGTCGCCAACAAGGACGCCAAGGGCGACCTCGGCCGTGCCAGCTGGGCCATCGCCCGCTCCGGCCTCGCCTGGTACTCCGGGGACGACATGCTCAACCTGCCGCTGCTCTCCGTCGGCGCGGTCGGCTTCGTCTCCGTTGTCAGCCACGTCGTCACACCCGAACTGCGCGCCATGCTCGACGCACACCTCTCCGGTGACGTACGCAAGGCGACGGAGATCCACCAGCAGCTGCTGCCGGTCTTCACGGGCATGTTCCGCACCCAGGGCGTCATCACCACCAAGGCCGCCCTCACCCTGCAGGGCTTGCCGGCCGGACCGCTGCGCCTGCCCCTGGTCGAACTGTCGACCGAGGAAACCCACCAGCTCAAGGTCGATCTCGCCGCCGGCGGGGTACAGCTCTGACAACGGACTTCACAACTGAACAGCCGCACAACTCAACAAGCGGCACACACGCAACACAGACAGCACAGACGAGAACTGCAGACAACAACTGCACCTGCACGAATGTCATGCGCGCCACGTGCCTCTGGGTACGTGGCGCGTGTGGTTAGGAGAGTCTTTTGAGTCATCCGCACCCTGAGCTCGGCTCGCCGCCGAAGCTGCCCGAGAGTGGCCTGCGCGTCACCCCGCTCGGCGGCCTCGGCGAGATCGGCCGCAACATGACCGTGTTCGAGTACGGCGGACGCCTGCTGATCGTCGACTGCGGAGTGCTCTTCCCCGAGGAGGAGCAGCCCGGAATCGACCTGATCCTGCCGGACTTCAGCAGCATCCGGGACCGCCTCGACGACATCGAGGGCATCGTCCTCACCCACGGGCACGAGGACCACATCGGCGCCGTCCCGTACCTCCTGCGCGAGAAGCCGGACATCCCGCTGATCGGCTCCAAGCTGACCCTCGCCCTGATCGAGGCGAAGCTCCAGGAACACCGCATCCGCCCATACACCCTTGAGGTCAAGGAGGGCCACCGCGAGCGCATCGGCCCCTTCGACTGCGAGTTCGTGGCGGTCAACCACTCCATCCCGGACGCCCTCGCGGTCGCCATCCGCACCCCCGCGGGCATGGTGGTCCACACCGGCGACTTCAAGATGGACCAGCTGCCGCTCGACGGCCGCCTCACGGACCTCAACACCTTCGCCCGTCTCGCCGAGGAGGGCATCGACCTGCTCCTCTCGGACTCGACGAACGCCGAGGTCCCCGGCTTTGTACCGCCCGAGCGCGACATCTCGAACGTCGTACGGCAGGTATTCGCCAGCGCACGCAAGCGCATCATCGTGGCGAGCTTCGCCAGCCACGTCCACCGCATCCAGCAGGTCCTGGACGCCGCGCACGAGTACGGCCGCCGGGTCGCCTTCGTCGGCCGCTCCATGGTCCGCAACATGGGCATCGCCCGGGACCTCGGCTACCTGCGCGTCCCGCCGGGCCTGGTCGTCGACGTCAAGACCCTCGACGACCTGCCGGACGACGAAGTGGTCCTCATCTGTACGGGCTCGCAGGGCGAACCCATGGCCGCGCTGTCCCGCATGGCCAACCGGGACCACCAGATCCGCATCGTCCAGGGCGACACCGTGATCCTGGCGTCGTCCCTGATCCCCGGCAACGAGAACGCGGTCTACCGCGTGATCAACGGCCTGACGCGCTGGGGCGCCAACGTGGTCCACAAGGGCAACGCCAAGGTCCACGTCTCCGGCCACGCGTCGGCGGGCGAGCTGCTGTACTTCTACAACATCTGCAAGCCCAAGAACCTGATGCCGGTCCACGGCGAATGGCGCCACCTGCGCGCCAACGCCGAGCTCGGCGCCCTCACGGGCGTACCACACCAGAACATCGTGATCGCCGAGGACGGCGTGGTCGTCGACCTCGTCCAGGGCAAGGCGAAGATCGTCGGCAAGGTCCAGGCGGGTTACGTGTACGTGGACGGCCTCTCGGTCGGCGACGTCACCGAGTCCTCCCTCAAGGACCGCCGCATCCTCGGCGACGAGGGCATCATCTCGGTCTTCGTCGTCGTGGACTCCACCACGGGCAAGATCACGGGTGGCCCGCACATTCAGGCACGCGGCTCCGGTATCGAGGACTCCGCGTTCGGCGGCGTCATTCCGAAGATCGGGGAGGCGCTTGAGCGCTCCGCCCAGGACGGCGTCGTGGAACCCCACCAGCTGCAGCAGCTGGTGCGCCGCACGCTGGGCAAGTGGGTCTCCGACAACTACCGCCGGCGCCCGATGATCCTGCCGGTCGTCGTGGAGGTCTGACCTCCGTACGGCCTCTTCGGGCCTGGAGCAGCGCCAACTCGGAGCGGGGCGCCTCGATTTGCATCGGGGTGCTCCGCTCCAGTAGGTTTACGTCTCCGCCAGAACGCAACCGGCGCATTCGTGCGTGCGGAGCGACTCCCGAGAGGGATGGCGGAACAT
>NZ_JASCIR010000050.1 GCF_029968095.1 Streptomyces solicavernae | reverse complement strand
TCCGGGCGATCATCGCTCCGCGATGATGCGCGGCCGAACCCTCCGGGTTCGGAGTCGGGCGGCCCAAGGTCAGCGGTGGCTATGGAGAGGGAACACGGGCATGAATCTGCGCCCCCCTGCCCTCATGTGCCTTGACCTGGAGGAACGTGCTTCGTGTTCAATGCGGGCAGATTTCTGCGCCCCCTCTGACCTGCGCTTTTGTGGGTGTACCTTTGCGGGCATGAATCTGCGCCCCCCCTGGGTTTCGTGTCGTGGCGGGCATGAATCTGCGCCCCCTTTCCACAGTTTGGATTCGAACGTGTGTGGGGGCGCAGCATTCTGCCCGCCACGACACGAAATCGGTGACTCAGGGTCATGCGCGGGGCGGAGCATGGGAGGTGAGCGGCCATCAGCCCGACATGATGGTGCGAGAGGTGATGCCCAGTCACGAAGGGCGGCCCACGCCAGTGCCCAGAACTGAAGACGCTCAACGGTGTTGAGCCACCGCCGTTCTGAATGCGTGAAACCTTGTGCGCCCCTGGCCCTCAATGCGTGGAATCAGGACCTGAATACGTGGAATCGGGTGCGCCCCGGTCCTGAAAGCGTGGAACCTCGTGCACCCTCTCGCCGCGGGGCTTGTGGATGCCTCGTGGGCTGCGCTGGCTCGGTCGCCGACGTCGTGGAGGCTGGCGGGAGTTGCAGGGCTAACCCCTCGGCACCTGATCGTCTGAGGCATGCCGAACAACGATCACTTTGTCCTTCTGGCCGTGTGCACTGCGGCTGGCCTTGTTGCCTATATCGCCTACCAGCACCCAAGCCTTGCGCCGGCGCTCACGTTGGGGGTGGCCGTGTACGTCGCCCTGTACGCCTCTCGCCGCCAATGACGGTACGAGGGAGGCGAGTTGGGACGCGTGCCCCAGGGCCTCCAGGAGCAGGTAGTCCTTGTTGTCGTTCGTGGGCCTGGGGGTGCATGGCTACTGAACGGGCCGGGGTGGATGAGTGCTGAGTGGCGCTCAGCAAGCCTCGCCCTGGGCGAAGTTCACGACTTCGCCCAGGGCGAGGCGGCGCACTGTTCGGCGCGGGTGGTCGTCGGGAATCGGTCAGGTTGCGATTCTCGACCAATAGTGCGCAACTAGGTTGCGTTGATAGGGAGTTCAGATGCAACCTGATTGCATGATGGAGACGACGAACACCGCCGCGCAGCTGCCCGCCCTGGTGGTCCGTGAGGTCACCCCCGATCAGATTCCGACTGCGCCCGACCAGGCTGAGGCCCGCCGGTACCTCGACTCGAAGGGCGAGTACGAGGCCGGCCGTCTGCACGCCCAGGCCTGGGCGTACCAGAAGGTCGTCCTGGACGTCCGGCGCGGAGAGCTGTCGCTTCGCTGCGACGACTGGAGGGCCCCCCGTCAGGCGAACCGGAGCTACACGCCCACGGGTGGGCTCTTCGCGCCGTTCCACTGGCTGACGGTCCCCGACGTCATTTGGTGGGTCCTCGACGCCGGCCTGAACGTCCAGGAGCGCCCCTACCTCACCTGCGACCAGGCCAACGACTTCCTGAACCGGATCGCTCCTCTCGCCGAGGCTCTCCTTCTCAACCTGGCTCCCGTGCCTGGCACGGACGTCTTCGACTGGACGGCCGAGGCCGCCAGCGCGGGGCGCGACATCACGGCCGCGTGCGACCGCCACCAGCTCCCGCCCGTTGGCCGGCGCCCTGAACTCGTGAACATGCACGAAGCCGTGTCCGTGTTTCCCCAGCTCGTGCAGGACCGTTGGGCGTCCCTCGATGACGTGCACCTCGACGATGTGGCGGAAGACCTCAACCGCTTCGGACTCGACCACAACCCCGCCATCGCCGAGGGGCTCGGTCTCTCCCTGAACGAGCCCGACGTGACGCTCATCGGCACCCGCGCCTGGCTCTACGAGAACCGGCGTAAGGCGCTCGGCGACCGCGAGACGATGCCCGCCGCCGAGTTCCTGCGCACCCACCCTGGGTTGGTCACGGACGAGACCTCCGACGCCCAACTCGACACCGCCTTGCAGAACGCCGAGCAGGCCGCGGCCGCCGAGGGCGTCACGCTCCTCAGTGCCACAAGGGGCACTGCGCGAGAGGTCCGGGACGAGCTGCGGAAGCAAGTCCTGGCCGAGGTCGACTCCTACGGAGCGGCCCTCAAGGCAGCCAAGGACGAAGTCGCCCGCCACCGCTCCGGGCTGTACTCGCGGCTGTACCGCGTCCTCGCCTGGGACGATGAGCGCCCGACCGACACCGAACTCGCCAAGCGTGCCCAGATGTCCCGGCAGAACATCGCCAAGCTGTACGAGCACAACGAGAAGGACAACTGACCTGGCGCGGGCGGCCGTTCACTTGCCGGCGTACGGCCGCCCGCTGTTACTCCCGACCATCACAGACAGGAGCACCACCATGTTCGCAAACCACCGTCGCAATGTTGAGGCCCTGGCCCTGCTGGGGACACTGGTTGCCATCTTCGGCGAGCTACACCCCGTACTCGACCAGTGGGCGCAGAGTTCGACGGACGCCTCCTGTAAGGGCCTGTACGGCGAGCACGAGGTGTACGAGGACGGGAAGCCGGTCCGCAAGGACGACGAACGCACCGGCCGGCGCACCCTGACCGCGAGCCAGCTGGGGCGCAGGAGCGTCGCGCGACATGTCGCGTCCTACACCGCCGGACAGCTCGCCGGGACGATCGCAGCGACCCGCGCCCTGGGTTACCGCGTCCCCGCCGGCGCTCTGCTGGCGGGAGCGGCGATCAACGCCGTGACGCACGCGGTCATCGACCGGTGCGAGCCCCTGCTCTGGCTCGCCAAGCAGGCCCGCAAAGACGGATACATCGAGCACTGCACCGCCGTCCGCATGAACGAGAAGGGCGAACTCACCGCCGAGTTGAGCGGGCCCGGGACCGCCCTGATGGAACTGGACCTTCTCTGCACCAAGTCGGCGGTTGCTCGATGAGCCACCAGGACCTCACAGCAGCAGAAGTCGAGCGCCGGATGGCTGATGCCGTACAAGCCGAGGAGCAGGGCAGGTACCGCGAGGCGACCAACCTCTACGACCAGCTCGGCAAGGACATCCAGGCCCGGCACGGGCGCTTCGACTCCCGCGCGCTCGACGCCTTCGAGGGAGTGGCCCGCGCGATCCGCAAGGGCGCTGAGGACGAGGGGGCACGATGACGAACCTGGATCAGGTCGCCACCCTGGCGACGTTCGGCGCGGTGTGGGCGGTGCTCTCGGTCGGCCACAACCTCGCGGACCACGTGATCGGGCAGACCGACCACCAGGCCGGGAACAAGGCGGCGCCGTTGGCGACGGAGGTCGCCGACGGCGTGAGCCCGAGGCGGGGCTGGGGTGCGTGCTTGGGACACGTCGCCCAGTACCACCTGGTTATGGCCGTGATGCTGGCCCTGGTCTGGGCCGTTCTCCCGCTTCAGATGACCTGGACCGGCCTTGCGGCCGGGCTCGTCCTCTCGGCGGTGACGCACGCGTTCTTCGACCGCCGGTGGCCGGTCCGCTGGCTCCTGGAGCACATCGGCTCCAAGGGCTTCGCGGAGCTGAAGGCCGTGGGGATGAACGGCATGTATCTCAGTGATCAGGCTCTTCACCAGACCGCACTCTTGGCCTCCGCTCTCCTCATCACCCTTCTGTGAGCTGGGGTTTCTGGTGAGGAACGACAGGAACATCCAGCGTGACGGGGCCGGTCCGCTCGAACCGGCGGGCCTGTTCCCGCTTGCTGCGCAGGAAGGTGAGGGTGAGGTCGAGTCCTTCGACCTCACCCCGCCAGTCCTCCTCGATGGCGCGCTTGCGGCGAGCGACGAGGTCCTGCGGCTGACCGGCTCGACCTCCCGCCCAGCGGCATCCACCACCAGCCATGGTCTTCAACCACCGCCACCAAGTCGAGCCGTGGCCTGAGTTAGTGCAATCAACCGACCAGACCGCGCACGTCGTCGTCCTGGTCGTGGCCGCGTTGTTCCTCGCGGCCACTGCCTAGGATCCGCACCGTACGAACGCCAGGCCGGTCATGCGACCGCGAACAACGGCGGGGCCCGCATCGTGTGGTGCGGGCCCCGCGTTCGTCTGCGTCAGCGCGGACGGCGGCCGCCGCCGATGAGTCGTGGGGCATGGAGAAGGGTCAGCCTACGACCGGCGCTGACGCTGACGCTGACACCGCATCCAGAAACGGAACAGGCCCCGTCGCAGGTCAGAAGGGCGGAATACGCGTCAGCGTCAGCAGCAGCCGCCCGGACCCGAGTTGGTCGGCGCGGCGTACTGCGCTCGATTTTCCGCAGAAAATCGCCGTCGTTGAGGCAGACAGGCCGACGTGCCGAGTTTTACGGCCGTAAAACTCGGCACGTCGGAACGGACGCACTCGGTCGAGGTCAGGAGCCCTCGGCGAGCATCCGCTTCCTCAAGGACTGGTAGTTCTCATCTGTCATCCATTGGCGGAGGGTACGGTGCACCAACTCGACGTCTCCCCACCGAACGGCCTGGGGTACCACGAGGTCCGGGAGCTGCTCGTGGTCGGCAGGTGCATCGGTCGTTGCGTGCTGTGCACCCTCCCCGGAAGGATTGGTCTCTCCCGGCACGGGTGCCTGTGACTCGGAGGGTGGTTTTACGGCCGTAAGACTCGGGCGGTCACCGGACACCTTCGTGTCCGGCTTCGCCCTGTCCGCCGCCTTTTGTTGCCGCCGCTCTTCCTTCTTTGCCTTCCGCTCCTCGTCGAGTAGCTCACGCTGCTGCTGCAGCCACAGCTTCTGCTCGTCAGAGTCCCAACCGTGCTTCTTCGCCTTCTGGCCCAGAGAGCGGGCCAGTTCGAGGCTGAGTGTCCTCGCGCGGACCTGCTGCTGCAGCTCGGGAGACAGATAGGTGAGGCAGACGCGTTGGGTGACCCATCCGTCGGCGCGCCCGAAGTGCTCGGCGACGGCTCGGTTGGTACCGAACTCGTTGACCATGGCCTGCACCGCGTAGGCCTCTTCGACCGGATCGAAGTTCTCGCGGTCGACGTTCTCGGTCATCACGGCGTCGAGGAACGACTTCCGCGACGTGGCGATCGCATCGTTCACGACCGCTTCGAGGGAGGACAAACTACCTGCCAGGGCTCCGCGGTAGCGTCGCTCGCCGGAGACGATGACGTAGTCCACGTCACTGATCTGGTCCGTGTGGTCCCAGAGCTTCAGGTACTTGCCCTTGGAGACGACAGTGATGGGCTGCTGCTGACGGCGCTTCAGGCTGCGGCCGAGATCCTCAAGGGCTTCCTGCGTTCCGAAGTTTCTCCGGGGGTTGACCGTGTTCGGTGCCAGGCGCTTGAGAGGAACCCGAAGTAGCCGCCCTTCGGCACGCGTGTCGTCGGGGGAAGGGCCGGCCTCGGGCTCGCTGTCGCCGAAGAAGTCGTCGTACTCGTCGCGGCTGGACGACATCACCGGACCTCCGCGTACCTGTGGCGGCGCAGCTGGTGTTCAAGTGCCAGCTCTTGGAAATCGGCCTTCGCCTTGGTGGAGGTGTGGTTGGACTCGTACTGAGTGCAGAGTCGGCCGTTGGCGAGCGCCCGGGTGTGGGGCTTGTAGTGGCGGATGGTGGTGTTGTACACGTCCCATCCGCGCTTCTTGGCCAGGCTGATCGTCCGGTCGCGGTCGACCGTTCCATCGCGTGGGTCCCAGTCGTTGATCAGTACGCCGTGCGGCATCTGCCGCGGCCACAAGACCCGCTCGACGGTCACCATGGTCGGTGTGAAGGCGGCGCCTTCGGCTGGAAGCGGGACGATGACGTCGTCGGCGACGTCGAGGATGGCGCGCAGTGAGTCACCGACAGTCCCATCGCCGAGTGGGTCGATGGACTCGTCCTCGGGATCTTCCACCTTGAGCGGCATGAAGCCTGGTGTGTCGACGATGATGACGCTGGCCTTGCCCTTGCGGAGCTGGCGCAGGCGATCCGTCTGGCCGCTCAAGTCAAGGACGCGGAAGGGGACTGTACGACCCTTCGCCCTGACCTTCTCGGCATGTTCGATGGTGGTTCCCTGCGGGTCAATCGAGACAACGGCAACTTCCCCGTTGTCGCCAAGGGTCTCTGCATAGACCGCCGCCAGCATGGTGGAGATCAGGGACTTCCCGACCCCGCCCTTCCGGTTCAAGAGCACGCTGATGTAAGGCATGTACGTTCTCCGACTACTTCCCGATGTTCCGGTACTTCGGACGCGCAGCATCTTCTCAGAGAACGAGAGCGGGCAGGATCGTCGCCTCGGGGCGACCTGTTTTTTTCGGCCGTAAAACGCGGAGGAGGGGAGCAGGGGGACCACCCCTTTGAGGTGTGCTGAGGCGCTGAGCGCGTTCGTCCTTCGACCCGTGGAGTCCCCTCCGGGGCACCCACATCTGGTGAAACGACCCGCGGCACGGCCCGTCACGGGCCTGACTCCGTTTTACGGCCGTAAAACTGACCCGGCTCGTTGCTCTCAGGCTCAATCGCCTGGACGGCGCCGCTCCCGAGGCGACGGCTCTACGTCGCAGTCAACGGCAGGTCAGCAACTCTCAGTTCGCCGAGGCCTCGTTCTGCGCAGGGAGCCGGTACGCCAGCACGTGCGCGCAGCGTTGGGCGCCGGCGGCATCGGGCCCGCCGCCGGCCGCAGTGCGGCGCAGGACGTCGAGGACGTCGTACGCCTCGGCGAGTGTGAGCAGCGGGCGGCGCTGCAGGTCCGTCGCCGGGTCGTAGTCGACGCTCTCCACGTCCTGTTGCTCATGGTCCACGCCGTGCCAACCGCTCTGCCACGCCGCGGGTTACGAACGTCGACGTCTCACAGGTCGCTCACGTCTGGGCGTTCGCTGCGGAGAGGTAGCAGCGATGCGGCGGCATCGCAGGCGTGGCAGGCCCGCGCGCCGGTCCGTTCCAGCGCGGTGAGCGCCTGGTCGACGTTCAATTCCTCGCCGCCGCCGGGCGCCTCGGTGCAGTCGTGGGTATGCACCACCAGCTCGACGCGGCCGTCGGAGAGGCGGCGCCGTTCGACCGTCCACGCCCATCGCAGATCCGGCGCGATCGGCGCAGGAGCATGCAGCGGTTCCGTGGGCACCGACGCGTAGTCAACGCCCTCGATGGGGTGGGCGTGGATGCCGGGGACTACCCACACCACATACTCCGCAGGCTCAACGGCCCCGCTCTCCTCGTACCGGTACAGCGCTACGCCTACCTGGTACCGCCAGCCCGCGGGAGTCTCTTTACGGGCATGGAGCTGGGCCCGGACGGTCTGTCCGTCGGGCAAGGTCAACAGAACCAGCGGCAGTTCAGACGAGGTCACGGGTGAGGCAGCGGATGCCCGTAGTGGGGCGCAGCGGCGGAGCGCTTGACATGGACGCGGAGTGAGCCGTCCCAGTGGATGTAAGGCCGGGGCCGGCCGCGGGTGTCCCAGCAAGGAGCGCCTACGTCGGCGCTGCACGCCGGGCACGCCACCTGAAGCACCCTCTGGACGCGCTGCGCCTCACGCTGCGCCGCCCGTTCGCGCGGGTCCATCGACCTGTACTGGTCCCAGCAGAACTGTGCGTGCAGCTCGCCCGCGGCCTGGGCGTCCTTGCGGCGCTCCTTGCGGCAGGTCCACCCGCACTCGCGGCAGGTCGCCCGGTAGGCGACGCGCCCAGGGCACTGCGGATCGAGCGGGCGCTGCCGGTGACGGCGGGGCCCGGTGTCGGGACACCGTGAACCGTCCTCGTGCTCCGCCGTGATCCTCGACCGGAAGCGGGTCCCGTGCGCGGCCGGGCCCAGGCGTTCCATGAGCAGCCGGTGCCGCTCGTAGTGGACCACCACGTCGCCGTCGCACGGCTCGCCCTCGGCTGCCAGGCACCTCGGGCAGGGCACCGACACCGACCGATCTTGCTCAGCCATCACGCCTCACCAACTCCGGGACCTTCCGCACTCCTGCATCCACTTCTTCCCGGCACTCGCGGCACAATCCGCCCGGCCGGGGCTGCTGCATCTGCACCCTGCACGCGGGGTTGGCACAACGCAGCCGCTTAAAGGCGGACGGCGGCGCTGCCTTGGAGTGCACGTACGGCTTCCCGCGCTTGGGAAGCCGGGCCTTGGCATACCGGTACGGCAGTTTGATGGGCATCCGGTGCGGACGCTCACGCAGCTTCGCCATCAGCACCTCCTCGGGCCATCCCGCCCGGATGAGGCCGGCCATGTACCGCACGATCCCAAGAGCCTGCTTGTGCGTCGGGTCGAACCACTCGGTCTCGGCACGCAGACGCTTGGCGAGGCCGTCGGTGAAGAAGTCGTCGCCTTCAAGGTCGGTGTCCACTGCGGGCGCCTCCGTCGGATTGAGGATGAACACATCTGGGCGCCGTACGTGGAGCTTGCGGCCCTGCTCGTCCCAGCCCGTGACCGACCCGTCGGGTTCGAACGCCACGAGTCCGTCGGCCACCAGGCTGTGCGGGCGGGCGAGCCGGGATTCCCGGTGGCCGGTACGGGCGTGCGTACGCACGGTCCGCTCGTCCATGCCCAGCCGCAGAGCCACCTCCTTCATACTGATCTGCCCCCGGAAGCTGCCCCTCCCAGCGCGCGCGATCTCGCACAGGATGCACCGGCACGTCGGGCACTGCACCACGACCGACGACGCCCACTGCAGCGGAGTCAAACGCTCAGGAACCGGTTCAAGCACAGGCTCGGGATCGATCGGAAGATCCGTCGGCACACCGCCGTCGAGGTGCCCGTACGTCGTCAGGTGCACCGTGTGGACCTGAACGGTCCGGCGACTCATTCCGGTGCGCTCACACACCATCGCCGTGGTTGGTGCCACGGACGGGTTCTCAAGGAGCAGGATGCTGCGGGTGCTCAACACCTTCCGGCAGGTGGAGCAGTCGTTCGGCGGACGGTTCGGATGCTGCTGGGCCACTGGGGGACGCTACCTATCCCGCTAACCGAGTGGGGGAGACAGACGCCGGATCGAAAACGTTCCGAACCTGCTCTACACTCAGGAGCGAACTATGGACCCTCCGGGGCGCGTGGGACTACAGGAGCGGCAACTCCTCCCGAAACAACGCACCCGGGGGGTTCTCGGTTTTTGTGGATCAAGTCTGTTGAGACACCCTACGCCCCGTAGCCGTGATCGTTACGCGCGGTAGGGACACCACTGCCGGACTTCAGCGCAGCAGCGCAGGCACGGGCGGTCGGGTAGGGCCCCAACTCCCGGTCGGATTCAACGCGGTTGCCGTACCAGTCATGCAGCACGCCAGGGGACGTGGTGTGCATCTGGCCCAGCACTTCACCATCGTTGACCACCAGGTGCGGGCCAGTGCGTTCGGCACCGATGGAGGCGTAGTGCAGACCACGCCCGCCACGCCGCGCGCACAGCTCGGCAGCGATGACCTGGCGGTGCAGCTCCGTCTCTGCGGCGGCACATGCGGATTCAGCAGCGCTCACTGCCGTGGGCGTGCCGACGTTGCGGTCAACCATGTCTCCTCCGGGGGAGTGGGCGCGGTCAGAGCGGTAGATCGTCGTACGTGAACTTGAGTCGGTCAGCAGGGGCGATAGCCCGCAGCACTTCGAGGGGCTGACCCTGCGCGTCGCGCGTGAGGCGTTCGAGCGTGGCCACCCATACCCGCCCGCTGATTCGAAGCTCGGCAGCTTCGTCCGGTGTCGGGGGGCGGGATTCGACGGTCTCGCTCGCCGTCCTGGGACGGAAGCCCGCCGCGGTCAGCGCGCCGTACGCGCCACCGTGCACCTTCCCGGCAGAGTCGAGGCCGGCGACCTCAGCGATGCTGCGCGGATACCAGGCGTGTTGCACCTGAACCAAGTCATCAGGGAGGAGCACCGCGTGCCGCAAGCGGTACACGAGCGGGTCACCCTCGGACAGTTCGAGCAGTTCAGCGAGATCAGCAGGGGCGTCACCGCACTCGACCTGAAGAAGTCGCATCTCTCCGTCGAGACCTGCGGCTGAAGTCGCCGTTTCCCAGGGCCCTT
Source organism: Streptomyces solicavernae (assembly GCF_029968095.1). GTDB lineage: Bacteria > Actinomycetota > Actinomycetes > Streptomycetales > Streptomycetaceae > Streptomyces > Streptomyces solicavernae. Next base: position 17,899 of record NZ_JASCIR010000050.1, on the reverse strand, counting down.
TGGTGCCGCCGGGTTCGACGACGCTGCGGTAGCGGCTGAGCGGCAGGCGGACCGGAGTCCGGTGCCGCACGATCGTCCCTGCTCGCTTGGACGTGACCACCAAACCGTCGTCCGCGAGGACGCCGATTGCGTCTCGGACGGTCTGTTTGGCCAGGCCGTACTCCTCGATCAGGTCCATGATCCGCGGCAGCGTGCTGCCCACGGCGAACTCGCCTGAGTCGATGCGTCGGCGCAGCTCAGCGGCTAGTTCTCGGTACCCGTTCATGACTCACCTCCTGTCGATCTCCATCTTAAGGCTAGCCATGCAACTCGATAATGGCTAGCCATTGACACCGCGACACCCCTCGTGCATTCTAAGTAATGGCTAGCCATTACGGAGCCGGAGCGCCCAACGGAAAGCCTCAACGAGCGGATGACATCCGCGGGGTGAGTACGGCGGAGTGATCGTTGTTTGAAAGCTGAAGACGCTACGCCGGGTGACGACTACCGCCCCTGACCAGGCAACTGGACGGGTGTTGCGGCAAGGGTGACCGGACTCCAGTCCTTGCGGGGCTGTCGGATGCGTCAGAAGGGCACGGCCGGAGCCAGAATCCCGGCCACCGTGAACGGCGGTGCATGGCGGGCGAGTGATGGAGAGATCCGGAGTAGACCTGTTGTGCGCCACGGAGCGGCAGCAAGCCGGACCTCGTGTCCGGTTCGGCTGTCGCGTGGGCCGAGCGATCACCTGCCCCCCGCAGACTCCTGCGGCGGATGCGCCGACAGCCCCCAGCCGGTAAGCGGCACATCGCACGACCCGGCAGGTGAGCCAGTGGTCGCGGGCACGCCACCTCCCGGACGAAAGGTGGACCAGCGCGGCGGCAGAGGCCGCGCAATCCGCAGCCCTGTGCTGATCGTCAGGCACCGGCCGCCTCAACCCCGGCCGGTGCAGGGCGACGTGCATACGGCACGGACCCAACACCCGACAGGAGACCCACAGATGGCCCTGATCACGCACCACTACCTCGCCACGCCCGACACCCGCTACGAGGTCAGCGACATGGACGCCGCCACGGCCAACCAGTTGATCGGCGTGAACACGATCGCCGGGTTCACGCCGATCGTGCACAGGCACACCGCGGCGGGCGAGCCGCTGCGTACCCGGGACGGCGACTTCCTGACCGTTGTTGCCCTGCACGGCACCAGCGTGGTCGGCGTGGTCGCGTTCGAGCAGGCCACCGCCCCAGCCGTCGTCCCGGAACCGCGTACGTCGCGGGTCCGCTTCACCGGCACGTCGCGCTGAGTCGAGCACCCATGTTGGTCGTGCTCACCCTCGTGTTCGTGTGGCCCGTCATAGCGATGACGCTGGCTGCGCTTCTCTACCCGGCCCCTCGCCGCTGACCGCGACGAGCACACACGGTCGTCCCCGGCTCACGCAACGAGCCGGGGCAGGCCGGCCGTGGCTGCTCGACCGAGCAGTCGACACACGACAGCCCCAGGGATTACGGCCCTGGGGCTGTCTCTATCAGGTGCCAAATGGGAGGACCTGATGAAGACCAGCATGTCACGGCCGCTGGCCGTGATCGCCGACGACATCGAGACCACGGACGAGGCCGCCGGGTTCGAACTGCCCGACCACGACGCCGAGTTACTGCGGGCCGTCATCGTCATCCCGCACCGCACGTCCGCCAGGCTGCTGCACTTCGCGCCGTCCCTCACGGACGAGGCGAAGAAGCCGCTGCCGGTGCGTAAGCCCGGAGCGACTAACCCGCCCAAGCCGCGCGCTTGCACGGCGAAGGTCCGGTGATCGCTGTGGCCGTCATTCAGGACCCCGCCGCCTCCGACGCGCTGAAGAACGCGCAGGAAGCCGCCGCCGCTGCTGCCGCCGCCAAGGCCGCTATCGCCGCTGCTGCCGCCGAGACTGCGCGCAAGGCCGCCCCCGCCGGGGGCGAGCGATGACCGGCCCCGCCAACAGCCCTCTGTTCCGCACCTACCGGGACGCGGACCGCAAGTGGTCCGCGCACGTCGCCGCCTGCCAGCACTGCGGCCACGAACCGGGCTGCCCCGCCGGGCAGCCGCTGTTCAACCGGTTCGCCGAGCTGCAGAGCGCGTACCTCGACGCGCTGAGCAGGCGCGACAACTCCCGCTGAACCACGGGCCGGCCTCCGATCCTCCCGGAGGCCGGCCCCTTCCACCGCCGGGCCCGGCACGCCCCCGAATCCCCCGACGTGCCGGGCCCGGCCCCCGAACGCTCCCTTGCCTGGCAGGTGTCCCCCTGCCGGGCGGGAAGAACGGAGAACCATCGTGGACACAGACGAGAAGAAGGACGAGAAGAAGGACGAGAAGAAGAACACGGGCCACCGGATGTCCGGCCGCGGGGCGGTCCTCGCGATCCTGGGCACCGTCACGCTGGGCGTGGCCGTCCTGTCGATGGCCGTCACGTTCCAGATCCTGTTCCCGGCGTTCGGCCGCTGGGCGGTGCCGACGGTCGGCGCGCTCGACGCCCTCTGGGTCATCTTCCAGGTCGCCGAGATCATGGCGGGCAACAACCGCAAGCGGGCCGACCGCGTCCGGTACGCGGGCCTGGCCCTCACAGCGGTGATCGCCGCGATCCCGACCGTCGACCTGATCGTGGGTCCCGAGGACCTCGACCTGGCCGTGGTCATCACGCCGGTCGCCATCGTCTGCACCAAGACGGCCTGGTGGCTCGTCCTGCCCGCGCTCGGCGAGAAAGTCTCTGCCGATACCCGCCGACTCCTGGCCGAGGAGCGGCAGAAGGTCGCCGACGAGCTGGAGAAGATGGAGGCCGAGGCCTCCAACAAGGTGGCCTTCCTGAAGAAGGCCGCGGCCCTTGAGGAGCAGGTGGCCGCGGCCGAGACGGACTACCGCGAGTCGACGCTGAAGGTTCAGCAGGAGACGAACCGCACGCTGCACGAGCAGGACCGCAGCACGGCCGAGACGGTCGCGGAGAAGCCGCTGTCCGTGGCCGTCGAGCGGATCGCGATTCCTCAGTTCGGCACCTGGAAGCCCACCGCCCCGCCGATGCACGTCACACGGCCCGCCCTGCCCGCCGGGACAGGGGAGCGTGACGGCGTCACGCCCGAAACCCCCAGCGTCGCGGGTGAACTGGTGCCCGTCACACAGGCCAGCGGCCCGGACGACGAGAGCGACGAACAGCCGTCACAGTTCGCCGGACTGTTCGTCACGATCGAGGCGAGCGCCGCCGTACGCAACGTCACCGTGCCCCAGACCGACACGGGCCTGACCAACGAACAGATCGAGGTCGTTCTGCAGGCCCTGCGCGACAGCGAGGACCCGCCGGTCAGCTACCGCGAGGCCGTCGCCCTCTACCGCAAGGCCGGCTTCATCGGCAGCGAGAGCCGGCTGCGCCGGATCTGGGCCGAGCTGAACGGCGTGGACGACACCGAAGAGACCGACGAGGCCGCCGCCGAGACCGAGGCGGAGGCCGACGCGTAAGACGCGTCCGGCACCACCAGTGAGGACCAGCCCCACCGCGATCTGCGGGGGCTGGTCCTTGCTGCGACTGCCGGAACAAAAGCAGTCGAATCACCCCGCAGGTCCCGGCGAGTGAACGGGCGAGCAGACCGGCGAGCGGCACCCGCCGCAGACCCGCGAGCACACCCCGCAGAGCAGACCCGGCGAGCACGGGAGAACCACCCTGAACATCCACCCCGAGACGAGAGGCAGGAGCCCGCAGGTGGCCGGTTCGAAGTACTGGACGAGCGAGTTCAAAAAGGCCGATGCGCGGTCACCGAAGGAAGGCGCGATCAAGCGCCTGGACCGGCTGCGCAGGGAGCTGCAGAGGTTGGACCCGGTCATCGCCAACCGGGCGTGGGCCGAGGTTCGCACCGCCCTGGAGCAGATCAGCGACCGCTACTCGCGGTGATCGTTCACCCGTGCATTCACCCCGGCGGCACGTGAACTTGACACGGCCCTACACGCGTACGTACGCGCACGAGGGACGCCGTTCACCCCCGCCGGTCACAACCCGTAGGGAGAACCATGGAAGTCCTGCTAGCCGCAATCGCCATCGCGTGGGCCGCGGGCTCGCAGAACGAGCAGTCCAAGTTGGGCCTGGGCCCGGCCGAACGCGATGCACTCAAGGAGCGGGCGCGCCACGACAAGGCCGTGCAGAAGATCGCCACCAAGCACGGGATCAACCCCGACGCGGTGACGCTGCCGGACACGTTCAAGAACACCGGCTACCGCTCGCCGCTCGCCCGGCTCGGCGCCCTGTTCAAGCGCGGCGACGTCGTCGACGCGGACGCCGGCCGCCGCGCGGTCGAGGCCCACCGCAAGGCCGAGGTCGTGGCGGGCCGGCCGGACCCGGCGCCGCTCGTCGCCCCGGATCCCGCGCACGTGGTCGTGGCGCGGCCGCCCGCGGCCCCGCCGTCCGTCCCGCCGCCGCCCGCCTACCCGCCGACCGTCGGCACCGGCCCGGACCCGCTCAGGAAGCCCTCCACGGGACCTGAGAGCGCCTCCAAGGCGTCGGACAAGCCCGAGGCCTCAACGGGCCCTGTAAAGCCCGCAGATGGGGGCGCAGGCACTGTTCCGGGCCCGCGTAGTGACAAGGACGACAAAGACGCGAAGGAGGCGGCCGAGGCGACCGGAAAGGACGCCAAGGGCGCAGCCGAGCCCGTGACGGGCGACAAGGCCGTCACAGGCGACGACGCGAAGCCCGTCACGCCCGAGGCAGCACCCGTCACGGGCGGTGCGACGGGCGGTGCGACGGCTGCGGCCGCCGCCGGGCCCGGCAAGGCCGCAGCGGAAGTGACGTACGAGTCCGTCGCGGAGGAGAGCGACGAGCTCAACCTCATGTGCGACGACGACCTGACCGTCTACGTGAAGGTGCAGGAGGTCTGCGAGCGCGAAGCATCCAAGGGCGACGAACTCGTCGTTCAGGTGCAGGAGGCCGGGTTCGGCGAGCGGATCGTCGGCTGGGCCGCGTCCTGCATGGAGAAGTACCGCACGCTCGCCTCGCTCCTGGAGGAACTGCGCGGCCTGACGATGGCGCAGAGCGAAAAGGTCTGGCAGGCCAAGGGCCTGCTCATGGCCGGACAGGGCGTCTACGCCGACATTGCCCGCGACATGGAATCCGTCGCCACCCGCGAGACGTACATCTCCGACCAGGTCGACGCCGCCGACCTCGCCGCACACAGCGAGGACTTCGAGATCAGGAGCGCCTCATGAGCATCGCCAGCACGGTTGCGGCCGGCATCAGCTACGTCGGACTCCTCGCCAAGTGCGGCGCCTACGTCGTACGGGCCCGCAAAATCGCGGGCCAGGTCGAGAAACTGCGCGCCCGCTACGACGAGCGCGCCGACTCGGCCCGCTACCTGTCCGAGGCCATGACCGTCCTCGACGTCGACGAGCCGACCACCCAGGCCTACATGGAGGTCGCACGGCTCTCCTACGCCTGCGGCGGCACCGTCGGCGCGATCCTGTCGACCACCGACGAACTGTCCGCCGCCGCGCAGTCCATGGAGGCCGACACCCGCGCCCTGCACGGACGCATGGCCGACGCCAACCGCAGCAACTCCGTGCACATGGCGCAGAACGCGTTCATCGAGCGCCGCTGACACCAGCGGCAGACACACGAAAGGGCGGGGCCACGCAACGGCCCCGCCCTTTCCAACACCCGGAACTGGAGAAAGCCGGATGACGACCACGACCGTATCGGAGAAGAACACCACCCCGGCCGAGGACACCGCCGAACTGACCGGTCTGCAGCGCCGGTTGGCGCAGATCAACAACCCCGGCCTCTACCTCGGCTCCGGCCTCGGCGCCGCGTCCGGCCTGCTGTCCGGCGAACCGCTGCTGCTCACCACCGCCAGCGCGTCCGCGGCCGCGCTCGGCTGGGCCGCCCTCGGCATGAACCCGGGCCCGTGGCGGTTCCTGCCCGGACAGGGCGAACCGTGGGAGTGGATGTGCCGCTCCAGCCGCCGCGGCTACCGCCGCACCGTACGCCGCATGCGCCGCCGCCTCGCCGTAGACCAGGACTTCGACCCCGTCGTCGGCACAGACGGACTCCTCGTCCCCACGGCCGCGATCGGACACGGCTGGTACGAGCACGAGAGGCGGCCCGACCTCGTCCGCGGCGCACGGGCCGGCACCCGCCGCGCCCGCTGCACGCTGCTGCGCGCCGCCTGGGACAAGCTGCTGCCCGACTGGGAGAACGGCTGGTGGCGCCGCTACGGCCCCACCGAGATGGCCCTGCGGGCAGGCCCCCTCGCCGCGATCCCCGCCGCGGGGTTCGCCGAAATGCCCTGGTGGGGCCACCTGGCCGTCGCCTCGCTCGCCAGCAGCTGGGGCGCCTGGGTGTGGGACCGGCCCGACCCTGCCGTTCCGGGCGGCGAACAGCTGCGCGGCATCGACTGGTACCTGGCCCGCTGGGACGAGTGGATCGCCGCCGAGCGCGGCGAACTCCCGTACTCGCGGCTCCTCAACGCCTCGATCGACGACGACACGCTGAGCGCGATCGTGTACTCGACGACCGCGAAGAGCGCGGCCGTCGCGCAGGACGCGGTGTCCATCGCATTCGAGGTCCCGCCGCGGAACGTGAACGTCTACCGGCCCGACGACATGCCCGCCAACCGCGCCAGGCTCACCGTCAAGCTCCGCACGCTCACCGCCGCCGAGCTGGACATGGACAACCTCCCCGCCGTCTGGCAGGAGTTCGGCCCCTGGGCCGGATCCGAGCTCTACGACGTGGAAGAGACGGACAACGGCCGCACGTTCAAGCTGCTGATGCCACGCCGCGGGTCGTCCGTGGCTGACGTCCAGCCCCGTGCGATCGCCCAGGCCCTCGACCTGCCCGGCGAGGACGCCGTCTCACGGCTTCACCTGCGGATGCTCGACGCCCGCCGGATCGAGGTCAACGAGATGACCCGCAACCCGCTGCAGGGGGGCGTGGCCCTCGACCTCGACGCCCTGGTCATGGACGAGCACGGCTACGTGATCGTCGGCCGGGACGTGTTCGGCGAGCCCACCAATTGGCGCTTGTTGAAGTTCGACCACACGCGGCGCGGCGTGTCTGGGGCACCGTCGGCCTCGGCGGTGCACTCCTTCGGCTCCGGGATCACTGGTGCCGGAAAGACCAGCCTTGAGGAGGATCTGCAGCTCGCGCAGCGGATCAACGGGTTCGTCAGCTGGCTCGCCGACGGCAAGGGAGGCGCCGGTTATGCGCCCTGGTTCGGCGACCTCGACTGGCTGGTCAAGTCCAGCTTCGGGGCGATGCTCATGGCGCAGACCTCGAACCGGGTCTCGGAGTACCGCTACAGCGAGCAGATGAAAATGCAGTGGCTCGACGCCGAGGGCTTCACCGAGAACGGCAGGTCGTTCTTCGTGCCGGGCGAGCCGTTCGCCCCGGTCGCCATCACCTACGACGAGTTCAACGAGATGGTGCTGAAGAACCCGAACGCGCCGCACGTCAAACCGCTGCTGCGGGGCGTCTCCTCCACGGGCCGCCTCTCCCGCGCCGCCGGGATGTCGGCCCGGATCTGGGTCCAGATCCCCAACCTGGACTCGATCGGCTCCGACAGCAACGCGAACGCCATTCGCGACATGCTGCAGTCCGGCAACATCGCGCTGTTCCGCACCGCGCGCAAGGACGTCGACATCATGTCGCTCGGCTCGCGCAAGCCCGAGTTCCCCTTGGCGCCGATCCCTGAACGGTTCCCGGACGGCTCGGACTCGGCCGGCACCTTCTACGTCGCCGACGGATCCGCGCAGTACATCCAGGCCCGCGCCATGTTCCACACCAACCCCGCCCGCCTCTCCCGCTCCTACGACCGGCACCAGCTCACCCAAGCCGAGGCGGACGCCGCGGCCGCCGCCGGCCCCGAAGGCGTCGCCTACCTCGCCCGCGAGGACTACCGCCACATGGACGCCGTCGACGAAGAGGAGTTCCTGCGGGAACTGGTGAAGAAGGAGCAGAAGGCGCGCGCCAAGAACGGCACGGTCATCGACACCGCGACCGGCCCGACGGCCCCCGCCGCAGCGGCCCCGGCCGATCTCGCCGCCAGCGAGGTGGACCAGGACGAGGACGACGAGCTGGACAACCTCGTACCCCCGTCCCGCTCACAGCTTGTCTGGCACGCAGTCGAGGACGGCGCCCGCCGCAACGGCCAGATCGCCAAGAAGACCGACCTCAAGCCGTCCAACGTCGCGAACGCCACCAAGTCCCTCGCACGGCGGGGCAAGTTGGCGCAGATCGACCGCGACTGGCACACCCTCGCCCCGCTCGACGAGCCCGAACCCGCCCACGCCTGACCCACCCCGACACCCGCAGGAGAAACCACATGACGCTCAGCCGCGAAGCCCTGGCCGTGATCGTCCTCATCGTCATGGCCGTCATCTTCTTCCGTAAGCAGATCTTCAAGAGCCGAGAGTTCTGGCTCGCCGCCCTGTTTTTGACCATCGCCATCACAACGCCGTTCGGCGCGAGCCTCGCCAACAGCGCCGGCCAGCTCTTCTACGGCACCGCGGAGACCGCCGGAAACACCGTCAACTCGGTTGCCCGGTAACCGACCAGACCAGCGAGGGCGGGCCCGACCCCACGGGCCCGCCCTCGCCCGTACCCGGCCCTGGCCGCAGCAAGGAGGAACAAAGTGGCCGACACCCCCAACTGGCCCGTACCGGCAAGACCGCTCACCGCAGACGAGGAGGCCAAATCGATCCAGATGATCGCCGACCTCATCAGCGCGAACACCCCCGACGCCACCCACGTCCGTGACACCACGCCCGTACCGGACCACGGAGACGCCGTGCCCATCGCACAGCCCGGACGGCCGCCCATGTCCCAACGGGCCACCGACCACGCCTCGCTGGTCCTCGCCTACTCCGTCGGCTCACTGCCGGTCGGCGCCGCGTTCTCCCTGCTCTTGTGGTCCCTGTCCAACGTGCCCACCGAGACCCTGGTCATCGCCGCGGTCGCCCCCGTCTCACTCGTGGCCACCGTCGGCCTCGCCGCCCGCATGATCGGCCGCGCCGTACGCGACAGCGCTGACGCCCTGCCCGACCACACCGAGCACCACCACCACGGGCCGAGCTACATCACCCACAACGAACTCCACACCAACACCCGCTGGTTCGGCACCACCAACAACCAGCTCGGCAACGACTGAACCTGTTCGGCCCCGCACGACTGAGGAGACACCCGCATGAGCACCGACACCTCCGAGACCGAGCAGCAGGCACAGGCCGGCCCCGACCGGCCTGTGCTGTCCCGCTTCCGACTCCCGTACGTCTTCCGCTGGCCGTGGGTTACCCGGGCCACCGCACGCCAGCTCGACCGCGAGGCCGACGCGCTGTCCGCGGAGGCAGAGCACTGGTTCGGCCGCTGGGCCTCCGACTCCGACCGCGCCGACCGTGCCGAGCAACGAAAGAGGGGCCTGCTGACCGAGACCGGCGGGCTGACGGGAAAGGTCGAGCGACTCACCGAAGCCCTCGACGACACCGCCCGGGAGCGCGACCACTTCGAACGCTCCCACCGCGCGGTGTGCGAGGAGCGCGACGAGATCCGCCAGACGGTCCTGCACTTACAGCAGGCCGGCCGCGACCTGGTCCGCGCGTTCACCGCCGACGATCAGGCTGCTAAACCGATGCTCGACCAGATCGGCCAGATCCTCATGCGGCACGCGCACCGCTTCGACCTCGGCCGCGAAGACCTCGCGGACCTGCCGTGGGCCCCCGAGCCCGAGACAGCAGCCGAGGCAGTTGTCCGCGAAGCGCCCGCCGACCTGATCCGCGCCGCGTACCGCTACCCGCACGATGCGACCGAACCGGCGCTGATCGGGGACCACCTGCCGCACTGCGAGGCATGCACCGCCGCCCTCGGCACGCTGCCCGACGCCGTGCTCGTCGAGGCCTGCCGGGCGGCGTTCTCGTACGGGAAGCGGGAGGCCATGACGGTGATCGGCACCGAACTCGGCCGCCGAGGCATCCCCGCCGGCACCGAGCAGGAGGCGACCCGGTGACGGTGCGCCTGGACGGCCTCGCCAAGATCCGCACACAGACCGCCAACGCCACCACCCCGGCCGCGGCCTGACAGCCACTCAATGCCTCACCACGGGGCGGCCGGCCGACCGGCCGCCCCTTTACGCCCGCCGCCCGGTGGGTTCACCCCACCCGCGAGATACGCGAGGGGGATGTTCATACCGGGAGACCTCATGGCCCTCAGCGTCGACCTGGAAGTCCTCATCGCCGACATCGAGGCCGACGACCTCGATCACGTCGAGCTGATCAAGAAGCACGTCAGCGACGCCCTTCAGGAGCAGCTCGGCTACGCGTGCTCGATCACCACTGTCTACGGCGACCCCACGAGGACTGACCCCTGCACCACACCCGCCACCCGGTGGCTCGGCCACCGCCGATAGCCCGCCTCACAGCGCAGCGCCCCGAGACCGGACATCTCGGGGCGCTGCCGTTCCACCCGACCGCCTGACCATCGAGGAAAGGGACCAAAAGGTGAGCTCCCAAGAGTACAAACAGCTGCACGACACCCCGTACGAGTCGTGGCCCGCGCACGACCTAGAGGTCCTGCTCGACCTCATCGCCTACGAGCAGGCCCACCCGGCCCTCGCGCTCCCCGCCGGGGGTGCCCGGTGAACGCCAGCCGCACCTTCCACGCCCCGCAGGTCATGCAGGCCGACCCGACCCTCATCGTCGAAGGCCCAGGCGATATCGACTGGGTCGCGGTCGAGCGCGCCGCCGAAGGCACCTACCCGCACGCGCTCCTCACCAACGAGGAGGCCGTCGAGGCCGTCGGCATGCTCCGCGCCGCCGGCATCAACCAGCGCGACATCGCCGACCGGCTCACGACGGGCCGGCACGAGGTAAAGCGCGCCTACGACGTGCTGAACGCCCGCGCGGCCCGCGCTGCCCGTGCGGCCAACCAGCCCACACCGCCACGACGCCGAGCCACCGGCCCAGCACGCTGCGGGACCCGACGCGGCTACCACGCCCACCAGCGGCGCGGCGAAACCCCGTGCACGGCATGCAAGGCCGGAAATACGGCCGCGGACCGGCACTACCGGATGCACGGCACTTACCACGGAGCACCAGAGGTAGCGGCCTGACGCACTACCCGCACCGCCGCGCACCGCTCTGCCGGGGCGGTGCGGCGGCCCCTCAGACCACCGAGGCCATCCGACCGGCCACACGTGGCCACCGTCAGCGGCCCATTCCCCCTCACCACACGACACGAGGAGATCCGCCATGCCCAAGCGCACCCTGGCCGCCATCAACGTCGCCCAGGCCAAGGACCAAATCGCCGCCGCCATCAAGGAACTGAAGGCAGAGAAGAAGCTGCGCCACCCCGGCGACGCCCTGGCGCAGATGGACGCGGAGAGTCTTCCGCTGCACCTCACCGCCAACTACAGCGCCAGCGACGGGACGCACAAATACCTGACCACCGGCACCCTGGGCGGCGCGCTGGACGTCCTGAACGCCGTGGGCGACCTGATCAGGGCCGAATCCCTGCGCCGCAATCCCGGCGACTTCGAGGCCCAGTCGGAGGACATCGGCCGCCCGATGCACCTCGGCATCGCCTACGACGTCGCCGACCTCGACCGCGCGACCGGCAAGGGGGCGCACCGGTGACCCGCTGCCCCAGCCACGAGCAGACCGCCCCGCCACCCGTACGGCCGTTCCGGCACGACGACGACGGCCGCACTGTGACCACCACTGCCGAGATCCTCCAGCGCTACGCCCACCACATCGCCTCCGCCGTCCGCGAGGTGCCGGCCCGCGACCTCGACACGTTCATCAACCAGACCGACCGTGCCGCCGCGCTGCTCGGCACGGCCGGCATCACCGGCCACGAGGACATCGAGAGCGCCCGCGACTACCTCTGCGACGCCCGCAACAGCAGCAGCGAGAGCGAGAGCGCGGCCCTCCTCACACGGGCCGACGCACTGCTGCGATTCGCCTGGGAGATGGCCGAGGAATACCGCGCCGCCGTTGCCTGACAGCCCCGGCCCCGGGCCCGTACGAGGGCCCGGGGCCGCCCACGAGGACCGGGCAGCCGCCCGGACCGTACGAGAGGAGAACCGTGACCACGCCCCTGCCCACGATCCGCCGGCCCGCCGTCGAGATGCTGTCCGTCGAGGCCGACGCCGTCCTGATCCACGCGTTTCCCAGCACGCTCAGCCCTGCAGCCGCCGGGCCGCTCAACTGGACCGACTATCCGGCCGTCGACGGCCCCTACGTGCCGTTCAGCGCCAGCGCGGTCGCCTACCTCGGCAGCGCCGACCGCGTCCGCGGCTGGTGGCTGCACTACACCCAAAGCCCTGGCTGGCAGCACCTTCTGATTCTGATCGCACCCTGCCAGTGCGGCACCTACTGCTACGTCCACCTGCGCAACGAGGAACAGCTGCAGACGCTCCTCGACGAACTCGACACCGCCCCCGGCGCCCCCGTCCGCTGCGACTACCGCCTGCAGATCCGCAGCGAGAGCGACGCCGACCAGGACCACGACAGCTACGAGGCCCCGTGGTGACCCGCCCCGTGCCCGCCGTCGCCAAACTCCCCCTCGACCTTCAGGAACACCGCCGATGACCACCACCGCCGAGCTGCCACCCACCATCCACGTAGACGTGCCGCTCAACCTGTCCACCAGCGACGGCAACCTTGTTCGCACGCGGCAGGCCATCGGCGCCATCCGCACGAAGACCGAAGGCCTGGTCACCTTCCCGAAGGTGGTCGCCCTGATGGAGACCGACGAGAGCGTATGGGTGGTCACCCACACGCTCACCGGCCTGCGCCTGCCGTTCGGGTTCCCCGACGAAGAGCACGCCACAGCGTTCGCCAACCAGGCCGGGCCACTGGCCCGATGGGACCAGGAGCAGCCCGACGTGACACACGCCGCGCGGCTGCAGCTGGTCGCCCTCGCCGAGGAACATGACGGGATCGCGGATCCACGGGTCCTCGCCGCCCTCGACCGCCGCAGCACCGAAGCCCACGACGGCCCCGCGCCCGCAGAGCAGTGACCCGGGCGCCAGCCCTGTGCCGCACCGCACACCGTCCACGCCCGCCGCTACCAGGAATTCGAGGTACCACCGCATGACCCCGATCCGAATCCAGCGCCGCCGCACCAAGGGATGGCGCGCGCCGCTCGACTCCCAAGGGCGCCGGCCCCTGCACGTCGGCCGCGGCACCCGCTGGGGCAACCCGCACACCCAGGTCCGCTACCCCGCGCTCGACGGCTCCGAGTGGGAACACGAAGGCCGCCGCGGCAAGACGAGCGGCGAGCGGCACTCCATCCGGGCGCTCGGCTACGTGGCCCACGCGAGGCAGCACTCGACGGCCACGCATCAACTCGTCCCGGAACTCACGCTCTTCGTTCTCAAGCACAGGCCGAACCGTAGTGACGGCACCGACCGGGCGGGCCAGAAAGTGCAGTCAACAGGTCAGCCGTGCCATGCCGACGTCCTGCTGGACGTGGCCAACAGGGCTGCGCCGTGAACGCGTACGAGCGGCTGATGGCCGAGAGCCTGCCGACCGGCACCTTCGGCCACGCCGTCTCCCAGTCACCGCGGTTCGCCGAGCAGGCCACCGGCTGGACACCGGCCGAGCAGGCCGCGCACGTCGCCGCCCTCGAATCCGAACTCGACCGACTCGAAGCACGCGGCCCGCAACCGCAACTCCGCCTCATCAAACCCAACGCCGCCTGACCACGAGCAGCCAATAAAGGAGCGCCATGCCCCGCCCCATCGACGCTGCCGAACTCCTCGTTGAGTACGGCCACAACCACGGTGACAGTCCCACTACCGCCGATCTCATCGCCGCGGCCGAACTCAGCGGCCTCGGCTTCCCTGACCGTGACGAGCAGGACGCCATCCGGGCCGCGCTCGACAACCTCACCCGCTGAAAGGGATCTACATGACCGACCGCACCCTGCCCCAGGACTCGTACATCCACGCCGTCACCGAAGCGCACACGAGGTGCATGGGTGACCGGCTACCGCCTCGTCATTGAGATCGCCACAGGTACGCAAGGACGGCCAGTCCGACCGGCTCGAAGCACGCGGCCCGAAGCGTGCCTTCGGGTCATCGACGGCCACGCCGCATGACCTACGAGTACGGCCGCCCGCGCGGGAATCGCGGGCGGCCGTACTCGCCCAGTCCACCACGACCACCCAGGAGTTGACGATGACGACCGACGACAAGCCGCACCTGTACGTGACCGCCGACAGCGCCCAGCACGCCCACCGCCTGGCCAAGGAACAGCGCACCGACGAGGCCATGGAGCACGTCGATGCGATCGACAGGCTGGCGGCCGCCATTCGAAACGCCGTGGGTGCCGCGCAGGAAGAGACGCGGCCAGCCGCTCTCCGTCGCGTCCTCACGCCGGGGGAGTACAACCGGGCCTGGCACGCGCTGGAGGGCGCGGCGGGCGATCCGGACGCGGACCCGAGCACGATGCTGGCCGCCGTCCTGCGCGCGCTCGACATCCAGGCGAACGAAAGGCCGTGAGGCGCGAAACCGGGGGCGGCCCGCAACAGCGGGCTGCCCCCTGGGCACAATCGAACAGAAGACACTGAGGGCGGGGCATGCCGGAACGCAATATCGATCACGGGAAATTCGGGGCGAGAGGCATCAAGGGGGCCGAGGCCGCGGCGCGGCAGCTCGACAGGCTCGCGGGTGGCATCTCCACCCCGGTCGAGCAGAAGCGCGGGTTGAACGCGCGGCTCAACTACCTGCTGCGGTCGGAGCGTTCGCGGAAGGCGGCCCAGGAGGCGGGCATGCCGTCCGAGCGCACCGTGAAGGCGTGGCGTGAGGGGAAGCGTAAGCCGAGCAAGGCCAGCCTGCGGAAGGTGGAGCAGGCCTATCAGACGGTGCGCCGGCAGAACGTGGCCCGTTCGATGAAGGCCCGCCTCAACCGGGCCGGCCGCGGTACGCGTGTCGAGCTGCACCCGCAGAACCAGTCCCAGGTGGACCGCCGCTACCAGCGGCACACCCCGTACCGGACGCTGAACGTCCGCGACTGGGACGGCCTGGTCGACGCCTGGGCCGGTCACGACAGCGGTCGGATGGACCAGGAGTGGGAGACGATCATCGGGGACCTGGGGTCCGACTGGGGGCAGTACGAGTACGTGTCCAACGTCGGCTTCGCCGCCTGAAACTCCTCGCCCCGCTGCCCGCCCGACCTGGGGCGAGCAGCCGACAGCACAGCTCGCTCATCCGAAAGGGGGGCCCGCATCTGCGGGCCCCCCTTTTTTTTGTGTTCCGGGCAGGGAGAGCCGGTTTCCGGCGCAACTCAACGGGAGCTGAGGGGCAAGACCCTGCTCGGCACTCACCACACATCGAGACAGGACTGTGATCGCCGCCCCCCGGTTCTGGACAGAGGCGTGGTGAGTGCCGCCGGTCATCCTCCGCTGCGTCAGCTTCCGCCCAGTTGAGGAGTGAACTCGTGCGCGTACCCATCAACCGTCTGCCAGGCCAGAGTGCGCCGCCCGACCCCGTCCACCCCCCGGTCCGCCTCGCCAGCGACTTCACTGAAGGCGCCGTCGACTGGCTGGTTTCCCTGATCCCCCGCAGCGAGTCAGGCCTTACCGCCTGCGTAGTCGTCGCCGCGCTTCTGGCCGGGGTGCTCGCCCGGCTCGGCACCGTCCGCCTTGAGGCCGAGGGGACGAAGCCGAAGGAGGGCATCGCCGGGTTCGGCGACGTACTCCTGGCGGGCCTCGCGGCCGCGCTCGACCAACTCCCGGCCATCGGGTGGCGGTTTATCACCGGGCAGCTCCTGAACATCGGCGCGCAGGAACAGATCGTGGCCGCCGGAGCCGTCCTCGACCGCCACCCCGCGCCCGAGCCCAAGACAACCGACGTCGAGAAGGCCGGGCTGCTGCACCGGATCCTGCCCGGTAAGAAGAACCCCGGCCGGCGCGACGCGTCCCGCTCGCGGTGGTCGACGTGGCCGTGCGCGGTACGCGCCGCGATCCGTCTCGGCGCCGTCACCGCGGTGTCGAGCCCGCTGCTCGGGCCGGTGAACACGCTCGTCCTCGCCGGGGTGGTGGTCGTGATCGTGGCCGCCGTTGCGCTGGTTCCCGCCGGCCGCCGCGGCACGGACGACGCCGCGATCTACGGGCCTGGCCTGTGGGGAGCGCTCGTCCAGGTCCTGCGTCTCTCCTCGCAGGAGCAGGAGCGGGGGAGCGGGCACTGGCTGCACCTGCCCCGCGAACTGTCCTCTGATTACGCCCGTATCGGGGTGCGGCTGCCGTTGCACTGGCTCGGCTCGGACAAGGAGCGGGCGATGCTCGCCCACGTCATCCACTCCCGCCTGCCCGGCCAGTGGGTCGCCGCCTTCGACCAGCGCGGCATCTCCCCGCACGTCGTGTTCACTCCGAAGCCGCCCGAGGCGCCGGAGCCGGAGCTGCCGACCCGCGTGGAGTGGATCTGCTCGGACGATCCGGCACGGGTCCACCTGGGAGACACCCACTCTGGGCGCCGCTACGTCGACACGTCCACGGAGACCCCGCACTGGGGCATCTCCGGCGGCACCGGCGACGGCAAGACGACTGTGCTGCTGATCCCGGTGGTCCACGGCCGGCAGCACGGTGCGCTCGTCGACGGCATCACGATGAAGGCCGCGGCATTCAAGGACGTCGAGGGGGAGTCCGGCCTGCGCATCCACAAGTCGGGCCGCCAGGCCGTGGCCGCTCTCGCCGAGTTCTACGTCTCCATGAAGGCCGCCGAGGCCCTGCAAGGCACCCCCGAGGGCGATGCGCTGCCCGGCCGGATCCTCGTCATCGACGAATTCGCTTCGTTCGTGAAGAGCGCCAAAATCTGGTGGAAGTACGGCCTCAAGGGCAAGGGCATGCCCCCTTTCGAGGCCTGGTTCCACATGATCCTCATGCAAGGTCGTAGCGCCAACCACAAGATTGTCGTCGGTGCGCACACGTTCACCCGCGAGCTGTTCGGCGACACCGAGACCCGCGACCTGGTCGGCACCAAGGGCATCGTCGGCCCGGCCTCGAACCCGAAGTGGGGTGTCACCTACGGTCTGGACGCCCCGCGCGTCCCCTACCACCACGAGGTCAAGGGGCGCGGCGTCATCGGCGTCACCGGCTCCCCGGACATCGAGGAGGTCCAGTACGCGTACATCACCCCGTACGCCCGCGACTACCTCCGCCAGTGCGCCCCGGCCCCGGACTGGCACGCCCGGGGAGAGATGGCGCCCTGGATCACCGAGGCCGCCCTCAAGGAGGCCGAGGACGAACTCGCGATCGCGGAGTTCCTGCCCGGCGGGGCGTTCATGGACGGGGTGAGCCTTGTGACATCTCGCATCACCCCCGGCCCCGGTGTCCGTTCGCGCAGGTCAGAGCAGGGTGCGTCACACCTCACCGGGCCGGATGTCACAGGCGATGTCACACCCTCAGTCACACCTCCCCATCGCACTCACCACACCGACCAGGAGGACGTGGCCGGCGAGATCGAGCAAGCCGAGGAAGCTCAACTCCCCGTGTTCTCCCTGCGGGAGGCCTGCGACACCGGAATCCTGCCCGTCTCCCACGACGGGGCCCGCAAGCGCATGGAACGGGCCCGCAAGAACGGCCACAAGGTGCCCGAGGGCGTGACGGTCGGCGGTACTCCGTACTACACGGCCAAGGAGCTGATCGCCTGGTGGACGTACATCACGTCCATCCGGAACGGCAACCTCCGCAGCGTCCCCACCATGTGACCCCCCCCATCACGGCCGGCCGGGGACCGCCCGCCACCGACAGCGGACTCCCTAGACGCCGACCTTCGAGAACTCCACCACCCCATGCCTCCACCCGTCCATGCGTGACAGGGTGACCTCCCAGTTCCAGACAGGAGTGACAGATGTGGCCGCGATGCAGCTGACACGCACACACCGGATACTCATCGGTGTCGTGATCGCCGGAGCGGTGGTCATCGCCGGT
>NZ_JASCIR010000005.1 GCF_029968095.1 Streptomyces solicavernae | reverse complement strand
AAATTTGATGAAGACGCTGGTCCCCGAACTTCGGTTCGGGGACCAGCGTCTTTTTGTTTTGCGTCACCTGCCGTTCACGTTGCGCCACCAACATCCCGAGGTATGGGGACAGTTGGAATGCTCAAGGCCGCCGGCATCGGACTCGGCGACGAGGTCATCGTGCCGGCCTACGGGAACGCCGACCTGGCCGACGAGGTCGTCCTCGCCGGAGCGCTGCCCGTGTTCGCGGACATCGACCCGGCGACGTACTGCCTCGACGCCACGGCAGTCGACGCCGTCGCCACGGCACGGACCGCCGCAGTGATCGTCGTCCACCGCTTCGGACGGCCCGCCGAGCTGGCGCAGTTGGGCGAACTCGGCCGTCGGCGCGGACTGCTCGTACTCGAACACGGAGAGAGCAGCGCACCGTACGGCGAAGTGGCACGGCGGCAGGCGCACGCCAAATACCTCGACGGCAGGCTCACCGGCGTGCGGACTCCCGAGCCGGCGCGCGGGCACACCTACCAGGAATACGTGGTGCGCGTGCCCGGGAACGGGCGGCCCGACCGGGACGCCTTCGCACGAGCCATAAGGGGCAAGGGAGTTGACTGCCGGGTTCCGGTGAAGACGCCCGTGCACCGGCTGCCCGAGTTCCGGCGGAACGTCGTACTGCCCGAGACCGAGCGGGCCGCCGACGAGACGCTCGCGCTGCCCATTCAGGGAAGCATGACGCGGCGGGAACTTCAGCGGCTCGTGTCCGCGTGCAATGCCCTCGGAGGACTGCTGCAGCCCGCGTTCTGAGCGTGCGAGCCACATGGTCAGAGGCACCCTTCGAAACGGGGTATGATCTATTCCGTTGCCACGCGGGAGACCGCGAGGACAACAGGCCCCTATAGCTCAGTCGGTAGAGCGTCTCCATGGTAAGGAGAAGGTCAGCGGTTCGATTCCGCTTGGGGGCTCGGAACAACAAGGAGGCCCCGCCCGGGAATTGGGCGGGGCCTCCTTCGTATGTCGGTGTCGGGGCGCGGGCCCGGCGCTCCGTTCAGTCCTGGTGGGGCTCCGGGACGCGCATCGCGAGGATCGCCATGTCGTCCGAAGGGGCGTCCGAGGCGAACCGCTCCACCGCGCGCATGATGCGGGACGCGACAGCGCCCGCAGTCAGACCCGTACACGTCGTGAGGACGTCGGCCAGGCCGTCGTCGCCCAGCATGCGGGTGCCCTCGCGGCGCTCCGTGACGCCGTCCGTGACGCACAGCAGGACATCGCCCGGGTCGAGCCTCGTCGTCTGCTCGTACAGCTCCAGGTCGTCCATCACGCCGAGGAGCGGCTGCGGTTCCGCGTACGGCTCGACCGTGCCGTCCTGGCGGAGGCGGAGCGGAAGCGGATGGCCGGCGCAGACGAT
Organism: Streptomyces solicavernae; assembly: GCF_029968095.1. Lineage (GTDB taxonomy): Bacteria > Actinomycetota > Actinomycetes > Streptomycetales > Streptomycetaceae > Streptomyces > Streptomyces solicavernae. The sequence goes on along the minus strand of NZ_JASCIR010000005.1, from coordinate 300,303 downwards.
CTTGAGGATCGCGGAGCCGTCCTCCTGCGGCCACAACTCGCCGTACAGGAGCGTGAGGAAGCGGCTGCGGGCGCCCTCGTCGAGGATCGCGGCGTTGAGGCGCTCCAGGACCGCAGGGCCGCCGAAGCCCTCGCGGGCCAGGAGACGGAGCGCGTGCCGGGCGAGGCCCGTGACGGCGGCGGCCTCCGGGCCCGTACCGCAGACGTCGCCGATGGCGAAGCCGTACGCGCCGTCGCGGATGGTGAACAGGTCGTAGAAGTCGCCGCCGACCTCATTGCCCTCGCCGGCCGCGCGGTAGATGACCTCGACCTCGACGCCGGGGACCTCCGGGAGCTCCGGGGGCAGCAGGCTGCGCTGGAGGGACTGGCTGATGGCCATGCGCTCCGAGTACAGGCGGGCGTTGTCGAGGGCGAGAGCGGCCCTGCGGGAGAGGTCCTCGGCGAGTTCCAGGATCTCCTGGCGGAAGTGCTCCTCGGTGGGCTTGCCGAGCGTCAGCATGCCGATGACGCGGTTGCGGGCGACCAGGGGGAGGACGACGGTCTCGCCGCCGACCGCGGCCGCCGTGGCGAGGGTCGTGCCGATACCGGTGCCGAGCTGGGGTGTCTCGCCGAGGCCGAGGGAGCGCATGGAGGAGCGCAGGGCGGCCTGGTGCGCGGCCCCGGCGGGGGCGCGCCACACGCGGGCGCCCGGCGTCGGGACGGGGTCGGGCGGGGCGATGCGGGAGAGCAGGGCCTTGAGGCCGTCGATGCGCTCCTCGTCCTCGTGCAGGACGTACGAGAGGTACGGCTCCGACGACTGGTCGGCGATCGTGTAGACCGCGCACCAGGTGGCGAGGGTGGGGACCGTCATCTGGGCCATGAGCGCCAGCGTCTGGTTGCGGTCCAGCGTGCCGGCCAGGAGGTCCGAGGCCTCCACGAGGAAGGAGAGCGAGCCCCTGCGCAGCCTCTCCAGCTCGCCGAGGCGGGCCGACTCGACGGCGAGGGCGATCCGGTCGGCGGCGAACTGGAGGCGCAGCGCCTCCTCGTTGGAGTACCGGCCGGGCGACTCCGCGGCGACGCCGAGGGAACCGGTGAGGCGGCCCTCGACCTTCAGCGGGACCGTGACGACGGAGCGCATCCCGGTGCCGTTGAGGAGCGGGGCGGCGCCGGGGACGACGGTGAGGTCCTCGTGCACGGAGGGCATCCGGGCGGATCCGTACCGTCCCGTTCCGGCTTCGACGGGGACGCGGGCGAAGCGCTGGCGGGCGGAGGGGAGGCCGGTGGAGGCGCGGACCTCCAGCTCCGTCTCGTCGTCGGTGGCGAGGAGCAGGAAAGCGGCGTCGCCGTCGAGCATGTCGCGGGCGCGCTCCACCGTGCGCTGGAGGAGGCCGTCGAGGTCGTCGGGTGCGGGGGAGCCGATGAAGGCGTCGAAGGGATCGGCGCCGGGCTTGCCGTCGGAGACGGAGGCGGCGTCGGGCGCCGGACCGCGCAACGGGGTCTGGAGCACGGCGCGTTCGTGATCGCGGACGAGGAGGCAGACCGTGGACGGCTCGCCGTCGGTGTCGCGTACCCGGAGGTGGGATGCGTAGACCGGGACGACGCGGCCGTCGGCGCCGCGGATGCCGTAACTGCCCTCCCAGCGCGAGAGTTGGAGGGCCTCGGCGATGCCGGTGCCGGTGCCGGGGGTGTGCGGCCAGGCGGCCAGGTCGGTCAGCGGCTTGCCGTTGACCTTTTCCGCCGCGTAACCGAACAGTGTCTCGGCGTCCTCGTTCCAGGCGGAGACGTTGCCGGTGCGGTCGATCTGGACGACGGCCACGCGGACCCGGGTGTCGGCCAGCGGCAGGAGGTCGTCGGCGATCTCGGGGCCTGCCGTGCGGGTGCCCACCGGGCGTTCCGGGAGGTCGAGTTGGAACCAGACCTGCTTGTGGGTGGAGGTGTACTCCACGCCCCAGCGGGCGGCGAGCGCGGCGCAGAGCTGCAGGCCGCGGCCGCCCTCGCGGTCGGGGCTGCCGATGGTGTGCGCGGACTGCTGGAGCGGGATCTCGCGTTCCGGGTAGCGGTCGGCGACCTCGATGCGGACGGCGTCCTCGGAGCGCAGGCACAGGACGTCGGCGGTGGTGCCGGCGTGCACGACGGCGTTGGTGACGAGCTCGCTGGTGAGGACGACCGCGTCGTCGACGATCTCGGCGTGGCCCCAGCCCTGCAGGGTGTCGCGGACGAACGTACGGGCGGACGCCACGGAGCGTCCGACGGGGTCGAAGGCGGCTGCCGCCCGCGCGGTGATCACAGAGCTCCTAGTTCGTGTGTCGACGCCGAGATCTCCCATGCCCATGCTGCGGCCGCCCCTCCGATGCGCGTCTGCCCGCCGTTGTGCCTTCCGCCGCCCAGGCCGGGCGTACCGGGGTGGTTGGACAGCCGGATGCCAGGTTACTTACCTTCGCGGTCTATGCGGATGCCGGTCGACAGTGTTTCCGCCCGGAGGGTGCGGGGACGCTGTGCAAAGCTGCCGAACTGTTATGGCCTGGTTCGGGCATGGTGAAACACTGGGCAGGCTCGGAAGTGAAGGTCCGGGCACCCCAGCAAGTGGTCGACCCCTGCGGGAGGGACACAGTGGAGTCTGGCGCGGCGGCGCGTGGTACTGGCACGCGCGCAAAAGGCGGCCCGTCCCGAAGCAAACAGCGAAGTGGGACCACCGCGGTCGACACCGCGGCTCTGAACCGGCTGCTCACGGCGCTCGTCGCGATGCGTGACGGCAATTTCCGGAAGCGTCTGACCGTCTCCAACGACGGTGTGATGGCCGAGATCGCGGCCGTGTTCAACGAGGTGGCGGACCGGAATCTGCACCTGACCGGTGAGCTGGCGCGGGTGCGGCGCGTGGTCGGGCGTGAGGGAAAGCTCACGGAGCGCCTGGAGCACGGCGCGGGCGAGGGTTCCTGGGTGGCGGCGATCGACGCGTCCAACGCGCTGGTGGACGATCTCGTACGTCCGGTCTCCGAGGTCGGCCGGGTGCTCTCCGCGGTCGCGGAGGGTGACCTGGAGCAGCGTATGGAGCTCAAGGCGCCCGCTCCCGACGGGGTGGCCCAGCATCCGCTGCGGGGTGAGTTCCTGAAGGTCGGCCGTACGGTGAACAACCTGGTCGATCAGCTGTCGCGGTTCACCGACGAGGTGACGCGGGTGGCCAGTGAGGTCGGTACGGAGGGCAAGCTGGGCGGCCAGGCCCGGGTGCGCGGTATGTCCGGTTCGTGGAAGGACCTCACGGATTCGGTCAACACCATGGCGTACCGCCTGACCGCTCAGGTGCGTGACATTGCTCTCGTCACGACGGCGGTGGCGAAGGGTGATCTGTCACGCAAGGTGACCGTCCATGTCGCGGGCGAGATGCTTGAGCTGAAGAACACCGTGAACACGATGGTGGACCAGCTGTCGTCGTTCTCGTCCGAGGTGACCCGGGTCGCGCGCGAGGTCGGCACCGAGGGCGAGCTGGGCGGTCAGGCGAAGGTGCCGGGCGTGGCCGGGGTGTGGAAGGACCTCACCGACTCGGTGAACCTGATGGCCGGCAACCTCACGGCGCAGGTGCGGGGCATCGCGCAGGTGACGACGGCGGTGGCGAGCGGCGATCTGTCACAGAAGGTGACGGTCAACGCACGCGGCGAGGTGGCCCAACTCGCCGAAACGATCAACCAGATGACGGAGACGCTGCGCACGTTCGCCGACGAGGTGACGCGCGTGGCGAACGAGGTCGGGGCCGACGGCCAGCTCGGCGGTCAGGCCAATGTGCCGGGCGCGGCGGGTACGTGGAAGGACCTGACGGACTCCGTCAACACGGTCTTCCGGAACCTGACGACGCAGGTGCGGGACATCGCGACGGTGACGACGGCGGTGGCCAACGGTGACCTGTCGCAGAAGGTCACCGTCGATGTCGCGGGCGAGATGCTGGAGTTGAAGAACACCGTCAACACGATGGTGGACCAGCTCTCGGCCTTCGGTTCCGAAGTCACGCGCGTGGCGCGGGAGATCGGTGTCGAGGGTGAGCTGGGCGGCCAGGCGCAGGTGGTCGGCGCGGCCGGTACGTGGAAGGACCTGACGGACTCGGTCAACACGGCCTTCCGCAACCTCACGGGCCAGGTGCGCAACATCGCCCAGGTGACGACGGCGGTGGCCAACGGTGACCTGTCGCAGAAGGTCACCGTGGACGTGTCCGGCGAGATGCTCCAGCTGAAGAACACCGTGAACACGATGGTGGACCAGCTCTCGTCGTTCGCCGACCAGGTGACCCGTATGGCCCGTGACGTGGGTACGGAGGGGCGCCTCGGCGGTCAGGCGCGCGTGGACGGCGTCAGCGGTACGTGGAAGGAGCTGACGGACTCCGTCAACTTCATGGCGGGGAACCTGACTTCGCAGGTGCGGCAGATCGCCCAGGTCACGACGGCGGTGGCCCGTGGTGACCTGTCGCAGAAGATCGACGTGGACGCGCGCGGCGAGATCCTGGAGCTGAAGAACACCATCAACACGATGGTCGACCAGCTCTCCGCCTTCGCGGACCAGGTGACCCGGGTGGCCCGCGAGGTGGGCACCGAGGGCCGGCTCGGCGGTCAGGCGCAGGTGCCCGGTGTGGCCGGTGTGTGGCGGGACCTGACGGACTCCGTGAACGGCATGGCCGGCAACCTGACGGGCCAGGTGCGGAACATCGCACAGGTGGCGACGGCGGTGGCGCGCGGTGACCTGTCGCAGAAGATCGACGTGGACGCGCGCGGCGAGATCCTGGAGCTGAAGAACACCCTCAACACGATGGTGGACCAGCTCTCCGCCTTCGCCGAGCAGGTGACGCGGGTGGCCCGCGAGGTGGGCACGGACGGCATCCTCGGCGGCCAGGCCGAGGTGCAGGGCGTGGCGGGTACGTGGAAGGACCTCACGCAGTCCGTGAACGGCATGGCGAACAACCTCACCTCTCAGGTGCGGAACATCGCCGAGGTCACGACGGCGGTCGCCAACGGTGACCTGTCGAAGAAGATCACCGTCGACGCGAAGGGCGAGATCCTCGAACTCGTCACCACGGTGAACACGATGGTGGACCAGCTGTCGTCGTTCGCCGAGCAGGTGACGCGGGTCGCCCGAGAGGTGGGCACGGAAGGCCAGTTGGGCGGTCAGGCGCGGGTGCCGGGGGTCATCGGCATCTGGAAGGACCTGAGCGACAACGTGAACCTGATGGCCAACAACCTGACCAGTCAGGTGCGGAACATCTCCCAGGTCGCCACGGCGGTCGCCAACGGTGACCTGACGAAGAAGGTCACGGTCGAGGCGCGCGGCGAGGTCGCGCAGCTCGCGGACACGGTCAACATCATGGTGACGACGCTGAGTTCGTTCGCCGACGAGGTGACGCGAGTCGCCCGCGAGGTGGGCACGGACGGCATCCTCGGCGGTCAGGCGCGGGTGCCGGGCGTGGCCGGTACGTGGAAGGACCTCACCGAGTCGGTGAACTCGATGGCGTCCAACCTGACCGGTCAGGTGCGCAACATCGCGATGGTGACGACGGCCATCGCCAAGGGTGACCTGACGAAGAAGATCGACATCGACGCGCGCGGCGAGATCCTGGAGCTGAAGACGACCATCAACACGATGGTGGACCAGCTGTCGTCGTTCGCCGAGCAGGTGACCCGGGTGGCCCGCGAGGTGGGCACCGAGGGCCAGCTGGGCGGCCAGGCACGGGTGCGTGACGTGGACGGCACGTGGCGCGACCTGACGGAGTCCGTGAACGAGATGGCCGGGAACCTGACCCGGCAGGTGCGCGCGATCGCGGCGGTCGCGACGGCGGTGACCCGCGGCGACCTGAACCTGAAGATCGACGTGGACGCCTCGGGCGAGATCCAGGTCCTGCAGGACAACATCAACACGATGATCGCCAACCTGCGCGACACCACGATCGCGAACAAGGAGCAGGACTGGCTGAAGGGCAACCTCGCCCGTATCTCCGGTCTGATGCAGGGCCGCCGCGACCTGGAGGACGTGGCGGGCCTGATCATGAGCGAGCTGACGCCGGTGGTGTCGGCGCAGCACGGCGCGTTCTTCGTGGCGCAGCCCACGGACGACGGCGCGGAGCTGGCGGTCGAGGAGGACGAGGAGGCGTACGAGCTGCGGATGCTGGGCAGTTACGGCTACTCGATGGGCTCGATGCCCACGTCGTTCAAGCCCGGCGAGACGCTGATCGGCACGGCCGCCACGGAAAAGCGCACGATCCTGGTGGAGAACGCCCCGAGCGGCTACCTGAAGATCGCCTCGGGGCTCGGTGACGCGCCGCCGGCGCAGGTGATCGTGCTGCCGGTGCTGTTCGAGGGCAAGGTGCTCGGCGTGATCGAGCTGGCCTCGTTCCAGCCGTTCACGCAGATCCAGCGGGACTTCCTCAGCCAGATCGCCGAGATGATCGCGACGTCCGTGAACACCATCTCCGTCAATACGAAGACGGAGGTGCTGCTGATGCAGTCGCAGGAGCTGACCGAGCAACTCCGGGAGCGTTCGGCCGAGTTGGAGAACCGGCAGAAGGCGCTGCAGGCCTCCAACGCGGAGCTGGAGGAGAAGGCCGAGCTGCTCGCCCAGCAGAACCGCGACATCGAGGTGAAGAACACCGAGATCGAGGAGGCGCGGCAGGTCCTGGAGGAGCGTGCCGAGCAGCTGGCGATCTCGATGCGCTACAAGTCGGAGTTCCTGGCGAACATGTCGCACGAGCTGCGCACACCGCTGAACTCGCTGCTGATCCTCGCCAAGCTGCTCGCGGACAACGCGGAGGGCAACCTCTCGCCGAAGCAGGTCGAGTTCGCGGAGACCATCCACGGGGCGGGCTCGGACCTGCTGCAGCTGATCAACGACATCCTGGACCTGTCGAAGGTCGAGGCGGGCAAGATGGACGTCTCGCCGACGCGGATCGCCCTCGTACAGCTGGTGGACTATGTGGAGGCCACGTTCCGGCCGCTGACGGCGGAGAAGGGGCTCGACTTCTCCGTACGGGTGTCGCCGGAGCTGCCCGCGACGCTGAACACCGACGAGCAGCGGCTCCTTCAGGTGCTGCGCAACCTGCTTGCGAACGCGGTGAAGTTCACCGAGAGCGGCGCGGTCGAGCTGGTGATCCGGCCGGCCAACTCCGATGTGCCGGACGGCATCCGGGAGCAGCTGCTTGAGGCGGGCTCGCTGCGGGAGGCGGGCGCGGACCTGATCGCGTTCTCGGTGACCGACACCGGGATCGGCATCGCGGGCAGCAAGATGCGGGTGATCTTCGAGGCGTTCAAGCAGGCGGACGGCACGACGAGCCGCAAGTACGGCGGTACGGGCCTCGGCCTGTCGATCAGCCGGGAGATCGCGCGGCTGCTCGGCGGCGAGATCCACGCGGCGAGCGAGCCGGGCCGCGGCTCGACGTTCACGCTGTACCTGCCGCTGCACCCGAGCGAGCTGCCGCCGCAGGGCTACTCGCAGCTGCCGCCGGTGCTGCCGGCCGGGGTGCACTCGGTGAAGGCGGCGCTGCCCCCGGTGCCGGAGGAGGACGAGGCTCCCGTCGTGGAGGAGAGCGCGCCCGCGCCGGCCGTGGAGCCGCAGGCGCCGACGGCGACCTCCGGGACGCTGTTCCGGCGGCGCCGGCGCAGCGTGCAGGCCCCGGAGCAGCGCCCCGCACTGCCCGGCCAGCCGGCGCCCGGTGGCTCCTCGGCCGCGTCCCAGCCGGCGGCCGAGCCGTGGCCCGCGGAGGAGGCGGAGGAGGACGCGCGCCCGACGTTCCACTTCGGCGGCGAGAAGGTCCTGATCGTCGACGACGACATCCGGAACGTGTTCGCGCTGACGAGCGTCCTGGAGCAGTACGGCCTGTCCGTGCTGTACGCGGAGAACGGCCGGGAGGGCATCGAGGTCCTGGAGCAGCACGACGACACGACGCTGGTCCTGATGGACATCATGATGCCGGAGATGGACGGCTACGCGACGACGACGGCGATCCGCAGGATGCCGCAGTTCGCCGGGCTGCCGATCATCGCGCTCACCGCGAAGGCGATGAAGGGCGACCGGGAGAAGGCCATCCAGTCCGGTGCGTCCGACTACGTCACGAAGCCGGTCGACCCGGATCACCTTCTTTCGGTCATGGAGCGGTGGATGAGCGGAGAGTGAGCTTTCGTAGGGTATTCACGGACAGAGCAGGCGCAGTTGCTGACTGAACGTGGCCGATTCCGTGTAAGGCTGCGGGAATCGGGGAACTTTCCCGGCTCCCGCGCCGTTTCAGCTACGGGCACAGTGACATCGCGGTGACAGGGTGTGGCGACGAGTGGGGTGCGGCTACCATGACCGGCACAAGGACGGGCGGCGAGACGGAGTCGTCCCCAGGGGCGGCGACCGGTGCTCAGCCGGGGCGAGGAGGACGGGCCATGGTGCAGAAGGCCAAGATCCTCCTGGTCGATGACCGGCCGGAGAATCTGCTTGCGCTGGAGGCCATCCTCTCCGCGCTCGATCAGACGCTGGTGCGGGCATCGTCCGGGGAGGAAGCGCTCAAGGCACTGCTCACGGACGACTTCGCGGTGATCCTCCTTGACGTGCAGATGCCCGGCATGGACGGCTTCGAGACCGCCGCGCACATCAAGCGCCGTGAGCGGACCCGGGACATCCCGATCATCTTCCTCACGGCCATCAACCACGGCCCCCACCACACCTTCCGCGGGTACGCGGCGGGCGCGGTGGACTACATCTCGAAGCCCTTCGACCCGTGGGTGCTGCGCGCCAAGGTCTCGGTTTTCGTCGAGCTGTACATGAAGAACTGCCAACTCCGGGAGCAGGCCGCCCTGCTGCGCCTCCAGCTGGAGGGCGGCGGCAAGCCCGCCGTCGGCGACGCGCAGGAGCCCACCGGGCTGCTCGCCGAGCTCTCCGCCCGCCTCGCCGCGGTAGAGGAGCAGGCGGAGGCGCTGTCCAAGCAGCTCGACGACGACTCGGCGGACGCCGCGGCCGTCGCCACCGCCGCGCACCTGGAGCGCAAACTGACCGGCCTGCGCAGGGCACTTGACGCCCTGGAGCCCGGCACCGACACCGGCGCGCCCACGCTCCCCACGCAGAACTGACCGCGGCACCCCGGCCGCTGAACGCACGTCAGGCGCCGGAGCGCGCACGGCCGACACGAACGGGTGAAGCGGTGGGCACACGTGTCCGCCGTGCCCCGCGCAGGTAACCTCACCCTCATGGCCTCACGTCCGTCCGCAGCCAAGAAGGCGCCCGCGAAGAAGGCGGCCGCCCCCAAGAAGGCTCCGGCTAAGAAGGCCGTGGCGAAGAAGGCGCCCGCGAAGCCGACAAAGCCCGCGAAAAAGGCCCCCGCCAAGAAGGCGGCGGCGAAGAAGCCCGCGCCCCAGCCCGCCCCCAACCCCACCGGGGGCGTGTACAAATTCGCGCGCGCCTGCTGGCTCGGCCTCGCCCACGCCGTCGGAGCGGTGTTCCGCGGCATAGGGCGCGGAGCGAAGGGACTCGACCCGGCCCACCGCAAGGACGGCCTGGCGCTGCTGCTCCTCGGCCTCGCGCTGATCTGCGCGGCCGGCACCTGGTCGAACCTGCGCGGCCCCGTCGGTGACCTCGTGGAGATGCTCGTCACCGGCGCCTTCGGCCGCCTCGACCTGCTCGTGCCGCTGCTGCTCGGCGCCATCGCCGTACGCCTCATCCGCCACCCCGAGAGGCCCGACGCCAACGGGCGGATCGTCATCGGCCTGTCCGCGCTCGTCATCGGCGTGCTCGGCCAGGTCCACATGGCGTGCGGATCGCCGGGGCGCGGCGAGGGCACCGAGGCCATCAGGGACGCGGGCGGACTGATCGGCTGGGGTGTGTCCCGGCCGCTGGTCTTCGCGATGGGCGAGGTCCTCGCCGTACCGCTGCTCGTGCTGCTCACCGTCTTCGGTCTGCTCGTCGTCACCGCGACGCCCGTCAACGCCATTCCGCAGCGCCTTCGGCAGCTCGGCGAGAAGCTGGGCATCGTCCAACCGGACGTCGTGGACGAGCAGTTCGGCGAGTTCAGCGACGACGACGCGCGCTACGAGGACCAGTGGCGCGAAGCCCTGCCCGCCAAGCCGAAGCGACGCACCCGCCAGAGCCCCCCGGACGCGTACGACGCCGAGCACGCCGAGGAGGAGGCGCTCGGCAAGCGCCGCGGCCGGCCCCGACGCCCCAGCGCGCGGCCCGACTTCGACAAGCCGATGGACGCCGTGGACGTGGCCGCCGCGGCCGCCGCCGCACTCGACGGCGCGGTCCTGCACGGCATGCCGCCCTCGCCGCTCGTCGCCGACCTCACCCAGGGCGTCTCACCCGCCGAGCGCCCCGAGGAGACCACGCCGACGCCGGTCCCGACGGCCCGCGGCGCGCAGAAGAAGCCGGCCTCCGCGGCCAAGGACACCGGCACCGACACCGGCACCGACACCGACACCGACGAGCGTTCCGTCCCCGACCTCACCAAGGCCGCCCCCGAGGCGCCCCGCGAACTCCCGCCGCGCGCCGAGCAGTTGCAGCTCTCCGGCGACATCACCTACGCGCTGCCCTCCCTGGACCTGCTCACCCGAGGCGGTCCCGGAAAGTCCCGCAGCGCCGCCAACGACGCGGTCGTGGAGTCGCTGTCCACCGTCTTCACCGAGTTCAAGGTCGACGCCGCCGTCACCGGCTTCACCCGCGGCCCGACGGTCACGCGGTACGAGGTCGAGCTCGGCCCCGCCGTGAAGGTCGAGAAGATCACGGCCCTGACCAAGAACATCGCGTACGCCGTGGCCTCGCCCGACGTGCGGATCATCTCGCCGATCCCCGGCAAGTCCGCCGTCGGCATCGAGATCCCCAACACCGACCGCGAGATGGTCAACCTCGGCGATGTGCTGCGCCTCGCCGACGCCGCCGAGGACGACCATCCGATGCTGGTCGCGCTCGGCAAGGACGTCGAGGGCGGCTATGTCATGGCGAACATGGCGAAGATGCCGCACATCCTCGTCGCCGGCGCCACCGGCTCCGGTAAGTCCTCCTGCATCAACTGCCTGATCACCTCGATCATGGTGCGCGCGACACCCGAGGACGTCCGGATGGTCCTGGTCGACCCCAAGCGCGTGGAACTCACCGCGTACGAGGGCATCCCGCACCTCATCACCCCGATCATCACCAACCCCAAGCGGGCCGCCGAGGCGCTGCAGTGGGTCGTACGCGAGATGGATCTGCGCTACGACGACCTCGCGGCGTTCGGGTACCGGCACATCGACGACTTCAACCAGGCCGTGCGCGAGGGCAAGCTGAAGACGCCCGAGGGCAGCGAGCGCGAGCTGCAGCCGTACCCGTACCTGCTGGTGATCGTGGACGAGCTGGCCGACCTGATGATGGTGGCGCCGCGGGACGTCGAGGACGCGATCGTGCGGATCACGCAGCTCGCGCGGGCCGCCGGCATCCACCTGGTGCTCGCCACCCAGCGGCCCTCCGTCGACGTCGTCACCGGCCTGATCAAGGCCAACGTGCCGTCCCGGCTCGCCTTCGCCACCTCCTCCCTCGCCGACAGCCGCGTCATCCTCGACCAGCCCGGCGCCGAGAAGCTGATCGGCAAGGGCGACGGCCTGTTCCTGCCGATGGGGGCGAACAAGCCGAGGCGGATGCAGGGCGCCTTCGTCACCGAGGCCGAGGTCGCTGAGGTCGTGCAGCACTGCAAGGACCAGATGGCGCCCGTCTTCCGCGAGGACGTCACCGTCGGCACCAAGCAGAAGAAGGAGATCGACGAGGACATCGGCGACGACCTCGACCTGCTCTGCCAGGCCGCCGAGCTGGTCGTCTCCACCCAGTTCGGGTCGACCTCGATGCTGCAGCGCAAGCTGCGCGTGGGCTTCGCGAAGGCGGGCCGGCTGATGGACCTCATGGAGTCGCGGAACGTCGTCGGACCCAGCGAGGGATCCAAGGCTCGTGACGTTCTTGTGAAGCCTGACGAACTGGAGGGAGTGCTCGCGGTGATCCGCGGGGAGGCTCAACCGTAGAAACACGTCAGCCGAGACTCCACCGGAAGGATTCGGCAGGCAACCGTTTCCCTTTCCCGTACGTCAAGTTGGAAAGAGTTGGGGAGGGTGACGGAGGGTGCCCCACCGCTGGTTCGCCACTGGTGGGACCGGCCATACCGATGGCGTAACCACTGCATCCGCCCGCTTGCCCCACCCTTTCGTACCCCCCATAGACTGAACCTCCAGCAGGTGGCTGCACGCTCGAAAGGCGCCCTCGTGTCCATCGGCAACTCTCCTGAAGAAGTCGGCAACTCCCCTGAAGAAGACCGTCCTTCGATCCACGAAGACGACCGGCCTTCGGTCGGCCGTGCCCTCCAGCAGGCGAGAATCGACGCGGGCCGCACCGTCGAAGAAGTCAGCGCGGCGACGCGGGTGCGCGTCCCGATCGTGCACGCCATCGAGCAGGACGACTACTCCCGCTGCGGCGGCGACGTGTACGCGCGCGGCCACGTCCGCACCCTCGCCCGCGCCGTCGGCATCGACCCCGAACCGCTCCTCGCGCAGTACGCCGCCGAGCACGGCGGGCGGCCCGAGCCCACGCCCGCCGCACCGCTCTTCGAGGCCGAGCGCATCCGGGCCGAACCGCGGCGGCCCAACTGGACCGCGGCCATGGTCGCCGCCATCGTCGCGGTGATCGGCTTCGTCGGCTTCACGCTCTTCAACGGCGGGGACGACGGCCAGGGTTCCAAGAACCCGGTCGCCGAGGGCTCCCCGTCGAGCGGCGACACCGAGTCCAAGCCCGCCCCCAACAAGCCGGCCGACCCCAAGCCCGATCCGACGGACAGCGCGATCGCGGGTGCCCCGAAGGACAAGGTCACCGTGATGGTCAGCGCCACCGAGGGCCGCAGCTGGATCTCGGCGAAGGACCACAACGGCGCGATCATGTTCGACGGCCTCCTGGAAGAGGGGCAGTCCAAGTCCTTCACGGACAAGCAGAAGATCGACCTCGTGCTCGGTGACGCAGGAGCGATCAAGCTCTTCGTCAACGGCAGGGAGGTCAAGGACGAGTTCCAGCCCGGCCAGGTCGAGCGCCTGACGTACACCCGCGGCGACAACCGCGGAGTCTCCGAGGTCGGCTGACCCCGCACCCCGCCGAGAGGCCCGGTTCCCTTCGGGGGCCGGGCCTCGGGCATGCCGTACGGCCTCAGCGGGCGGCCGCCGGGCCGCTCGCGTACCGCCGGGAACCTCGCGGCAGGAGGGCCGGCGGGGACGAAGTACGCTTGACCCCATGCCCGAACGCCGTACCGTCGCTCTCGTCACTCTTGGCTGCGCCCGTAACGAGGTGGACTCGGAGGAGCTCGCAGGCCGCTTGGAGGCGGACGGCTGGCACCTCGTCGAGGAAGCCTCGGACGCCGATGTAGCCGTCGTCAACACCTGCGGATTCGTCGACGCCGCCAAGAAGGACTCCGTCGACGCCCTCCTCGAAGCCAACGACCTCAAGGACCATGGCCGCACCCAGGCCGTCGTCGCCGTGGGCTGCATGGCCGAGCGGTACGGCAAGGAGCTGGCCGACGCCCTGCCCGAGGCCGACGGCGTGCTCGGCTTCGACGACTACACCGACATCTCCAGCCGCCTCAACACCATCCTCAGCGGCGGCAGCGTGGAGGCGCACGCCCCGCGCGACCGCCGCAAGCTGCTGCCCCTCAGCCCCGTCGAGCGGCAGGACGGCGCGGACGGCGTGGCCCTGCCCGGCCATGCGCAGGCCCCGCAGGAGCCGGCCCCGGAGGAGCAGCCCGCCGACCTGCCGGAAGGACTGGCTCCGGCGTCCGGGCCGCGCGCCCCGCTGCGCCGCCGCATGGGCAGCTCGCCGGTGGCCTCCGTGAAGCTGGCCTCGGGCTGCGACCGCCGCTGCTCTTTCTGCGCCATCCCCTCCTTCCGCGGCTCGTTCATCTCCCGCCGCCCCAGCGACGTACTCAACGAGACCCGCTGGCTCGCCGAGCAGGGCGTCAAGGAGGTCATGCTGGTCTCCGAGAACAACACCTCGTACGGCAAGGACCTCGGGGACATCCGGCTTCTGGAGGCGCTGCTGCCCGAGCTCGCCGAGGTCGACGGGATCGAGCGGGTGCGGGTCAGCTACCTCCAGCCCGCCGAGATGCGGCCCGGGCTCATCGACGTGCTGACGTCCACGCCGAAGGTCGCGCCCTACTTCGACCTGTCCTTCCAGCACTCCGCGCCCGGCGTGCTGCGCGCGATGCGGCGCTTCGGCGACACCGACCGGTTCCTGGAGCTGCTCGACCAGATCCGCGCCAAGGCCCCGCAGGCCGGCGCCCGGTCCAACTTCATCGTCGGCTTCCCCGGCGAGACCGAGGAGGACGTGGCCGAGCTGGAGCGCTTCCTGAGCGGGGCCCGCCTGGACGCGATCGGCGTCTTCGGGTACTCCGACGAGGACGGCACCGAGGCCGCCACGTACGGGAACAAGCTGGACGAGGACGTCGTCGCCGAGCGCCTCGCGCGGATCTCGCGGCTGGCCGAGGAGCTGACCGCGCAGCGTGCCGAGGAGCGCATCGGGCAGACGCTGCACGTCCTGGTCGAGTCGCTCGACGGCGAGGACGGCGCCTTCGGCCGGGCCGCGCACCAGGCGCCCGAGACGGACGGCCAGGTGGTGTTCGCGGACGGTGCGGGCTTGACTGTCGGTCGTATGGTCGAGGCGAAGGTCGTCGGAACCCTGGGTGTCGACCTGGTGGTGGAGCAGGTTTCCGAGCAGGTTTCTGAGGAGGCGGGCAGATGACCGGAGTCCCGGCATCGGCGGCGGGTGGCACCGGCCGGCAGCCGGCACCCGGCGGCAAGCTGGGCGCTGCGGCCGTCAACCAGGCCAGCCTGTGGAACATCGCGAACATCCTGACGATGGTGCGGCTCGTGCTCGTGCCGGTCTTCGTCGCGCTCATGCTCGCCGAGGGCGGGTACGACCCGGCCTGGCGCTCGCTCGCCTGGGCCGCCTTCGCCGTCGCCATGATCACCGACGTCTTCGACGGCCATCTGGCGCGTACGTACAACCTGGTCACCGACTTCGGGAAGATCGCCGACCCGATCGCGGACAAGGCGATCATGGGCGCCGCCCTGATCTGTCTCTCCTCGCTCGGTGACCTGCCGTGGTGGGTGACCGGGGTGATCCTCGGCCGCGAGCTCGGGATCACGCTGCTGCGTTTCTGGGTGATCCGCTACGGCGTGATTCCGGCCAGTCGCGGCGGCAAGCTGAAGACGCTCTCGCAGGGCATCGCCGTCGGGATGTACGTCCTCGCGCTGACCGGGCCGCTCGCCACGCTGCGGTTCTGGGTGATGGCCCTCGCGGTCCTCCTGACGGTCGCCACCGGCCTCGACTACGTCCGCCAGGCGATCGTGCTGCGCCGCCAGGGGCGGGCCGCGGAGGCCGCCGGGGAGCGCTCGGCGTGACCTCCTCCAGGGCGGCCGAAGTGCTGGGGCTGCTCGCCCGGCACGGCCGGACCCTGGCGGTCGCCGAGTCCCTGACCGGCGGACTCGTCGCCGCGGAGCTGACCTCCGTGCCCGGCGCATCGGCCTCCTTCCGCGGCTCGGTGACCGCGTACGCGACGGAGCTCAAGCAGCGGCTGCTCGGCGTCGACGGGACCCTCCTGGAGAAGCGCGGAGCGGTCGACTCCGATGTCGCGCGACAGATGGCACGAGGAGTGCGCGCGACGCTCGGCGCGGACTGGGGGATCGCCACCACGGGCGTCGCGGGACCCGAACCGCAGGACGGCAAGCCCGTCGGAACCGTGTACGTCGCAGTGGCCGGTCCCAGCCACCGGGGCGGCGACGGACTTGTCAAAGTCGTCGCACTGCGGTTGAACGGCGATCGTTCGGAAATCCGTAGGGAGAGTGTACGGAGCGTGCTCGACCTGCTCGCAGACCAACTCCTCGCCGACGGACAGGCGAACGATCTGGCACAGGGTCGGGCACAGGATACGGAACAGAACGGGGGGAATTGATGTTTGCAGCCCTGAGTGAACACGACATCGCTCCCCGCACGGCCGTCGCGCAAGGCGGTACGGTGGGGCGTGAAGGATGCGGCTACGCGGTCCGAGGAGGGAGCCACCGATGATTCTGCTCCGTCGCCTGCTGGGTGACGTGCTGCGTCGGCAGCGCCAGCGCCAGGGCCGTACTCTGCGCGAAGTCTCCTCGTCCGCCCGAGTCTCGCTCGGCTATCTCTCCGAGGTGGAGCGGGGGCAGAAGGAGGCGTCCTCCGAACTGCTCTCCGCGATCTGCGACGCGCTTGACGTACGGATGTCCGAGCTCATGCGGGAAGTGAGCGATGAGCTCGCGCTCGCCGAGCTGGCCGAGTCGGCCGCCGCGGGCGATACCGCGCCGGTCCGCGAGCCGGTGCCTGCGGTGCCGGGTGTGCCCGGGGTGCCTGTGTCTGCCGGAGTGCGTCGTCCCATGCTGAATTCGGTGTCCGTGACGGGTGTGCCACCCGAGCGCGTGACGATCAAGGCCCCCGCGGAAGCGGTGGATGTCGTAGCGGCCTGAGCCGGCCGAGGCGCGTGCTTGCCTGGCTCCTGACGCCTGACGCCTGGCTCCGCGATCTGCTTGGCGCTTGGGTTTTCGAAGGCCCCGACCGGGCCCCGACCGGGTTTCCGGTCGGGGCCTTTGGCTTTGGGTGGCGGTGGTGTGGTCGGTGGTGTGGTGCTGGTGTGGCGGTGGCGTGTGGAGTCCGCGCTGTGGGCTGACTGTTGCGGAGGGTGGTCGCCGGGTCGCTCGAAGTGCCCGGTTTTAGGGCTCTGTGGGATGGTTGACGGAGCGGTCGGTCGAGGGAGCGGCCGGTCGAGGGGGCGGTCGCCGGCCGTCCATCCCATCCGTGCGTCTGGGAGAACTCGTATGTACGTCGTGAAGAGCCCGTTGTCCGACGCCGACCCGCAGACGGTCGGCGAGGCCTTGCAGGGCGCCCTGGTCGACCTCGTGGATCTGTCGCTGGTCGCCAAGCAGGTGCACTGGAACGCCGTCGGCCCCCGGTTCCGCTCCGTGCACCTGCAGCTCGACGAGGTGGTCGACCCTGCGCGGCTGCACTCCGACACCGTCGCGGAGCGGGCCGCCACGCTCGGGAGTTCGCCGGACGGCAGGTCGGCGGCGGTCGCGCGGAGCGGCGGGTTCGGCGGGGCGCGCGTCCACGAGCGTCTGCATGGCGTCCGCGTCCAGGCGGCGAACGGTTGAGACCGCTGGGCGGTTCCGCTCGCTGAACGCCGTTGTGCAGGTGGGGGGTTGATGTACTTCTGATGCTTCTGATGCATCTGATGTCGCCTGTGCGCCGCCCGCCCGTCGGGTGATCGCGCCGTGGGTGCGGCGTCGGCCGGAGGAGGCTGCCATGACGTGGCTCGGGCGGGAAGCGGGAGCGGGCTCGCTGCGGGGTGTGGTCCTCGCGGTCGGGGCGCTGGTGCTCGGGGCGGCGTGGTGGTGGGCCGCGTTGCGGCTCGCGCTCGTGCCGGGCCGTACGGGCGTCGTGGAGGGCGCGGTCTTCGCCGGGGGCTGGGGGCTGAGCGTGCTGCCGGTGCACTGTGTGCCCTTCGCGCACGCGGTGAGCGCGCGCCGGCGGGCGCGGCAGGAAGCGGCGCGCTGGCGGGCCGAGGCCGCGCGCTGGCGCGCCGGGGCGGGACGGTTGCGGCGCGCCGGCGCACGTGCGGTCACCAGGGCATGGCGACGCCGCCGTTGGGGCGGAGGATCTGGCCCGTCGTGAACGCCGCCGCGTCCGAGGCCAGATGCAGCACCGCGTGCGCCACGTCCTCGGGCGTCCCGACCCGGCCGAGCGGCGACATCCGGGACATCAAGTCCGCGGTGTGCACCTGCACTTCGTCGTTGTTGCGCCGCTCGGTCATGGGGGTACGGATCCAGCCCGGCGCGACCGCGTTGACGCGGATGCCGTGCGGCCCGACCTCGGTGGCCAGGGTCTTGGTCAGCTGGACGACCGCGGCCTTCGCGGCTCCGTAACAGAGGAGTCCGGGGCCGCCCGTGTCGACGGCGCCCGAGGCCATCGTGACGATCGAGCCGGGGCGGCCCGCGCCGATCATCGCCCGGGCCGCGGCCTGGCAGGCGTACAGAACGCCCTTGAAGTTGATCGCCAGGACGCGGTCCAGGTCCTCGTCGGTGGTTTCGAGGACGGGGCTGCTGTGCATGACGCCGGCCACGGCCGCCAGCGCGTCCAGGCCGTCCTCCCGTTGTGCGGCGCGGATCGCGTTCTCCACCTGTGCCCGGTCTGAGACGTCCAGCGTGTGCGTACGGGCGGTGCCGCCCGCGCTCTCTATGACGCTCGCCGTGTCGTGCAGCCCTTGGGCGTCGCGGTCCGCGCAGTGCACTACGGCGCCTGCTTCGGCGAACAGCACGGCGGTCGCCCGCCCGATCCCGCTCGCGGCACCGGTGACGAACGCGGTACGGGCGGTCAGGTCTTGGGCGGAGTGGGGGGTTTGGGTGGTGCGGGGGTTTTGATCGGTGTGGGTGGTGTGGGTGGTGTGGGTGGTGTGGGTGGTGTGGGCGGTATGTGAGGTGGATGCCGGCATGGTCGGACGGTACGAATTATCTGACGGGGCGTCAATTGATGAGGGGGGATGGCTGGGGGCGGGGGTTCAGTTGGCGGCTGAGGGTGTCAATTGGTGGGGTGGTGACTCGTGTTCGGAGTTCGCGAGGGTGCTGCCGGGCCCTGCTGGCAGCTGGGGCACCAGTACGTGACGCGGCCCCGGTTCTCGGCCTCGCCGCCCTGTTCCGCCGAGCGCACCGGGGTGCCGCAGCGCAGGCAGGGGCGTGGGGCGCGGCCGTACACGTACAGCCGCTGGTCGCGGCGGCCCGTCGTGGAGCGGTCCGGGCGGTCGCGGTTGGCCTCCAGGATCCGCTTCGCCGCCGCGACCAGGCGTACGGGCACGTCCTCGGGCAGCTCGCCGACCGGGAGCCAGGGCGTGGCGCGGGCCAGGAAGCACAGCTCCGACTTGTAGATGTTGCCGATGCCCGCGAGGTTGCGCTGGTCGAGCAGGGCCTCGCCGAGGGGGCGGGCGGGGTCCGCGAGGAGGTTGCGCACGGCCTGGTCCGGGTCCCAGTCGGGGCCGAGCAGGTCGGGGCCGAGGTGGCCGACGGCGCGGTCCTCGTCCGCGGTGCGCAGCAGTTCCAGTACGGGGAGCCGGTACCCGACGGCCGCGTGGCGGGCGGTGCCGAGGATCACGCGGATCTGGTGGGCGGGGCCGCCGCGCCAGCGCTCGCCCGGCGCGTACACCTTCCATGAGCCGTCCATGCCCAAGTGGGTGTGCAGGGTCAGGCCGCCCTCCACGCGGGTCAGCAGGTGCTTGCCTCGCGGGGTGACATCCAGGACGGCCCGGCCGGTGAGGTCCGCGGTGGCGTATTTCGGCACGCGCAGGTCGGAGCGGGTGAGGACGTCGTCGGCCAGCGCGTTGTGCAGCCGGCGGGCCGCCTGGTGGACGGTGTCTCCTTCGGGCATGGGGTCATCATCCTGGGGGTCGGGTGAGTTGCCGGGTGTGTTGGTGGTGGGGCGGCCTTTCGGTGGCGGTGGCGGTGGCGGTGGCGGTGGCCGTTGGGGACGGTGGGGACGGTGGGGGTGGCGGTGGCCGTTGGCGACGGTGCGGGTTGGGGGCGGTGTGGCGGTCGGCGGACCTGTGGGTCGGTGGATTCGGTGGATTCGGTGGGTGGGGCGGTGGGTCGGTGGGGCGGTGGTGCCGCCGGTGGCGCTGGTGGGTGGGGTCTGTCCGTCAGGCGCGGAGGCGGAGGCCTCTTGGGGTGGCGATGAAACCTGCTCCTTCCAGCAGGGCGCCGTGGGGCGAGGTGAGCGCCGCCGTGCCGTTGATCCGCTCCACGGTGACCGTGCCCAGTGCGCCCGCGCGTGCGGCCGAGGCGAGTGCTTCGGCTGCCGTGTGGAGGCGGGTGTCGTCCGGGGACGTCGGGTCGTCCGGGTCGGTCGGCCAGGCGAGCAGGGTCTTGCCGCCGCGCTCCATGTACAGGGCGAGTTCGCCGTCCACCAGGACGACCAGGGAGCCGGCCTTGCGGCCCGGTTTGTGGCCCGCTCCCGTGGGCGGCTCGGGCCAGGGCAGGGCCGCGCCGTAGGCGTTCGCCGGGTCCGCTGCGGCCAGGACGACCGCGCGCTCGGCGCCTGCCGGGGCCTCCCCGCGGTCGCGTGCGTTGGCAGCGGCCCGCAGCCGGTCCACCGCGCCGTCCATCGCGAACTGAGCGGCGCCCAGGCCCTCCACCACGTACCCGCGGCGCGCCTGCCCGCTGTCCTCGAAGGCGGACAGGACGCGGTACGTCGCCGAGAAGCCGCCCTCCACGCCCTCGGCGCCCACCGCGCCGCGCGTCACCACGCCGTGCCGGTCCAGGAGGGTGCGGGCCAGAGCGTGCGCGCGCCGGGTCGCGTCGGGCTCGTGGCCGGGGAGCAGCGACCAGCGGCCGGCGACCGTGGGCGGTCCCGTACGGGAGACCGGGCGGGCGCCGGTGCGCGCGGCGGCCGTGAGTGAGCCGTACCGCCCGCGCGGGACGTTGCGTCTGGCGCGGTGGGCCGTGGAGCCCGCGGTGCGGCCGGAGCCGAGGAGGGCGCGCATGGGGGCGAGGGTGTCGTTGGTGAGCCGCCCGGACCAGGCGAGCTCCCAGAGCGCGTCCGCGAGTTCCGGGTCGGTGGCCTCCGGGTGGGTGGTGGCGCGGACCTGGTCGGCGATCTGACGGAAGAACAGTCCGTACCCGCCCGAGAGTGCGGTCAGGACGGACTCCTGCAGGGCCGTGATCTCCAGAGGGTGGGGCTCGGGGAGCAGCAGGGGCGCGGTGTCGGCGAGGTAGAGGGAGACCCAGCCGTCCTTGCCGGGCAGGGCGCCCGCGCCGGCCCACAGCACCTCGCCGGTGGTGGTGAGTTCGTCGAGCAGCGCCGGGGTGTAGTCGCGCACGCGGGACGGAAGGATCAGTTTCTCCAGCGCGGACGCGGGCACGGACGCGCCCTGCAGTTGCTCGATGGCGCGCACCAGGCCGTCGATGCCCCGCAGGCCGTGGTTGCCCACGTGCTGCCACTGGGGGAGGAAACCGGCGAGCGCGGCCGGCGGCACCGGTTCCAGTTCGTGCCGGAGTGCGGCGAGGGAGCGGCGGCGGAGCCGGCGCAGCACCGTGGCGTCGCACCACTCCTGACCGATCCCGGCCGGGTGGAACTCGCCTTGTACGACCCGGCCGTTGGCCGCGAGCCGGTGCAGCGCGCCGTCCGTGACGGCGGTGCCGAGGCCGAAGCGGGCGGCTGCCGTGGCAGAGGTGAACGGGCCGTGCGTGCGCGCGTACCGCGCGAGGAGGTCGCCCAGGGGGTCCTTGACCGGTTCGGTGAACGCCTCCGGTACGCCGACCGGCAGGGCCGTGCCGAGCGCGTCGCGCAGCCGGCCGGCGTCCTCGATCGCCGCCCAGTGGTCGGCGCCCGCGATACGGACCCGGATGGCGCGGCGGGCCCCGGCCAGCTCCTCGGCCCAGTGCGGTTCGGCGCCGCGCAGCGCCAACTCCGCGCCGGTGAGCGGGCCGAGGACGCGCAGCAGGTCGGCGACGCCTTCGGCGTCCTTGACGCGGCGGTCGTCGGTGAGCCACTGCAGCTCGCGCTCCAGCTCGGTCAGGACGTCCGCGTCGAGCAGTTCGCGCAGCTCCGCCTGGCCCAGCAGTTCGGCCAGCAGCCGGGAGTCCAGGGACAGGGCGGCCGCGCGGCGCTCGGCGAGCGGGGAGTCGCCCTCGTACAGGAACTGCGCCACGTACCCGAACAGCAGGGAGCGGGCGAACGGGGACGGCTCCGGCGTGGTGACCTCGACCAGGCGGACGCGGCGGGAGTCGATGTCGCCCATCAGCTCGACCAGGCCCGGTACGTCGAAGACGTCCTGGAGGCATTCGCGGACCGCTTCGAGGACGATCGGGAAGGAGCCGAACTCGCTCGCGACCTCCAGAAGCTGGGCGGCGCGCTGGCGCTGCTGCCACAGCGGAGTGCGCTTGCCGGGGTTGCGGCGCGGCAGCAGCAGCGCGCGGGCCGCGCATTCGCGGAACCGGGAGGCGAACAGGGCGGAGCCGCCCACCTGGTCCGTGACGACCCGGTCGATCTCGCCCTTGTCGAAGGCGACGTCCGCCGCGCCCACCGGCGCCTGCTCGTCGTCGTACTCAAGGCCGGGTTTGGCCGGGTCCTGATCGAGCAGGTCGAGGCCCATCAGGCCGGCGTCGGGCAGGCGCAGGACCAGGCCGTCGTCGGCGTGCATCGCCTGGGCGTCCATGCCGAAGCGTTCGCTGAGCTTGGCGCCGAGGGCGAGCGCCCACGGGGCGTGCACCTGGGCGCCGAAGGGGGAGTGGACGACGATCCGCCAGTCGCCCAGCTCGTCGCGGAAGCGCTCCACCACGATCGTGCGGTCGTCGGGCACGTGGCCGCAGGCCTTGCGCTGCTCGTCGAGGTACGACAGGACGTTCTCGGCGGCCCACCGGTCGAGGCCCGCCGCGGCGAGGCGGTGGTGGGCGTCCGCCTCGCTCAGGCCGCCGATCTCGCGCAGGAACGCGCCCAGCGCACGGCCCAGTTCGAGCGGACGGCCCAGTTGGTCGCCCTTCCAGAACGGCAGTCGGCCGGGGACTCCGGGGGCGGGGGAGACCAGGACGCGGTCCCGGGTGATGTCCTCGATGCGCCAGGAGCTGGTGCCGAGGGTGAAGACGTCCCCGACGCGGGACTCGTACACCATCTCCTCGTCCAGCTCGCCGACGCGCCCGCCGCCCTTCTTCGGGTCGGAACCCGCGAGGAACACTCCGAACAGGCCGCGGTCCGGAATCGTGCCCCCAGAAGTGACGGCCAGACGCTGCGCTCCCGGGCGGCCCGTGACCGTGCCCGCCACCCGGTCCCACACCACGCGCGGGCGAAGCTCGGCGAACGCGTCCGAGGGATAGCGCCCGGCGAGCATGTCCAGGACGGCCGTGAACGCCGACTCCGGCAGGGCCGCGAACGGCGCCGCGCGGCGCACGACCGCCAGCAGGTCGTCCACCTGCCAGGTGTCCAACGCGACCATGGCGACGAGCTGTTGGGCCAGCACGTCCAGCGGATTGGCCGGGACCCGCAGCGACTCGATGGCGCCGGACCGCATCCGCTCGGTGACGACCGCGGACTGCACGAGATCGCCCCGGTACTTCGGGAAGACCACGCCCGTGGAGACCGCCCCCACCTGGTGGCCGGCGCGGCCCACCCGCTGCAGCCCCGAGGCGACCGAGGGCGGCGACTCGACCTGCACGACCAGGTCGACCGCGCCCATGTCGATGCCCAGCTCCAGGCTCGACGTGGCGACCACGGCGGGGAGCCGGCCCGCCTTGAGGTCCTCCTCGACGAGGGCGCGCTGCTCCTTGGAGACCGAACCGTGGTGGGCGCGCGCGAGGACCGGCGGTGCACCCTTGGCCGCACCGGACTCGGCCATCAGCTCGGCGGGCGAGTGGTCCTCGGGCAGGGGCTCGCCGGTCGCCCGCTCGTACGCGATCTCATTGAGGCGGTTGCACAGGCGCTCCGCCAGGCGGCGGGAGTTGGCGAACACGATCGTCGAGCGGTGCGCCTGCACCAGGTCCGCGATGCGCTCCTCCACATGCGGCCAGATCGAGGGGCGCTCCCCCTGTGCGTCGTCGGCGTCGCTCGCCGGGGAGCCGCCCAACTCGGCCAGATCCTCGACGGGCACGACTACCGACAGGTCGAACTCCTTGCCCGACGGCGGCTGCACGATCTCCACCCGGCGCTGCGGCGACAGATAGCGCGCGATCTCGTCCACGGGGCGCACCGTCGCGGACAGGCCGATACGGCGGGCAGGGCGCGGCAGCAGCTCGTCCAGCCGCTCCAGGGACAGCGCCAGGTGCGCGCCGCGCTTGGTGCCCGCCACCGCGTGCACCTCGTCCAGGATCACCGTCTCGACGCCGGCCAGGGCCTCGCGGGTGGACGACGTCAGCATCAGGAACAGCGACTCGGGCGTGGTGATGAGGATGTCCGGCGGCTTCGTGGCGAGGGAGCGGCGCTCGGCGGCCGGGGTGTCACCCGAGCGGATGCCGACCTTCACCTCGGGCTCGGGCAGGCCGAGGCGCACCGACTCCTGCCGGATGCCGGTCAGGGGCGAGCGGAGGTTGCGCTCCACGTCCACCGCGAGGGCCTTGAGCGGTGATACGTACAGGACGCGGCAGCGCTGTTTCGGGTCGGCGGGCGGCGGCGTGCTCGCGAGGCCGTCGAGCGCGGACAGGAACGCGGCCAGGGTCTTGCCGGAGCCGGTGGGCGCGACGACCAGCACGTCCGAGCCCTCGCCGGTCGCCCGCCATGCGCCCTCCTGGGCGGATGTGGGCGCGGAGAAGGCTCCCGTGAACCAGCTGCGGGTCGCGGGTGAGAACGAGTCGAGCGCTGTCCGTGCCATGGTCCCCATCGTGCACCGCCCCACTGACAATCGCCCCGACCTGGGCAAACGAGGGCCGGCGGGTGGCCTGCCCGCCCGGTGGCGCGGCCGTCGGAGGGGCCGTGAAGCGGCGCGTCGAGGGCTCGCCGCCGCTTTGCGAGAATGCCGGTGTGGGCAAGGGCGAGGACGAGTGGGCGCGGTACTGGCAGCACGAACAGCTGCCGGGCATCGACCTGCTCCGCGCCCGGTACGTCCGGCATTCCTTCCCGCGGCACAGCCACGAGGGGTATGTCTTCGGGGCGGTCAGCGGCGGCGTCGAGGACGTCGTGCTGCCCGACCGCACCGTGCACGCGGCCCCCGGCAGCCTCGTGATGATCAACCCCGAGGTGCCGCACTCGGCGCACGCCGGGGTCCCCGAGGGCTGGGCCTACCACACGCTGTACCCCGCTGCCGAGGTCGTCGCCGAGATCGCCGCCGAGACGTCCGCCCTGCGCGGCACTGTCGGCTTCGCCGAGGTCGACGTGACCGATCCGCAGGGCGCGCGGATGATCAGGGAGGTGCACCGGGCCGCGGAGGAGGGCAACGCACTCGCGGCCGACAGCGTGCTGCGGATCCTGGTGGCCAGGCTGCTGAGCCGGTACGGCGGCTCGCTGCCCGCCCGCACGCCGCGCTCCGCGGGCTGCCGCGACGCCGTACGGGCGCGTGACGTGCTTGAGACCCGCATGGCGGCGCCGCCCTCCCTGGAGGAGCTCGCCGCGGAACTCGGCACCAGCCCGTTCGCGCTCCTGCGCGCCTTCAAGCGGGAGTACGGGATGCCGCCGCACAGCTGGCTCACCAACGCGCGCGTGCGAAGGGCCCGCACGCTCCTCGACATCGGCACCGCTCCCGCCGACGCGGCTGCCGCTGTGGGCTTCACCGACCAGCCGCACCTGAACCGGCACTTCACGCGCATCGTCGGCGTGCCGCCGGGGGCGTACCAGCGCGAGCGCGGGGAAAGCACGGAACACGCGCGCCGTGAGCAACCCCGGGAACGCGGGGGCGCACCCGAGCCCCGGTACGCGGCCGCACCCCGCCGCGCAGCGCGCAAGAACGTACAAGACCGGGCGGAGCCGTTCACCGTACGTTCCTAGGCGTGGCAGAACAGACAGCATCCGCAGCTATACGCGCCGAAGACGATCCCGTCCACGACCGGGGCGTGCCGTCCGCGCAGGGCGCCGAAAAGGCCGACTCCGCGGTCGTCCGGGACGCGCTCGGCGTGGGCGTGGCCGTCGGCCTCTCCGGCTTCGCCTTCGGCGTGACCTCCGTCGGCAACGGCCTCAGCCTCCTGCAGACCTGCGCCCTGAGCCTCCTGGTCTTCACCGGCGCCTCCCAGTTCGCGCTCGTCGGAGCCCTGGCCGGCGGCGGCAATCCGGTGACGGCCGCGGCGGGGGCCTTCTTCCTCGGGGTGCGCAACGCGTTCTACGGGTTGCGGCTTTCACAGCTCCTGCAACTCCCGCGCCTTGTGCAGCCGCTCGCCGCGCACTGGGTGATCGACGAGACCACCGCCGTGACGCTCGCCCAGCCCACGAGGCGCGCCCGCCGCATCGGTTTCACCGTCACGGGACTCGCCCTCTATGTGCTGTGGAACGTCACCACCCTGCTCGGCGGTCTCGGCGCCTCAGCCGTTGGTGACACCGACGCGTGGGGCCTGGACGCGGCGGCACCCGCCACGTTCCTCGCGCTGCTCGCACCGATGCTGCGTACGACGACGGAACGCGCGGTGGCGCTTCTCGCCGTCGTCCTCGGCCTCGCGCTGCTCCCGGTGCTGCCCGCGGGCGTGCCCGTCCTGGTGGCCGCGCTCGCCGCGCCGCTCGTGCTCTTCGTGGAGGGCCGCAAGATCCGTGCCCGTGAGAGGAAAGACCGTTGAACATCTGGCTCGCCATCGCCCTGACCGCCGCCGGCTGCTACGCCGTCAAGCTGCTCGGCCTGCTGGTGCCCGCCGGAGTCCTTGAGCGGCCGCTCGTCCAGCGCCTCGCCGCGCTGCTGCCCGTGGCGCTCCTGGCGGCCCTCACGGCGCAGCAGACCTTCGCGGAGGGGCAGCACCTCGTCCTCGACGCCAAGGCGGCCGGCCTCGCTGCGGCGGGCGTGGCCTTCCTGCTGCGGGCGCCGTTCCTGGTGATCATCACGGCCGCCGTGGCCGTCACCGCGGGGGTGCGCGCGCTCGGCTGAAGCGGTGCGCGTCGAATCGGGGACCACACACGCGTGGTTCCCGATTCCACGCGCTGGCGGACCTGACGCACCCCGAAGGGGCGCCCCTTGGCCGTCAGCCCGGCTTGCGGCCGTACGCACGCAGTGTGCGCAAGGCGTCGATCGTCACGACCGGACGCCACTCAAGTGCCGAACCGGGAGCCCACAGAGGCCAGTTGACCGGCCAGCCGCCGTCGTCCTGCTGTTCGCCCTCCAGGTGGTCCAGGGACCGCGCCAGCTCCTCGTCCGTGAACCAGGAACGGGCCAAGGACTCCGGCACGCGCGCGTAGTCGTGCGGGAAGTGGTGCTCGCCCGGCGCGTAGCCCGGCGCCACCGGGTACGTGTCCCGCCGCCGGGGATCCAGCACGACGAGCCGCTGCTCCCTCACCAGCCGGCCGAGACGGTCCGCGGCGGCCCGGGCACGGGAGCGGTCCGGCGCCCCGTCGAGGAAGGCCACCGCGGCCTGGATCTCGTACGGGTGGGACGTGGTGAGCGACTCCACGGCCTGCCAGCAGTAGTCCGTGGCGCGGAACAGCCAGGCGTGCCACACCTGGTTGCGGTGCAGCAGGCCCACCACGGGGCCGGTGGCGAGCAGGTCGCTGGGCGGGTCGTCCACGACCGGCACGAACGGCGCGACGGGGTAGCCGCGCTGGCTGGGATGGATCGCGGGCAGCGCTCCGTCCGGCGTCGACAGCTCCGAGAGGTGGCGGCACACCCGCTCCACGCGCTGCCCGCCGCAGCGCCCGATCGAGTCGAGCACGCGCAGCGCGTGCGCGGTGTGCAGCGGCTGGCTCACCGGGCCCCGCAGATCGGGCTCAAGAGCGTGCCCGTATCCGCCGTCCTGGGTGCGGTACGCGGCGAGCGCCTCCTCGACGGCATCGGCGGAAGCGCCGAGGAAGTGGTGGGCGAACCTGCGCTGTTCGAGCACACGCGCGGTGAGCCACACGAAGCGCTCGGCACGGGCGAGCCGACAGGGCCGAGCGGCCGTGGGACGCGGCAGCCGCGCGGCCGCCTCGGGCGTACCGGATGCTACGGATTCAGCCATGCTCCGAACCGTAGGGCGGCAGACGGCGCCCGGCAGCCGCTCCGGCCACGGCCCACTCTCAGGGGCGGGATACTGGGTTCATGCGGTTGACGGTCTTCTGGCAGCGGATGGAGGAGCACTTCGGTGCTTCGTACGCCGATTCGTTCGCGCGCGATCATGTGATGTCCGAGCTCGGCGGGCGGACGGTGCACCAGGCGCTGGACGCCGGCTGGGAGACGAAGGACGTCTGGCGCGCGGTGTGCGGCGCCATGGGCCTCCCGGCCGACAGACGGGGCACCCTGCCGGACGACAAGCGCTGACGCGGGCCGCTGGCAGACGCCTGAGCGAGCCACGCCAGAGGCCTGAGTGAGCCACGCCAGACGCCTGGGCGGGCCCCGGCAGAGGTCTGGGTGAGCCACGAAAGGCGCCTTGGGCAAGCCGCGAGACGCGCCTCGACGGGCGGCCGCGCCCGGATGAGGTGCGTCACGCCGGGACGGCCGCCGGATTGTCAGTGGCGTACGCGAGACTGGTCCCCGTGGCAGCCAGCAAAGCATCCAGTGAGACCGTCGCGCAGGAAAGCGGCCCGCCCTCGACGACGCCCCCGGACGGGCCCGCCGCGGCGTGGCCGGGACAGCGCATGCCCCGCTGGCTCCCGCGCGCCATGGTGCTCGCGCTGGCGCTGTTCGCCTGTTTCCAGCTGGGCAGCTGGGCCTTCCACCAGCTGACCGGCCTGTTGATCAACATCCTGATCGCGTTCTTCCTCGCGCTCGCCGTGGAGCCCGCGGTGAGCAGGATGGCGCACCACGGAATGCGCCGTGGCCTGGCCACCGCGCTGGTGTTCCTCGGCGTGATCTTCGCCGGGGCGGGCTTCGTCGCCATGCTGGGCTCGATGCTCGCCGGCCAGATCGTGGACATGGTCGAGGACTTCCCGCAGTACCTCGACTCGGTGATCAGCTGGATCAACACCACGTTCCACACGGAGCTGTCCCGGGTCGAGCTGCAGGACAGCCTGGTGCACTCGGACTGGCTGCAGAAGTACGTGCAGAACAGTGCGACGGGCGTCCTGGACGTGTCGGCGCAGGTCCTGGGCGGGCTCTTCCAGCTCCTGACGATCCTGCTCTTCTCGTTCTACTTCGCGGCGGACGGGCCGCGCCTGCGCCGTGCGCTGTGCTCCGTGCTGCCGCCCGCCAAGCAGGCCGAGGTGCTGCGCGCCTGGGAGATCGCCGTCGACAAGACGGGCGGCTATCTGTACTCGCGCGGTCTGATGGCCCTGATCTCCGGCATCGCCCACTACATCCTGCTGGCGGCGCTCGACGTCTCGTACGCGCCCGCGCTCGCGGTGTGGGTCGGTCTGGTCTCGCAGTTCCTGCCCACGATCGGCACCTATCTGGCGGGCGCACTGCCGATGCTGATCGCGTTCACGGTCGACCCCTGGTACGCGCTGTGGGTGCTGATCTTCGTGGTGGTCTACCAGCAGTTCGAGAACTACATGCTGCAGCCCAAGCTGACCGCCAAGACCGTCGACATCCACCCGGCTGTCGCCTTCGGCTCGGTCATCGTGGGCACGGCCCTCCTGGGCGCGGTCGGCGCCCTGATCGCCATCCCGGCGGTGGCCACGCTCCAGGCGTTCCTCGGCGCCTATGTGAAGCGGTACGACGTGACGGACGACCCGCGCGTGCACGGCCACCGCAAGCGCGACGTCGGCCCGCCGCTCGTCCGCCTGAGACAGGCCCTGAGCACGCGCAGCGACGCTCCCCCGCCGCCGCACCAGCGCACGGCTGAGCCACCGGACCGGGACACCTGAGCCGTGCCGCCCGCAGACCGCGTCGTGCCGCGTCACTCCCCGTAAGGGGAGCCCGGCGCCCGGCCGGGCCGAGAGGCGCCCGCACGGCGGGACAGCACCAGCGGAGTGCCGATCGCGCCCGCCACGGCCAGGTAGAGCGGCATCAGCTTGAGGGCGAACGGCAGGTCCGCGTCGAAGACGAGATGGGCCGCGGCTCCGATGACGACAGCCACCAGCTCACCGGCGAAGAAGCCGCCGAAGAGGCCTCCGAGGACGCCTAGTGCGTATTTCACGGGAGCTCCAAGGGATCGGGGGTTGACGGGATTCCGCAGTACGACGGCGGATGCGAGCGCTCAGATGTACGAGGGCCTGGTCACGCGGTGCCGGAACGTGCGCCACATCCACGCCTGCACGGCCAGCAGCAACGGCGTCACGACGAGCAGGGCGGGGACGAGGAACGCGAGCGTGGTGCCGTCCGCGGCCGACTCCCTGAGCGGCAGCCCGAGGCCCGCCGCCACCGGAAGCGCGGCCATCAGGAAGCCGGTCAGGGCGAACGTCTGCCAGGGCCGTCCGCCGCGTCCCACCAGCACGCGCGCGCGTGCGTACGGATCTCCGGTCAGGCGCAGGGCGGCGAAGCCGAGACCGTGGGCTGCGAACAGCGCGGCGACGGCGAGCGCCGTGAGCACCGCCACCGGACCGCCCGCCGGAGCGCCCACGGAGCCGGTGAAGAGCGCGGCGAGCAGCCAGCCCCAGGCCAGGGCGACGGTCCAGCTCCCGCACACCACTGCCGCGTCGCACCCGGCACGCCACCGGGAGCCGCCCGTACGACCGCGCAGCCACAGCCCCGCGTCGCGCACCACCCAGCCCGCGAGCAGCGGCACCACCACGGCGAACTGGCCGCTCAGCAACTCGCCCTCCAGGTCGGGGAAGCAGCCGATGAGCAGGCCCGCGGCGGCGACCAGCCACACCTCGTTGCCGAGGAAGAACGGGGCGAACGACGTCAGTACCAGGCGCCGTTCGGCGTCACCGCGCCCCAGGTAGGGCGCGATCATGCCGGTGCCGATGTCGGCGCCGCCGAGCACGAACCAGCCGGCCGTGAAGAGCGCCAGCAGGCCGACAGCGAGCGTTTCGAGGGTCGAGGCGTCCATGGCGCTCCTCAGTAACTCGCGGCGGCGAGAGAGTCGGCAGGGTCCCGTTCGGCGGCCCGCTCGTCGTGCCCGAGCCCGCGGTCGACGGGCCCCACGCGCGCGTGCCGCACGAGCAGCCACACATTGACGGCGGCGAGCAGCGCGAACAGAGAGGTGAACACGATCAACGAGGTGCGCATCGCCCCGGGCGACACCGAGGACACCGCGTCCTCGGTCCGCAACAGGCCGTACACGACCCAGGGCTGACGCCCCGCCTCACGGAACACCCAGCCGCTGATCATCGCCACGTACGGCAGCGGAACCGCCGCCATGAGCACCACGTGCCAGAGGCGGAAGCGGAAAACGGTCCTCTTGAAGCAGGCGAGCACGAAACCACCGATGCACAGGTACATCATCAGCGCGAAGGCGAGCAGCATCAGAATTCCGGCACCGCGCGTCAACGCTTCCGAAGGGACGTAGTCACCGGGCCCGAAACGAGCCGCCATCTCGGCCTGAAGCCGGGCCACTTCGGCCGCCTTGGCGCTGAAAACCGCCTCCTTCATGGGCTGCATCACGGCGAACTGAACCCCGCCGAAAGCAGCCGCAACAAAGAGGGCCGGCAGCGACACGAACACCCCGACGCGCAGGCTCCGCCCGAAGAACTCCCACTCCGGGGAGCGCTTGAACAGGTGGTACGCGCTCACCCCTGCCATGAAGAACCCCGCGGTGAGCAGCGCACCCGCCACGATGTGCCCGAACGCCAGCAGCGTGCTCGGGTTGGTGAACACCGCCGCCGCGTCCCCGAAGACCAGCCTGCCGCCCGACTCCCGGTGCCCCACGGGGTTGTTGAGGAAGCCGTTCGCGACGAGGATCCAGTACGCGGAGGCGTACGCGGTGAGGGTGACGACCCAGATCAGCGTCAGGTGCACCCAGCGGTTGAACCGGTGCCAGCCGAAGATCCACAGGCCGAGGAAAGTCGACTCCACAAAGAAGGCGACCACCGTCTCCAGCGCCATGGAGGCACCGAAAACGTCCCCTGCGTAGTGCGTGAGCCCGCTCCAGCTCAGCCCGAACTGAAACTCCATGACGATGCCGGTGACGATCCCGACCGCGTAGTTGATGACGTACAGCTGCCCCCAGAACCGCACCATGCGCGCGTGCAGCACGGTGCCGCTCAGCGTCGCCCGGGTCTGCAGACAGGCCACCAGGGTCGCGAGGCCGAGCGTGAGGGCCACGAACAGGAAGTGGCCGCCCGCGGTGAGGGCGAACTGCAGCCGCGCCAGGTCGAGGGTCTCCGGGGCCGGCGGGGCGCCCGCAAAGGTCAGGGATGGGTCCACCCCGACAGCGTCCGCGTACGGCTCCGGTGCAGGCGTCGGCCTCCGGTGGACAGTGGGCGTACACCCTCAGTTGTGGGTGCGGGCGTCGGCGTACCCCAGGAGTTGCGGGCACGCGCGGTGGCGGGTCAGGCCAGCCAGCCCGGGGTGATCATCCCGGACTCGTAGGCGAGGATGACCAGTTGGGCCCGGTCGCGCACGTCCAGCTTGGTCATGATCCGGCTCACGTGCGTCTTGGCCGTGGCGGGCGAGAGGACCAGGCGCCGGGCGATCTCGTCGTTGGACAGCCCGGCGCCGACCAGGCCCATCACCTCCCGCTCGCGCTCCGTCAGCGCGTTCAGGCGGGGGCTCGGGTCGGGCTGCCTGGTGCGGCCCGCGAACTCGGCGATGAGGCGACGCGTCACGGCGGGCGCCAGCAGCGCGTCACCGCGCGCCACGACCCGCACGCCGTGCAGCAACTCCATCGGCTCGGTGTCCTTGACCAGGATCCCGGAGGCGCCCGCGCGCAGCGCTCCGTACACGTAGTCGTCCACGTCGAACGTCGTGAGGATCACGACGCGCACGCCGTCCAGGGACGTGTCCCCGGTGATGCGGCGGGTGGCCTCCAGGCCGTCGACGCCCGGCATCCGGATGTCCATCAGAACCACGTCGGGCAGCAGCCGGCGGGCCAGGTCGAGCGCCTGCTCGCCGTCCGCGGCCTCGCCGACCACCTCGATGTCGTCCTCGTCCTCCAGGATGGAACGAAAACCGGCTCTTACAAGAGTCTGGTCGTCGGCGAGGACGACACGGACCGTCTTCCCGCCCTCCGTTCCGGAGCCGGATTCCGTCGGTCCTTGTGTGGCTTTCACAGCTCCCCCTCGAACGGCGGCCGCAGCGGCAGCCGGGCACTCACCCGGAAGCCGTCCGCCGTGTTGCATGCGGTCAGTTCGCCGCCGAACGCCTTGGCACGCTCGGCCATTCCGCGGATTCCGCTGCCCCGCGCCGACTCGTCCGGCGAGCCCTTGCCGTCGTCGTCGATGCGCAGCCGCAGGTCCTCGGCGGAGTACGTGAGGGTGACCGTCGCGCGGCCCGCGCGCGCGTGCCGGGTCACGTTGGTGAGCGACTCCTGCACGATCCGGTACGCCGCCAGATCGAGCGGCGGCGGCAGCGGGCAGGGCGTGCCCACCGTCTCCGTGCGGACGTCGAGCCCCGTGCTACGCGCCCCCGCCAGAAGGCCGGGCAGCTGCTCCAGGCCGGCTGTGGGGGCCGTGGGGGCGCTCTCGTCGGCCTGGCGGAGCATCCCGAGGGTGGCACGGAGCTCGCCCAGCGCGTCCTTGCTCGTGGTCTTGACCGCCTCCAGCGCCTCCTGGGCGGTCGCGAGATCGGCGGCGGGCGTGTCGTCGTCCGCGGGCCCGGGCTGACGCTTGGAGAGCCGGTGCAGGGCAGCGCTGGACTGCACGTTGATCAGCGAAATGCTGTGCCCCAGTACGTCGTGGACTTCACGCGCGATCCGCAGCCGCTCCTCGGTCGCGCTCTGCTGGGCCCGGGCCTCCTGCTCCCGCTCGGCGGCCAGGGCACGTCCGCGCACCTCGGCCAAATAGGCGGCACGCGTGCGTTGTGCGCGAGCGAGCACGAGCAGGCTGAGCAGCCAGCCCGCCAGCATCATGATCGACATGTCGTCGACCTTGCGCTGACCCGGCTCCTGCAACACCTCGCCGTACACCACGAGCAGCATCGCCACGACGCCCAGGGCCGCGGCCGCGGCGAAGCGGCCGTCCACGGCGGCCGTGTAGAGGGCGATGACGAACGCCAGCATCACGGGGCCGTCGTTCGCGCTCACCGGGTAGTACACGGCACACGCGAGCAGCGTGACCAGGGCGACGCCGATCGGCCGATGACGGCGGAAGTACAGCGCGCCGCAGGCGACCGAGAGCAGCGACCAGCCGGTCACGGCCTGCCAGAGGCTCTCGGTCACGTTCCGCATCCCCCAGACCGTGCCGCCCATGACGACAGCCGTGACGGCCAGCGTCACCACGAGATCCTTGGCACGCGCGGAGAGTCGCTGTCCGGGCGGGCCGGTCGGGGAGAGTGCCATGTCCGGAAGAATATTCCGGCTCGCGCAGCCGGGACCCGTTCAGACGCCGGGCCCCTGAACGAGCCCCTTAAGGGGCGCTTTCGGGTCGAGGGGTCCCTTCGGGTCGAGGGGTCCCTTCGGGGCGATGGGGCCCTTCGCGGCGAGGGGCGCTTCGGTCGGCCGGTGCCCAGCAGTCCCGGCAGTATCCGGCTCACGGTGCGCCGGAACAGCACCTCCGGGGCGTCCCTGTCCTCCGTAGCCGTGTGGGGCCCGGTCCGGCGGCCGGTCGCACGGATGGGTGCGACCGGCCGGAGGCGGTGAACGAGCGCTATGACGTGGCGGTGTTCGCCCTCGCCTGACGGAACGGCGCCTCGTCAGCTGGCCGGGGCGAGCTGGCCGACCTGGTAACTCCCCGCGGGCTGCTGGGTGATGACATTGCCGCGGTTGAAGGCGTTGATGACGAGGATCAAGGTCACCAGAGCAGAAAGCTGGTCCTCGTCGTAGTGCTGGGCGGCGTTCGCCCACACCGCGTCCGGGACGCCACCGGCGCCGTCCGCGATCCGGGTGCCCTCCTCCGTCAGCTCCAGCGCCGCACGCTCGGCATCGGTGAACACGGTGGCCTCACGCCACGCCGCGATCAGGTTCAGCCGCAGCGACGTCTCACCGGCCGCAGCCGCCTCCTTGGTGTGCATGTCCAGGCAGCCGGAACAGCCGTTGATCTGGCTGGCCCGGATCTTCACCAGCTCCTGCGTCGCCGACGGAAGAGACGACTCCTTGAGCACCTGGCCTGCGGCGATGAGATGCTTCAGGGCCTTGGCGGCGACCGGGCTTGCCATGACGTTCAGTCGAGCTTCCATGGTGGACTCCTGTGTCCTCGTCTGTCCTCGTCGGTGCTTGCCAGCACCCGTACGACGCTGGGCAGCCCGCGAGTTGTGACATCCCCATGTGTGATGTGGGTCACGCGACTCGGCCCGCGGCGAGGAACGTGGATGTCGCCGTCGACGAGCAGACACGGCCTCACCTCGGGGAGAGCCGCCTCCTGACGGTGCTCATGGCTGGGAGGTGCCGGTGCTCACGGCTGAGAGGTGGCCACCTTGACCCCGAAACCGATCAGGACGACCCCGGTGACGCGATCCATGGCGCGTCGTACGACAGGCCTCTCGAAGAAGGGGCGGGCCTTGGCCAGGACCAGCACGTAGCCGCCGAGCCAGGCGAGCGTGAGGGCCGCGTGGACGAGCACCAGCAGTGTCATGCCCAAGTGCGGCGCCACGTCGCTCGGCGCAAGCGTGGGCAGGAGGCCGGTGTAGAAAACCGCGATCTTCGGGTTGAAGACATTGCTGACCAGCCCCGTGCGCCACGGACTGCCCGACGCGGGCGCGGGCGCCGGAGAGGGCGAGGCACCGTCTCCCGCGGCCGCCGACCGCTTGCGCCGGCTCTGCAGCAACGCCTGGACGCCCAGGAACGCGAGATAGGCGGCACCCGCGAACTTGACGATCGTGTAGGCAGTGCTCGACGCGGCCAGGACGGCGGCCAGGCCGGCCACGGTCAGGGCGCCCCAGACGAGCAGTCCCGCCGCGATCCCCCCGACCGTGCGCAGGCCGTCCTGCCAGCCGGACGCGATGGCCCGCTTCGTCACGACCGCCATGTCCGGGCCGGGCACCATGGTCAGGACGGTGAGCACACCCGTGGCCGCGAGAAGCTGAACGAACATGGGTCGAGTCTCGCAGGCGCTCAGCTCCGGCCCGCAGGCGACGTCAGCCCCTCGGCCGGGGTGGCCGGAACCCGGCACAGGCGGCGCACCACGTTCAGGCCGTCCTCAGTGCTGGGCCAGTGCCGCTCAAGCGCTTCGGGCCCGGCCTCGCGGATGACGGTGCGCAGCACGAGGGCGATGGCGAGCGCGTCGTCCGCGTAGCCGAGAAAGGGGGGCGAAGTCGCGCACGAGGTCGCTGGGGGAAGGCCAGACGGCCGGCCAGCAGCCACAACAACCGGCGGGTGCCGCGCGGCAGTGTACGGTCGCGGGCCAGTCGGGAGACGAGCCGCAGCACATCCCGCATCGCGTCCGGCATCCCGAATCGCGACCGACATCCTCGTCCCACACCTGCGCCACATCTTCCCATCGCGTTCCATCGCGCTTCCCGCCGAGATCAAGTGTCGACGGCGGCGCGTGTGGGCCGGGTGGTGCGCTTGACACGTAAATCGAACATCCATTCTTATGGGGGGTTCCGGCACCACTCCAGCCCCGGAATCTCGGGGGTTCCGGTGAGTTATCCACAGGCCGGGGCCGACGTCGAGGCGCATTGTCAGTGGCAGGGGATAGCGTCTTGGACGTGAAGCGATCGACTCAAGCAAATCGGGTGGAACCCATGGCAGGAACCGACCGCGAGAAGGCGCTCGACGCCGCGCTCGCACAGATTGAACGGCAATTCGGCAAGGGCGCCGTGATGCGCATGGGCGAGCGGCCGAACGAACCCATCGAGGTCATCCCCACCGGATCGACCGCGCTGGACGTCGCGCTCGGCGTGGGCGGCATCCCGCGCGGCCGTGTGGTGGAGGTGTACGGACCGGAGTCCTCCGGTAAGACGACGCTGACGCTGCACGCCGTGGCCAACGCGCAGAAGGCCGGCGGCCAAGTGGCGTTCGTGGACGCGGAGCACGCCCTCGACCCGGAGTACGCGAAGAAGCTCGGCGTCGACATCGACAACCTCATCCTGTCCCAGCCGGACAACGGTGAGCAGGCCCTTGAGATCGTCGACATGCTGGTCCGCTCCGGCGCGCTCGACCTGATCGTCATCGACTCCGTGGCGGCCCTGGTTCCGCGCGCGGAGATCGAGGGTGAGATGGGCGACTCGCACGTGGGTCTGCAGGCTCGCCTGATGAGCCAGGCGCTGCGGAAGATCACCAGCGCCCTGAACCAGTCCAAGACCACCGCGATCTTCATCAACCAGCTCCGCGAGAAGATCGGCGTGATGTTCGGCTCGCCGGAGACCACGACCGGTGGCCGCGCCCTGAAGTTCTACGCCTCGGTGCGCATCGACATCCGCCGCATCGAGACCCTCAAGGACGGCACGGACGCGGTCGGCAACCGCACCCGCTGCAAGGTCGTGAAGAACAAGGTGGCGCCGCCCTTCAAGCAGGCCGAGTTCGACATCCTCTACGGCCAGGGCATCAGCCGCGAGGGCGGCCTGATCGACATGGGCGTGGAGCACGGCTTCGTCCGCAAGGCCGGCGCCTGGTACACGTACGAGGGCGACCAGCTCGGTCAGGGCAAGGAGAACGCCCGCAACTTCCTCAAGGACAACCCGGATCTCGCCAACGAGATCGAGAAGAAGATCAAGGAGAAGCTGGGCGTCGGGGTGAAGCCCGGCGAGGGCGAATCCGGCACGGACGCGGCGACCGTGGACGCGGCAGCCGACAAGGACGCCAAGGACACGAAGGACGCGGCCAAGTCGGTGCCCGCACCGGCCACCAAGGCCAAGCCGACCAAGGCCGCCACGGCCAAGAGCTGAGCCGTGGTACGGCGAACGGACTGGCCGGAGGAGCCCCTCGACGGGCACCTCGACGGTCCCTGCGACGGCCAGAGCCCGGGCGGGCAGCTCTTCCGGGGGCGCGCCTTCGGTGACGGTGATGACGGCGAACTCTTCGGCGGTGACGAGGAGTTGGGGCGTCACACCCAGGAGTTCGGCACCGGCGAGGACTCCGACCGCTCCGGTGGTCGCGCGGGGAGAGGCGGCCCGAGCGGCAGGAGAGGCCGGGGCGGTCGGGGCGGCCGCGGAGAGCGCTCCCCTGCCCGAGGCCGGAGTGGCGGCAGCGGCAGCGACGCCGGGCAACAGGACAGCGATTCCCCCGACCCGTCGAGGGCCGGGAAGGGGGAATCGCGTACACGGGAGCGCGACCTGCCACCGGAGGAGCGGGCACGGAACATCTGCCTTCGCCTGCTCACCGGCACCCCGCGCACCCGCAAGCAACTCGCCGACGCACTGCGCAAACGCGAGATCCCCGACGATGTCGCGGAGGAGGTCCTCTCCCGATTCGAGGAGGTCGGCCTCATCGACGACACGGCGTTCGCGGGAGCCTGGGTGGAGTCCCGGCACCACAGCCGAGGCCTGGCCCGCCGCGCACTCGCACGCGAACTGCGCACCAAGGGAGTCGACTCCACGGCCATCGACGAGGCCATGGAGCAGCTCGACTCCGAACAGGAGGAAGCCACAGCGCGAGACCTGGTCGCCCGCAAACTGCGCTCGACCAGAGGCCTCGACAGGGACAAGCGCCTGCGCCGCCTCGCGGGAATGCTCGCCCGCAAGGGCTACCCGGAGGGCATGGCCCTGCGCGTGGTGCGTCAAGCACTGGAACAAGAGGGGGAAGAGACAGCCGACTTGGAGTACGGGGGGTTCTGAGGCGGAGGCCGGGGCCGGGGTCAGACCGAGTCGGCAGGGGCAGGTGCAGGTGCAGGTGGAGGGGCAGGGGCAGGAGGAGAGACAGGGGGAGAGACAGAGGCGGCACCAGGGGCGGTGGCGGAGGCAGAAGCAGAGGCAGAGGGGGTACCAGTGGCAGTGGCAGAGGGGGTACCAGTGGCAGAGGCAGGGGCACTGACCGGCAGGCCTGCCGCGCGCCAGGCCTGGAAGCCGCCGATCAGGTCGGTGGCGCGGTACAGACCCAACTGCTTGAGCGAGGCGGCGCCGAGGCTGGACGCGTAGCCCTCGTTGCAGACCACCACGACGTGCACATCGTGACCGGTCGCCTCCGGCAAGCGGTGGCTGCCCTGCGGGTCGAGGCGCCACTCCAGCTCGTTGCGCTCCACGACCAGGGCGCCGGGAATCAGGCCGTCGCGCTCGCGGAGCTCGGCGTACCGGATGTCCACGAGCAGGGCCTCGCCGGCCTCGGCGACGGTGTGCGCGGCCTGCGGGCCGATGCGGTCGAGGCCCTCGCGGACACGCTCCAAGTGGGCGTCGATGGAAAGGGGTTGGGCACGGACCGGCTCGCGGGCCGGGGCGCCCCCGGGAGTGGGCGTGTGAGTGGGCGCGGATGGGGGAGTGGGCGCGGACGCTGGGGTAGGGGTGGTCACTGCCAGTCCTCCGGCTGTTCGACCTGCTCCAGCCTGAGCACCGTGCCGGTACGGCTGAAGCGGCGGATCAAGGGGAGAGGGGGATAGTAGGCGTGTACGGAGACGGCGTGCTCGGTGGTCGACTCGTTGAGGACCTCGTGCACATGGTGGGTGCCGAAAGCGCGGCCCCGGCCGTTGGGCAGGGCGCGCCGGTGGTCGACGTCGGCGGCGAGTTCGAGGGTCCTCCAGCCCTCACTGGGCAGCCGGACGGCGAGGGAGTTCTCCGTCAACTCGCCCCGGGCCGTGGTGAAGGCGCCGACCGACTCGGCGTGGTCGTGCCAGCCGGTGCCGGTGCCGGGCGGCCAGCCGATCAGCCACGCCTCACTGCCACTGGGGCCTTCGAGCCGTACCCAGGTGCGGCCCTCGGGGTCGAGGGGGAGCGAGGCGATCAGCTCGGCGTCGGCGGCGGTGCGGCGCACGAAGTCGAGGAGCTGGGCCGGAGTGGGAGCAGGGGCGGCGGGCTCTCCGGAGGGGGCAGAGCCGGGAGGGGGGATGGTCGAAGCCGAATGCGCGGCCGGGGCTGCGGAAGTGGTCGTCGAAGACACGGGTGCCGTCCTGAGAAGTCGCGGGGGACGCGCAGGTAGGCCGCCGCCGGCCAGCAGGTGGACCGCTGGTGCGTGGGGCGGGGTGCGCGAGAGGAAGGGCGAGATCAGGACGTGCGACAGACGCAGCCCGCGTAGCGGACGAGGTCCATGTGGACCCGTCGCCAGAGGCTTCGGCTGGTGTCGGTCATGGGGCGGAGTACAGCACGCGGCTCGGCCCGGGTCAAACGGTGTCCGGTGAGTGGGAGCGATCGGGTGCCGGAGGTAGGACCGGCGCCCGCGCGCGGCAGGTCAGCGGCGGTCGTCGCCTCTGCCGGTACCTGTACCTGCACCTGTACCTGCACCTGTACCTGTCCCTGTGCCCGTACCTGTATCCGTATCCGTATCCCTACCCCTACCTGTACCCGTACCTGTACCCGTACCCGTACCCGTACTCGTACTCGTACCTGTACTCGTACCTGTACCAGCGTCGTTGCCCGCGTCGGGCTCGACGTCTACCTCAACCCCGGCGTCAACCCCGACCCCGGCTTCACCCTCAACATCGATGCCCGAACCCGAACCGCCGCCTCCTGCCGACCCGCCCCCTGCCGACCCGCCCCCTGCCGACCCGCCCCCCGCCGACCCGCCGCGCGCCGTGTCCGCCGCGGCGTACAGCTCGGCCGGGCGGACCCCGGTGAGGGCGGTGAGCAGGTGGCCGTCGGGGCGGATGAGGAGGACGGTGTGGGCACCGGCGCCGGGATAGTGCTCGGCGACGAGGAGTTCGCCGCGTACCGGCAGGGCGGTCACGGCGGCCGCCAGGCGGGGCATGACTCCGGCGGACATCCAGTGCCGGCGTTCCCATACGCCGGTGCCGGGGGCGACGAGGACGACGAGGAAGCGGCCGCGGCCCAGCCGGTCGCGGAGCCGGGCCGTGGAGCCGTCGGGCACGGTGACCGGCACATCGGCCACCGGGGCGCCGGGCGGTGTGACGGTGCCGACCGCGGACGGCGGTGGAGTGTCGGGCGACAGAGGGGAGTTGGCGTACGAAGGAGGAGTGCCGAGGGGGCCACGGCCCACGTGGCCGTCGGTGAGCAGGGCGTCGTGGCCGCGGGCGGTGCCCGGGACGTAAGCGCGCAGGCCGCCGCCTCCGCGCAGTATCGGCAGGGCCTGGTCGGCGGCGCGCAGGCGGGCGGCGACGGAGCTGCGGCGCTCGGTCTGGTAGCTGTCGAGGAGGGCGTCGGACGCGGCCCCGTGCCAGCACTGGGCGAGCTTCCAGGCGAGGTTGTCGGCGTCGCGCAGGCCCTCGTCGACGCCCTGGGTGCCGAGGGCGCCGAGCAGATGGGCGGCGTCCCCGGCGAGGAAACAGCGGCGCGAGCGCCAGCTGCGGGCGAGACGGTGGTGCACGGTGTGGACCCCGGTGTCGAGCAGGTCGTACGGCGGGGTGCTGCCACCGCACCAGCCGGCCAGAGTGTCACGGATCTTTGACAACAGAACTTCGGGAGTGACGAGTTCGCTGCGGGCGGGCAGCAGCCAGTCGAGCCGCCAGGCGCCCTCCGGCAGCGGGCGGGCGGTGATCTCGGCGGCGGCGCCCGGCCACGGCGGCAGGCGGTGCAGTACGGCCTCGCCGGGCCAGGGCAGGTCGGCGCGCAGGGCGGCGACGGCGTGCCGTTCGACGGAGGTGCGGCCGGGGAAGCGGATACCGAGGAGCTTGCGCACGGTCGAGCGGGGGCCGTCGCAGCCGACCAGGTAACTCCCGCGCCACCAGGCGTCCTTGGGGCCACGGGTGTGGGCGGACACCCCGCGGGCGTCCTGCTCGACGGCGTCCAGGCGGCTGCCCGGGGCGAACCGGACGAGCCGCTCGTCGGCGACGGCCTCGCGCAGCGCGGCGGTGAGGGTGTGCTGCGCGAGGTGGACGGGGGCGGGGCTCACCTCGTCGACGGTGAAGACGTGCCGGCGCATCTCCTGCTTGCGGCGGTAGGAGCGCCAGCCGGCCCAGCGGGCGTCGGAGAAGTCGCGTCCCGTGAGCCGGGCGGCCAGGTCGGCGGTGTCCTCGCGGAGTACCGCCGTACGGGCCGGGCGCTGTTCGTCGTTGCCGGGGCTCTCGTCCAGGACGACCGAGGGGACGCCCGCGTGGGCGAGTGCGAGGGAGAGGGTGAGCCCTACGGGTCCCGCTCCGACGACGATCACCGGGTCCACGGCGCGGCGCCTCCTGCCAGGGAGAGGACCTCGGGAGTGGCCTGGGGAGAGGCCTTGAAGGGCATGCTGGGACTGGCAGTTGGGGCAGGGTGCGCGATCACAGAACGTATGCAACCCATTGCCGGTGCTTGCGTCAAGTGACGGAGGCAGCGACGTGACGCCGCTGCCTCCGGTGGTTCAGGATCTCCGACGGTCCGTCAGTTGTCCTTGTCCTGCGCCTTGTCGACGACGACGGTCTCGTCCAGCGGGTCGGCGGCGACGGGTGCTCCGGGCGCCGGGGCCACCTCGGACGCGGCCGGCTCCTTGGCCGAGGCGACCGTGATGCCGGACTTCGCCTTCCGCCCCCGCTTCTCGATCCACGTGGCCAGCCACGAGAGGACCAGGCACAGCCCGATGTAGATCGCGCCGAAGACGGCGACCGTCTGGACGAACGGGTACACGCCGTTGACGGGCGTGTTGTTGGCGATCAGGCGGGCCGAGTGCAGCAGCTCCGGGTAGAGGATCATGAAGCCGAGCGAGGTGTCCTTGAGGGTCACCACGAGCTGGCTGATGATCGTCGGCAGCATCGAGCGGATCGCCTGCGGGAACAGCACCAGCGTCATGACCTGGTACTTGCGCAGGCCGATCGCGTACGCCGCTTCCTTCTGGCCCTTCGGGACGGCGTTGATGCCGGCGCGCAGGACCTCCGCCTGGACACAGCCGTTGTAGATGGTCAGACCGACGACGAGCGCCCAGAACGGGGACATCGTGCCGAGGATGCCCACCCACAGGGCGAAGATCGTGATCAGCAGCGGGATCGAGCGGAACAGGTCGATGAAGACGACCGCGAACCAGCGCACCGGCCGGTGGTCGGAGAGCCGCGCCACGCACATCAGGACCGCGAAGGCCAGCGAGAAGACACCGGCGAGCGCGAACACCTTCAGGGTGGCGAGGAGCGCTTCGAGGATGTTCTGGCGGATGCCCGCGTAGTTGAAGATGTCCCACAGGGCGGGGTCGAACTCGCCCTTCTCGTTCAGGCGCAGCAGTACCCAGACGATGCCGCCGACGAGGGCCGCCGAGCCGGCGACGGTGTAGATGGTGTTGCGGACCCTGGCCTTGGGGCCGGGGGCGTCGAAGAGAACGCTCGCGCTCATCGGGCGACCTCCAGGCGGTGCTCCAACAGCCGGAAGAGACCGTTGATGGCGTACGTGACGATCAGATACGCGAGAGTGA
This sequence comes from Streptomyces solicavernae, assembly GCF_029968095.1. Taxonomy (GTDB): domain Bacteria; phylum Actinomycetota; class Actinomycetes; order Streptomycetales; family Streptomycetaceae; genus Streptomyces; species Streptomyces solicavernae. The sequence continues at coordinate 257,411 of NZ_JASCIR010000005.1, read as the reverse complement.
TCCAGAGGAAGATCACCGCGATGTCGTAGCCGTCGTTGCTCAGCGTCTTGGAGACGTTGAACAGGTCGACGTTGTTGAAGGCGCCGGCGATCGCGGTGTTCTTCGTCAGGGCGATGAAGATGCTCGAAAGCGGCGGCACCACGGTGCGGGTGGCCTGCGGGAGCACGACCAGGCTCATGGTCTGGGTGAACGTCATGCCGATGGAGCGGGCGGCCTCGGCCTGGCCGAGCGGCACCGTGTTGATGCCGGAGCGCACCGCCTCGGCGACGAACGCGGAGGTGTAGAAGCCGCAGGCGCAGACGGCGAGCAGGAAGGAGTCGAGGTCGGGGAAGAGGACCTTCGGCACCACGAAGAACGCCACCAGGAACAGCAGCGTCAGCGGGGTGTTCCGGAGGAGGGTGACCCAGAGGGCCCCGAATATCCGCAGCGGCGGCACGGGCGAGACCCGGAACCCGGCGATGATCACGCCGAGCACCATCGCCACCAGGGCGCTGGCCCCGGTCAACTCCAGGGTCCCGATGAACCCCTCGCGGAACAGCGACAGGTTGTCGAGCAGTACGTTCATGAATTCTCCGCGAGGGGTTCGCGACGGTCGCAGGTCTTCGCGACGGGGCCCAGGTGTCCCGGGACAGGGCGAGGGACACGGACAGGGACGGATCCGGCAGCGAGGCGCACATGGATCGCCCCGCCCCGCAGCGCCCGAGGGTGCGTACGGAGCGGGGCGGGGAGCATTACTTCGGGTCGGTGAAGGCCGGCGGGTCCTTGTACTCGGAGCCGGACTTGCCGAGGGTGGCCTCGAAGGCCTTCTTGTAGTCGCCGTTGTCGATGTGCGCGGTGAGGGCGTCCGCGACGGCCTTCTGCAGCGCCTTGTCGCCCTTCTTCAGGCCGATGCCGTACGGCTCGTCCGAGAACGTCTCACCGACGACCTTGAGCTTGCCCTCGTTCTGCGCGGCGTAGCCCATCAGGATCGCGTCGTCGGTGGTGACGGCGTCGACCTGCTTCTGCAGGAGCTGGGCCACGCACTCGGAGTACTTGGACAGCTCGGTCACCTCGGCGCCGTACTTGGGCTTCTTGATGTTCTGCAGCGGCGTGGAGCCGACGATCGAGCAGACCTTCTTGCCGCGCACGGTCTCGGGGCCCTTGATCTCCTTCTCGTCCTTGCGGACCAGGAGGGAGGCGCCGGCCTGGAAGTACGGGCCGACGAAGTCGACCTGCTTCTTGCGCTCCTCGTTGATCGTGTACGTGCCGATCATCAGGTCGACGTCGCCCTTGGCTACGGTGGTCTCGCGGGCGCCGGAGTCGACCGTCTTCCACTCGATCTGCTTCGGGGAGAAGCCGAGGTCCGCCGCGACCATCTTGGCGATCTCGATGTCGAAGCCGGAGCGCTCCTTGGTCGACTGGTCCTCGAAGCCGAGGTACGGCTGGTCGGCCTTGGCGCCGATGATCAGCTTGCCGCGCTTCTTGGCCGCCTTGAAGACCGGGGAGTCGACCTCGACGTTCTTCTTCACCTCGTACGAGAGGGCCTTGGTGTCCGAGGTGTCCGGACCCTTCGGCTTGTCGCCGGCGGAGCCCTGCTTGCCGCCACAGGCGGTGGCCGTCAGGGCGAGCGCGGCCACGACGGCCGCGGTGGCTGCGGACTTGCGAAGCTTCATGGTGCACATCCTTCGTGTCGTCAGGTGCTGAGAAGACGTGTGCGGACGGGGGCCGTCCAGGCGGAGGGCCCGGCGCAGGGACGTCTGCGGGTGCGGCGGGCCTGGAACCCGGGCGCCCGCGGGGCCGTCAGTGGTGCAGGATCTTCGACAGGAAGTCCTTGGCCCGGTCGCTGCGCGGGTTGTTGAAGAACTCGTCGGGCGTGGCCTGTTCGACGATGCGGCCGTCGGCCATGAAGACCACGCGGTTCGCGGCGGAGCGGGCGAAGCCCATCTCGTGGGTGACCACGATCATCGTCATGCCGTCCCGGGCGAGCTGCTGCATCACCTCAAGCACCTCGTTGATCATTTCCGGGTCGAGCGCCGAGGTCGGCTCGTCGAAGAGCATGACCTTCGGGTCCATCGCCAGGGCACGCGCGATGGCGACGCGCTGCTGCTGGCCGCCGGAGAGCTGCGCCGGGTACTTGTCGGCCTGGGTGCCGACGCCGACGCGGTCGAGCAGGGCGCGCGCCTTCTGCGCGGCCGCCGCCTTCTCCACCTTGCGGACCTTGACCTGGCCCAGCATCACGTTCTCTAGCACCGTCTTGTGCGCGAAGAGGTTGAAGGACTGGAAGACCATGCCGACGTCGGCGCGCAGCCTGGCCAGTTCCTTGCCCTCCTGGGGCAGCGGCTTGCCGTCGATGGTGATGGTTCCGGACTCGACGGTCTCCAGGCGGTTGATCGCGCGGCACAGCGTGGACTTGCCGGAACCGGACGGCCCGATGACGACGACGACCTCGCCCGCGGCGATGGTCAGGTCGATGTCCTGGAGCACGTGCAGCGCGCCGAAGTGCTTGTTGACATTCTTCAGCGCGACCAGCTCGTCCGCCGCGGGCGCGGCGTCCTTGGTCACTGATACTTCGGCCATGGGGGTTCTGGCTCCATCCTCCTCGGTTGAGGAGGACAGTAGTAATGCCGTACGACCAGCGTCATTACATCTGAGGGGAAATTGAGCATAACGATCCGGCCGCAACCGGACACTCCGCGTGAACGGGACGCCACGGCTTCGCCCCGCTCCGTACCGGCTGCATAACGGAACCCGGCCGTGACCCGAACAGCCTTGACGGGGCGCGCGTTCATCGGCGTGACTGCCTTGGTGCGTCGCGCGGGCGCGCGCATGCAGCGCGCCTGCCTCCTGCGGGGCGCGCGCGGACCACGCACGCAGAGTCCCTGAACCCGCCGAACGAAGAGTGAACCGAAGGGAGCCGGAATGCGGCTGTTGCTCGTCGAGGACGACGATCATGTCGCCGCCGCGCTCTCCGCGGTGCTCGCCCGGCACGGATTCGAGGTCGTGCACGCACGGAACGGCGAGGAGGCGCTGCGGGCGCTGCTCCCGCCGGAGGGGAACGATCCCGATAAGCCCGGAAGGTCAGCCAAGTCCGGCTTCGGGGTGGTATTGCTGGACCTCGGCCTGCCCGACCAGGACGGCTACGAGGTCTGCGGCAAGATCCGCAAGCGCACCGCGACCCCCGTCATCATGGTCACCGCCCGCTCCGACGTCCGCTCCCGCATACACGGCCTGAACCTCGGCGCCGACGACTACGTGGTCAAGCCGTACGACACCGGCGAGCTGCTCGCCAGGATCCACGCCGTCAGCCGGCGCACCGTGCCCGAGGAGGCCACCGGGACCGGCGAGGACTCGCTGCACCTCGGCCCCGTACGCATCGAACTGCCCACCCGGCAGGTGAGCGTGGCCGGGCGGAGCGTCCAGCTGACCCGCAAGGAGTTCGACCTGCTCGCGCTGCTCGCGCAGCGGCCCGGCGTGGTGTTCCGCCGGGAGCAGATCATCAGCGAGGTGTGGCGCACGAGTTGGGAGGGCACCGGCCGGACCCTGGAGGTCCATGTGGCCTCGCTCCGCTCCAAGCTGCGCAGCCCCGCGCTGATCGAGACGGTGCGCGGAGTCGGCTACCGCCTCGTCGCCCCGACCCAGGGCTAGGCCGCCCCGTGCGGACCCGTCTTCTCCCGCTGCTCATCGTCCTCATGGCGGGTGTGCTGCTCGCGCTCGGCTTCCCGCTGGCGGTCAGCATCGCCGCGGCCCAGCAGCAGAAGGTCGTCATCGACCGTATCGACGACACCGCCCGCTTCGCCGGACTCGCGCAGTACGTCACCGAGCGCCCGTCCGGATCGCGGCGGGTGCACAAGGACGAGCGGCTGGTCACGCTGGAGCAGCAGTTGACCCGGTACCACGACGTGTACGGCATCAGGGCCGGCGTCTTCTACCGCGACGGCGACGTCATGGCCACCGCCGACAACTTCCAGGTGCCGGAGGGCGGCGAGGGCGACGAGGCGTTCCGGGAGGCGCTCACCGGGCGCGGCAGCCACGACCCGAAGCAGGTCTGGCCCTGGCAGGACCGTCGCCTGTACGTGGCGTCCTCGGTGATCCGGGACGGGGACGTCGTCGCGGTCGTCGTCACCGACTCGCCCACCGGCACGATGCGCTCGGAGACGCTGCGCGGCTGGTGGGTCATCATCGCGGGCGAGGCCGCGGCGATGCTGCTCGCGATCGGCGCGGCGCTGCGGCTCACCGGCTGGGTCCTGAAGCCGGTACGGGTCCTCGACGCGACGACGCACGACATCGCCACCGGACGCCTGAAGTCCCGGGTCGCGGAGGCCGGCGGACCGCCCGAACTGCGGCGCCTCGCCCGGTCGTTCAACGAGATGGCCGACCACGTGGAGGACGTCCTCGAACAGCAGCGGGCGTTCGTCGCGGACGCCTCGCACCAGCTGCGCAACCCGCTCGCCGCGCTGCTCCTGCGCATCGAACTGCTCGCGCTCGAACTCCCGGACGGCAACGAGGAGATCGCGTCCGTACGCACCGAGGGCAAGCGGCTGGCGCAGGTCCTGGACGACCTCCTCGGCCTGGCGCTCGCCGAGCACGCGCCCGCGGATCTGAGGCTCACCGACATCGGGGAGCTGGCGGCCGAACGGGTCGACGCATGGCGGCCGTTGGCGGCGGGTCGCGGGGTGGAGCTGCGCTGCGAGGGCCTGTCGGCGGCGACCGCGTGGGCCGACCCGGTGGCGCTCTCCAGCGCCCTTGACGCGGTGGTCGACAACGCCCTGAAGTTCACGCCGGCGGGCGAGGCGGTCACGGTCACCGTGGCGTCGAACGGCGAGTCCGCGACGGTGGTCGTGGCCGACGCGGGGCCCGGGCTGACGGAGGACGAGCTGGAGCGGATCGGGGACCGGTTCTGGCGCAGCGGGCGGCATCAGAATGTGCAGGGGTCGGGCCTTGGGCTGTCCATCACGCGGGCGTTGCTGGCGGCGGGCGGGGGGTCCATCGCGTACGCACCGAATGAGCCGCGCGGGCTGCGGGTGACGGTGACGGTGCCGCGCACCGGTGGGTAACTGGGGCTCCGCCCCCGGACCCCCGCTCCGCAAACGCCGGAGAGGCTGAGATTCAGCCCCTCCGGCGAGGGAAACTCAGCAAACGAACCTGAGTGTCACCAGCTCGAACGGCCGCAAGGACAAGGCCACTTGACCGCCGTCGACCTCGTACGCCGGTGCCTCCGCGAGGGGGCGTTCCAACAAGTCCGTCGCTGCGACCGAAGTCGAAGGGAACCCGAGCCGCAAGCGGGCCCGGGCGCGCCCACCGCCCGCCTCGTACAGCCGCACCACCACATCCCCCGACCCGTCATCCGCCAGCTTGACCGCGCTGACCACCACCGAGTCGAGGTCCACCGACACCAGCGGCTCGACCGGCGCCGAGCCGGGCACCCGGCGTTCCGGGAGATTGATCGCGTACCCCTCGCGGACCGCGTCCGTGACCGTCGCGCCCGGGGCGAGCGCGTAGCGGAAGCGGTGGACGCCCTGGTCGGTGTGCGGGTCGGGGAAGCGCGGGGCGCGCAGGAGGGAGAGCCGGACCGTGGTGGTCGTGCCCGCCCCGGAAGCCGCCGGGCGGACCGTCCGCGTCACGTCGTGGCCGTACGTCGAGTCGTTGACCAGGGCCACGCCCCAGTCGGGCTCCGCCACGTGCACGAAGCGGTGGTTGCACGCCTCGAACTTGGCCGCGTCCCAGCTGGTGTTGGTGTGCGTGGGGCGGTAGAGGTGCCCGAACTGCGTCTCCGCCGCGTACCGCTCCGCGTGCACATCCAGCGGAAAGGCCGCCTTGAGGAACTTCTCCGTCTCGCGCCAGTCGACCTCGGTGTCGATGTCCAGGCGCTTCGCGCCGGGCGGCAGCGTCAGGGTCTGCGTGACCCGGCTCGCGCCGAAGCCGCGCGTCACCGTGACCGAACCGCCGCCGCCGTCCACTGTGAGGGAGTCGACCTGCGTCAGGTCCGTGACCACGTTCCGGTAGAACGCGTCGACGTCCCAGGCGTCCCACATGTTCGGGAAGTCCGGGTGGAGCTGCAGCAGGTTGGCCGCCCCGCCCGGCGCGACCGTCTCGCGGTCGGCCGCGATGTCGTACGCCGACACGACCAGTCCGCGCCCGTCGATCTCGACCCGCAGCAGACCGTTGTCCAGGACGTGCCCGCCGTCCGGGCGGGCGCTCACGGTGACCTGGCCGGTCTGCTCGCGAGGGCCCGCCGCGCCGGAGGCCACCCCGCCGCGCGCGTGCGCCGCCGCGTTGAAGACCAGCTCGGTGTCGCCGTCCCCGGCCAGCGCGCGCTGGGCCGCCTCGACGATCCCGGTCAGCTCGTCGGCGACCGCCGCGTACGTCTGCTCCGCCTCGCGGTGCACCCAGGCGATGGATGAGCCGGGCAGGATGTCGTGGAACTGGTGGAGGAGGACTGTCTTCCAGATGCGGTCCAACTGCTCGTAGGGGTAAACGAATGTGGTGCGGACGGACGCCGTCGCCGCCCACAGCTCCGCCTCGCGCAGCAGGTGCTCGCTGCGGCGGTTGCCCTGCTTGGTCCTGGCCTGGCTGGTGAGCGTGGCGCGGTGCAGCTCCAGGTACAGCTCGCCGACCCAGACCGGCGGATCCGGGTACTCCGCCTCCGCTTTGGCGAAGAACTCGGCCGGCTTCTCCCACTCGACGGTTGCCGAGCCTTCGAGCGACCTCAGACGGCGGGACTTGGCGATCATCTCGCGGGTCGTGCCGCCCCCGCCGTCCCCCCAGCCGGTCGGCGCGAGCGAGTGCTTCGCGACGCCCTTGTCCCTGAAGTTCCGTGCCGCGTGGGCGATCTCGCGGCCCAGCATGGAGCAGTTGTACGTGTCGACGGGCGGGAAGTGCGTGAAGATCCGGGTGCCGTCGATGCCCTCCCAGTGGAACGTGTGGTGCGGGAACTTGTTGATCTGCGACCAGGAGATCTTCTGGGTGAGCAGCCACTTGGCACCGGCCGCCTTGATGATCTGCGGCAGCCCGGCGGCGAAGCCGAAGGTGTCGGGGAGCCACGCCTCGTCGTTCTCGACGCCGAACTCCTCGATGAAGAACCGCTTGCCGTGCACGAACTGCCGGGCCATCGCCTCCGAACCCGGCATGTTCGTGTCCGACTCCACCCACATGCCGCCGGCCGGTACGAAGCGGCCCTCGGCGACGGCCTTCTTGACTTTCGCATAGACCTCCGGCCGGTGTTCCTTGATCCAGGCGAACTGCTGGGCCTGGGACATGGCGAAGACGAACTCCTCCTCGGTCTCCAGGAGATTCGTCATATTCGACGTCGTACGCGCGACCTTGCGGACCGTCTCGCGCAGCGGCCACAGCCACGCCGAGTCGATGTGGGCGTGGCCGACCGCGCTGATGCGGTGGGCTGAGGCGTCAGCGGGCGACGCCAGGACGTCCAGGAGGTGCGAACGGGCGGCGGCCGCGGTGCCGTTCACATCCTGGAGGTCGATCGCATCCAGACAACGGCCGACCGCGCGCAGGAGTTCCCAGCGCCGCGCGTTCTCGACCGGCAGCTCCTGCATCAGCTCGCCGACGACCTCCAGGTCCTGGACCAGCTCCCACACCTCCGCGTCGAAGACCGCGAGGTCCATCCGCGTCAGGACGTACTGCGGCTCGTCCCCCGCCGTCTCCCGGTCGCCGAGGTCGGTGGGACGGAACGGGTCGTCGCCAAGCAGCACCGGGTTGGACGCCGCCTCAAGCCGCCACTCGACGCTCTCGCCGCCCGCCACCGGGGCGCCGACGCGCACCCACTGGTTGCGCGGGTTGACCGCCTTCACCGGCTCGCCGTCCGGCGTGTAGACCAGCGCCTCGCACTGGAAGCCGGGCATCCGCTCGTCGAAGCCCAGGTCGAGCACCGCCTCCACGGTCCTCCCGGCCCACTCGGCGGGGACTTCGCCCATCACCCGGAACCAGGTCGTCGCCCACGGAGCCCCCCACCGCGTGCCGACCTCCACCGGCGTGTGCGGGGCCGCCAGGCCCTCGGCCACCGGCACCGGCTCACCGGGTGCGACCCAGGCCTCGACCGTGAGCGGCACCGACTCGGGGTACACGGCGGGACGGATGCGCTCGTCGAGCACACGCTTGAGGCGGGCCTCCACGAGGGCGCGGTCGTCATGCATGAGGGGCTCCGTATCTGTGCTTCAGCTGAGCTTCGGCTGCTCTTCGGCTGCTTTTCGGCTGCTTTTCGGCTGCTCTTCGGACGTACAGGTAGGCGTTACCAGGGGTGGGTGACGGCAATCGGCTCCGAGGGTGTGAAGAGCTCGCCCACCGCACGCAGTTCAAAGGTCACGGCCTTCTCGCCCGGCTCGGCCGCGAGGCCCTTCACATACGCGGCCCGCGCGCAGGTGCCCGTGAGGAAGCGGCGCGTGCCGTCGGGCAGGACGCGGTGCAGCTCGTAGTGGCGCGGGGCGGTGGGCGACGGCCGCCAGGACAGGCGGAACTGTCCATCGCCGGACGACTTGTCGACCCGTAGACCCGAGGGCGCCGCGATCTGCTCCTCCGCGTCCCGCACCGCCAGCGCGCCGAGCCGCCACCGCACGGGCCCGGAGGCGGTGAGCCGTACCGCCAGGCCGTGAACCGTGCCGCTGCCGCCGAGCGAGGCGAGCCGCACCTCCGCCTCGGACCAGCCCCCGGCGCCTGCCTTCCCCACGGGCAGGAACGCGTACGCCTGCGGATCCCCGGCCTGGTCCGGCTCCCGCAGGGCCACGCCGAGCTCGACGCGCACCGGCCCGCCGGAGACCACGCGCTGCGCGAGCCGGACGACCGTGGCGGTGCTCAACGGCAGCCGGACGGCGTGCAGTTCCACGGTGACGGGCGCGTCCGGGGCGCCGTCGACGAGCAGGCTGGAGCCGCCGCGCCAGGCATCCGCGAAGTCCAGGGCGACCTGCGGGCGGGCGCCCTCGGTGCGGACCACCCAGCGGCGTCCGGGGAGCCGGTCCTGCAGGCCGAGCTGGTTCCAGGCGGCGTCCGAACGGACCCGGCCGTCCTCGTACCACTTGAGGCCGTGGCCGGTGTTGAACGCGCAGGCGAACGGCAGATCCGTCACGGTCGAGCGGTCGGCGACGGCGGACGCGGGGGCGCGCCAACTGCCGCCCGGGCGGGCCGGGTCGAGGGACTCGCCGGTCCAGAAGCGGTCGTCGGCGGCGTGGAACTGCCCGGGCGTGCGGCCCTCGGGCAGATGGCCCAGGGTCCACTCGGGCCGGTAGAAGCCGTACGACACGACCGGGTCGGCGCCGGCGGGCAGGACAGCGTCCCAGTCCACGGGGGTGTGCAGGCCCTCGGACTCGACGTCGACGCCCGCCCACAGCTCGTACCGGCCGCGGTCCAGGTCCTGGGCGAGCCGCGCGGAGGCGGCGAGCTTCGCGGTGTTCCAGTCGAAGTTGACGAACATCGTGTCCGAGGCGAGGAAGAAGTCCTGGTTGGCGGCGTTCAGCTCGTTCTGCCAGTCGACGGAGCCGTTCGCCGTCATCGCGTCGTACCAGGTGACACGCAGCCCGTGCGGTGCGCCGAGCCGCTTCAACTCCTCTACGAAGGCGAGCATATGAGCGCCGAGTTCCGGATCCCCGCCGTCGGTCTCCGCGTTCACGAACCAGCCGTCGAAGCCGTACGCGGTCGCGACCTGCACCAGCTTCTCGGCGACCGGGAAGCCGCCCCGCGCGTCCCGCTGCACCAGGTCGCGGGTCCACCGCAGCTGACCGCCGTACGCGGCCGGCGGCAGGAAGACGTTGCCGAGGACCGGGACGCCGTTGCGGTGGGCGGCGTCCACGACCGGGGCGTTCGGGGCGAGCACGATGCCCTCGCCGGAGGAGCCGCCCCAGAACACCAGCTCGTCGAGGTACGCCCAGTGGGTCAGGGCGTAGTGGTCGGCGGTGGCGGCGCCCTGCGACGGGTTGCCCGCGGTCGGGTGGAACGACACCAGGGAGGCGATCCGGGCCCGGTCGGCGCGCGCCGAGGCGTTCACCGGGACCGGGGTGAAACGTTCCGCGAGCGGCGTGGTGGAGCGGTTGAACGCCAGGTCCGGGTCGCCCTCCGGCGTCCAGCCGAGCAGGGAGCGCCAGACGACACCCTCGCCCGGGGTGCCGGACGGGAGCGAGTCGGGGAACCAGTAGGACGCGTACGGCTGCAGGTCGTCGTCCTGCGCCGGGGCGGCCGTCGCCCGGGTCGCGGGGGTGAGCAGGGCCGCGGCAGCGGCGGCCGGGGTCAGGACGACGGTGCGGCGCGTGGGGTGATGGGTCACGGCTGTCGGGCTCCTCGGTGGGGAGGGTCAGTCGACCTCTTCGGGGGTGACCGTCGCGGTGATGCCGCGCGCGGCCAGATGGTCCTTGTCGTACGCGGACTCGGCGAGGACCACGGCGGGCCGTACGCCCTGCGCGGTCAGCGCGGCCCAGGCCTCGAAGAACGCACCGCCGGGCGCGCACACCGAACGGTCGGGCGCGGTCACCGGGCCGGTGTCCAGGACGAGTGCGGTCGTACGGGGAGCGGGCCGGTGCGCCCGGCCGCGCCACTCCTCGACGATCCCGGCGATGGCCTTGCCCGCCGGTTTCACGGCGCGGTCGTTCGTCAACAGGCCGAGCGAATACTCCAGTTCGGGGAAGTCGGCCAGCTCGCGCGAGACGTCGTGCGAGCACCACCAGGTGACGCCCCACACGTGCGCGCAGTCCAGGGCGTTCGCGACCGTCGCCTCGGTGAAGCGCGCGGCGTGCCCGGCCGGGATGTGCGGCGCGGGCGCCCCGACCTCCTGCAGCCACACCGGCCGCCGCGGGTCGGTGTGCCAGGCCCTGGCCAGCTCGATCAGGTACGCGGCGTGGTGCTCGGTGGCGGTGCCGGTGCGGCCGTGGCGCTGCGCGGTGCCGTTGAACACCCAGGAGTGCACGGCCGTCGCGGCGCCGAGCCGGGCGGCCTGGGCGGGCGTGAAGGGGTGGCCGTCCTGGTACCAGGCGGCGTCGTACTCGGCGTGCAGATGGAACCCGCCGGGCGCCCCCGCCTCGCACGCGGCCAGCATCCGCTCCAGCCACGCCGCTGCCTGCTCGTGCGTGATGCGGTCCGGGTCGGGGTGCGGGTCGTACGAGAACTGGTTGATCTCGTTGCCGACGGTCATGCCGAGGAAGTTCGGCCGGTCGGCGAGCGCGGCGGCGAGGGTCCGCAGGTACTCCTCCTGCCCGGCGACGACCTCCTCGTCCGTGAACAGGTTCCGCCGGTGCCAGGTCCGGGTCCAGGCGGGCAGGAAGTCGAAGCTGGACAGGTGGCCCTGGAGCCCGTCGACGTTCACGTCGAGCCCGCGCTCGGCGGCCGCGTCGGCCAGCGCGACCAGCTGCTCGACGGCGCGGGGGCGGATCAGGGCGCGGTTCGGCTGGAACAGCGGCCAGAGCGGGAAGACGCGGATGTGGTCGAGCCCGAGCTGCGCGATCGAGTCGAGGTCGGCCCGTACGGCGTCCAGATCGAAGTCGAGCCAGTGGTGGAACCAGCCGCGTGTGGGCGTGTAGTTGGCGCCGAAGCGGGGGGAGGTCACGTACGACATGGGGTCCAATCCCAGAGGGGCGATCGATGGTGCGGTGGACGACGGTGCGCTGAAATCGCCGAGCGGCTACCCCTTGACCGCCCCCTCGCCGACCCCCCGGAAGAAGAACCGCTGCAGGCACGCGAACATCACGATCAGCGGCAGCACGGCGATGATCGTGCCGGCCGCGACCAGGCGCTGGTCGTTCGCGAACGTGCCGTGCAGATAGTTCAGGCCGATGGTGAGGGTGAAGTTCGCCTGGTCGCTCAGCACGATCAGCGGCCACAGGAAGTCGTCCCAGGCCCCCATGAACGCGAAGATCGCGACGACCGCGAGCGTCCCCTTCACCGAGGGCAGCGCGATCCGCCAGAACCGCTGCCACGCGTCGGCGCCGTCCACGTACGCGGCCTCCTCGACCTCGTACGGCAGGTTGGCGAAGGCGTTCCGCATCAGCAGGACGTTCATCGCGCCGATGCAGCCGGGCAGCACCACGCCGATCAGGGTGTTGTTGAGCTGCAGCTCCCGCATCGTCATGAACTGGGCGATGATGATCGACTCGACCGGCACCAGCATCGCCGTCACAAAGACCACGAGCGCCGCCTTACGGCCCCCAAAGCGCATCCTGGCCAGGGCGTACCCGGCGAGCGCCGCGCCCGCGCAGTTGGTGAGGACGTTGGCCGTGGCCACCTTCAGGGAGTTCAGGGCGAAGTCCCAAACGGGGATGAGGTCGGCGACCTTCGCGTAGTTGCCGAGGGTGGGGTCGCCGGGCAGCAGCTTCGGCGGATAGCTGTAGAGGTCCTCGGTCGGTCCCTTCAGGGAGGTCGACAGCTGCCACAGGAACGGGCCGATCATCACGGCGAGGACCGCGAGGAGCAGCGCGTACCGCAGGACCCACTGCCATACCGGCAGCCGGCGTCCGCCCTGCCGCCGCGTTTCGCGCTGCTCGGCGATCCGTTCGCGGCGGCGTTCCGCGCGGCGCGTCGGGGGCTGTTCCGCGCGGCGCGCCGGGGGCCGAGGTGCGGTGATCGTCCTCATGCGTCCTCCTTGCGGCCCGCGCGCAGTACCAGGAGCATCAGGCCGAGGGTGATCACGAAGATCACCACGGAGATCGCCGAGGCGTACCCGACCCGCCCGCTGAGCCCGGTGCCGACCTGCTTGACCAGCATCACCAGCGTGGTGTCCGCGCCGCCGGGACCGCCGCCCGAGCCCGCCATCAGATAGACCTCGGAGAAGACCTTGAAGGCGCTGACCGAGGAGAGCGCGGCGACCAGCACCATCGTCGAGCGGACCGCAGGGACGGTCACGGTGAGGAAGCGGCGAACCGCCCCGGCGCCGTCCACGGAACAGGCCTCGTGCAGTTCGCGGGGCACGTTGGCGAGTGCCGCCAAGTAAATGATCATGTAGTAGCCGAGGCCCTTCCAGACCGTCACCAGCATCGCGCTGAGCAGCAGCAGCCACTGGTCGCTGAGGAACGGCACCTTGCCCACGCCGAGCGCCCCGAGCACGGAGTTGACGAGTCCGCGGTCGTCGAGCATCCACACCCAGATCAGGCCGACGACCACCACGGAGGCGACCACCGGCGTGTAGAACGCCGACCGGAAGAACGTGATGCCCGGCAACTGCCGCTGTACGAGCAGCGCGAGCAGCAGCGGCAGCACCACCAGGAGCGGCACGACGCCCAGGACGTACAGGACGCTATTGCGCAGCCCCGTCCAGAACATGTCGTCGTGGATCAGCTCCTGGTAGTTGGCGCCGCCCACGTACCGGCCGTCGACCAGCGTCCGCCGGTCGGTGAAGGAGTGGATCACCGTCGAGACGAACGGGTAGAGAGAGAAGCCGCCGACGATCAGGAGACCGGGGGCGAGGAACAGCCAGGGGCTGGTGGGGAGGTGGGCGCGGATCGGGCGGGTGGGATTCGTGGAGAGGGGGCGTTTCGTGGGGTGGGTGGGTTTCAAGGAGCGGGTGGGTTTCGTGGAGAGGGTGTGTTTCGTGGGGTGGGTGGGTTTCAAGGAGCGGGTGGGTTTCATGTGCGGTACGTCCCGGCGCCTCAGCCCGCGGCCTTCAGCAGGCGGTTGCACTCCGCGGCGGCGTCCGCGAGCGCCTGCCGCGGGGACTTGTCGCCCTGCATGGCCTTGGCGACCTCATTGCGCAGGACTGTCTTCATCTGGTCGCTGAACAGCACCGGCGTGTAATTCACCGCGGTCTTCAGGGACTTGGCCGCCGCGACCCGCACCCGCGTCTCGTCCGTGCCGTCCTCCTCGGTGAAGAACGGGTCGTCGAGACTGCCTTTCGTGGACGGGAAGACGGTGACCTCGTGCGCGAACTCCATCTGGTTCTCGGCGTTGGTCACGAAGTGCGCGAACGCGACGGCCGCAGGCTTGACGTCGCTCTGCGCGTTCACCATGACGCCCTGGACGTACATGTTGTCCTTGCCGGTGTTGGTGACGGCGGGCGTGATGCCGATGTTCTTGTAGAGGCTCGGCGCCTCCTTCTTGAATTTGCCCAGGTCGAGGGCGCTGCCCGGGTTCATGGCGATGGACTGCTGCTGGAACTTCCGGCCCGTCGCCTCGGCCTCGTTGGTCAGCGCCTGCGAATCGAGGGCGCCCGCACGGTACAACTCCTTGTATTCCTTGAGGAGTTCCACGCCCTTGGCGTCGTCGAAGGTGAACTCCGTGCCCTTCTCGTCCATGAGCGGTACGCCGTACCGGCCGAAGTCCTCGATCGCGGGGGCGTTGCCGAGCATCGCGATCCTCCCGTCGCTCTGCTCCGCCATCCTCTTGGCGTCGGCGAAGAGCTGGTCGTACGTCTTCGGCGGCTTCTCGGCGTCGAGGCCCGCTTCCTCGAAAAGCCTCTTGTTGTAGAACATCGGGCCGGTGTTCAGATACCAGGGGAAGGCGTACGTGCCCTCCATGCCCGGAATCCGATGGCTCTTCCAGGCGCCGTCGAGATATTCGTCCTCGTACTCGGCCGCCGCCTTGTCCAGGTCAAGGGCGAGGCCGGCCTTCGCGAGCGGGACGGCGAGGTCGGGGGAGACGTTCACGACGTCGGGCAGGGTGCCGCCGGCGGCGTCGGCGCTGAGCTTGTCCGCGTAGTTCTCGGCGGGCTGGTCGATCCACTCGACCTTCGTGCCCGGGTACTTCTTCTCGAAGTCGGCGATCAATCCCTCGAAGTACGGCTTGAAGTTGGTCCGCAGGTTCCAGGTCTGGAACCTGACCGTGCCCTCGACCTTGCCGGACGCGCTGTCCGGGGCGGATCCGTCGGGCGCCCCGCAGGCCGTCAGGGTGAGGGCGGCGCAGGCCGTGGCGATCGCGGTCGTGGTGGCGGCGCGGGGGGCTGTGCGGCGCCGCTCTCCTCGACGGTCTCCTCGGCTGGCCGATCGGCGCTCTCCTCGACGGTCTCCTCGGCTGGCCGATCGGCGCTCTCCTCGGCGGTCTGCTCGACGGGATATGCGCATGGCTTGCGGCTCCTCTGCTCGGACCGGAAACAACTCTGATGCGCGCAACCGAAGTTCTACTAATGCGGTTTAGCGGTGTCAATGGTTCTGGCTCGACCGCCGCTTCTTCACAGGCCGTTGACCGGTCTCAGGCTGGGCAGGGCTTGAGGACCTAATGCGGTTTAGCTTAAATAGCCCGTACACGCAGAGCCGCCCGAGGAGCACACAACATGACGCGTCGCCCCACCATCAAGGACATCGCGCGCCGTGCGGGGGTCTCGGAGAGCGCCGTCTCCTTCGCGCTCAACGGCAGGCCGGGCGTCTCGCAGGGCACCCGGGACCGCGTCCACCGCGTCGCCGAGCAGCTCGGCTGGCAGCCCAACAGCGCCGCCCGCGCCCTGTCCGGCGAACGCGCGGGCTGTGTCGGCCTGGTCCTCGCGCGGCCCGCACACACCCTGGGCGTCGAGTCGTTCTTCCTCCAACTCGTCTCCGGCGTACAGGAAGTGCTCGCCTCCCGGAAGGTGGCACTCCTGTTCCAGGTGGTCGAGGACATCGACGCCGAGTGCGCACTGCACCGCCGCTGGTGGGCCGAGAAGCGGGTCGACGGCGTCCTCGTCGTGGACCCGCGCGCGCACGACCCGCGGCCCGCGCTGCTCTCCTCGCTCGGCCTGCCGGCCGTCGTCATCGGCGCGCCCGCCGCCGGCGAGGAGGCCGCCGCCCTGTCCACGGTGTGGGCCGACGACTCCGCCGCGATGGCCTCCGTACTCGCGCATCTGCACGGGCTCGGCCACCGCCGCGTCGTGCATGTCGCCGGACTGCCGGGGCTCGCCCACACCGAGCGCCGGATCAGCTCCCTGCGCACCGAGGCCGCCCGGCTCGGCCTCGACGGGGCCCGCTCGGTGACCACCGACTACTCCGACGCGGAGGGCGCCGAGGCCACCCGGCGCATCCTCGACGGGCCCGAGCCGCCGACCGCGATCATCTACGACAACGACGTGATGGCCGTCGCCGGCGCCTCCGTCGCCGCCGAGCGCGGCATCGCCGTACCGGCCGAACTGTCCATCGTGGCCTGGGACGACTCAGCCCTGTGCCGGGTCACGCACCCCCGCCTGACGGCCCTCGTCCGGGACACCTCGGGTTTCGGACGGCTCGCCGCGCAGGAGCTCCTCGACCGACTCGACGGCGCGCCCGTCCGCGACATCCAGGCCGAACTCCCCCACCTGGAACCGAGGGAGAGCACGGGCCGCCGGCCGGGGTGAGGGCACCCGCGCCCGTGGCCCGCCCGTGGCTACGGCTTGACGGACCGGTAGTAGCGCCGAGCCCCCTCGTGCAGCGACAGCGGGTCGGTGTATATCGCCGTACGCAGGTCGACCAGCTGCGCGGCGTGCACCTTCGAGCCGATGTGATCGCGGCTGTCGATCACGGTACGGGTCAGCCGCTCGGCCAGCGCCGCGTCCGCCCGGTCCGTGGTGACCAGCAGATTGGCCACCGCGATCGTCGGCACCGCGGTGTTCTCGCGCATGTCCGGGTAGGCGTCGGCGGGCATCACCGCGGCCCGGTAGAAGCGCGAGGCGCCGCCCTGCCGGTGCAGCTCCTTGACGAGGTCGTCGAGGCGTACGAGGCGTATGTCCGCGCGCTCCGAAAGCTCCCGCACGATGGTCGTGGGCAGTCCGCCGGACCAGAAGAACGCGTCGATCTCCCCCTTCTCCAGCTGCTGCGGAGCCTTGTCTATGCCGCTGGGCCTGGCTTCCACGTCCTTCTCCGGGTCGAGCCCGGCCGCCTTCAGGACGCGCTCCGCGATCAGCCGTACGCCCGAGCCCTCCTGGCCGACGGCGACCCGCTTGCCGCGCAGGTCGGCGGCGCGCGTCACGGTCGAGTCGTGCTGCACGACCAGCTGGACGTAGTCGTCGTACAGCCGCGCGCAGCCGCGCAGCCGCTGCCAGCCGGGGCGCTTCTCCAGGCGGTACTTCTCCACCGCGTCGGCCGCCGCGATCGTGTAGTCGGCCCTGCCCGTGGCGACGCGCGCCACGTTCGTCTGCGAGCCCTCGCTCTGCTTGAGCTCGATGTCCAGGTCGGGCAGGTCGTCGGCGGCCGCCGCCTGCAGCAGTTGTCCGTACCGCTGGTAGACGCCCGATTCCACGCCCGTGCTGAACACCACCTTCCCGCCCGGCGACCCCTCGCCGAGCGGCAGCAGCCACCACACCAGCAGCCCGAAGACCACGAGGGCGGCCGCGGACCCCTGAAGGGCGCGGCGCCTGCTGATCCGGGAGAGTGCCTGCGACATGTCCGCGATCCTGCCAGCTGACCCCGCACGCCGACCAGAGTCCTCTGCTCTCAGCAGATCCGCGCGCTCCCGCCGGCCCGCCCGCCCGCTCGCCGTCCCGGTCCCGCGAGCGCACCCCTTACCCTGGTCGGGTGAGCGGTATCGAGGCAGCAGGTGGAGCAGTGGGCGATCTGAAGACGTACGAAGTGCGTACCTACGGGTGCCAGATGAACGTCCACGACTCGGAGCGGCTCTCCGGTCTGCTCGAGGACGCCGGGTACGTGAGGGCGCCCGAGGGCACCGCCGAGGGCGAGGCCGACGTCGTGGTGTTCAACACCTGCGCGGTGCGCGAGAACGCCGACAACCGGCTCTACGGCAACCTCGGCCGGCTCGCCCCGATGAAGACCAAGCGCCCGGGGATGCAGATCGCCGTCGGCGGCTGCCTCGCGCAGAAGGACCGCGAGACCATCGTCAAGAAGGCCCCCTGGGTCGACGTCGTCTTCGGCACGCACAACATCGGCAAGCTCCCCGTCCTCCTGGAGCGCGCCCGCGTCCAGGACGAGGCGCAGGTCGAGATCGCCGAGTCCCTGGAGGCCTTCCCGTCCACGCTGCCGACGCGGCGCGAGAGCGCGTACGCCGCCTGGGTGTCGATCTCCGTGGGCTGCAACAACACCTGCACCTTCTGCATCGTGCCCGCGCTGCGCGGCAAGGAGAAGGACCGCAGGACCGGCGACATCCTCGCCGAGATCGAGGCCCTGGTCGCCGAGGGCGTCTCCGAGATCACCCTGCTCGGCCAGAACGTCAACGCGTACGGCTCGGACATCGGCGACCGCGAGGCGTTCAGCAAGCTGCTCCGCGCGTGCGGGCAGATCGAGGGCCTGGAGCGGGTCCGCTTCACCTCCCCGCACCCGCGCGACTTCACCGACGACGTGATCGCGGCGATGGCCGAGACGCCGAACGTGATGCCCCAGCTGCACATGCCGCTGCAGTCCGGATCCGACCCGGTCCTCAAGGCGATGCGCCGCTCGTACCGCCAGGAGCGCTTCCTCGGCATCATCGAGAAGGTCCGCGCCGCCATGCCGGAAGCGGCGATCTCCACCGACATCATCGTGGGCTTCCCCGGCGAGACCGAGGAGGACTTCGAGCAGACCATGCACGTCGTCCGCGAGGCCCGCTTCGCGAACGCCTTCACCTTCCAGTACTCCAAGCGCCCGGGCACGCCCGCCGCCGAGATGGACGACCAGATCCCCAAGGAGGCCGTGCAGAAGCGGTACGAGCGACTGGTCGCCCTCCAGGACGAGATCTCCTGGTCGGAGAACAAGAAGCAGGTCGGCCGCACGCTGGAGCTGATGGTCGCCGAGGGCGAGGGCCGCAAGGACGGCACCACGCACCGCCTCTCCGGCCGCGCCCCCGACAACCGCCTGGTGCACTTCACCAAGCCGGACGCCGAGGTCCGCCCCGGCGACGTCGTCACGGTCGAGATCACCTACGCCGCCCCGCACCACCTGCTCGCCGAGGGCCCCGTCCTCGACGTGCGCCGCACGCGCGCGGGCGACGCCTGGGAGAAGCGCAACGCCGCCCCGGCCGCCAAGCCCGCGGGCGTGCTGCTGGGCCTGCCGACCATCGGCGCCCCCGCCCCGCAGGCCACCCCGGCCCCTTCGGGCTGCGGCTGCGACTGACGGGCCCGGGAGCCCCGCCGTCGTACGGACTGGTCTCCGGCATCCGTACGGACAGGTCTCCCGGTATGCGTACGAACCGGTCTCCCGGCATCCGTACGGACAGGTCTCCCGGTATGCGTACGAACCGGTCTCCCGGCATCCGTACGGACAGGTCTCCCGGTATGCGTACGAACCGGTCTCCCGGTAAGGGCGGCGGCACACCGCGCCAGCTACCCTGCCGATCATGCTCGTTGCCGCAGCCGTCTGCCCCTGTCCACCGCTCCTAGTGCCGGAGGTCGCCGCGGGCGCCGCCGGTGAACTGGCCGAGGCCCGTGCCGCCTGTGCCGACGCGGTCGCCGTACTGGCCGCCGCCCGTCCGGACCGGCTGATCGTCGTCGGCCCGGCCGAGCAGAGCCGACGCGGCACGCACCCGCAAGGCGCCCGCGGCAGCTTCCGCGGCTTCGGCGTGGACCTGGACGTCCACCTGGGGCCCGTCCGGGACGCCGACGCTCCCGTCGACCGGGAACTCCCGGCGTCCCTGGCCGTCGGGGCCTGGCTTCTGGAGCGCGCCGCCTGGTCGTCCGCGCCCGTCACCGGGCTCGGCGTGGGCGTGTCCCTGCCGACCGAGCGCTGCGTCGAGGCGGGACGCGAACTCGCCGCACAGGGCGCGCGTGTGGCCCTCCTCGTCATGGGCGACGCCAGCGCCTGCCGCACCCTCAAGGCCCCCGGCTACCTCGACGAACGCGCGGCCGCCTTCGACACCGAGGCCGCCCGCGCACTCGGCGCCGCCGACGTCGCCGCCCTGACGTCTCTCGACCCGGAACTCGCGTACGAGCTGAAGGCGGCGGGGCGCGCCCCCTGGCAGGTCCTCGCGGGCGCGGCCGAGGGCGCCGGTCTCACCGGAGAGCTCCTTTACGACGAAGCGCCTTACGGGGTGGGGTACTTGGCGGCCGCCTGGTCGTAAGGAGGGGCCGGAACTCTCAGCCCCTGGGAGGCGTGCCGGTGCCGTCCGGCCCCGGTGTGCCGTCGCCCGGCCCGCTGCCCGGACTGCTGCCCGGCCCGCTGCCCGGCCCGCTGCCCGGCCCGTCGCCCTTGTCGGCGAACTTGTGCAGGCCCTCCTTGGCCTTGCCCGTACCGGACTGGATCTTGTCGCTGTACTTGCCCTTGGTCCGCTGGTCGACCGTCCGCGCGACCTTGTCCAGGCCGTGGTCGATCCTGTCCCCGTGCTCCTTGGCGAGGCCCGCGGCCTTGTCCCTGGCCGGGGCGAGCCTGTCCTTCAGTTTGTTCAGGAAGCTCATGGGTTCACCTCTCACGCCATAACCGGCCCAACCCCTCCAAACTACCCGTACCGGTGAAAACGCGCGTAGGCCGGAGCGGCGGATTGCTTCGCCCGTGGAACCAGCACACGCGCGGGTTTGGGAGACTGGGGCGGTGAGCAGCGCAGCAACCACCCCCCGCGTCATCGCCGTCGTCGGCCCCACCGCGGCCGGCAAGTCCGATCTCGGCGTCTTCCTCGCCCAGCGACTGGGCGGCGAGGTCGTCAACGCCGACTCGATGCAGCTGTACCGGGGCATGGACATCGGCACCGCCAAGCTCACCCCCGAGGAGCGCGGCGGGATCCCGCACCATCTGCTCGACATCTGGGACGTCACGGTCGCGGCCAGCGTCGCCGAGTACCAGAAGCTCGCCCGCGCGGAGATCGACCGGCTGCTCGCCGCGGGCCGCTGGCCGGTCCTCGTCGGCGGCTCGGGGCTCTACGTCCGCGGCGCCGTCGATCAGTTGGAGTTCCCCGGCACCGACCCGGAGGTCCGCGCCGCCCTGGAGTACGAGCTGACCCTGCGCGGCTCCGGCGCCCTGCACGCGCGGCTCGCCGCCGCCGACCCGGAGGCCGCCCGGGCGATCCTGCCGAGCAACGGCCGCCGCATCGTCCGCGCCCTGGAGGTCATCGAGATCACCGGCCGCCCCTTCACCGCCAACCTCCCCGGCCACGACTCCGTCTACGACACCGTGCAGATCGGCGTCGACGTGGTGCGGCCCGAGCTGGACGAGCGGATCGCCGCGCGCGTCGACCGGATGTGGGCGGACGGCCTCGTCGACGAGGTGCGCACCCTTGAGGGCCAGGGCCTGCGCGAGGGGCGTACGGCCTCCCGCGCGCTCGGCTACCAGCAGGTGCTCGCGGCGCTCGCGGGGGAGTGCACCGAGGACGAGGCGCGCGCCGAGACGGTGCGCGCCACCAAGCGCTTCGCGCGCCGCCAGGACTCCTGGTTCCGCCGGGACCCGCGGGTGCACTGGCTCAGCGGCGCGTCCGCGGACCGCGGGGAACTCCCGGCCCGTGCCCTGGCGTTGGTCGAACGAGCGGTTACAGCCTGATCACGTGATGGCATCGGGACGCTCCGGCGGTCATCCAGGCTCCCGGGGGCGTGCCATCATCAAGCTTCGATCGAGCCAGTGGAGCCGAGTTGGGAGGGCGCGTGGCGATGGAGGCCGGCCCTCGCAACACCGCACACGGGGAACCGGGACAGCTCGGTTCCGACGGTCCTGACGCTGCCCGCACGCCCGTCGACGGTCCCCATGACCATGACCACGGTCCCCATGACGACGGTCCCCGTGATTACGGTCCCCATGACGACGGTCCCCGTGATTACGGTCCCCATGACGACGGTCCCCGTGACGACAGCCTCCGCACGACCCCGGACGGCGTCGTCGCGGACGGCCCCGACGAGCTGGACGAGCACGCACCGGACGGCCTGACCGGCTCCGAAGTCGAGGTCGAGCTGCGGCCCCGGCGCCTGCTGCGGATCTGGCAGATCGCCCCCGTCGTGATCCTCGCCGCCACCGGCTCCCTGATGTTCGCCTTCCCGCTCGCCTTCGAGTTCGGCGAGGGCGGCCCGGTCGTCGCGATGCTCGGGCTGCTGCTGTGCAGCTGCGCCGCGGGCTGGGGCACGATGGCCGCCCGCCGCGTCGGCTACACCTGGCCCGGCCTGCCCGCCCGCGGCTCCGGCCGCCGCCCCGACTGGCGCGTGATCGCCCTGTACGCCGTGGTCGTCGCCGGTCTCGCGGTGCTCGCCGTGTGGCGCGTGGCCCGGCTGCGCTGACCTGCGCGTACGGGTTCCGGCCTCGACGCCGTCCGTGCGCGCGAGCCCTCCGTCCGTACCCGCGGCGGAAGCGGAATGAGAGTTATCCACAGGCCGGGCGAGGGCTTGGTCCGGCAGGCCGTAACATCGAGGAATGAGCACGCGGACCGCCTTCCTCAAGGGCCACGGCACCGAGAACGACTTCGTGATCGTGCCCGACCCGGACAACGCCGTAGAGCTGACCCCCACGGCCGTCGCCGCGCTGTGCGACCGGCGCGCGGGGATCGGCGGGGACGGCCTGCTGCACGTCGTGCGCTCCGCCGCCCACCCCGAGGCCCGGCACCTGGCGGACGAGGCCGAGTGGTTCATGGACTACCGCAACGGCGACGGCTCCGTCGCCGAGATGTGCGGCAACGGCGTCCGCGTCTTCGCCCGCTATCTCCAGTACGCCGGTCACATCAAGGCCGGTGACCTCGCCGTCGCCACCCGGGGCGGGGTGAAGAAGGTGCACATCGCCAAGGCCGACGCGCACGGCGAGGGCGCCGTCACCGTCTCCATGGGCCGCGCCGAGCTCCCCGCCGAGCAGGCCACGGTCACCGTCGGCGAGCGCAGCTGGCCCACGGTGAACGTGAACATGGGCAACCCGCACGCCGTGGCTTTCGTGGCCGACCTGGCACACGCGGGGAACCTCTTCGCCGCCCCGCCCACCAGCCCCGCCACGGTCTACCCGGAGGGGGTGAACGTGGAGTTCGTGGTCGACCGGGGCCCCCGCCACGTCGCCATGCGCGTGCACGAGCGCGGCTCGGGGGAGACCCGCTCCTGCGGCACCGGCGCCTGCGCGGTCGCCGTGGCCGCCGCCCGGCGGGACGGCCTGAACCCGTCGGACACCGGCGAGCCCGCGACGTACACGGTGGATCTGCCCGGCGGCACCCTCGTGATCACCGAGCGGACCGACGGAGGGATCGAGATGACAGGACCAGCCGTGATCGTCGCCGAAGGCGAGATCACCGCCGAGTGGATCAAAACCCGAATTGCGTGAACGTTCGCTCGAATGGGTGATCCGTTTCACTCTGGGCGAGAGGGGGTGAGCGGGCCGTGATGGGCTCGATAGCATCAAGCACCGGCAACGGGGGGACCCGCCGCCCCGCCCCCGACCGCCGGTCGAGCTGCCGGAGGTTCCCATGAGTGCGGACGGATCGAGGACTGCGGCGCGTACCGCCCCGGACAGCGGCGAGGCCGTGCACGAGCACGTCACCGCGGAGCCGCCCACGCCCGCCCCGGCGGCCTCCACGCCCCCGGCGAACCCCCGCAGGCGCGGCCGCGCGCGCATCGACCTGCGCCGCCTCGGTCTGGCCGCCCTCCTCGGCTCGCCCTCCCGCGGCCGCCTCCCGGACGCGATCGGCCATGTGGCCGAAGCCCACCGCGCCCACCACCCCGAGGCCGACCTGGAGCCGCTGCGCCGGGCCTACCTCCTCGCCGAGTCCTCGCACCGCGGCCAGATGCGCAAGAGCGGCGAGCCCTACATCACGCACCCCCTCGCCGTGACCCTGATCCTCGCCGAACTCGGCGCCGAGACAACGACGTTGACGGCCTCGCTGCTCCACGACACCGTCGAGGACACCGAGGTGACACTCGATCAGGTACGCGAGGAGTTCGGCCAGGAGGTCTGCTTCATCGTCGACGGCGTCACCAAACTGGAGAAGGTGGACTACGGCGCGGCGGCCGAGCCGGAGACCTTCCGCAAGATGCTCGTCGCCACCGGCAACGACGTCCGCGTGATGTCCATCAAGCTCGCCGACCGCCTGCACAACATGCGCACGCTCGGCGTGATGCGCCCCGAGAAACAGGCCCGCATCGCCAAGGTCACCCGGGACGTCCTCATCCCGCTCGCCGAACGCCTCGGCGTCCAGGCCCTCAAGTCCGAGCTGGAGGACCTGGTCTTCGCGATCCTCCACCCCGAGGAGTACGCGCGGACCCGCACCCTCATCGCCGAGAACGCCGCCGCCGGAGACCCGCTCGGGGAGTTCGCCGAGGAGTTCCGCGGCGTGCTCCGCGAGGCCGGTATCGCCGCCGAAGTCCACATCAGGCCACGGCACTTCGTCTCCGTGCACCGCTCGCGCATCAAACGCGGCGAGCTGCGCGGCGCCGATTTCGGCCGCCTCCTGGTCCTCGTTACCGAGGACGCGGACTGCTACGGCGTCCTGGGCGAACTGCACACCTGCTTCACCCCGGTGATCTCCGAGTTCAAGGACTTCATCGCCACCCCGAAGTTCAACCTCTACCAATCGCTGCACACCGCGGTCACCCGCCGGGACGGCGAGGTCGCCGAAGTCCTCATCCGCACCCACCAGATGCACAAGGTCGCCGAGGCCGGAGTCGTCGCCCTCGGCAACCCCTACGACGCGGGCACGGGCACGGACGAGGACGGCGGCGAGGGCGAGCGCGTCGACCCCACCCGCCCCGGCTGGCTCTCCCGCCTCCTCGACTGGCAGCGCTCCGCCCCCGACCCGGACACCTTCTGGAGCTCGCTGCGCGAAGAGCTGTCCCAGGACCGCGAGATCACCGTCTACCGCACGGGTGGCGGCACGCTCAGCCTCCCGGCCGGCGCCAGCTGCGTCGACGCCGCCTACGCGCAGTACGGCGAGGAGGCCCACGCCTGCATCGGCGCCCGGGTCAACGGCCGCCTGGTGACGCTCAGTACGGTCCTGCGGGACGGCGACACCGTGCATGTGCTGCTCGCACCCGCCGAGACCGGCTCCGGCCCCGACGCGGAGTGGCTGGACCACACCCGTACGCCCGCCGCGCGCATCGCCATCGGGCGCTGGCTCAGCTCGCACCCCGAGGGCCCGGTGGTCGCGGCCGCCGCGCCCCGGCCGCAGCTCACCGTGGAGGCGATGCGTCCCGGCGCCGCCAACGCCGTGGTCGACCTGCCGAACGCCACGGTCCGTCTCGCCGGCTGCTGCACACCGGTCCCGCCCGACGCCGTCACCGGCTTCACCGTGCGCGGCGGCGCCGTCACCGTGCACCGCGCGGAGTGTCCGGCGGTCGAGCGGATGTCGGCCGCGGGGCGCGCGCCGGTCCCGGTGCACTGGGCACAGCCGGACGAGAGCGCCGAGTACCGGGTCACGCTGATCGCCGAGTCCTTCGGCCGCCCGCATCTGCTGGCCGACCTCACCGAGGCCATCGCCCTGGAGGGCGCCGCGATCATCTCGGCCACTGTCGAGCCCCCGGTCCAGGGCCGCGTCCGGCACTCGTACACGCTCCAACTCCCCGACGCCGCCCAGCTCCCCGGCCTGATGCGGGCCATGCGCAAGGTGCCCGGGGTGTACGACGTGGGGCGCGGCAAGGAGCCGGCGGCAGCCACGTCCTGAGCACGGCAGCCACGTCCCGAACGCGCCGGGCGCCTCCTGAGCACGGCAGCCACGTCCCGAACGCGCCGGGCGCCTCCTGAGCACGGCAGCCACGTCCCGAACGCGCCGGGCACCTCCTGAGCACGGCAGCCACCTCCTGAGCACGGCAGCCACGTCCTGAGCGCGCCGGGCGCCTCCTGAGCACGGCGGCCGCTTCCTGAGCGTCGTCGCCACCTGCCGAGCACGGCCGCCGCCTCCCGGCCGCGGCGGCCGATGGCGGAACACCTCGTTCGGGTGGGCCGGTCGCGCGTCGGCACGGGAACCAAGGCCCGTGCTGATAGCGGTGGTTCATGTTGCTCTCGCGCCGCATCAGGGCCGCACTCCTCGCCACCACCACAACCGCCGTGTCCCTCTCGCTGCTTGCAGCGAGCGCGCCCTCGCCCGCCGCCCCGCGCGGCATCGGCGACCGCCTCTTCCCGCACCTCGGCAACCCCGGGTACGACGTCACCGCGTACAAGATCTCCTTCGTCTACCGGGGCGACAACAGCGAGCCGTTGGACGCCGTCACCGTCGTGAAGGCGCGGGCCACGGACCACCTGAAGCAGATCAACCTCGACTTCACCCAGGGCAAGGTCCGCTCCGTCGAGGTCAACGGGGCCCGCGCACAGTACGCGAGCAGCGGCGAGGACCTCGTCGTCACACCCGCCCGCCCCGTCGTCCAGGGCAGCCCGCTGCGGATCACCGTGCGGCACACCAGCGACCCGACGGGCAAGTCCGACGGCGGCTGGGTACGTACGAGCGACGGGCTCGCCATGGCCAACCAGGCCGACGCCGCCCACCGCGTCTTCCCCGGCAACGACCACCCCTCCGACAAGGCGTACTTCACCTTCCGGATCACCGCGCCCAAACATCTGACCGCCGTCGCCAACGGCCTGCCGACCGGACGCCGCGCGGGCGCGCGGAGCACCACCTGGACGTACCGCACCACCCATCCGATGGCCACCGAACTCGCACAGGTCAGCATCGGCCGCTCGGCCGTCCTGCACCGCAGGGGCCCACACGGGCTGCCGGTGCGGGACGTCGTGCCGAGCAAGGACCGCAAGAAGCTCGAACCGTGGCTGAAGAAGACCCCCGGCCAGATCGCCTGGATGGAGAAGAAGGTCGGCCGCTACCCCTTCGACACGTACGGGGTGCTGGTCGCCGACGCCACCACGGGCTTCGAGCTGGAGACCCAGACCCTGTCGCTGTTCGAGCGCCGGCTCTTCACCCGGCCCGAGTACCCGAGCTGGTACGTCGACGCGATCATGGTCCACGAACTGGCCCACCAGTGGTTCGGCAACAGCGTCAGCCCCCGCACCTGGTCCGACCTGTGGCTCAACGAGGGGCACGCGACCTGGTACGAGGCGCTGTACGCGGAGCAGCACGGCAAGGGCAAGCACCCGATGGCGAAGCGGATGAAGGAGGCCTACCGCCTCTCCGACGGCTGGCGCGCCGCCGGCGGCCCGCCCGCCCGGCCCAAGGCCCCCGAACCCGGCAAGAAGATCAGCCTGTTCCGCCCGGTCGTCTACGACGGCAGCGCCCTCGTCCTGTACGCGCTGCGCCAGGAGATCGGGCACGCCGCCTTCGAGCGCCTGGAGCGCGCCTGGGTCCGGCGGCACGCGGACTCCACCGCGACCACCGCGGACTTCACCCGCCTCGCCTCGGCGATCGCCGGCCGCGACCTGAGCGGCTTCCTCAAGGCCTGGCTGTACGGCGAGAAGACGCCACCGATGCCCGGCCACCCGGACTGGAAGTCCGCCGCCCCGACCGCCGAGAGCAAGCCCGGCACGCGCACCGTCGCACCCGCCCACGCCCACAGCCACGCCCACAGTCACAGCCACGCCCGCGCCCAAGCCCAAGCCCAAGCCCAAGCCCACGGCCCCAGCGCATGACCGCCCCCGGACCGCCCCCGGAAAACTCGGGTGCCGAGACGGGGCGTGCCGTGAGACCATCGACAGGTCGGCGGCGCGGCCGGACGGGAATCTCCGAGGCCGTCCGCACGTTGACTCCTACGAGGACCGCCCGCTCAGGGCGACTCCCCCTTCCCAACGACGTAAGGATCCAATGACCTCCTCTTCTTCCCCTTCCCAGGACGCGCAGGACCGCCAGAACCAGAGCACCGCGCAGAACCTCCCCGAAGGATTTCGGGCCGATGCCCTGATGGAAGAGGACGTCGCCTGGAGCCACGAGATCGACGGAGCGCGGGACGGCGAGCAGCTGGACCGCTCCGAGCGTGCGGCTCTGCGTCGTGTGGCGGGCCTCTCCACCGAGCTGGAGGACGTCACCGAGGTCGAGTACCGCCAGCTCCGCCTGGAGCGGGTCGTGCTCGTCGGCGTGTGGACCTCGGGCACCGTGCACGACGCCGAGAACTCCCTCGCGGAGCTCGCCGCCCTCGCCGAGACCGCGGGCGCCCTCGTGCTCGACGGCGTCATCCAGCGCCGGGACAAGCCCGACCCGGCCACGTACATCGGCTCGGGCAAGGCGCAGGAGCTGCGGAACGTCGTCCTGGAGACCGGCGCCGACACGGTGGTCTGCGACGGTGAGCTCAGCCCCGGCCAGCTCATCCACCTCGAAGACGTCGTCAAGGTCAAGGTGGTAGACCGCACCGCCCTGATCCTCGACATCTTCGCCCAGCACGCCAAGTCCCGAGAGGGCAAGGCGCAGGTCGCCCTCGCGCAGATGCAGTACATGCTGCCGAGGCTCCGCGGCTGGGGTCAGTCGCTGTCCCGGCAGATGGGTGGCGGTGGCTCGTCCGGCTCCGGCGGTGGCATGGCCACCCGTGGTCCCGGTGAGACCAAGATCGAGACCGACCGGCGTCGGATCCGCGAGAAGATGGCGAAGATGCGCCGGGAGATCGCGGCGATGAAGACCGGCCGCGACATCAAGCGCCAGGAGCGGCGCAGGAACAAGGTGCCCTCGGTCGCCATCGCCGGCTACACCAACGCCGGCAAGTCCTCGCTGCTCAACCGCCTGACGGGCGCGGGCGTCCTGGTGGAGAACGCGCTGTTCGCCACCCTCGACCCCACCGTCCGCCGCGCGGAGACCCCGAGCGGGCGGCTCTACACCCTGGCCGACACGGTCGGGTTCGTGCGCCACCTGCCTCACCACCTGGTCGAGGCGTTCCGCTCCACGATGGAGGAGGTCGGCGACTCCGACCTGATCCTGCACGTGGTCGACGGCTCGCACCCCGTGCCGGAGGAGCAGCTGGCCGCCGTGCGCGAGGTGATCAGGGACGTCGGCGCGACGGATGTCCCCGAGATCGTCGTGGTCAACAAGGCGGACGCGGCCGACCCGCTGGTGCTGCAGCGGCTGCTGCGCGCCGAGCGGCACGCCATCGCGGTCTCGGCCCGCACGGGCGACGGCATCGAGGAGCTGCTCGGGCTCATCGACGCCGAACTGCCCCGCCCGGAGATCGAGATCGAGGCGCTGCTCCCGTACACGCAGGGCGGGCTCGTCGCCCGCGCGCACGCCGAGGGCGAGGTGATCTCCGAGGAGCACCTCCCGGAGGGCACGCTGCTCAAGGCGCGGGTGCACGGCGAACTCGCCTCGGAGCTGGCCCGGTTCGTCCCCGCGGAGCACTGAGCCGAGGGGGCGTCCCCCGCGGAGCACTGAGCCGCGGGGTCGTCCCCCGGAGCACTGAGCCGCGGCCGCTCACAGGCCGCAAGGAGTACGCACGAAGGCCCGCCCCCGACCGGCGCTTCCAGGGGGCGGGCCTTCGCGTGTCGTACGCGCCTACTGGCTGCCGTACTTCCTGCTCATCGTGTCGAAGACGCGCTTCGCGCCGTCGCCCAGCTGCGGGCCCGCGAGCCAGCCGTTCGAACCGGCCGGGCCGATCGAGGTGTTGGAGACCAGGGCGAGCTCGCCGTTGCCGGTCTCACGGAACCAGCCGCCGCCGGAGGAACCGGCGGTCATGGTGCAGCCGATGCGGTACATCGTGGGCGCGTCCGGGGCGAGCGAGAGCCGGCCGGGCCGGTCGATGCACTTGTGCATCAGCGCACCGTCGTACGGCGGGGCCTGCGGGTAGCCCCAGGCGCCCATCGCGTCCACGGACTTGGGGGACGGCGAGGAGAAGTCCACGGGCAGCGCGGCGCCGACGGTCTCCTCCAAGGACTTGGTGCCGCGCTCCGGCTTCACGTGCAGCACCGCGTAGTCGTACTCGTACGAGCCGCCCTCGGGGCTCGCGGCCGTGGTGCCGTTGATCCACTCGCCGGACGTGGAGATCCAGTCCGCCCAGAACTGGCCGTACGGGGCGCGGTCCTGCGGTTCTGCGCTCTCCAGGGCGCGGGCGGACAGGCCCTTGTGGTTGTAGGCCGGGGTGAAGACGATGTTCCGGTACCAGCCGCCCTTCTGGCCGGCGTGCACGCAGTGACCCGCGGTCCACACGAGGTTGGACTTGCCGGGGTTGCGCGGGTCCTTCACGACCGTGCCGGAGCAGACCGCGGTGCCCTCGGGGGTGTCGAAGAAGATCTTGCCGACCGGGGCCGCGTACTTGTAGTACGGCGTGCGCTCCGGCTCGGCGCGGACCGGGCGGGGCTCCGGGTCGGTGACGCCCTCATTGCTCGCTGCGGCCTTGCTGGAGATGGTCTGGCTGGGCGACTTCGCGGACTTCATCCGGTCCGCGTCCCACAGGCCCTCGATGACCGGGTTGGCGAAGTCCTTCGCCTCACGCAGCCACTTGTCCTTGTCCCAGTTCTTCCACTCGCCGTCCTTCCACTTGTCGACGTCGATGCCGTGCTCCTTGAGCCGGTCGGCGATGTCGTCGAGGTTGTCGGGCAGTTGGGCCTCGTCCGCGCCCGAACCGCCTTCCTGCGCGTCGGACTTGGTGGGCTTGGCGTCGGCCTTGGGGTCGCCGCCCGACTCGCAGGCGGTGGCGGTCAGCGCCAGGGCCACGGCGAGCGAGGCCGCGGCCAGGGCCGGACGTATGGGTCGCATGGTTCGGAACCCCCGATGGGTGTGTGAGCGGTGAGCTGGGGACAGCGGTGAGCTGGGGACAGCGGTGTGCCTGGGAAGGGGAAGAGGCGGCGGACCACGGGGCCCGCACGGTGCCGCTCCCGGGAGGGGCCCGGGAGCGGCGTACCGCGGGTGCGCTGTCCGTCAACCGCCTTCGGGCGAGGGCGGGTTGGCGCCCTCGCCGGCAGCCGGCGGCGGCGGATTCAGCGGCAGGTGCGGCAGGAACGCCAGATCAGCCGGCGAACTTCTGGCTGACCTGGTCGTAGATGGCCTTGGCCTCCTTGCCGAGGCGCGGGCCCGCGAGCCAGCCCGCGGTGACCGGGCCGATGGAGGTGTTGGAGACCAGGGCCGGCTTGCCGTCCTGGCCCTTGGCCACCCAGCCGCCGCCGGAGGAACCGCCGGTCATGGTGCAGCCGATGCGGTACATCGTGGGCTGGGTCTTGGTGAGTGAGAGCCGGCCGGGCTTGTCGGTGCAGGAGAACTCACGCTGACCGTCGAACGGCGGCGCCGCCGGGTAGCCCGTCGCCTTGATGGCGTCGATCTTCGGCACGGCCGGGGCGTTGAACTCGACCGGCAGCGCGGCGCCGACGGTCTCCTCCAGGGACTTCGCGCCGCCCTTCTCGGGCTGCATGTGCATCACGGCGAAGTCGTACGGAGCACCGGCGCCGCCGGTCTTGGCGCCCTGCGCGATCCATTCGTCGGACGTCTTGGCCCAGTCGCTCCACCAGATGCCGTACGGCGCGATCTCCTCGCGCGTCGGCTTCTCCTGCTCCAGCTGCTCGGCGGACTTGCCCTCGTTGTTGTACGACGGGACGAAGGCGATGTTGCGGTACCAGCCGCCCTCCTTGCCCGCGTGCACGCAGTGGCCGGCCGTCCACACCATGTTGGACTTGCCGGGGTTGGCCGGGTCCTTCACCACGGTGGCGGAGCACTGCGCGGAGCCCTCGGGCGTCTCGAAGACGAGCTTGCCGGTGGCGGGGGAGTTGTCGCGGTACGGCGTCGCGATCTCCTCGGCGTCGACCGGCGCCGGAGTCGGGTCCGTCTTGCCCTGGTCGCCCGAGATGTCGTTGTCGACCGGCTTGTCGGGGCGCTTGTCGGCGTCCCGCATCCGGTCAGGGTTCCAGAAGTCCTCGATGATCGGGTTGACGAAGTCCTCGGCCTCGCGCAGCCACTTGTCCTTGTCCCAGTTCTTCCACTCGCCGTTGCGCCACTTGTCGACGTCGATCCCGTGCTCCTTGAGCCGGTCCTTGATGTCGTCCGGGATCTCGATCTTGCCCCCGCCGCCGCCGCTGCCGTCGGCGCTGCCGCCGTCGGCCGTCGCGGACGCGGTGGGCTTGCCGTCGGCGTTGTCCTCGCCGGGGCCGCAGGCCGTGGCCGTCAGGGCGAGCGCGGCCGAGAACGCGAGCACCGAGGACGTGCGGCGCACACTCCCTCGGCGAGCGGCGAAGAGCGGACGTATGGGTCGCATCGCGAGAATCCCCCTATTTTTCTTCTGTCGGACTTGGTGAACTTCCCCCGGAAACCGGCGACTCGTAGTGCGGCGTACGACCTCGCACGCAGACGCACGAAACCGCCCGGCCGAACGCCCGAAGGGCGGGCCAAGGGGCCTCCGTTGACCGGAAGGTGCAGTTCACATGTGCAGTTGTGGACCGGCGCGGAGCGGGCGCGACGATCGAGCACCCCACACTATGCCGGTGCGATCGGGGACGACCGACGGGGCCGCAACGGTTCTGTCACGGCCCGGCCCCCAGGCTGTCATCCGCGGGCCGGAACGCGGGGGAGTTGAGGCGGAACTTCCGGTTTGATACCGGTTCCGTACGCGAAGGTTTTCTTTTGGCAAGGATCTTCCGGCCGGGCGTGATCCCCCGCACCCGACGTCGTTGGTACGTACGGGGGACACGCGTCCGGCGGTGCCCCCTCGGCTCCGGGCGGCCGACCGCCCAACCCACCGACGCACAGCGGGAGGACACACAGTCGTGGCCGTCACCGAGCCTGCGCCGCCGCACCCGGCGCCGCCCGCCGCCCCGTTCGGGCAGCCCGCCGGCCGGGCCGCCCGGACCGAGGCCGTCCTGCGGGGCCCCTCGCCGCGCGAGCCGAAGGCCCGTACGTACGCCCGCTCGCTGCCGATCGTGCCGGTCCGCGCCCGCGGCCTGACCATCGAAGGGGCCGACGGGCGGCGGTACTTGGACTGCCGGTCCGGCGCCGGGTCCCTCGCGCTCGGCCACCACCACCCCGTGGTTCTGGAGGCGGTCCGGAAGGTCCTGGACTCGGGCGCTCCGCTGCACGCCCTGGACCTCGCGACCCCCGTCAAGGATGCCTTCGTCGCCGAGCTCCTCGCGACGCTGCCGCCCGCCCTGGCCGCCCGGGCCCGCGTGCGGTTCTGCGGCCCGGCCCGCACGGACGCGGTGGCGACCGCCCTGAAACTGGTCCGCACGGCCACCGGACACCGTGGGCTGCTCTCGTTCACGGGCGCCGCCCGCTCCACGGCCCAGGGCGCGCTCGCCGGTGACGTACAGGTGACGCGGCTGCCCTACCCGCAGGACTACCGCTGCCCCTTCGGCGTCGGCGGGCCCGAGGGCGCCGGACTGGCCGCCCGCTGGGCCGAGTCGCTGCTCGACGACGCGGGGGCGGGGGAGCCGCGGCCCGCCGGGATGATCGTCGAGCCGGTGCAGGGCGAGGGCGGCGTGCTGCCCGCGCCGGACGCGTGGCTGCGCCGGATGCGGGAGGTCACCGCGGCCCGCTCGATCCCCCTGATCGCCGACGAGGCGCAGACCGGTGTCGGCCGCACCGGCGCGTTCTGGGCCGTCGAGCACAGCGGGATCGTGCCCGATGTGATGGTGCTGTCCCAGGCCATCGGCGGCAGCCTCCCGCTCGCCGTCGTCGTCTACCGCGACGACCTCGACGCCGGGGAGCCCGCCGCGCCCGCGGGCGCCTTCCGCGGCAACCAGCTCGCCATGGCCGCGGGCGCCGCCACCCTCGCCCACGTCCGCCGCCACCGCCTCGCCGACCGCGCCGCCGCACTCGGCGCCCGCATGCTCGCCCGGCTCCGCGCGCTCGCCGCCGACCAGCCGCAGATCGGCGAGGTGCGGGGCAGGGGCCTGATGATCGGCGTCGAGCTGGTCGACCCGGAGGGCGCGCGGCGCGGTGCCGCGCGCCCCGGGCCGCCGCCCCCCGCGCCCCGGCTCGCGGCCGCCGTGCAGCGCGCCTGCCTGGACCGCGGCCTCATCGTCGAGTCCGGCGGCCGCCGCTCGGGCGTCGTGCGCCTGCTGCCGCCCCTGACCCTCACCGACGACCAGGCCGACGCGGTGCTCGACCGGTTCTCGTCCGCGCTGACCTGCGTACTCAAGTCCCAACACCCGGAATCCGCCCGGCAGTAGAGCCCCGCAGGACACGGCGCGGGACGGCCGGAATCCGCCCCGGCCCCCGTACCTCCCGAGGATCATGAGCCACATACCCCGTACGCCGACCCGAGGTGGGAGAGCCCCCGTGCAGAACGCCCCGCGCGCCGCCGCATCCGTACCGCCCGAGCTCAACCCGGAGGACTGGGCACGCGCCGCCCGACGGCTCCTCGCGAAGCTGCTCGGCGAGTTCGCCCACGAGGAGATCCTCACCCCGGAGCCCGAGGAAGGCGCCGACACCCTCGTCGACGGCGGCACCGTCCCCCGTGCGCTCGACGGCGGCACCGTCCCCCCTGCGCTCGACGGCGGCACCGGCGCCCGCGCGCTCGACAGCAGCGCCTACACGCTCACGCTCGACGACGGCGCGCTGCTCCGCTTCCGCGCCCGGCGTGCCGCGTACGGGAGCTGGCGGGTCGAGCCGGACGCGCTGACCCTGCGCGAGGCGGACGGGACGGAAGCGCCGTTCGGCGACCCGTTCGCGTTCCTCGCCCGGGCCCGGCGGCTGCTCGGGCTCGACGGGGACACGCTCGGCCATGTCGTACGCGAACTGCACAGCACCCTCGCCGCCGACGCCCGCCTCGACCACACCGCCCTGACCGCCGCCGAGCTCGCCGACCTCCCGTACGCGGAACTCGAAGGCCACCAGACCGGCCACCCCTGGCTCGTCCTCAACAAGGGGCGCCTCGGCTTCTCGGCCGCCGACACCGCACGCTGGGCCCCGGAGGCACGCGTTCCGGCACGTCTGCCGTGGCTCGCGGTCAGCGACGAGCTGGCCGCGTACCGGGGAGTGGAACAGCTCGCCGACCCCGCGCGGCTCTACACGCATGAGCTGGACGCCGCCACCCGCGACGCCTTCGCGCAGGCCCTCCGCGCGCGTGGCCTCGATCCGCGCCGCTACCTCTACCTGCCCGTGCACCCCTGGCAGTGGGACGAGATCGTGCTCCCGCTGTTCGCCCCTTCCATCGCCGCCGGCCACATCGTGCCGCTCCCCGAGGACCCCGACCAGCGCCTGCCGCAGCAGTCCATCCGGACGTTCCTCAACACCTCGCGGCCCGAGGGGCACACCGTCAAGCTGCCGCTGTCGATCCTCAACACCCTGGTGTGGCGCGGACTTCCGACCGAACGCACCCTCGCCGCGCCCGCCGTCACCGCCTGGGTGCACGCGCTGCGCGACGCCGACCCGTTCCTGCACGACGAGTGCCGCGTGATCCTCCTCGGCGAGGTCGCCTCGGTCACCGTCCGCCACCCCGTCTACGACGCACTCCCCGAGGTCCCGTACCAGTACAAGGAGCTCCTCGGCGCGATCTGGCGCGAACCCCTGGACCGCAGCCTCGACCCCGGCGAACGCGCCCGTACGCTCGCCTCCCTGCTGCACACCGACCCGCGCGGGCGGGCCTTCGCCGCCGAACTGGTCGAACGCTCCGGACTCGCCCCCGACGCGTGGCTGCGCCGCCTCTTCGCCGCCCTGCTGCCCCCGCTGCTGCACTTCCTCTACCGCTACGGCACGGTCTTCTCGCCGCACGGGGAGAACGCGATCGTGGTCTTCGACGAGGCGGACGTCCCGGTCAGGCTCGCCGTGAAGGACTTCGTCGACGACGTCAACGTCAGCGCGCAGCCCGTGCCCGAGCACGCCTCGATGCCGGACGACGTGCGCGAGATCCTGCTCACGGAGCCGCCCGCCTTCCTCACTCAGTTCATCCACTCCGGCCTGTTCGTCGGCGTCTTCCGCTACCTCGCCCCGCTCTGCGCCGAGCAACTCGGCGTTCCCGAGGGCGAGTTCTGGGCGCTCCTGCGTGAGGAGATCCTGCGCCACCAGGCCCGATTCCCCGAGCTGAAGGACCGCTTCGAGCTGTTCGACCTGCTCACGCCCCGCATCGAGCGCCTCTGCCTCAACCGGAACCGGCTCCACCTCGACGGCTACCGGGACCGCCCCGAGCGCCCGCACGCCGCCGTCCACGGCACCGTGCCGAACCCGCTGCACCTGGGGCCGCAGGCGTGAACGCGGGATTGTCAGTGGGGCACCGTAGGCTGGTCGAGCTATGACGAAGTCCTCCCTCCCCGAACTCCTGCACGCCGCCGTCGAAGCCGTCGGCGGCACGGAGCGCCCCGGCCAGGTGACCATGGCCGAGTCCGTCGCCGAGGCCATCGACGGCGGCTCCCACCTGCTCGTCCAGGCCGGCACGGGCACCGGAAAGTCCCTCGGCTATCTGGTGCCCGCGCTCGCCCACGGGGAGCCCGTGGTGGTCGCCACGGCCACGCTCGCCCTCCAGCGCCAGCTCGTGGAACGCGACCTTCCGCGCACGGTCGACGCCCTGCATCCGCTCCTTCGCCGCCGCCCCCAGTTCGCCATGCTCAAGGGCCGGTCGAACTACCTCTGCCTGCACCGCCTGCACGAAGGCGTCCCGCAGGAAGAGGACGAGGGTCTGTTCGACCAGTTCGAGGCGGCCGCGCCCACCAGCAGACTCGGCCAGGACCTGCTGCGCCTGCGGGACTGGTCGGACGAGACGGAGACCGGCGACCGTGACGACCTCACGCCCGGCGTCTCCGACCGCGCCTGGTCCCAGGTCTCGGTCTCCTCGCGCGAGTGCCTGGGCGCCTCGAAGTGCGCGTACGGCGCGGAGTGCTTCGCCGAGGCGGCCCGGGAGCGCGCGAAGCTCGCCGAGGTGATCGTCACCAACCACGCGCTGCTCGCCATCGACGCCATCGAGGGCGCGCCGGTGCTGCCGCAGCACGAGGTCCTGATCGTGGACGAGGCGCACGAACTGGTCTCCCGCGTCACCGGAGTCGCCACCGGCGAGCTCACCCCGGGCCAGGTCAACCGGGCGGTGCGCCGCTCCGCGAAGCTGGTCAACGAGAAGATCGCGGACCAGCTGCAGACCGCCTCCGAGGGCTTCGAGCGGATCATGGAGCTGGCCCTGCCCGGCCGTCTGGAGGAGGTCCCCGAGGACCTTGGTTACGCGCTCCTCGCGCTCCGCGACGCCGCCCGCAACACCATCTCGGCGATCGGTGCGACGCGCGACAAGTCCGTCCAGGACGAGGACGCCGTCCGCAAGCAGGCCCTGGCCTCGGTGGAGAACGTCCACGATGTCGCGGAGCGCATCACCAACGGCTCGGAGTGGGACGTCGTCTGGTACGAGCGGCACGACCGCTTCGGGGCGTCACTGAGGGTCGCCCCGATGTCGGTGTCGGGCCTGCTCCGGGAGAAGCTCTTCACGGACCGCTCGGTCGTCCTCGCCTCGGCCACGCTGAAGCTGGGCGGGGACTTCAACGGCGTGGGCGCCTCCCTCGGCCTCGCCCCGGAGGGCATCGCCGGCACGGAGGGCGAGTCGGAGGACCTGCCCGTCTGGAAGGGCATCGACGTCGGCTCCCCCTTCGACTACGGCAAGCAGGGCATCCTCTACGTCGCCAAGCACCTGGCCCGCCCGTCCCGTGACGGCACGCGCGGCGACATGCTGGACGAGCTGACGGAGCTGATCCAGGCGAGCGGCGGCCGCACGCTCGGCCTGTTCTCCTCGATGCGGGCCGCCCAGCAGGCCGCCGAGGAACTGCGGTCCCGTATCCCGGAGTTCCCGATCCTGCTGCAGGGCGAGGAGACCCTGGGTGAGCTGATCAAGAACTTCGCCGCGGACCCGAAGACCTGCCTGTTCGGCACGCTCTCGCTCTGGCAGGGCGTGGACGTCCCGGGCTCCAGCTGTCAGCTGGTCGTCATGGACAAGATCCCGTTCCCGCGCCCGGACGACCCGCTGATGAGCGCCCGCCAGAAGGCGGTGGAGGACAACGGTGGCAACGGCTTCATGGCGGTGGCCGCTACGCACGCCGCCCTGCTGATGGCCCAGGGCGCGGGCCGTCTCGTCCGGGCTTCGGGCGACAGGGGCGTGGTCGCGGTCCTGGATCCCCGCCTGGCCACGGCCCGCTACGGCAGCTATCTGAAGGCCTCACTGCCCGAGTTCTGGTACACCACGGACCGCAACCAGGTCCGCCGCTCCCTGTCGGCGATCGACGCGGCGGCGAAGGAGTCGGAGGGCTGAGGCTCGTTTCCGGGCGAGGCGGGGCGCCCCGAAAGGGGCGCGGGGAACTGCGCGCTCAGCCACGACACACCGGCAGTGGCGGACGGGCGGACAGGAGGGCCCTGATCAGGGGCGCGGGGAACTGCGCAAAAAGCCCCGACGAGCCAGGCACACGACAACGCACTGCAACGCGCAACGCACCGGAACGCGCAACGCACCGCAACGCACAACGCACCGCAACGCACAACGCACCGGAAACACAGGACCCCGAAAAACACAGGCCCCCAGAAACACAGGACCCCGGAACCGGCGCAGTAGGTTCCGGGGCCCGATCCAGGGGGCGCGGGGGTTTCCCCCCGACTTCACACCCGCCGCAGCACCGCCACCACCTTGCCGAGGATCGTCGCCTCGTCACCGGGAATCGGCTGGTACGCGGAGTTGTGCGGCAGCAGCCACACATGCCCGTCCTCACGCTTGAACCGCTTGACCGTGGCCTCGCCGTCCAGCATCGCGGCCACGATGTCGCCGTTCTCCGCGACCGGCTGGCGGCGGACGGTGACCCAGTCCCCGTCACAGATCGCGGCCTCGATCATCGAGTCACCGACGACCTTGAGGACGAACAGCTCACCGTCACCGACCAGCTGGCGCGGCAGCGGGAAGACGTCCTCGACCGACTCCTCGGCGAGGATCGGGCCACCGGCGGCGATCCGGCCGACCAGCGGGACGTACGACGCGGCGGGCTTGCCCGTGGTGTCCGTGGGCTGGCTGCTGGGCTGGTCCGAGCCGCGCACCTCGTACGCCCTGGGGCGGTGCGGGTCGCGGCGCAGGAAGCCCTTGCGCTCCAGGGCCATCAGCTGGTGCGCCACGGAGGACGTGCTGGAGAGGCCGACCGCCTGGCCGATCTCACGCATCGACGGCGGGTATCCACGCCGTTGCACGGAGTCCCTGATCACCTCGATGACCCGGCGCTGGCGGTCCGTGAGCCCGGTGCTGTCCGCCCTGATGCCTGGAGGTCGCCCGGGCAGCGAGCGCGTCGGCTTGGCCCCCTCCGGGTTCGTGGCTGCGTCATTCATGGCATGCACCGGCTCAAGTCGGCCCTGGGTGCGGTCCTGGGCGGTGATGGTGGCGCTGTCTGCGGTGGTGGTCACGGCGGCCCCTCTCCAGATGTTCTCCCTAGCTGGACAACGGTAGTAGCTTTCGAAAGGTTGCGCCAAACACACGTTCGAGTGAAAAAACGCGGACCGCCTGACTTGATCATGCACCTGGGTGTATGGCTGACGACCGTCGGGCCTTCTCGCCGACGCTCGGGCGAACGGCAATTCGGTTCATCACGGTACGCTTCACCGCCGGCGTCGAGGACCCCGCAGTGGTGCCTTCCAGTGTGCCATCCGAGGCCTCCCCGATCGGGCTCCGCCCCCCCCTTCGCGTACCCTCGTCGGCGACCCCCTCTCGGTACAGCGCCCGCGACACGCGATGGCGCCGATTGTGACGCCAACCCCCAGATCTAGTGGTTGGATTGGCGAAGCCGCCCAGAAGTTGTGGTCCCTGGTCTTTCGGGGCCTCGGTCATCGCCTATGCTTGGGGCTGCTTCGAGAGGCCTCAGGGCCCTCTCCGAGGCCATTCAGTCGTGCTGTGAAGGAGGGTTGGGACTTATGCACTGCCCCTTCTGCAGGCACCCCGACAGCCGCGTCGTCGACAGTCGCACCACCGACGACGGCACGTCGATCCGCAGACGCCGCCAGTGCCCGGACTGCTCCCGTCGTTTCACGACCGTGGAGACCTGCTCGCTGATGGTGATCAAGCGCAGCGGGGTGACCGAACCTTTCAGCCGTACCAAGGTCATCAATGGTGTGCGCAAGGCATGCCAGGGGCGACCGGTGACCGAGGACGCTCTCGCCCAGCTCGGCCAGCGGGTCGAGGAGGCGGTGCGCGCCACCGGCAGCGCCGAGCTGACCACCCACGACGTGGGCCTGGCCATACTCGGACCGCTGCGTGAGCTCGACCTCGTCGCCTACCTGCGATTCGCGTCCGTGTACCGGGCGTTCGACTCGCTTGAGGACTTCGAGAGCGCCATAGCGGAACTCCGGCAGCAGCGTGGCTCCGCGAGTGGCGAGGACGACGGCCGGAAGGCCGACAGCGGGCCCGGAGGGACTGTCGAAGTCCCCGTGCCCGCCACTGCCGCCGACTGACGGCGGGCCGGAGCGGGCCGCGCAGGACCCGCGCCCGGCCGATCGGCGGCGACCGAGACCCGTCATGGGTGCCCTCAGTGGCGCCCACGACACCAGACACACACCGTGCCATGGGAAGAACGTGGCACTTCAGGGCGTTTTAGCCCGATACAGGGAGGCGGCATGACAGAGACGGCGAGCGGCCCGGCACGAGGTTCCCGTTCCAAGGGTTCCAAGAGCAAGGGTCTGCGTATCGAGCGCATCCACACCACTCCGGGCGTGCACCCGTACGACGAGGTGGAGTGGGAGCGTCGTGACGTCGTCATGACCAACTGGCGCGACGGCTCGGTCAACTTCGAGCAGCGTGGCGTCGAGTTCCCCGGCTTCTGGTCGGTGAACGCGGTCAACATCGTCACCAGCAAGTACTTCCGCGGGGCCGTCGGCACCCCGCAGCGCGAGACCGGTCTGAAGCAGCTGATCGACCGGATCGTGAAGACGTACCGCAAGGCCGGCGAGGAGAACGGTTACTTCGCCTCGCCCGCGGACGCCGAGATCTTCGAGCACGAGCTGGCCTACGCCCTCCTGCACCAGATCTTCAGCTTCAATTCCCCGGTGTGGTTCAACGTGGGCACGCCGCAGCCGCAGCAGGTCTCCGCCTGCTTCATCCTCTCCGTCGACGACTCCATGGAGTCGATCCTGGAGTGGTACAAGGAAGAAGGAATGATCTTCAAGGGCGGCTCCGGCGCCGGCCTGAACCTCTCCCGCATCCGCTCCTCCAAGGAGCTGCTCTCCTCCGGCGGCAACGCCTCGGGCCCCGTCTCCTTCATGCGCGGTGCCGACGCTTCGGCCGGAACGATCAAGTCCGGTGGCGCCACCCGCCGCGCGGCCAAGATGGTCATCCTCGACGTCGACCACCCCGACATCGAGTCCTTCATCGACACCAAGGTGAAGGAGGAGGAGAAGATCCGCGCCCTGCGTGACGCGGGCTTCGACATGGACCTGGGCGGCGACGACATCACGTCCGTCCAGTACCAGAACGCCAACAACTCGGTCCGCGTGAACGACGAGTTCATGAAGGCCGTGGAATCCGGCGGCAACTTCGGCCTGCGCTCCCGCATGAGCGGCGACGTCATCGAAGAGGTCGAGGCCAAGTCCCTCTTCCGCAAGATGGCCGAGGCCGCCTGGGCCTGCGCCGACCCCGGCATCCAGTACGACGACACCATCAACGCCTGGCACACCTGCCCGGAGTCCGGCCGCATCAACGGCTCGAACCCGTGCAGTGAGTACATGCACCTGGACAACACCTCGTGCAACCTCGCCTCGCTGAACCTCATGAAGTTCCTCAAGGACGACGGCGAGGGCAACCAGTCCTTCGAGTCGGAGCGCTTCGCCAAGGTCGTCGAGCTGGTCATCACCGCGATGGACATCTCCATCTGCTTCGCGGACTTCCCGACCCAGAAGATCGGCGAGAACACCCGCGCCTTCCGCCAGCTCGGCATCGGCTACGCCAACCTCGGCGCCCTGCTGATGGCGACCGGCCACGCCTACGACTCCGACGGCGGCCGCGCGCTCGCCGGCGCCATCACCTCCCTGATGACGGGCACGTCGTACAAGCGCTCCGCCGAACTCGCCGCCGTGGTCGGCCCGTACGACGGCTACGCCAAGAACGCGACGCCGCACAAGCGCGTCATGAAGCAGCACGCCGACGCCAACGCCAAGGCCGTCCGCATGGACGACCTGGACACCCCGGTCTGGGCCGCCGCCACGGAGGCCTGGCAGGACGTCGTCCGCCTCGGCGAGAAGAACGGCTTCCGCAACTCGCAGGCCTCGGTCATCGCGCCGACCGGCACCATCGGTCTCGCGATGTCCTGCGACACCACCGGTCTTGAGCCCGACCTCGCCCTGGTCAAGTTCAAGAAGCTGGTCGGCGGCGGCTCGATGCAGATCGTCAACGGCACCGTGCCGCAGGCGCTGCGCCGCCTCGGCTACCAGCCGGAGCAGGTCGAGGCGATCGTCGCCCACATCGCCGAGCACGGGAATGTGATCGACGCCCCGGGCCTGAGGACCGAGCACTACGAGGTCTTCGACTGCGCCATGGGCGAGCGCTCCATCTCCGCGATGGGTCACGTCCGCATGATGGCGGCGATCCAGCCGTGGATCTCCGGCGCCCTCTCCAAGACGGTCAACCTCCCGGAGACCGCCACCGTCGAGGACGTCGAAGAGGTCTACTTCGAGGCGTGGAAGATGGGCGTCAAGGCGCTCGCCATCTACCGCGACAACTGCAAGGTCGGCCAGCCCCTCTCCGCCAAGAAGAAGGAGGAGGAGAAGGCCGAGGTCACCGCGAAGGCCGAGGAGACGATCCGCGAGGCCGTCGAGAAGGTCGTCGAGTACCGCCCGGTCCGCAAGCGCCTCCCGAAGGGCCGCCCCGGCATCACCACCTCCTTCACCGTCGGCGGCGCCGAGGGTTACATGACCGCCAACTCCTACCCGGACGACGGTCTCGGCGAGGTCTTCCTGAAGATGTCCAAGCAGGGCTCCACCCTCGCGGGCATGATGGACGCCTTCTCCATCGCCGTCTCCGTCGGTCTGCAGTACGGCGTCCCGCTGGAGACGTATGTCTCGAAGTTCACCAACATGCGCTTCGAGCCGGCCGGCATGACGGACGACCCGGACGTGCGGATGGCGCAGTCGATCGTCGACTACATCTTCCGCCGCCTGGCCCTCGACTTCCTGCCGTTCGAGACCCGCTCCGCGCTCGGCATCCACTCCGCCGAGGAGCGCCAGCGTCACCTGGAGACCGGTTCGTACGAGCAGTCCGTCGACGAGGACGAGGTCGACGTCGAGGCCCTGGCCCAGTCCGCCCCGCGCGCCCAGGAGTTGCTGAAGTCGGTGGCCGCGCCGCAGGCCGAGGACGCCACGACGGCGCCCAAGGAGGCGCACACCTCCGCGGAGCTCGTCGAGATGCAGCTCGGCATCCAGGCCGACGCCCCGCTCTGCTTCTCCTGCGGCACCAAGATGCAGCGGGCCGGCTCCTGCTACATCTGCGAGGGCTGCGGCTCGACCAGCGGTTGCAGCTGAGCGGCTGAGCAGTTGAGCAGTTGAGCGGCTGAGCAGCTGAGCGGCTGAGCTACTGAGTCGCTGACGTCCCAGGGGCGGTGGACCGGGTCTCCGGTTCGCCGCCCCTCGGCGTTTCCGCCCGCGCCGTCACGGTCACGTCCTCAACTCAGCGCGCTCAACTGGGCCGTGAACGACGTCGGGTCGGCGTCGAAGCCTCGGATCGTGCTGCGGAACTCCCACGTGCCGGTCTCCGGGTCCCGGGTGAACTCGGCGATCGTGGCCGCCGTGCCGCCCGCGGCCTCGCCGAGGTCGCTCGTCGCCAACTCCGTGTAGCCCTCGGCGATGCGGACGCCGGTGTTCTGGATGTCGCCGAAGGTCTTCCGGCCGTCGTTCTGCTGTATCACCACACCGACCACGACCCGGGTGTACGTCGCCGCCAGGCGGTCGAACTCCAGCGTCATGACCTCGTCGTAGCCGAAGCCCTGGCCCGTGCGGCTGTCGCGGTTGAGGGTGATCGTGCCGTCCGGGGAGCGGCTGTCGAAGTGCACTACGTACTCCGGATCGGCGTACCCGGCGCCCGTCGTGTACGCCGCCGCGACGATGTCCAAGTCGTGCTCCGGCGCACCCATCGGGCTCGGGTCCCACCTCAGAGCCACCTCGACCTTGCCGAGACCCTTCTTCACGCTGCTCACTGGACTCCCCCTCCTGGACGGCGAGTTGATGTTCCCTCACATGATGACGTCCGATGAGACACGTTACGGCCTGCCACTGACAACCGGCACCCGGGAGTGCATCGGTTGTCCACAGGCAGTGACCGCGCGCACGCTCCGCGGCATAAGATGGCGCGGTGCTGGTCAAGTGGATTCGCTGCACCGTCGTGGACCGCCAGGGGTTCGAGCGGGGGCAGCGAAAGTGGGCGGGGCTTCTGGGAGAGCCGGGGTTTCGAGGACAGGGCGGCGGGTGGAGCCGTCGGCGGCCGGACACCGTCCACCTCATATCGTTCTGGGAGAGCCGCGCCTTCTACGACTCCTTCATGGCCCGCTCGCACGACCGCCTGCACGCCGCCCAGGCCGGTACGTACAGAGACCTGCAGGTCAAACTCTTCGACCACCGCTTCGACGTGAAGACGGGCTTCGAACCGCGCTTCACCGACGCCGACGTGGTGCGGCTCGCGCACTGCAAGGTGCGCAAGGACCGCGTCGAGCACTTCGCGCTCGTACAGGAGAAGATCTGGAACCCGGCGATGGCCGGTTCGCCCGGCATGGTCCGCGGCCTCTTCGGTGCGGCGCCGGAGAACGAGTTCCTGGTGCTGTCCATGTGGCAGTCCACCGCCGAGTACGGCAAGTACCAGGCCGAGCGCGTGGAGCGGCTCACCCTGCGGGCGCAGACCGAGGCCGATGTGGCCGCGCTGAACGGGGACGTCGTACAGCTCGAACCGTCATGGACCGTGTAGACGACCTAGGGTTTGCGCATGGCACGTCCTCGGCGCATCGTCCTCGTCCGGCACGGAGAGTCGGAAGGCAATGCCGACGACACCGTCTACGAGCGCGAGCCCGACCACGCCCTGCGCCTCACCGACACCGGCCGCCGCCAGGCCGAGGCCACCGGCGCCCACCTGCGGGACCTCTTCGGCCAGGAGCGCGTCAGCGTGTACGTCTCGCCGTACCGGCGCACCCTGGAAACGCTGCGCGCCTTCGACCTCGACCCCGCCCTGATCCGGGTGCGCGAGGAGCCGCGGCTGCGCGAGCAGGACTGGGGCAACTGGCAGGACCGCGACGACGTACGCCTGCAGAAGGCCTACCGCGACGCCTACGGGCACTTCTTCTACCGCTTCGCGCAGGGCGAGTCC
The DNA here is from genome assembly GCF_029968095.1 of Streptomyces solicavernae. Taxonomy (GTDB): domain Bacteria; phylum Actinomycetota; class Actinomycetes; order Streptomycetales; family Streptomycetaceae; genus Streptomyces; species Streptomyces solicavernae. The sequence continues at coordinate 212,659 of NZ_JASCIR010000005.1, read as the reverse complement.
GGCGCCGATGTGTACGACCGCGTCGGCGCGTTCCTGGAGAGCCTGCACCGCAGCTTCGAGGCACCGGACCACCCGCCGAACGTCCTCCTCGTCACCCATGGCCTGACCATGCGGCTGTTCTGCATGCGCTGGTTCCACTGGTCGGTCGCCGAGTTCGAGTGCCTGTCCAACCCCGGCAACGCCGAGGTCCGCTCGCTGCTCCTCGGCGCCGACGGTCGCTACACCCTGGACCGCCCGTTCGTACGGTGGCGGGAGCCGGAGACGTACGACCGGATCCCATGAGGTGCCGCCGTGGCTGTCACAGCCTCCGGGCGGGCGGTGTCTTGAGGCCGAACCCCCTGGAACGGAGGAGAGACCATGGCCAGGCCCCCCCCCGGCCCCGTAACTACGGCGACGACAACTACGGCGACGACCGAGGTGCTCGTGATCGGCGGCGGCTACGCGGGCGTGATGGCCGCCAACCGCCTGACGCAGCGCGCCGATGTGTCCGTGACTCTGATCAACCCGCGCCCGGACTTCGTCGACCGGATCCGCCTGCACCAGCTGGTCGGCGGATCCCATGACGCGGTGGTCGAGTACGGCGAGGTCCTGGCCGGGCGCGTCCGGCTCGTCGTCGACACGGTCACGCGGATCGACGCCGCCGCGCGCCGCCTGAACCTGGCGAGCGGCGGCAGCCTCGGCTACGACCACCTGATCTACGCGGTAGGCAACGGCAGCGCCGAGCCGGAGGTGCCGGGGGCGGCGGAGTTCGCGTACCCGATTGCCACGCTGGAGGAGGCACAGCGGCTGCGGCCGGTCGTCGAGACCGCCCCCGCGTCCGCCCCGGTGACCGTGGTCGGCGCCGGGCCGACCGGCCTGGAGACCGCCGCCGAACTGGCCGAGGAGGGCCGGGCGGTGACCCTGGTCTGCGGCGGCGTGCTCGGGCCGTATCTGCACCCCCGCGGCCGGCGCTCGGTCACCGGGCGGCTCGCCTCACTCGGCGTGACGGTGGTGGACGGCCCCGGCACGTCCGTGACGGCCGTGACCGCGCGCTCCGTACGCCTCGCCGACGGCCGGGAGCTGCCGAGCGACGTGACGGTCTGGACCGCCGGATTCGGCGTGCCCGACCTGGCGCGGCGCAGCGGCCTGAGCACCGGGGGCGGGGGCGGGGCGTTGCCGTCGGCTCGTGATCGTGTCTGTGTGGGGCTGGGCCCGGGGCGGTGGTCGGATGTCGTCGGCCGGATGCTGTCGGCTGGATACCGTCGGCTGGATGCCGTCGGCGTGGTGCTGGACCCGGGGTCGCCGCATTAGAGTGGCAGAGCCATGATCGCTGACTCCTCTTCCCAGCAGCGCCTGGAGCGCGCACTCGCCGCCCTGCGCGGTCTCGCGGTGGGGGACGCCCTGGGGTCCCAGTTCTTCGTCCCCGCGAACTACCCGCTTCTCAAGCGCCGAGAAGTGCCGCAAGGAACCTGGCAGTGGACCGACGACACCGAGATGGCCTGCTCCGTCCTCGCCGTCCTGGCTGCGCACGGGCGCATCGATCAGGACGCGCTCGCCGAGTCCTTCGCCGCGCACCACGACTTCGTCCGCGGCTACGGGCCCGCCGTGAACCGGCTCCTCCGCCTCATCCGCGAGGGCGGCGACTGGCGCGAGCTCGCGTCGGCGCTGTTCAAGGGCCAGGGCTCGTGGGGCAACGGCGCGGCCATGCGGATCGCGCCCCTCGGCGCCTGGTACGCGGACGACCCTGAACAGGCCACCCACCAGGCGGAGATCTCCGCCTACCCGACGCACCAGCACCGGGAGGCCGTCGTCGGGGCCATGGCAGTGGCCGCGGCCGCTGCGCTCGCCGCCGACCCGGCCGGGCCGCCCACGCCCGCGGCCCTGCTCGACGGAGTCGTCGCGCTTGTCCCGCGCAGCGCGGTCGGCGCGGGCCTGCGGCGGGCCCGGGACATGCTCGACTACAGCGACGCCACCACCGTGGCCGCGGTCCTCGGCTGCGGCCGACGCACCACCGCCCATGACACCGTGCCGTTCGCTCTCTGGTCGGCGGCCCGCTCCCTCGGCGACTTCGAGCGGGCCTTCTGGACGACCGCGCAGGTCGGCGGCGACATGGACACGACCTGCGCGATCGTCGGCGGCGTCGTGTCGTCCGGCGCCAAGACGGTCCCCCCGGATGCTTGGCTGGAGCAAACCGAGGCACTGCCTTCGTGGGCTCCTGTGGGTGAGTGACGCCTGAACGTTCCTGATTCGGTCGGGTTGTTCGCGAGGTGGCGGCCGGTGGGTCGCCTCTTTCGGGAATCGGCCCGTCTCTTTGTCGACGTTTGCTGATGCAATTTGCGTGCAGGGTTGCGCCTTCCGGATCCTCCCCGCTCCGGAGAATCCGGAACCTCCCTCCGGGTGGCCCGGGGGTGGCCCCCTCCGGGCGTCCCCCTCGGGCCGTTCCCCGACCGTTCGTCGGGCGGTCCTGGGGCGGTCCTGGGGCGGTCCTGGGGCGGTCCTGGGGCGGTCCTGGGGGGGCCTGGGGCGGTCCTGGGGGGGGACCCTCGGATGTTCCCTGGGCCGTTCCCTGGGCCGTCCGACTACCGGTCGCCAAAAACCGATTCACCCCGTTCCGGGAACCGGGGTGTCGCACCGCCCACCAGGCGGCGTAACCTGTCTGGCGCCATGCCGTACGAAGCACCCACCCACACCGTCGAGCGTTCCCTTCGGGCAACCACCGGAGCGAAGCTCGTCGCCGGGGTCGACGAGGTGGGGCGGGGTGCCTGGGCCGGTCCCGTCACCGTCTGCGCGGCGGTCACCGGACTGCGGCGGCCGCCCGCTGGGCTCACCGACTCCAAGCTCCTCACCGTCAAACGACGCGACGAGCTGGCAGAGGTGCTGAGGGACTGGGTCACCGCCTACGCACTCGGACACTCCTCCCCGGAGGAGATCGACCAGCTCGGCATGACCGCAGCGCTCCGCCTCGCCGCGGTGCGCGCCCTCGAAGACTTGCCGGTCCGCCCGGATGCGGTGATCCTCGACGGCAAGCACGATTACCTCGGCTCCCCCTGGAGGGTCCGTACGGTCATCAAGGGGGACCAGTCCTGCGTCGCCGTCGCGGCAGCCTCGGTCATCGCCAAGGTCAGCCGCGACGCCATGATGGCCGAACTGGGCGCCGAACACGCAGACTTCGCCTTCGGCGCCAACGCGGGTTACCCCTCGCCGGTGCACAAGGCGGCGCTTGAGCAGCGGGGGCCGACCCCGTACCACCGGCTCTCGTGGTCCTATCTCGACGCGCTGCCCAAGTGGCGGCACCTCAAGAAGAACCGCGTACCGGTACTCAGCGGCGGCACTCCGGAAATCGAGGGGCAACTCGGCTTCGATTTCTGACACCATGCCGGTCGCACTCATGTGCCACCCGCCGGTGCGGTGCGCACCGGCGTTTGATAGACAACCACTCATGCCTCTCATTCCCGAGGAGCCTCAGATTCACGAGAGCGCCCAGGGTCCCCGCGCAACGTCGGCCAACGGCCGCCCCGCGCCGACCCCCCGTGCCGTACCCGGCCCCCGCCCCGCGGCACCGCCGCGACCGGGACGCCCGGGTCCCCCCAGGCCTACGCCTCCCGCGCAGCGCACCCCGGCCAAGCCGGGCCCGGCTGCCACCCCTGCCACCCCTGTCAGCCCCGGCCCTGCCGCCAAGCCGGCTCCGGCCGCGCCTGCTGCTCCCGCCGCGCCTACTGCTCCCGCCGCGGCTCCGGCCGCCGCGCGTGCCGGTGCGGGCGAGTCGACCGGCACTCCGCAGATCCAGCTGATCCCGGCCTCCGCCGAGGGTGCGCTGGACGCCGCGGAGGAAGCGGTCGACCTGCTGCTCGACACCGGCCGTGCACCCGGCGAGATCCTGGTGATCACGACGGGCGACCCGCACCCGTGGGCGGCTCATGAGCTGTCCTTCGGCGCTGACGCCTACTGGGCCCAGCACGATGCCCGTGACGACGTGTTCTACGCCGCCGCAGCGGACATCGAGCGAGCGGGTAACCGCCCCGTGGTCGTGGTCGCCGTCAATGGCGCCTCCGACGACGAAGCGGCCACCGCGCTGCCGCTCGCGCTCAGCCGCGCCGGAGCCCTGCTGATCGTCTGCGGTGACCCGCAGCGCATCAACTCGGCCCTGGGCGCCGGGGTCTGACACCCGACAGTCAGTCGGAACCTCGACACCCGGCGGGACGGGGCGGGGCGTCGGCAGCCCTCGGCTGTTCGGCACCCCGGCCCATGCGGGGATTCGTGCTGGTGCTGGTGCTGGTGCTGGTGCTGGTGCTGGTGGCCGGTGCCGGTGCCGGTGCCGGTGTGGGTGTGGGTGTGGGTGTGGGTGCGTAGCGCTCGCGTCGTGGGACCGGGCTGGGTGGGTTGGGTCGGTCGGGTCCGTCAGGCCGGGTCCTTCAGGTCGGGTCCCTCAGGCCGGGTCCCTCAGGTCGGGTGGGGTCGCTCAGCGGGCAGCGCCCCGGCGGAGTCTCTCCGACCCTCCGCCGGAGGCGAACCGAGCCGACGGTTGCGCGGGCCTGGCATCGGCGTTCGCGTTGGCGTCGGTGCTTGCGTTGTCACTCGCATCGGCGTGGGCGTTGGCGTTGACGTTCGCGCTGCCACCACCGGGCCGCAGTCTCTGCGCGATCGACGGCGGCCGGTCCAACCGGCGTCCCGACTGCCCCTGCTTCAACTGCTCCCGCTCCAACGGCCCCTGCTCCAACGGCCCCTGACCCGACTGTTCTCGTCCCCACTGCTCCCGCTCCTTCCTGTCGTTGGCGATCTTCTGGTCGTCCTCGCCGGTCTCGTAGAGGCGCCAGCCGCCCTCGACCTGCCCCGGCGACGAGCCGAGGTGCGGCCGCCGCCCGCCGCGCCCTTCCCCGAACACCTGCCAGCCGGCCCGCGTCAGCGTGATGTACGCCCCGCACCGCAGACCGTGCAAGGTGCAGGCGTCCCGCAGCCCCCACATCCACGCGCCGTCCTCCTGCGTCCACCGCGCATCCCCCTCACGGCAGTACAGCAACACCGCTGTACGGGCCGGAGCGCGGCGCCGCAGGTCGTGCGGGATGACCCGACGCAGCTGTGCCAGCAGGGCGTTGCGGTTCACCCAGCCGTCCGCGCCCGTCGCGCGCCGGGAGAACGAGGCACTCGCTCGAAGCCGCTCGTCCTGGTCGAGCACCGCCACCACCGCGGTCTCCGGCGTGGGCAGATGCCTCAGGTGCAGGCCGCTGACGACCTCACGTGGATCGCGCAGCAGCGGAATCCCCGCCGCCGCCCACTCGGCGGGTTCCAGTACACGGGCCAGTTCATTGCTGGTGGAGTCGGACATCTCAGCGGGCTGCGTTGCCCCCGGCTTCGATGCCGCTGCGGACGGAGCAAATCCGAAGGTCACGGTCCTCTCTTCGGCTACGCGCCCACACCTGCGGGCGGGTTCGGACGGTCGGGAGCGCACCGCGGCACAGCACTGCCGGACCACGGATGAGCCGTGCGGGGAGCGGGTCTCAATTCTCGCCCGCCCACCGGCGCCAGGCAACGAGCAGTTGGCACCGTTGCCCGTAATCAGCGGGTGCGCCGTCTATATCCCTGCCCCCGCTGCACCGTTCGACGCGCGGCTCACGCCTGGATGGCCAGTACCAGCGGCAACACCCCCTCCGCCGAGGCCTGTCGGAGCAGCCGGGCCGCCACCGCGAGCGTCCAGCCGGTCTCCGTGAAGTCGTCGACCAACAGCACCGGCCCGCCGCCGGTCTGCCGGAGTTGCTCGACCAGCTCCACGGGAACGGTCAACGCGCCGTCCAGAGCGCGCAGCCGCTGTGCACTGTTGCTGCGCGACGGTCCCGACCCGTCGGCCCCGGGCACGTACGCGAGGGAGCCGAGCAGCGGCATCCGGCCGACCGAGGCGATGTGACCGGCCAGGGACCGGATCAACTGCGGCCGTGTCCGGGACGGCATGGCCACCACACCGACCGGTCTGCGCAGGGCGTCGGGCTCGCCCGAGGCCCAACCACCCGGCCCCTTGGCCCAGTCGGCCAGGACCTCGACCACCGCCCGCGCCACGTCATCCGGAATCGGGTCGTCCGGGGACTGTGGGCCCAGCATGGGGCGCAGCCGGTTGCCCCAGCCGATGTCGGAGAGCCGTCCCAGCGCACGTCCGGTGGCGGCGAGTTGGCCGGCCGGGATTCGCCCCTTGAGGTCCATGCCCACGGCGGCGAGTCCGGTCGGCCACATTTTCCGCGGCTCCACTTCGACGCCCGCACGGCCGAGTTCGCCCTTGGCCGCATCGAGCGCGGCAGCGGACACCTTGGTGTCGAAACGAGGGCCCACGCAGTTGTCGCAACGCCCGCACGGCACCGCCTCCTCGTCGTCCAGTTGGCGCCGCAGGAACTCCATTCGGCACCCCGAGGTCCTGGCGTAGTCCCGCATCGCCTGCTGCTCGGCCTCACGTTGCCGGGCAACCCAGGTGTAACGCTCCTCGTCGTACGCCCATGGGCGGCCCGTGGAGGTCCAGCCGCCCTTGACCCGGCGCACCGCACCGTCCACGTCCAGGACTTTGAGCATCGTCTCCAGCCGGGTCCTGCGCAGTTCGACGAGCGGTTCGAGTGCGGGCAGGGACAGGGGCCTGTCCGCGTTCGCCAACGTGTCCAGGGTGAGGCGCACTTGTGACTCCGGCGGAAAGGCCACCGAGGCGAAGTACCGCCAGATCGCCTCGTCCTCCCTGCCGGGCAGAAGGAGGACCTCTGCGTGCTCGACTCCGCGCCCGGCTCGCCCCACCTGCTGGTAGTAGGCGATGGGAGAGGAAGGGGAGCCGAGGTGGACCACGAATCCCAGGTCGGGCTTGTCGAAGCCCATGCCGAGCGCGGAGGTGGCGACCAGGGCCTTCACCCGGTTGGCGAGCAGATCCTCCTCTGCCTGCTGCCGGTCCGCGTTCTCGGTCTTTCCCGTGTACGAGGAGACGGTATGCCCGCACTGGCGCAGGAACGCGGTGACTTCCTCGGCCGCCGCGACCGTCAGGGTGTAGATGATTCCCGAGCCGGGGAGTTCGTTCAGGTGCTCGCCGAGCCAGGCCAACCTGCCGGCCGCGTCGGGGAGTTCGAGCACTCCGAGGCTCAGGCTCTCGCGGTCCAGGGGGCCACGGAGCACGAGCGCGTCCGAGCCGGCGCCTCCCCCCGTGCCCAGCTGCTCGGCGACGTCCGCGGTGACGCGTGCGTTCGCCGTCGCCGTGGTGGCGAGGACGGGCACACCGGGCGGCAGATCGGCCAGCATGGTGCGGAGGCGGCGGTAGTCGGGCCGGAAGTCGTGGCCCCAGTCGGAGATGCAGTGCGCCTCGTCGACCACCAGCAGGCCGGTGGCGGCGGCCAGGCGGGGGAGTACCTCGTCACGGAAGTCGGGATTGTTGAGGCGTTCGGGGCTCACCAGCAGGACGTCGACCTGGCCGGCCGCCACCTCGGCCTGGATGGTCTCCCACTCCTCGGTGTTGGACGAGTTGATCGTGCGCGCGTGGATGCCCGCGCGCGCCGCCGCCTCCACCTGGTTCCGCATCAGCGCAAGCAGCGGCGAGACGATCACGGTGGGGCCGCCGCCCTGGGCGCGCAGCAATGCAGTCGCCACGAAGTACACCGCGGACTTGCCCCAGCCCGTGCGCTGCACGACCAGGGCGCGGCGCTTGTCGGCGACGAGCGCCTCGATCGCCCGCCACTGGTCCTCGCGCAGCCGGGCGCGACCGGTCTGGTCGCCGACGAGACGGGCGAGTACGGCGTCGGCCTCCGTGCGGAGTTCTTCGTTGCTCATGCGTCCATGCAACCCGATGGCTCTGACATTCGGCGAACGAGCCCGTCAGCCTGTGGAAAACTTCTGACGTGTCCACGATCAGGGTTATCCACAGGGAAACCGGAGTCCAGGAATCCGCGACACAGTCCTCACATGACGAATCACCACCGAGCCGCAGACGGCTTGAGCAATCCGATGTCGACACCGAGCAATCCGGCCGAACTGGCGGATGCGCTCCCCTACTTGATGGGCTTCCACCCCGACGACAGCGTGGTCCTCGTGGCCAAACACGGCATCGGCCTCGGCTTCGGCGGCCGAGTGCGCCTGGGCATTCCCGACGAGACGGAGGACTGGCCGTCGATCGCGGAGCAGCTGGTCGCCTGCTTCGTGAACGGCAGCGAGAGTCGCTTCGTACGGCCGGCCTGTGTCGTGATCTACCTCTGCCAGGACCCGCGCGGCGACGAGGCGCCACAGCGGATCATGGAGCGGCTGCGCCCGCTCGCCGAGGCGCTTCTCACCGCCTGCCGCAGCCGCGGGATCGCGGTCGAGGAAGCCCTCTGCATCTCCGCGGGCCGCTACTGGTCGTACGTCTGCGCCGGCGCCCGCTGCTGCCCGCCCACCGGCACCCCCATGGCTCTGCCGGGCACCTTCGTCACCGCGGCCGCCGCCACATACGCGGGGTTGCAGATGCACGGCAGCCTGCGCCAGATGCAGGCCCGCTTCGAACCTCCGAGTGGTCCGGGTGCGGCGAGCTTGAAGAGCGCGCTGGACGCGGCGGCGTCCGCACTCGTGCCGCGCGTGGTGATGGACGACGCGGGCGATCAGGTCGCCGAGGAGACCCTGGCGGCCGCGGCGCGCATCATGGAGCGGCTGGGTAACGCCCCTCCCTCGCGCGGAGCCCTGGAGTCCGACCGGCGGGACGACCGGCTGATCGGGGAGCGCGAAGGTGCCGATCTGCTGGTCGGCCTGCAGGTGCGCGAGACCCGTGACAGGGCGGCCGAGTGGATGGAGGGAGACGAGGCCGCTCTCGCGCTTCGCCTCTGGCGGGCACTGGCGCGCCGCTGCGTGGCGCCGTACATGGAGTTCGCCGCGGCACCCCTGTCGCTCGCGGGCTGGGTCGCCTGGTCGCTGGACGACGAGCCCGAGGCCAGGGTTGCCCTCGGGCTCGCACTGGACCTGGACCCCGTCTACACGTTCGCGCAACTCCTGCACCGCGCGTGCAACCAAGGGCTGGACGTCGAGGAGGTGCGCCGCTGCCTGCGCAACGAACTGCGCGCTTCCCGCGATGCGGCCACACGCACGGCCCGATCGAAGAGCGCGGCACAGACGCCTCCGCATGATCGGGGTGCACATCCGGGCACTCAACTGACTCTCCCGTACGAGGAGTCGGCCCCCGGTGCCGGGAAACGGCACCGCACACACCGGCGTGCGTCGGCGGCGTCGGCTGCCGAGCCGCAGCAGGCCACGGCCAAGAGCTCCAAGCCGTCACCCCGTCGACCGCACCACCACCGGCCACGTGCGGTGCCGTCGCAGCGCCCCGCTGTCGGGTCAAGGGTCCGTCGCAGGGGTCGGACTCGCCCCGTCAGCAGCTTCGACGCTCAGCTCCCCAGGCAGCTTCGGCGCAACCTCAGCATGCCGGCGGGAGCCAAACCGATCGAGAGGACTGGTGCGCATCAGAGCCGTACCCGGCTGAGCGACGGGCGCTCTCAGAGTGACCCGGCACGCAGGTCGGATGGTTCCGGGGGCGCCAAGGGAGGCGATCAGCGGGACGAGCGGGAGTGAAAGGTATCGGCCTCCGGTGCCGACGATCGGGCGGATGATCCCTGACGAAGTAGCGAAGGGAGTGTTTATCGTCAGGCAGACGACTATGATCGCGGCATGTCGCCCTACGACCCGTCGGCCTTCCCGCCTTTTGCTGTCACCGTCGACCTGGTGGTGCTGACCGTGCGTCGGCATTCCCTCTGCGCGTTGGCGGTCCGGCGAGGTGAAGCGCCGTTCCAGGGACGTTGGGCACTTCCCGGAGGGTTCGTCCGCGCGGACGAGGACCTGGCGATGGCGGCCGCCCGGGAGCTGGAGGAGGAGACCGGCCTGTGCGCGCACGACCCGGGAACGCCTGCGCCGGCTCCGGGGAACGGTGCACACCTCGAACAGCTCGCCACGTACGGCGATCCGAAGCGTGACCCTCGCATGAGGGTCGTGAGCGTCGCGCATCTCGCACTCGCACCCGACCTGCCCGCTCCCAAGGCGGGCGGGGACGCGCACAGCGCGCGATGGGCGCCCGTGGAGACGTTCCTGGAACCCGAGGACGAGGAGACGGGAGCGCTCGCCTTCGATCACGCACAGATCCTTGCGGACGGCGTGGAGCGGGCGCGGTCGAAGATCGAGTACTCCTCGCTCGCCACGGCGTTCTGCCCGACCGAGTTCACCGTGGGTGAGCTGCGCAGGGTGTACGAGGCCGTATGGGGCGTCGCCCTCGACCCGCGGAACTTCCACCGCAAGGTGACCGGAACACCCGGCTTCCTGGTGCCCACGGGTGGGACCACCACACGCCAGGGCGGCCGCCCCGCCCAGCTGTTCAGGGCAGGCGGAGCCACGCTGCTCAACCCGCCGATGCTGCGACCTGAGGTCTGATTGCCGCGCCCCTGGTGCTGACCTCGGGATCCAGGCGCTGATCACGTCGCCCGCCGGTCCCGGCCCGCACGCCCGCACGTCCGGCCGCACGCCCGTCCCGCCGTCCTCAACTCCCCAGCCTCCGGGCAGCGATGCCTTCGTCGCGCCCGCATGCCCGTCGCGCCGTGAGGAGTGCGCCGTGCTATGTGCGAATCGACCGTACACACGGGCGAACTGCTGGGCGTGCAGCATCAGCTGAGGGTGGTGACGGGCACACCCGAGACTTCGCGTCTGACCGAAAAGCCGGAATTTGGGGGTTATCTTGCTGGCGTATTCGACGCTTTCTGTGTTTCCGACGTTTCCGATGTTTTCGACGTTTTCGACGTACTCACGGGGCCTGTCCGTCCCCGATCAGGCGGACTGCCCACCGGCCGCAGTGCGGTCGCCACTTTCCGCGAGAGAAGCGATGATCCAGGCAACCGGACTGACCAGCAATCCCCGTCGGGACCTGCCGCCCGTCGTCGACGACGTGTCCTTCGAGGCGCGCACCGGCCGGGTCACGGCCCTGCTCGGCGGCGCCGACGCCGGCAAGAGTGTGGTCCTGCGACTGATGCTCGAACTCCAACCCGGCCGAGGCGTCACCTACTTCAGGGGCCGGCCGCTGCACCGCATCGCACAGCCCGCGCGGGAAGTCGGCGTACTGCTCGGCGAGGTGCCGGGGCACCCGGGGCGTACGGTGCGCGGTCACCTGCGCATGCTGTGCGCGGCCGCAGGCGTGCCCGTGTCCAGAGCGGACGAGGTGCTCGAAGTCGTCGGCCTCGTCAGCCTGCGGGAGCAGCGCCTGGGCACGCTGTCGCGGGGGATGGACCGCAGGCTGGGCCTGGGGTGTGCGCTGCTCGCCGACCCGCACACCCTCGTACTCGACGCGCCCGCCGACGGCCTCTCCGCCCGTGAAGGCGGCTGGATGCACACCATGCTGCGCGCCCACGCCGAGCAGGGCGGCACCGTGCTGTTCACGACGAGTGACGCGAAGGAGGCGGCCCGAGTCGCCGACCACGTCGTCACGCTCGAACAGGGCAGGCTGGTGGCCGATCAGGAGGCCGAGGCCTTCGCCCGTACCCGGCTCCGACCGCGCGTCGCCGTCCGGTCCCCGCACGCCGCACGGCTCGGTGTGCTGCTGACCAAGGAGGCGAGGGCGGGCAAGCGCTCGCTGGAAGTGGTCCGGGAGGACGGCAGCAGGCTGTCGGTGTACGGCAGCAGCTGCGCCGAGGTGGGGGAGACGGCCTTCAAGCACGGGGTGCTGATCCACCAACTCGCCGACGAGGTAGGCGACTCGGGAATGCCCCGGCACAGGACCCCGTCCGCCCCCACGCAAAGTACCGATCTCGCACAGGCAGTGGGCCACACACACAACCCGCCCCCCGCGCCCGAGCCTCTCGCACCGGAGGCCCCCGCCCCAGCCTCCGCACCCGGCAGAGCCGCCCGAGTCCGAAAGCTCACCGCAGGCACAACTCAAGCACGCAGTGCGGAACTTCCGCTGCTCCCGCCACCCATCACCGCCAGGCCCGCCCGAAGCCCGCTGCGGCCGCTGCGCTACGAAGTGCGGCGGGCCGTCGGGATCAGCACGGGCTACGTGACGGCGCTCCTGGTCCTTGCCGTCTCGGCCCTGCTGACGATCTACCTGGCGCGATCCGGACACACCCCGCTGCCCCGGATGCTCGCGGCCTGGCCCTACGAACTCCCGCTCGCCCCGGCTGCGATGGGTGCGGGGCTGCTGGGCGCGCTGTCGTTCGGGGACGAGTTCCGGCACCCCGCCCTGGCCGCCGACCGTGGCTCCGTTCCCCGAAGACTCGGCCTGCTGCTCGCCAAACTCGTGGTCTGCGCGGGTACCGCCGTGCTGCTCGCCGTGGCCACGGTCGCGACCGACGGGCTGGTGCTGCACGTCGTGTACGGCGAGGAAGTGACGCGGCTGCCGGTGGACTGGCCTGGTATGGCGCTGAGTTGGGTTCTGCTCAGCGTCGCCTGCTCCTGGGCGGGGCTGCTCGCGGCGGGTGTTTTCCGGTCCACCACTGCGGGTCTGGCGGCGCTGCTCGCCGTGCCGGTCGTCCTCGTACCCGTCGTGGCGAAGCTCCTCGCGGAGCCCTCGGTGCGGTCGGCGGCAGGGCTGCCGGGGCGGTTGCGTGAGGTGACGCTCGTGCAGTGGCCCGCGAAGGGCGATCAGTTCCTCGCCCTGCTCGTCCACATGATCGCTCAACCCGTCGGCGGCGCACTGCTGTTCAGCCTGACAGCGCTGCTGTGCGCGTACCTGGTGACCGGGCTGCGGAGCAGAGCGAGATAGTGCCAGCACCACACATCCCCACGCGACGCTTGTGCACAACTGGCCGCAGGATTACGGGAGGAGAGTCGTTTCTGTCGGATAAGGCGTCAATTGCGGCGAGGTAGGCGATCACCCTTTCGTGTGCTTTTCACCAAAGACCTCAAGGCGGTTGAGCGCTGAGCCGACAAAAGATCCGTGAGTACCCTTGCGCACACCATGATGACCGCCGCCCGCTCCGCCGACACCGGCCTCGCAGGACCGGGCGAACTCGACCGCTACCCCTACGCGGAGGCGCCCACGGCCGGTCGCGTCGGCGTCCCTTCCTGGGAGAGTTCGGACCCTGATCTGAACCGCGCCGGCCGGCGCGCGTCGGGCAGCCGCGGCCGCGGGCTGCACGGCCAACTCGTCCAGCAGCTCGGCCAGATGATCGTCTCCGGTGACCTGGGCGCGGACCGCCCGCTGGTACCCGAGGAGATCGGTCAGCGATTCGAGGTCTCCCGCACCGTCGTTCGTGAATCGCTCCGCGTCCTCGAAGCCAAGGGGCTGGTGAGCGCCCGCCCCAACGTCGGTACGCGGGTGCGACCGGTCAGCGACTGGAACCTGCTCGACCCTGACATCATCGAGTGGCGCGCCTTCGGCCCGCAGCGGGACGACCAGCGCCGCGAACTCAGCGAGCTCCGCTGGACGATCGAGCCGCTGGCCGCCCGGCTCGCCGCCGGTCACGGTCGCGAGGACGTCCAGCAGCGCCTGGTCGACATGGTCGAGATCATGGGGCACGCCCTCGGTCAGGGTGACTCCGTCACGTTCGCCCGCGCCGACGCCGAGTTCCACTCGCTGCTCATTCAGGTCGCGGGCAACCGCATGCTGGAGCACCTCTCCGGGATCGTGTCGGCCGCGCTGCAGGTGTCCGGAGGCCCGGTCACCGGCTGTGACCGCCCCACCGAGTCGGCCGTCGCGCACCACGCCCGCATCGTCGAGGCCCTCGGCGCCGCGGACGGCGTCGCTGCCGAGACCGCGATGCGTCAACTGCTCACCGTCCACCCGGATGTGGAGCGTGTGGTCCCGGCGCCCCGCGAGCACTGAGTCCGTCGTAAGCCGGGAGTCCGTCGCGAGCACTGAGTCCGTCGTAAGCGCTGAGTCCCTCGCGAGGGCGGAGCCCCCGTACGCACTGAACTGCCCGTGTGATGCCTGCGCCAGGTGCGTGCGGCGGGCTGGAGGAAGATCGCGTACGCCGTCCGTGCTCACGTTCCGTGCGCCGTCGTGCGCGCCTGGTCATTCGGGCGGGGCGAGGAGCGCGGGGGCCGGCCGGGAGGGACGTAGGCGGGCGCGTCGCCGGCGGGAACGGCCCGCAGGGGCGGAGCCGTCGGGACCCGGCCGGTCCCGGCGCCCCCCGCTGGCCGACCCCGGCGATCCGCCTGCGTGAAACGGTCCTGCACCTCGCGTCGGGGTGAAACAGGAGTGCGGTGCTCGGCTTTGGGCACATGTTGGGCAGGTATCTGCGGGCGTATGTCCTATAGCTTCTGTTATCGATGGTTACGGGGTGTGACTCGGGCCACGCAGATTGGGCGTAACGCTCCCCGAGGTAGCGCGATGACCTAAGAGGTGACAGCCGAGGAGGGAATACAGCCGCCGCTTGCGGCGCTGTGCAGCTCTGACGCCCCGCCCGCGCCGTCGGCCAATTCTCAGCCGTCGGCATCGGCTCCGGTCCACAGTGGACGGGGCCGGAAGCCGTTTCCATCGTTCCGAGAGGTTGTTCGTGTCGGCCAGCACATCCCGTACGCTCCCGCCGGAGATCGCCGAGTCCGAGTCTGTGATGGCGCTCATCGAGCGGGGAAAGGCTGAGGGGCAGATCGCCGGCGATGACGTGCGTCGGGCCTTCGAAGCTGACCAGATTCCGGCCACTCAGTGGAAGAACGTTCTGCGCAGCCTCAACCAGATCCTCGAGGAAGAGGGTGTGACGCTGATGGTCAGTGCCGCGGAGTCGCCGAAGCGCCCCCGCAAGAGCGTCGCAGCGAAGAGTCCGGCCAAGCGCACCGCCACCAAGACCGTGGCGGCCAAGACGGCGACCGCGAAGAAGGCCACGGCGGCCACCGCCGCGACCGTCCCCGCAGCCGCAGAGACGACGGCCGAAGAGGCCGCCCCCGCGAAGAAGGCCGTCGCCAAGAAGACGGCGGCCAAGAAGACCGCAGCGAAGAAGGCCACCGCCAAGAAGACCGCGGCGAAGAAGACGAAGAAGGACGACGACCTGCTCGTCGCCGACGAGCCGATCGAGGAGACCCCGGCCGCCCCGGCCAAGCCCGGCGAGGAAGAGGAGGAGACCAGTGGCGGCGAGGCCAAGGGCTTCGTCCTCTCCGACGACGACGAGGACGACGCTCCTGCCCAGCAGGTCGCCGTCGCCGGCGCCACCGCCGACCCGGTCAAGGACTACCTCAAGCAGATCGGTAAGGTCCCGCTGCTCAACGCCGAGCAGGAGGTGGAGCTCGCCAAGCGCATCGAGGCCGGATTGTTCGCCGAGGACAAGCTGGCCAACGCCGACAAGCTCGCCCCCAAGCTCAAGCGCGAGCTGGAGATCATCGCCGAGGACGGCCGCCGCGCCAAGAACCACCTCCTGGAGGCCAACCTCCGTCTGGTGGTCTCCCTGGCGAAGCGCTACACCGGCCGCGGCATGCTCTTCCTGGACCTGATCCAGGAGGGCAACCTCGGTCTGATCCGCGCGGTCGAGAAGTTCGACTACACCAAGGGCTACAAGTTCTCCACATACGCGACGTGGTGGATCCGTCAGGCCATCACCCGCGCCATGGCCGACCAGGCGCGCACCATCCGTATCCCGGTGCACATGGTCGAGGTCATCAACAAGCTCGCGCGCGTGCAGCGCCAGATGCTCCAGGACCTGGGCCGCGAGCCCACCCCGGAGGAGCTGGCCAAGGAACTCGACATGACCCCCGAGAAGGTCATCGAGGTCCAGAAGTACGGCCGCGAGCCCATCTCCCTGCACACCCCGCTGGGCGAGGACGGCGACAGCGAGTTCGGTGACCTCATCGAGGACTCCGAGGCCGTCGTCCCTGCCGACGCGGTCAGCTTCACGCTGCTCCAGGAGCAGCTGCACTCCGTGCTCGACACCCTGTCCGAGCGCGAAGCGGGCGTCGTCTCCATGCGGTTCGGTCTCACCGACGGTCAGCCGAAGACCCTCGACGAGATCGGCAAGGTGTACGGCGTGACGCGTGAGCGCATCCGCCAGATCGAGTCCAAGACCATGTCGAAGCTTCGTCACCCGTCGCGCTCTCAGGTGCTGCGCGACTACCTGGATTAAGTCAAGCACCCGAAGGGCGCCCCTGACCTGCGTATTCGCGGGTTGGGGGCGCTTCTGTTTGCAAGCGCAGCGCTGCTAGTCCGGATATCACACGACAGCGCATATGCTTGCAGCATGTGCGCAAACCTGGCGATATCGCCCCTACTCGACTCCTGGATGATCCATCTGGCCGCCGAGCGGAAGTCGGCCCAGACCATGAAGACGTACGGCGACGGCGTCCGTGCGTTCGTACGCTGGTGCGAGGCGACCGGCGCGCCGCCGGAACTGGACCGCCGCACGGTCAACGCCTTCACGGCGGCACTGTTGGATGGCGGGGCAGAGCCCGCGACGGCCAGGTCACGCCAGCTCGCAGTGCGGCGCTTCTCTGCCTGGCTGTATGCCGACGGTGAGATTCCTGCTGATGAGCTGGTGGCTCTCAGGCCGCCCAAGCTGGACGTGAAGGTCGTGGAGTCCCTGGATGACGACCAGTTGAAGGCGCTGCTCAAGGAGTGCAGGGGAAGCGGCTTCCGCGACCTCCGTGACGAGGCGATCGTCCGGCTGATGGTTGAGACCGGTGCCCGTGCCGGGGAGGTCGTCAACATGACGACCGACGACATCGACCTGAAGCAGGGTGCAGGCGTCGCGGTCATCCGCAAAGGCAAGGGTGGTCGGGGGCGCACGGTGTTCTTCAGCGCGCAGTGCGCCCAGGCCGTCGACCGCTACCTTCGCAAGGGGCGGAAGGGGCACCGTCTTGCCGACTCGCCCGCTCTCTGGCTCGGCGACCGCGGCAAAGGACTCTCGTATGACGGTCTCTACTCGGCGCTAGCCACCCGCGCCGCCATCGCCGGGATCGATGGCTTCCACCCCCACATACTGCGGCACACGGCGGCCACCAGGTGGCTGGCGGCCGGTGGCAGTGAGGGCGGGTTGATGGCCGTGGCGGGCTGGACTCGCCGCGACATGTTGGACCGCTACACCCGGGCGTCGTCCGAGCGTCGGGCCGCCGAAGAGGCGCGGCGCCTGGACCTGGGGAACTTCTAGTCGCGAGTGCAACGAAAAGATCTTGCAGGAATCCCCTTGGGGGGGTGCCGTGCGCTGTGCTTACCTTGAGACATCCGCCCGAGGCTGCTTGCCGGGCGTCCGGTCCCTCCAGGCCGGGGCCGCTTAGTGACGGCGAGGCCGAACTGGAGGCCGTCCAGTCCGCCACGGAAGAGCGGTAACCCCGGAGCTACGACGGGGGACGGGTCTCTGGCGCACGATCGCAGCCCGCGCGAGGGCCGGTGCGGGGCATAGTGCCACTGCCGCCGCAGGAACACTTCATGCCTGGAGTAGTCCTGCGATGACGCCCGAACAGCACCGTATGCGTGCACAAATCGCCGCCCACACCCTGTGGGCCAACTGCAATGATCCTTCCGCCCACACCGAGCCCGCCCGCCGGGCCTTCCTCGTCGAGCGCTTCGAGCGCGAGGTCGACCCCGATGGCGTTCTCACAGCGGATGAGCGCGTGCGCCGGGCCGAACATGCACGTAAAGCGCACTTCAAGCGGCTAGCCCTGGCCAGCTCCCAAGCTCGTGCTGCCAGGGCCGCTGCCCGCCGGGGTGGTGAAGCGGCGTGAGCATGGAAGAGGGGCCTGGCAAAAGGCCCCGGCTCATCCCGCGCTGTACTGGGCCGTCCAGGTGCTGTGGGACGAAGGGCTGAGCCGGGCAGGAGGCGGGGGATGCGGTCTGGCCTGTCGTGTCGTCGTGGCCGTTCTCGAAAGGGCCGTGGACCGTGGCCGACGCCGGGGCAACCCCTTCCAGCCCGAGAGGCTGCACCCCGAGGGAGTCGTCGCTGCCGCGTGATGAAGATGGGGATGATCGATCTGGTTGACCCCGCCCCTTGTGAACCGTCTCTTCAACCTCAACATTGGCAAGGTCCAGGACTTCCTGGACCTTGCCCACACCCCAAGGGTCTGATCATCTGCACTGGCAAGCATTTCCACGGGCAGACCCGCTGACCAGGGTGTTCTTTAGGTCGGTCTATCTCTTCAAGCACGACACCGACTTCCACGAACTTCACGCACAGCCAGGCTGACCAGGGCGTTTAGTCCACAGGCGGCCTTCGTGATCTCCCTTGGCGCTGCTGAACCCGTGACTTCGCTGTCACGCCCCTATGGCTTCCTTATGCCAAGAGATCCGGAGAAGACCGGAGAAGACCGGAAAGACCCTTCCGATGGAAAAGATGATCACGATTCCGGAGCTGGCCGACGCCCTGAACGTATCCGTGAAAACGATCTACGAGTGGAACTCGCTGGGCACCGGCCCCGCGTACGTGAAGGCAGGCGGCGGCGTCCGCTTCCGTCCGTCAGAAGTCGAGCGGTGGCTCAATTCGCGCCCCATAGCGCCGCGTTCCCGAGCACACCATGACCGGCGGTGAAGCCCCGAACCCCCTCGCAGAAGCCATAGGCGACCTCTCAGACGCCCAACTCCGCCGCCTGGCAGCACTACTGCGGCTCGACAGAGAAAGGCCCGCACACGGCGACGAGGACGAGTGACCCCATCCCCTGAGACCCGCAGGAAGTGACCGATGACCTGATGCAAGACACAAAGAAAGACGCCCCGGCGGACCAGACCGAAGCGTCACGTAATGACCACAACAACGCCAATGTACCGCAGCCCTTCCCTGCCGAGCTGGCAGAGCTTGCCTGGGATTACGACCAGTCCCTTCAGGCACTGCCGGACTCCGACGAGGAATGGAACCGTGAGTACGCCAGGAATCGCGCCAGGTGGGCGAACAGCGTGCCCCGGCAATGGTGTTCTCTCTGTGTTCTCTACAAGGAAGCGCTAGCCCCGCCCGTCGCTGACCTGGCCTGGCATCCGGTCGAGTCCTTCTGGGTCTGCGCGGCCTGTAGGGACGAACTGTTCCCCAACCCGGCCGACATGGACAGCTTCCTGGATTCCCAGGACCCCGAGTACGACTGGCTCGTGCCGGGGCTGTTGGAGCGTGGAGACCGGCTCATGCTCACCGGCCCCGAGGGCAAGGGAAAGTCAACGCTGCTCCGTCAGATAGGAGTACGGATCGCATGCGGCATGCACCCCTTCGCAGGCGACCAAGTTTCCCCGGTGAAGGTGCTGTTCTACGACTTGGAGAACAGCGAGTCACATTTCCGAAGGGAGATGCGGAAGTTGAGGCTGGCAGCCGGCGAGCGGTGGATCGGAGCCAACATGAAGCGAGTGAACCGGCCGCAAGGACTCGACTTCAACAGCGACGGCGGCGACATCCTCAATGATGAAGTGTCCAAGCACAAACCGGATGTGCTCATCGTGGGGCCCCTGTACAAGATGATTGCCGGAGACCCGAACAGCGAAGAGCAAGCTCGGCCAGTAGCACTGAAACTCGACAGCATCCGCACCGAACACGGATGCGCCGTACTACTCGAAGCACACTCACCGCACGCATCCAACGGCGGTAAACGCCCAATGCGGCCAGCAGGATGGTCGGGGTGGATGCGGTGGCCCGAGTTCGGTATCCACATCGATGAACACGGCGCCATCAGCCACTGGCGAGGCATGCGCGACCAGCGCGACTTTCCGAGCATGCTCAACAGGGGCGGAAAGTGGCCGTGGTCAATCGGCTCAAGTCCACGCGATGAACTGTGGGCGCGCATCGCGAAGGAGTGCGACGGGAAGCTCTCGCGCCCATCAGAACGGGATCTTGAGAAAGCCATCGGAGCACCCAAAACGCGCATCCACAGGGCCATCGAAGAACACCGCACTGAATGGGACAAGTTCCCCCACTCTGGGTGACAAAAGCCCAGGTCAGGGTGGTGGACCACCTCAACTCACCTTTGTTTCAAGGGTAGTTACTAGCCGGCCAAGGGGTGGTCCACCTGGTCCAAGAGGTGGTCCACCACAGAAAACCGCAGGTCAGATGCCTGTTGATCTTAAAGTGGACCACTTTCCTGGTCCACTTTCGACAAAACCGCAGGTCAGACGGGGTGGTCCACCTGGTCCCCCTACGGGGTGGGCCCTACGCGGACCGCGCCCACCCGTGGGGGCTATCGGAGCCCGCACACGAGGGTGGATGGATCGAAAGGAAGACTCATGAGCGAGGAGATAGATCTCGCCGAGCTGGTCGCCCAACTGGACGCCGACCCGCCCAGTGCTGCCGCCGCTCTGCCGGACTTCGAGGACCCGGCGACAGCCAGGCCCGAGGAGTGCAACTGGTGCCACGAGTACGAACTCGTCGGCTCCCACGCTCCGGCCTGCCCGAACCGCCGCCGAGGGTGAGGCCGCCCCAATGCGTACTGAGTGATTCCGCGAAAACCCCTCTCCACGGCCCTGTACGCCCGTCTGCGGGGCGAATGGGGGTGGCCGAGGGTAATGGGGCCGGGGTTGGGCTTCAGGGCTCCCTGAAGCCCGCCGGCATCCGCCGCGTGGTCGCTGTTGGGCGCTCGCCCGAGGCAAAGATCTCCCCTGGCAGTTAAACCGACCTGGCAGACAGACCTGCGATAGCAGGGCTGGACGCCGTTGTTCCAACTGCCAACGTTCCAAGACCACCCCTCTGGGTGCCCTCAAGCTGGACGCCCCAACCCGAAAGGAACCGCCATGACCACGATCCCCGACTTTCCTCCTGCACCCGCCCCCGGTGAACTCGTCCTCGCGGCCTTCAAGCGGTACCAGCTCACACAAGACGACTGGGCGCGTTTCACGCGAGGCGTGGATGCGTACGTCAAGAATTGGCGACAGGTCTTGAAAGCCCGCAAGGAGGCTGGCAGTGACGTCTACATCTCTCCGGCGTGGGAGAAGCCCCTGTCGGAGCAATTCACGCACGAATCCCGAAGGCTCAAAGGAATAGGGCAGCCTGAATGGAGGCTCTGGGACGCCTATGCCCGCGAATTCGCCCTCGCTGGAATGTGACCCGCCCTATTCCGTTCTCTCGCTCTAATCGGTATTATCGAATTCGAGCGCTGGGAACGCTTCATGGTGAGGCTGGGGGCCGTCGCGACCACGACGGCCCCCAGCCTGCCCCGGCTGGACGGCCAAGGGCCCACGAGACCCCCACACCCTCAATCCCCGGTAGCTGGGCGGCTATCGCCGCAGCCGATGACTGGGCGGTCCTCGGAATGCGAACCAACACACGCACTCCAGAAAAGGACAAACGGTCATGCAATTCCCGGCACTTGAAGCAGCGAAGACCGAACTAAAGAAGTTCATGGACCGGTACGGCGTGGACGTCAAGGCTCTAGACGTCGAAGCCAAGCGCGAAATGCGCCGTCTCGTCGCCGAATACGACAGTGAGAGGGCCATCGCCGACGCCGCCGTGCGCGCCTCCGGTCAGGACGGAAGCGACGACTCAAACAGCAACGGCAGCGTCAAGGGCGGCGGCTGGACCTCCCCGTACGCGAAGGACGGCCACAAGGCGGGCGAATGGCTCGCCGAGGGCATCCGCCGGGCCGGCGTCCAGACCAAGGGCTGGGTCACCTCCGGGACCACCGGCGGCGGCGCGTTCACGCCCGTCCAGCACGCCAACACGTTCTGGGACCGGCTCGCCGCACAGTCGGTCGGGCTCCAGTCCGGGTTCACCGTCGTGACGACTCAAGCGAACGAACTCGTCATCCCGCGCCTAACCGGCGATACCGGCGCGGCATGGACGAGCGAGGCCGCCGTCATCACGCCGACCGACGCGACCGCCGACGAGATCCACGCGATCCCGAAGAAACTGGCCGCGCTTCAGGTCCTCTCCAACGAGGTCATCGCCGACTCGGTGCCCGCCGTCCTCGACGTGAGCGCCCGTCAGATGATCCGGTCACTGGCGCTGAAGCTCGACCTCGGGTTCTACGAGGGCTCCGGCACGGCACCCGAGATCCGGGGCCTGAAGAACACCGCCGGAATCCAGACCCTCTCCATGGGCACCAACGGCGGCGCGTTCACGCACCTCGACCCGTTCGCCGACGCGCTCGGACTCCTTGAGGAGGCCAACGCGCACGGCACCGCCATCGTCATGCACCCCCGCACTTGGAAGGCGCTGACGAAGCTGAAGGAGGCCCCGACCGGGTCGAACAAGCCGCTGCTTCAGGAGCATGCGGGGGCCGGTACCGACGGGGTGTCACGTTCCATCTACGGGGTGCCGGTGTACCTGTCGTCTCAGCTCTCCGTGGCGGAAACCCAGGGCACCGCCGTCAACGCGTCGTCGGTGTACGTCTACCAGGCGTCGGAGATCCTGGCCGTGCTGCGGCAGGACACCCGCGTCGACGTCGACAACTCGCGGCTCTTCAACTCGGACCAGTCCGAAGTGAGGGCCATCATGCGGGCCGACGTCGCGGTACCCAACCCGCTGTCGGTGGTGCGCATCCTCGGCGTCACCCCGTAACGCCCGTTCGAACCGGGGCCCCTTGAGACATCATCGGGACCCCGGTTCCCTGACCGACCCGTGTGGGATTGGCGGAAGCCGTGAAGACGGGTGTTACCCGACCCAGGCCGAGGTTATGGACAGGGATCACTTCGCGGCCTTGTACTCGCGGGCTCAACCAACCACACACAAGGCAGCTCGAAGCCGAAGTGAAGTAGAGCTGAGGAAACGTCTGTTGCCTGGCCTGCCCGCTCCCCTGCCGACGCGGAGCCTGAAGAGACTGGTTGTGTAGTGGTCCTATAGATATGGACCTACCACCTACCCATGCCATGTCATGGACAGTAGACCATGTACTTCCTCTCAGTCTCTACCCTCATCTAGCACTAGAGATCAGTAACATGAGAGAAGCACATAGAACGTGCAACAGTAGTAGAGGTCAAGGCAATGGCAGAGGTAATGCCAATGGCAAGGTATCGCGCAATTGGTAACGTTTCCTGAAAGGCACTTTTCGGAAACACTTCAAAAAATCCCTTTTTTGAAATTCACTGTAAGGAATCCCTTATTCTGCGCAAGGCGCTAAGGAATCCCTTATCTGTGATGCCATGTGAAGCCTTCGCGGTTAAGGAATCCCTTGTAAGGAATCCCCTTGCTCGCCGTTGCAATTCAAACACGTGTCGCCGATATCTACAATTCGCGAGGGCATAAAACCCATACCTTAAGCGGGTCTGTTCGCATAGCCACTATGCATACTTCATGCATGGATATGCAGATAGGGGGGCACCCCCGGCGCGTTCTATGCACTGCCGGACGACCCCGCCCCTTGTGAATCGCTTCTCTCCCTATATTCGCCCATGGAGCAAAATCCCAGGTCAAGTGCACCGTATATTCATGCGAATGTCGCGCATTAGCTAGATGCGGAGGGTGTCATGATGCAATGCGTCGAGTGTCGAAAGTCTTTCGATGGACGGAAGGGTCAGAAATACTGCCGGGAGCTCGAATGTGTGCGGGCCCGGCGTGCCAGGACTTACCGCGACTGGTACGCCAATGCTCGCGCCAACGGTATGTCTCCCCGGAAAACCGGCGTCGTTCCCTGCGTGGGATGCGGGAGGCCTTGCCTGGGTGGAAAGGGGAGTCTTCCGGAAGGCTTTCGTCGTTGCCGTGAATGCAGGCGGGCGCTCAAGTGAATGTCGAGGACGGAATTCCCATCGCCTTGACGAATTTACCAGGGTCGCTGCCTGCCTGGATGCTCAATTCAAGCTCGCTGAGAATGTAGAGTGCCCACTCTCGATGTTCGTTCCTCAATGTCCTTTCCGCTGTCCATCCTTTCTCTTTGTCTGCGATGTATTCGGACAGCGGGCGCTCGTTGACGCTTTCGAGGATTCGGCACAGCTCTGCGAACTGCGCTGCGTCGACTGCCGGTCGGTTCTCGGTCATGGGGCCACGATGTGCCCTCAATGTCCTGTCGGCACGTCGAGTTCCGCCATCCGCCTCGCAGGGCCCGCCTGCAGAGCGCGCATCAGCGTCAGCGACGCTGTGGGGGTGTTGATCTCGTCCATCAGCATCCGCAGCGTGACATTGGGTATCCACAAAGGATGAGTGGGTGGAGGTCTTCACCGACGCCATGGCGCAGGGCAAGAACCAGCTCAACTAGCGGGCGTGCCGAGTTTCTGGCGCGCCTCGTGGATGACCTGCTGGGCGTCCGTGCCGTATACGGCCGACCGACTGAAGGTCTCCCAGACCCGCTTGTACAGCGCGACAGTGTCGGCATCGTCCAGCCATAGCTCGGCGTGCCAGTCCTCGGCGATGACCAGCCGGTCATCGAAGATCCAGAAGGGATTTCCGGGCGGGAGCTGTAGGGAGCCCGTCTGCGGCACGATCCCGAGGCGGACTGTATCCATGCCCACAACGCCCAGGAGGCGGTCCAACTGGGCGGCCATGACGGGGCGTGGGCAGACCTGGGCCCGCAGCGCTCCCTCCCACATCAGCAGGTTCAACTGCTTGCCCCGCTGGTACAGCCACTCCTGTCGCCTCATGCGGGCCCTGACCGCGTCGTCCGCGTCCCGTGGCGAGTTCTGGAGTGTCGCGTATCCCTCGAAGACGTGCCGGGCGTACTCGGCGGTTTGGAGCAGGCCGTTGACCGCGTTGTTCTCCCACACGGTCAGGGTGTTGGAGTCGTCGACCAGCGCGTTCCAGGTCTCCTGCACGGGTCGATGTCCGCCTGCGAGTTGCCGCCGCCATGAGCGGATGTGGCTTTCGAAGCCCTTCAACCGGCCGTGCAGTTCCTGGAATACATCGGGCTGCCCGGTGGCGTCGGCCCAGGCGCGGATGTCGTCGGCCGTCGGGGTCTGCTTGCCGTTCTCCAGCTTGCTGATCTTCGACTGCGGCCAGCCCAACTGCTCGGCCAGGCGCGTACCGGTGAGGCGGCCGTGAGGGCTCTCCTCGCGCAGCTCGCGGAGCCTGCACCCCAGCTCTGCGCGTGCCTTCTGGTAGTCCGTGCTCACCGGTACCCGATCTGCCTGCCTACTCGCCCAGCCCTGCCGCGAACTCCCGGTAGGGGACGGCGTGATGCCATGCGGTATCCCGGGTCACGTTGCAGCGGACCACCTCAGCCGGCTCCGTGATCAACTCCACGTCCACGAGCTGGTCGTCGTCATCGAACCGCAGGGTGGCCACGAACCGGCTGTCGAACAGCCACCAGTCGCGATGGCCGGAGGAGATCAGGAGTCGGTCGGCGTCCGCACGCGGGAGGATGCGAATGTCCTCGCCCAGGGATGCGTTCCGCTCGGCGTTGTTGAGCAGGTAGAGCTGCCCGGTGGTCGGCGGGTTGTCGACGATCCGTACGCGCTCAACCCGCTTGCCCTGGGCGATCCGAGATCGGATCAGTTCGCAGTACGGGTCGTTCGGGTCCCACTCGACGTTGCCGGTCTGGGTGAACTGGCGGTAGGTGTCTGTCTGTTCGTCGCTGGCATAGCGGCGGCGTGTCTCCAGGCGCCAGGCCGTGTGCTGGAAGACCCGGAACAGCTCCTCGAACTGGTCCAGGCCGATGATCTTCGCCTTGCGCGTCTTGCCCTTGGGCGTCCAGTCGACCAGCACCTCACGCGGCACGACGACCGCTGTCTCCCCCTCGGACAGGTGCTGAAGCTGGGCGATCTCCTCGGGGTCGGTAAGCGGCGGACCGTGGACGATCACGTCTCCGCTGTCGATGTCCTCATGGACGGACGGGCACCCCGTACCTCCGCTGCCCGTCCCGTTGAAACGCAGCCTGCGTGCCATGCAGTCACCCCTCGTGCCGCTCGTGTAGCCCCTGGCCAGACAAGGGTGTCCGTGATCGCAGGCGAATGTCGAGGCATCCCGGGGCACGGCGGGAGAATATTCGAGAATACTTCCCGCCATCCCCAACTCCCGCTTTCTACGGTCGCGTTCACAGGCCCGCAGAGAGCTGGGAGACCCCGATGGCTACCACGAAGCACAAGACCACCCCCGAGCCCGTCATCGAGCTTCCGATCGGGTTCGAGGCCTGGCTGCTCGATTGCGTCCCAGTGCCTCTCTGCGGGGTGTGCGCGGCCAACCACAACCAGATGACCGAAGCGAGGGAGAAGGGCGACATCAGGATCGCGGCACGGCACGCCTCGGAGATCCGCTCCCATGCCAGTGGCGCGCACGACAGGGCGTGACCACTCACGACAGAGCCCCGGAGTCGTCCGCCGATGCGACTCCGGGGCTCTCAAGATCACTGGCTGGTGAGCGGCGTGAGCCAGTTCGGGTGGTCGAGCGCGGAGACCGCCGCCGCCCAGCGCCGCTCACCCTCGTCGGCCGCTTCCAGGAGCCGCTCGGCGAGCTTCCGGGCTTCCTCCGGAGAGTACGAATCGACTGCCCCCCCGGCCTCCCTTGCTACCAAGATCTCCGGTGCTTCCATGAGGACCCAGCCCGACGAGTCGGAGCGCTCGTCGTTGCGATCCTGACACTCCCACTGTGCGTCGACCACGAAACGGTCGGCGTCGTCGGAGGCAACCCAGGTGCCCGGATCTTCGAGATGTCCCATGGAGATCACCACTCATCTCAAGCCAAGATATTTCGTGGCCTGCGCTTCCTGCCGACCTGCATTGATGCCGATCGAGCACAGCGCTCACACGTCCATACTGCGCGACTACCTCGACTAGGTCGCAGACCGCTCGTACGAGGCAAGGGCCCGGATTCCGTGAGGAGTCCGGGCCCTTGTGCGTGACCCGCCGGTCCGCGCACGCCCCTTGTGTGCATCCACGCGCGGGTGCGGAGCGCGCGTCAGTGGTCGACGCTGAGCGAGTAATGAGCAACTCAGTGTCAGGAGAACGTATGCGCCGTGGACCCTTCGTCAGTGCGCTGTCGGGTTTACTCGCCCCACTTGCGGCGGCAGCGGTGCTGCCGTTGGCCGCGCCTGCTCCGGCCGTGGCCGACGGGGTGGTCGTCGGCGGCCGGCCGGTCCAAGTCGCCGAGCACCCCTGGGTGGTGGCGATCGCCAGTCGTGACCGGTTCGGCGGTGCGCGGTCGGGGCAGTTCTGCGGCGGCGCCGTCGTGGACCGGCGCACCGTGCTGACGGCCGCGCACTGCCTGAGCCAGGACGTGCTCGGGGTCCCGCCGAGCGAAGTGCCCGACCTGAAGGTCATCGCGGGACGCGCCGATCTGCGGACGGACGAGGGGCGCGAAGTCACCGTGCGTCGGGTGTGGGTGAACGGGGAGTACGACAGCCTCACCAACGCCGGAGACGTCGCGGTCCTCACCCTCGCCAAGTCGCTGCCCGAGGCGTCCGTGGTCCCCATGGCGCGCGAGGGGAGCGCCGCGTACGAACCCGGCACGGCGGCCTCGGTGTACGGCTGGGGCGACACGACCGGCGAGGGTGACTATGCGCGCACGCTGCGTGCCGCGCGCGTACGGGTGTTGTCCGACAGCGTCTGCGAACGGGCCTACCCGGGCAGCGTCGACGGGAAGTACCTGGCCGACTCCATGCTGTGCGCGGGCGAGCCCGAGGGCGGCCGGGACGCCTGCCAGGGGGACAGTGGCGGGCCGTTGGTGGCCCGAGGGCGGCTCATCGGCCTGGTGTCGTGGGGGAGTGGCTGCGGGCAGCCGGGCAACCCCGGCGTCTACACGCGGATCTCCGAGGTGCTGCCGCTGGTGTCGGAGGCGCAGCGGTCGGCGCGGGAGCGCGCCGCCGAGTAGCGGCAGGAAGCGTAACGGCAGGGCCTGCTGCCCGGTCGGTCGGTCGGGCAGCAGGCAGCACTCACCGAACGGAGCCGGCCGGTCGCCGGTCACCGTCTGTGCAGCGGAAGTTGCAGTGGCGTAGGCGGTCGCGGGGCAGAGCCCAGTTGCCGTGCTGCGGGCAGTCGCCGCGCCGTGGGCGGCAGTTGTGTGCGGCGCCCTGAGAGGTACGAGAGCGGGCGGTCACCCTGGTCAGGGTGGCCGCCCGCAGTGCCGGCCCTGGGCCGGTGCTGGCTCGTCGTGATGCGAAGTGTCAGCGTTCCTCGGTGTCGGCGCTTGCCGGGACGGCGGTCAGCCGCTCCGTCTCGTCCTGTATCTCAGCGGCGATCTTCTTGAGTTCCGGCTCGAACTTGCGACCGTGGTGGGCGCAGAAGAGCAGTTCACCGCCGCTCATCAGGACGACGCGCAGGTATGCCTGGGCGCCGCAGCGGTCGCAGCGATCAGCGGCCGTCAGGGGGCTCGCGGGGGTCAGAACAGTAGTCACGTCGCCTCTTCTCTAGCTCGACGAGCTGTCGTACCAGGGTCAACATCCAACCAGGCCGAAAACGTTCCCGATCTTGGCTTTTCCTCGAAACTTTCTTCCGAGGCGGCTGTCTGCTGCCGGTTGGCGGCGAATGTGCCGTATTACGTCTTCTACGGTTTTCGCGTGGGTTTGCAGAGTCTTGCTTGCCGTCTTCAGTTGTGGTCCAGCTCGGCCCTCCCCGGCCTGACGAGCGGCCGGTTGTTCATGAGGACGTGCCCGGAGCCTAAATGGTTCATGCCTGCTTGGGAACGTGATGTGAGCATCACCCCATCGAGGGATCGAACATCCATACGACGCTGGACTAGGCTGACGGTCAGTTGAGGGTGGCGTTACATCGGCTCTACCAGGCCTCGGTACCCTCTGAGCGGCGACCGATGCCGACCCTCTCTCCAGGGGGTCCCAACAGAAATTCAGCGAGGAGCGAAACGCGTGACCGCCGAGACGTCCGTGTCGTCCACAGAGCTGCTTTCCGGGGCAGACCGGGACGGTTCCAACTACACCGCGCGGCACCTGCTCGTCCTGGAGGGGCTCGAAGCGGTTCGCAAGCGTCCGGGTATGTACATCGGCTCGACCGACAGCCGCGGTCTGATGCACTGCCTGTGGGAGATCATCGACAACTCCGTGGACGAGGCCCTGGGCGGTCACTGCGACCACATCGAGGTGATCCTCCACGAGGACGGCTCGGTCGAGGTGCAGGACAACGGCCGCGGTATCCCCGTGGACGTCGAGCCCAAGACCGGCCTCTCCGGCGTCGAGGTCGTCATGACCAAGCTGCACGCGGGCGGCAAGTTCGGCGGCGGCTCGTACGCGGCCTCCGGCGGTCTGCACGGTGTGGGCGCCTCCGTGGTCAACGCGCTCTCGTCGCGGCTCGACGTCGAGGTGGACCGCAGCAGCAAAACGCACTCGATCAGCTTCCGCCGCGGTGTGCCCGGCCAGTTCACCGGCGACGGCCCGGACGCCTCCTTCGACGCGGCGGGCGGCCTGGTGAAGGGCAAGCGCATCCCCAAGACCCGTACGGGCACGCGCGTGCGCTACTGGGCGGACCGCCAGATCTTCCTCAAGGACGCCAGGCTCTCCCTGGAGAACCTGCATCAGCGCGCCCGCCAGACCGCGTTCCTCGTGCCGGGCCTGACCATCGTCGTACGCGACGAGCGGGACCTCGACGGGATCGGCAAGAGCGAGGAGACCTTCCGCTTCGACGGCGGCATCAGCGAGTTCTGCGAGTTCCTCGCCACGGACAAGCCGATCTGCGACGTGGTCCGCCTCTCCGGGCAGGGCAGCTTCAAGGAGACCGTGCCGGTCCTCGACGACCGCGGGCACATGACACCCACCGAAGTCACCCGGGAACTCGGCGTGGACATCGCGCTGCGCTGGGGCACGGGGTACGACACCACGATCAAGTCGTTCGTGAACATCATTGCGACGCCCAAGGGCGGCACCCACGTCACCGGCTTCGAACGCTCCGTGACCAAGACGGTCAACGAGGTCCTGCGTACGCAGAAGCTGCTGCGCGTCGCCGAGGACGACATCGTCAAGGACGACGCCCTGGAGGGCCTCACCGCGGTCGTCACCGTGCGCCTCGCGGAGCCGCAGTTCGAGGGGCAGACCAAGGAGGTGCTCGGCACCTCGGCGGCCAACCGGATCGTGGCGAACGTCGTCGCCAAGGAGCTCAAGACCTTCCTGGCCTCCACCAAGCGCGACGCCAAGGCGCAGGCGAGGGCCGTCCTGGAGAAGGCCGTCGCCGCCGCGCGTACGCGGATCGCCGCCCGTCAGCACAAGGAGGCGCAGCGCCGGAAGACGGCCTTGGAGTCCTCCTCGCTGCCGGCGAAGCTCGCGGACTGCCGCAGCGACGACGTGGACCGCAGCGAGCTGTTCATCGTCGAGGGTGACTCCGCGCTCGGCACGGCCAAGCTCGCCCGCAACTCCGAGTTCCAGGCGCTGCTTCCGATCCGCGGCAAGATCCTCAACGTTCAGAAGGCGTCCGTCTCGGACATGCTGAAGAACGCCGAGTGCGGCGCGATCATCCAGGTCATAGGAGCCGGGTCCGGGCGGACCTTCGACCTCGACGCCGCGCGCTACGGCAAGATCATCCTGCTGGTCGATGCCGATGTGGACGGCGCGCACATCCGCATCCTGCTGCTCACGCTCTTCCAGCGGTACATGCGGCCGATGGTGGAGGCCGGCCGGGTCTTCGCCGCCGTGCCGCCGCTGCACCGCATCGAGCTGGTCCAGCCCAAGAAGGGCCAGGACAAGTACGTGTACACGTACTCGGACAACGAACTGCGTTCCACGCTCCTGGAGTTCGAGCGCAAGGGCGTGCGCTACAAGGACTCGATCCAGCGGTACAAGGGCCTCGGCGAGATGGACGCGGACCAGCTCGCGGAGACCACCATGGACCCGCGGCACCGCACGCTGCGCCGGATCAACATCAGCGACCTGGAGTCCTCGGAGAAGGTCTTCGACCTTCTGATGGGCAACGAGGTGGCGCCCCGCAAGGAGTTCATCACCAGCTCCGCGGCCACGCTGGACCGCTCGCGCATCGACGCCTGAGTACGTCTCGCGCGGACCGATCTCGGGCTCGCTCCCTATGGCGATCTCGGGCTCGCCCCTGTGGCCGATCTCGGGCTCGTCGCTGTGTTGCCGAGGGGCGAGCCCGGATTGTGCCGGAGGGGCGAGCCCGGCAGTTTCCCCGCGCCGAGCCCGGCAGTTTCCCCCGCGCCAAGCCCCCGGTCACCTGATGGGGTGAAGCGGGAGGATTGAAGTGTCGGGATCTTCACGTTCTGCCCATCCTTGGGCACGCGGCCGAAGTGGGCCGCGGACGAGGAGAGTTCGGTGGACAAGCGCGAAGATCCCGACGCCGGGAAGGTGCGGCTCAGCGGTCCCGGTGAGCTCGACGACCCCTGGCAGGACGCACTCGCCTCGGGATGGGCCGGGTGGGAGGCAGCCGGTGAGCCCGCGCCACCCGTCCCGCACGCGCGCGGGACGGCGCAGGACGGGCCGGGCGAGCCCGCCGTGAGCGCTGCCGACATCTATCTCGAAGTGCAACGGAGCCCCGCGTTCCAGGAAGTCCGGCGCAGGTACCGGCGGTTCGTCGTACCGGCCTGCATCGCGTTTTTCACCTGGTACGTGGCGTACGTGGTGGTGGCGACCACCGCGCCCGAGCTGATGGCCCGGCCCGTGGCCGGCTCGGTGAACGTGGCGTTGCTCGCCGGGCTCGGCCAGTTCCTGTCCACCTTCCTCCTGACCTGGGCCTACGCCCGGCACGCGCGGCTGCGCCGGGACCGGGCGGCCCTCGAACTCCGCTGGGACACCCAGGAGTTGACCAGGGGAGTCGAGCGGTGAGCGAAGATCACCAGACCCTGGCCCTCGTCCTGTTCAGCGCGTTCGTCGCCGTCACGTTGGCCATCACCACCTGGGCGAGCCGCAAACGGCACGGCACGGCCGAGGAGTTCTACGCGGGCGGACGGCTCTTCACGCCGATGGAGAACGGTTTCGCCATCGCCGGTGACTACATGTCGGCGGCCTCCTTCCTCGGCATCGCAGGCCTGATCGCGCTCTACGGTTACGACGGGCTGCTGTACTCCGTGGGCTTCCTCGTCGCCTGGCTCGTCGTGCTGTTCCTGGTGGCCGAACTCGTCCGTAACTGCGGCCGGTTCACGCTCGCCGATGTCGTGGCGGCGCGGATGAGAGAGCGGCCCGTTCGGATCGCGGCGGGAACTTCTTCGGTGACCGTGTCCGTTCTCTATCTGGTGGCGCAGATGGTGGGGGCGGGCAGCCTGGTCGCGCTACTGCTCGGCGGGACGAGCGGGGCGGCGCAGAGCTGGACGGTCGTCGGTGTCGGCGCGCTCATGGTCGTCTATGTGTCGTTGGGAGGGATGCGGGCCACCACGTGGATCCAGATCGTCAAGGCAGTGCTGCTGATGGGCGGGGCGATCGCGCTCACCGTGCTCGTCCTGGTGCGCTTCCACGGCGACTTCAACCAGTTGCTCAGTACGGCGGCGGAGCGCAGCGGGCACGGGGAGAAGTTCCTCGGCCCCGGCCTGAAATACGGGGGGAGTTGGACGGCACGACTTGACTTCATCAGCCTGGGCCTCGCGCTGGTGCTCGGCACGGCGGGGCTGCCGCACATCCTGTCGCGGTTCTACACCGTGCCCACGGCGCGTGCCGCGCGGCGCTCGGTGGTCTGGTCGATCGGGCTGATCGGCACCTTCTACCTGATGACCGTCGTGCTCGGCTTCGGGGCCGCGGCGATCGTCGGCTCGGCGGAGGTGCGGCGCTCCAACCCTGCCGGGAACACGGCGGTTTCGCTGCTCTCGCTCGACCTCGGCGGAGGCGCGGACTCCACCGGTGGGACGATCCTGTTCGCGATCGTCGCCGCCGTCGCGTTCGCCACGATCCTGGCGGTCGTCGCGGGCATCACGCTCGCCTCGTCGGCGTCCGTCGCGCACGACCTGTACGCGTCGCTGCGCGGGCGCGGCAAGCCGGTCGCGTCGGGTCGGCCGGTGGGGGCCGGTCGGCCGGTCGAGCCGGAGCGGACGGTCGAGTCGGTGGAGGAGCCGGGGCAGTCCGTCGAGCCGGAGTCCGTCGAGCCGGACCAGTTCGTCGGGCCAGGGCAGTCCGTCGAGCCGGAGCAGTCCGTCGAACCGGTCGAGCGGCAGGTCAAGCCGCGTAGTGAGGTTGCCGTGGCGCGGGTCGCGGCGGTGGGGATCGGGGCGGTCGCGATCGGGCTCGGGCTGCTCGCGCGTGACCTGAACGTGGCGTTCCTGGTCGGCCTCGCCTTCGCCGTCGCGGCCTCCGCCAACCTGCCGGTGCTGCTGTACTCGCTGTTCTGGCGGGGCTTCACCACACGCGGCGCGGTCTGGTCGGTGTACGGCGGTCTGGTGCCCGCGCTGGTCCTGGTCGGGCTGTCGCCGGTGGTCTCCGGCAGCCCGGCAGCGATCTTCCCGGGCGTCGACTTCCAGGTGTTCCCGCTGCGAAACCCCGGCCTGGTCTCCATCCCGCTCGGCTTCCTCGCGGGCTGGATCGGCACGGTGACGTCCGGTGAGTCGGCGGACGAGGCCAGGCACGCGGAGACCGAGGTGCGGTCGCTGACCGGGGCCGGGGCTGTGTGAGGCGCGGAGGGGTCGAGTCAGCGAGCCCGCGCATCGGCCCGTCGCACTGCCGGGTGCCGGGTGCCGGGTGCCGGGTGCCGGGTGCCGAGCCGGGTGCCGGGAGCCGAGTGCCGGGTTCGGAGTGCCGAGTGCCGGGTGTCGGCCGGGTGTCAGTCCCCCGAGCTGCCCGACCTCGCCCACGCGTACCGGTGTTCCGGCCTCCCCGTGTCCCCGTACTTGAGGGAGAGGCGGACGCGGCCCGAGCGTTCCAGGAGCTTGAGGTAGCGCTGGGCGGTCTGACGGCTCAGGCCCGTGCGGTCCGCGAGTTCCTGGGCGGAGAGCGGGCCCTCGGCTGCCATCATCGCCCGCCGGACCAGCTCCGCCGTGCTCGGCGAATGGCCCTTCGGGAGTTCGGGCTCGGGCGTGGCCGAGAGGGCGCCGAAGATCCGGTCCACCTCGGCCTGTTCGGCCTCGCCGCCGCTGTCGAGGGTGCGCCGCAGCCCCGCGTACGCCTCCAACTTCGCGCGCAGGCCGGCGAACGTGAACGGCTTGACCAGGTACTGCAGCGCGCCATGCCGCATCGCCGCCTGGACGGTGGCCACGTCGCGCGCCGCGGTCACCATGATCACGTCGGTCTGGTGGCCGCGCTCGCGCAGCAGCCGTACGAACTCAAGGCCGGTGCGGTCCGGCAGGTAGTGGTCGAGCAGCACCAGGTCGATCGCCGTGCCGCCGGACGCCGACTCCTCGACCAGGCGCAGCGCATCGCCCCCGGTGTGCGCCTGGCCCGCGACGTGGAATCCCGGGACCTTCGCGACGTAGGCGGCGTTCACCCCGGCCACGCGCACGTCGTCGTCGACCACCAGTACGTTGATGCCGCCGCTGCCGCTCATGGGCGTTCCTCCGCGTGCGCGAGGTCGGTTTCGGTGAGGGCCTCCGGCAGGACGACGGTGAACTCCGCGCCGCCGTCCGGGGCTTCGCCCACGTAAGCGCTGCCGCCCTGGCGTTCGGCGAGGCGGCGCACCAGGGCGAGGCCGATGCCGCGCTTGCCGTGGGCGGGCGGTTCCTTCGTCGACCAGCCCTCGGTGAAGATCAACTCCCGCTGTTCCTGCGCCACTCCGCCCCCCGAGTCCCGTACCCGCAGCTGCACCGAGCGGCCCTCGGCGCGCAGCGCGACCTCCACGCGCGGGGCCCGGCTGCCGACCGCCGCGTCCAGGGCGTTGTCGACGAGGTTGCCCGCGATCGTCACCAGGCCCTGCGGGTCGATCAGCCGGTCCGGCAGCCGGGTGTCGTCCGAGATCCGCAGCGAGACCCCGCGCTCCGCGGCGACGGCGACCTTGCCGACCAGGAGCGCCGCGAGCAGCGGATCGTGCAGCTTCTCCGTGACCTGCTCGGCGGTGGCCCGGTGCGAGCCGACGGTCTCGCCGACGAACTCCACGGCGTCGTCGTACATCTCAAGTTCGAGCAGGCCGAGCAGGGTGTGCAGATGGTTGGCGTGCTCGTGGTCCTTGGCGCGCAGGGCGTCGATCAGGCCGCGCGTGGAGTCCAGCTCGCGGCCGAGGCGCTCCAGTTCGGTGCGGTCGCGGAGGGTGGCCACGGCGCCGCCGTCGTCGGTGGGCATGCGGTTGGCGACCAGGACACGCTGGCCCCGCACCGTGAGGAGATCGGTTCCGGTGACCCGGCCGGCGAGCACATCGGTGGTCCGGCCGTCGCCGAGCGCCTCGTCCAGCGGCCGGCCGATGGCCTCGGGGCCGAGCGTGAGCAGCCGCTGCGCCTCGTCGTTGAGCAGCCGGATGCGGCCGTTCCGGCCGAGCGCGACGACACCCTCACGGATGCCGTGCAGCATCGCCTCGCGCTCCGCAAGCAGCGCCGAGATATCCGAGAAGGCCAGGTCACGGGTCTGCTTCTGCACTCGGCGCGAGATCAGATAGGCGGCGAGCGCCCCGACGGCCAGGGCCCCGCCCGCGTACGCGAAGAGCCCGGGGATGGAGGAGATGAGCCGGTCGCGGACGCTGTCGTACTCGATGCCGACCGAGACCGCGCCGACGATCTCCCCGTCCGCGCGCAGCGGGACCTTGCCGCGGGCGGAACGGCCGAGGGTGCCGTCGTCGATCTCCATGACCTCGTGGCCGGCGAGCGCCTCGCTGGGGTCGGTGGAGACGAGCCTGCCGATCTCGGCGGGGTTGGCGTGCGACCAGCGCACGCCGCGCTCGTTCATGATCACGATGTACTCGGCGCCGGTCGCCTCGCGGATCCGCTCCGCCTCGGCCTGTACCGGCCCGCTCGGGCTCGGCCGGGTGCCGGTCAGGTCCTCGGCGACCTGCGGCTGTGCCGCGGTGGTCTGCGCGATGGCGAGGGCGCGGCGCATCGCCTGGTCGTCGAGCTGATCGCTCAGCGGCGCCAGGAACAGGCCGGTGGCGAGCACCGCGACCCCGGCGGCGATCGCCAGCTGCATCACGAGCACCTGCGAGAAGACCCGTCGGGGCAGGCCGATGCGCATCCTGCGCCCACCGCTCACGGTGACGGTGCCTTCAGGCCGGGGCCCGGGGGGAGTGCTGCGTTCATGGAGAAACGGTACGGCGTGGGGCGGGTCGGCGGTCAAAGCCGGTCCGGGTCACGGACAGCGGGGCCGTCGGCGGCTGGGCCGTCGGAGTCTGGGGTGAGGGCGGCTGGGGTGACGGAGTCCGGGGTGACGGCGTGGGTGTCTGCGCGGCTGTCCCTGTCCGCGTGGCTGTCGGGGTGGCTGTCGGGGTGGCTGCCCGCATGGCTGTCGCTGTCCGCATGGCTGTCGGGGTGGCCGTCGGTGGCCGGGGTGCCGGTTTCGGGCGCGAAGGGGACGGGCGGGCCCGGCGTGGCCTCGGCCCGTACCGCGATCACGTCCATCCGGGCCGGGGTGCCGAGCGCGGCGCCGCAGCTCTCCGGACGCGGCGGCAGCGCGGTGCCCTGGGCGACCGTGACGCGCCACCGGCGCCCGTCCCCATGTGCCACGACCACATCCCAACGCGGCGCGGCGTCCGCCGTAAGGCCGTCGTCACCGGGGTCTTCGGTACGGACGACCGACAGCACCCCCGCCCGGTCCTCACCGCTCGCCCGGCGTACCGCAAGCTCCGCCGCCTGCCCCGGCCGCTCCCAGGCGGAGCCGCCCCGGCACCCGTCCACGACGACCCGCCCCTCGGCCGCCGCCGCCAGCACCCGGCGCACCTCGCCCGCGCCTGCCCGCCCATACGCGTAGCCGTAGGGCAGCACAAGCAGCGTGGGCGAGAAGCGGTGGCCGCCGAGGTGGGTGACCTCCCAGGCGCCGGGCTCGCCCGCGGCGGTCAGCTCGGCGGCGAGCGGGCGGCCCAGCAGGGCGCAGCAGCGGTCCCGCTTGCCGTTGGTGCAGACGAGGGCGAGGGGCGCGCCGGTGTGCGGGGCGGCGCCGAGGGCCTGGCCGAGGCTGTGGTGGTCGCCCTTGCCGAGCGCGGCGAAGTCCAGCTGCAGGAGCCGCGCCGGGTCGTCGATGACCGCGCTGTGCAGCCAGGTGCTGGGGGAGCGGGGGTCGACATGTGCCGCGTACACATGGCGCCGGGCCGCGGTGTGGCAGTCCGCGTGGCGGCCGGTGCGGCGGATCAGGGCGATGCGTACGCCGGTGCCCTCGGCGGCGGCTTCGAGGGCGCGGCCGAGTTCCGGGTCCAGGTGGCTGGAGGTGAGGGCCTTGGCGCCCCAGGGCCCGGGCTGTTCGAGGAGCAGCCAGGTCCGCGCGGTTGCGGCGGTGCCGGCGAGGGGTTCGTCCAGGTCTTGCGAGGTGGTGGCGCACGTACTCACGTAGGTGAGCCTAGCCTGACGTGTGCGGGCGGCGGGGGCGGCGGTCGCGGCGGTGGTGGTGACGGGGCGGGGAGGCGGCGCGCGAGGGAGGCCGGCGGGCAACTCTGTGGTGGGCGAGGAGCAAGGTGTTCGCCCGGCTCGTCGGTCTGGTGCTGCCGGAGTCGCAGAACCCGATCTTCCTGGCGTTCACCGAGGCCATCGGCGGCGCATCGCCCAGCAGGGCCGCACCCCGGTCCTGTGCACACAGACCAAGGGGGCGTGTCCGAGGCGGCCGGTTGCCGGTTGCTGGTCGAGGACGTGGGGCGCGCTGTTCTCCCTGGACGTGCAGGGGTGAGGCGAGGTGATGCGCCGTGCGGCGGTCGAACTGCTCGCGCTGCAATTCGCCGGGGGTACGGTCCCTACTGAAGAGTTGGTGTTCGAGCCGGAGTTGGTCGTACTGAGGTCGATCGGGCAGATGCCGAGAAGGGTGAGGGCCGGACACTTGCAACGCGTCTTCCGAGTGCGGTGCTGCAGACTCATGTGGCCAAGTGGGCCAGGTATTTTCCGGTAGGCCGGGCCCTGCTCAGGTCTGCGGGCTGGGTGAGTGGGGCCCTTCTGGAGAGGCCTCTGACACCCACTGGGACGCAAGGAGTCGGCGCCGTTCTCCATGCGTGCCCGCCTGCGCCGATGGCAATCGTTCACATCGCGCCCCGGAACGCCCGACCATGACTGCTGTGCCGCCCGGGAGCGCACTGAGGGGCGTGCCAGGGGGCGCGCTTATCCTGGCCGGAGTCCATGCCGGTGTTCGGCAGGGGCCGGGCAGTTCCGTACGAAAGGTGCAGTGTGGGCAAGAGGCAGATCCCCGTCGTCGTACTCGCCGGGTTTCTGGGGTCCGGGAAGACGACCCTCCTCAACCAGCTCCTGAGGCAGAGCGGCGGCAACCGCATCGGCGTCGTCGTCAACGACTTCGGGGCCATCGAGATCGACGCGATGTCGGTCGCCGGGCAGGTGGGTTCGACCGTCTCGCTCGGCAACGGCTGTCTGTGCTGCGCGGTCGACGGCAGTGAACTTGACGCGTACCTGGAGAAGTTGACCCGCCCCTCCGTCGGCCTCGACGTGATCGTCATCGAGGCGAGCGGCCTCGCCGAGCCGCAGGAACTCGTACGGATGCTGCTCGCCAGCGACAACCCGAACATCGTGTACGGCGGACTCGTCGAGGTCGTCGACGCGGCCGAGTTCGACGCCACCCGGCAGCAGCACCCCGAGATCGAGCGTCATCTCGCGCTCGCCGACCTCGTCGTCCTCAACAAGACCGACCGGGTCGAGGCGGACGCCCTGCGGCGGTTGCGGGCGCGCGTCGACGGGTTCGCGGACGGGGCGGCGGTGGTCGAGTCGACGTACGGCCGGATCGACCCGGAGCTGCTCTTCGACGGTAAGCCGAAGGGTGAGCGCTTCGGGCAGCTGTCCTTCGACGACCTGCCCGACGAGGACGGCCTGCCCCATGAGGACGGCCTCCACGGGGAGCACCGCCACGCCCACCTGCACGCCGCCTACGACAGCGTCTCCTTCGCCTCCGACGTCGCCCTGCACCCCCGCCGCCTGCTCGACTTCCTCGACCAACGGCCCGAAGGGCTCTACCGGATCAAGGGATTTGTCGACTTCGGCCCCTACGACCCGCGTAACCGCTACACCCTGCACGCCGTCGGCCGCTTCCTGCGCTTCTACCCGGAGCCCTGGCCCCGCGACGCCGAGCGCGGCACGCAGCTCGTCCTCATCGGCTCCGGAGTCGACGGCGCCGCCCTGCACACCGCCCTCAAGGACTGCCGGGACGCGGCGTCGCAGGACGCCGGCCTCGAAGAGGTCATGTGGGGCGTCCTGCGGTACGTGGACGAACGCGACCCCGAGCCCCGGACCGGAAGTCCGGAGCCCGAGCCCGCCGACTAGCCCTACACCGGCCCCGAGACCGCCGCCACCGGCTTGGCCAGGGAGACGCCCGAGCCGTCGCGGCGCGGGTCGACCTCCGGCAGCTCCGCCGGTGTGCCGTTGCGCTGCGCCGCACGCGCGGGCACCGCACCGGCCCAGGCGAACGACAGGCAGTCCTCGCCCTTCAGGAACCGCTGGCACCGCACACCGCCGGTGGCCCGGCCCTTGCGCGGGTACTGGTCGAACGGCGTGATCTTCGCCGTGGTCTGCACCGAGTCGTCCAGCGTGCCGCGCGAGCCCGCCACCGTGAACACCATGGCGTCCACCGCCGGGTCCACCGCGTTGAACGAGATCACCTTCGCGCCCTGCGCCAGCTTGACGCCCGCCATACCGCCCGCGGGCCGGCCCTGCGGGCGGACCTGCGAGGCCTGGTACCGCAACAGCTGCCCGTCGTCCGTGATGAAGACCAGGTCCTCCTCGCCGGTGCGCAGCTCGGCCGCGCCGACGATCCGGTCCCCGTCCTTGAGGGTGATGACCTCCAACTCGTCCTTGTGGGAGGGGTAGTCGGGCACGACTCTCTTCACCACGCCCTGCGCCGTGCCGAGCGCGAGGCCCGGCGAGGACTCGTCGAGCGTCATCAGGCAGACCAGCTCCTCGCCCGCCTCCAGGTTCAGGAACTCCGCTACCGGCGCCCCGCCCGAGAGGCTGGGCGCGGCCACCGTCTCCGGGAGCTGCGGCAGGTCGATGACGTTCAGCCGCAGCAGCCGGCCCGAGGAGATCACCGCGCCGACCTCGCCCCGCTGCGTGGCCGGCACCGCCGAGACGATCACGTCGTGCTTGGCGCGCTTGGCCTCGGCGTCGAAGGGAACCTCGCCGGTGGCCGTACGCGCGAGCAGGCCCGTCGACGAGAGCAGTACGCGGCACGGGTCGTCGGCGACCTCAAGGGGCACCGCCGTGGCCGGGGTGCCGGAGGACTCAAGCAGGACCGTGCGCCGGTCGGTGCCGAACTTCTTGGCCACCGCGGCCAGTTCGGACGAGACCAGCTTCCGAAGCTCCGCGTCCGACTCCAGGATGCGGGTCAGCTCCTCGATCTCGGCCTTGAGCTTGTCCCGCTCCGACTCCAGCTCGATGCGGTCGTACTTGGTGAGGCGGCGCAGCGGGGTGTCCAGGATGTACTGCGTCTGGATGTCGCTCAGCGAGAAGCGCTCCATCAGTCGCTCCTTGGCCTGCGCGGAGTTCTCGCTGGAGCGGATGAGGCGGATCACCTCGTCGATGTCGAGCAGCGCGACGAGCAG
This sequence comes from Streptomyces solicavernae, assembly GCF_029968095.1. Classification (GTDB taxonomy): domain Bacteria; phylum Actinomycetota; class Actinomycetes; order Streptomycetales; family Streptomycetaceae; genus Streptomyces; species Streptomyces solicavernae. The sequence continues at coordinate 172,533 of NZ_JASCIR010000005.1, read as the reverse complement.
GCCCTCGACCAGGTGCAGGCGGTCGCGCTTCTTGCCGCGGCGGAACTCGCTGCGGCGGCGTACGACGTCGAACCGGTGGTCGAGATAGACCTCCAGGAGCTCCTTCAGGCCGAGCGTGAGCGGCTGGCCGTCCACCAGTGCGACGTTGTTGATGCCGAAGGACTCCTCCATCGGCGTCAGTTTGTAGAGCTGCTCCAGGACGGCCTCCGGGATGAAGCCGTTCTTGATCTCGATGACCAGGCGCAGGCCGTGGTTGCGGTCGGTGAGGTCCTTGACGTCGGCGATGCCCTGCAGCTTCTTGCTGCCGACCAGGTCCTTGATCTTGGAGATGACCTTCTCGGGGCCGACGGTGAAGGGGAGTTCGGTGACGACCAGGCCCTTGCGGCGCGGCGTCACGTTCTCCACGGTGGCCGTCGCGCGGATCTTGAAGGTGCCGCGGCCCGTCTCGTACGCGTCCCGGACGCCGGAGAGGCCGACGATGCGGCCGCCCGTGGGCAGGTCGGGCCCCGGGATGTACTTCATCAGCGTCTCAAGGTCGGCGCCCGGGTGCCTGACCAGGTGGCGGGCGGCCGCGATCACCTCGCCGAGGTTGTGCGGCGCCATGTTCGTGGCCATGCCGACGGCGATCCCGGACGAGCCGTTGACCAGCAGGTTCGGGTACGCCGCGGGCAGCGCGACCGGCTCGTGCTCCTGGCCGTCGTAGTTCGGCGTGAAGTCGACCGTGTCCTCGTCGATCGACTCCGTCATCAGCGAGGTGGCCGTGGCCATCCGTGCCTCGGTGTACCGCATCGCGGCCGGCGGGTCGTCGTTGCCGAGCGAGCCGAAGTTGCCGTGGCCGTCGACCAGCGGCACGCGCATGGAGAAGGGCTGCGCCATGCGGACCATCGCGTCGTAGATCGACGCGTCGCCGTGCGGGTGCAACTTACCCATGACCTCGCCGACGACGCGGGCGCACTTCACGAAGCCGCGGTCGGGGCGCAGGCCCATCTCGTTCATCTGGTAGACGATGCGGCGCTGCACCGGCTTCAGTCCGTCCCGGGCGTCCGGCAGGGCCCGGGAGTAGATGACCGAATACGCGTACTCAAGGAAGGAGCCCTGCATCTCGTCGACGACGTCGATGTCGAGGATCTTCTCCTCGTACGCGTCGTCGGGCGGCGGGGTCTTCGTGCTGCGGCGGGCCATCGCTGCTGCGGCTCCTTCACGTTCCTGTGCGGGGCAATCTCCAGTTCTGACGCCGACCATTGTGGACCGCGCCACTGACAACGCGGACCGCGACCCGTCCAATCCCCGTTCCTGGCACGTTCACGGGACCGCGGAAGACCGCCGAAGCCCCTGAAGACCGGTGAAGCCCCCTGAAGACCAGCGAAGACCGCCGAAGATCCCCGAAACGCCATCGGAGACCGCCGAAACGTCACCGGAGACCGCCGAAACGTCATCGGAGATCGCTGAGAGCAGAGTCGGGACGGGAACTTCGCCAGATGTCCGCACGCTTGCATACAGTGACAGCACTTGCCCCGGCGACCGCGTGGCCGACCTCATCCGGCCCGCCACCGCCCGCCGCCGACAGGTCAGTCAAGGACGACATCTCGCGATCGAAGGGATCTACATGCCCATGGGTCACACGGCCACGGCCGAGGCCGGCTCCGGCGGCCTGACAGCGACCGAGCACCGCCTCGCCAACGGCCTGCGCGTGGTGCTCTCCGAGGACCACCTGACCCCGGTCGCCGCGGTCTGCCTGTGGTACGACGTCGGCTCACGCCACGAGGTCAAGGGCCGTACCGGCCTGGCCCACCTCTTCGAGCACCTGATGTTCCAGGGCTCGAAGCAGGTCAAGGACAACGGCCACTTCGAGCTGGTGCAGGGCGCCGGCGGCTCGCTCAACGGCACCACCAGCTTCGAGCGGACCAACTACTTCGAGACGATGCCCGCCCACCAGCTGGAGCTCGCCCTCTGGCTGGAGGCCGACCGCATGGGTTCGCTGCTGACGGTCCTCGACGACGAGTCGATGGAAAACCAGCGCAGTGTGGTGAAGAACGAGCGCCGCCAGCGGTACGACAACGTTCCGTACGGCACGGCTTTCGAGAAGCTCTTCGCGCTCGCGTACCCGGAGGGCCACCCGTACCACCACACGCCGATCGGCTCCATGGCGGACCTCGACGCCGCCACCCTGGAGGACGCCCGCGCGTTCTTCCGTACGTACTACGCACCGAACAATGCCGTCCTCTCGGTGGTCGGCGACATCGACCCGGAGCAGACGCTCGCCTGGATCGAGAAGTACTTCGGCTCGATCCCCGCGCACGACGGCAAGCGGCCCCCGCGCGACGGCACGCTGCCCGACATCATCGGCGAGGAGAAGCGCCTGCTGGTCGAGGCCGAGGTGCCCTCCCGCGCGCTGATGTCCGCCTACCGTCTGCCGCACGACGGCACGCGCGCGTGCGACGCGGCCGATGTCGCCCTGACCGTCCTCGGCGGCGGCGAGTCCTCGCGGCTCTACAACCGCCTGGTCCGCCGCGACCGTACGGCGGTGACGGCCGGGTTCGGGATGCTGCGCCTGTCCGGTGCCCCGTCGGTCGGCTGGCTGGACGTGAAGACCTCGCACGAGGCGGAGGTGCCCGACATCGAGGCCGCCGTCGACGAGGAGCTGGCCCGGTTCGCCGAAGAGGGCCCCACGGACGAGGAAATGGAGCGCGCCCAGGCCCAGTTGGAGCGCGAGTGGCTGGACCGCCTCGGCACGGTCGCGGGCCGCGCGGACGAACTCTGCAAGTACGCGGTCCTGTTCGGGGACCCGCAGCTCGCCCTCACCGCGGTCGGCCGGGTCCTGTCCGTCACCGCGGACGAGGTCAAGGAGGTCGCCCAGGCGCGCCTTCGCCCCGACAACCGCGCGGTGCTGGTCTACGAGCCGATCGCCCCGGAACAGGCCCCCGACGCCCCGGACACCGATGTGAACGAGGCCGCCGAGATCGAGGTACAGGAAGAGGAGGCGGCGAAGTGACCGAGCAGCTCGCCACCATGGAGTTCCACCCGCAGCCGCAGGCGGGCACCGCCAAGCCCTGGGCGTTCCCCGCCCCGGACCGCGCCACCCTGCCCAACGGCCTCACCGTGCTGCGCTGCCACCGCCCCGGCCAGCAGGTCGTCGCCGTGGACATCGTCCTCGACGCCCCGCTCGACACCGAGCCCGAGGGCCTGGACGGCGTCTCCACGATCATGGCGCGGGCCTTCACGGAGGGCACCGACAAGCACTCCGCGGAGGAGTTCGCCGCCGAGCTGGAGCGCTGCGGCGCCACCCTCGACGTGCACGCGGACCACCCCGGCCTGCGCATCTCCCTCGAAGTGCCGGTTTCCCGGCTGTCGAAGGGCCTCGCCCTGCTCGCGGACGCCCTGCGCGCCCCCGCCTTCGACGAGAGCGAGATCAAGCGCCTCGTACGCAACCGCCTGGACGAGATCCCGCACGAGACGGCCAACCCGGCGCGGCGCGCGGCCAAGGAGCTCTACAAGCAGCTGTTCCCGGCCGAGACGCGGATGTCGCGGCCGCGGCAGGGCACCGAGGAGACCGTGGAGCGCATCGACGCGGCCGGGGTGCGCGCGTTCTACGACGCCCACGTCCGCCCGGCCACCGCGACCGCCGTCGTCGTCGGTGACCTGGAGGGCGCCGACCTGGACGCGATGCTCGGCGAGACCCTGGGGGAGTGGACCGGAAACACCACCCAGCCGCGCCCCGCAGTGCCGGTCACCGCCGACGACACCGGCCGTGTCTTCATCGTCGACCGGCCCGGCGCCGTACAGACGCAGCTGCTGATCGGCCGTATCGGTGCGGACCGGCACGACCAGGTGTGGCCGGCACAGGTGCTCGGCACATACTGCCTGGGCGGCACCCTGACGTCCCGTCTGGACCGGGTGCTGCGCGAGGAAAAGGGCTACACCTACGGTGTGCGGGCCTTCGCGCAGGTGCTGCGGTCGGCGCCGGACGGCAGCGGCGCGGCGATGCTCGCGATCAGCGGTTCGGTGGACACCCCCAACACCGGCCCGGCACTTGACGACCTGTGGAAGGTGCTGCGGACCCTCGCCGCCGAGGGCCTTGACGACGCCGAGCGGGACGTCGCCGTGCAGAACCTCGTGGGAGTGGCGCCGCTGCGGTACGAGACGGCGGCGGCGGTCTCGGCCACCCTCGCCGACCAGGTCGAGCAGGGGCTGCCGGACGACTTCCAGGCGCAGCTGTACCGCCGCCTGTCGGAGACCGGCACGGTCGAGGCGACCGCGGCCGTCGTGAACGCCTTCCCCGAGGACCGGCTCGTCACGGTCCTGGTGGGCGACGCCGCGCAGATCGAGGAGACCGTGAAGTCGCTCGGCATCGGCGAAGTGACCGTCGTCACCGGCTAAGTCGGGCCGGAGCGGGCAACCGGAACCGGCACAGGGCCCCGATGGCGCACTCGCGCCGCCGGGGCCCTGTGCCGTCCGCCCATCACGACCACGGAATGTCCGATTAGAGCTGAAATTTCAGAGTGGTTGGGGATCTGTCCTGTGGCGTGTACTACAAAAGCCGTGCTCCGTTTGTTGATTGAAAGATGTCCCGTTTAGCGTCGGTCCGGCTGTTCGCCAGCTATGCGCCGCGCCCGCGGCACCGGACAGTCATCGCCGAGTCCCCGTACGGCGCGAGCCAGGGGAGCCGGGGACCCACACGCAGTCCCTGGGGTGAATCGGGCGCTCTCCGCGCGGAGGGGGCCCGTAGGAGACCTTCCTGCTCCGAACCCGTCAGCTAACCCGGTAGGCGAGAAGGAAGGAAAGGACACCGCCCCTCCATGGCTTTCGCCCGTGCCACCGGGAAGCACCGCCGCCCCAGCCGTCTGACGCGCAGGAGCGCCACCATCGCGGGCGTCGCCGCCCTCACCACGTCGGGCGTCGTCGGAGGCCTGGCCGCCCCCGCGATGGCCGCCGAGAGCTCCGTGGCCCTCGAAGACACCGGCATCAACCAGGTCGCCTCCGTGGGCGACACCCTCGCCGACCGCATCGATGCCCAGGCCGCCGCCCAGCAGGAGGCCGCCGAGCAGGCCGCCGCCAAGAAGAAGGCGGAGGAGCGCGCCGAGGCCGCCCGCAAGGCCGAGGCCAAGCGCAAGGCCGAGGCGAAGGCCAAGAAGGAGCGCGAGGCCAAGGAGCGCGCCGCCCGCGAGGCCGAGCGCAAGCGCCTCAACAGCTACACGACGCCGGTCGCCGGCTCGTACGTCTCCACCGGCTACCAGGCCGGCGGTGCGCTCTGGTCCTCCGGCAGCCACAGCGGCGTCGACTTCCACGCCGCCGCAGGCACCTCCGTGCGTGCGGTCGGCTCCGGCACCGTCGTCGAGGCCGGCTGGGGCGGGGCGTACGGCAACAACATCGTGATCAAGATGAACGACGGCACATACACGCAGTACGGCCACCTCTCGTCCCTCGGCGTCACGGTCGGCCAGGCCGTCACCCCGGGCCAGCAGATAGGCCTCTCCGGCTCGACCGGCAACTCCACGGGCCCGCACCTGCACTTCGAGGCCCGTACGTCCCCCGACTACGGCTCGGACATCGACCCGGTCGCGTACCTGCGCTCGCACGGCGTGAACGTCTGACGCGAGCGCAGGCGCGCACACCGCCCGCGCGCAGACCGCTTCCCGAAGGCCTCGGCACCCCGCCGGGGCCTTTGGCGTTCCAGGTCAAAAGACATCCATGAATTAAGGCCGCCCGCCTGGAATTCCGGCGAACTGCCATAGAGTCGCTGGACGCGTAATTTCACAGGTGGAGGTCGGTCATGCGCATTCCGGCGCACTCGGTATGCACGGCGGTCCGTGCCGACATCGTCGCGGGTGTCCTCGAACGCGGCGCCCGGCTCACCGAAGAGGTCCTCGCGCGGCGGTACGGCGTCTCCCGCGTCCCGGTCCGCGAGGCGCTGCGCACCCTGGAGGCGGAGGGGTTCGTCAGCACGCGCAGGCACGCGGGCGCGTGCGTCGCGGAGCCCACCGCGCGGGAGGCCGCCGACCTCCTTGAGGTCCGGCTGCTGCTCGAACCGCTCGGCGCCGCCCGCGCGGCGCAGCGCCGCACCGAGGCCCACCTCAAGGTGCTGCGCGGCCTCGTGCGGCTCGGGAGGCAGCGCGCCCGCGCCGGTCACAGCGGGGATCTGCGCTCCCTGGACGGCTGGTTCCACGAGACGCTGGCCCAGGCCGCCGGCAGCGCGGGCCTGACCGCCCTGCTCACCCAGCTGCGGCAGAAGATCGCCTGGATGTACGCGGTCGAGCCGGCCGCCGAGCCGGTCGAGCTCTGGGCGGAGCGCGGCGCAATAGTCGACGCCGTGGCCCGCGGTGACGCCGAGCGGGCCCGCGCGCTCGCCGCCCAGCACGCCGAGTACTCCACGTCCGCGCACCGGCTGCGCTTTCCCGCAGACGGCGGCCGAGGGGACGGCGGCAGGGCCGGCCGGGTGGCCGCGGTGAGGACTTCGCAACATTCCGTAAACATGGCGAGCGGCCGCAATTAACGGAAGCCGTATACGAATGAGGTGTGCGGGTCTTAAATTGGCCGGCCTGTTCAAGGCTGCCCATTTTCTCGGGTCGCCTATGTCGCGCTGCTTTTATTCCCGTTTCATCCCCGCCGAAAAACGCGGAAGCCCCGCGGCCCTTTCGGGCCTGCGGGGCTTCCGCGTGCAGTGGTGCGCTCAGACGGTTTCGGGGAGCTCCTCAAGGCCCTCCGAGACCAGCTTCGCCAGCCGGTCCAGGGCGACGTCCGCACCCTCGGCGTCGGACGCGAGCACGATCTCCTCGCCGCCCTGGGCGCCCAGGCCGAGCACCGCGAGCATGGAGGCGGCGTTGACCGGGTTGCCGTCGGCCTTGGCGATCGTCACGGGGACGCCGGCGGCCGTGGCCGCGCGGACGAAGATGGAGGCGGGACGGGCGTGAAGGCCCTCGGCCCAGCCGACGTTGACGCGGCGCTCAGCCATGTGATGCTGCCCTTCAGATGTCGCTCAAGCACTTGTCTAGACCACTGTCTCATACCGCGGCGGGTGCTCCGAGAGGTCGTACGTCCTGACTCCGCCCGTCGTACGGCCTTCCTACCTTGCATGGCACGGGTCGGCGCCGCGACCCGTACTCAGTGGGTGAGACGCCCCCGGACGGCGGCCCGCGAAGGCTCCGACGAGGCCTTGCCGCACCGCCCCGCCAGGGTTATCCACAGGCCCTGACCGAACGGCCGGATCGCCGTACTCTGGGCCGCATGCAGACGCCTGCCGAAGACGCGGAAGCCACGGAGGACGCCGCCTACCCCGACCACTGGGAGGCGGACGTGGTCCTTCGCGACGGCGGCACGGCCAGGATCAGGCCCATCACCACCGCCGACGCGGACCGCCTGACCAACTTCTACGAACAGGTCTCCGACGAGTCGAAGTACTACCGCTTCTTCGCCCCCTACCCCCGCCTGTCCGCCAAGGACGTACACCGCTTCACCCACCACGACTACGTGGACCGCGTCGGCCTCGCCGTCACCGTCGGCGGCGAGTTCATCGCGACCGTGCGGTACGACCGGATCGACGAACAGGGCCGCCCCGCCTCCGCCCCCGCGGACGAGGCCGAGGTCGCCTTCCTGGTGCAGGACGCCCACCAGGGGCGCGGCGTCGCCTCCGCCCTGCTCGAACACATCGCGGCGGTCGCCCGCGAGCGCGGCATCCGGCGCTTCGCCGCCGAGGTGCTGCCCGCCAACAACAAGATGATCAAGGTGTTCCGGGACGCGGGGTACGAGCAGAAGCGCAGCTTCGAAGACGGCGTCGTCCGCCTGGAGTTCGGCCTGGAACCCACCGAGGCCTCGCTCGCCGTGCAGCGCGCCCGCGAGCAGCGCGCCGAGGCCCGCTCCGTGCGGCGTCTGCTCACTCCCGGCTCGGTCGCCGTGATCGGCGCGGGCCGCCGCCCCGGCGGCATCGGCCGCACCGTCCTGCACAGCCTGGTCGAATCCGGCTTCACCGGCCGGGCGTACGCGGTGAACAGCGCCTTCGGCCCGGACCAGCGGGAGGTCGACGGCGTGCCGGCGCACCGCTCGGTGCGGGAGGTCGACGAGCCGGTCGATCTCGCCGTGGTCGCCGTACCGGCCGAGCGCGTTCCGGACGTCGTCGCCGAGTGCGGGGAGCACGGGGTGCAGGGCCTGGTCGTGCTGTCCGCCGGGTACGCCGAGTCGGGGCCCGAAGGGCTGGCCCGGCAGCGGGAGTTGGTGCGCCAGGCCCGTTCGTTCGGGATGCGCATCATCGGACCCAACGCCTTCGGCGTCATCAACACCGCCGAGCAGATCCGCCTCAACGCCTCGCTCGCCCCGACGCTGCCCGCCGCCGGACGTGTCGGCCTGTTCACCCAGTCCGGCGCCATCGGTATCGCCCTGCTCGCCGGGCTCCACCGCCGCGGCACGGGCCTGTCCACCTTCGTCAGCGCCGGCAACCGGGCCGACGTCTCGGGCAACGACGTCCTGCAGTTCTGGTACGACGACCCGGACACCGACGTCGCCCTCATGTACCTCGAATCCATCGGCAACCCGAGGAAGTTCACCCGGCTCGCCCGCCGCACCGCCGCCGTCAAACCGGTGGTCGTGGTCAAGGGCGCCCGGCACTCCGGCGCCCCGATCGGCCACGCGGTGCCCGCCACCCGGATCCCGCACGCGACGGTCTCCGCGCTGCTGCGCCAGGCCGGCGTGATCCGCGTGGACACGGTCACCGAACTCGTCGACGCCGGCCTTCTCCTCGCCGGGCAACCCCTGCCCGCCGGACCCCGGGTCGCGATCCTCGGCAACTCCGAGTCGGTCGGCGTCCTCGCGTACGACGCCTGCCTGGCGGAAGGGCTCAGGCCGCAGCGGCCGCTCGACCTCACCACGCAGGCCACGCCCGCCGACTTCCGTACCGCGCTCGACGCCGCCCTCGCCGACGACCACTGCGACGCGGTCGTGGTCACGGCGATCCCCTGGGTCGGCGACTCGGCGCCGCAGTCCCCCTCCGCCCTGGCGGCCGCGTTGCGTGAGGCGGTCGCGGCAGGGCCCGCCAAGCCGGTCGTCGTGGTCGTGGTCGAGCTCGGCCAGCTCGCCGAGGCCCTCTCCGCCGCGTCCCGCACGGCCCCGCCCGCCGAGGGCACCCCACGCCCCCAGCCATCCGCGGCCCCGGCCCGCACCCCGGCCGCCTCCCCCTCGGCCGCCCGCGCCCTGGCCGCCCGCCCCCCGGAACACGCCACCGGCCCGACGACACAACCACCGGCGCCCCCTGCGCCCGGGACCGCGCCGGGCACCACCCCCGACACCGCGCGCACCCCCACCAACGCGACCCCCACCACACCCACCAACCCCACCAACCCCACCGGCAGCATCCCCGCCTACCCCGCCGCCGAGCGTGCCGCACGTGCCCTCGGTGAAGCCGTCAAGTACGCCCAGTGGCGGCGGGAGAACGCCGATCACCCCGGCCGCGTCCCGCAGTACGACGACATCGACGAGCGCGGCGCCGCCGAGCGGATCGACGCCCTCCTCGCCGCCGCCGACACCGACCGCAGCTTCGAGCTCGCCCCCGACGACGCCCACGACCTGCTGCGCCGGTACGGCATCCGGGTCCACCGCACCCTGCCCGCGCCCGACCCGGACGCCGCCGTGCACGCCGCCCGCGTCCTCGGCTACCCGGTCGCCCTCAAGACCACCGCACCCCACCTGCGCCACCGCGCCGACCTCGGCGGAGTCCGGCTCGACCTCACCGGCGAGGACCAACTGCGGGACACCTACGCCGAGTTGACCGAGGCACTCGGCAAGCCGGAGGAACTGCGGCCGGTCGTGCAGGCCATGGTGCCGCGCGGCGTCGACACCGTCGTACGCGCCACGATCGACCCGGCCGCCGGAGCCGTCCTCTCCTTCGGTCTGGCCGGAGCCCCCTCCGAACTCCTCGGCGACACCGCGCACCGCCTCGTCCCGGTCACCGACAGAGACGCCGCCGGACTCATCAGATCCATCAGAACCGCACCCCTCCTCTTCGGCTGGCGCGGCTCGTCCCCGGTGGACACCGCTGCCCTGGAGGACGCGCTGCTCCGGGTCTCCCTGCTGGTCGACGACCACCCGGAGATCGTCTCCGTCACACTCGAACCCGTGGTCGTCGGCCAGCGCGGCGCCGCCGTACTCAGCGCCACCGTCCGCCTCGCCCCACCCCCGGCCCGCGACGACCTCGGCCCCCGTACCCTGCCCGCCTACTGAACCGTCCCCACCCCCCTGCTCCCGCCCGGCCCCGCCCGGTCACCGCCCCCCGTCCCGGGCCGGACCGGGGGTGCCACGGCGGACTCCGTACCCCCGTAGGATGGGCTGCATGGCGAAGACCGGTACGACGACCCAGGGGCTGCGCGCGGCGATCGAGCGCAGCGGCTACTACCCGGCTCTCGTGGCCGAGGCGGTGGAGGCCGCCGTCGGCGGAGAGCCCATCGCGTCGTACCTGGTGCACCAGGAGACCACCTTCGACGCCAACGAGGTCCGCCGTCACGTCACGGTCCTCGTCCTCACCGGCACCCGCTTCATCGTCAGCCACACCGACGAGCAGGCCGCCGACACCACCTCGCCGACGCCGTACGCGACCACCTCCACCGAGTCCGTGAAGCTCGGCCGGATCTCCTCGGTCGTGGTCAGCCGGGTCGTCGCGAACCCGGAGAAGTACCAGCCCGGCAGCCTGCCCCGCGAAGTGCTGCTCACCATCGGCTGGGGCGCCGTCTCCCGGATCGACCTGGAGCCCGCGGCCTGCGGCGACCCCAACTGCGAGGCCGACCACGGATACACGGGCAACACCACGGCCGACGACCTGAGCCTGCGCGTCAGCGAGGCCGGTGACGGCCCGGACACCGTGCGCCAGACCCTGGCCTTCGCGCAGGCACTCTCCGAGGCCACAGCAGCCACAACAGTCACGGCAGCGACCGCCGGCCCGGCGGCCCGCTGATGGCCGAGCCTTACTGGCCGGAGGACTTCGCGGAGTTCCTCTCCGTCGACTCCGCCCCCGTACCCGCCTACGGCACGGGCTCGCTGGCCGATCTGCTGCCCACGCTCGCGACCGGCATGGGCGTGCAGGTGCCCGGCTCGCACGCACAGATCCCGGAGCTCACCGCAGCCGACCGGAACTGCGTGTTCCTCATCGACGGCCTGGGCTGGGAGCAGCTGCTCGCCCACCCCGACGAGGCCCCGTTCCTGACCTCCCTGATCGGCAGCTCCCGCGGCGGCACCGGACGCCCCATCACCGTCGGCTTCCCCGCGACCACCGCGACCTCGCTCGCCTCGGTCGGCACCGGACTGCCGCCCGCAGCGCACGGCCTGCCCGGCTACACGGTGCGCAACCCGGACACCGACGCGCTGATGAACCAGCTGCGCTGGAACCCCTGGACTCCGCCGCACATCTGGCAGCCCTATCCGACGGTCTTCCAGACCGCCCACGAGGCCGGAGTACACACCGCCCAGGTGTCGTCCCCGGCCTTCGAGCAGACCCCGCTCACCAAGATCGCCCTCAGCGGCGGCAGCTTCCACGGCAGGCTCTCCGGCGAGGAGCGCATGGACCTCGCGGCCGGGCAACTCGCCGCGGGGGACCGGTCGTTGGTCTACACGTACTACTCCGAGGTGGACGGCAAGGGCCACCGCTTCGGCGTCGACTCGGACGCCTGGCGCGGCCAGTTGATGTACGTCGACCGCCTGGTGCAGCGCCTCGCCGAACAGTTGCCGCCCCGCTCCGCGCTGTACGTCACCGCCGACCACGGCATGATCGACATCCCCTTCGACGAGCAGCACCGCATCGACTTCGACGAGGACTGGGAGCTGCGCGCGGGCGTCGCGCTGCTCGGCGGCGAGGGCCGCGCCCGGCACGTCTACGCCGTCCCCGGCGCCGAGGGCGACGTGCTGACCTGCTGGCGCGAGGTGCTGGGCGAGCAGTTCTGGGTGGCGAGCCGCGAGGAGGCCATCGCGGCTGGCTGGTTCGGCCCGCCCGGGACCTGCGACGAGCGGGTGTACGGCCGGCTCGGCGACGTGATCGCCGCCGCCCGCGACGACGTCCTGATCATCGCCTCGGAGCGGGAGCCCAACGAGTCCGCGATGGTCGGCAACCACGGCTCCATGACGGCGGTCGAGCAGCTGGTCCCGCTCCTCGAAGTCCGCACCTGAACACGGCCTGCGCGTCCTCGCCTCCCCCACGTACGTACCGAAAGGTCCTCAACTCTCCATGCCCGAGCTGGTGTTCTTCTCCGGAACCATGGACTGCGGCAAGAGCACCCTCGCCCTCCAGATCGGTCACAACCGGTCGGCGCGGGGACTGCAGGGCATCATCTTCACCCGGGACGACAGGGCGGGCGAGGGCAAGCTCTCCTCCCGGCTCGGCCTGGTCACGGACGCCGTGGAGGCGGCGCCGGGCCTCGACCTGTACGGGTACCTGGTGGAGCGGATGTCGCAGGGCGAGCGGGTGGACTACGTGATCGTGGACGAGGCGCAGTTCCTCGCGCCGGAACAGATCGACCAGCTGGCCCGGGTCGTGGACGACCTGGACATGGACGTCTTCGCGTTCGGCATCACCACGGACTTCCGCACCAAGCTCTTCCCCGGCTCGCAGCGCCTCATCGAACTCGCCGACCGCATAGAGACGTTGCAGGTCGAGGCGATGTGCTGGTGCGGCGCCCGGGCCACGCACAACGCCCGCACGGTCGGCGGCGCGATGGTCGTCGAGGGCGAGCAGGTCGTCGTAGGAGACGTGGACCGCCCGGCCGAGGAGGTCGGCTACGAGGTCCTGTGCCGCCGCCACCACCGCCGCCACCTGACGAGTGCGACGGCGCGGGCGGCGGCTGTCTCACCGGACGTCCTGCCGGTCACGCAGCCCTGACCCCCACCTGGTGCGGAATCCCGGGCCGGTCGGCCCCCCCCCGCGGGGCCGTTCCCCGGTCAGGCTCCCGAATGCACGATGCTGAACACCGCCCCCTCCGGGTCCGCGACCGTCGCGAGTCGGCCGTGTGCGCTGTCGCGTGGCGCGCGCAGGACGTGACCGCCGAGTTCGGTGATCCGTACGACCGCCCGGTCCGCGTCCTCGACCTCGAAGTACGTCATCCAGTGCGGGTCGTGATCGCGGGGCAGTACCTCACCGACGCCGTGGATGCCGGCGACCGCCCGGCCGTCCAGCTGCAGGGTCACGTAGTCGAAGTCGGCGGAGACGACGGGCTCCTCGTGGTACTCGAAGAGGCAGGAGTAGAACTTGCCGACCGACGCCGTCTCGCGGGTGATCAGCTCGTTCCACACCGGGGTGCCGGGCCGGCCCGCGCCGGAGACGCCGTGGTGCTCGGCGGCCTGCCAGACCCCGAAGACGGCGCCCACCGAGTCGACGCCGATCGCCATCCGGCCCGCCTCGCCGGCGTCGAGCGGCCCGACGCCGACGGTGCCGCCGCAGTGCCGGATGGTCTCGGCGGTGGCGTCCGCGTTGTCCGTCGCCAGGTAGGGCGTCCAGGCGACGGGCAGGTGCCGGTCGCGCGGCAGCTGACCGATCCCGGCGACCTCCTGCTCGTCGAGCAGCGCCCGGACGTACGGGCCCAGCTGTTCCGGGCCGGGGCGGAACTCCCAGCCGAACAGTGCGCCGTAGAACTCCTGGGTCGTGGCCATGCCGTGCACCATCAGACTCACCCAGCAAGGCGTGCCAGGGGTGTGCCGAGCTGTGGACTCGGTCATCGTGACTCGTCTCCTCGGACCGTCAGGGTGATCCACCGGGCGCCGGACGGTGGCCTGCGCCCTTCTCCTTGGACCTTGCGCTCCGGCCGCGCCGCGGCCCACGGGACCGTGGGGAGGATGCCCGTATTGCCGCTGCTCATCCGTTTCCGCACCGTTTCCCTAGGATGTTGATCGCGGGAACAGCCGGCGGTGCAGGGTAGTCGTCCCTGGGCGGGGCGACCAGACTTTGCGCAAGGATGTGCCCCATGACAGCCATCATCTCTGGATCCGAACTCGCGAGCGACCTGGCGGGCGGCCGCCCGCCGGTGCTCCTCGACGTCCGCTGGCAGCTCACCGCACCGAAGGCCGCAGGTGAGCCCGGCTTCGACGGCCGCGCCGAGTACGCGGCCGGCCATCTGCCGGGCGCCGTCTTCGTGGACCTGGACGCGGAGCTGGCCGCTCCGCCCGGCCCCGGCGGCCGCCACCCCCTTCCTGACCTGGACGTCTTCGGCGCGGCGATGCGCGAGGCCGGGGTGTCGGCGAACCGTGACGTGGTCGTGTACGACGGCGGCCAGAGCTGGGCGGCGGCGCGCGCCTGGTGGCTGCTGCGCTGGACGGGCCACCCCTCGGTGCGTGTCCTGGACGGCGGCCTCGCGGCGTGGGAGGGCGAGCTGTCCACGCGTACGCCCGATCCGGCACCCGGCGACTTCGTCCCGAAGCCGGGGGAGACGGGCGCCGTGGACGCGGACGGCGCGGCCGCCCTCGCCCGTTCCGGGCTGCTCCTGGACGCCCGCGCCGCGGAGCGCTACCGGGGCGACGTCGAGCCGATCGACCGGGTGGGCGGCCACATCCCGGGCGCGGTCTCGGCGCCGACGACGGGGAACGTCGGCCCGGACGGCCGCTTTCTGCCGCGCGAGCAACTGGCGGAGCGTTTCAGGTCACTTGGGGCGGAGAGCGGCACTCGGGTCGGCGTCTACTGCGGCTCGGGTGTCTCGGCCGCCCACGAGGTGCTCGCCCTCGCGGTCGCGGGCGTTCCGGCGGTGCTGTACCCGGGCTCGTGGTCTCACTGGTCCGCGGACGAGTCCCGCCCGGTGGCGACGGGACCGGACCCGCAGTGAGGGCGTGTACGTGAGGGCGTGTTCGTGAGGGCGTGTACGTGAGGTGGGCCCGAGCCGAAGTTCCGGCTCGGGCCCACCTCATGCGTTGTCGTACGGGGGCTCAGTCCTGCTTCTTGCGTTGTCGTACGCGGGCTCAGTCCTGCTTCTTGCGCCGCGTGCCGAAGACGATCTCGTCCCAGCTCGGCACCGCGGCGCGGCGGCCCGGACGGACGCCGTCGGCCTCGGCCTGCCGGTCGGTGGTGCCGACCAGGCGGTCGCGGTGTCCGGCGACGGCACGCGGCATCAGCACGTCCGCGTACGCGGATCCGGCGGAGGCGGCCGGGGCCGGGGGTTCCCCGGCCTCGGGCTCCTGCTCGGGCTCCTCGACGGCGGGTCGCTCCGTCGTGGAGGTGGAGGCGGAGTTGGCGCTCGCGGCGGGTGCCGCGGACGGTCCGGTGGCGGGGGCGGGCGGTGCGGGGCGTTCGGGCACGACCAGGTCGCCCCGGAAGCTGGGTACGGCTTCCAGGAGGCTGGTCAGCGAGTCCCGCTCGTCCTCGCTCTCCTCGGCCGGCTCGGGGGCGGGCGAGGGGATGCTCGGGCGGTCCAGCTGTCGGTCGAGCTGCCGGTCCAGGGCGCGGTCGAGCGGCCGGTCCCGGGGCAGCCGGGCGATCCGCGGCACGAACGGGAAGCTCGGCTCGGGCGGCGCGATGTCGTCGGCCTCGCCGATCAGCGAGCGTGCCTCGTCGTCCACGGCCTGGACGAGCCGCCGGGGCGGGTCGTACGTCCAGCTCGCGGTGTGTGCCTCGGTCGCGACGCGGTAGGCGAGCAGCACTTCCCAGGTGCCGTCGTCCCGGCGCCAGGAGTCCCACTGGACGGAGTCCTTGTCGGCGCCGCGGATCAACAGCCGTTCCTGGACGGCCTCGCCGAGCTGCGGGCCGGTGTTCTCGCCGGGCCGGCGGACGGGCGTCTTGCGGGCCCGCTCGGCCATGAACGCGCGCTCGGCGAGGACGGGGCCCTCGAAGCGGCGGACACGGTCGACGGGGATGCCGGCGAACTGGGCGACCTCTTCGGCGGAGGCTCCGGCCCGTATCCGGGCCTGGATGTCGCGGGGGCGAAGATGGCTCTCCACCTCGATCTCGATCTGGCCGAGGCGTGGGCGATCGCCGCGTACTGCCGCGCGCAGCCGTTCGTCGATCGGAAGCGTGTACTCCGTCGAGTCCGCAGCCTTCAGCACCAGCCGTGTGCCGTCGTTGCTGACAGCCACGACACGCAGTTCGGGCATGGGGACCTCCCGGGTGGTGCCTGCCGACGTCACGTGCGTAACGCTGCTTCCGCTAGTCGAGTGTGGCCTGCCCGGGTGCAGCCTGCCACAACCTTGCCGAGTTGCCCGGCGTGTCGGGCATGGGCCCTGGATCGCCGTTATGGCACGGTTACCTATTCGCAACTCTAAGTGACCGCTTCGTCACTCTGTGCAGCGAGCCCCCTCCCGGAGATGCTGAAACCGCTCCCGGGCACCCAGGTTGGAGACCGGACCCAGGGCTCGCAACAGTACTCCATTCGGACCACTCGGGTGGACCGCCGCGCCGCCGAACTTCTCACAGGGCAAGGCAGTTGGGAGTTGTGGATCACAAACCCGCTGCGTGCGGGGGTGTCTTGCTTCACAGAATCTGCAAAAACGGAACTATCCGCTTCGCCCAAATGTCACTTGAGAGTGCAGTCAGGAGAGAACGGCAATCAAACGGCAGTCAAGGGACGGGGATGGAAGAGAAGGCTGATACCGGTAAGACCGGGGCGAGCAGCGCGAACGGTGTGAACAGTGCGAACGGTGCGAAGTCGAAGCGCATGAAGATCGACCTGAACGTGCCGCAGGTCGCGGGCAGTGCCGTCGCCGCGGTCGTGGCCGCCAAGCTCGCTTCCAGCTTCGGTGTCTACGGCACGATCCTCGGCGCCGGCCTGGTCAGCGTGATCGCGACCTGTGGCGGCTCCGTCTTCCAGCACTTCTTCTCGCGTACGGGCGAGCAGGTGCGCGAGGCCGCGGAGAAGGCCAAGCCGCGGGCGCGCCAGGTGCCGCTCACGGCGGACGGGCGTCCGGTGCCGGCCACGTTCCGGGCCCCGTCGGCGGCGGCGGACCCCGCGACGGGCTCCGTCACCGGCCCGGTGACCACGAGCTGGCGCCCCGGTGTCGTGACCGCCGAAGGCGACGCGACGACCGTTCTGCCCGTCACGGGCACCGTCGAAGCGGACGGTACGCAGCGCCTCGCCTCCGTCGGAGGCACGGACAGCGGCCGTACGCAGCTGCTCACCAAGGTCGACGCCGAACGCACCCAACTCCTCACGCCCGTACGCCATCCGGAGCCGGACGCCGACGCGACCACCGTGCTGCCGCGGGCCGACGCCACGATGCTGCTGCGCGCGAACACCGGCGGCCCGGAGGGGAGTTCCACCGGCGGCCCGGAGGGGAGTGCCGACGACGAGACCCGCCTCCTCGGGGCCGCTTCCCTCAAGGCGCCTCGGCCCGTCAAGGCGCCTCGGCCCGTCAAGGCGCCTCGGCCCGTCGAAGCACCCCCGCCCGTCGAAGCACCCCCGCCCGTCCAAGGCAGGCGGATCAAGAGCTGGAAGCGGCCGTTGCTCGGTGCCGCGCTGATCTTCGGCGTGACCATGGCCGGCATCTCCACGTACGAACTCGTCTCGGGGAACAGCTTCAGCGGCAACGACTCGCGGGTGCTGCGGCCCGGTTCGTGGGGCGGGTCCTCGTCCGGCGAGCAGCGGCACGGCACCCCGGACGAGCGTCCGGCGCAGCCGGCGCCGACCGGCGAGGGGAGCACCGGCAGCGGCGAGCGGACCCCGGCCACCGGGCCCACGGCCAGGCCGGGCGGCGACTCCGGGAGCACCGCGCCGGACCCCGAGCCGAGCCCGTCGCAGTCGTCCGGGCAGACGGACCCGACGCCGGCGCCCAGCCCGTCCGAGTCCGACACCGACACCGACCCCTCGCCGTCGCCGTCGAGCCCCGAGCCCTCGGGCAGCGGCACCGGGCAGGACGAGGGCGGCACGCCCACCGAGTGAGCCACCGAGTGAGCCTCAGCCGCCGAGCACCCGGCGCAGGTAGTCGTTGCCGAACAGGCGGTCCGGGTCCAGGCGGTCGCGGAGCGCGGTGAACTCGCCGAAGCGCGGGTAGACGGAGGAGAGGTACTCCGCGTCCCGCGTGTGGATCTTGCCCCAGTGCGGGCGCCCCGCGTGCGCGGTGAAGATCTTCTCGGCCGCCGTGAAGTACGCCCGGTGCGGAGTGCCCTTGTACATGTGCACCGCGATGTACGCGCTGTCGCGGCCCGAGGCCGTCGACAGGGTGATGTCGTCGGCGGGCGCCGTGCGGACCTCGACCGGGAAGCTGACGCGCAGCGGCGAGCGGTCGACCATGGCCTTCAGCTCGCGCAGCGCGGGCACAAGGGCCTCGCGCGGCACCGCGTACTCCATCTCCAGGAAGCGCACCCGGCGCGGAGATGTGAAGACCTTGTACGGGATGTCGGTGTAGGTGCGGGCGGAGAGCGCCTTGCTGGAGATCTTCGCGACCGCGGGGATCGTGCCGGGGAAGGCGCGGCCCAGTGAATTGACCGCCTGGAAGAGACCGTTGGAGAGGAACTCGTCCTCGAACCAGCCGCTCAGCGCGCCCACCGGGTTCTCCGGGCCCGCGCTGCGGTTGTTGCGCTTGGTGTTGCAGTTGCCGGTGTGCGGGAACCAGTAGAACTCGAAGTGCTCGTTCTCCGCGAAGAGTTGATCGAACTCGGTGGTGACCTTGTCGAAGGTCATCGGCTCCTCGCGGGCCGTGAGCAGGAAGACCGGCTCCACCGCGAAGGTGATCGCCGTGACCACGCCGAGCGCGCCGATGCCGATCCTGGCGGCCGCGAAGACCGCCCGTTCTTCGGGGGTCCCCTTCGCCGAGCAGGTCAGGACCGTGCCGTCGGCGGTGACCAGCTCAAGTGCCGTGATCTGGGCGGATATCGAACCCGACTCGCGGCCGGTGCCGTGGGTGCCGGTGCTGATGGCGCCCGCGACGGTCTGCTCCATGATGTCGCCCATGTTCGTGAGCGACAGGCCCTCGCGGGCCAGGGCCAGGTTCAGTCGCTTCAGCGGAGTGCCCGCCTCCACGGTGACGGTGCCGGCCTCGCGGTCGATCTTCCGGATGCCGGTGAGGAGGTTCGGCCGGATCAGCACGCCGTCCGTCGCGGCGGCCGCGGTGAAGGAGTGGCCCGTACCGGCCGGCTTCACGCGCTCGCCGCGCTCCGCCGCCGTACGCAGCGCCTCGGCCAGCTCGTCCACGGAGGCGGGCGTCACCTCCCGCGCCGGGCGCGAGACGACGTTGCCGGCCCAGTTACGCCACGGGGTCGGCCGCTGTGCCGTCGATCCGCTCCGGCCGTTCGGCTGCGCTGTGTGCTGCGTGTTCATAGGCCCCTCCCCGCTGCGGCACCGGCCGCTTCAGCCGGCGATACCCCAGGAACGCGACCGCGACCGCGGCGATGCCGGCGACTCCCGGCACCGCGTACCCCGAGCGCGCCCCGGCCGCGTCGATCACCCAGCCGGAGGCCGACGAGCCGAGCGCGATGCCGACCGCGAGCCCGGTGGACGTCCAGGTCATACCCTCGGTCAGCTTCGCGCGTGGTACGTGCTGCTCGACCAGGGCCATGGTGGTCACCATCGTCGGCGCGATGGACAGGCCCGCGACAAACAGCGCCACGGCCAGAAACGGAAGGTTCCCGACCAGTTGAAGCGGGATCATACTCACGGCCATCGCACAGACACCCAGCAGCCACCGCCGGGCGGCCGGACCCCGCAACCGCACGAGCCCGAAGACCACACCGGCGAGGCAGGAGCCGAGCGCGTACACCGCGAGCACCAGGCTGGCCGCCGACTTGTGCCCCTCGGCCTCCGCGAACGCCACCGTGACCACGTCGATCGCCCCGAAGATCGCGCCCGTCGCCACGAACGTCAGCACCAGGACCTGCAGGCCGGGCGACTTCAGCGCCGAGCCGCCCGAGTGGTGTTCGCGCGGATGCGGTACCGGCTCGGTGCGGCGCTGCCCGGTCAGCCAGAACGTGCCAACGGCCAGAAACAGCCCGGCGAGCAGCGGCCCCGCCTCCGGAAACCAGGCCGTGGAGAGCCCGATGGACACGATCGGCCCGAAGATGAAGCAGACCTCGTCCACCACGGACTCGAAGGAGTACGCGGTGTGCAGCCTGCGCGGCTCCGCCTGGTACACCCACACCCAGCGCGAGCGCACCATCGAACCGAGGCTCGGCACACAGCCCACTCCGGCCGCGAACAGGAACAGCGTCCAGTCGGCCAGCTCCAGCTTCGCCGCGACAAGGAGCCCGGCGACCGCGCACAGCGCGACCAGCGTCGCGGGCCGCAGCACCCTGCGCTGACCGTGCCGGTCGACGAGCCGGGAGATCTGCGGGCCGATCACCGCGGCCGACAGGGCGACGGTGGCCGAAAGGGCGCCCGCGAGCCCGTACCGGCCCGTGAGCTGGGAGATCATCGTGACGATGCCGATGCCCATCATGGCGAGCGGCAGGCGGCCGAGGAAGCCGGCGGCGGAGAACGCCCGGGTGCCGGGGGCGTCGAAGATGGCGCGGTAGGGGCTGGGCAAGGAGGGCTCCGCTGGCGGCGTACGTAAGGCGTGTAGATGGCCCATACAGCTTACGGCCGGGAAATCCCGGAACGCACCGCGTTTTCCGGCGCTCAGCGGGGGTGGCAGGATCGGAACCATGCCAGAAGCGCTTGACTCCACCCCTTACGACGCCCTGCTGCTGCTCTCCTTCGGCGGCCCCGAGGGCCCCGACGACGTGGTGCCGTTCCTGGAGAACGTGACGAAGGGCCGCGGCATCCCCAAGGAGCGGCTCAAGGAGGTGGGGCAGCACTACTTCCTGTTCGGCGGGGTCAGCCCGATCAACGACCAGAACCGCGCGCTGCTCGACGCCCTGCGCAAGGACTTCGCCGACCACGGCCTGGACCTGCCGGTCTACTGGGGCAACCGCAACTGGGCGCCCTACCTGACGGACACCCTGCGCGAGCTGGTGGGCGAGGGCCACCGCCGCATCCTGGTCCTGGCCACCAGCGCGTACGCCTCGTACTCCGGCTGCCGCCAGTACCGCGAGAACCTCGCGGACTCGCTCGCCGCCCTGGAGGCCGAGGGCCTGGAGCTGCCGAAGATCGACAAGCTGCGGCACTACTTCAACCACCCCGGCTTCGTCCGCCCCATGATCGACGGCGTCCTCGCGTCCCTCGCCGGGCTCCCGGAGGACGTACGGGACTCCGCGCACCTCGCCTTCACCACGCACTCCATCCCGACCGCCGCCGCGGACACCTCGGGCACGGTCGAGGAGCACGGCGAGGGCGGTGCGTACGTCGAGCAGCACCTGGACGTCGCCCGGCTGATCTCGGACGCGGTGGCCGAGGAGACCGGCGTCGCGGAGAGGCCCTGGCAGCTCGTCTACCAGTCCCGCTCCGGCGCCCCGCACATCCCGTGGCTGGAGCCGGACATCTGCGACCACCTGGAGGAGCGGCACGCGGCCGGAGTGCCCGCCGTCGTGATGGTCCCCATCGGCTTCGTCTCCGACCACATGGAGGTTTTGTACGACCTCGACACCGAGGCCACCGCCAAGGCCGCCGAGCTCGGCCTGCCGGTGGCCCGCTCCGCGACGGTCGGCGCCGACCCGCGCTTCGCCGCCGCGGTCCGCGACCTCGTCCTGGAGCGCGCCCGCACCGAACGCGGCGAGGACGTCCGCCCCTGCGCCCTCGGCACGCTCGGCCCGAGCCACGACCTGTGCCCGCTCGGCTGCTGCCCGGCCCGGTCGCCGAAGCCCGCGGCCGCAGGCGCCGACAGCCCCTACGCGTAAGGAACTCCCCACCGTGACCCAGCAGTTGCAGGCATCGCAGGCCTTGCAGGCCGAACTCCTCGACCTGGCCGTCGCCGCCGCCGAGCGCGCGGGCGCGTTCCTGCGCGACGGCCGCCCCGCGGACCTCGGCGTGGCCGCCACCAAGACCAGTGCCGTCGACGTAGTCACCGAGATGGACATCGCCTCCGAGAAGCTGATCACCGGCTACCTCGGCGACCACCGGCCCGACGACGGCTTCCTCGGAGAGGAGGGCGCCAGCGTCGAGGGCACCACCGGCGTTCAGTGGGTCATCGACCCCATCGACGGCACGGTCAACTACCTCTACGGCCGCCCCGCCTGGGCCGTGTCCATCGCCGCCCGCAAGGACGGCGAGACCGTCGTCGGCGTCGTGCACGTGCCGATGCAGGGCGAGACCTTCCGGGCCTGTCTCGGCGAGGGCGCGTACGTCGGCGAGCAGCCGCTGAAGGCCGGCGCCGCGCCCGCCTTCGGCCAGGCCCTGCTCGGCACCGGCTTCGGCTACCGCGAGGAGCGCCGGATCCGCCAGGCCGAGGTGGTCCGGCAGCTGATCCCGCAGGTCCGCGACATCCGCCGCGGCGGCTCGGCGGCCATCGACCTGTGCGACGTGGCCTGCGGCCGCCTCGACGCGTACTACGAGCGCGGCCTCAACCCCTGGGACTACGCCGCCGGAGAGCTCATCGCGCGGGAGGCGGGCGCCCTCGTCGGCGGCCGGCCCGGCGAGGAGCTGTCGACCGAGCTGACCGTGGCCGCGCCGCCCGGCCTCTTCGAGACCCTGCAGGGCAAGCTGGACGAGCTGGGCGCCTGGCACGACTGAGCCCCGCGCAGACAGCGAAGAGCCCCGGCACCTGGGAGGTGCCGGGGCTCTTCGCTGGCTGGACTTCGCGTACGGACTTCGCGTACGGCTTCGTTCGGACTTCCGCACGGACTTCGCGTACGGAACGGGTGAACGGAGCGTGAACGGTCTCAGGCGACCTGCACGCCGTGCTCAGCCGCGAGGCGGCGCAGGTCGTCGAGCTCGGCCTCCTCGACCTCCACGAGGAAGTCGTCGCCGTCCGCGCGAGCCTGCGAAAGGTCGGACTCGGTGGTCTTTATGCGGTGCAGGAGCCCTGCGGTGAATGCGTCCATGGTTGCGCCCCCTCGTCGTGGGTCGTGGTCGGTGGCACGGGGTGTGCCCTCGGGAAGGGGCGATCACGTCTGTCGCAGCCTGCGGGGCTGCGCCGTGGCGTGCCACATGCAAAGAGTGATCGCGGGTGTGGAGTCGTCCTCCCCAGGCTCGGTTCGACGGAAACCTCAACTCGCGCCCGAATCCCGGAATTCCACGTTCGTGCGACCGCCTTACGGCCGGTTTATGGCCGAAAGAGGCAGGATGGAGGGGCTCACACCACTCGTGATCAAGCCTGCCCGGCAAGGGCCAAGCGGAAGGACAGAAGACGTGCGCGTACTCGTCGTCGAGGACGAGCAGCTGCTCGCCGATGCGGTGGCCACCGGACTGCGCCGGGAGGCCATGGCGGTCGACGTCGTGTACGACGGCGCGGCCGCCCTGGAACGCATCGGCGTGAACGACTACGACGTCGTGGTGCTCGACCGCGACCTCCCCCTCGTCCACGGGGACGACGTCTGCCGCAAGATCGTCGAGCTCGGCATGCCCACCCGCGTCCTGATGCTCACCGCCTCCGGCGACGTCAGCGACCGCGTGGAAGGCCTGGAGCTCGGCGCCGACGACTACCTCCCCAAGCCCTTCGCGTTCACCGAGCTCACCGCGCGCGTGCGCGCCCTCGGCCGGCGTACGACGGTGGCGCTCCCGCCCGTCCTGGAGCGCTCCGGCATCAAGCTGGACCCCAACCGCCGCGAGGTCTTCCGGGACGGCAAGGAGATCCAGCTCGCGCCGAAGGAGTTCGCCGTACTGGAAGTGCTGATGCGCAGCGAGGGCGCCGTCGTCTCGGCCGAGCAGCTCCTGGAGAAGGCCTGGGACGAGAACACCGACCCGTTCACCAACGTGGTGCGCGTGACCGTGATGACGCTGCGCCGCAAGCTCGGCGAACCCGCCGTCATCGTCACCGTGCCCGGCTCCGGATACCGGATCTGATCCCTCCATGGCCTCGACCCCGGCGCCGCCCCCCGCGCCTCCGAAACCGGCGTATGCCCCGGACCGGCCGGAGCCGCCGTTCCCGTGGCTGCGCCCCACCATCCGCATAAGGCTCACCCTGCTGTACGGCGGCATGTTCCTGATCGCCGGGATCCTGCTGCTCTCGATCATCTACCTGCTCGCGGCCCAGGCCGTCCATGTGGGCAACGAGCTGCCCTTCAAGATCATGGAAGGCAGCGAGGTCAAGGTCTACAGCGAGACGTGCCCCAACCTGGTCGCCGCCACCGGCAGCCAGGACCAGTTCAACGCCGCGCTGAACGCCTGCCTGAACCACCAGCGCCAGAAGGCCCTCGACGACCTGCTCAGCCGTTCGCTGCTCGCCCTGCTCGGCCTCAGCGTGATCGCCTTCGCCTTCGGGTACGCGATGGCCGGCCGGGTGCTCTCGCCGCTCGGCCGGATCACCCGCACCGCCCGCCGCGTGGCTGGCTCGGACCTGTCCCGGCGCATCGAACTGGACGGCCCGGACGACGAGTTGAAGGAGCTCGCCGACACCTTCGACGAGATGCTGGACCGCCTGGAGCGCGCCTTCACGGCCCAGCAGCGGTTCGTCGCCAACGCCTCGCACGAGCTCCGCACGCCCCTGGCGATCAACCGCACGCTCCTGGAGGTGCATCTGTCCGACCCCGGTGCGCCCGCCGAGCTGCAGCAGCTCGGCAAGACGCTGCTCTCCACCAACGAGCGCAGCGAGCAGCTGGTCGAGGGGCTGCTGCTGCTCGCCCGCAGCGACAACCAGATCGTGGAGCGGGGGCCCGTCGACATCGCCGAGGTCGCCTCGCGCGCCATCGACCAGGTGCGGGCCGAGGCCGAGGGGAAGGGCGTGGAGATCCGGGGCGAGCGCGGCCTCGCGGTGGTGCAGGGCAACGGCGTCCTGCTTGAGCGGATCGCCTTGAACCTGGTGCAGAACGCCGTGCGGTACAACGTGCCCGAGGGAGGCTGGGTCGAGGTCAGGACCGAGGTGAAGGAAGGCCAGGCGGTCCTGCTCGTCTCGAACACCGGACCCGTCGTCCCGGCGTACGAGATCGACAACCTCTTCGAGCCGTTCCGGCGGCTGCGTACGGAGCGGACCGGGAGCGACAAGGGAGTGGGCCTCGGCCTGTCCATCGCCCGCTCGGTGGCCCGCGCCCACGGAGGCCGTATCATCGCGGAGCCGCGCGAGGGGGGTGGTCTCGTGATGCGAGTCACCCTGCCTGTCTGAGATGCTGCTGCGGATTCGTCATGTTCGCTTTGAGCGGAATTTTCGGGACCTGATCCCCGGAAATCCGTGTGGAATCGATCACAGAGGCGAATCTCCGGCCATCTACTCTCCGTGATCGCTCTGACCACCGGAAAGCCTGGAAAATCCGGGTTTTCAGGGGTCTGAATCACGGGAAGTACACGGGGTGGCACCCGTGTAGTGCGGCAAACGGACCGTGTACGGTCCCGATCGCCATCCAAGCCGGTCGCCCCTTCAGGGGTGCGGTTGGGTGTCGATTGAGTAACAGACCTTGATGTGAGGCAAAATCTCCGCCTCGGGTCGGGCACAAGTCCGGCCTCTCACGCGTTACGTGCGCTGGAGACACCGCAGACACCCAGAGGGGGAGAGCGACAATGGCAACGGATTACGACACCCCACGCAAGACCGACGACGACGTCGACTCGGACAGCCTTGAAGAACTGAAGGCCCGCCGGAACGACAAGTCGACCTCGTCCGTCGACGTAGACGAGTTCGAGGCCGCGGAGGGCATGGAACTGCCCGGCGCGGACCTCTCCAACGAGGAGCTGGCCGTTCGCGTCCTGCCCAAGCAGCAGGACGAGTTCACCTGCATGAGCTGCTTCCTCGTACACCACCGCAGCCAGCTGGCCCGTGAGAAGAACGGCCAGCCGATCTGCCGCGACTGCGACTGAGGCGGGGGTCGGCCGTGACAGGCTCGACCCCGCCCCGGAAGCGGTTCTTCCGGAAGCGGTCCGCAACCGGTGGCCCGGCCACCGGCGGCAGCCCGCTCGACCGCGCACGTGACGACGAGCGAGGCCCCCAGGCCTCGCTCGAAGCTGCGGCCGCGACGGACGTTCCCGACGCGACGGCCGTGACGGACGTTCGCGATGCGACGGAAGCGACGGACGTTCCCGACGGGGCGGCCGCGACGGACGTGGCGACAGCGACGGGCGACGTGGCGACGACGACGGGCGACGTGGCGACGACGACGGGCGTCGTGGCGACGACGACGGGCGTCGTGGCGACAACGACGGACGGGACCCCGGCCGACGCCGGACGTCTCACCGCCATCAAGGACGGCGTACGCAAGGGCGGCCGGAGCGCCAGGGCCGGCGTGCTGAAGGGCGGCCAGAGCGCCAAGGCCGGCATCGGCTACCTCGCCGACCGCATCATCGACAACGCGCCGCGGGTCCCGGTGCGGGATCTGGCGACCCTGCGCAAGCAGTTCCCGGGCCTCGGGCCCGAGCAGATCGCCGACAAGCTGGTGGCGGGCGCCCGCAACGCCACCTCGACCGTCGGCGCGGGTGTGGGTGCGGCCGCGATGCTGCCCGTACCGCCCGCGATGCCCGCCGAACTGGCCGCCGAGATCACCGGTGTGGCCGCGGTCGAGCTGAAGCTCGTCGCCGAGCTGCACGAGGTCTACGGGCAGCGCCCGCCGGGCAACCTCAAGGACCGCAGCGCGGCCTACCTGCACTCCTGGTCGGACGAGCGCGGGATCGACGTGGCCAAGCCGATGTCGATCAACGCGGCGCTCGGCGGCCAGCTGAAGCGCGAGCTGCGCCAGCAGATCACCAAGCGGATGGTCAAGAACCTTCCGAACCTGATGCCGTTCATGGTCGGCGCCGCCGTCGGCGCGGTCGTGAATCGCCGCGAGACCAGCAAGCTCGCCGAGAAGGTGCGCAAGGACCTGCGCAAGCAGCAGGTTCCCTGGGACGCCCTCGAAGACCTCCCGCCGCTCGAACTGCCGAAGCCGGAGGAGCAGCCGAAGGAACTCGGCAGCTGAGCCGTTTCCCCGTCACGTGAGATTTCCCCGTCACGTGAGCCTTCAGCTTCCCCGTCACGTGAGACCTCACCGTCACGTGAGACCTCACCGTCACGTGAGTCCTCAGCCGGACGCCGGTTCCGACGCCAGCGCCGCCGCCAGCCCCTGCGGGTTCCGCGTCGACAGATACAGGTACGGCGTCGGGTCCTGCTCGTCCGTCACCGGCACCCGGACCGCCGTCGGCACATAGCTGCGCAGCAGCATGAAAGCGCGCGGGTCGGCCTTGTGCGAGCGCCAGGCCCGGGCCTCCTCGGGGTCCAGGACCTCCGGCGCGCCGAGCGCCGAGAGCGGCAGCCGGGCGTCGCCCGCGACCAGCGAGTCCGCCACCACGCGGATCCGCGCCGAACCGTACGAGGAGACCCCCACCGCCGCGAGAGCGGCCGCGCCGATCAGGCCGCCGAGCATCGGCAGCGGGCCGAGCGGCAGGAGAATCAGACCGCCCGAAAGCCCGATCAGAGCGGTGATGACCCACCAGGAACGGGGTGCGGTGAGGCGTTCGTCGTAGATTTCGGCGGAGAGCTGCATGGCGTCAAGCTTGGCACGGTGCCCGGTTCTCGGGCGGCGCGGGTAAGGTCTGCGCCTGTGAGTGGACGTACACCTTCGTTGACGCCCCCGGACGACGCGACCCGGCCGGTGCGGCACCCCGATGCTCCGGCGCCCGGCGAGCTGCTCGGCGCGCACTACGAGTACTGCTTCGGCTGCGGGCACGGGCAGCCGCACGGGCTGCACCTGGAGGCGCGCGCCGCCGAAGGGGTCGCCCTCCGCGCGGAGTTCACCGTCAAGCCCGAGCATCAGGGCGCCCCAGGGCTCGCGCACGGCGGCGTGCTCGCCACCGCCCTGGACGAGACCCTCGGCTCCCTGAACTGGCTGCTGCGCGTGATCGCCGTGACCGGCCGGCTTGAGACCGACTTCGTGCGGCCGGTGCCGGTGGGCACGGTGCTGCACCTCGATGCCGAGGTCACCGCCGTCGCCGGGCGGAAGATCTACTCGACGGCCACCGGCCGGCTCGGCGGTCCGGAGGGGCCGGTCGCGGTCCGCGCGGACGCCCTGTTCATCGAGGTCAAGGTCGACCACTTCATCGAGAACGGCCGGCCCGAGGAGATCAAGGCCGCCATGGACGACCCGGACCAGCTCCGGCGTGCCCGCGCCTTCGAGGTGAACCCGTGACCCCCGCACCCGGTACCGGCGGCATCCCCGTCGACGTACAGCTCAAGCGCCTGGACCCGGACGTACCGCTTCCGAGCTATGCGCAGCCCGGGGACGCCGGGGCGGATCTGTGCACCACGCAGGCCGTCGAGCTCGCCCCGGGGGAGCGGGCGGTGCTGCCCACCGGGGTGGCCGTCGCACTGCCCGAGGGGTACGCGGCCTTCGTGCACCCGCGATCGGGGCTTGCCGCGCGCTGCGGTGTCGCTCTGGTGAATGCCCCGGGGACGGTTGATGCCGGGTACCGTGGAGAGATCAAGGTGATCGTCGTGAACCTCGATCCGCGCGAGCCCGTGCGGTTCGAGCGCTTCGACCGGATTGCCCAGCTCGTCGTCCAGCAGGTCGAGAGGGTCCGCTTCCACGAGGTCGCGGAGCTTCCCGCATCGGCGCGGGCCGAGGGGGGCTTCGGGTCCACCGGGGGGCATGCCGCTGTGGACGGCAACACGGGTGGGCAACAGGGCGGGAATCGATACGCTTCGGTCGTATCCGACCGGGAAGGACAGTGACGTGTTCGGACGTCGCAAGAAGAGTGACGCCGCCGACGGCGACGGCGCGGCCGGCGAGGCCGGGCAGGTCGCCGAGGGCGTGAGCACGGGGGACGAGACGGAGCAGGACGAGCCGCAGCGCACGAACCTGCCGCCGGCCCCCCGCCCCGACGGACCCTGGGACATCTCCGAGGTGCGCGAGCCCGGCGAGGGCCGGGTCGACCTGGGCGGCATCTTCGTGCCCGGCGTCGAGGGCATGGAGCTGCGCGTGGAGGTCGCGGGCGACGCGATCGTCGCGGCCACCGTGGTCCTGCGCGACAGCGCCGTACAGCTGCAGGCGTTCGCCGCCCCCAAGCGCGAGGGCATCTGGGGCGAGGTCCGCGAGGAGATCGCCTCCGGCATCACCCAGCAGGGCGGGGTCATCGACGAGGTCGAGGGCCCCCTCGGCTGGGAGCTGCGCGCGCAGGTGCCGGTGCAGCTGCCGGACGGCAAGGGCGGCGTGCAGGTCGTGCGGTTCGTCGGCGTCGACGGGCCGCGCTGGTTCCTGCGCGGTGTGATCTCCGGGCAGGGCGCGGTGCAGCCCGAGGCCGCGGGACTCCTGGAGCAGATCCTCCGGGACACCGTGATCGTCCGCGGCGACGGCCCGATGGCGCCCCGCGACCCGATCGTCCTGAAGCTGCCGGACGACGCGCAGATGGTGGCCGAGGGCGGCGTCAAGGAGGAGAACCAGGAGGAGTCCCGGTTCTCCGGCGGGATGGGCCAGCTTGCCCGTGGCCCGGAGATCACCGAGGTTCGCTAGCCGACAGGCAGCATGAACGGGCCGCACCCCGGCATGGGGTGCGGCCCGTTGCCGTACGCCCGCACCCGTACCCATACGCCCCCGCATCCCCGCGTCAGAATCGCGTCAAATGCGGCCCGTACGACCGCCTCGGAGGCCGTTGTCCGGAAAACCTGGCCGTAGGGTCGGTCCGGCGTGGGCAGCGGATGCCGGAACACTCGGAAGACAATGAGGCCATGGGACGCGGCAAGCTACGGATATACCTCGGCGCGGCGCCGGGTGTGGGCAAGACCTACGCGATGCTGTCCGAGGCCCACCGGCGGGTGGAGCGCGGCACGGACTGCGTGGTCGCCTGTGTCGAGCACCACGACCGGCCGCGCACCGAGGCCGTGCTGCACGGCCTGGAGCAGGTGGCGCGCCGCACCTTCGAGCGCGGCGTCACGGAGATGGACGTCGACGCGGTCCTGGAGCGCCGCCCCGCCGTCGCCCTCGTCGACGAGCTGGCGCACGCCAACGCCCCCGGCTCCCGCAACGCCAAACGCTGGCAGGACGTCGAAGCACTCCTTGCCGCGGGCATCGACGTGATCTCCACCGTCAACATCAAGGACCTGGAGTCACTCGGCGATGTCGTCGAGTCGATAACGGGCGTACGACAGCACGAGACCCTGCCCGACGAAGTGGTGCGCAGGGCCGACCAGATCGAGCTGGTCGACATGTCGCCCGAGGCGCTGCGGCGGCGCATGGCGCACGGCAACATCTACCGGCCGGAGCGCATCGACGCCTCCCTCGCCAACTACTTCCGGCCCGGAAACCTCACCGCCCTGCGGGAGCTGGCGCTGCTCTGGACCGCCGACCGGGTCGACGAATACCTCCAGCAGTACCGCGGCGAGCACAACATCCGCTCCACCTGGCAGGCCCGCGAACGCATCGTCGTCGGCCTCACCGGCGGGCCCGAGGGCCGCACCCTGATCCGCCGCGCCGCCCGCATGGCAGCCAAGGGCTCCGGCAGCGAGATCCTCGCCGTCTACATCGCCCGCAGCGACGGCCTGACCTCCGCGTCCCCGAAGGAGCTCGCCGTCCAGCGCACCCTCGTCGAGGACCTGGGCGGCACCTTCCACCACGTCATCGGCGACGACGTGCCCGCCTCGCTCCTGGAGTTCGCGCGCGGCGTCAACGCCACCCAGATCGTCCTCGGCTCCAGCCGCCGCAAGACCTGGCAGTACATGTTCGGGCCCGGCGTCGGCGCGACCGTGGCCCGGGACTCGGGGCCCGACCTGGACGTGCACATCGTCACGCACGACGAGGTCGCCAAGGGCCGGGGCCTGCCGGTGGCCAGGGGCGCGCGGCTCGGCCGGTCCCGGCTGCTCTCCGGCTGGCTGGTCGGCGTGGTCGGGCCGGTACTGCTGACGCTGCTGCTCAGCAACATCGACGTCGACCTCGGCCTCGCCAACAACATGCTGCTGTTCCTGTCCCTCACGGTGGCCTCGGCGCTGCTCGGGGGACTGCTGCCGGCGCTGGCCTCGGCGGCGTTCGGCTCGCTGCTCCTGAACTACTACTTCACGCCGCCGCTGCACCTGTGGACGGTCGCCGACAACCGCAACATCGTGGCCATCGTGGTGTTCGTGGGCGTCGCCGTGGCGGTCGCGTCGGTGGTGGACCTCGCGGCGCGGCGCACCCACCAGGCGGCCCGGCTGCGCGCCGAGTCGGAGATCCTGTCGTTCCTCGCGGGCAGCGTGCTGCGCGGCGAGACCACCCTGGACGCCCTCCTGGAGCGGGTCCGGGAGACCTTCGCCATGGACTCCGTGGCCCTCCTGGAACGGGCCGGCGACCGCGACCCCTGGACCTGCGCCGGCAGCGTCGGGCCCACCGTCCTCGACCGGCCCGACGACGCCGACGTCGACATGCCGGTCGGCGGCAGCAACGGTCACATGGTGCTCGCCCTGACCGGCCGGGTACTGCCCGCCGAGGACCGGCGCGTGCTGGCCGCCTTCGCCGCGCAGGCCGCCGTCGTCCTCGACCGCCAGCGCCTGCAGGACGAGGCCGACCGGGCCCGCGCGCTCGCCGAGGGCAACCGCATCCGCACCGCCCTGCTCGCCGCCGTCAGCCACGACCTGCGTACCCCCCTCGCGGGCATCAAGGCCTCCGTGACCTCGCTGCGCTCCGACGACGTGGAGTGGTCCGAGGAGGACCGGGCCGAACTCCTCGAAGGCATCGAGGACGGCGCCGACCGCCTGGACCACCTGGTCGGCAACCTGCTCGACATGTCACGCCTCCAGACCGGCACCGTGATGCCGCTGATCCGCGCCGTCGACCTGGACGAGGTCGTGCCGATGGCGCTCGGCGGCGTGCCCGAGGGGAGCGTCGACCTGGACATCCCGGAGGCGCTGCCGATCGTCGAGGTGGACAAGGGGCTCCTGGAGCGGGCCGTCGCCAACATCGTCGAGAACGCCGTCAAGTACAGCCCCGAGGGCCGCCGCGTCACCGTCTCCGGCAGCGCGCTCGGCGACCGCGTCGAGGTGCGCGTCGTGGACCGCGGGCCCGGCGTCCCGGACGACGCCAAGGACCGCATCTTCGAGCCCTTCCAGCGGTACGGCGACGCTCCGCGCGGCGCGGGCGTCGGCCTCGGCCTGGCCGTCGCCCGCGGCTTCGTCGAGGCCATGGGCGGCACCCTCAACGCCGAGGACACCCCGGGTGGCGGCCTCAGCATGGTGCTCACCCTGCGGGCCGCCCCCGCCCACGAACCCGCCGCCCCCGACCGCTCCGCGCAGGTCGCCTCATGACTCGCGCGAGCGCCCCTCGCGGCCGGAGCCGCACCACCGCAGAAAGGCAGGACCAGATGACCCGGGTGCTCGTGGTCGACGACGAGCCGCAGATCGTACGCGCCCTCGTGATCAACCTGAAGGCGCGCAAGTACGAGGTCGACTCGGCCGGAGACGGCGCCACCGCCCTCCAGCTCGCCGCCGACCGCCACCCCGACGTGGTCGTCCTCGACCTCGGCCTGCCCGACCTGGACGGCGTCGACGTGATCAAGGGCCTTCGCGGCTGGACGCGGGTGCCGATCCTGGTGCTCTCCGCCCGGCACAGCTCCGACGAGAAGGTCCAGGCGCTGGACGCCGGCGCCGACGACTACGTCACCAAGCCCTTCGGCATGGACGAGCTGCTCGCCCGGCTGCGGGCCGCCGTACGCCGGGCCGAACCGGCCGCCGACGGTGCGGGCGAGGACGCGGCGATCGTGGAGGCCGGGGACTTCACCGTGGACCTGGCCGCGAAGAAGGTGCACCGCGGCGACCGCGACGTACGCCTGACGCCCACGGAGTGGCACCTCCTGGAGGTGCTCGTCCACAATACGGGCCGTCTCGTCAGCCAGAAGCAGCTGCTTCAGGAGGTCTGGGGCCCGTCCTACGGCACCGAGACCAACTACCTGCGGGTCTACATGGCCCAGCTGCGCCGGAAGCTGGAGGCGGACCCGTCCCACCCCAAGCACTTCATCACCGAGCCCGGAATGGGATATCGGTTCGAACGGTGACACGACGGGCTGCCGGCGGGCCCGCGGCGGGCTGTGGCGCAGGCCGCTCGTCACCGGCCTTGAAGTCACCGGCCTTGAAGCGGTGTCGGTGGGCCCCGGTACGCTTCCTGTATGAGTGCTGTTCCTCGTTCAGAAAAGCCGGCAGGCCGGTTCCGCCGGATGCTGGACCGGCTGTCCTCGTCCCAGGAGGAGCTGGATTCGGAGGAGCTCCGCGAGGACTCGGAGACCACCGGCTGTACGCGCATCGGTGACTGCCAGGACCGCCAGATAGTCACGGTTACTGGTACGTTGCGCACGGTCACGCTGCGCCCCCGGGCCGGCGTCCCCGCCCTGGAGGCCGAGCTGTTCGACGGCTCCGCCGCCCTGGACGTGGTGTGGCTGGGCCGACGCTCCATCGTGGGCATCGAGCCGGGGCGCAGACTCATCGCATCGGGCCGGATCTCGATGAGCCGGGGCCGCCGGGTGCTCTTCAACCCGAAATACGAACTCAGACCGCTCGGACGGGAGTAGCCGGTGACGTCTGTCGACAAGCCGACCGACCACACCACCGCGGGTCAGGCCGACCCCGACAGCAACGCGAAGGCTGTGACCGAAGCCGCCCTCTTCGAGGCGTTCGGAGGGCTGCGGGGCATGATCGAGACGGTCCTGCCCGGCCTGCTGTTCGTCAGCATCTACACGGTCGACAAAGACCTGAAGATGTCCGCGACCGCCGCGCTCGGTGTCTCCCTGCTGCTCGTCGTGGTCCGCCTCGCCAGACGCGACACCGTCAAGCACGCCTTCAGCGGCGTCTTCGGCGTCGGCTTCGGCGTGGTCTTCGCGATGATGACCGGCAACGCCAAGGACTTCTACCTGCCGGGCATGCTCTACACCCTGGGCCTGGCTCTCGCGTACATCGTGACGACGCTCGCCGGAGTGCCGCTGATCGGCCTGATCCTCGGCCCGGTGTTCAAGGAGAACCTTTCCTGGCGCACCCGCAACCCCGGCCGCAAGAAGGCGTACGCGAAGGCGAGTTACGCCTGGGGCTTCATCCTCCTTGCCAAGTGCGCGGTCCTCTTCCCGCTGTACTGGTGGGCGGACACCACGCAGCTCGGCTGGGTCCTGATCGCCCTGAAGATCCCGCCGTTCCTGCTCGCCGTCTGGCTGACCTGGGTCTTCCTGGCGAAGGCGCCGGCGCCGATTGACGTGTTCGCCGAGATGGAGGCGGAGGAGGCCGCGCGGGCCGAGCGGGAACGCACGTCGTCTTGACGTTGCCGCCGTCGTCCGGCGTGCTGTCGATCGCCCTTCGGGCTCGTCGTCAAGCTCCCGGTACCTCGTACAGCACAGGGGCCCGGAACCTCGTACAGGTTCCGGGCCCTCGTCGTACGCGTACGACCGCTAGCTCTCCTTGCGGACCGACAGCAGGTCCTCCAGCTGCTCCTCGCGGGCCTGGGCCGCGACGAACAGGAGCTCGTCGCCCGCCTCCAGGGAGTCCTCCGCGGTCGGCGCCAGGACGCGGGTGCCGCGGATGATCGTCACCAGGGACGTGTCCTGCGGCCATGCGATGTCGCCGATCGTGGTGCCCGCGAGCGCGGACTCCGGCGGCAGGGTCAGCTCGACCAGATTGGCGTCGCCGTGGCTGAAGCGAAGCAGCCGGACCAGGTCGCCGACGCTCACCGCCTCCTCGACCAGGGCCGACATCAGGCGCGGCGTGGACACCGCGACGTCGACGCCCCAGGACTCGTTGAACAGCCACTCGTTCTTCGGGTTGTTCACGCGGGCGACGACGCGCGGAACCCCGTACTCCGTCTTCGCCAGGAGCGAGACGACCAGGTTGACCTTGTCGTCACCGGTCGCCGCGATCACGACGTTGCAGCGCTGCAGGGCCGCCTCGTCCAGGGACGTGATCTCGCAGGCGTCGGCGAGCAGCCACTCGGCCTGCGGCACCCGCTCCACCGAGATGGCGGTCGGGGCCTTGTCGATCAGGAGCACCTCGTGCCCGTTCTCCAGGAGCTCGCCCGCGATGGAACGACCCACCGCGCCTGCTCCGGCAATGGCGACGCGCATCAGTGACCGCCCTCCTCGGGGCCCTCGGCGAACGCCGCCTCGATTTTCGGGACCTCGTCGGTGCGCATCATCACGTGCACCAGGTCGCCCTCCTGCAGCACCGTCTGGGAGGTCGGCAGGACCGCCTCGCCCAGCCGGGTGAGGAACGCGACACGGACGCCGGTCTCCTCCTGCAGCTTGCTGATCTTGTGCCCGACCCAGGAGCTGGACGCGTGCACCTCCGCGAGCTGCACACCTCCGGTGGGGTCACGCCACAGCGGCTCGGCGCCCGACGGAAGGAGCCGGCGCAGCATCTGGTCGGCGGTCCAGCGGACCGTGGCGACGGTCGGGATGCCCAGGCGCTGGTAGACCTCGGCGCGGCGCGGGTCGTAGATACGGGCCGCGACGTTCTCGATGCCGAACATCTCGCGCGCCACCCGGGCCGCGATGATGTTGGAGTTGTCGCCGCTGCTCACGGCGGCGAAGGCACCCGCGTCCTCGACGCCGGCCTCGCGCAGGGTGTCCTGGTCGAAGCCGACGCCCGTGACGCGGCGCCCGCCGAAGCCGGAGCCGAGCCGGCGGAAGGCCGTGGGGTCCTGGTCGACCACCGCGACCGTATGCCCCTGCTGCTCCAGGGTCTGCGCGAGTGCGGCGCCCACTCGTCCGCAGCCCATGATGACGATGTGCACGACCGTCCTTCCGGCTGGCGTAGGTACTGCGTGGCGTATGTACTGCATCAGGGATGCGTCAGTACGGCGTCAGTACGGCGTTAGTAATGCGTCAGCAACACAGTGGCCGCTGTCGCCCGTTGAGGCCCCCAGGGTTCCCGAGGCTCAGGATTAACAGGGTCTCAGACAGACGCACAAGCTACACAGCCGCCGAGAGGCGGGTGGGCGGGCCCCCTTACGAACGCTTACGATCCTCACCGTGTCCAAACTGACCGACGTGCCCAAACGGATTCTCATCGGGCGCGCACTGCGCAGCGACCGGCTGGGAGAAACGCTCCTTCCCAAGCGCATCGCACTTCCCGTCTTCGCCTCCGACCCGCTGTCGTCGGTGGCGTACGCACCCGGAGAAGTGCTCCTTGTGCTCTCCATCGCGGGGCTCTCGGCGTACCACTTCAGCCCGTGGATCGCGGTCGCCGTCGTCGTGCTGATGTTCACGGTCGTGGCGTCGTACCGGCAGAACGTGCGGGCCTATCCGAGCGGTGGCGGTGACTACGAGGTCGCCAACACCAACCTCGGGCCGAAGGCCGGGCTGACCGTCGCGAGCGCGCTGCTCGTCGACTACGTCCTGACCGTCGCCGTGTCGATCTCCTCGGGCATCGAGAACCTGGGCTCCGCGATCCCGTTCGTCGTCGAGCACAAGGTGCTCTGCGCCGTCGCCGTGATCGTGCTGCTCACTCTGATGAACCTGCGCGGCGTCAAGGAGTCCGGAAAGCTCTTCGCGATTCCCACGTACGTCTTCGTGACCGGCGTCTTCCTGATGCTGGCGTGGGGCGCCTTCCGCGGCTTCGTCCTCGGCGACGAGATGCAGGCGCCGACCGCCGACCTCGTCATCAAGCCGGAGCACGAGGGCCTCGCGGGCCTCGCGCTGGTCTTCCTGCTCCTGCGCGCCTTCTCCTCCGGCTGTGCGGCGCTCACCGGCGTCGAGGCGATCAGCAACGGCGTGCCCGCCTTCCGCAAGCCGAAGTCGAAGAACGCGGCCACCACGCTCGCCCTGATGGGCGGCCTGGCCGTCACCATGTTCTGCGGCATCATCGTGCTCGCCATGGCCACCGACGTCCGGATGGCCGAACGGCCCGCGCACGATCTGTTCCTGAACGGGCAGCCGGTCGGCGCGGACTACGTCCAGGACCCGGTGATCTCGCAGGTCGCCGAGGCCGTCTTCGGACACGGCTCGGTCCTCTTCATGATCCTCGCCGCGGCCACCGCGCTGGTCCTGTTCCTCGCGGCCAACACCGCGTACAACGGCTTCCCGCTGCTCGGCTCGATCCTCGCGCAGGACCGCTATCTGCCGCGCCAGCTGCACACCCGCGGCGACCGGCTCGCGTTCTCCAACGGCATCGTGCTGCTCGCCGGCGCCGCCGCGCTCCTCGTCGTCGTCTACGGGGCCGACTCGACGCGCCTCATCCAGCTGTACATCGTCGGCGTCTTCGTCTCCTTCACGCTCAGCCAGATCGGCATGGTCCGGCACTGGAACCGGCACCTGCGGGGCGAGAAGGACCCGGCCAAGCGGCGCCGCATGATCCGCTCCCGCGCCATCAACACCTTCGGCGCGTTCTTCACCGGGCTCGTCCTGGTCGTCGTCCTCGTCACCAAGTTCACCCACGGCGCCTGGGTCGCCCTGCTCGGCATGGTGATCTTCTACGCGACCATGAGCGCGATCCGCCGCCACTACGACCGCGTCGCCGAGGAGATCGCCGCCCCCGAGGGCCCCTCCGACGACAGCGTGCGCCCCTCCCGCGTGCACTCCGTCGTCCTGGTCTCCAAGGTCCACCGGCCCACCCTGCGCGCCGTCGCCTACGCCAAGCTGATGCGCTCCGACACCCTCGAAGCCGTCAGCATCAACGTCGACCCGGCCGAGACCAAGGCCCTCAAGGACGAGTGGGAACGGCGCGGCATCTCCGTACCGCTGAAGATCCTCGACTCCCCGTACCGCGAGATCACCCGCCCGATCATCGAGTACGTGAAGAACCTGCGCCGCGAGTCCCCGCGCGACGCGGTCAGCGTGATCATCCCCGAGTACGTGGTCGGCCACTGGTACGAGCACCTGCTGCACAACCAGAGCGCCCTGCGCCTCAAGGGCCGCCTCCTGTTCACGCCCGGCGTGATGGTCACCTCCGTGCCCTACCAGCTGGAGTCCTCCGAGGCCGCCAAGCAGCGGGCCCGCAGGCGGCAGGAGTGGAACGCGCCGGGCGCGGTCCGCCGTGGCCCGGTGGAGAAGCGGCAGCCGAAGGAGCCGAGCGAGAAGGGCTGAGCGGCCACGCCCGCCGGGGCCGTAGACTGGTGGGCTGTTGTCCGGCCGCTTCCCCCTCACGTACTGGAGTCACCCCGCCATGCAGGCAGAACCGAAGAAGTCACTGGTGGGGACGGAGTACGAGGTCGAGGTCGGCCCCGTGGCCCACGGCGGTCACTGCGTCGCCCGTACGTCCGAGGGCCAGGTGCTCTTCGTACGGCACACGCTGCCCGGCGAGCGGGTCGTGGCGCGGGTCACCGAGGGCGAGGAGGACTCCCGGTTCCTGCGCGCGGACGCGGTGCAGATCCTCGACCCCGCCAAGGACCGCATCGAGGCGCCCTGCCCGTACGCCGGACCCGGCCGCTGCGGCGGTTGCGACTGGCAGCACGCCAAGCCGGGCGCGCAGCGCCGCCTCAAGGGCGAGGTCCTCGCCGAGCAGCTGCGGCGGCTCGCGGGCCTGACCCCCGAAGAGGCCGGCTGGGACGGCACGGTGATGCCCGCCGAGGGCGACAAGCTGCCCGCCGGCGAGGTGCCGCAGTGGCGCACGCGCGTGCAGTACGCGGTCGACCCGGCCACCGGCAAGGCCGGCCTGCGCCGCCACCGCTCGCACGAGGTCGAGCCGATCGAGCACTGCATGATCGCCGCCGAGGGCGTCTCGGAGCTGGGCATCGAGGAGCGCGACTGGTCCGGCATGGCGTCCGTCGACGCGATCGCCGCGACGGGCTCCCAGGACCGCCAGGTCATCCTCACCCCGCGCCCCGGCGAACGCCTCCCCATCGTCGAGCTCGACCGTCCCGTCTCGGTGATGCGGGTCGGGGAGAAGGACGGGGGCGTGCACCGCGTCCACGGGCGCCCCTTCGTCCGCGAGCGCGCCGACGGCCGTACGTACCGCGTCGGCAACGGCGGCTTCTGGCAGGTCCACCCGAAGGCCGCCGACACCCTGGTCCTCGCCGTCATGCAGGGCCTGCTGCCGCGCAAGGGCGAGACGGCCCTCGACCTGTACTGCGGCGTCGGCCTGTTCGCCGGCGCGATCGCGGACCGGGTCGGCGACCAGGGCGCGGTCCTCGGCATCGAGTCCAGCAAGCGGGCCGTGGAGGACGCGCGGCACAACCTGGAGTCCTTCGACCGGGTCCGCATCGAGCAGGGCAAGGTCGAGTCGGTCCTGCCGCGCACGGGCATCACGGACGTCGACCTGATCGTCCTGGACCCGCCCCGCGCGGGCGCCGGCAAGCAGACGGTCCGCCATCTGTCCTCCCTGGGCGCCCGCCGCATCGCCTACGTGGCCTGCGACCCGGCGGCGCTCGCGCGGGACCTGGGGTACTTCGGGGAGGCGGGGTATCGGGTTCGGGTGCTTCGGGCGTTTGATCTTTTTCCGATGACATCGCATGTGGAGTGCGTGGCAATCCTCGAACCTGCGGGCAATCCGTCCTGACCTGCGTTTTTGTTGTCCGGGTCGGTTGCTCGACCTGTTCCCCGGTGTAGCAGCGCACCGCTTTTGATACCGGACTGGTATCAAGTGTGCATGGCGATGACACTCCGCCTTCCCGACGACCTTGACGCGAAGCTCGCCGAGCGGGCTCGTCGGGAGGGCCGCAGCAAGCAGGAACTTGCCATTGAGGCCATCCGTGATGCCCAGAACCGGGCCGAGCTGAAGGTCGATGACGTCATGGCCGAGCTGATGGACAGCGATGCGGAGATCCTGGACTACTTGAAGTGACCGACGTGCGCTACATCCAGATCGACGAGATCCTGGCCATCGCCCGGACGGTCAACGGTACAGAGCACAGCGTGCGTGACATGGGCCTTCTGGTGTCAGCGATCGAACGGCCCCGGACGAACGTGTTCGGGGCCGAGTTGTATCCCACGCTGCACGAGAAGGCTGCGGCGCTGCTGCACTCCGTCGCCCGCAACCACGCGCTGATCGACGGCAACAAGCCCACCGCCTGGCTCGCCATGCGTGTCTTCCTGCGGTTCAACGGTGTCAGCGCCAGTACCGTCCTGCCACCTGTCTCCGTTGCCGGCCCGTTCGTCGAGGAAGTCGCGCAGGACAACATCGATGTACCGGCCATCGCCAAGCGTCTGTCGGCCTGGTTCCCGGTTACCTGACGTTCGACGTCGTGTGGTGGGAAACGCAAGGAGATTCCGTGATCGTGCCGGCTCAGGGCCATCCCGGCGTCGGGAGTTCCTCCTGGGCTACCTCCAAAGGGTCGCTGACCTGCGGGTTCGCCACCGCTGTAGCTGGCCGCCGAGGATGATGGCGACCCCCGAGGCGACCGTCCCGAGCATGGTGAACCGGGACCTGATCCTGACGTAGCCGCTCGTCGCGCCACGGCGCACGAGCAGGTCGTACAGCAGGGCGGTGGCCGAACCGGACACACAGGCCATGCCCACGCCCTGGCCGATGAACAGCGCCAGGAACAGCCAGTAGTCGGAGGTCGCCACCTGACCGAGCAGGCATCCGGCCACCAGCACCTGGCCGATGCTCGGACTTGCTCGCGAATCATTCGACGCTCGGTTCTGATGGAGGGCGTCAGCCGTCCTGGAGCACAGGTCAGACGCTCTGCCGCCCTGGCGAACGTAAACAGCGACGGAGTCCGACCACCTGTCTGGGATGCCAGACGCTACCCGGCTCCACCCTCTCGCAGGCCCCCGCCCAGCTGCGGTTTCATCGAAGCATGCCCGTTGTTGTTGGTGTCGGCGCGCTCTCCGTCGACGAAGCCGTGTCCGTCGCCCGCCTCGGGACCATCACCTCTGGACGCGCCGTCGCCGCCGCGGAGTCCGTCACCGGCCCACTGTTCTGACCACGCCGCCTCGGGGCGGGCCGGGGTGAGACCACCCCCGTGCGGGTTCCCCGCGCGCACAGCGCGGAGCAACCGCCCGCACAGCTCGCCCAGAAGCGGCCTCAGTTGCACGCCCACTCAGGAGTACCAGCATGGAACCGTACGACCCACCCACCGGCGCAGCATCCACCCTCGTGACGAACATCGGCTCGTTGGTCACCAACGACCCCGCCTTCGGCGAGGGCCCGCTCGGCCTCCTCACCGACGCGGCGCTCCTCATCGACGGCGGCTGCATCGCCTGGGCCGGACCCGCCGCCAAGGCCCCTTCGGCCGACGAGCAGGTGGACGCAGGCGGCCGGGCGGTGATCCCCGGTTTCGTCGACTCCCACTCCCACCTCGTCTTCGCCGGCGATCGTACGGCCGAGTTCAACGCCCGCATGTCCGGCCGCCCGTACTCCGCCGGCGGCATCCAGACCACCGTCGACGCCACCCGCGCCGCCAGCGACGAGCACCTGCACGGGGTGGTCGAACGTCATGTGCGCGAGGCGTTCCGGCAGGGCACCACCACCCTGGAGACCAAGTCCGGCTACGGCCTCACGGTGGCGGACGAGGCGCGCGCCGTGTCCGTCGCGGCGGCCCACACCGACGAGGTCACCTACCTGGGCGCGCACCTGGTGCCGTCCGAGTTCGCAGACGACCCGGGCGGCTACGTCGACCTCGTCACCGGCCCCATGCTGGACGCCTGCGCACCGTACGCCCGCTGGGTGGACGTCTTCTGCGAGCAGGGCGCCTTCGACGGCGACCAGGCGCGGGCGGTCCTCACCGCGGCTGCGGCCCGCGGCCTCGTGCCCCGGGTCCACGCCAACCAGCTCTCCTACGGGCCGGGCGTGCAGCTCGCGGTGGAGCTGGGGGCGGCCTCGGCCGACCACTGCACGTACCTCACCGACGCCGACGTGGACGCCCTCGCGCAGGGCAGTACCGTCGCCACGCTCCTGCCGGGGTCGGACTTTTCCACCCGCTCGCCCTACCCCGACGCCCGTCGCCTCCTCGACGCCGGCGCCACCCTCGCCCTCTCCCCCAACTGCAATCCCGGCTCGTCCTACACCAGTTCCATGGCCTTCTGTATCGCGCTGGCCGTACGGGAGATGCACATGACGCCCGACGAGGCGCTGTGGGCGGCGACCGCCGGCGGTGCGCGTGCCCTGCGCCGTACGGATGTCGGCCGCCTCTCGCCGGGTGCGCGGGCCGACCTCGTCGTGCTGGACGCGCCGTCCCACGTGCATCTGGCCTACCGCCCGGGGGTGCCGCTGGTCTCGGCGGTCCGGCGGGCGGGCCGGCCCTGCGAAGGAGCGCGGCCCGGTGAGTGACCTGCCGACAGCCAGCGTGCACAACAGTGTCGGGCAGTTGCGCGCCGACGCCTGGAGCTCGCTGGCGGACCTCACCCACCAGCTTTCGGACCAGGCCACGGACGCGCGTGAGCAGACCGCGGAGCGGCTGGCGGACCTGCTCGCCCTGCTCGCCCCGGTCGAGACCTGCTGGGCCTTCCCCGGAACGGCGGGGCTCGATGAGCTCCGCCGGCTGCATGAGAACGGGGAACACCAGCGGCTGGCCCGGCGCGCGGAGGACCTCAACCGCGCGCTCGGCAGCGACAGTTACCGGAACACCGTGTCCCCCGCTGGGCCCGCTGCGCGCCCCGGGGGAGCCCCCGGCATCTCCGGTGACGACGAGACGGCGGACGATCCGGCGTCCCTCGACCCGGGGACGAGGCCGTACTTCGAGGTCCTCGTCGTCGGGGACATGGACGCGGCCGAGGAGGACGCGCTCCGCAAGGAGCTGCACCAACTGCGCCGTGCCGAGGACGAGTTCGTGTACGAGCTCGTCGTGGCCCCCAGTTTCGAGGACGCGGTCATCGCGTCGCTGGTGAACTCCAGTCTCCAGGCCGTCGTGATCCGCCACCGGTTCGCCGACCGCTCCCGGCACGACCTGCAGGTGGTGCGGCGCTTCTTCGAAGGCGCCGCCGCGGACCCCGCCTCCGCGGGCGCCCCCGGAGAGAACTGGCGGCACAGCGAGGAGCGGGCGCAGGCGCTGGGCGACCGGCTGCTCGCGCTCCGCCCGGAGCTGGACCTCTACTTGATGTCCGAGGCGTCCGTGGAGACGACCGCCGGCCGGCTCAGCCGGCGTTTCCAGCGGGTCTTCCACGCCCGTGAAGGACTCCTCGAACTGCACCTGTCGATCCTGCACGGCATCGCCGAGCGCTTCCGCGCGCCGTTCTTCACCGCGTTGCGGGCGTACAGCCAGCGGCCGACCGGGGTCTTCCACGCCCTGCCCATCTCCCGTGGTACGTCGGTGGTCAACTCGCACTGGATACCGGAGATGGCCCGCTTCTACGGGTTGAACATCTTCCTCGCCGAGACCTCCGCCACCTCCGGCGGCCTCGACTCGCTCCTCGCGCCCACCGGCCCGCTGCGGGAGGCCCAGGACCTGGCGGCCAAGGCGTTCGGCGCCCGGCAGACGTACTTCGTCACCAACGGCACGTCCACCGCCAACAAGATCGTCGTGCAGGCGATGGTGCGGCCGGGCGACATCGTGCTCGTGGACCGCAACTGTCACAAGTCCCACCACTACGGGCTGGTGCTGGCCGGCGCCCACGTCGTCTACCTCGACGCCTATCCCCTCGACGAGTACGGCATGTACGGAGCCGTGCCGGTGGAGGAGATCAAGCGGAAGCTGCTGATGCTGAAGCAGGAGGGCGTCCTCCACCGCGTCAAACTGCTCATGCTCACCAACTGCACCTTCGACGGGATCGTCTACAACCCCTCCCGCGTGATGGAGGAGTGCCTGGCACTCAAGCCGGATCTCGCGTTCCTGTGGGACGAGGCGTGGTTCGCCTTCGCCCGCTTCCACCCCGTCTACCGCCGC
This sequence comes from Streptomyces solicavernae, assembly GCF_029968095.1. Classification (GTDB taxonomy): domain Bacteria; phylum Actinomycetota; class Actinomycetes; order Streptomycetales; family Streptomycetaceae; genus Streptomyces; species Streptomyces solicavernae. Next base: position 129,041 of record NZ_JASCIR010000005.1, on the reverse strand, counting down.
CGCACCGCCATGGCCGCGGCCCGCGAGCTGACCGACCGCTACCGCGACCCGCGGTACGCCGAGGAGTACGCCGCCCACCGCGAGCGGCTCGGCGACGACCCGGACGACGAGACCCTCCTCGCACACCGGCTGATGCCCGACCCGGAGAAGGTCCGGGTGCGGGTGTACGCGACGCAGTCGACGCACAAGACGCTGACGTCCCTGCGCCAGGGCTCCATGGTGCACGTCTTCGACCAGGACTTCCGCCACAAGGCTGCGGAGACCTTCCACGAGGCGTACATGACGCACACCTCCACGTCGCCCAACTACCAGATCCTCGCCTCCATGGACCTGGGCCGCCGGCAGGCGGTCCTGGAGGGCTTCGAGCTGGTGCAGAAGCAGCTCGAACAGGCGGGGGTGCTGCGGGACGCCATCGACCAGCACCCGCTGCTCAGCCGTTACCTGCGCTTCCTCACCACACCGGAGCTCATCCCGAGGCGCTTCCGCTCCTCCGGCGTCGAGCAGCCGCTGCGTACGGGCCTGGCGCGGATGGCGGAGGCGTGGGAGGAGGACGAGTTCGTCCTGGACCCCACCCGCGCGACGATGCACATCGGGCTCACGGGTGTCGACGGAGACACCTTCAAGCACGAGCTCCTGATGGACCGGTACGGCGTCCAGGTCAACAAGACCACCCGCAACACGCTGCTGTTCATGACCAACATCGGCACGACGCGCAGCGCCGTCGCCTACCTCATCGAGGTACTCGTCAAGATCGCCGAGGATCTGGAGGAGCGCGTCGGGGAGATGAGCCCCCGCGAACGCGCCGCGCACCACCGGGTGGTGAACGGCCTCGGCAGCCTGTCCGCCGCCCTGCCGGACTTCAGCGAGTTCCATCCGGCCTTCCGCCCGAGCGCCCGTACGCCCGAGGGAGACATGCGCGCTGCCTTCTTCCTCGCCTACGACGACACGGAGTGCGCGTACCTGACGGCGGAGGAGATCACCGAAGCGATGGCCGAGGGCCGGTCGGTCGTCTCCGCCACGTTCGTCACCCCCTACCCTCCCGGGTTCCCGGTGCTGGTTCCGGGCCAGGTGATCAGCAAGGACGTGCTCGCCTACATGCAGGCCCTGGACACCCGAGAGATCCACGGATACGCCCCGGAGACCGGATACCGGGTCTTCACCGAGGCCGCGTTGCAGGCGCGTCGCGCGGGCGCGGCCGCGCGATAGGGCGTGTCCGGACAGCGCAGCCATCGACCGGAGAGGGAACCCCATGGCACCACGGATTCTGCGCGCCGACGAGAGAACGCCTGCCCCCTGGAAGAACGGGGGTGGCGTGACGTCGGAGGTCGCCGCCCACCCGGAGGGGGCGGGGACGGGCGGTTTCGTGTGGCGTGTCAGCGTGGCCGACGTCGCGCACAGCGGTCCGTTCTCCGCTTTCGCGGGCGTCGACAGGATCATCACGGTGGTCGAGGGACCGGGCATGGCCCTGACGGTCGACGGGGTATCAGAGGTGATGGACGTCCCGTACGAGCCCTTTGCCTTCTCCGGCGACGCCGCCACGGAGTGCGAACTGCTCGGCGGGCCGATCGTGGACTTCAACGTGATGGTCCGGCGTGCCGAGATGACCGCTTCGGTCCGGATCGTACGCGCGCACACGCCCGTGCAGCCGGCCGTCGGGACCCGGGTGCTCGCAATCGTCCTGGAGGGGTCCGCTGTCCTTCACCGGGCCGCCGCGCGCCTCGGCCGCCTTGACGCCGTCCTGCTCTCTCACGAGGACTCCGACGATTTCGGCGTCGACGGAGTCCTGGCAGTGGTCACGCTCGCCGATCAGCCGGGATGCGGCGCACCAGGCGGGCGCCCGCGCGAGCCGTGCGGTGGTCGACGTCCAGGTCGGGGTTGAGCTCCGCCACGTCCACGACCAGCGGCTTGCCGCTCGCCGGGGCTTCCTTGCCTCGCCCCTCCTGGGCGTTCCGCTGGACCACTTGGCGATGCCGCCGCTCTCCACCGGTTCTGCGAACACGCGCCCACGCCCCAAGTCGATGGAGGTCACCTGGCAGCTGCGCCCAGCCAGGAGCAGCGGGGACAGGACAGGTTTCAGCGGCCGGCCCGCAGGCGGATCTCCTGGGTCCAGGCGTTGGAGCGCCCTGAAGGGGTGGTCTTGCACGCGGCGGCGTAACAGCGCCAGAACCAGTTGCCGTTCTTCCGCCGACGGATCTCGATCTCCGTACCCTGGCACCGGCCGCACTTCGGCGGGCGGGCGAAGGTCTCCGCGTGCTCGTGCGCGAGCAGCTTGCGGGCGAAGTACGCGCCGCGCATCGCGACCATCACCTCCCGGGTCCAGTACTGGGACAGGGCGTTCAGGCTGCCGAGCAGGACGGTCCGCTCGTCGAAGACCGCGATCTTCTGGTGCATGACGTTCATCGGGATCACGGTGTGGGCCACGGCGCGCAGGTCCGCGATCAGCGCCTGGCTCGCGGGCTTGCGCTGCAACTGGTCCGTGTCGTCGCGGATGAAGACGGTGATCCGTACGCCTCGGTCGGCGGCGGCAGCCAGGGCGGGCAGCAGGGAGCGGACCCGCTTCGCGACCCACGGCGCCCAGAGCCACAGGGAGTGGTGTGCCTGGTGGATCTCCTCGGTGAAGGTGTCGTAGAAGGTCGTCTCGTCGTGGACGTCGGTCACCTCCACGTGCCGGCCCAGCACCTGCGCCAGAGCCGTGCCGAACTCGCCGCGGAACGGGACCGGGGCCTTCGGCGGGGCGATCAGGTGCTGGGCCTTCAGGACCCGGACGCCCGGGGATCCGATCAGCGCGGCGAGCCGGGCCAGGGCCGTTCCGGGCTTGGCGTTCCTGACGCGGGCCCCGCCGGCGACGACGTACAGCCGGGTCTTGGTCCGGGTCACCGCCACGTTGAACAGGCGGACGCCGTTGCGGTGCCAGGGGTCGGCCCCCGGCTGCCGGTGGGCGAGGGCCATCCACAGCTCGCGGCTGTCCCCACTGCCCTCCACCGTGTCGAAGACGACGACGTCGAACTCCCGCCCCTGGAACCGGTGGGCGGTACCGACCTCGGCCGGCGGGCGCCCCGCGCCTTCGACGTCGCGCAGCGCCTCCAGCGTGGCCTCGGCCTGGACGCCGTACGGAGTGACGATGCCGGCCTCTTCACCCTGCTCGCGATGGAGTTCCACCAGGGCCCGGGCGATGAGGGAGCCGGCCGGCCACCATCCCTTGCGGCTGCCGGTCAGGTGGGCGCGGGCCAGCTCGTGCAGTCCGTCGGTGTCGATGAGGACGATCTCGGGGTCGTTGTCCGGCCGCTCCCGCAGCACCTGGGGGCCGCCCGTGAGGACACCGCCGTACGCGAGGTCGTTGGCCAGGCGCATGACGGCGGGCCCGAAACGGTGCTGTTCGGTGAGCGTGACGCAGGACGGGTGCGCCTGGGCGTCGGGGGGTTCATGGATGCCGCAGTGCTGGAAGACGTCCGGGTGCAGCCACCGCTTGATGTCGGGGCGGTCGTTGTTGCCGAGGGACGGCGGGATGACGGGCCCCAACTGCATGAAGTCCCCGAGCAGGACGGCCGCCCGGCCCGCTTTTCCGGTGGCGAGCAGGACCTCGGGGAGGGTCGCGGCACCCGCCTCGTCGACGAGGACCACGTCGTACGGCCCCTCGAAGACCGTTCGGTTGGTGCGGAACCGGGCCAGGGTGGTGGCGACCAGCTTGGCGGACTTGATGATCTCGCCCTGGGCGTTGCGGGCGAGCCGCTCGTACGCCTCCTGCGCCTGCTGGTACTGCTTCTCCAGTTCCGGGCGGCGGGTGCGGTCGGCGGCCACGGCGGGACGCAGTCGCTCGGCCGAGTCGTGCTGGGCCGGCCAGCCTCGTCCGGCGGCGTGTTCGGTCAGGTCATGGGCCTGCCGGGCGCGGGCGGCGGTCTCGGACGCCCCGATCGCCTCCCGTTCGAGGGCGAGCGCCCGTTGCTGCGCCTGCTCGCTCTCGGCCACGAGGGACGCGGCGTCGGCTTCGAGCCGGGCGATCTGGTCCCGGGTGAGCGGGATGGCCTCGGCCAGTGCGTTGATACGTGCACCGGTACGGGCGATGTGCGCGGTTGCGGTGGCGCGGGCCTCCTTGGCTGCCATACGGGCGTCGGTGGCGGTCCGCCGGGCGTCCACCAGCTCGTCCTGGAGGGCGGTGATCACATCGCGCTGCCGCCACCTGCCGACGGCACCCTTCGCCTCAAGGGCCTTCAGCCTCAGCTCCAGGGCACGGCGGTGGTCGTCCGCGAGCAGGGCGTCGGCCTCGCTGTTACCGGCTGCTTCCCGCACCCGGGTGATCTCCTCCGAGAGGTCGTCGACGTCGCGCCACTGGTCCTTCGCGGCGTCGGCGGCCTTCTGACGTGCCTGCGCTGTCCCGATGGCCTCCGCGAGGTGAGCCAGGCGCTGGACTGCCCGGCTGAGCCGCTGCTCCGCCTCCGTCACCCGGGCTTGCGTCGCTGCCATGTCCTGTCCGGGCATCCGTATGAGCTTCAGCGCCGCGAAGTACGACGGGGCGTCGAATCCCGCAAGGCTGCTCTCCAACGCTGCCAGCTGCCCCGCCCGGTCCCCGATCGCGACGAGTTCGGCTTCGAGTGCCGCGCGCCGGGCCGCTGCGTCCGTCAGCCGGGCCCGGACCATCAGGGGCAGGGACACGGACCGGTCCTCGGCCACCTCGCGCAGGTGCGGCGGTCCCACCCGGACGATGTCGCCGGGCTCGTGGCGCTTCTCCCGCACCACTCCCAGCAGGGCGTTGTCCACGGCGATATTGGTCGCCGACACCAGCAGCACACGCCGGCCCTGGGCGATCAGGTCACCGATGGCCCGCTTGAGGACGGTGGTCTTCCCCGTGCCCGGCGGCCCCCACACCAGGTGGACGCCTTCGCCGAGGCAGGCCCGGTAGGCGTCCGCCTGGGCGGGATGGAAGCCCGGCGGGTCGACGGCGTGGGCTGAGGGGCCGCCGATCGCGGCGATCGCGAGAGCAGTGGCGAGGGGATGTTCGCCCAGTCCCGCGATGCCGTCACGCAGGGCCTCGATCAGGAAGGTGGGCGGTTGCTTGAGCATCCACAGGCAGGGGTCGGCGATCTCGGTGAACTCCGGTACCCGCAGCGTGAGCAGGGAGCCGTTCTGTACGGTTTCGGAGACGGCGACGCCCTTGGTCTCGATGCCGTCATCGTCCGGTCCGGCCAGCCTCAGGGAGTCGAGCTGTTCCGGTCCGATGTCGGAGCCCCGCAGATCGACCACGTAGCGACCGGGATCCCCGCTCCGGGCCGCCCTGCCGACGCGCTGCCACCGTGGCTGCCTGCCCGCGCCCCCCTCGACGGCGATCCACTCGCCGAGAGCCGAGGCGATTTCCTCGCGCCATCCCACCTACCGTCCCCCGATCCGCCCGGTCAGGTCGCCTGCCCGCTGCTGCGCCGCACCCTACCCACCTGGGGGTTGTCACATACAGTGAATGTCCGATGGCAGGTGGACTCAACGCGGTCGCAAGCCGCCCGACCGGTGAGATCCGGCCAGCTGCTCCAGTCCCTGGCTGCGCTCGCGCCCCGTAGGGGAAAATGGCCCGCGATGACCCACAGCACCACCGGCCCGGAAGCGCAGCCCGGCGCGTACGGCCCCTTCGCCCACCTCACCGCGCCGAATGCCGTGCTCTACCGGCACGCGATGCGGGCCTTCGTCACCGCCAAGGAGCGGTTCGCCGTGCATCTGCGGCCCGAGGACGTGTACGCCGCGCTGCCGGCCGAGGCGCGGCCCGACGGGGTGGACTCGGTGGCCAAGGCGCTGGACAGCCTCGTCGGGTGGGGCAACCTGCGGGCCGACCCGGACACCGCCCGGGTCACCGCCGTCGAGGACTTCTACCGGAAGCGCTTCATCTACCAGCTCACGCAGGCGGGCGAAGCCGCCGAGGAAGCGCTGGGCGTGTACGACGAGGCGCTCGGGCGGCGCGGTGCGCTCCAGGCGGTGGCCCTGCACGACATCGTCACGCAGTTGCGGGCGTTGTTGGTGCTCGCGGCTGAGGACGAGCCCGATCCGGCCAAGGCGCACCTGGCGCTGGACGCGCTGGCGAGCCGGTTCGGCGCGCTCGCCGACAACGCGCGGGCCTTCATGGGGTCCCTGCAGCGCACCATCGATCTGCACGAGGTGGAGGAAGAGGTCTTCCTCGCCTACAAGGACCGGCTGATCCAGTATCTGGAGCGGTTCATCCAGGACCTGATCACGCTGGGCGGCCGGACCGCCCGGCTGATCCTGGAGCTGGAGGAGGGCGGCCTGATCGAGGGGCTGCTGCGGGCCGCCGCCGCGCGGGAGGCCGCCGACGCCGGTCCCGAGGAGTCGGTGCGGGCCGAGCGGGACGCCCTGGAGCGGTGGACGGGGCGGTGGGCCGGGCTGGCCGCCTGGTTCATCAGCCGGGACGGCCGCGAATCGCAGGCGCGGCTGTTGCGCGGCCGGGCGCTCGGCGCGATCCCGCAGCTGCTGGCCGTCGTACGGTCGCTGAACGAGCGTCGCGCCGGGCGCTCCGACCGGTCCGCGGACTTCCGCACGCTGGCCCGCTGGTTCGCCGAGGCGCCCGATGACGCTGCACGGCACCGCTTGTGGCGGACTGCCTTCGGGCTCTATCCGGCGCGTCACCTCACCGTCGACGCGGACACCCTTGCCGCGCGGGCCGCGCGGCCGGTTCCCGCGGGCACGCCGTGGGCCGGGGCGGAGCCGCTCCGGATCAGCCCCCAGCTGCGGCGCACCGGCAGCTACGAGCGGCGCGGCAAGCCGCGTAAGGTCGAGGACCGGGCGGACCGGCGACGGCAGCTCGCCGAGGTGGCCGCCAAGCAGCGAGCCGAGATCGCGGCGGCGCGTGCCCGGCTCGTCACCGACGGGATCACCCGCCTCTCCGGGCTCGGCGAACTCGATCCGGTCGCGTTCGGCCTGTTCCTGCACCTGCTCGGCGACGCGCTGGCCACCTGGCGGCCGGGCATGCGCCATACCGTGGCCACGAGCAACGACGGCTCCATGGAGATCCGGCTCAGCGCCCTGGCCGAGCAGGCCACGGCCCACGTCCGCACACCCGGCGGGGTGTTCCGCGGACCCGACCATCTCATCGAGATCATCGACCTGACGGGCGAGGAGGGGCAGCCGTGAACCCTCAGCTCGCCGAGGTGCTCGACGGGCAGCACGCCGCCGATCTGCGCAAGGCGGCGCGCGCCCTGTTGAAACAGCCCCTCCTGCTGGCGCGCGGCCGTGCCCCGGAGGAGTTCCGACTCGCCCGCCGCCACGCCTCCGAACTGCGTGAATGGTTCGACCGGAACACCGGATGGTCGCTTTTGACGGATGCCGGGTCCGCCCGCCTGCGCAAGATCCCCGGTGTCCTCACCGACCCCACGCACCCCGCGCGCGAGGTGAGCCGGGCGGCGGCTCCCTTCACCCGGCGCCGGTACGTGCTGTTCTGCCTCGCCCTCGCCGCTCTCGAACGCGGTGAGGCACAGGTCGCGCTCGGCCGGCTCGCCGACCAGGTGGTCCTCGACGCCGCCGACCCCCATCTGACCGCCGCGGGTATCGAGTTCACCCTCGACCGGCGCGACGAACGCATCGACCTGGCCGCCGTCGTACGGCTCCTGCTCGGCCTCGGTGTGCTGCGGCGCGTCGCCGGTGACGAGGAGGCGTACGTGAGCGGGGCCGGGGACGTGCTGTACGACGTGGAACGGCGGGTACTGGCCGGACTGCTCGCCGCCCGACGGGGCCCCTCCACGGTGGACGCCGAAACGCTGGACGACCGGCTCGCCGAACTCGTCGCGGAGACCGCACTGGACAGCGACGAGCTGCGGTTCCGGGCGCTGCGGCGCACGCTGACCCGACGGCTGCTCGACGACCCGGTGCTCTACTACGACGAACTCGACGACGCCGAACTCGCCTACCTCACCCGCCAGCGCGGCTTCCTCACCGCCCGCATCACCGAACTGACCGGACTCGTCCCGGAGGTGCGGGCCGAGGGCATCGCCATGGTCGACCCGGACGACGATCTGACCGACCTGCGGATGCCCGAACAGGGCACGTACGGCCATGTCACCCTGCTGCTCGCCGAGCACCTGGCAGCCGTGGACGGACCGGTCGGCGCCGACGAGCTGGCCGGCCGTGTCCGGGAACTCGCCGCCGAGCACGGCGGGTTCTGGGCCAAGTCCGCCCGGGAACCGGGCATGGAGGCCGAACTCGTCGAGCAGGCCGTGGCCCGGCTCACCGCGCTGAAGCTCGCCTCGCGGACGCACCGCGGCGTGGCGCCGCTTCCCGCCCTCGCCCGGTACGCGGTCGGCCCGGCCGTCGTCATCGAAACCACGACAGCGCGGATGCCCGCGCAGCGAAAGGCCGGCAATCCGTGACCCGCCTCCCCGCCCCCGAGCGATCCCGCTGGCAGCCCCTGCGCATCGGCCTGGTCGACCTGTTCCACTACGACGTGGAGGAGTTCCACTTCCGCGACGGCCGGCTGCTGCTGCGCGGGAACAACGGCACCGGCAAGTCCAAGGTGCTGGCCCTGACCCTGCCGTTCCTGCTCGACGGAGACCTCACCTCCCGCCGGGTGGAGCCCGACTCGGATCCCGGCAAGCGGATGGAGTGGAACCTTCTCCTCGACGGTGAGCACCCGCACTCGGAGCGGCTCGGGTACACCTGGATCGAGTTCGGCCGACGCGACGAGACCAGCGGCGTACCGTACTTCCGTACCCTGCTCTGCGGCCTCAAGGCCGTGCGGGGGCGGGGCATCGCCCGCCACTGGTACGCGCTCACCGACCAGCGCGTCGACCACGGCCGGGACACCCCCGCCGAAGACGCGCTCAGCCTGCTCGACGCCACCGGAACCGCGCTGTCCCGGGACCGGCTCGCCGAGGCCGTCGCCGGCCACGGCATGGTGTACGACCAGGCCAGGACCTACCGCAGGGCGGTCGACGAGGCGCTGTTCGGGCTGGGGGAGCAACGTTACGGAGCCCTGGTCGACCTGCTCATCCAACTGCGCCAGCCGCAACTGTCCAAGCGCCCCAACGAGGCTGCCCTCTCCCGGGCACTGACCGAGGCCCTGACGCCCGTGGACCAGGCCGTCATCGCCGATGTGGCCGAGGCATTCCGGTCCCTGGACGAGGAGAAGGAGGAACTGGCAGCCGCCTCCGCCGCCGAGCGGGCGGCCTCCGGCTTCCTGGACCACTATCGCCGGTACGCGCGCATCGCCACGCGGCGCCGTGCCCGTCTCCCGCGCGCGGAGCACTCCCGTTACGAGCACCTCCAGCGGGATCTCGCCGATGCCCAGGCCCAGCGAGTCCGGGCAGAGGAGGAGCGAGCGGCCGCCGAGGAACAACTCGGCGCGCTGGAGGAGACTCAGGCCCGGCTGCAGGCTCAGGACGCGGCTCTGCGCGAGGGCCCGGAGATGCGCAGTGCGCGGGAGCTGGAGCAGGCGGCGCACGCGCGGGAGCGGACCACCGAGGCCCGGGACCGGGCCCTGGACGACCAGGAGCAGGCCGCGGGCCACCACACCCGGGCGCTGGGCCGCCTCGGGGCCGCCGAGAACCGGTTGCGTACCGCCGGGCTGCTCGCCGAGGACACCTTCCGTGCCGTGCGGGAAGCGGCGGGCACGGCCCGGATCGAACTGCCCGGCGACGGACCGCTCCCCGAGACGGATCTCCGGCGGGCAACCGAGGAAGCCATGGACCGGGGCCGTCGCGCGCTCGCCCACACCCAGGAGCTCGCCGCGAGCGCCGAGCGCGCGGCCGAGGGGCGGCGCCAGGCGGCCGTCCGCCTGGACGAGGCGGACACCGACCTCGACCAGGCCACCGAGGCGCACGGCCGCGCGGAAGAGGCCGCCGCTGCCGCCGGGCAGGCCCTCCTTGACGACGTACGGGAGTGCGTTCGGGCATGGACCGAGCTGGCCTGCCCCGACGTGGCGGGTCTGCTCGACGAACTCCAGGAGTGGACCGGGCACTGCGACGGCCACTATCCGGCCCGCGGCCACGCCGCCCGGGCACATGGCGAGGCATCGGCGCGGCTCGCCGGGCTCGCGGCGGACGCGGCCCGGCGGCTCACCGACCTGACGGCGCGCACGGGTGAGATCGGTGCGGAGCTCAGCGCACTGGAGGCGGGTGGCCGCCGGGCCCCCCGGCCTCCGCACACCCGCACGCCCGGTCACCGAGAGCACCTTGCCGGCGCACCGCTGTGGCGGCTGGTGGACTTCCGCGACGGACTGCCTCAGGCGGACCGTGCCGGACTGGAGGCCGCGCTGGAGGCCTCGGGGCTGCTCGACGCCTGGGTCCTGCCCGACGGCACCGCGCTCGTCGCGGACGGATACGACGTACTCCTGTCGCCGGACGCCGGGCCGGCGCCCGGCCCCGGGCTCGGCACGTTGCTGCGCCCCGCCGTGGACGGGGGCGACGCCCAGGCCGCCGCGGTGGGCGAGGTCACCGCGGCACGGCTGCTCGCCGCCGTCGGCCTTGGGGAGGAAAGCGGGTCCGGCACCTGGGTGGCGGCCGACGGACGGTTCCGCGTGGGCGTGCTGACCGGCCGCTGGACGAAGCCGGCCGCCGAGTACATCGGCGAAGGCGCACGGGAAGCCGCCCGACGAGCCCGCGTGGCCTCCCTCAGAGCCGAACTCGGCGTGCTCAAGCAGGAGTCGGAGGAGACCCGGCAGCAAGCGGAGGCAGCGGCCGCACGCCGCCGGACCCTCGACGCCGAACTGGCCGGCCTGCCCGACGAGGGCCCGCTCGTCCACGCCCACGCCCGGATCACGGCTGCCGCCGAGGCGGTACGAGCGACCCGGCTCCGGCGCGAGGAAAGGGCCGCCGGACTCGGCGAGGCAGCGGAGCGGGCCGAACTGGCCGCCGCGGAACTCACCGCAGCCGCCGCCGATCTGGGGCTGCCCGCCGACCGGGCCGGCCTGGCCGCCGTACACGCCGCACACGGTGCCCTCGCCGTGGCCCTCGCCGCTCTGTGGCCCGCACTGCGGGAACGGGCCGAGGCCGCCCGCCAGGTGGAGGACGAACAGGGCGAGACGACCCGGGCGGGGGAGCGCGCTGTCGAACTCGCCCGGCGCGCCGAGGACGCCGGGCGTGCGGCGGCTGCCGCCGACGAGCGGCACCGGACGCTCCGCTCCACCGTCGGCGCCGCCGTCGCCGAGCTCCAGCACCGGCTCACGGAGACCGCCGAAGCCCTGCGCCACTGCCTGACCGGCCAGAAGGCCACTCGGCAGCGGTATACGGCGGCCGACCGGGAGGCCGGCAAGGCCGAGGGCCGCATCGACCAGCTGGAGAAGGGGCTGACCGACGCTGCTGCGGCCCGGGCGGAAGCCGTCGCGGGCCTCCAGCGGTTCACCGCCACCGGCCTCATCACGGTCGCCCTGCCCGATCTGCCGGTTCCCGCCGCGGACGACGGGCCGTGGGCCGCGACCCCCGCCGTCGCCCTGGCCAGGGCCATCGAGTCCGGCCTGACGGCCACCGACGATTCCGACGGCGCCTGGCAACGCGTACAGCGCCGGCTGGGCGAGGAGCTCAAGGTCCTCCAGGATGCCCTCTCCCGGCACGGCCACACCGCTTCTGCCCGCATGGTGGAGGACGGCATGGTCGTCGACATCGTGTACCAGGGGCGGGAACGGGCCGTACCTGAACTCGCGGAGGCGCTCGCCGCCGAGGTCGGTGAACTCATCCGCATCCTGTCCGCCCACGAACGCGAGATCCTGGAGACCCATCTGGTCACCGAGGTGGCGGGCACCCTCCAGGAACTCATCGGCGCCGCCGAACGGCAGGTCCGGGACATGAACACGGAGCTGGAGGACCGCCCCACCTCCACCGGCATGAAACTGCGGCTGGTCTGGCGAGCCTCCCGCAAGGCCCCCGCCGGACTGGCACAGGCCCGCGAGCGGTTGCGCCAGTCCGCCGATGCCTGGACCTCCGAGGACCGTTCGGCGGTGGGCGAGTTCCTCCAGGCACAGATCGCCCGCCAGCAGATCGACGACACCTCGGGCAGCTGGACGGAACACCTCACCGCCGCACTCGACTACCGCACCTGGCACGAGTTCGGCGTCGAACGCCACCAGCAGGGCCGCTGGGTCCCCGCGACCGGTCCTGCTTCCGGCGGTGAGCGCGCCCTCGCGGTGTCCGTGCCGCTGTTCGCCGCCGCCTCATCGCATTACGCGAGCGCGAGCAGCCCCCACGCACCGCGGCTGGTCACCCTGGACGAGGCGTTCGCCGGCGTGGACGACGACTCCCGCGCCAAGTGCCTCGGTCTGCTGCATGCCTTCGATCTGGACGTGGTGATGACCAGCGAACGGGAGTGGGCCTGCTACCCGCAGGTGCCCGGCATCGCCATCGCCCAGCTGTCCCGGATCGACGATGTGGCGGCCGTACTGGTCACGCGATGGGAGTGGGACGGCATGCGGCGGGTGCGTCGCGATGACCCGGTCCGGAACACTTCAGCGGCCGATACGACCGTGCCCGGCAGCCCGGAGCCCTTGTGGAGCTGACAGCGGGCACCGGAGCGGCCCCGGTCGACGCGGTACGACTGCGTCGTCTGCTCGGGGTTCCCGAGTTCGCCTGGCTAGTGGAGCGGGTACGCCGGCGTCTGGCGGCCGAGCAGCCGCTCACCGGCGCCGTCACCCTGACCAGGCCCACCCCGGACCAGCGGCGCGCGGCCGAACGGCTGCTCGGCCGCGTGCCCGGGGGCGGCCGTTCCCTGACCGTGCGTCTGGAAGCGGTGGATGCCGTGCTGCGCCGGTCGGGCATCAGTCCGGACGGGCTCGCCGAGGCGATCACCGCGCTCACCGGACCGGTCACCCTCCTCGGAGCCGCCCGCAGGGCCGAGGAGGACGCCTGGCAGGAGGCATTCGCCCCGGTCGACGAGCTGGCCGAGGAACGCCCGGCCCTGAAGGCCTGGGTCGTGCGCCTCCGCGGGGACGGCCTGGTGCGGCGTCTGGCAGGGACCCCGACAGCCGCCGGGCTCCTGCTCAGCCACAGCGCGACCGTCCTGCGTGCCCTGCCCGCCGACCCGGCGGTCTCCGTGCCCGCCTTCGCCGCCCGTGTCCTGGACAGCGCCCACGCGCTGGACGACGGTACCGCTCTGGCCACCGTCACCCTGTCCGGTATTCGCGCGCTGACCGGATTCCCCGACGGGGCCGGCGCCCAGTGGCGACGGGATGCCTGGGCGTCGGCGGGTCTGCTGCGCGACGAGCTGTCCTCGACCGTCCTCGCCCTGAACCTGCGGGGCACCCCTGCCCTGGACTGGATGGCCGAGACGGGGGAACCCGCCGTCCTGACCCTGCGGCAGCTCATCCGTCGTCCGCCGGCCCCCACCGCTGAGGTTGTTCACGTATGTGAGAACCCGGCCGTGCTCGGGGCGGCGGCCGATACCCACGGACGGGACTGCTCGCCGCTGGTCTGTCTGCAGGGCCAGCCGTCCGCCGCCGCTCTCGCCCTCCTGCAACACCTTCACGAGGGTGGCGCAAGGCTCCACTACCACGGTGATTTCGACTGGGGCGGGCTGCGCATCGCCTCTGTTCTCCTGCGCCGCGTCCCCTGGCACCCGTGGCGCTTCACGACCGCCGAATATCGGGCCGCGGCGCTCAGAGGCCCGACGGGTCCGCCACTCACCGGCCGCCCGGCAGAGGCCCCCTGGGACCCGGAGCTGTCCGCAGCGCTCATGGAACTCGGCATCCGGGTCGAGGAGGAGACGGTTCTCGACGAGCTGTTGTCCGACCTGGTGTGACGGTGCGCATCGCCTGGCCGGCGGTGCCGCTCGGTTTACGGTGCATGGGTCTGGAGCTCGCTCAGAACCGCCGCAAATAGGTGCTGACCTGCAGTTATTTCTGACTGCGCGGATGGTGCCGGCCCGGCGCCGAATCATGCGGGCCGGTATCCGGCATCAACAGCGCGTAAAGACTGCCGGGTTCCGGCAATGCGGTGGGCGTATGGGGCGCGTCAAGATGGCTGTGGGCGGAAACGGGGGAGAGCCCGGGTGCCGGGTTCCCGAAGCGGATCCCGGCACCCGGACACGCTCCCGATGCAACCGAGTACACGGGGGAGGACGGGCATGGGGGAACTTCTCGGTGCGGCCGTGGGTTTTCCGGGCGTCGTCTTCAGCTCCGCCCTGTTGGTCGTCGTCGCCTTCTGGTTGCTGGTGCTGCTCGGCGGTCTCGACGCTGACGGCTTCGACGGGGACGTCGACCTCGGCGCTCTGGGGCTCGGCGGTGTGCCCGTCACGGTTGCCGCGTCGCTGGTGATCGTGGTCGGCTGGCTCACCGGCGTGACCGGGTCGGTGCTCGCCGGGCGGGCCGCACTGGGCGGATTCGCCCATATCGCCGCCGATGCCGTGGTGTTGCTGCTGTCCCTCGCCGTCGCCTGGTGCGCGGCACGGGCCCTCGTGCGGCCGATGGCCAAGTTGTTCCCCGACGAACCCGGCCCGTCCCGGCAGGACTTCGTCGGGGCGCTCTGCACCATCCGCACGGGGCGGGTGGACGCGGAGTTCGGCCAGGCCGAGGTCGCCGCGCGGGACGGGTCCACCGCGATCGTCCAGGTCCGGCAGTACGGGTCCGACGCGCTGTCGGGCGGCAGTACGGGTCTGCTGTACGCCTACGACGACACCGGCGAGTTCTTCTGGGTGGCGGCCCATGACGCGGAGCTCGGTTCCGCGCCGCTGGATCGAGCCCCGCGCATCCGCAGGCCCTGAGCACGCACACCCGCTCCCATACGTCGCTTCACGGCTGCTCGCCGTCTCAACTTCTCACCGCTCCAAAGGACTTCACATGGATGCCATCACCCTGGGCATCGGCGTGTCCGTCGCCGTTGTCCTGCTCGTAGTCGTCGCCGTCCTGCTCGTGGTCACACGGCTCTTCCGCAAGGTCGAGCAGGGCAAGGCGCTGATCGTCTCCAAGATGCGCAAGGTCGATGTGACCTTCACCGGGCAGGTCGTCCTGCCCGTCCTGCACAAGGCCGAGGTCATGGACATCTCGGTGAAGACCATCGACATCGTCCGCACCGGCCGGGACGGCCTGATCTGCCAGGACAACATCCGCGCAGACATCCGCATCTCGTTCTTCGTACGGGTCAACAAGACCGTGGAGGACGTGATCCGGGTGGCCCAGGCCATCGGCACGGCCCGGGCCAGCGACCAGAACACGCTGCAGGAGCTGTTCAACGCCAAGTTCTCCGAGGCGCTCAAGACGGTCGGCAAGCAGATGGACTTCGCCGACCTCTACACCAAGCGCGACGAACTCCGGGACCGCATCATCCAGTTGATCGGCACCGACCTCAACGGCTACAGCCTGGAGGACGCGGCGATCGACTACCTGGAGCAGACGCCGCTGAGCCAGCTCGACCCGTCCAACGTCCTCGACGCCCAGGGTATCCGGAAGATCACCGAGCTCACGGCCGTGGAGCACGTGCGCACCAACGAGTTCACGCGGCACGAGGAGAAGGAGATCACCCGGCAGAACGTCGACGCCCGCGAGGCGATTCTGGAGCTGGAGCGCCGGCAGGCGGACGCCGAGATCAAGCAGAAGCGCGAGGTCGACACCGTACGGGCGCGTGAGGAGGCCGAGACCGCGCGAGTGGTGGAGGAGGAGCGGCTGCGGGCGCAGGGAGCGTTCCTCGCGACCGAGGAGAAGCTCGGCGTGCAGCGCGAGAACCAGGCCCGCGAGGTTGCCGTCGCGCAGAAGAACCGCGAGCGGGTCATCGCCGTCGAGAGCGAGCGCATCGAGAAGGACCGCCTCCTCGAAGTCATCGCCCGCGACCGGGAGACCGAACTGACCCGGATCGCCGCCCAGAAGGAGGTCGAGGCGGAGAAGCGGGAGATCGCCGACGTCATCCGGGAGCGCGTGGCCGTGGACCGTACGGTCGCCGAGCAGGAGGAGTCGATTCTGAAGCTGCGGGCCGTCGAGGAGGCGGAGCGGCAGCGGCAGGCCGTGATCATCGCCGCCGAGGCGCAGGCGCAGGAGGGTCTGGTCAAGAGCATCAAGGCGGCGGAGGCCGCCGAGCAGGCCGCCACCCACCGTGCCGCGGAGGAACTCACCCTGGCCGAGGCCCGGTTGAAGGCATCCGACCTGGACGCCCAGGCCAAGCTGCGGATGGCCGAAGGCGTCCAGGCGGAGTGCGCGGCCGAGGGCCTCGCGGCCGTGCAGGTCCGGGAGAAGGACGCCGACGCGATCGAGAAGGCGGGCCGCGCCGAGGCGCAGGCCATCGAGGCGCGGATGCGCGCGGAGGCCGAGGGCGTCGAGGCCAAGCTGAAGGCGGAGGCCGCGGGCCTGACGGAGAAGGCGGCTGCGATGGCCGCGCTCGATGAGGCGTCCCGTACGCACGAGGAGTACCGGCTGCGTCTGGAAGCCGAGAAGGACATCCGCATCGCCGGTATCGACGTGCAGCGGCAGGTCGCCGAGGCACAGGCCACGGTGCTGGCCACCGGCCTGGAGAACGCCGACATCAGCATCGTCGGGGGCGAGTCCGTCTTCTTCGACCGGCTTGTGTCGTCGATCGCGCTCGGCAAGGGAGTCGACGCCTTCGTCCAGAACTCCGACACCGCCCAGACCCTCGCGGGACCGTGGCTGGACGGCACCGCGAGCTTCACCGACGACCTGGCCAAGGTACTCGGCTCGGTCTCCACGGCCGACGTGCAGAACCTCACGGTGTCCGCACTGCTGATGAAGCTCATGAAGGGCGGGCAGACGGGGCCCGTACGTGAGCTCCTTGACAAAGCAGGCCAGTTGGGCATCGCCGACATGCCGATCGTCGAGCTGAACGGCGCCCGCAAGAGCACGCCCGCGGGCTGACCCGGTCCGGCCGGGGCTGCTGCACGGGGGGCAGCGGCCCCGGCCCCGTACGCCCCGCCGCGCCCCCCCACGGACGTACGCGCCATGCGACACCACAAGGCACCACACGGAAGGACGCCGGACACCATGGAGACCAGGAGCGGAACCGCGCCCGGAACCGAGGCCGGGCCCGGGCCCGAGGCCGGAACCGAGCCCGGGACCGGGCCTGGAGTCGAGGCCGGGTTGGACGCGGGAACGTATGAGGTGCTGCGTGCCCGGTTGGCCAAGGAAGCACGGCAGTTGGCCGACCGAGCCTCCGCCCTCAACGAACAGCGCGTGGCGGCCTTCGGCTCCACGGAACTGGCCCTCGCCGACACCAGGAGCCTGCGCACTGACTGCCCGTGCACCCCGCGCGACGTCGTCGCCATCGGCGACACCCTGCTCCTCGGCAGCGACCGCGCTCCCGGAGCGGAGTCGACGTCGCAGACCACGGTCGCCGACGTCTTCGCCCTCCTCGACCGGGACCTGAACCGGCAGCCCGACGACACCGTCCCCGGGCTCCTTGACGACCTCGGCTTCGTCCGCGAGTTCGACGCCCTGTTCCGCTACTACCGCCAGGCCCGACTGCTGCGGCTCCGGCACGTCGACGGCAAGCTGCTCGCCGTCTTCCAGACCGGCGAACGGGCCGAGGACATCCGGGTGCTGCGCTGGGCCCTCGCCGCCGACGGACGCGCCGAGTTCCTGGACGCACGCGGCGACCGGGACCACGCCGCACCCCCGGCCCACGACTTCACGTGGACGGCCGCGACCCGCGACGACCATGTACAGGGCCGGCACCCGCACGTCTCCGTCGGCGGCGAAGTGTTCGTCTCGACGGTCGGCGGACAGCTCACCGTCAAAGTGGAGGACGACACCGAGACCGGCCGAGGCATCCACGCGGAGCCGGTGCAGGAGCCCCTGCAGTCCCTCGCGGACGCCGACGTGGAGCACGCGCGCGTGGGCCCGCTGATCCTGCTGCGCGTCCGGCCGTACAAGGAGACCGCCTCGCGGCACCTGGTCTTCCACACCTTGACTCAGGCTGTGATCCGGCTTGACGGCATCGGGCAGGCGTGCCGACGGCTGCCCGAGGACCAGGGCATCGTCTTCCCCGGCGGCTACTGCCTCGCGAGCGGCGCGTACAAGACCTTCGACGGTACGGACACCGACGGCCTGGAGTTCGAGCGCACGGTGCGCTCACCCAACGGCGAGGACGTCCTCTACGCCTTCCGCGCCCGCGAGGACGGCCGCAGCCTGCTCCTGCCGTACAACCTGATCCGCAAGGAGATCGCCAACCCGCTGCCCTGCCACGGGTACGCGCTCCTCGACGACGGCACGCTGAGCGTGCTGCGGACCGGGGCCGCTGAGCCCGCGCGGGTGCACCCCGTGCAGATCTGGCGGTCCCCGTTCGTCGCCGACACCCACGCCGACACCCACGCCGCGGCCCGGACGGCCGACGACGGCCCGCCGGCCCGCATCGGCAACGCCGACCTGGTGCGCGGCATCTCCGACTGCCTGTCCGTCGCCCGCGCCGTCACCGGGACCACTCCCACCACCGGTGTCTACGAAGCGCTGCTCGCGTCCTGCGTCCGCACGGCCGACTCCCACCACTGGCTGGGCGAGGACGAAGTCGGCGACCTGCGCACCCCGTTGGAAGCCGTGCGCGCCACCGCCGAGCAGGTCCTGGCCGAGTTCGCGACCGTCCAGGCCCTCACCCGGCAGGCCGCGGACGCCCTGGAGGAGTCGGCCGCACGCATCACCGCCCTCGTACGGCGCATCCGCGGCGAGTCCCCGCACGAGGCCACCGAATGGATCGACCGTCTGACCGAACTCCGCTTCGCGCAGGGGCAGTTGCTGACGCTGAAGGATCTGCGGTACGCGGACACCGACCGCATCGACGCACTCGCCGCCGACCTCGCGGACGACCTCGCGTCGGCCGGGCGGCGCGCCGTCGCCTTCCTGCAGCGCCCCGACGCGTTCGCCGCCCACCACGCCGACGTGGCACAGCTGGCCGCCGACACGGAGGCGATCACCACCGCCGCCGAGGCCGAATCCCTCGCCGACCGGCTGCGGCAGCTCACCGAGCGGCTGCAGACCGTCACCGAGGTCGTCGCGGGGCTCGACGTCGGCGACGCGACCGTCCGTACCGCCGTCCTGGAGCGGATCGCCGAGGTCCTCGCGGACGTGAACCGGGCCCGTGCCGGACTGGACGCGCGACGGCGTGAACTCACGATGCACGAGGACCGGGCCGAATTCGCGGCGGAACTCGCCCTGCTCAGCCAGGCCGTCACCGGCGCGCTCGCCGCCGCGACCACGCCGGAGAGCTGCGACGAACAGCTGGCCCGCCTCCTGCTCCAACTGGAGAACCTGGACGCCAGGTTCGCCGAATCGGACGCGTTCCTCGGCGAGATCGACACCAGGCGTACCGAGCTGTACGAGGCGCTCGCCGCCCGCAAGCAGTCGCTCGCCGACACCCGCGCCCGGCACGCCGAACGCCTGGCGACCTCAGCGGGCCGTGTCCTGGACACCGTCACCCGACGCCTCGCCGGCCTCGCCTCCGTCGACGAGATCAACACCTACTTCGCCTCCGACCCGATGGTCGGCAAGGTCCGCCGCACCGTCGACGAACTCCGCGAACTCGGCGACCAGGTACGGGCGGAGGAACTGGAGGCCCGCATCGGCGCGGCCCGCCAGGAGGCCGCCCGCTCCCTGCGCGACCGCACCGAGCTGTACGCCGACGGCGGTGACACGCTCCGGCTCGGCCGCCACCGGTTCGCCGTGAACACCCAGCCCCTCGACCTCACCATCGTCCCGCACGGCGACGGCATGGCCTTCGCCCTGACGGGCACCGACTACCGCGCACCCATCACCGACCCGGCCTTCGCCGAGCTGCGCCCCTACTGGAACCAGCCCCTGCCCTCCGAGAACCCGCAGGTCTACCGCGGAGAACACCTCGCCGCCCGCCTCCTGGACGAACACGGCGCCGAGGCCCTGCTCGCCGTGGACGACCTGCCCGCCTTCGTGCGGGCGGCTGCCGAGACCGCGTACGACGAGGGGTACGAACGCGGTGTCCACGACCACGACGCGACGCTCGTCCTGCGCGCGCTGCTGCGCCTGCACGGTGACGCCGGACTGCTGCGGTACACCCCGCGCGCCCGCGCCGCCGCCCAGTTCCACTGGGCGCACGACACCACGGCGGACGAGCGCGCGCTCATCACCCGCCGCGCCGTGTCCCTGGCCCGCGCCCGCGACACCTTCGGACTCGCCCCCGCCATCGACGACTTCCGCGCCGAACTCGCCGCCAGGACCGGCGACGGGGACGCCGCCGCGTACCTCTTCGACGAGCTCACCACCGGACCCGAAGGCTTCGTCACCTCCACGGCGAGCCGCACGCTCCTCGACAAGTTCCGTCACGCCACGGACAGTTCGGCCTACGAGGACGATCTCGACGCCGTCACGGCCCCGCATGCCCGACGCCAGCTTGCCGAAGCCTGGCTGAGCTCCTACCTGACGGCCACGGGGGAGAGCGGCGACCTGGACGAGGCGGTCGCCGTCGAGCTCTGCCGCGACCTGCCGCGCTACGACAGCGCCGCACCGCTGACCGCGACCGTCGACGGGCTCCTCGGCGCCCACCCGCGCATCGAGGGCCGCGCCCTCACCGCACGCATCGACGAACTCCTCGACCGCACCCGACGGTTCCGCACCGCCACCGTCCCCGGCTTCCGCGCCTACCAGTCCCTCCGGACGGACCTCGCAGCCGCCGAACGGGCCCGGCTGCGCCTCGACGAATACCGCCCCAAGGTCATGTCCGCCTTCGTCCGCAACCGGCTCATCGACGAGGTCTACCTGCCCCTGATCGGCGACAGCCTCAGCAAGCAACTGGGGTCCGCGGGCGGCCTGTTGCTCCTGGTCTCCCCGCCCGGCTACGGCAAGACGACCCTCATGGAGTACGTCGCCGACCGGCTCGGCATGATCCTGGTGAAGGTCAGCGGCCCCTCCCTCGGGCACGACGTCACCTCGCTCGACCCGGCCGAGGCCCCGAACGCCACCTCACGCCTGGAGATCGACAAGGTCAACTTCGCCCTGGAGGCGGGCAACAACGTCCTGCTGTACCTCGACGACATCCAGCACACCTCGCCGGAACTCCTGCAGAAGTTCATCTCGCTCTGCGACGCCCAACGCCGCATGGAAGGCGTCTGGAACGGCGCCTCACGCACGTACGACCTGCGCGGCAAACGCTTCGCCGTCTGCATGGCAGGCAACCCCTACACCGAGTCCGGCGCCCGTTTCCGCATCCCCGACATGCTCGCCAACCGCGCCGACGTGTGGAACCTCGGCGAGGTCCTGACGGGCAAGGAGGACGCGTGCGCAAGCAGCTTCGTCGAGAACGCCCTGACCGCCAACCCCGTCCTCGCCCCGCTCGCCGGACGCGACCGCGCCGACCTGGACCTGCTGCTCCGCCTTGCCGATGGCGACCCCACGGCGCGCCGCGACCAGTTGGGTCATCCGTACGCGCACGCCGAGCTCGACCGCATCGTCGCCGTACTGCGTCACCTGCTCACCGCACGGGCGACGGTCCTCGCGGTCAACGCCGCCTACATCGCCTCGGCGGCACAGTCCGACGAGTCCCGGACCGAACCGCCCTTCCGGCTCCAGGGCTCGTACCGCGACATGAACAAGATCGCGGCACGTATCGACCCGGTGATGAACGACGCCGAGCTCGCCGCCCTCATCGACGACCACTACACCGCCGAGGCCCAGACCCTGACCACCGGCGCAGAGGGCAACCTGCTCAAGCTCGCCGAGCTCCGCTCCACGCTCACCCCGCAGGGAGCGGCACGCTGGGCCGAGATCAAGGCGGCCCATGTCCGCGCGGCCCGTCTCGGCGGCCGTGGCGACGATCCGGTCACCCACGCGGTGGCCGCGCTCGACCTGGTGGCCGACCGGCTCGCCGCCGTAGAGTCGGCCATCAGCCGCGCCACCGATCCGCGCAACGTCCTGGCCAACCCGTCGGGGCGGCACACCAAGGGGGCGTGTTGACCGGCGCGGCGGCACACAGGCGGTGCACGGACGGCAAGCGCGGGGGCCTCAGGTGACGAAGCAGAACACTCAGGAGCAGGGCCTCGACGGGTACTCCGAGCTCGTGTCCGAAGTCGCCCGCACCGGGCGTCGGCTGACCCGCGACGAGGTGGACTCCCGCCGCGCGGTGGGAGAGGCCGCCGCCGCGGCAGGGCAGAGCCTGCGCTCCGCCATCCGCGACCACGTCGTGAAGATGCGCGCCGCATGGCCGCGTACGGAGGCGTGGGACTCGGCGGACCGGGCGCTGGCGGCGGTGGAACAGGTCGTCGACGCACTGGCCGAAGGCTACGAACGGGCGCAGCGCCTTGCCGTTCGCGAGGAGGAGTCCTTCCGCCGCGAGTTCATCGACGACCTGCTCCACGGCCGCAGCTCGCTCGGCCGACTCGCCGAGCGGGCCGAGCGATTCGGCCTCCGCCTGGCCCGCGAACACGCGGTCGCCGTCGCCCAGGGCAGCCGGGCGTACAGCGAGACCGACCCAGTGGCCCGTCGGGTGGACGACGCCATGCACGGCCGGTTCGGAGAGCGCAGCATCCTGTTGACGACCAAGGAAGGCCGCCTCATCTGCATCGCGCCGGGCGACGACAAGGACGTGCTGGTCCACTTCGCCAAGCAGGCGCACGCCGCAACCGACGGCGGGCAGGTGGCCATCGGCCGCCAGCACGCGGGCGCGGGAGGCGTCGTGCAGTCCTATGAGGAGGCGCTGAGCACCCTCGATCTGGCCGCACGCATGGGGCTCGACGCACCGGTCCTGCACTCCGCGGACCAGCTGGTCTACCCCGTGCTCACCCGTGACCGCCAGGCCATGGCCGACCTGGTGACCAGCGCCCTGGGACCGCTGCGCGAAGCGCGCGGCGGAGCGGGGCCGCTCCTCGACACGCTGACGGCGTACTTCGACGCCGGCTGCGTGGCGGCCCAGGCGGCGCGCAGCCTCTCGCTGAGCGTGCGCGCGCTGACCTACCGCCTGGAGCGCATCCACCACCTCACCGGCACCAACCCCGCCGACCCACTGCACCGCTACACCCTGCAGACCGCGGTCATCGGCGCCCGACTCCTGGACTGGCCGAGGAGCGAGTTGTGAGGGGAGAAGTCCGAACTGCTGCGTACGGAGCCGAGGTTCGACGCGGTCATTGAACGGCGGTGATCGAGCTGCAAGCCGTCGTTGACGTTGCCCGGGGCGACGATGACGGCAAGAGGCCGACCCCGCGCCGTACGCGGAGTGTCCCCGTGCTCGGCGAGCCCCTGTGCACCATTTCGCAGGGTACGTCGCCGGGGTGCCGGGGTGCCGGGGTGGCGGGGTGCCGGGGCGCCGAGTCGACGGACGCCGGTCTCGACGAGCCACCGGCGTGGTTGGCCAGGGGCTGCCATGCTGGTCCTGACAGGTGCGGACCGTCGAGCGGCTCGCCACTGCCGACGTGCTCCCCTCAGCCTCGGCCACCGCGATGACCGAGGCGATCGGGCGCTCCCGGACGACCGTCCCAAGGAGGACCCTCATGGATGCCATCACTTCGGTACCGGAGCCTCACAACGAGCCCATCAAGGGATACGCGCCCGGCTCGGCGGAGCGGGAGTCGCTGCAGGAGCGGATCGCGCAGCTGAAGTCCGAGCGCATCGACCTCACGCAGACCATCGGCGGCGTGCAGCGGCGCGGCGAAGGCGAGCGGTTCGACGTGGTGCAGCCGCACGACCACCGTCACGTCCTCGGCACCGCGGCCCAGGCCACCTCCCGGGACGTGGCCGATGCCGTGCAGGCGGCCAAGGACGCCGCCCCCGACTGGGCCGCCATGTCGTTCGACGACCGCGCCGCGATCCTGCTCCGCGCCGCCGACCTGCTCTCCGGGCCGTGGCGGGACACCATCAACGCCGCCACCATCCTGGGCCAGTCCAAGTCGGTGCAGCAGGCCGAGATCGACGCCGCCTGCGAACTCATCGACTTCCTGCGGTTCAACGTGCACTACGCGCGGCAGATCATGGCCGAACAGCCGCGCTCGGTTCCCGGTGAGTGGAACCGTATGGACTACCGCCCCCTGGACGGCTTCGTCACCGCGATCACCCCGTTCAACTTCACCGCCATCGCGGGCAACCTGCCCACCGCCCCCGCACTGATGGGCAACACGGTGGTGTGGAAGCCGACCCCCTCGCAACAGCTCGCCGCGCACTTCACGATGCGGCTCCTTGAGGCGGCCGGGCTGCCCGACGGCGTGATCAACCTCGTCACCGGCGACGGCCGGGCCGTCAGTGAGGTGGCGCTCGCCGACCCGGGCTTCGGCGGGCTGCACTTCACCGGCTCCACCGCCACGTTCAAGAAGCTGTGGCGCACCATCGGCGACAACCTCGACCGCTACCGCAGCTACCCGCGCATCGTCG
This sequence comes from Streptomyces solicavernae, assembly GCF_029968095.1. Taxonomy (GTDB): domain Bacteria; phylum Actinomycetota; class Actinomycetes; order Streptomycetales; family Streptomycetaceae; genus Streptomyces; species Streptomyces solicavernae. The sequence continues at coordinate 104,818 of NZ_JASCIR010000005.1, read as the reverse complement.
GCGAGACCGGCGGCAAGGACTTCATCGTCGTGCACCCCTCGGCCCACCCGGGACCGCTGGCCACCGCGTTCGCCCGCGGCGCCTTCGAGTACCAGGGCCAGAAGTGCTCCGCGGCGTCCCGCGCGTACGCGCCGCGCTCGCTCTGGGAGGGCGGCCTGCGGGACGAACTGGCCGACCTGACCCGCTCCATCCGGTACGGCGACGTCGCCGACTTCTCCTTCTTCGGCGGCGCCGTCATCGACGCCCGCGCCTTCGCCAAGCACAAGGCCGCCCTGGACCGCGCGGCACGCACCGGCTCCATCGAGGTGCTCGCCGGCGGCGGCTGCTCCGACTCGACCGGCTACTTCGTCGAGCCCACCGTCCTGGTGTGCGACGACCCGGCCGACGAGGTGTTCACCACCGAGTACTTCGGGCCGATCATCGCCGTGCATGTCTACGAGGACGCCAAGTACGCCGAGATCCTCGACGTGGTCGACTCCTCCAGCCCGTACGCGCTGACCGGCGCGGTGTTCGCCACGGACCGCGGCGCGATCGACCAGGCGCACCGGAAGCTGCGCGGCGCGGCCGGCAACTTCTACGTCAACGACAAGCCCACCGGCTCGATCGTGTCCCGCCAGCCCTTCGGCGGCAGCCGGGCCTCCGGCACCAACGACAAGGCCGGGTCGCTGATGAACATCCAGCGCTGGACCAGCCCGCGGGCCATCAAGGAAACCTGGAATGCCCCTGTCGGTATCGACTATCCGCACATGGGCTGAGCCCGAACTGCCGGCCCTCACCGAGCGCAGGAGCAATTTCCGGTCGTTGACGGTAACCGCTGGTTGACGAGGTTGAGACGTGAACCTCTGTCTGCCCAGGTCAGGCCGTCGTTATGCGTTAAACCACCGGGTGGCACCCGCATGCTGGGCGCGCACCCCAGGGCCTGACTCTCCGCGCTGGCCAGCGGAGTTTGCCGCTTGGTCACCGTTGACCGAACAGAGCCGTCCGGTAGTCGACGCCCCGCTTGGCGCTCACTCTCCGCACAGGCGAGACTCCTCACCGCGACGAGCACCCGCGTCGTCCGTTCGGGAAGTCCGAGAGAACTCCGCGGGAACCCCGCGGAGTTCAAGGAGAGAGGGAACCTTCATGCGCCATGTACTCGGGACGGTGGCCGCAGCCGCCACCGCCGCCGCTTGTCTGCTGACCGCGACGGCCGCACCGGCTGTGGCCCAGGACCGCTCCGACCGCCCCTCAGCACCGGCCCGGGAAAAGGGGCTCTACGCGCCGACCGACCTCGTCCTGGCCATGGGCCGGGGTGCCGACGCCACGACGGTCGCCGTGGAGCGCTCGGTCACGCTCACCTGCGCTCCGCGGCCCTCCGGCACCCACCCCGACGCGCGTGCGGCCTGCGCCGAACTGCGGGCTGCCGACGGCCGGTTCGGTGACCTGGCGCGCCCCACCACGGACGCCGTGTGTACCAAGCAGTGGGCGCCCGTGACGGTCTTCGCGACGGGGCTCTGGGAAGGCAGACGGGTCGACTGGTCGGCGACGTTCGCCAACGGCTGCACCCTGAACGCGGTCCTCGCGAAGAGCGCGGCCCTGGCGTTCTGACGTAAGGGGTCCCGTCTCCACGGCTCCCGACTCCGGCGGGCGTTCGGCTGCCCGAATGCCCGCCGGGGCGTCGAAAGACCCGAGTACTCCGTGTCGAAGCGGTACGCGAAGGACAGGAACGCCGGGCCGTGCGGTACGAGGACCGCGTGAGGTTTGCTCTACGGCCCGACCGCGCTGACACCGGACGAGGAACCGCCCCTGTTCACGCCGGTCCCGCTGGGTCCGTACCGGTAGAACCCCCGCCCCGACTTCCGCCCCAGCAACCCCGCCTCCGTCATGCGCAGCAGCAGTGGCGGCGGGGCGTACAGGGGTTCCTTGTGTTCCGCGTAGAGGGACTCGGCGATCGCGGTGACCGTGTCCAGGCCGATGAGGTCCGCGAGGGCGAGGGGGCCCAGGGGGTGGGCGCAGCCCTGCACCATGCCGTCGTCGATGTCCGTGGCGGAGGCGGTGCCGGATTCCAGCATGCGTACGGCCGCGAGGAGGTACGGGACAAGCAGCGCGTTGACCACGAAGCCCGCGCGGTCCGCCGCCAGGACCACGCGCTTGCCGAGGCGGTTCTCGGCGAAGGCGCGGGCGCGGTCCTGCGTGGCCGGGCCGGTCAGGAGGGACGGGACCAGCTCGACCAGCGGGAGCACCGGGACCGGGTTGAAGAAGTGGATGCCGATGACCCGGTCGGCGCGGGTGGTGGCCGTGCCGAGCCGCATGACGGGGATCGAGGAGGTGTTGGAGGCGAGCACCGCGTCCTCGCGCTCCACCACCTTGTCGAGCGTCGCGAACACCGAGGTCTTCACGTCCTCCCGCTCGGCCACCGCCTCGACGACCAGGTCCCGGTCGGCGAAGTCGCCCAGGTCGGTGGTGAGGTGGAGGCGGGCGAGGGCGGCGTCGGCCTCGTCCGCGGTGAGTTTGCCGCGGCCGGCGGCGCGGCGCAGCGACGTCTCGATCCGGGTGCGGGCGGCGCGGGCCGCGTCCCGGCCGGCCTCGGCGACCAGGACGTCCAGGCCCGCCCGGGCGCACACCTCCGCGATGCCCGCGCCCATCAGTCCTGCTCCTACGACGCCGATGCGTTCCACGGTGTCCGACGCTGTGTGCGCCACGGGGTTCGCTCCTTCCTTGCGGTCCACGGTCAGTTGGGGTGTACGGGGCCCGGCTCCAGGCCCTCGTCGGCCGCCTCGACCGCCGCGCGTTCGGCGTCGATGTCGAGGGAGCGGCACAGGACGAGGTACAGGACGGCCGACACGGCGAGGCCGACGAGCATCGTGACGTCGGCGCCGCGCACCCAGTGGGCGAGCGGCCCCTGCAGGTCGCCGATGACCGCGAACGGCAGCATGGCGACGAAGCCGACGCCGTACGCGGTGAGGCCGCGCCAGTTCCAACGGCCGTAGATTCCCTGGGGGTTGAAGATCTCGCGGATCGAGTAGTGGCCGCGGCGCACCACGTAGAAGTCGACCAGGTTCACGGCGGTCCACGGCGTGAACAGCATGCCGAGCACGATCAGGAAGTGCCCGAATGTGGTGAGGAAGTCGTCGTTGGAGCTGAACGCCAGGGCGGTGGAGGCCACGCCGAGGACGAGCAGCGTCACGATCCGGGACGTCAGGGTGAGCGGGATGCGCTTCACCGAGTCGACGGAGGACAGCAGGGTCAGGCTGCCGCCGTAGAAGTTGAGGGTGCCGATGGTGATGAGCGGGGCGACGGACATCAGCAGCAGCGTCACGCCGAGGCCGGGGAGCACGGTGTCACCGGCGTGGATGATCTGCTCCACGAGCCCCAGCTTCGGGAACAGCCCCGCCGCGACCGCGCCGACCAGCATCATCCACGTACCGCCGAAACCCGCGCCGAGATACGTCCACCAGAACGAGGAGCGCACGCCCACGGTCGGCGGGAGATAGCGGGAGTAGTCGGACACGTAGATCGACCAGGACAGCTGGTACACCGCCGCGTGGAACAGCTGGATCAGGAACGGGGCGAGCGCGAAGGCGCCGAGGTCCAGCTGGTCGGCGGAGAACGGCGCCACGACCAGGACACCCACGGAGAAGACGACGAGGCCCGCCGTCATCAGATACGTCAGCCAGCGCGACGCCCGGTGGATGAAGTCGTAGCCGACGATCGCCAGGACGATGGCGATCGCCGCGTACGCGATGTAGCTGACGCCCGCGGGCGTGCCGGCCAGGTGCTCCATGGTGGAGCCGACGAGCACCTGGTTGAACGCCGTGTAGCCGATGTACGTGACCAGCGCGACGATCCAGACGAGCAGCGCCCCCACGAAGCCGAACTGCGGCCGGGACTGCACCATTTGGGGCAGTCCCAGCTGCGGCCCCTGCGTGGAGTGGAACGCCATGAAGAACGTGCCGAGGGCGTTGCCGAGGACGATGGCGATCGCCGTCCAGATGAGGTTGCCGCCGAGGGCGACGCCGATCGCGCCGGTGGCGACGGTGGCCAGGTGCGCGTCGCCAGCGAACCACACCGGGAAGAGGTGCCAGACTTTTCCGTGGCGCTCGGCGAGCGGTACGTAGTCGATGGACCGGGTCTCGACGACGGGCCGCTTGCCCGTGCCCGTGGACGTGGACGTGGGTCCGGGTTCCGGTTGCTGCGGGGACTGCCCCGTGCTCGATGTGGCGACTGTCATGGGGTGGACCTCCTGGGCGGCGGACGGGCATCGGGCGGGCGGCGGACGGGCATCGGGCGGGCGTCGGACGGGCGTCGGGCGGTGCGGTGGTCGTGGTCGCGTTCGGTGGCTGGGTCCCCCTGTTGTGCGGTGCGGCGCGGCTCAGCCGGTGCGGTTGAGGGCCGCGTACGCGAGGTGTTCGAGGAGCAGCGCCGTCTCCTTCGGGGCGTCCGCCGCCGCGTCCACGACCTGCTTGGCGAGGGCGAGGGTGAGCGGCGTGTGGGCGGTGAGCTCGGCGGCGAGGGCCAGGGCGCGCTCGGTCACGGCCCCGGGGCCTTCGGCGACCTCGGTCAACAGGCCCCAGGCGTACGCCTCCTGAGCGTCGAAGCGGCGGCCGCGCAGCACCAGGTCGCGGGTGCGGGCCGGGCCGACCTCGCGTACGAGACGGGCGATGCCGCCGGAGCCGGGCAGGATGCCGAGGCCCACCTCGGGCAGGGCGAACACGGCGCCGGGTGCGGCGATCCGGAAGTCGGCGGCGAGGGCGAGTTCGAGGCCGCCGCCCATGCAGTAGCCGCTGATCGCGGCGACCGTGGGCTGCGGGAGCGCCGCGAACTCCTCGTACACCGCGCCCGACCCGCGGTAGTACGCGGCGATCGCCTGCGGCGTCATGTCGCGCAGCTCGCCCGTGTCGGCACCGGCCGAGAAGGCGCGCTCGGTGCCGGTGACGACGACGGCACGACACTCTGTGACATCACTGCTGCGCAGGGCGTCGAGGAGCGCGGCCTCCATGTGCGTGGAGAGCGCGTTGAGCTTGCGCGGGCGGTCGAGGGTGAGCAGCGCGATGTCCCGCTGTTCACCGAGGAGTCGGACGGTGACGGTGCCGTCGGTCACGGCGGGTGCGGTGGTGGTGGAAGCCATGGCGGGGCGTCTCCGGTCGTGGGACGGGGGACGCCGCCGTACGAGAAGGGCGGCGGCCCCGAGGTCGGACGGGCGGGTCAGCCGGTGGTGAAGGACAGCAGGTCGTCCAGGCCGCGCTTGGCGGTCTCGTTCGCGATGACCAGGCGCTGGACCTCGGAGGTGCCCTCCCAGATGCGGTCGACGCGCAGCTCGCGCCACAGCCGCTCGACCGCGTTCTCCCGCATGTAGCCGCGGCCGCCGAAGATCTGCAGGCAGCGGTCCACGATCCGGTTGGACGCCTCGGACGCGGCGAGCTTCGCGGTGGCCGCCTTGGCGTGCAGCGTCTTGCGGTCGCCGCCCTGGTCGAACTCCCAGGCCACCTGGTGCGTGAACGCCCGGTTGGTGGCGATCTCGGTGACCGAGTCGGCGATGTACGCCTGGATCATCTGGCGGTTGATGAGGAGGTCGCCGCCCTGCTCGCGCTCCTTGGCCCAGTCGACGGCGAGGCGCAGCGCGCGCTCCGCGGCGCCGATGGTGCGGGCCGCGATCATCAGGCGCTCCTCGGTGAACCAGTCGCGCGTCAGGTCGTAGCCCTCGCCGATCCGCCCGAGCACGGCCTCCGGTCCGACGCGGACGTCCTCGAAGACGAACTCCGGGTGCTCGTACACGAAGGTGTGGGTGTAGCGCGGGGTGCGCTTCACGGAGATGCCGGGGGTGTCCTTGTCGACGAGGAACATCGTCGGCTGGTCGTCCGGTCGCACGTAGGCGAGGACGATCAGGAAGTCCGCGACGTCGCCGACGGTGACGAACCACTTCTCGCCGTTGATGACGTACCCGTCGCCGTCCCGGGTGGCGGTCGTGGTGATCCGGGACGGGTCCGATCCCGCGTGCTCCTCGGTGATGGCGACGGCGTCGCGGCGGTTGCCGAGGATGTCCGGGACCAGATAGCGCTCCCGCTGCTCCGGGGTGCAGGCGCGCAGGCAGTTGGCGGGCCGCCAGACCGCGTCCCACAGGGCGTTGGTGAGCTTGCCGAGCTCGTCCTGGACGACGACCTGCTCCAGGACGGACAGCCCGGCGCCACCCCACTCGACGGGCATGTTGACGGCCTGCAGACCGTGCGCGAGCACCTCCTCGCGGATCGCGGCGTGGGCTTCCGGCGAGAGGCCGTTGTCGTTCTCGCAGGCGTCCTCGTACGGCATGATCTTGCCGGTGAGCGAGGCGGCGCGCTCCTTGAGCTCGGCGAGCCGGGGGGTGAGGGCGAACTCCACGGTGTCCTCCTGAGTTGAGGTTTACGGGCTTACGGGCTTACGGGCGTACGGGCGTACGGGCGTACGGATACGGGTTCGGGTGGGGGCTCAGGCCAGGACGACCCGGGCGTCCAGGCCGAGGCAGCCGTGCGGGGTGGCGAGCAGCGGGTTGACTTCCAGCTCGGCGACCTCCGGGTGCGCGGCGGCGGCCTCGGTGATCGCGGCGACGGTACGGGCGACCGCGTCCAGGTCGACCGCAGGACGGCCGCGCACCCCGTAGAGCAGGGCCTTCGCGTGCAGCTCGTCCAGGAGCCGGCGGGCGGCGGCGGGGGTGAGCGGGGCGAGGCCGAAGGCGACGTCGCGCAGCACCTCGGTGGTGATCCCGCCGAGGCCGACCATCGCGACGGGCCCGAAGCGCGGGTCCTGCCGTACGCCGACGATGAGTTCGACGCCCTCGCTCAGGTCGGCCATCGCCTCGACGCAGTAGCCGGGCGGGGCGAGACGGTCGGCCATGTCGGCGACGGCCGCGTGCACGGCCTCCGGGGTGCTCAGGCCGAGGGCGACGCCGCCCGCGTCCGACTTGTGCAGCAGCCCGAGCGCCTTGACGACGACAGGGCCGCCGATCGCGCGGGCCGCCTCGACCGCCTCGTCGGGCGTGCCGACGAGACGGGCCGCCGGGAAGTCGACGCCCGCGGTGCGCATCAGTTCGCGGGCGGTCCAGTAGCCGTCGTCCGTCAACGGTGCGGCGGGGGCGGGCAGTTCGCGGATCGCCGGGGCGACGGGGGCGTGCCGGACGAGCATGCCGAGGCTGCGCGCGGCCTCCTCCACGGCCCGGAACACGGGGACGCCGAGCCGCTGCAACTCCTCGGCGGCGGCGCTCTGGTGGTACATCGTGTGCACGGCGACCGGCTTGGCGCGGTGCCGGACAAGCTCGCCCATCTCGGCGGCGGCCGCGAGTTCGGCGGCGGCAAGGTCTGGCCCGTACTCGCCGTATCCGCCGAAGTAGCCGGTGACCAGGACCGATTCGACCTCGGGGGCGTCGAGGAGTACGCGCAGGGTGCGGGCGAACGAGGTGATGTCCCGCTCGCCCGCGCCCGCGAGGTCGACGGGGTTGCCGACGCCCGCGGACGGGCCGATCTCGGCGCGCAGGCCGGCGGCGAGGCCGGGGGAGAACTCCGGGACGGTCAGTCCGTGCGCCTCGGCGAGGTCGCTGGCGACGGAGGCGTGCCCGCCGCCGTCGGCGAGCACGGCGGTACGGCGGGCCGGGGCGGCGCCGAACAGGTGCAGGGATTCCAGCAGTCCGGCCATCTGGCGCGGGCTGGCCACCCGGTCGATGCCGCCCGCCCGGCAGGCGGCATCGATGACGGAGCTGTCGCTGGCCAGGGCCCCCGTGTGGGACTGGGCGCCGCGTACGGAGGCGGCGCTGGCCCCGATGGTGAGCAGGACGACGGGTTTGCCGACGGCGTTGGCCTCGGCGGCCGCGGCGACGAAGTCCCGGCCGTCCCCGAAGTCCTCGCTGTAGACGGCGATCAGCTCGGTCTCGGGGTGCACGGTGTAGGCGCGGATCAGGTCGGCGACGGTGAGGTCGGCCTGGTTGCCGAGGGAGGCGAACCGGGAGAAGCCGAGGCCGCGTTCGGCGAGGATGCGGCTGAGTTCCAGGGCCATGTTGCCGCTCTGCGAGATGAGGCCCACGGGTCCGGGCGGCAGCGCGTTGGACGACAGGTGGAGCCCGCTGCTGCTGTCGAGCACCCCGAGGCAGTTGGGCCCGAGCAGTACGGCTCCGGCGGCGCGCACACGTTCCGCGAGCCGCGTCTGCAGCTCCCGGCCCTCCCGCCCGGTCTCCGCGAACCCGGCGGTGATCGCCACGACGGCCTTGGCACCGGCCCCGAGCGCGTCGTCGACGGCGGCCTCGAACCCGGCGGCCGGTACGGCGATCACGGCGAGGTCCACCTGCTGGGGCAGCGCGGCCATCGACGGGTACACGGGCTGCCCGAGCACGGGCTCACCGCGCCGGTTGACCAGGAACACCGGCCGGCGCTCACGCATCCGCAGCGCCTGCACGCTGATCCAGTTGCCCCACTTGGAGGTGTCGTTGCTGGCCCCGACGACGGCGACGGCGTTGGGCGTGAACAGGGCGCGCAGATCGCGGGGCGTGCCGGGGCCCGGGTGGGGCCGGTGGTCGGGAAGGGGCGGTGTCGGGTGCGCTGCGTCGACGGTCATGAGGGCCTCCGGGGGCGGCGGGTGCGGGGCAGGGCAGGGCAGGGCAGGGCAGGGCAGGGCAGGGCAGGGCTGGGTGGGGCTGGGTGGTGCGTGCGGGCTTACGGGCCTACGGACGTACGGCTGCGGGGGTACGGCGTACGGCGTGCTGCGTGCGGGCCGGAGGGGCGACGGGTGGAGCGGCGAGGAAGCGGACCCCGAGGCCCGCGCGGCTCACACCGGCTCGGGCACCGTCCCCGGCTCCGGCTCCTTAGCGAGGTCCGGCACCGGATGGCCCGCGCCCCACGCGTCCGCGCCGCCGTCCACGACGACCGTGGTGCCCGTGACGTACGCGCCGCCCGGCGAGGCGAGGAAGGACAGCACGCCGGCCACGTCGTCCGGGGTGCCGAGGCGGCCGAGCGGCACGGAACGGGCCCAGCGCTCGCGGTCCTCGGCGGAGTAGTTGCCGTCGAGCCCGTCGGTGGCGATCGTGCCGGGGGCCACGCACACCGTACGGATGCCGTACCGGCTCCACTCCAGGCTCAGGCCCGCCGCCAGGTTCTCCACCGCGGCCCGCGCCGCGGCGGCGTGCGCGAAGCCGGGGATGCCGCGGCGCGGCGAGAACGCGATGAAGAACACCGCGCCGCCGCCCTGCGGGATCATCGCGCGCCGGGCCACCTCGCGGGTCACGGCCCAGGTCGCGTCGACGGCCAGGCGGTGCACCGCGCGCCAGCCGTTCGGGGTGATCTCCTCGGCGGGGGCGGAGAACTGGCCGCCTGCGTTGTTGACCAGGACGTCGATCCGGCCGAAGGCGTCGAGGGCCCGGTCGACCACCGCGGTGACCTGCTCCGGGTCCCGGATGTCGGCCGGCATCGCGAGGGCCGTGCCGCCGAAGGACTCGATCTCCTCGACGACCTGGGCCAGCGGTTCGGGCCGTCGGCCGCACACCAGGACCCGCGCGCCGGCCGCCGCCAGGGCCAGGGCCGTTGCCCGGCCGATGCCGGTGCCGCCGCCGGTCACCAGGGCCGTGCGGCCGGTGTGCACGTCCGGCCTGAGGACGCCGGAGTACGGCAGGGAGTACGGCAGGGGGGAGTTGATGCGCACAGCGCCTCCTGAGGGTCTGCGGGCCACCGATGTTGCGATTGACTGATGCGTCAGTCAGCCACCGCAACACATCGGCCGTCAAGGGGTGAGGCGAGATTGATTTCCGCTCTTGCCAAGGGGATTGGGGATGCCCCACCATGCGGAGGCGAACTGACGCACCGGTCAGACTCCGGCCGGATCGCCCGGCTCTGCGATGATGACCTCCGCCCGTGCGGCGGAGAGGGCGCAGGACGAGAAACGGAGCGGTTCGATGACCACGCGGAGCACCGGGAACGCCACGGGCACCGGGAACGCCACGGGCGATGGGAACGCCACAGGTGCCGGGAACGCCACGGGTGCCGGAAGCGGCCCCGGCCCCGGCGCGGGGGACGACGACCGGCGGCGCCGCATTCTGGAGGCGACCTGGCAGCTCATCGCCGAGCGCGGCTTCCACTCCGTACGCATCGCGGACATCGCGCGCGCCTGCGGCACCAGCACGGGCACGGTGCACTACCACTTCCCCGGCAAGAACGACGTCCTCGCGGAGGCCCTGAAGTACTGCGTGAGCCGGGCCTTCGCGCGGCAGAGCACGGAACTGCGGGCCATCGACGACGCGCACGCGCGGATGCTGAAACTCATCGACCTGCAGCTGCCGCGCCTCGGCCAGGTCCGCGACGAGTGGTCGATCTGGCTGCAGTACTGGGCGGAGGCGGCGATCCGCCCCGAGTTCCGCCCGGCGCACAACGAGTACTACGACCGCTGGCAGGACACGGTCCGCCGGATCGCGCGGCGCGGACAGCGCCAGGGCGTCTTCCGCGAGGACGCTGACCCGGACGTGGTCGCGCTGCGGCTGACCGCCCTCACCGACGGGGCGGCGATCCAGGTCCTGACCGGGGTGCGCGGCATGACGGTGAGCACCATGCGGGAGCTGCTGGTGGAGCAGGTGGCGCGGGAACTCCTCCCCGCGCCGGACCCCGTTCCGGCGTAAGGGGTCCGGCGCGTCGCACGCCGGAGCTCGACCGGCGCACGGGAGCGCAAGCCGTTTGGCCCGCGCGGGCAGTTGGGCAGTCTTTGTCGTGCCGGTACGACCAGCCGGTACGCGAGACATCCACCCCACACCCCGAAACGACGAGGTGGCACTGATGCCCGACAGGACCCCGGAACCGATCGCGACCTTCTGCGGCAAATGCGACTGCGGCTGCCCGCAGCTGTTCGTCGACGCCGACGCGCCCGCGGACAAGCGCGTGCGCATCACCGACGACTTCGGTCAGCAGGTGCAGATGAGCGAGGACCAGTTCGCCGACCTGGTGGCCCAGGCCAAGGACGGCGCACTCGACCGCCTGGTCACGGCTTCGGCCTGAGACGCACAGACCCGACGGCCCGCCCCGCGTGCGTGGGGGCGGGCCGTCGGGGGCCACCCTGTTCAGGGCTATTCGGGGTTGGTCGGGGCTGGTCGGGGCCTGTTCATGGCGAGTTCTGCCCTCCCCCTTCGAGCAACGCCCGTACGCGCGCGCACGCCGCCGGGATCGGGCCGATCACCGGGACCGGGAAACGGTCGCGGAGGGCCTCGGCGGACTCGCCGAGCGGGCCGCCGCCGATGACGACCGCTTCGGCGCCGTCCTCCGTGACGCAGGCCTCGACAGCCGCCGCCAGACGGTCCGTCATCTCGTCCGGGGACGCGGCGAGCCGGAGCGGATCGCCGGGGGTGAGGCGGATGCCGGTGTACTGGCCGGACCAGCCGAGCCGGTCGACGCGTTCGGCGATCGCGGCGGTCAGGTCCGGGGTGGTCGTGGCGATGCCGAAGCGGCGGCCGGACGCGGCGGCCTCGGCCATGGCGGCCTCGGCGATGCCGACGACCGGCACGTCCGTGAGCGCGCGCAGTGCCGGCACGCCCGGGTCGCCGAACGCGCTCACCACGAACGCCCCGACGCGCGCGCCGTCCGGCCCGGCGAGCGCCCGCTGCGCGGCCCGTACGACCTGGGGTGCCGAGGCGAGCAGCCGGTCCTCGGTCACCAGCATCGCGGGGCCCTCGGCGACGGTGAGGCCGCGTACGTCGTAGCCGTCGTCGGGGCGCAGGGTGCGGCGGGCGACGGCGGCCATCATGTCGGTGGTGGCCTGCGAGGTGTTGGGATTGATCAGGGCCACGACCGTGGTGGGAACGGTCACTTGTTGCTCTCCGCGGTCGTCGCCTGCGCCGGCGCGCGCACCGGGCCTCAGCCCTTGACCGAGGACCAACCGCGGTGCCGGTGGTCGCAGTTCGGGGACGGCGGGGGCAGGGTCAGCAGCCGCCTGACCTGTTCGCCCGCGTGGACCGCGTCGCGGGCCGTGGCCGGGAAGAGGAGGCGCAGGTCGCAGTGGCCCTCGCGGTACTCGCAGCGCAGCGTGATGCCGTACCGGTCCACGGCGAGGGGGAGGGTGCGTTGGACGCCGTAGGGGAGGCGGGAGCCGGAGCGGAGGAGCAGGTCGACGACCATGTCGTCGTGCGCGTCGGCGAGATGGGTGAGCATCGCCGCTTCCTCGACGGCGAGCGGGTCGGCCTCCGCGAGGGCGTACTCGTCCAGGCCCACCTCGTGCGTGCCGGTCGGCGTGCGCAGGGTGACGCGGGCCAGGTCGAGGCGGAGCGAGCCGTCGTCGGCCGGGGCCAGCCAGCCGGAGATCGTGACGCGGGCCCGTACGCGGTCGCGGAGCGCGGTCGGGGCGATGTCGGTGAAGTCGAGGAGCGCGGCGAGCGTGCCACGGGGCGCCGCGGCGATCTGCGCGGCGAGCGGGGTGTCGGGCTGCGGGTGCAGGGTGATCTGCCCCTTGCTGCCGACGGAGTGCATGCCGATGAGGTCGTAGTCCTGCCCGTCCGTGGTCAGGGACAGGGAGACGGCCTGGGCGAGGAGGGAGCGTACGCGCTCCGCGGCGGTCTGCTCGGGCAGTTCGAGGTCTGCGGCGGCGCTCAAGGTGAACTCCTTGCGGGGCGGGGCAGGTTGGGGCGGGGGAGGGGCGCTGGGGCGGCCCTTTCCCCTGGGAGGGGCCACCGAAGCGACCTCCCCCGATCGGTGAGGTAAGGCTAACCTAATTAACCCCGATGGATTCGTCCAGGCCCTGATGGCCGTGAGTGGGCGTGAGTGGGCGTGGGGCATGGGGCGGCCTCGCGCTGCTGGCTGCCGGGGCTTGAGCGGAGCCGCGGTGACGGGGTGCGGCCTGTGCCGGTGGGCCTGGTGCCGCAGCCCGTCACAACCGGTCCGGCCTCACCCTGAAGAAGATCGCCGACGACCCGAAGAACGCGGCCAAGAACCTTCAGGTGTACGTGGGTGCCTTCTCGGAGAACGCCCGCGAGGTCCTGGAGAAGTGCGAGTTCGCGCAGCAGATCAAGCGGCTCGACAGCTCGGACCTGCTGTACAAGGGTTCTGGATCCTCACGAACCGGAAGTCGCCGGACCGCAAGGGCAAGGTCGTCCTTGATGGATCACGTCTCCACCGTGGACAGCCTCGGCAAGCGTTACTTCGGTGCTGACCAGAGCTTCAAGTCCAACCTCGACCGCAGCGCGCGCCGTGCTGCTTGGCGCATGATCCGGCGGGAGACGGGGCTGGCCGAGGGGGAGTGAGTCGTGCGCGGGCCCGCGTACACCGGGTGGTGTACGCGGGCCCGCGGTGCGTTCGCTTTACGGCGGCGACTTGGTGGCCAGGTTGACGAATCCGGCCCATGCTTCGCGTCCAACGGCCAGGGTGGGGCGGGTAAGTGGCCTCTTGGAGTCCCGGATGTGCACGGCATCGGGGGTGGCGGCCACCTCGACACATTGGCCGCCTTCGGCCCCGCTGTAGCTGCTCTTTCGCCAGGTGAGTTCCGGTGTAGTGGACAGGGAATGTTTGGCGTTCATAGCTCTCCCTGGGCTTGCCGCGTCGATGCCAGGTCGACGAACCCGGCCCATGCGTCGTATCCAACGGTGAGGACGGGGCCATCGAGGGCTCTCTTCGAGTCCCTGATGTGCACGGCGCTGCCGGTGGTCGCGACCTCCACGCATTCGCCGCCTCCGCCCGTGCTGTAGCTGCTCTTGCGCCAGGTGAGTTCCGGTGTGGTGGACGAGGAGCGTCCAGCGTTCATCGCTCTCCCTAAGCCTGTCGCGACGAAGCCAGGTCGATGAACCCGGCCCATGCGTCGTGTCCGACGGTGAGGATGGGGCTGTCCAGGGTTCGCTTGGAGTCCCTGATGTGTACCCCGCTGCCGGTGGCGGCCACCTCGACGCATTCGCCGCCTTCGGCCCCGCTGTAACTGCTCTTGCGCCAGGTGAGTTCCGATGCAGCGGACGGGAAGGGTTCGGCGTTCATAGCTCTCCCAGCAACTTCTCGATGAAATCTGTGGTCTCGCCTGGCGTGAGGGCCTGGGATCGGATGATCCCATAACGCGCAGCCACGGAACGGACCTCGTTGCGGTCGGTGAGCAGGATGCTGCGGCCCTGCACCTCCAGATACGCGAACTGGTCGCCGTTCTTGCGGGTGATCAGGGTGAACGGCCCGTCCACGCCTGCGTTGTCCTCGCGATCGGTCGGCATGGCCTGGATCTCGACGTTGCGTTTGTGGCTGACCAGAAGGATCTGCTCAAGTACTCCGCGCAGCACAGGCCTCCCTCCGAACGGGCGTCGGAGCACTGCTTCCTCGACAACGAAGCTCATGAGCGGTGCAGGCCACCTGCTGAAGATGTCTTGGCGGCTGATGCGAGCGGTGACTCGCTGTTCGATCGTGTCCTCGTCCAACAGTGGGCGACGCATCGCGAGGAGGGCCCGCATGTACTCCTCGGTCTGCAGGAGGCCGGGCACGGCTTGCACCGCGTACAAGAACAATTCGTCCGCTTCGGCCTCCAGGCGTGCCGCATCCCGGAAGAACGCCGGATACTGAGCCCGTCCCACCTCCTCCTTCATCGCGGTCAACACCCCCCGCGCATCCAGGACTTCATCCGCCCGATCGATGAACCCCGGCGGCGGAATCCTCCGCCCCTGCTCGAACGACGCCACCGACTGGGCCGCGTACCCCACGCGCCTTCCGAACTCCGCGCGGTCGAGCCCCGCCCGCAACCGCAGCGCCTTCAACTGCCGCCCGAACGCCACCACCACACCCGAGCCGGGCTCGTCCTCAGGGTGCTCGCCCAGCTCCCCGCCCTGTTCCTCGTGCTCCATCGCGCCCGCCCTTCCCACCGCGTACAACGCGCACTGCCCCCGCGTGCAGAGCCGTCGTGACAGCGCGCCACCCATAGTCACGCTAGGCCACCGGGCCGCACCGTGGAGCCATGACGACCAACCTCACAACGGAAGTCCGGGCCGCTCAACTCGGCACCCTGGAAGCCCAGTTCGAGATGCGGTTCACCTCCACCCCGCGCGGCGCCCGGCTGGCCCGTCGCCTCAGCGGCGAGCGGCTGCACGCGTGGGGTTTCCCGTACGGCACCGACGAGCACGACGCCCTCACTCTGCTCGTGGCCGAGCTCGCAGCGAACGCAGCGCTCCACGGCCGCGTTCCCGGCCGGGACTTCCGCCTCCGGCTCGCCGCCCACACGGACGCCGTACGGATCGAAGTCACCGACACCCGCGGCGATCAATTGCCGGAACCCGCAAGCGATGTCACTGGTCTGCTCGGAACCGGCGGACGGGGTCTCCTCCTCGTGGCCTGCCTCGCCACCCGCTGGGGCCGGCACCCGCGCACCTGCGGCGGCCCGGGCAAGACCGTCTGGGCAGAGTACGACCGACCGTGAGGGTGGAGATCGCGGAGGCGCTCACTCTGATCCGGCTGATCCGGTTGGACCTCGACGGGCCGTCGACGGGCCCGTAAGGCAGGGCTGGCGGGCAGGGCAGGGCAGGGCTGGCGGGCAGGGCGCTGGCCGGGCCCCGCCCACGCTGCCCCGTCCCCACCTCACCGAGACAGATCCATCGCCCCCGGCGCGTCCACCGGCGTAAGCCCCGTCGCCCACACGCGCCCGTACACCGACAGGTCCCGCAGGTGGGCCGTGATCTGCTCCGCCGAGTAGCCCGTGTCCGACTCGACCCACCACGACAGGAGGGCGATCAGCTCGCCGGTCCAGGCGCGGGCCACCACGTCCAGGGGGACGCGGGGTGTCACGCCGCGCTGTTCGGTGCGTTCACGGAAGAGGGCCTCCGCCTTGGCGCGGATCAGGTCGGTGAACTCGCGCAGCGCGCGGCCGTCGCCCTCGCCGCGGAGGATCACCCGGTAGACGGGGCGCTCCTGTTCGGCGTGCTGGAAGATGTACAGCACCGGCAGGCCCGTGAAGCCCTGCTCCCTGGCCTGTTCGACGGCGGGCAGCAGGCGTTCGCGGTCCTGGGCGAGGTCCCGCACGATGCCGATCAGCAGGTCCTCCTTGTCGCGGTAGTGCGCGTAGAACGTGGCCCTGCCGATGTCCGCGCGGTCGGTGATCTCCTCGACCGTGATCGCGTGGAACCCCTTCTCCAGGACGAGTTCGACCAGGGCCGTGCGCAGGGCGGCGCGGGTCCTGCGTACGCGGCGGTCGACGGTGGGCCTGGTCGTCGCCTGTGGCCGGTCCGCTTCGGCTGCGTGCTTCTTCTGCACGTCGATTCCTGATTCCTCTTCGCTTTCGCTGATTTCTCGTGCTGACCGGGTCGTTGTCCGGGGTCGTTGTCCGGGGTCGTTGACCGAGTCGTTGTACGAGCCGTTGACCCGACCCTAACGCCGGCCTTACGTTGCCACACGCCAAGCTAGTTACAAGACAGTCTGTTCGGTAACTCGATGTAAATCGATGGAGAGCCGCGATGAACCTGGGTCGATACCTGCGCCGCACCGCCAGCCACCAGCCCGAAGCCGAAGCCGTCGTCTGCGGCACGAGCAGGCTCGGCTACGCCGAACTCGACGAGCAGAGCGACCGCCTCGCCGTCGCCCTGCGCGAGCTCGGCGTCGGACCCGGAGGCCGCGTCGCGACCCTGGCCGCCAACCGGATCGAGCTGGTCGTCACCGAAATCGCGCTCTACAAGGCCGGGTTGACCCGCGTGCCGATCAACGCACGGCTCGGCGCCGCCGAGGTCGCCCACCTGCTGCGCGAGTCCGACGCCGCCGCCCTGCTGCTCGACTCCGGCCACCTGGACGCGGCGCGCGAGGCGGTGCCGGGCAGCGGCGTGAAGACGGTCATCGGGTACGACGGGGAGAGCGACCTCGGCCCCGGATACCTGGACACTCTGTCTCGTAACGAGGCGGAGCCCGTGGACGTGGAGTGCGCGGAGGACGACATCGCCGTCCTGCACTTCACCTCCGGCTCCACCGGCCGACTCAAGGCCGCGACCCAGACGTACGGCAACCGCCTCGCTCTGATGCGGAAGTCCGTGATGAGCGCCGAGGCCCGCGTCGGCAGCGGCGACCGGCAGATACTCGCCGGGCCCGTCACACACGCCTCCGGCATGCCGCTCATGGGGATCTTCTTCGCGGGCGGCTGCGCGATCGTGCTGCCCCACTGGGACGCGGAGGAGTTCCTCGCCACCGTCCAACGCGAGCGCGCCACGCACGCGTTCGTCGTGCCCACCATGGTCAACACCGTGCTCGCGCTGCCGAACGCCGGGGACTATGACCTCTCCAGCCTGCGGCGGCTCATCTACGGGGCCGCGCCCATGTCGCCCCGCCGCATCCGCGAGGCGTGGGAGCTGTTCGGGCCGGTCCTCGCGCAGGGCTACGGCTGCGGCGAGACCACCTCCGGCGTCCTGTTCCTCACCACCGACGACCACCGCCGCGCCATCGAGGGCGACGACGAGGAACTGCTGCTCTCCTGCGGCCGCGCACAGGCCGAGGCCGAGGTCGCGATCGTCGACGACGCCGGAACTCCCGTACCGGACGGGGAGATCGGCGAGATCGTCGTCCGCGGACCCGACGTCGTCCCCGGCTACCTGGGCGCGCCCGAGCTGACCGCCGAGTCGTTCCGCGACGGCTGGTTCCGCACCGGGGACCTGGCCCGGCGCCGACCCGACGGCTATGTCTTCATCGTCGACCGCAAGAAGGACATGATCATCTCCGGCGGGTTCAACATCTACGCCGTCGAGGTCGAGTCCGTCCTGCACCAGCACCCCGACGTGTACGAGGCCGCCGTCGTCGGCGTCCCCGACGAGCAGTGGGGCGAGGCCGTCAAGGCCGTCGTCGTGCCGCGCGCGGGCGCCGTGCTCGACGAGGCG
This sequence comes from Streptomyces solicavernae, assembly GCF_029968095.1. Taxonomy (GTDB): domain Bacteria; phylum Actinomycetota; class Actinomycetes; order Streptomycetales; family Streptomycetaceae; genus Streptomyces; species Streptomyces solicavernae. Next base: position 87,048 of record NZ_JASCIR010000005.1, on the reverse strand, counting down.
GAGGTCGTCGACTTCTGCGCGGCGCGCCTGGCCCGCATGAAGAAGCCCCGTTCCGTCGACTTCGTCGCGGCCCTCCCGCACAACCCCAACGGCAAGATCGACCGCCGCGCGATCCGCGAACCGTACTGGGACGGCGCCGCCCGCCGCGTCCACTGAACCCCCTCCACCCCGCACCCGAACGAAAACGAAGAGGAACATCCCATGCCGTACACCCTCGAACCCTCCTACGACGACAACCCCCGCCTCCAGGACCTGGTCGTACGCCTCCGCGCCTACCTCGCCGACGAGCTCGTCCCGTACGAGCGGCAGCACGGCATCACCCCGGAGAGCCCGCTCGACCGGGCCACCCTCGAAAAGGTGTGGAAGCGCAGCCGGGAGCTGGGCTTCTACGGCGTCAGCCTGCCCGCGGAGCTCGGCGGGCAGGACCTGAGCCTCACGGAACTCTGCGCCCTCAAGGAGGAGTTGACGGCCTCCGGCGCCGCGCTCTCGCACTCCGTGCTCGGCGACATGGGCGGGCCGCTGCGCGTCGGCGCGATCGTGAAGTACGCGACCGAGGAGCAGCTGGAGCGCTATCTGCTGCCCGTCGTACGCGGTGAACGCGCCTGCTGCTTCTCGATCACGGAACAGGACGCGGGCTCCGACGTGCGCCGGATGACCACCACCGCGACGCCGACCCCCGACGGCGACGCGTACGTCCTCGACGGCCACAAGGTGTTCTCGTCCGCCGCGCCCTTCGCGGACTTCGCGATCGTCGTCGCGCGGATGGCCGGGAGCGACGAGGCCTACAGCGCCTTCCTCGTCGACCTGGACAGCCCCGGCTGCCGCGTCCTCGACGGCGAAGTTCCCATGTCCGGGCAGCGGATGGAGGGCGACATCGTCCTCGACGGCTGCCGGGTGCCCGCCGCCAACCTGCTCGGCGAGATCGGCCAGGGCCTGCGCATCGGCATCGGCCGCATCACCCTCAACCGGCTGCTGCACTGCCCGTCCCTGATCGGCGCCGCCCGCCGCGCCTGGGACCTGTCCGTCGCGTACGCCAAGGAACGCGTCGCGTTCGGGCAGCCGCTGCTCGCCCTGCAGGCGATCCAGCACAAGCTGGCCGACATGGCCACCGAGCTGTACGCGGCGCGCTCCATGGTGACGGCGACGGCGGTCCGCGCCGACCGGGGCGGGAACATCGCCGTCGAGGCCAATATGTGCAAGCTGTTCACCTCCGAGGCCTGCTTCCGCGTCGCCGACCAGGCCGTCCAGATCCACGGCAAGGCGGGGCTCACGCGCGGGCACGAGGTCGAGCAGATCTTCCGCAGCCTGCGGATGTTCCGGATCGTCACCGGGACGACCGAGATCCACAAGAACGCGATCGTCAAGGCGCTGGTATGAGCGGGCCCGGGGGCGGGCGAGTGAGTGAGCCGGGAAGTGGGGGAGGAGGGCGGGCGAGCGGGCCCGGGGGGAGTGGGGCCGCCCTGCTCGCGGCCGGCTCCGGGGCCTCGTCCGCGGCGGTCGGCGGGCTCGGCTCCAAGGCCGAGCGGCGGCGGGCCTGGCTGGTCACCGTCGTGATCGTCGCGTTCATGGTCGTCAACTACGCGGACAAGTCCGTACTCGGCCTCGCCGCCGTCCCGATCATGGACGAACTGGGCCTCAGCAACAGCACGTACGGCCTGATCTCCAGCTCCTTCTACTTCCTGTTCAGCCTCTCCGGGCTCGTCGTCGGGTTCCTCTCCTCGCGGATGTCCAGCCGCGTGCTGCTGTTCGGCATGACGCTGATGTGGGCCGTCGCCCAACTGCCCGTGCTCGCGTTCGCGTCGGCCGGGACGCTGCTCGCCAGCCGGGTGCTGCTCGGGGCGGCGGAGGGGCCGGCGGCGTCGATGTCGATGCACGCCCTGTACAAGTGGTTCCCGGCGGGGCGCCGCGGGCTGCCGTCCGCCCTGCAGATCGGCGGCGCCGCCCTCGGCACGCTGATCGCCGCGCCCCTGGTCACCTGGCTGATCACGGCCTTCGGCTGGCGCTCCGCGTACGCGACGCTCGCGGTGGTCAGCGCGGCCTGGGGCGTCCTGTGGTGGCACATCGGGACGGACGGGCCGTACGGGGAGGGGGCGCGGCCCTCGAAGTCCTCGGCGCCCTCGGCCGGGGCGGTGGGTGACGGTGCGGTGGACGGGGGTGCGGTGGACCGGGGTGCGATGGGGTGGTTGCCGTATCGGCGGGTTCTGCTGACCGGGACCGTGCTCGGGAGCATCGCCAGCGCGCTGGGGGCGCATTGGGCGCTCACCGTCAGCCATGCCTGGCTGCCCGTGTACCTGCGGACGCAGCTCGGCATGTCGGCGTCCGCCGCCGCTACGGCGATCAGCGTGATCTCGGCGTTCGGGCTCGTGCTGCTGCTGTCCGTGTCGCCGCTGATGGACGCGCTCAAGTCCCGCGGGGTGAGCAGCCGATGGTCGACGGGGGCGACGCAGGGCGTCGCGGTCGTGGTGGCCGGGTGCGCGATGGCGGCGTTCCCGTTCGTGGCCGCGCCGGGGGTACGGCTCGTACTCGTCGGTCTGGCCTTCGGCGGGTCGGCGGTCGCGATTCCGCTGCACTACATGACGGCGGCGGAGGTGGTTCCGGCCGGGCAGCGGGGCGCGGTGTTCGGCATCGTGGCGGCGGCGGGGACGCTGCCGGGCCTTGTCGCGCCGTTCCTGACGGGGCGTCTGATCGACGCGGGGGCGACGGCGGCGCAGGGGTATCGGGTGGCGTTTCTCGTCGCCGCGGCGGTGATGGTGCTGTTCGGGGCGGTCGCGGTGGGGTGGATCCGTCCGGAACGGGACGTCGAGAGGCTGTCCTGAGCGGACGGCCCGGGTTTCCGGGGCGCTCCACCCGGGACCCGGGCCCGACCGCACCGGCGGACGCGCCCCCGAACCCCGGCGGACTCGCCCCGAACCCCGGCGGAACCGGTCGCGCCTGGAGCGGAACCCAACTGGACCTGGGATCCTGGCAGTCGACAGACAGGCCGAGGACCGAGGACCGTTCGGCCCGGGCAGAACGAAGGGGCGTGAGCATCGGTGACCCAGCCGGTGGGACAGAAGCGGGCCGTGGTCGTCGGAGGGAGCCTCGCCGGGCTCCTCGCCGCGCACGTGCTGACGGAGCACGCCGACCGCGTCACCGTCGTGGAAAGAGACCGGCTGCACAGCGAACCCGTGCCGCGCCCCGGCGTCCCGCAGAGCAGACACACGCACGTCCTGGTCGACGGCGGCCAGCGCGCCCTCGACGAGCTGCTTCCCGGCTTCATGGACGAGCTCCGCGCCGCGGGCTCGCCGCGCGTCGGCATGCCCGAGGACATGGTGCAGTGGCAGGGCGGCCGCTGGTTCCGGCGGACGACGGCGTCCATGTACATCCACACCGGCACCCGCCCGCAGCTCGAACTCCTCGTACGGCAGAGGGTGTTGGCCAACCCGGCGATCGAGGTCGTCGAGGGCGCCGAAGCCGTCGGACTGCTCGGGAATGCCGCACGCGTACGCGGCGTGCTGCTGCGGGAGCGTGGCGCGGGCGGGCAGGAACGCGGTGCCCGTGGGGCGGAGGGGGCCGAGCCATTGGCCGCCGACCTCGTCGTGGACGCCTCCGGGCGCGGCAGCCGGGCCCCGCAGTGGCTGGCCGGGATCGGGGCGGACGCGCCGTACGAGGAGACCATCGACACCGGACTCGCCTACGCCTCCCGCGTCTACCGCGACCGGAGCGGCCGCCTCGGCGAACACGCGCGCGGTTTCAACATCGTGGCCGACCCCACGCAGCCGTACGGCGCCGTCGTAGCCCCGCTGGAGGACGGCACCTGCATGGTCACGCTCTCCGGCCTGCGCGGGGCCGAACCGCCCACGGACGACGAGGAGTTCACGGCGTTCGCGAAGCTCCTCCCGCACCCGGTCGTGCACCGCTGGCTGCGCGACGCCGAACCGCTCACCCCCGCGTACGGCTTCCGGCGCACCGCCAACGTGCGCCGCCGGTACGACCTGCCGGGCCGTCGCCCCGCCGGGTTCCTCGCGACGGGCGACGCGCTGTGCACGTTCAACCCGATCTACGGGCAGGGCATGTCCGTCGCCGCGCGCAACGCGCTCGCCCTGCGCGACGCGCTCGCCGACCCGCGCCGCACCCCGACCACCCGCCGCGTCCAGCGCGCCGTGCTCGCCTCCTCCGGGCAGGCCTGGGACATCTCGGCGGGCGCGGACCGGAAGATGCCGGGCGCGGACGGGAACGCGGTCGCGGCGGGCGTGCTCGACCGGCCCGCCGGCTGGTACCTGGGGCGGGTCATCGAGCGGTGCGGCACCGACCCCGTCGTCGGCGACGCCTTCCGCTCCGTCCTCACCCTCACCGCCCCGCTCACGTCCCTGTTCGCCCCGCGCGTGGCCGGACGCGTCCTGTTCGGGCCGGTCGTGCCCGCGCCGACGGAGCCGCCGATGGTGCGGGAGGGTGTTTCCGAGCCGGTCAGGCCGTAGGCAGCGGGGCGCACGGGGACGGGGAGGGCGGGGGTGCGGACGGGGTCTCGGTCGGCGTCTGCGTGGGCGTCGGCGTCGGCGTCTCCGGCGGAGGTTGCGTGGGGGACTCGCCGTCCGTCGGGCACGGGGCGGTCGGGGTTCCGCCGTCCGTCGGCGGGGGCGTGGTCGGGGCGGGGGTGTCCGTGGGGTCGGGGGACGGGCCGCCCGTCGTACCGGGGCTCGGACTCGGGCTCGGGCGGGGCGTCGGGGTCGGGCGGGGCGTCGGGGTCGGGCGGGGCGTCGGGGTCGTCGTCGGGCCGCCGCCCGGGGTGGGGCCGATCACGATGCCACCGCGCCCGCCGCCCCCGCCCACCGGAGCCGTCGCCGGGGTGTCGGAGCCCGCGCCCGGACTCCTCGGCCGTACGCCCGTGCCGTCCGGCACCGCGTGCACGCCCTCGCGGTAGAACTCCAGCCAGCGCAGCACGAGTCGGAGATAGTCCCGGGAGTGGTTGTAGCTGAGGATCGCCCGCTCCAGGTCGGCGTGCTCGCGGAGGTCGCGCGGGCCCGCGCACAGGTAGTGCCCGGCGGCCAGGGCGGCGTCGAAGATGTTGTTCGGGTCGGCGCGCCCGTCGCCGTTGCCGTCCGCGCCCCAGCGGCGCCACGTGCCGGGCAGGAACTGCATCGGCCCGACCGCCCGGTCGTACACCGCGTCGCCGTCCCAAGCGCCGTTCTCCGTGTCCCGGATCAGCGCGAAACCGTCGCCGTTCAGGGGCGGTCCGGTGATCCGGTGCCGGGTCGTGCCGCGCGCGTCCACGTCGCCGCCGCGCGCCTGGCCCGACTCCACCTTGCCGATCGCCGCGAGGAGTTGCCACGGCAGTCGGCACGCCGGGTCGGTGCGGGCCACGGACGCCTCGGCGCGCCGGTACGCCGCGAGCACCGTCGCCGGAATCCCGGACTCGGCGCGCGTCCGGGCCGAGGGCGCCGGGGAGCCGCCGCCGGGCCCTTCGCGCTTCGCGAGCGGCGGCAGCTCCGTGTGGTACGAGTCGTCGCCCTGCGATGCGCCGACGCCGGGGTGCGGGTCGCCGTCGGCCGCCGAGCGCGCCCGGCCGTCGCCGTCACCGCCCAACTCCCTCAGCGCTTGCGGTGCTTGGGACGCGCTCAGGACGGCCGTCGCCGCCACGGCCAGGCTCGTACCGCGCAACACACGGCGCAACCGACGCGTACGGGAAGGCATGGAGGCCCCTTTCGCGGGCGTGGATGGGAGGTACGGCCAGGAGAATGGGCGGGTCAGTCGGTGAACGTGTCGATCGCCGAGACCAGCCAGCGCCCGTCCCGCTCGACCAGGTCCACGGCGAGCATCGCGCCCGCGTAGTTGGCGCCGCCCTTCGCCTTCGCCGCCGTGCCGGTGCTGCTCTGGTCGGCGAAGACGAGGACCCGGGCGCGGTCGCCGTCGATGCGCTCCACCGCGCTGTCCGTGACGCTCGTCGTGACCACCGACTTCTGGTCCTTCGCCTGCCGCAGCACCGGCGCGAGCAGCTCACGGTGCCGCTCGACCGCCTTGCCGGTGAGCAGCGCCGACGCCGCCTTGCGGTGCCGCTCCGGCGCGGCGTGGTCGTACGAGAACAGCGCGTTCACCGCCTTCGTCGCCGCGCCCTTCACCTCGCTCGTACGGGCCGGGTCGGTGAGCGCGGTGTTCCGGGCCGCGGGGTTCTCGGCCAGCGCGCGCGTCTCCGCCCGCGCCCAGCCCGCGAACGCGCCGAGGGCGAGGGTGAGAAGGACGAGGGCGGAGAGGAGTAGGCGCCCGCGCCCGCGCCTGGGAACCGGACGCGTCTTCGGCGTACGGGATGTGACGGTCCGGTTGGACTGCCCCGGGGGCGGCGTGCGTACGGTCTGGCGGGTCGTCGCCAGGCGGCGGGTGCGGTTGATGTGGTGGCGGGTCGTGGACATACGGGGCCTCCCGGCCGGTCGTCAGGGCGTCGCGGCGGTGTCGCCGACCGGGGCCTGGGTGAGGGCCGCCAGCTTCCAGCGGCCGTCCGCGCGCGTGAGCTCGCCGAGCATGCGGCTGTTCTTGTCCGCCGGCTTCCGGCCCTCCGCCCGTACCGTCACGCGCAGCGCGACCATGACCCGCGCCCGGCCCGCGCGCTCGTCCAGCTCCGTGACCGCCCCGGACAGCACCTTCGCCGTGCTGACCGTCCGCGCCTTGCGCACCTGACGCTCGAACTCCTCGCGCCCCTCGACGAGTTGGGCGTGCAGCTCGCCGGTGGTCGACTCCTCCCAGAGGTCGAGGCCCGAGTCGAGGCGGCGGTGGTCGAGGGTGCTGAGGTTCTGCACGGACTGCTCGGCCGCCGCCAGCGCCTCGTCGCGGGTCGCGGAGTAGCGCGCGGACGCGTCGTGCGCCGCCCCGTACCAGGACACGCCCGCCCATCCGGCCGCCCCGCCCGCCAGGAGGGTCAGGGCGAGGGCGGCGGCGAGCAGCGGCCGTGGCGCCCTGCGCCTGCGCGCAGCCCCCTGATCAGTGCTCAACTTCGCTTTTTTCCACGGCACTTGACTCACCTCGCCTCGATCTCGACGATCCGCCACACGTCGTTCCGCAGCCGCGCCGTGACCGACAGCTGCGCCGCCGACGTCGCGGGCTTGCCCTTGCCGCGCCGGGCCGTCTGGTCGAGGAACACCAGGAGCTGCGCCGTGTCACCCCGCAGGCTCACCGTCCCGACCCGCACGGCCTGCGTGGACAGCGACAGCTCCTGGTCCCGTACGCCCTCCCTGACCTGCCCGAACAGCTTCCGGTACTGGCGTGCGGCCCGTCCCGACAGCGCCTCGCGCGCCGAGCGCTCCGTGGCCTCGGTGCCCTGCGGCTCGTACGAGAACACCTTCGCGAGCGCCACGCCGACGTCCGCGTTGACCCGGCTGGTGGCCGCCGCGTCCGTCAGGGCCCGGTTGCTCACGGCGGGCGCGGCGCGCAACTCCCGCGCCTGGTACAGGAGTACGCCGCCGGACACGGCGAGGAGCAGGACGAGCGCCGTGGCGAGGAAATGGAACCGCCTTGCGAACCGCTCTGCGAACCGCTCTGCGAACCGTCGTGCGAACCGCCTCATCCGGACACCCCCGAAGCCCGCGGGGCCTCCGAAGCCTCCGAAGCCCCCGAAGCCCCCGAAGCCCCCGCAACCCCCGTCACCGGCACCGCGTTCAGCGACTTGACCTTCCAGGTGCCGTCGGCCGTGCGCGCCAGGACCGCCTCCAGGCGCCGCCGGTCCGCCGACGGGGAGCCGGTGCCCTCGGCCTTCGTCTCCACGCGGACCGTGGCGATGAGCTTCGCCGTGCCCGCCCGGTCGTCGAGCGCCGTGACCGCCGCATCCGTGACGACACCCCGGGACACCGGCCCGGTCTCGGGCTTCTCCTTGCCGAGGCGCGTGCGCAGCGGGCCCGTCGTGACCGCCTGCCAGCGTTCGACGCCCGCGCGGGCGCGGCGCTCGGTGGACGCGTCGAGCGTGGAGAGCGCGGCGATCGCCGTGCGCCCCTGCGCGAGCGCCGTGTCGCGCGCCCGCCCGTACGCGAGGTCCGCGTCGCCCCGCGCCCGCGCGTACGACCAGGCGCCCGCCGCGCACAGGGCGAGCGCGCAGACCAGGACCGCGCCCCACAGCAGCCGCGCCCGCAACCCCGGCGCGGTGCGCGTACCGGAACTCTCAGGACTCATCTGCCCTCCCCGGAACCGGAGTCGAGGCCGAGCAGCCCCGCCATGTCGTCGGCGGACCCGCCGCGCGCGCCGTCGTCCACCGTGGGCAGCGACAGCGCGCCGGGGCGGGCCGGGTCCGGCACGCCGCCGCCCGAGGGGGCGTTGCCGGAGCCGCGGACGTTGACGCCGCTCGCCGGGTCCGCCGTGCAGCGGGCCGAACGGTTGAGGGGCGGGGCGGCGGAGAGGTCGGTGCCGAGACGGTAGCGGGTGGCGTCGTAGCCGGACGTGCACGGCAGCGGCTGGAAGAACGTGAGGGCCATGCCGAGGTCGACCCGCTTCCCGTCGACCGCGCTCGCCCCGGCCGCGACCGCCGCCGGCAGCTTGACGAGCAGTTCCTCGGTGCCGCGCTGCCGGGTCACGGCGATCTCGGACGTGGTGAGGAGGTTGGCGAGGACCACGCCCAGCTCCGGGTCCAGGTCCCGCAGCAGGCCGCTGACCTGCGTCGCCGCCTCGGGCGCGGCCATGATCAGCTTGCGCAGGTCGGCGTCCGAGCCCTTCAGGGTGGCCGCGAGATCCTGCGCGCCCGAGGCGAAGTCCCGGATCGCCTTGCCCTCCTCGGCCTGGGTGCGCAGGACGACCGCGGCGTCCTCCATCAGCTTGGTGGTGCTCGGCAGGGCCCGGTCGGCGGCCTCCACGAACGCGGTGCCGTTGTCCATCAGCAGCTCCAGGTCGTCGCCCCGGCCCTCGAAGGCCTTGCCGAACTCGTCGACGACGGTGCGCAGATCGTCCAGGGGCACGGACGTGGTGAGGTCGTCCACGCTGGTCAGCACGTCGGTCACCGGGCGCGGCACCTGAGTCGCGGCCGCCTCGACGCGGGAGCCGTCACCGAGGTACGGGCCCTCGTCCCGCTCCGGCCGCAGGTCGATGTACTGCTCGCCGACCGCCGACAGGCTCGCCACCACCGCCCGTACGTCGTCCGGCACGGGCGGCGCCGACCGGTCGATGCGCAACTCGGCGACGACCCCGTCCGCGGTGAGCCCGATCGGCCCGACCCGGCCCACCGACACCCCCCGGTAGGTGACCGCCGAGTGCGGGAACAGGCCGCCCGTACGCGGGAGATGGACCCGGACCGTGTAGTAGTCGGCGGCCCCGACGAACCGGCCCAGGTCGGCGTAGCGGATGCCGAGGTGGGTGAGGACGAGCACGGCGATCACGAGGAACGCGAGGTTCTTGAGGCGGACCGCGAGCGTGATCACCGGCCACCGCCCTTCTGCGACGGCACGGAGGGCAGGGGGAGCGCGGACGACTTCGCGGACGACTTCGCGGCAGGTTTCCCCGCGCCGGAAGACGCGCCGGAAGACGCCCCGGAAGACGCCCCGGAAGACGCGCCGGAAGACGGCTCCTGCAACGGAGGCACGAGCACCGTTCCCGGCGCCGCCGCCACGTTCAGATACACGTTCAGGTAGTCGCCCTTCACGCCGCGCAGCACCTCGTCCGTGAACGGGTACGTGAGCAGCACCTGCAGCGAGTCGGGCAGATCCCGGCCGGAGTCCGCGAGGGCCCTGAGCGTCGGGGCGATCGCCTTCAGGTCGGCGACCATGTCCTCCTTGCTCCGGTCGATCGTGTCGACGGCGACGCCCTGGAGGCGGTCCAGGGCGCGCAGCATCGCCAGCAGCGAACCCCGCTGCTTCTCCAGGGTCTTGAGGCCGGGGGAGAGGTCGGTGAGCACGGTCCCCACATCCTTCTTGCGGTGCGAGAGGGTCGCCGCGAGGCGGTTGACGCCGTCGAGCGCGGCGGTGATGTCGCCGCGGTGCTCGTCCAGGTTCGTGACTAGCGTGTCGACGCGGCGCAGCGCCGAGCGGACCTGCGGTTCGCGCCCGCCGATGGCCGCGTTGAGCTCCTTCGTGATCGTTTTGAGCTGGTTCAGCCCGCCGCCGTTGAGGAGCAGCGACAGCGCCCCGAAGACCTCCTCGACCTCGGTGTTGCGCCCGGTGCGGGACAGCGGGATGCGGTCCCCGTCGCGCAGGGTGCCGCCGCCGCTCTTCGGGGGCGCGACGAGCTGGACGTACTTCTCACCGAGCAGGCTGGACTGTTCCAGCCGGGCCGAGGCGTCGGCGGGCAGCTCCACGTCGCCGTTGACGCGCATCGTGACGCGGGCCGTCCAGCTGTCGCCGGGCGCGAGCCGGACGTCGGTGACCCGCCCCACGGACACGTCGTTGACCTTGACCGCCGAGTGCGGCACCAGGCTGAGCACGTCCGCCATGTCGGCGGTGACGGTGTACGGGTGCTCGCCGAGGTCGGCCCCGCCGGGCAGCGGCAGGTCCTCAAGGCCGCCGAACTCCGGCACGGGCAGCGAGAACCCGCCGATCGTCAGGCAGAACGCCACGATCACGGCGGCCGAGCCCCCGGCCCCGACGACCGCCCTGCGGCGGCGGCCCCCGCTCACCGGCCACCGCCCGTCGCGGGCAGCGGCAGCAGCGGCCCGCCCATGCTCAGCTCGTTGAGGTTCGCCCGGCCGTCCAGGGTGCGGGTGCGCGGGTTGTACGCGGACACCACGTTGCCGGCGGCGAGCGGCGCCGTGTCCAGGGCCTCGGCGAGGGAGGCGCGCTGGTCGACGAGGGTGCGGGTGATCGGCACGAGCCGGGACACGTTCTTCTTCAGGGAGCCCCGGTGGTCCTCGATGAACTTCTTCACCTTCGCGAGGGCCTTGCCGAGCTCTTCCAGGGCGCCCGCCAGGTCGTCCTTGTTCTCGGCGAAGTAGCCGGTGACGTCGGCGAGGTTCTCCTGCGCGGTGCGCACGTCGCCGTCCTTCTCCTTCAGCATCGTGGTGAACGACTGGAGCTGGGCGAGCGTGGTGAACAGGTCGCGGCTGCTGCCGTTGAGGGTCTTCGCGGCCTTCCCGAACTGCTCGATGCTCTCGCCGATCGCGGCCCCGTTGCCCTTGAGGTTCTTCGCTCCCGTCTCCAGGAGGTCCGAGAGCGCGCCCTTGGCGTTGGCGCCGCCGGGGCCGAGGGCGCGGGACAGCTCGGTGATGCTGTCGTAGATCTCGTCGATCTCGGCGGGCGTGCTGTTGCGGGACTCGGGCAGCCGCGCGCCGTCCTTCAGGGCCGGGCCCCCGGTGTAGGCGGGGGTGAGCTGCACGTACCGGTCGGCGACGATGCTCGGCGCGACCGCCACCGCCCGCGCGCCCACCGGGACCCGCACGCCCTCGTCGACGGCGAGCGTCACCCGTACCCGCGTCGGCTCCGGCGTCACGGACTCCACCTCGCCGACGCGTACGCCGAGAATCCGCAGGTCGGACCCGGCGTAGATGCCAACCGCACGGTCGAAGTACGCGGTGACGCGCATGTCCCGGGAGCCCGGGGCGCGGACCGCGACCAGGGCGCCGGCGGCGAGCACGGCGAGCGCGAGGGCGCCGACGAGGGCCTGTCGCCGGACAGGCCCTGGCAGCCTGCGGCGGGGCGTCTTCGGACGGGACTCTCTCGGACGGGACTCTCTCGGGCGGGTCATCGTCGTTCGCCTCCCTTCGGGGCGGGGCCGGTCCCGTACGAACCGTCCTTCGGTGGCCGGCAGCTGCTCGCGGGCAGCGACGACTCGGGCAGGTAGTTCCGGGGGACGACGCCGCACAGATAGCTGTCGAACCAGCGGCCGTTGCCGAGGGTGTTGCCGATCAGCCGGTAGTACGGGCCGAGGAGGGACAGGGTGCGGTCGAGCTTGCCCTTGTTCCGTTCCAGGACCGCGGTGACCCGGTCGAGGGCCTTCAGGGTCGGGCCGATCTGCCGGTCGTTGTCGGCGACCAGGCCGGACAGCTGGCGGCCAAGGTCGCGGCTGCCGGTGAGCAGGGCCTTGATGGCGGCCCGCCGCCCCTTCAGCTCGCCAAGGAGCTCGCCGCCGTCCTCGATGATCGTCTCGAAACCGGACTTGTTGTTCTGCAGACTCTTCGTCAGCTTCTTGCTCGCCGTGAGGAGTTGAGCGAGCTCCGTGTCCCGGGACGAGACCGTGCGGGACAGGTCGGAGAGGCCCTTCACGGCGGCCCGCACATCCGGCGGGGAGTCCTCGAAGGTCTCGGAGATCGTCTCGAAGCTCTCCGCCAGCTGCTCCGTGTCGATCTCGTCGATGGTGCCGCTGAGATCCTTGAACGCCTCGGTGACGTCGTACGGGGACGTGGTGCGCGACAGCGGGATGCGGCTGCCGGGGTCCTGGCGGGCGGTACCGACCGGGTCGAGGGCCACGTACTTCGCGCCGAGGACCGTCTTGATGGCGATGGCCGCGGTGGTGCGGTCGCCGATCCAGGTGTCCTCGTCCTCGACGGCGAACGTCACCCGCACCCGGTCCCCGTCGAGGGCGACCTCGCTGACCTCGCCGACCTTCACGCCCGCGATCCGCACCTCGTCCCCGCCGCCGAGCCCCGCGGCCTCGCTGAACTCGGCGCTGTACGAGACGCCGCCGCCCACCAGCGGCAGCCGGTCCGCATGGAACGCGCCCACCGCGAGCAGCGCGAGGAGGACCAGGCCGACCACGGCCACGACCACCGGACTGCGCTCCTGGACCGGCTTCGGCCGGAAGCCGCTCAGGCCGGGCCGGCGCATCACCGGCACCTCGCTTCCGTGACCGCGATCCCGGTGGGCGGCCTCGATCCGTCGGACATGGCGAGCCCGCCCACTTTCGCCTCGCAGAGGTAGAGGTTGAACCACGACCCGTACGACGACAGCCGCGACAGGGCCGTCAGCTTGGCCGGGGACTTGTCGAGGAAGTTCTCGATCTGCGGCGTGCCCTTCTCCAACTCCCGTGACAGACGGCCGAGTTCGCGGATGTCGTCCTTCAGCGGGCCCCGGGCGTCCTTGAGGAACCCGGCGGTCACCGTGGACAGGTCGCCGATCGCCTCGACCGCTTCGCCGAGCGGTTTCCGGTCGTCGTTGAAGCCGGCGACCAGCTTGCGCAGCGTGGTCACGAGGTCGTCGAAGTGGTCCTCGCGGTCGTTGACGGTGTCCAGTACGTCGGTGAGGTTGCCGACCACCTGCCCGATCACCTTGTCCTTCGCGGCGACCGTCGACGACAGCGAGCCGATGTGCTCGATCAGGCTGTTCACGGTGCCGCCCTCGCCCTGCAGGACCTGCACGATCGACCCGGCCAGCTCGTTGACGTCCTTCGGCGACAGGCCCTCGAACAGCGGCTTGAACCCGTTGAACAGCAGCGTCAGATCGAGCGCGGGCGTGGTCCGGTCCAGCGGGATCGTCGCGCCCGGCGCCAGGCTTCCCGTCGCGGCCCCGGTGCCGCGGCCGAGGGCGACGTACCGCTGGCCGACCATGTTGAGGTACTTCACCGCGGCCGTCGTCGTGCCCGGCAGCTCCCGGCCCCGCTCGACGGTGAACGTGACGCGGGCGGTGCGCCGGTCCACCACCCGCACGTCGGTGACCTCGCCGACCCGCACGCCGGATATCCGTACGTCGTCGCCGTCGATCAGGCCCGTGACGTCGGTGAACAGCGCCCGGTACGTGGCGGCGCCGGAGCCGGTGCCCCCGCCGCCGGCGATGCCGAGGCCGAGGAGCGTCGTGGCGAGCGCGGTGACGACGACGAAGGCCAGGGACTTGACGAGCGGACCGGCGAGCGACCGCCGCCGCACATGGCCGAAGTCGTTTTCGCCGCCGTGGTCGTCCTCGCCGCCGAAGTCGCCTTCGCTCGCCGCCGGTTGAGTGTTTCCGGTCACTTGAGCTTCACCTCCGTGCCCCGGTACAGCGGCCCCGCCAGCAGGCTCGACCAGCTGGGCAGTTCGTCGGGCCGCGTCTGCGCGGCGGGCGCGAGCAATTCGTTCACCAGGGCGTTCTCCTGCGGCGAGTTGGCGGGCCCGAGGCTCTGCGCGGCCGACGCGGTCGCGGCCGCCGGGGCCTTCGCGGGCAGGCCGAGGTACGGCACCGGATAGCAGCGCGGCCCGCCGCCCGAGGTGTACGCGGGGTCGTCCCGGCCCGGCCGGTACGCGCCGCGCGAGGGCACCGTCGTCACGTCGACGTGCAGGCCCGGCTCGTCCGTGCCCTTGCCGAGGGCGCGGTCCATGCGCGGCACGAACTCGGCGAGGGTGCGCAGTGTGCACGGGAAGGACGGCGCGTACTCGGCGAGCAGCTCCAGGGTCGGCCGGGAGGTCGCGGCGAGCCGGATGATGTTGTCCCGGTGGGCGCGCAGGAACGCGTCCATGTCCTGCGCGAAGGCGGTGGTCGCCCCGTAGGCGGTGGCCAGCTCGCTCTCCTTCTCGGCGAGGGTGCCGCTGGTGGTGGTGAAGTCCCGCAGCGCGTCGAGGATGCCGGGCGCGGCGTCCGCGTACAGGTGGGAGACCTTCACCAGCTGCTTCAAGTCCTCGTTCAGGGTGGGGAGTCGGGGATTGAACTTCTTCAGGTGCGCGTCGAGGGTGGTGAGCGTCGCGCCGAGGGTGTCGCCGCGGCCCTCCAGGGCCCGGGAGACCGCGGACAGCGTCGACGACAGCTTCTGCGGCTGCACCGCGGTGAGCATCGGCAGCACGTCGTCCAGGACCTCCTGCAGCTCGATCGCGTTGGCGGACCGGTCCTGCGGGATGACCGCCCCGGCCTGCAAGGTGCCCGTACCGGGCCGGTCCGGCGGTACGAGCGCCACGAAGCGTTCGCCGAACAGGGTGGTCGGCAGCATCTGGGCGCGCACCCCGTCGGGCACCCGGTCCAGGGAGCCGGGTTCCAGGGCCAGGACCAGCCGGGCCCCGGAGCCGGTCGCCTCGATCTCCCGGACCTCGCCGAGGACGACCCCGCGGAGCTTCACCTCGGCGCCCGGGTGCATCTGATTGCCGACGTCGCCGGTCTCGACGACCACCTCGTCGGAGTCCACGAACTCCTTCTCGTAGACGGCGATCGCGAGCCAGATCAGCAGGGCCGGCACCAGCAGGAACACCAGTCCGGCCAGCCGGCGGCGCAGTACTCCCACGTCAGCCCGCCACCTTCACGGTCGTGGTCGCGCCCCACACGGCGAGCGACAGGAAGAAGTCGGTCACGGCGATCAGCACGATCGCGTTCCGCACCGACCGGCCCACCGCAACCCCGACCCCGGCGGGCCCGCCGGACGCGCGATAGCCGTGGTAGCAGTGCGCGAGGATGACGAGGACGCTGAAGATCAGCACCTTCAGCACGGAAAGCCGCACGTCCGTGGGGGACAGGAACAGCCCGAAGTAGTGGTCGTACGTTCCCCGCGACTGGCCGTTGAAGACGACGGTCACCAGGCGCGAGGCGAAGTACGACGACAGCAGCCCGATCGCGTACAGCGGCACGATCGCGACGACGCCCGCGATGATGCGCGTCGTCACCAGATACGGCAGGGAGCGCACCCCCATCCCTTCCAGGGCGTCGACCTCCTCGTTGATGCGCATCGCGCCGAGCTGCGCCGTGAAGCCCGCGCCGACGGTCGCCGACAGCGCAAGCCCGGCCACCAGCGGGGCGATCTCGCGGGTGTTGAAGTACGCGGAGACGAACCCGGTGAACGCGGCGGTGCCGATCTGGTCCAGGGCCGCGTACCCCTGGAGTCCGACGACCGTGCCCGTCGCGGCGGTCATCGCGATCATCACGCCGATGGTGCCGCCGATCACGCCGAGCCCGCCGGAGCCGAACGCCACCTCGGCGAGCAGCCGCTGCACCTCCTTGAGGTAGCGGCGCAGGGTGCGCGGAATCCACGCCAACGCCCGTATGTAGAACAGGAGTTGATCGCCGCAGCGGTCCAGCCAGGCGAGTGTTCCGGTGACCGGTGAGGCCATCGCGGCTCAGCCTCCCTTCGGCGGAACGATCTGGAGGTAGATCCCGGTCATGATCATGTTGACGAGGAACAGCAGGAGGAACGTGATGACCACGGACTGGTTGACCGCGTCCCCCACACCCTTGGGCCCGCCGCGCGGATTGAGCCCCCGGTAGGCGGCGACGATGCCCGCGATGAACCCGAAGACCAGCGCCTTGAGCTCGCTGACGTACAGGTCGGGCAGCTGCGCGAGCGCCGAGAAGCTCTGCAGATACGCGCCCGGGGTGCCGTTCTGCAGCACGATGTTGAAGAAGTACCCGCCGAGCGTGCCCACCACCGACACCATGCCGTTGAGCAGCACCGCCACCGACATCGTGGCCAGCACGCGCGGCACCACGAGCCGCTGCACCGGCGAGACGCCCATGACGGTCATCGCGTCCAGCTCCTCGCGGATCTTGCGCGAGCCCAGGTCCGCACAGATCGCCGAACCGCCCGCGCCCGCGATCAGCAGCGCCACGATCAGCGGGCTCGCCTGCTGGATCACGGCGAGCACGCTGGCCCCGCCGGTGAACGACTGCGCCCCCAACTGCTGGGTGAGCGAGCCGACCTGGAGCGCGATGACCGCGCCGAACGGGATGGACACCAGGGCCGCGGGCAGGATCGTCACCCCGGCGATGAACCAGAACTGCTCGACGAACTCCCGGAACTGGAACGGCCGCCGGAACACCGCCCGCGCCACCGCGAGCCCGAGTGCGAAAAGCTGCCCGGTCTGCCGCAGCGGCGCGAGCAGCACCGCAGGCCCCCGGCTCACCGCGCACCGCCCTTGCCCGTCGTGCCGCCTGTCGAGCCGCCTGTCGTGCCGTCCGTCGTCCCGACCGGCGCGCCGACCGTCGTGCCGCCCGTCGTCCCGCCCGGCAGGACGGCGGTCGGTTCAAGGGCGTACGACTCCTCGATCGCCGTACGGGCCGCGGGCGGCAGGTGGTCGAGCATGCCGAGCACCCGCTCTCGGCGCCGGGCCACGGCGGCGCGCGGTCCGAGCCCGGGGGAGGGGGCGAGCTGCGGCACCAGGGACGGCCGGGAACTCTCGTCGCCCGGCGGGGAGTTGGCGGCCTCGGCGGCCAGCGTCGCCGCGTCCTTCTCCTCCGACATACCGATCGGGCCGTGCCTGCCGGCGGTGAGGAATTGCGCGATCACCGGGTCCTCGCTGGTGAGCAGCGCCTCGCGGGGGCCGAACGTCACCAGGTTGCGCCGGTAGAGCATGCCCATGTTGTCGGGCACGGTCGCGGCGATGTCGAGGTTGTGCGTGACGATCAGCATGGTCGCGTCGATCTGCGTGTTCAGGTCGATGAGCAGCTGCGAGAGGAACGCCGTACGCACCGGGTCGAGGCCGGAGTCCGGCTCGTCGCACAGGATGATCTGCGGGTCGAGGACGAGCGCGCGGGCGAGCCCGGCCCGCTTGCGCATACCGCCGCTGATCTCGCCGGGCAGCTTGCCCTCCGCGCCGAGCAGCCCGACGACGTCGATCCGCTCCATGACGATGCGGCGGATCTCGGACTCCTTCTTGCCGGTGTGCTCGCGCAGCGGGAACGCGATGTTGTCGAACAGCGACATCGACCCGAACAGGGCGCCGTCCTGGAACATCAGGCCGAACAGCTTCCGGGCCTCCATGACGTCCCGCTCGCGGCTGTTCACCATGTCGACGCCGTCGACGAGTACCTGGCCCCGCTCGGGTTTCAGGAGCCCGATGAGTGATTTCAGGAATACGGTCTTTCCCGTGCCGGACGGGCCGAGCAGCACGCTCACCTCGCCCGCGGGCAGCGTGAGTGTGACGTCCTGCCAGATCTGCTGTGCACCGAACGACTTCGTCAGTCCTTCGACCCTCACTTCGGTCCCCAACTCGGCTCACCTCCTTCGCTGTCACGCGCTGTCCGGAATTGCTGAGCGGCGTTCCGGCGTGGGTCTAGCGCACCGCGGAATGCCAGTACTCGGAAAGCCGCTTCCCCTGCTCGGGGGCTGCGCTGCCGGGCGAGGTGAACGCGGCGACGGAGGTCGAAGCGCCCGTCATCCGCACCGCGTTGGTGCCCGCGGCGGCGGGCAGCCCGGTCTTGAGGTTCACCGCCCAGTCGAGGGAGCCGAGCAGCCCGCAGCCTGCGGCGCCGGGCACCGCGTACGTCGTGTCCTGCTGGTCGGCGCCGCTCGCCGAGAGCCGGTTGAGCGGGCCTGCCGGGTCCGGGGTGCCGTCGCCCGCGAAGCGGTCGGTGCGCACGGCCGGGACGGCGGTGTTCTGCGGGCGCAGCACGATCGGCTCGGACGCGGAGCCGAGGTAGCAGTTCTCGCCGAGGAACGGGTTGTCCAGCTTGATCCGCACCGGCAGCGTCAGGATCGGCCGGCCCTCCATCACCCCGGCGAGCAGGTTGAAGTCGGTGGGGCGGCCCACGGATTCCACGGTGGCGGTGACCCGGTTGAGCCTGCTGTCCGTGAGCCGGGCGCAGATGTCGCTGACCAGCGGGATGTCGCTGGGGCACATCAACCCGAGCAGCCCGCCCGGGAGTTGGGCCGGGTCGGCGACGAGCGCGCCCCCTGGCGGCGGCACCACTGTCGACCTCCCGCCGGGGTGGGTGACGACCCCGGCCTGCAGGTCCGTCGCGCCGGTCGGCACGGTCCTGCTGCCGATCGTGATGCTGCCGGACGCGGAGCGGGACGAGATGCACAGGGCGGTGTCGGTCACGCCGTCGGCGGCGAGCATCACCGGGTCGTCGACCGGGCAGCGCGTGAACGGGGCCCAGACGCCGTTGAGTTGCACGTCGTCCGCGGCGGCGGGCTGCGCGGCGGCGGGCTGCGCGGCGCCGAGCAGGGCGAGGGCGGACGCGGCCGCGACGGCGGAGGCCCGTACGGGAGCACGCCTGAGGGAAGGCATGGCGGAATTCCCTTCGCAAGTCGAGGGGGAGAGGACCGCGACGTTACTCACGGGAAACCGTAAACGGCAATGGCCTTGCTGACGGTTATTACATTACTCGGCCGTTTGTCGGCCGGTGAGTAAATCCGTTTCCAGGACGCTCACTTGGTGAGTGTCCGCCGCGCCCTGTTCCTGCGGTACGGGAATTCGCTCACCGGCTGACAAGGGCGCGGCGATCCACTGTGCGCCGGTCGACAAACAATTCAACGACTTCTCGGGGTGTCGCGGAATTTGGCCTTCTCCCATTGCGGCGCTGGGTTACTTGCTCGTAACGTCGCGGTTCGGCAGGCCTGTCCCGCCGGCGGCCGGCGAATCTTCTCCCTCTCCTGTGCGAGTCCCCTGCGAGACACCCCATGGAGGAATCACCGTGCGCAAGATCTTCAGAACGACCGCCGTCACCGCGGCCGCGTTCGCCGCGGCACTCGGTATGACCGTCAGCTCGGCCTCGGCCACCGCGCAGGCCACGTACACCGTGACGCCCGGCGGTGCCTTCACCGGCACAGCCACCGGGCCGACCCTGACCGTGCCCAACGCGGTCCTCGAATGCGCCAGTTCGGTGGCGTCGGGCACGCTCAAGAGCGGGTCCGGCCTGGCCGGCGAGGGCATCGGCGACATCAGCAGCATCGGCTTCGAGGGCTGCCAGGTGGGCGGCATCCAGTTCACGGTCGTCCCGGACGAGACCACGTACCCGTGGAAGATCAATGTCACCGGGATGAGCAGCGCCGACCGCGCCGACGGCACCATCACCGGGATCCGCGCCAGCATCGAGGGCTTCTCGTGCAACGCGACGTTCTCCGGCAGCGTGAACGGCTGGTTCGAGAACAGCACCGACACCCTGCATGTCACCGGCGGCGGTACGCTCGCCGCGGAGGCCGGGGCGAACTGCCTCGGCTTCATCAACCCGGGCGACCACGCGGACTTCGTCGGCGACTACGTGCTGGACTCCCCGCAGGAGATCACCTCGCCGTGACCGTCCGGCACCGTCGGGCGCGGACCGTCCCCCGCCGTGTGCGCGCCCCCGTCCGCCGCCGAGCGACCGGCTCGGCGGCGGACCGGTTGCCCGCCCCCGGACAGCCGTCCCGGAGCCGTCCCCCGAGCCGTACCGAGCCGTCCCCGAGCCGTCTCTGAAAGGCAGGGCCCGATGACCCCGCAGGCCCGCAGCGCCCACCGCACCCGGCGCCTCGCGGTGGCCGCGGCCGCCGCGCTGGTCGCCGGACTCGTCTCGGGAACCGGCTCCCAGGCCGACGAGACCCGCCCCCCGGTCATGCTCGCGTACGACTGTGTACTGCCCGAGGGCGCCCCGTCCGGCGCCGCGCGCGTGCGGACGGAGGTCGAGGTCACGACCCGGGCGCCCGGGACCGCGAAGGTCGGCGAGCCGATCGCCCCGGGCCCGGTCGCCGTGGCCGCCGCGCTGCCGTACGACGACCTCGCGCCCGCGCTCCCCGAGGGCACGACGGCACTGGCGAGCGAGGCCGCCCTCGACGTGCGCGTCCGGCAGAACGGCGAGAGCGCCGACACCCGCTGGTCACCCCTCACCGCAGCCGCCGGCGTGCCCGGCGACGACGCGGAGCTGCGGCTCGACCACACCGGTCAGGTGCCCGCCGTCACCGTGGGGTCGCCGGGCCGGGTCGTCCTCGTAGCCGGTGAACTCACCCTGAAAATAACCCCGTTGACGCGGACAGGCGAACAGCAGAAGCAGCCCCCGGACCCCGCGGACCCCACCGACTCCACCAACCCCACCAACCCCACCCCCTCCGCCAACCCCACCAACCCCACCAACCCCACCCCCTCCGCCAACCCCACCGACCCCACCAGCCCCGCCGCCCCCGTTACCCTCACCTGCGCCCTCGCCGACGGCCAGGACGGCCTCCTCGCCGAGGTGACCGCCGAGGCCACGGGCGGAACCGGCGCGCCCGGGACGGACGACCCCGGCACCGGACCCGCGGAACAACCCGGCGCCGGCATCGAGGTCGCCCCGGAACAGGGCCGCGAGGACGGGCCGGACGGCTGCCCCGCCGAGCGGCCGGACGGCGAGATCGACCTCTCCGACGCACCGCCCCCGCTCCCCGGCACCGTCCTGCGGCCGCCCACCAGCGTGCACCTCCCGGTCTGCGCCTACGCCGTCGGCTACGGCACGGTCCGCAAGCTGGACGGGTCCATGGTCATCAACGACCCGGAACGGAAGCCGGCCCTCATGAACGTCTGGGCCAACAAGCACAACGTGTTCAGCGCCATCGGCTCCCCGCGCTACGCGCTCATCGGTTCCGCCGCGACGATCGACCTGCCGGACGCCGAATCCACCTTCCTCGCCTTCGGGTTCACCCCGGTCTCGGCGAAGGTGCGGTTCGAGACCGGGCCCGTCAGCATCGGCACCGGCACCATCGGCAGCGGGCAGGCCGCGGAGAACTTCGCCTTCGCCAGCTTCGACCAGCGGCTGCGCATCTACGACGTGAAAGTGAACGGAACCCGGCTTGACGTGGGCCCGAAGTGCGGGACCGCGAAGCCGTACCACGTGACGCTCCGCGGCTCCTTCGGCCCGAACGGAACGGGCAGTTACACCAACGTCCTCCTCGGCGGACTGCTCACCGCGAAGATCGACATCCCGGAGTTCTCCGGCTGCGGCACCGGCGGCGAGGACCTGGACGCCCTGTTCACCGCGGCCATCAGCGGCCCGGACAACAGCATCGCCATGAACCAGGCCACCGTCTGCTCACCCGAGGGCAACGGCCGCCCCGGCTGCCCGGCCGCGGTCCCGCCCCTCCCCAGTCTGACCCTGCCGAGCAACTGACGTACGGGGGAGCCCCGTTCCACCACCTGCGCATTACAGCCAAACCTCGGCGAGTGTGGTGTACACCACTCGACCGGTGCTCTAGCGTCAGCACGTTGCCATCGGTTCGCACCTGACGGCGTACGAGGGGGCCTGCCCAACGCCCCATGGGCGCCGTCCCCCCACCGGGAGCCCTGACAGCAAGGACCGACTCATGTCCCTGCCAGCTCAGTCGTCGGCCGTGGACGATTCCATGGAGCACCTCCCCAGGGAGTTCGCTGCCATCATGCGGCCCGAACTGCCCAGCCTCGTCCATGAGATCGGGGTCGACGTCATCCGTGCCTTCCCCGAGTACGCGCAGCTCCTGAACGGCCCCAACGCCGGATCGATCCGGCTCGGGGTGGAGCGCAGCCTCACCGCGTTCGTGGACCGCATCGCCGACCCCACCTCGTCCACGGCCGCCCGCGACGAGATCCTGCGCACCTTCGGCCGCGTCGAGGCGTACGAGGGCCGCGACATCGAGACCCTCCAGGGCGCCTACCGGCTCGGCGCGCGCGTCGCCCTGCGCCGCGCCAAGTCCGTGGGCCGCCGCTACGACCTCTCCCCGACGCTGCTCCTCACCTTCGCCGACACGCTGTTCACGTACGTCGACGAGCTGGCGGCGCTCTCCCGCGAGGGCTACACGGAGGCCCTGGCCCGGGTCGGCTCGGCCGCCGACGTGCACCGAAGACGGTTGCTGCACCTGCTGCTCGCCGGCACGCCGCTCACCCACTCCACCATCGGCGAACTCTGCGAGCAGGGCGGCTGGCCGCTGCCCGGGAACGTCACGCTCGTCGCCCTGCGGGACCCTGTCCCCGACCACGTGGCGGCCGGCCTCGCCCCCGACGTCCTCGCCGACCTCGGCGCCCCCCAGCCCCACCTGCTCCTCCCCGGACCCTTCACCGCCGAACGCCGGGCCTCCCTCGAAGTCGTGGCCGCCGCCGCCCCGCTCGTCGTCGGCCTCACCGTGCCGACCGCGCAGGCCGCGGACTCGCTGCGCTGGGCCCGCCAGCTGCAACAGCTCATCGACGACGGGGCGGTGCCCGACGCCCCGTACACGGACTGCGCCGGCCATCTGCTCACCCTGTGGCTGCTCTCCGACCCGGCCCTCGTCAGCGAGCTGACGACCCGTGAACTCGCCCCCCTGGACAAGGCCACGGGCACCCGCCGCACCCGCCTCGTCGAAACCCTGCACGCCTGGCTCACCACCCGCGGCACGGCGGAACAGATCGGCGACACCCTGGGCGTCCACGCGCAGACGGTCCGCTACCGCATGCGCAACCTGATGTCCCACTTCGGCGTCCAACTGGAGGACCCCACCCACCGGTTCGCCATCGAGGCGGGACTGCGGGCGCTGCAGCTGCTTGGCCGGGGCAAGGAGTAGCCGCGGTCGGCTTCGGGGCCGTGCCACCAGGCGCCCGCAGCTCCCACCCCCGTGTCGCAGTTGGGCCGAACGGGTGAGTTGGCGTAAGAATTGGCCGGTACAGACGACCAGTGCGAGCCCGGACGGGGTGGGGCATGAACAGCTACGGCCACGACGCCACTGACGAACAGTGGGAGGGGCTGGCCCAGGTCGTGCCGCTGCGCAGCAGCACCGAGTGGCCGTCCTGGCCGGGCCACCGCGCCCTGCCGGAGGCCGCGCACGACAGCCGCCGCCAGTTCGTCGTCCACCGTGTCAACGTCTTCGCCGACGCCCGCGAGGTCGCCGAGACCCTGATGGCCGAGATCCCGGTGCTGCTCGACCTCTCCGGCGCGGAGAGCGAAGTCGCCAAGCGCGTACTGGACTTCAGCAGCGGCGTCGTCATGGGCCTCGGCAGCGGCATGCACCGGGTCGACCGGAACGTCTTCCTCCTCACCCCGCCCGGCACCGAGGTGCAGGGCCTCGTGGAGGACGGAGTCACCGCCCCCCGTGGCTGACGGAGGCCGCCCCCGCGGCTGACCGGGGCCGCGGCCCGGGTGGTAGACCTGGGGCGTGACGACCGACCCGGACCTGAAGGAACTGCAGCGCCGCCTCGCGGAGTTCGCCGCGGCGCGCGACTGGCAGCCGTACCACACCCCCAAGAACCTGGCCTCCGCCCTCAGTGTGGAGGCGGCCGAACTGGTCGAGATCTTCCAGTGGTTGACGCCCGAGCAGTCGGCCGCGGTGATGGACGACCCCGAGTCCGCCCACCGGGTGAGAGACGAGGTGGCCGACGTACTGGCGTATCTGCTGCAGTTCTGCGAGGTCCTCGGGGTCGACGCGCAGGCCGCGCTGGCTGCGAAGATCGAGCGCAACGAGCAGCGCTTTCCGGTGGGTTCGGCCGAGCCGAAGATCCCTCGTCGTTACTCTTCGGAGTGATCGAAAGAGCCGGATTCGAGATTCTGTCCAGAGATTTCCGTATTCCCCTGGTCTTTTGGTCTGATTACCTTCACTCTGGGTAGTGGACTGGAAGAGTGTGACTGGGACTGACCGACCGAAGCGCCCCGCACCGGCCCAACGGGCCCGAGGAAAGCGGCAGTTCGGCAGGGCGGACCAGCGCCTCGGTACCACGGCGGACGGGGACGGCGATGGACGGGTTGCAACTCATCAGGGAGAGCAGAGGCGCGCTGGCGCGCGGGCGCGACGCGGCGTCCGTGCTGACGGAGGCCTGGCAGGCCAAGGCCCTCGCGCAGGCGATCGGCAGCCGCCTCGCGGTGGGCGGGCCGCCGGCCCTGCGCGGCGAGGCCCTGGCCCTGAGCGAAGTGAGCGGCCGCGGCTGCGGAGTCCTCGCCGCCGCCCACCCCGGCACGGCGGCGATCCGCGCGGCCCGCCTCACCGAGATCCACGACCCGAGAGCCACCCTCACCGGCCTCGGCGGACTCCTCGGCGAGGTGGGCATAGCCCTGGTCGGCGTCTCCTGCTCGGCCGAGGGCGAAGTCCACTACTGGACCTGCGTCGAGGCCATCGACGCCGCCGACGAGTCCCGCGACCGCGTCCTGGAGATGCTCCGCAGGCTCGCCCTCAGCGACGAACGCGGCGAGGGCCTCTCGGCGCCGGATTCCCGGACGGGACCCCCCTGAGGGCCGCGCGCCGGACAGGCCCCCACCGAATCCGCACACCACCCCGCACCCCCGCCCCACGGCTCGCCGCCTCAGTGCGCCTCCGCCTCCACCGGCTTCGGGATCGGGATCGGGAACGACGTTCAGTGCGCCTCCGCCTCCACCGGCTTCGGGATCAGGAACGACGTCAGGAACGCCGCCGCGAGCAGGGCGACGCCCGCGATCATGCCCGCCGTGTAGCCCGCCGCCGACGTGGCGTCCTCCGGCTTCGTCGCCGTCTGGACCGCGTACAGGACCGCGAAGCTGAGGCCCGCGCCCAGGTTGAACGCGCCCGCGTTCAGGCCCGGCAGGAAGCCGGGGTTCTCGCGGGGCGAGAGCACGATGCCCAGGCCGTTGAGGACGATGTTGCCGATGCCCGCGTACGTGATGCCGATGAGGATCGAGGAGGTGAGCAGCAGCGCCTTCGAGTCGCCCTGCAGCGTGACGATCATCAGGCCCACCATCGCCGCCGCGCCGATCAGGCCGATGCGCAGGATCCGCCCGTAGCCGAAGGTCGCGGCGAGGCGCCCGGCGAGCGGGCCCATGGCGAGGCCGGCGAGGGCGTACGGGGTGAGCGTCCACCAGGCCGAGGCCTCGGCGGTCATGCCGAAACCGGCGTCGGCGTCCTGCGCGAAGGCCGGGATGAGGCCGTTCATCACGGCGAACACGCCGGTCATGGTGAGCACGGTGGTGAGCAGCAGCGCCCAGGTGGAGCGGCGCCGCAGGTGCCGGGTGGCGACCAGCGGGTGCGGGCTGCGCTCCTCCGTACGCCAGAACAGGGCGAAGGCGAGCGCCGACGCCACGAACAGGCCCGCCACCAGAGCCCAGTTCGCCGCGGCCAGCTTGCCCGCCTCGTTGAGCGCGATCAGGGCGGTGCCGACCGACACGACGAGCAGGGCCACGCCCGGCCAGTCCATCCGCGGCACGTCGACGTCGGCGCGCGAGGCCACCGACTCCGGGGTGAGCGTCGCCACGAGGAGCGCGGCGAGGGCGGCGACCACGGCCATCACCCAGAACACCGACTGGAAGCCGAAGTTGTCGGCGAGCCAGCCGCCGGCGATCGAGTCGACGCCCGCGATGCCGCCGTTGACGGCCGTGATGACGCCGAGCAGCAGCCCGTACCGCTTCGGGTCGTGCACCTCGTGGCGCAGCATGATCAGGCAGAGCGGCACGGTCGGCCCGGACACGCCCTGCACGACGCGGCCGGCGAACAGCAACGGCACGTTGGTCGCGAGCGCCGCGATCACACAGCCGACGACCATCAGGGCCATCATCCCGGTGAGCACCTTGCGGCGGCCGACGAGGTCACCGAGGC
This sequence comes from Streptomyces solicavernae, assembly GCF_029968095.1. GTDB lineage: Bacteria > Actinomycetota > Actinomycetes > Streptomycetales > Streptomycetaceae > Streptomyces > Streptomyces solicavernae. The sequence continues at coordinate 61,065 of NZ_JASCIR010000005.1, read as the reverse complement.
GCGGCAGGAACAGCGAGAACAGCGCGGCCGAGGTGAAGAACGCCGTCTGCGTCAGGCCGACCTCGGCGGAGGTCGCGCCGAGCGAGTCCTCGATGTTCTTCAGGGCGGGGCTGAGCATGCTCGCGTTCAGCTGGAACGCGAAGCACGCCGCGAGCAGCGCGGTGACCAGGACGGCGATCCGGGTGCCGCGCCCGCCGCCCGTACCTGTATCCGCGGTCGCCGAGGAGGCGGTGTTCATGCGGTCACCTCGCCGATCCGCTCCAGGGCGTCCACGACCAGGTTCCAGAACCGCCGGTGGTCCAGGTCCACGGCGACCTGCGTACGGCAGTCGGCGGGGGCCGGGGCGCGGAAGTCCGTCACGGTCATACCGAGCGTGAGGGTGCCGGTCAGCTCGATGTCGACGGGCGCCTTGCGGACCGTCATCACATCCGGGTCGATGACGTACGCGACCGCGCACGGGTCGTGCACCGGCGGGTGCGCGAAGCCCTGCGCCTCCAGGTACATCCGGCCGAAGAAGTCCAGGAGTTCGCCCACGAACTCCGCGGGCTTCGTGCCGACCTTCGCGATCCGCTCGGCCACCTCGGGGGTGGCCAGGGCCTGATGCGTGAGGTCGAGGCCGACCATCGTGACCGGCCAGCGCTCGTTGAAGACGATGTGCGCCGCCTCCGGGTCGATCTTGATGTTGAACTCGGCGACCGGGCTCCAGTTGCCCTCGTGGTAGCCGCCGCCCATCAGGACGACCTCGCGGACCCGCTCGGCGATGCGCGGCTCCTTGCGTACGGCGAGGGCGATGTTGGTGAGGCCGGCCGTCGGGACCAGGGTGATCTCGCCGGGCTCGTGGCTCATCACCGTGTCGATGATGAGGTCGACGGCGTGCCGCTCGTCGAGCTCCAGGACCGGTTCGGGCATGACGGGGCCGTCGATGCCGGACTCGCCGTGGATGTCCGGCGCCGTCTCGACCTCGCGTACGAGGGGACGGGGGCAGCCGGCGGCGAACGGGACGCCGGTGATGTTCGCGATGCGGGCCACCGAGAGGGCGTTGCGGGTGACCTTCTCCAAGGTCTGGTTGCCGACGACGGTGGTGACGGCGACGAGCTCGACGTCCGGGTTGCCGTGCGCGAGCAGCATGGCGATGGCGTCGTCGTGCCCGGGGTCGCAGTCGAGAATGATCTTTCGGGGCATCGCGGAACCTCTTTGTCCAGCCGAACCGCCTGCGGGAGCGGCGTTGGGAAAACGTTCTCCGGAGAGGATGAGCAGACGTCCGAATTATGTCAATGGCAGCCGGAGGCGGCCTCCCGAGACGATCCGCGATCGAGCACGTCAGCGGAGCTGGAGAAACGGTGGTCGTTGGGGTCAGGTGCTGATAACGTTTTCCGAAACTTTGCGGGTGTGGGGAAAGCATGCGGGAAGGCATGGGGGAAGGTATGGGGGTCGAGCGGGTGGCCGAGATGTGTGGACGGACAGCCGGGATGTGTGGACGGACGGTCGGGAGCCGGGCATGACCGATGCAACGCTGCGCGACGTCGCCCGCGCATCGGGCTGCTCCGTCGCCACCGTCTCCCGCGTCCTGGCCGGCACCCGCCCCGTCGGCGCCGAGACCGCCGAGCGCGTCCGCGCCGCCGCCGAGCAGCTGGACTACCGCCCCAACCACGCCGCCCGCGCCCTCCGCAGCCGCGCCACCGGCACCGTCGGCCTGGTCCTGCCGCAGATCACCAACCCCTTCTACCCCACGCTCGTACGGGAGTTGACGCGCGCCCTGCACGCCGACGGCCGCGCCGTCCTCCTCGCCGACTGCGACGACGACCCGGCCGCCGAGGCCGAGCACATCGCCGACCTGCTCGCCCGCCGCGTCGACGCCCTGCTCGTCATCCCGGCCCACGAGCGGCGCAGCCGCGAGGCCGTCGCCGCGGCCGCCGCACGGGTTCCGCTGGTCCTCATGGACCGCGGCTGCGGCCCGGGCGTCGCCGACTCCGTGGCCGTCGACAACGCCACGGGCATGGACCTCGTCCTCGACCACCTCGCCGCGACGGGCCGCCGCCGCGTCTGCTTCCTCGGCGCCGCCGGCACCGCCTCCGCGGCCGCCGAGCGACGCCTCGCGTACGAGTCCGGGGCCGGCGCGCTCGACCCGGACGCGCCGGGCCGGGTGTTCCTCGGCGACTTCTCGGTGGAGTGGGGCCGGGCCGCCGTCGACGAGGCGTGGCACGAGCGCCCGGACGCGCTGGTCTGCGCCAACGACCTGATCGCCGTCGGCGCCCTGCAGCGGCTTCAGCAGCGCGGCGCGGACGTGCCGGGCCAGGTCGCCGTCACCGGCTTTGACGACATCCCGATGGCCGCGCTGTCCGCGCCCGGCATCACGACGGTCCGCCAGCCGGTGGCCGAACTCGCCGCGGAGGCCGCCCGGTTGCTCCGCCGCCCGCCCGAGCACGGCAGCCGCCCGCACCGCACCATACGGCTCGCCCCCGACCTCGTCGTACGGGACTCCAGCGCGCCGCAGCAGCAGAGTGGGCACGGTACGAGCGAAGTGAGCGAAGTGGCCGAAGTGACCGAAGTGGGCGAAGTGAGCGAAGTGGGCGCAGTGAAGGACATGACCGCAAGGCCGGAGGAAGCGCAGTGATCGCCGTCGTCGGAAGTCTCAACCTGGACCTCATCGCCCCGGTGCCGCACCACCCCGTCCCCGGGGAGACCGTCCTCGGCGGGGACATCGTGCAGCACCCCGGCGGCAAGGGCGCCAACCAGGCCGTGGCCGCCGCCCGGCTCGGCGGCGCGGTCGCGTTCGTCGGGCGCGTGGGCGACGACGACGCCGCCGACGTCCTGGTCGACGCGGCCCGCACGCAGGGTGTGGACACCACCCACATCCTGCGTACCGAGAGTGTGCCCACCGGCCGTGCGCTGATCGCCGTGAACCCGGACGGCGAGAACTCCATCATCGTCAGCCCCGGCGCCAACTCCCGCCTCATGGCCGCCGATTGCGAGGCCGCCGTCGGCCCGCTCGGCGCGGCCAAGGTCACCGTCCTGCAGCAGGAGGTGCCGGACTCGGCCAACCACGCCGCGGCCCGCCTCGCGGGCGGCCTGGTCCTCTACAACCCGGCCCCGGCGGTCGAGGGCGCGGTGCCGCCCGCGCAGGTGGACCTGCTCGTACCGAACCGCACCGAGCTCGCCGCGCTCACCGGCACCGCCGAGGCCCGTACGGTCGACGAGATCGTCGCCGCGGCACGGAAGCTGACCGGCGCGGGCGCGGTCGTCGTCACCCTCGGCGGCGACGGCGTGCTGCTCCTCGAAGGCACGTCGAGCCTGCACATCCCCGCGTTCCGGGTGACCCCGACCGACACGACCGGGGCGGGCGACTCCTTCTGCGGCGCCCTGGCCGTCGCGCTCGCCGAGGACCGTCCACTGGAGCAGGCGGCACGCTGGGCGTGCGCGGCGGCCGCGATCAGTACGACGCGCACGGGCGCACAGCCGTCCGCGCCGTCGCGCGACGAGGTGGAGGAGTTCCTGGCCACCCAGGGCTGACGCGGGCCGAGGTGGCGGACGCGGGGCCGGGGCGGGCTGACGCGGGCCGGGTGGGCTGAGGCGGGCGGACGCGGGGCCGGGGCGGCTCGGTGGGGCGGGCGCAGGATGCAGGATGGACCCCATGGATCTGCGCATCTTCACCGAGCCCCAGCAGGGGGCCACCTACGACACTCTGCTCACCGTCGCCAAGGCCACCGAGGAGCTGGGCTTTGACGCGTTCTTCCGCTCCGACCACTACCTCCGCATGGGCGCGAGCGACGGCCTGCCGGGCCCCACCGACGCCTGGATCACGCTGGCCGGACTCGCCCGTGAGACGAGCCGGATCCGGCTGGGCACGCTGATGACGGCCGGCACGTTCCGGCTGCCCGGCGTGCTCGCCATCCAGGTCGCGCAGGTCGACCAGATGTCCGGCGGCCGCGTCGAACTCGGCCTGGGCGCGGGCTGGTTCGAGGAGGAGCACACCGCGTACGGCATTCCGTTCCCGAAGGAGAAGTTCGCCCGCCTGGAGGAGCAGCTGGCGATCGTCACCGGGCTCTGGGGCACGGAGATCGGCCGTACCTTCGACTTCGACGGCACGCACTACCGCCTGGCCGGTTCGCCCGCGCTGCCCAAGCCCGCGCAGGCGAAGGTTCCGGTGCTGATCGGCGGTCACGGCGCGGTCCGCACGCCGCGTCTCGCCGCCCGGTACGCGGACGAGTTCAACATTCCGTTCGCCTCGGTCGAGGACAGCGAGCGCCAGTTCGGCCGGGTCCGCGCGGCCGCCGAGGAGTTCGGCCGGGTGCCCGACGAGCTGGTGTACTCCAACGCCCTGGTCGCCTGCGTCGGCAAGGACGAGGCCGAGGTGGCCCGCCGGGCACAGGCCATCGGCCGGGACGTGGCCGAGCTGCGCGCCAACGGCCTGGCCGGATCGCCGGACGAGGTCGTCGACAAGCTCGGCCGGTACGCGGAGATCGGCTCGCGCCGCGTCTACCTGCAGATTCTCGACCTGGACGACCTGGAGCACCTGGAGCTGATCTCCTCGCAGGTGCAGTCGCAGTTGTCGTAGCTGTCGTAGCTGTCGCAGTTGTCGTAGCCGTCGTGCGGGCCCGGCGCGGTGCCGGGCTCACCACGCGGTGTGCGGCCTCCGCGACCCCTTGCGCCGCCGCCATGCGCACCTCACCGCCTGCTCCTCGGCCTGCTCCTCGGCCTGCTCCTCGGCCTGCTCCTCGGCCTGCTCCTCGGCCTGAGCGCGGCCTGCGTGGGCCAACTCGCGCCGGGCATCCTGGGGTTGCTCGCGCCCTGAGCCGCACCTCTCCGTACGATCGCGCGTCGCGTTCCGGGTCCTTAGGATTCGAGTGTGGCTGAGATCTCCGATGAACTGATCAGGCTGGAACGCTGCGCGGAGGAGGAGCGGGCGAAGCTCGCGGGCCTCACCGGCGAGGCGTACGAGGCGCAGCGCGAGCGATGGCGCCGGGCCTCGGAGAACGTGCGGTCCGCGATCGCCCGGCACGCGGAGGCGACGGGCCGGAGCCGGGAGGCCGTCGAGGGGGACGTGCAGAAGGCGGCCCGCCGGGCCGACGAGGACCCGGCGGAGTAACCGGCTCACGCTTCTTCGGTACGCGTACGCATCGGTTCGCGTACGTCAACTCCGCTCTGCGGAAGGCCAGTTTCCCGGCCAGGCGGTGGGCCCAACCGCGTAGACGGGGGGCGCGGGGCGTCCGGGCCGCTCATCGGCGGGCCCGCAGGACGGTGATGGCGCGCTCGCACCAGTCGCGGTTGCCCCGCTCGAAGGCGAGGCCGCGCAGGCAGGTCAGGTACGGGCCGATCGGCCGGCCGTGCAGCAGGAAGTCCTCCTCGTCGCGGTCGCTGCGCATGGTGTGCAGAAGCCGCTCGAACAGGTCGACCTTGTCCTGCGCGAAGCCGATGCGCTCGGTGAGCCGGGCGATCAGGTGGTCGGTCTCGACGCGGTCGGCGGCCTGGACCTTGACCATCAGGTCGTCGCGCAGGACGGACGGCTTGGCGGCGGCGGCCGTGAACGCCTCCAGCTCGGCGAGGCCCGCGCCGGTGACCGTGAACAGCCGCTTGTTGGGGCGGCCCTCCTGGACGACCTCGCGCCCGGCGATCAGGCCGCCCTGTTCGAGCCGGGCCAGCTCGGCGTAGAGCTGCTGCGGCTTCGCGTACCAGAAGTTGGCCACGCCCAGGTCGAAGGCCTTGGCCAGCTGGTACCCGCTCCGCTCCTCGTCGAGCAGCGCCGCGAGGACGGCGTGACGCAGGGCCATGGGGGCTCCTTCAGCAGGGCGCAGGACATGACGACCACCGACCGCTTCCAGGAGGCCGTCGACCGGCGCGAACTCGGCGCGCTGGGCGAGCTGTTCACCGACGACATCCGCCTGTACAGCCCCGTGAAGTTCACGCCCTTCGAGGGCAAGCCGATGGTGCTCGGCCTCTTCGGGGTCCTGCTGCGCACCTTCGAGGAGTTCCGGTACGTCGGCCGGTACGCGGGCACGGCCGAGACCGGTGTGGACGGCACGGTGTGCCCGTCGACCGTCCTGCTGTTCCGGGCGGTCGTCGGCGGCCGCGAGATCCACGGCATCGACCTGCTGCACTTCGACCCCGAGGGCCGCATCAAGGAGTTCACGGTGATGGTGCGGCCGCAGTCCGCCGTGCAGGCGCTCGGCGAGGCGGTGTTGGCGGGCCTGAAGGCGGACGGCCTGGCCTGAGTGGCGGGCGGCCCCGCCCCGGCGAAAACTGAGAGGCGGCGCACGGACGACCGGACGTAAGGACCACGACATGGGCTGCCTCAACCGCAAGGACCTGGGCCTGCTGGCCATCCGCCTCGGCACGGGCGGCGTGCTCGTCGCGCACGGGGCGCAGAAGCTCTTCGGCTGGTTCGGCGGCGGCGGGCTCGACGCCACGGCGCAGGCAATGGAGGCCATGGGCTTCCGCCCCGGCAGGCCGAGCGCCCTCGCCGCGGGCCTGGGCGAGGCGGGCGGCGGCGCGCTGCTCGCCCTCGGCGCGGCCACGCCCGCGGCGGGCGCGGCGGCCGCCGGGGCGATGGCGGGCGCGGTCGCGGTGCACAGCCCGTCCGGCTTCTTCGCCATGCAGGGCGGCTACGAGTACCCGGCCTACCTCGGCTTCGTCGCCGCGGGCCTCGGCCTCGCCGGCCCCGGCCGCTACTCCGTCGACCACATCACCGGCCACCGCCTCGACCGCCCCGCCACCCTCCTCCTCGCCTTCGCGGCAAGCGCGGTCGCGGCGGGCGTCGTGGTGGGACGGAGGGAGCGGGTGGTGGCGGAGCGGGCGGAGGAGGGGGAGGGGGAGGAGTAGCAGCAGCGGCGGCGCAGGGTGGCCGGAAGGTGTACCGCCAGGTGTGCCGCCCCGGTGCGTCCGAGCCGGACACGGTGGCCGAGTCCGCTCAGGCGGTGGCGGGAGCGAGTGTCAGTGGGGGCGCGTAGGTTGGGGGCAGGTCGGCGGTGTCCGGACGGGACCGGAGATGGGGGCGAACTGCCCGGCCTGGCGGGCGGGAGCCGCCTCCTGGCCGAGAAGGGGTGTGCACGTGGGGCGGGACGAGCGGGAGGTGGTCGCGGAAGGGGTGCGGCTGTCGGACGCGGCGAGGGCGCTGATCGCGGACCATGCGCGAGCCGTCGACGCCGTGCGCGCCGCGGTCGGGCCGATCCACGACGCCGAGGTGGCGCGCGAGCTCGACGGCATCCCCATAGCCCGCCTCCAGGAGCTCACCGAGGGCCGGCTGCGCCTCGCCAGTGTCGAGAACGGCGGGTTTCGTACGGTCGGCCAGATCGTCGAGGCCGGACCGTACCGCCTGCGCCAGCTGCCCGGCGTGGGCCAGCGCACCGTCGACCAGATCTTCGCCGCCACCCGCCGCCTCACCGAGGCCGCGCACGACACCGTCGCCGTGCACATCGACGTCGACCACCCCGAGCCCCGTACCACCGCACTCGTCACCGCTCTGCACGTCCTGGTCGAGGCGGGGCCCGAGGCGCGGCGGGCCGTCGACACCGCCACCGGGCTCGCCGCCCGCCTGGAACCGCTGCTCGCCGAAGCCCGGCCCGCCTCCGGACGGCTGCGGATGCTGTTCGCCGGGCGGGCGAAGAAGTCCCGCGCCCTCGCGGCGGCCGACGCCCTGCGGACCCTGGTCGCTCAGGCCCAACAGGCAGGCGTGCCCGGCCAGTTGGCGCAGGCCTCCGTGGACCTGCTGCGCGCACCGGACTCGGACATCGCCGCCTGGGTCGACTTCGAGCTGCGCTCCGCCGAGTACTACAGCCTGCTCGCCGAGATCACCGGACGCGTCCCGGACGCAGCCGCCGCCGAGGGGTTCCTGCCGGACGAGATCGCCGAGCACGTCCGCGCCCAGGGCCTCGACGACACCCACCGCAGGGTCTCCCTCCGCGGCTACCAGGCCTTCGGCGCCCGCTTCGCCCTCGCCCGCCGCAAGGTGATGCTCGGGGACGAGATGGGACTCGGCAAGACCATCCAGGCCATCGCCGCCGTCGCCCACCTCGCCGCCGAGGGACGGAACCGGTTCCTGGTCGTCTGCCCGGCCGGCGTCCTCGTCAACTGGACCCGCGAGATCGAGGCCCGCTCCACCCTGCGCCCCACGGTCCTGCACGGCCCCGACCGGCACGCGGCCTTTGACGACTGGCAGGGCCGCGGCGGGGTCGCCGTGACCACCTTCGACGCGCTGCGCGGCTTCCCCGAACCGGCCGGCGGCGAGGCCGACCTGCTCGTCGTCGACGAGGCGCACACCGTGAAGAACCCGAAGGCCCTGCGCTCCCAGGCGGTCGCCCGCTGGACGGAGCGCTGCGAGCGCGCGCTCTTCATGACCGGTACGCCGATGGAGAACCGGCCCGCCGAGTTCCGCAACCTGGTCCGGATGCTCGACGGCGACGTCGCGGACTCCCTCGGCGAACGGGACGCCCTCATCGGCTCGGTCGCCTTCCGCAAGGCCGTCGCCCCGGTCTACCTGCGGCGCAACCAGGACGACGTGCTGACGGAACTGCCCAGCCTGCAACAGACCGACGAGTGGGAGACGCCCAGCGCCGCCGACGAGGACGCGTACCGCGAGGCCGTGATCGACGGCAACTTCATGGCGATGCGCAGATCCGCGTACACACACCCCGAGAAGTCGGCCAAGCTCGACCGGCTCCGGGAGATCGTCCGGGAGGCCGATGAGAACGGGCAGAAGACGGTGGTCTTCTCGTACTTCAGGGACGTCCTGACCGTGGTCCACGAAGCGCTCCGGGCGGACGCGGATGCAGATTCCGATTCCGATGCCGACGGCGACGCTCCCGTGTTCGGGCCGCTCACCGGCAGCATCCCGGCCGGGCGGCGGCAGGCGGTCGTCGACGCGTTCACGGCCGTCCAGGGCCCCGCCGTGCTGCTCGCGCAGATCCAGGCGGCGGGCGTCGGACTCAACATGCAGGCCGCGTCGGTCGTCGTGCTCTGCGAACCCCAGATCAAGCCGACCATCGAGCACCAGGCCGTGGCCCGCGCGCACCGCATGGGCCAGGCCCGGCCGGTCCACGTCCACCGGCTCCTGGCGACCGGCGGCGTCGACGAGCGCATGGTGCAGATGCTGGCCGACAAGACCCGCCTCTTCGACGCGTACGCCCGCCGCAGCGCCGTCGCGGAATCCACGCCGGACGCGATCGACGTCTCGGACGCGGAGCTGGCCCGCCGGATCGTCGAGGAGGAGCAGGCCCGCCTCGGCGTCAGCCTCACCAAGTCAGAGCCAGAGCCAGAGTCAGAGCCTGAGCCGGAGCCCGTACGGGACTCAGTGGACCTCACCAAGCCCGAGCCCGTACCGGACCCGCCCGACGCCGGCTGCGCCTAACCCGCAGCCTCCGCCTGGCCGGGCGGGCGGGGTGCAGGTGGGTGGGGTTGCCGTCCCACCAGCCGGTCTCGGAACGGACGATGTCGCGCACGATGTACTCGCGGTGGCCGTAGTTCTCCCGCATCCACGGCACGTCGAACAGCTCGGCCGGGTAGTCGAGGTCGTGCACGATGTCGTCCACGCCCCGGCCCGCGTTGAGCCGGTCCACGACCGCCCGCCGCAGCCAGCGCAACGCCGCCGCGGTCGCGGTGAGCTGGGCCGCGCCGCCCTCGCGGAGCACCGGCCCGAACTCCGGGATCACGGTCTCGGGGCCGAGCGCGGCGAGCCGGTCCAGGGTGTCGGCCCAACGGGCCGGGTCGCGCAACGTGCGCATCGGCGTGCCCACGTTGGGGATGCCGCTGATCACCGCGGCGCTCGCGTACAGGATCCGCTCCCCCGGCAGCCAGACCGCCGTCACGTCGTCCGTCTCGGACGGCGCCCACAGCAGCCGGACCGTCCGGCCCGTGGAGCCCAGGGTGAGGGAGTCGGTGTACGTCTGGTCGGGGAAGGTCAGCGGCGGGGCCGCCGGGAAATCCGCGAGGGGGCGGCGGAACTGGCGGGCGTTGATGCGGTTCTGCAGGCCCGCGGTCTCCAGGTAACGGCGTTGGCGGCGTACGACGTTGGCGTGCGCGATCACCGTCGGCCGGGGTTCGCCGCGTTCGGCGGCGACGTCGAGGAAACCGGACACGCCGTAGTTGTATCCGAGGTGCCCGTGGCTGTAGACGATCCAGCGCACGCTCTTCCCGGTCCGCTCCCGCAGCTCGTCGAGCACGGGCCGGACCAGCTGCGGGGACGGGCCGGAGTCGACGATCAGCAGCCCCTCGTCGGTCTCCACGGCCAGGCTGTTGCCCTGAAGGCCGACGGTGTGCACGCCGGGCGCGACGGACTCCACGGCCCGGGAGCCGAGCAGCGGACTGGACTCGGCGTTGGTGGCGAGCATGGTGAACCTCCTTGCAGAGTGCGGTAGTCGAGTGCGGCTCAGCGGCGTTGCACGGGCGGCAGCACGTACTCCCCGCGCAGCATCTGCGTCCGCGGCTCGTAGAAGCGCAGCGTCAGCTCGAAGGGGCCGGGCGGCACGGGCAGCCAGTTCGAGACTCCGTCCTCCGGTGCCTCGTGCTGGACGTACAGGTCGAGCGAGCCGTCCGGCCCGTACCGGAGGCCGGGGGTGCGGTCGCCGATCGCGTACCGGTCGAGCTTGTTGTCGACCAGGAAGTTCTCCTCGTCGTAGGCGGTCAGGGACCAGAACGCGGAGACGGGCGGGAGCCGGTCGGCGGGGAAGTGCAGGCGGTAGGCGTGCTCGCCGGTGAGCGGGCGGGCGGCCGCGTCCCGCCGGGTGGTGGCGTACACGGCCTCCTCGGCGGTGAGGGCGCCGAGGCCGTGCCGGGCGATGATCGCGCGCAGCAGATGGTTCCGCCCGTACGCACCGATGTCGAGGTCGTACGACCAGCCGGTCCCGGTCCCGGTCCCGGTTCCGCTCCCGGTGCGGTCGGACCTCTCCCTGCCCCGTACGGAGTCCCGGGCCTCAAGCAGTGCCGCGCCGAACGTCACGGCCTGCTCCAGGGCGATCCGGGTCACGCCGTCGGGGGCGTCCTGGGAGGGGCTGCGGCCGGGGCCGATGCCGACGGCGGCGAAACGCTCCAGCAGGGCGGCGTCGGCGGCGGGCGGCGGGTCGGCCTGCAGCGCGCGGCCCAGCTCGTCGAAGAACGCGAGGCCGGCGGCGCCGATGGTGTGCGGGGACGCGACGGCGCCCGTCGACCACCCGGCCCTCTCGTCGGCGCGGTCCCCGGGGCGCAGCGGCGTGAGCCGGTACCGCTCCATGACGTCGGTCGCGGCCGCGACGTCCGCCTCCCCGTCGACGAGGGTGCGCCCGAGCAGCCACACCGTGTTCGTCGGCGACCGCAGCACGGCCGCCCCGTCCGGGGCCTCGGCATCCGAGCCGGGCCCGACGACCAGGTGCCGGCCCGCCCGCGCGCCCGTCGTCCGGCTGCCCACGTACGCCCAGGTGTTGGTGTAGGCGTCCAGGAACTGGAAGGAGTAGTAGCGCCCTTCGACGTCCGGGACCTCCAGGAGCTGCGGTCCGCGCGCCAGGTCGAGCCAGGCGATCGAGTACAGCGTGTCGTTGTTCGGCTTGACGATCTCGCGGTCGCGCGGCGTGGCGAGCCGGGAGCGGTGGCGCAGCGTGTTGACGGGGGCGCTGCCCCGGTGGTCGCGGTGGGTGAGCAGCCGGCGGGTGCGGTCCATCAGGACCAGCGGATAGCCCCACACGTACGCCTCGACGGCGGTCGTGAAGGTGTCCGTGGCGCGCTGGGTGATCCTGGGCGTGTCGTTCGACATGAGGCTCCTTCGAGTCGGCGTGCCGGGTGCTGGTGGTGGTCAGGGGCGTACGGGAACGGGCGTGTCGTCCGCCGAAAGCACGAGCAGCGAGTCGACGGCCACCAGGGAGCCGTCGGGGCGGACGAGCAGCGGGTTGATGTCGAGCTCGGCCAGGCTCGGCGCCTGTGTCACCAACTCGGCGACCCGGATGAGGACTTGGGCCACTGCGGACGCGTGCAGCGCCGGGTGCCCTGCCGCGACGGACTCGGCGGCACGCTCCACCGCCCCGGGCGCCGCGGGCAGCCGTACGACCTGCCGCTCCGCGCCCGCCTCCTCCGCCCGCGCGCCGCCCGGGCCCACCACGAGGGCGGGCCCGTACTGCGGATCGCGCACGGCGCCGACGGACAGCTCCGCGGTGTGGGTGAGCCGCGGCTGTACGACGACCTGGGCGTCCCTGAGCCTCAACTCCGCTGCCCGGTCCAGGAGTTCGGCGGCCACCAGGGCGGTCTCCGCGGCCGGGACGCCGAGCCGGACCAGGCCGAGCCGGGCGCGGTGCGGCGCGTCGGGCGAGTCGAGCTTCACGGCATACGAGAGGCTGGGCGTGTCGCCGTCACGGGGCTGCGCCGTCCCGGCATCCCCCACACGCTCCACGTACGGCACGCCGAGCTCCCGCAGCAGCGGGCCGGCGCACGCCTCCGTCACCACTCCGGGCCCACGCGGCAGCCGGGCCGCGACCCGGGCCGCCGCGGCCTTGGCGTCCAACGGGGCGCGCTGGTCGGTGAGTTCGGGCTCCGGCTCTCGTACGACAGCGGGCAGCGCGCGCATCAGGCTCGCGATCGTGGGGTGCACGACCCCGGACGGCGCGCCGACCGGCGCGCCGTCCGGCGGACACGCCCAGACCAGCCAGCCGGGAGTCGTCAACTCGCCTATGCATCCCGCCAGTTGGCGGTAGAGATCGACGAACTGGTCGCCGAACGTGAAGCAGCAGACGATGCCGTCGACCGCCGGGTCCCGGTCGAGGGCCGCGAGCAGTGCGCCGAACGAGTCGGCGCCTCGGTAGAACTGCCCGCCCAGGTCGATCGGGTTGTCCAGGGCGGCCGCGCCCGGCAGGTCGAGCGCGGCCACGGCGGCGCGCGTGCCGGGCGTCAGCTCGGGCACGCGGGCGCCGAGGGCGGTCAGCCGGTCGGCGATCACCGCGCCCGCGCCGCCGGACATCGAAAGCACCGCGAACCGGGGTGCGGGCGGCAGCGACACAGGGCGCTGCAGCGCGGTCACCAGGTCGGCGAACGACTCGTCGTCCGCGGCCGTCACGATGCCCGCGTCCCGGCACAGCGCCCCGAACAGCAGCGGGTCGCCCGCCACGGCCGCGGTGTGCGACAGCGTGGCCCGGCCGCCCGCCTCGCTCGCCCCGGCCTTCAGGACGACGACCCGCTTGCCCAGCTCCCGGGCGCGACGGCCGAGCCGGGCCAGCGCCTGCGGGTCCCGGATCTGCTCCACGTACAGGCCGAGCACCTGCACGTCGGGCCGCTCAAGCAGATACGAGCCGACGGCCGTGAGCGGCAGGCACGCCTCGTTGCCGACGCTCGCGTAATACGCGTACGAGGTGCCGCGCTGGTCGAGTAGTGCGGCGAGGACGAAGCCCATCGCGCCGCTCTGCGTGACGATCGCCACCGGTCCCGGCGCGGGCGCGGCGCGCTCCACGTACGCGCTCGCGGTGACGGTCGTCGCGGCGGGGCGGCTGACCAGGCCGAGGCAGTTCGGGCCGAGGACCGGCAGGTCGCCCGCGGCGGCCACCAGCCGCTTCTGCAGCAGCCGGCCCTCCGCACCGGCCTCCGCGAACCCGGCCGAGAACAGCACGACCGCACCCACACCGGCGCGCCGCGCCCGCTCCACCACGCCGACGGCGGCCTCGGCGGGCACCGCCACGACGAGCAGGTCGAGCAGCCCGCCGTCCGCCAACAGGTCGTCCAGGGAAGGGAGTTCGGGGTCGGGTTCGCGCGGCTCGACGGCGAACACCTCGCCCGGGTAGCCACCGGAGCGGAGCAGCTCCACGACACGCCGGCCCCAGGTGCCGGGCCGCGCGGACAGGCCGATCACACCGATCCGGCGCGGGAAGAACAGGGCGTCGAGCGGGTCGGACATCGCGTACCTCCGGAAAAGGCGGGCGGGTCAGGACGTGAGGCCGAAGCGGCGGGCCTCGCGCTCCGGGTCGACGGTCAGGGCGGCGAGCGCCCCGCCCGCGAGGAGCAGCGCCGCGCACACCCCGAACGCACCCTGGAAACCGGCGTCCGGGGAGCCGGCGGCGTCGAGGATCAGGCCGGTCACGGCAGGCGCGGCGATCCCGGCGAGCGTTACGAGGGCGGTACTGGTCGCGAGGACCGAACCCCGGCGGCGTACGGGCAACACCTGGGCGCCGAGCAGGAAGTTGAGCGGGAACACCGCACTGGGCAGGCCGAAGGCCAGCGTCATCAGGAGCACCGCGAGGCCGCCGTCGGCGTGCGGCAGGGCGAGCATGCAGAGCCCGGCGGCGATGGCCACGGCGCCGCCCGCGACGCCCCGCGCGAGCCGCCCGCTCGCGCCCCGCCGCATCCAGCGCCCGGACAGCCACGGCACAGCGAGCAGCACGGCCGCGCTGACGACGTGCGGCACGATCAGCAGGTTCCCGGCCTCTGCCGCGCTGTAGCCGAGCGCACCCTCCAGGTACGTCGGGAGCCACGCCACGGAGAGCGCGAGCGCCCAGTACGCGCCGATGCCCACGGCGAGCGTGCCGAGCCAGGTGCCGTTGAGGAACAGCCGGCGGTAGGAGACGTGCGGCTCCGCACGGGCCTCGCCGTGGGCCGTGCCGCGCAGCCCCGCGCCGTACGTGTCGAGCGGGCCCTCGCGGCCGATGAACGCCCAGGCCGCGAACCAGACGAGCCCGGCGGCGGCCAGGACGACGAAGGCGGAGCGCCAGCCGTGGTGGGTGATGAAGTAGACGAGGGTGGGGGTGGCGACGGCCAGGCCGACCGCGCCGCCCATGTTGACCAGTGCGGTCGGCACCGAACGGGCGTGTTCCGGGAACCACTTGTGCACCGCGTGCACCGCCATCGGCGCGGTCGGCCCCTCGGCCGCGCCGAGCGCGATCCGGCTGGCGTACAGCGCGGGCACGCTCGCGGCGAGCAGCACCGGCAGCGCGGTCAGTGACCAGAGGACGGCGAGTCCCGCCAGGATCCACGTCGTCCGCACCCGGTTGGAGAGGAAGCCCACGACCACCGCGGACAGGCTGAACAGCAGATAGAAGCTGCTGGCGATCGCCCCGTACTCGCTCGCGCTGAGACCGAACTCCTTCCTGATCGGGGCGGCGGCGAGGCCGAGCACCGCCTTGTCCGCGAAGTTGATCACCATCAGGGCCACCACCATGGCGGTGACCGCCCAGGCCCGTGCGGTACGGGGTGGGTTCGTGCCGGTGTCGTGCGCGTCGGCCGGACCGACGACGTGTGGAGCCGCCATTGCCTCTCGCCTCCTGGAACGGGAAGGGAGCCGCACATACCAGGCGGTATGGCCAGCGCCCTCGATGAAACCGGCTGTTTTAGCGTTCCGTCAACGGTCGCGGCGTGAGGTTTTTAGCGTAGTGCTAAATATGGAGGGCCCTGTGCTGGGTGGTTGTTGGGGTGCTGAGCTGCGGGAACGTGCTCGGGGTCAGCCGTCCGACGCAGGTTTTCTTCCGACCTGCTCGTCCGCCTTCGGTCCGTCCACCGCCCCCGCGAGCCGTTCGGCCAGCGCGGCCACCCGCTCGTCCAGCTCGCGCACACCGACGCCGAACTCCTTGGCCAGACGGGTGCGGGCCAGCACGTACCCGACCGTGAGGGACTGCAGCGTGGCGTGCAGGGCGACCAGGTCCACGTCGGCGTCGATCAGGCCCGACTCCTGATCCTTGCCCAGGAGTTCCTGGGTGCGCGGCCGGTCGGGCATCAGCCGCAGCTCCTTGTCCTGGTCGAGCAGCAGCAGGACCCGGAGGCGCACCGCGGACGCGTACCGGATGCTGCCCTTGAGGACGTGCCGGACCCGCTCGCCGAAGAGGGCCGGGCCGTCCTGGAGGCGGATGGCGAGGACGCGTTCGCGTACGTTGCGGCGCAGCGCGGACCGCAGCAGCTCACGGCGCGAGCCGAAGTAGTGGTAGACCAGGCCCCGGTTGACGCCGGCGTGGTCGGCGACCTCGCGCAGGTTCAACCCGCCGAGGACGCCGTCCCGTTCGAGCAGTTCGATGGCGGCGCGCTCGATGGTCTGCGCGGTGAGCTCGCTGTCCATCGACGGACCGGGGGCCGCCCCGTTCTTGCCCACATCCTCACCCACCCACGCCTCGGCACATCCTGACCGGCCCATCGTAGGTTCCGGCCCATCGTACGTCCCGGCGCATCGTAGGTTCCGGCCGCGGAGGTGATCAGGCGCGGTGCACGATCTCCCCGCCCGTCACCGTCAGCGCGATCGGGGCCTCCGCCAGCTCGTCGGCGGGCGCGGCCACCGGGTCGACGGTGAACGCCGTCAGGTCCGCCCGGTGTCCCGGCGCGATCCGGCCGGAGATGTCCTGCTCGCCGGCGGCGCGCGCGGCGTGCGAGGTGTAGCCCTCCAGGGCCATCAGGCCCGTCAGCGCCTGTCCGGCCAGGACCGGGGGCACCTCCGGGCGGCCCGGGAGGCGGCGCAGGCGGGCCGTGGCGAGGACTTCGCGCGGGTCGTAGTGCGCGATCGGCCAGTCCGAGCCGAGGGTCAGGGTCGCCCCGGCGTCCCGCAGGTCACGGCAGCGCCAGGCCCGCCCGGCACGTTCCTCGCCCACCCGCTTCGACCACTCGTCGGTGTGGTCGGCGCGGGTGTACGCGGTGTGCGTGGGCTGCATGGAGGCCGTCACGCCGAGCTGTGCGAAGCGCCCGAGCTGGCCGGTGGGCACGGTCTCGATGTGCTCGATCCGGTGCAGCGCGCGGGCCTGCGGGTCCGTCAACTGTTCGACGGTGTCCAGGACATGGCGTACCGCGGCGTCCCCGATGGCGTGCGTCGCGGTGCGCACCCCGGCGTGTGCGAGGTGGTGCACGGCGGCGGTGTACGCGGCCGGGTCGGGCCAGAACGCCTCCGTGCCCTGGCCGTGGCAGTCGGCGTGCTCCAGCCAGGCCGTGCCGCCCTCGACGGTGCCGTCCATGAAGAACTTCACGCCGCCGACCCGCCAGTGCCGGCCCCGCTCGCGCTGCAGCTCGACGAGGTGGTCCAGGCCCCCCTTGTCCGTGCCCGGCATGCACCACGGGGCGATCCGCAGCCGCACCGGCAGGGCGCCGGCCTCCTCCTCGCAGCCCGCGAGCAGGCCGAGCACGCCGACGCCCTCCAGGTCCATGACGTGCGCGCCGGTCAGGCCGGTCGCGGCCATGTCGCGCAGCAGCTTCAGGAGCCGGGACCGGCGTACGGAGGCGTCCTCGGCCGGAAGGACCGGCTGCATCAGGTCCATCGCGGCGGGCTCGACCAGATGCCCGGTCGGCCGCCCGTCCGCGTCGCACACCACCTGCGCGCGTTGCGTGAACTCCCGCGGCCCGTCGATCCCGGCGGCGTCAAGCGCCGGACCGCTGGCGAGCGCCGAGTGGCCGTCGTACAGCCGCAGGAACGCCGGTACGCCGCCGAGCGCCGGGTCGATCAGGGCGTGGTGGACGGGGCGGCCGCCGAAGGTGTTGTGGTCGAGGCCGTAACCGAGGACCCACGCGCCGGGGGCGGCGGTGCGGGCGGCGTCGGCGAGCGTGGCGCGCAGGGCGTCCAGGTCGCGGCAGCCCGACAGGTCGAGGCCGGTCGCCATCTCCAGGCCGAGGACGGGGTGGCTGTGCCCGTCGACGAGTCCGGGGGTGAGCGTGGCGCCGCCCAGGTCGACGACCTCGGTGTGCGCGCCGCGCCAGTCCCGCACGTCCGCGGCGTCGCCCACGGCCGCGATCCGGCCGTCCTTGAGCGCGACGGCGGTGGCCGAGGGGCGGGCGGGGTCGAGGGTGCGGACGCGGGCGCCGGTCAGGACGGTGTCTGCGGCGGACAGCGGGCGCGGGGTCGGGTGGGACACGGGGGCGGTTCCTTGCGTGGTGAGGGGGCAGATGGTTCGGGTCGTACGGGATGCGGCCCCGTCAGTCCTCCGGCTCGGCGGCGAAGCGCGCGTACACCTCGGGGCGGGTGCGGCGGATCCGCAGGGCGAGGGCGACGCCGAGGCCGAAGGCGGCCGGGACGGTGAGGACGAGCAGGGCGTTGGTGAGGCTCGGGGCCGCGGTCATCAGGCCGATCTTGCTGATCACCAGCCACAGCGCCCCCGTCATGAGCACGGTCGCGGCGACCGGCACCACCGTGGTGCGCAGGCGTCCCTCCTCGTGCCGGACCCGGCGGAAGAAGCAGAACACGGCGACGGCGGTGACGGCCTGGAGTGCCAACAGGCCGATCATTCCCGGGGTGTTCATCCACAGCAGGAGCTGCTGGTACGGGTCGGCGCCGGCGAGCACGAACCCTGCGACGATCACCAGCGCGAGCACGCTCTGCGCGAGCCCGGCGACGTACGGGGAGCGGTGCTTGGGGTGGACCCGGCCGAGCGCGGGCGGCAGCACGCCCTCCTGGGCGAGGGAGAGCGAGTACCGGTTGATCGCGTTGTGGAAGGCGAGTTGCGAGGCGATGATGCTGGTCACGATGAAGACGTGCATGAGCGCGGCGGCCCAGTCGCCGACGTAGTGCGAGGTGGCCGTGAAGAACAGGCCGAGCGGGTCGTCGGCGACGGCCTGCAGGACACGGGAGCTGCCGAAGGCCTGGATGACGATCCACACGCTGAACGCGTAGAACAGGCCGAGGAAGCCGACGGCGAAGTAGGTGGCGCGCGGGATGGTGCGGCCGGGGTCGCGGGCCTCGCGCCGGTAGATGGCGGTCGACTCGAAGCCGGTGAACGCGGCGAAGGCGAAGGCCAGTACGGCGCCGGTGCCGGGCACCAGGACGTTGGACGGGGCGAAGGAGTCCAGGGCCAGGCCCTCCGCGCCGCCGTCCAGGAGCACCCCGCCCGCGAGCAGGACGAGGATGCCGGTCTCCGCGAGCAGCAGCACGCCGAGCACCTTGGCGCCGAACTCGATGCTGCGGTAGCCGAGGAACCAGATCACGCCGACGCCCGCGAAGGCGATCACCGGCCACGGCACGTCCACGCCCCCCAGCGCCTGCAGCGCGTCCTGGGTGCCGGTGGCCAGCAGCCCGTACACACCGATCTGCATGCCGTTGTACGCGAGCAGCGCGAGCGTGGCCGCGCCGAAACCGGCCGGGCGGCCGAGGCCGCGGGTGATGAAGGCGTAGAAGCCGCCGCCGTGCCGGACGTGCCGGGTCATCGCCGTGAAGCCCACGGCGAAGAGGGCGAGCGTGGCGCCCGCGAGGAGGTAGCCGACGGGGGCGCCGAGGCCGCCGACGGCGATGGCGAGCGGGGCGACCCCGGCCATCACGGTCAGCGGGGCGGCGGCCGAGACGACGAAGAACGCGATGTCGGCGACGCCGAGGCGGGCCCGGCGCAGGCCGGGGGAGTGCTGCTGCGGTGCGGATGCGGCGGTGCGCTGCGGCGCGACGGCTGCGGGTGCCCCCTTGCGGGGTGCGGACTCTACGTCCATGACGCGCGGCCCTTCGTCGGGAGTCGGGAGTCGGGAGTCGGGTTCTGGAACCGGGGTTCGGAATTCGGGTTCGGAACTCGGGATTCGGGGAGCGTGCGGCGGGCCCGGAGCGTGCGGAGGGGTGGGACGCCGGAGGAACCGCCGAAACCTAAACCGTTTCGGTTTAGGCAATGTAGAGGGCGGCCGTACGATTCGGGAAGACCTGGGGCGGACTGATCGACGGGAGAAGTGACATGGGGCGGCCGCGGAAGGCCCTGCTCGACCGGACGCGCATCGGCGCGACCGCCCTCCAGCTCATCGACGAGAAGGGCGACTTCACCGTCCCGGAGGTCGCCCGCAGGCTCGGCGTGCAGACCGCGTCGGTGTATCACCATGTGGACGGCCGGGCCGGAGTCGTCGAGCTGATCCGCGACCGCGTGGTCGACAGGCTCGACCCGTCCACCCTGGACCTCCGCCCCTGGGACGCCGCCCTGGAGGCCTGGGCCCGCACCTACCGGGCCGCCTTCGCCGCCCACCCGCGCGCGATCTCCCTCCTGATGACCTCCCCGGTGCGCGTGCCGCGGGTCATCGGGCAGTACGAGCGGGTCGCCGGGCTGCTCGTGGACGCGGGCTTCGCCGAGGACGCGGTCATGCCGGTCATCACCGGCCTGGACAACCTCGTCCTCGGCTCGGCCCTCGACCTGTCGGCGCCCGAGGTGATGTGGATCGTCGAGGACGAGTCGGCGGCCCCTCGCCTGGCCGCCGCGCAGCGCGCCACCGGGCCGGCCCGCGCCGACCGCGCCTTCGACCTGACGCTCGCCGGGTTCCTGGCGTACTGCCGGGAGGTGCGGCAGGCGGGCGGAGCCCTGTGACCGGGCCCCGGAAACCCCGCGACCGGCCTCCGGAACGCAGTGACCGGCCCCCGAAAACCCCTGCCGGTGGGGCCGATCTTCCGGGTACCTTGAGGGCGTTCCCAGCTCAGACCCTGTCTTGAGGCGTACCCACCGTGTTCCTGACGATCAGCACCACAGGCACCCACGACCGCCCCGCGACCGACCTCGGGTTCCTGCTGCACAAGCATCCCGAGAACGCGCAGGCGTTCTCCACCTCGCACGGGCGCGCGCACGTCTTCTACCCGGAGGCGAGCGCGGAGCGCTGCACGGCGGCGCTGCTCCTGGAGGTGGACCCGGTGGCGCTGGTGCGGCGCGCCAAGGGCAAGGGGCGGGGCGGCGCGCCGGACACGGCCCTCGCGCAGTACGTCAACGACCGGCCGTACGCCGCCTCCTCGCTGCTCGCCGTCGCCCTGAGCGCCGTCTTCAAGAGCGCCCTCAACGGGTCCTGCGCGGCCCGGCCCGACCTCGTCGAACGGCTGCTGCCGCTGCGCGTCGAAGTGCCGGTGCTGCCCGCGCGCGGTGGTGCCGCACTCGTGAAGAAGGTCTTCGGCCCGCTCGGCTGGACCGTCACCGCCGAACCCGTAGCCCTCGACGCACAGTTCCCGGAGTGGGGCGACTCGCGGTACGTACGGCTCGTACTGGAAGGGGAGACCCAACTCGCCGAGGCCCTGCGGCAGTTGTACGTCCTTCTGCCGGTCCTCGACGACACCAAGCACTACTGGGTCGCGCCCGACGAGGTCGACAAGCTCCTGCGCGTCGGCGAGGGCTGGCTGGCGGACCACCCCGAGCAGCGGCTCATCGTCGACCGCTACCTCGCGGGCCGCCGCTCACTCACCCGCGAGGCCCGTGAACGGCTCGAACTGGTGCGGCTCGCCGACGCGGACGACGTGCGGGTCGAGGAGCTGGACAACGCCGTGGACGAGGACGCCGGTGCCGAGGACGGCAGCACCGAGGACGGCGGCACCGAGGACGGCGGCACCGATGGCGGCGGCACCGAGGACGTCGGCACCGAGGAGAGGCCCGTGCCTCTGGCGGTCCAGCGGCGCGAGGCGATCCTCGCCGCCCTGCGCGCGGCCGGGGCGCACCGCGTGCTCGACCTCGGCTGCGGCCAGGGCCAGTTGGTGCAGGCCCTGCTCAAGGACCTGACGTTCACCGAGGTCGTCGGCGTCGACGTGTCCATGCGGGCGCTCACCGTCGCGTCCCGTCGGCTCAGGCTGGAGCGCATGGGCGAGCGGCAGACCGAGCGCGTCACGCTGCTGCAGGGCTCGCTCGCGTACACCGACAAACGGCTCAAGGGGTACGACGCCGCCGTGCTCAGCGAGGTGATCGAGCACGTCGACCTGCCGAGGCTGCCCGCGCTTGAGTACGCCGTGTTCGGCTCCGCGCGGCCCGGCACCGTCCTGGTGACCACGCCGAACGTCGAGTACAACGTCCGCTGGGAGTCGCTGCCCGCCGGGCACACCCGGCACGGCGACCACCGCTTCGAGTGGAACCGCGAGGAGTTCCGCGCGTGGGCGCGTTCCGTCGCCGAACGGCACGGCTACGACGTGGAGTTCACGCCCGTCGGACCGGACGACCCGGAGGTCGGACCGCCCACCCAGATGGCCGTGTTCACGCTGCGCGCCGCCACCGGCACCAAGACCGACCCGAAGGGAGCGAAGGCCGCATGACCACGATGTCCGACTCCGCCGCCGCACCCCGTGAGCTGCCCGTCACCGACCTGGCCTTGGTCGTCCTCGTCGGCGCCTCCGGGTCCGGCAAGTCCTCCTTCGCGCGGAAGCACTTCAGGCCCACCGAGGTGATCTCCAGCGACTTCTGCCGCGGCCTGGTCTCCGACGACGAGAACGACCAGAGCGCCAGCCGCGACGCCTTCGACGTCCTGCACTACATCGCGGGCAAGCGGCTCGCCGCCGGGCGGCTGACCGTCGTCGACGCCACCAACGTGCAGCAGGACAGCCGCAAGCAGCTGGTCCAGCTGGCCCGGCAGCACGACGTCCTGCCCATCGCGATCGTCCTCGACGTCCCCGAGGAGGTGTGCGCCCGGCGCAACGCCGCGCGCGCCGACCGGGCCGACATGCCGCGCCGCGTCGTCCAGCGCCACACCCGCGAACTCCGCCGCTCCCTGCGGCACCTGGAGCGCGAGGGCTTCCGCAAGGTGCACGTCCTGCGCGGCGTCGACGAGGTCGAGCGGTCCGTGATCCGCCTGGAGAAGCGGTACAACGACCTCACCCACCTCACCGGCCCCTTCGACATCATCGGCGACATCCACGGCTGCCGCTCCGAGCTCGACACCCTGCTCGGCAAGCTCGGCTATGTGGACGGCACACACCCCGAGGGCCGTACGGCCGTGTTCGTCGGCGACCTCGTGGACCGCGGGCCGGACAGCCCGGGCGTGCTGCGCCGCGTCATGGCGATGGTGAAGTCCGGCAACGCGCTGTGCGTGCCCGGCAATCACGAGAACAAGTTCGGCCGATTCCTCAAGGGCCGTAACGTCCAGCACACCCACGGCCTCGCCGAGACCATCGCGCAGATGGACGGCGAGAGCGAGGAATTCCGGGAAGAGGTACGGGAGTTCATCGACGGGCTCGTCAGCCACTACGTCCTCGACGAGGGCAAGCTCGTCGTCTGCCACGCGGGCCTGCCCGAGAAGTACCACGGCCGCACGTCAGGACGCGTCCGCTCGCACGCCCTGTACGGCGACACCACCGGCGAGACCGACGAGTTCGGCCTGCCCGTGCGCTACCCGTGGGCCGAGGAGTACCGCGGCCGCGCGGCAGTGGTGTACGGCCACACCCCGGTGCCCAACGCGACCTGGCTCAACAACACCATCTGCCTGGACACCGGCGCGGTCTTCGGCGGCAAGATGACCGCCCTGCGCTGGCCGGAGCGGGAACTCGTCGACGTACCGGCCGAGCAGGTCTGGTACGAACCGGCCAGGCCGCTCGCCACGGAGGCACCCGGCGGGCACGAGGGGCGCCCGCTCGACCTCGCCGACGTGCACGGCCGCCGCAGCGTGGAGACTTCGACCGTCGGCCGGGTCACGGTGCGCGAGGAGAACGCGGCCGCCGCCCTGGAGGTCATGAGCCGCTTCGCGGTCGACCCGCGGCTCCTTCCGTACCTGCCGCCGACCATGGCGCCCACGGCGACCTCGCAGGTCGAAGGCTACTTGGAGCACCCGGCGGAGGCGTTCGCGCAGTACGCGGCGGACGGCGTGGGGCGCGTGGTGTGCGAGGAGAAGCACATGGGCTCGCGGGCCGTGGCCCTGGTCTGCCGGGACGAGGAGGTCGCGCGGGAGCGCTTCGGCGCGGACGGCGTCACCGGGTCCCTCTACACCCGTACCGGGCGGCCGTTCTTCGGCGACCGGGCGGTCACCGAGGAGGTCCTGCGCCGGGTCCGCGCTGCCGTCGACGCGGCCGGCCTGTGGGCCGAACTCGACACGGACTGGCTGGTGTTGGACGCCGAGCTGCTGCCCTGGTCGCTCAAGGCGGGCGGGCTCCTGCGCAGCCAGTACGCCGCGGTGGGCGCCGCGTCCGGGGCCGTGTTCCCGGCCGCGCTCGCCGCGCTCGAAGCGGCCGCGGCACGCGGCGTCGACACCGGCGACCTGGTGGCACGGCAACGCGAACGGGCCGCCGACGCCGAGGCGTTCACCGAGGCCTACCGCCGCTACTGCTGGTCGACTCAGGGCCTGGACGGGGTGCGGCTCGCCCCGTTCCAGATCCTCGCCGTGCAGGGCCGCAGCCTCGCGGGCCTCGGCCACGACGAGCAGCTGGCGCTCCTCGACAGGATGGTGGAGCACGACGGCTCCGGCCTGCTGCAGACCACCCGGCGCCTGTACGTGGAGACCGGCGACCCGGCGTCCGTGCGGGCGGGTGTCGACTGGTGGCTGGAGATGACCGGGCGCGGCGGCGAGGGCATGGTCGTCAAGCCGGTCCGCGCCCTCGCCCGCGACGGCAAGGGCCACCTCGTCCAGCCCGGCGTCAAGTGCCGCGGCCGCGAGTACCTGCGGATCATCTACGGCCCGGAGTACACCCGGCCGGACAACCTGCAGCGGCTCCGCAACCGCTCCCTCGGCCACAAGCGGTCCCTCGCGATCCGCGAGTACGGGCTCGGCCTGGAGGCCCTGGACCGGCTGGCGCAGGGTGAGCCGCTGTGGCGCGTGCACGAGGCGGTGTTCGCGGTCCTCGCGCTGGAGTCGGAGCCGGTGGATCCGCGGTTGTAGGTGGATCCGTGGGTGTGGGTGAATCCGTGGGTGTGGGTGAATCCGCGGGTGTCGCGGTCGCTCCGAGCGGATTCGTTCACTCGTTCGTGTGTGCCCGGGGGAGGTGGGAACCCGTCCGGGCACGGCGGGCGTTGTGAGGGCAGATCGACTGGATCCGTGACGGGGGAGGGGGCAGACATGGGTCGGCAGTACTTCCGAGGGGCGGCACAGCGCCGCCCGCTCGCAGCCGCGCTCTCCGCTCTCCTCGCGGCCGTCGCGGTCCTGCTCCTGCCGTCGTCCACGGCGGCGGCCGAGGTCCGGGCCCAGGCTCCACGCCCGGGCGGCGCCCAGTTCACGCACGGCTCGGCCGGGGTGCAGTTCGGCCACGGCGGCAAGGGCGGCCCGCACCGTTCCCACGGACACCTGGGCACCCACCTTTCGTACGGACACATCGGTGCACACCCCGAGACGACACCGCCGCCCCCGTTCCTCGCGCCCGGCGCGGGGGACGCGGCGGGGCGGCGTGCGCACGGCGGGCCCGACGCGCGCATCGGGCGGCATGGCCCGGGGGCCGGCCACGACCATGCCGTGCCGCGGCCGCGCGGGCCGCCGAGCGGGCCGGAGATACGTCACCTGCCGGTCGACGCCTGACCGCTGCCCCCGCCGAGGCGGGGTGCGGGTCCGGGCGCCGGGTTCCGGCTGCCCGTCCCCGCCCATCGAGCACCCCTTCTCGGGAGAACCATGTCTCGCGCGCCCCTGTGGCGGGCGGTCGTCGCGCTCTGCGTGATCGCCGCCTCACTCTTCTTCGCCCTCACCCAGTCCGCCCGCCTGGGCCTCGACCTGCGCGGCGGCACCCAGATCGTCCTGCAGACCGAGGACTCGCCCACGACCCGCGCCGACGCCGAGTCGACCCAGCGCGCCCTGGAAGTGCTGCGCCAGCGCGTCGACGCCCTCGGCGTGTCCGAGCCGAGCCTGACCCGCTCCGGCGACGACCGCATCATCGTCGAACTGCCCGGCGTCCAGGACCCCCGCGAGGCCGCCGAGGTCATCGGCCGCACCGCGCAGCTGACCGTGCACCCGGTGACGGGAGTCACCGACAAGAAGCCGCAGCCGCAGAGTCCCACCGCGCCCGCCGGTGAACCCCGCACCCTGCCCGACCCCGACCAGAAGGGCGCGTACCTGAAGCTCGGCAAGGCCGCCCTGACCGGTGACGGCGTCCGGGACGCGGAGGCCGTCCTCGACCAGCAGAACATGGCCGGCTGGGTGGTGAACCTGGAGTTCCGCAAGGCCGCCGGAGAGGACTGGGCCCGCGTCACCGGCCAGGCGGCCTGCGCGCCGCAGGGCGATCCGCAGCGCCGCGTCGCCATCGTGCTCGACGGCCGCATCATCTCGGCGCCCAGCGTGAACCCGGACGTCGCCTGCCGCGTCGGCATCACCGGCGGCAGCACCCAGATCACCGGCAACTTCCAGCAGCCCGAGGCCGAGGAGCTGGCCGCCCTCGTCAAGGGCGGCGCCCTGCCCGTGCCCGTGGAGGTCGTCGAGCAGCGCACCGTCGGCCCCACGCTCGGCGCCGACGCCATCGCCGCGAGCGCCCAGGCCGCGCTCATCGGCCTCGCCCTGACCGGCCTGTTCATCGTGGTCGTCTACCGCCTCCTCGGCTTCCTCGCCACCCTCGCCCTCGCCCTGTACGGCCTCATCTCGTACGCGGCGCTCGTCGCCCTCGGCGCGACGCTGACGCTGCCCGGACTCGCCGGGTTCGTGCTCGCCGTCGGCATGGCCGTGGACGCCAACGTCCTGGTGTTCGAGCGGGCCCGCGAGGAATATCTGGGGGCGCGTGCGAAGAGTGCGGTCGGCCGCCTGGACAGGCCGCTGACCAACGGGTTCGCCAAGGCGTGGAGCGCGGTCGTCGACTCCAACGTGACGACGCTGCTCGCCGCCGGGCTGCTGTTCTTCTTCGCCGTCGGCCCGGTCAAGGGCTTCGGCGTCACCCTCTCCATCGGTGTCCTCGCGTCGATGATCTCCGCGCTCGTCATCACCCGCGTCCTGGCCGACTTCGCGGTCTCCCGTGGCTTCGTCCGCAAGCGGCCCGCCCTCACCGGGATCACGTCCACGGGCCGGGTGAGGTCCTGGCTGGCCAGGCGGGACCCGCGCCTGGTGCACCACCGGCGGCGCTGGCTCGGCGCCAGTGCCCTGCTCGTCGCCGTCGCGATCGGCGGGATCGCGCTGCGCGGCCTCGACTTCGGCGTGGAGTTCACGGGCGGCCGCCTCGTCGAGTACAGCACCAGCAGACCCGTGGCCGTGGACGCCGCCCGGGAGGCCGTCGCGGACGCCGGATTCCCGCGCGCCGTGGTCCAGGAGTCGGGCGAGGGCGACATCTCGGTGCGCACGGAACGCCTCAGCAACGACGAGCAGTTCGCCATCAAGGAGGCGTTGGAGCGGCCCGGCGGCGAAGTCACCGTGGAACGGGACGAGTTGATCGGCCCGAGCCTCGGCGACGAGCTGCGGCAGAAGGCCCTGATCGCCCTGGGCGTGGCCGTCGCGGCCCAGCTCCTCTACCTCAGCGTGCGGTTCAGGTGGACGTTCGCGGCGGCCGCGGTCGCGGCGATGGTGCATGACGTGCTGCTCGTCGTGGGCCTGTTCGCCTGGCTCGGCAAGCCCGTGGACAGCGTGTTCCTCGCGGCCCTGCTCACCGTGATCGGCTACTCCGTCAACGACACCGTGGTGGTCTTCGACCGGGTGCGCGAGGGCCGCCGCCGGGATCCGCGCACGACCCTGGTCGACGTCGCCAACACGGCCGTCGTGCAGACCCTGCCGCGCACCGTGAACACCGGCATGGGCGCCCTGTTCGTGCTCGCCGCGCTCGCCGTGCTCGGCGGTGACTCGCTCGCGGACTTCTCGGTCGCGCTGATCGCGGGCGTCGTCGTGGGCATGGCGTCGACGGTCGGTACGGCGGTGCCGCTCGCGGTGACGCTGGAACAGCGCTGGCCCGCCGACCCGAAGCACCCGACCCGCCCCGGCTCCGGCCGGCGACGCGAGGGCGGACGGCTGGGTGCGCGCCCCGACGACTCGGGGGCGGTGGTCTGAGGCCGGTACGGCGGCGCCGGGCGCGCCCCGCTGTTTCGGGGAGGACCGAAGCAGCTGGGCGGCCCGGGGCCCGGCGGGCATTCTCTGTACCTCAGCCAGTGACGAGAAGGGGGAAATCATGAGGCACGCAGTGGCACGCGCGGCGGCGGTCGCACTGCTGGCGACGGGCGCCCTCGCGGCGGGCACGGGCGCGGCGACGGCGGACACGGACTGGAATGTCGCGCCGATGGGCGACAGTGACTGGGGCGTCGCGCCGACGGGCGACAGTGACTGGGGCGTCGCCCCGCAGTACGACTCCGACGGTGACGGCGACCGCCGCGCGGCCAGGGGCGAGCACGACTGGGGCGTCGCCCCGGCGGCGGACACCGACGGGGACGGGACGACGGACTACCTCGCACCCGCCTTCGACGGTGACGGGGCTGCCGATGACTTCGCGCCCGCCGAAGACGGTGACGGCTGGATGGACTGAGCAGACCGCCGCCTCAACTCCCCGCACGCGGTAACAGCCCGGCACGGCCGAGGCGTAACTGCGCGCGTGGGTGCGGGTCCTGGACAAGGAGGCGGGGGACCGGGCGGGACCGGGCGGGACCGGGCGTCCGGCCCGGCCCGAACCGTCGGGTTCGGCGGGTGAAGGGGACGGTCGCGGGCCAGGATAGGCGCATGGGATTCCATGTCGACTCCGAGACCGGGCGGCTGCGCCGCGTCATCCTGCACCGGCCCGATCTGGAGCTGAAGCGCCTCACCCCGAGCAACAAGGACGCCCTGCTCTTCGACGACGTGCTGTGGGTGCGCCGGGCCCGGCAGGAGCACGACGGCTTCGCGGACGTGCTGCGCGAACGCGGCGTCGAAGTGCACCTCTTCGGCGACCTGCTGCGCGAGACCCTGGAGCTGCCGGCCGCCAAGTCCCTCGTACTGGACCGGGTGTTCGCGGAGAAGGAGTACGGGCCCCTGGCCACCGACCCGCTGCGGGAGGCCTTCGAGACGATGCCGCTTCCCGATCTGGAGGAGGCGCTGATCGGCGGGATGACGAAGCGGGAGTTCCTGGAGCGCAACCCGGAGCCGACCTCGGTGCGGTTCCACGCCATGGACCTGGACGACTTCCTCCTGAAGCCGCTGCCCAATCACCTCTTCACCCGCGACACCTCCGCGTGGATCTACGACGGGGTGTCGATCAACGCGATGCGCTGGCCGGCGCGGCAGCGCGAGACCGTGCACTTCGAGGCGATCTACCGGCACCACCCGCTGTTCGCGAGCCGCGAGGCCGGCGCGTTCCACCACTGGTCGGAGGGGCAGAGCGACTATCCGTCGACGATCGAGGGCGGGGACGTCCTGGTCATCGGCCGGGGCGCGGTGCTGATCGGGATGAGTGAGCGGACCACCCCGCAGGCCGTGGAGATGCTGGCGCACAAGCTGTTCGCGGCGGGCAGCGCCACCACGATCGTGGCCCTGGACATGCCGAAGCGGCGGGCGTTCATGCACCTGGACACGGTGATGACGATGGTCGACGGGGACACGTTCACGCAGTACGCCGGGCTCGGCATGCTCCGCTCGTACACCATCGAACGCGGCCACGGGGACCGGGAGTTGAAGGTCACCGACCACCCGCCGGAGTACATGCA
This sequence comes from Streptomyces solicavernae, assembly GCF_029968095.1. GTDB lineage: Bacteria > Actinomycetota > Actinomycetes > Streptomycetales > Streptomycetaceae > Streptomyces > Streptomyces solicavernae. Next base: position 31,984 of record NZ_JASCIR010000005.1, on the reverse strand, counting down.
CCACGCCATCGCGGCCGCCCTCGGCCTGGACGGCATCCGGGTCCTCACGGCCGTGCAGGACGTGCACGCGGCCGAGCGGGAGCAGTGGGACGACGGCTGCAATGTGCTCGCGGTCGAGCCGGGCGTGGTGGTGGCGTACGAGCGGAACGCGACGACCAACACGCATCTGCGCAAGGAGGGCATCGAGGTCATCGAGATCCGCGGCAGCGAGCTGGGCCGGGGCCGGGGCGGCCCGCGCTGCATGAGCTGCCCGGTGGAGCGGGAGGCGGTGTAGTCGGCCGTATAAAAATGTTGATGCTCGTATAGACTTCCAGAGTCCCGTACGTCGTCCGTACACCGTCCCCGTCCCGTCAGGAGCCCCCATGGCCCCCGTACTCACCGGCCGCCCCTTCCTCAAGGAGCTGGACTTCACCGCCGAGGAGTTCCGCGGCCTGATCGATCTCGCGGCGGAGCTGAAGGCGGCCAAGAAGGCCGGGACCGAGGAGCAGCGGCTCAAGGGCAAGAACATCGCGCTGATCTTCGAGAAGACCTCCACCCGTACGCGCTGCGCGTTCGAGGTGGCCGCCGCCGACCAGGGCGCGTCCACCACGTACCTCGACCCGTCCGGCTCGCAGATCGGGCACAAGGAGTCGGTGAAGGACACCGCGCGCGTCCTGGGCCGGATGTTCGACGGCATCGAGTACCGCGGGGACGCCCAGTCCGCCGTCGAGGAGCTCGCCCAGTTCGCGGGAGTCCCCGTCTGGAACGGACTCACCGACGAATGGCACCCCACGCAGATGCTGGCCGACGCCCTGACGATGACCGAGCACAGCAGCAAGCCGCTCGACCGGCTGGTCTTCGCCTACCTCGGCGACGCCCGCTTCAACATGGGCAACTCGTACCTGATCACGGGCGCGCTGCTCGGCATGGACGTACGGATCGTCGCGCCGGAGGCGTACTGGCCCGCCGCGGAGGTCGTCGCGCAGGCGAAGCGCCTCGCCGAGGGCAGCGGCGCCACGATCACGCTCACCGAGGATGTCGCGGAGGGCGTGCGCGGCGCGGACTTCGTCGCCACCGACGTCTGGGTCTCCATGGGCGAGCCCAAGGGCGTCTGGGACGAGCGGATCAAGGCCCTCGGCCCGTACGCGGTCACGATGGACGTGCTGCACGCCACCGGCAACGCGGACGTGAAGTTCCTGCACTGCCTGCCCGCCTTCCACGACCTGGGCACGAAGGTCGGCCAGGACCTGTACGCGAGCCACGGCCTGACCGCGCTCGAAGTGACCGACGAGGTCTTCGAGTCGGAGCACTCGGTCGTCTTCGACGAGGCGGAGAACCGGCTGCACACCATCAAGGCGGTCATGGTGGCCACGCTGTCCTGAGCGGCGCCCCGGCTGACCCGCAGCGCTCAGAGCGGGCCTGCCCCCAGCGTGAACCACACCGCCTTCCCCGAGTCCGTCCTGCGGTGGCCGCAGGACCGGCTCAGGGCGCGGATCAGGAGGAGGCCCCGGCCGTGCTCCTGCCAGGGGTCCGGCTCGTCCGGCTGCGCGGCGCGGTCCAGGTCGCCGGGCGGGCGCGGGTCCGCGTCGTGCACCTCGACCTGGCAGCCGGCCGGCAGCACCTCCACGACCAGCTCGATCGGGCGCAGGCCCGCCGTGTGCTCGACGGCGTTCGCGACCAGCTCGGCGGTGAGCAGCTCCGCGGTGTCGCAGTCCGCCGGCCGGTCCAGCTCGTGCAGCACGGTACGGACCAGGGCGCGGGCCACCGGCACGGCAGCCGTGGTGTGCGGAAGCGAGATCCGCCAGGAGGGCGCGGGCGGGGCGAGGGAGTCGTGCAAGGCGGTTCCGTTCGAGCTGCAGGCAGGGCGGGTCGTCCTGCTTTCAACCGTACGAATGGTAAGCGGACCGCCGTAGAGGCGTTGTACGGGGCTCCGCGGGGCCTGCGTCCTCCGAGGCACGGGACCTTAGGACCTTCGGCAGGCGCGTGCAGCGGTCCGGCTGCGGCGCCTTATCGCGCACCCGTGACGACAGTCACGTACGAGTGATAACTTCGAGGCAGGCTGGCAAGGCAGGCAGGCAGGCCGGCAAGGCTCCCGACCGACGACGGCCGAAGGAGGCCGCGCACGATGAGTCCCTTCACCGGATCCGCAGCACGCACCCCGAAGTGGCAGCACATCCGCCTCGACACGGACGACAGCGGCGTCGCCACCGTCACCCTGGCCCGACCCGACAAGCTCAACGCGCTCACCTTCGGCGCCTACGCCGACCTGCGCGACCTCCTCGCCGAGCTGTCCCGCGAGAAGTCCGTGCGCGCCCTCGTGCTCGCCGGGGAGGGGCGCGGCTTCTGCTCCGGCGGCGACGTCGACGAGATCATCGGCGCCACCCTCGCCATGGACACCGCCCAGCTCCTCGACTTCAACCGCATGACCGGCCAGGTCGTACGCGCCCTGCGCGAGTGCCCCTTCCCGGTGATCGCCGCGCTGCACGGCGTCGCCGCCGGGGCCGGTGCCGTCCTCGCCCTCGCCTCCGACTTCCGGATCGCCGACCCCACCGCCCGCTTCGCGTTCCTCTTCACCCGCGTCGGCCTCTCCGGCGGAGACATGGGCGCCGCGTATCTGCTGCCCCGCGTCGTCGGCCTCGGCCACGCCACCCGGCTGCTCATGCTCGGCGACACGGTGCGCGCCGCCGAGGCCGAACGCATCGGCCTGATCAGCGAGTTGACCGACGAGGGCGGCGTCGACGCCCGCGCCCAGGAACTCGCCCACCGCCTCGCCGAAGGCCCCGCCCTCGCCTACGCGCAGACCAAGGCTCTGCTCACCGCCGAGCTGGACATGCCGCTCGCCGCCGCCGTCGAGATGGACGCGGCCACCCAGGCGCACCTGATGAACGGCGCGGACTACGCCGAGTTCCACGCCGCGTTCACCGCGAAGCGCGCCCCCAAGTGGCAGGGGCGCTGACATGACGGCTCTGCGTGTCGCCGTCATCGGCGGCGGACCCGGCGGGCTCTACGCGGCCGCGTTGCTCAAACGCCTCGACCCGGCCCGCGAGATCACCCTGTGGGAACGCAACGCCCCCGACGACACCTTCGGCTTCGGCGTCGTCCTCTCCGACGAGACCCTCGGCGGCATCGAGCACGCCGACCCCGCCGTGTACGCCGCGCTGCAGGCCGAGTTCGTCCGCTGGGACGACATCGACATCGTGCACCGCGGCCGCCACCACACCTCCGGCGGCCACGGCTTCGCCGCCCTCGGCCGACGCCGGCTCCTGCAACTCCTGCACGCCCGCTGCCGCGAGCTCGGCGTCGACCTCCGCTTCTCCACCGAGGCACCGCCCGCGGAAACCCTGAAGAGCACGTACGACCTGGTCATCGCCGCCGACGGCGTGCACAGCGCGACCCGCGCCGCGCACGCCGACGTGTTCCGCCCGCGGATCGAGGAACACCGCTGCCGCTACATCTGGCTGGCCGCCGACTTCGCCTTCGACGCCTTCCGCTTCGAGATCGCCGAGACCGAGCACGGCGTGATGCAGCTGCACGGCTACCCGTATGAGGCCGGGTCCGCCACCTGGCCCGGCTCCTCCACCGTCATCGTCGAGATGCGCGAAGAGGTCTGGCGGGCCGCCGGGTTCGACGGGCTCGGCGAGGCGGAGTCCGTCGAGCGGTGCGCGAAGTTCTTCGCCGACGCCCTCGACGGCCGCCCCCTGCGCTCCAACAACTCCACCTGGACCACCTTCCGTACCGTCGTCAACGAGCGCTGGTCGTACGACCATTGCGTGCTGCTCGGGGACGCCGCGCACACCGCGCACTTCTCCATCGGCTCCGGCACCAAACTCGCCGTCGAGGACGCCCTCGCGCTCGCCGCCTGCGTCGAGGAGCAGCCCACGCTGCCCGATGCCCTCGCCGCGTACGAGGCCGAGCGGCGCCCCGTGGTCGCCTCCACGCAGCGCGCCGCCCGCGCCAGCCTGCAGTGGTTCGAGGAGCTAGCCCGGTACGTCGACCAGTCGCCGCGCCGGTTCGCCTTCAACCTGCTCACCCGCAGCCGCCGGGTCACCCACGACAACCTGCGCCTTCGCGACCCGGAGTTCACGCGCAAGGTCGAGGACGAGTTCGGCTGCCCGCCCGGCACGCCGCCCATGTTCACGCCGCTGCGGCTGCGCGACCTCGAACTGCGCAACCGCGTCGTCGTCTCCCCGATGGACATGTACTCCGCGGTCGACGGTGTGCCCGGCGACTTCCACCTCGTCCACCTGGGCGCCCGCGCGCTCGGCGGCGCCGGGCTCGTCATGACCGAGATGGTGTGCGTCAGCGAGCGGGGCCGCATCACACCGGGCTGCGCGGGCCTCTGGACCACCGAACAGGCCGAGTCCTGGCGCCGCATCACCGACTTCGTGCACGACCGGGCCCCCGGCACGGCGATCGGCCTCCAGCTCGGGCACAGCGGCCGCAAGGGCTCCACCAAGCTGATGTGGGAGGGCATCGACGACCCGCTCGACGAGGGCAACTGGCCGGTGGTCGCCCCGTCCCCGCTCCCGTACCGGCCCGGCGTCAGCCAGGTCCCGCGTGCGCTGGACGCCGCCGAACTCCCCGTGCTGCGGGATCAGTTCACGGGGGCAGCCCGGCGCGCGGCGGACGCGGGCTTCGACCTCCTCGAACTCCACTGCGCCCACGGCTACCTGCTGTCGAGCTTCCTCTCCCCGCTCACCAACCACCGCACCGACGCGTACGGCGGCTCCCTGGCGAACCGGCTCCGCTTCCCCCTCGAAGTCTTCGACGCGGTACGGGAGGTGTGGCCGGACGGACGCCCGATGACCGTCCGCATCTCCGCCACCGACTGGGCCGAGGGCGGCACCACCGCCGAGGACGCCGTGGCGATCGCCCGCGCCTTCGCCGCGCACGGGGCCGACGCGGTGGACGTCTCGACCGGCCAGGTCGTCGCCGGTGAGCAGCCCGCGTACGGCCGCTCGTACCAGACCCCGTACGCGGACCGGATCCGCGGCGAGACCGGCATCCCGGTGATCGCGGTCGGCGCGATCTCGTCCTGGGACGACGTCAACTCCTTGATTCTGGCGGGCCGTACGGACCTGTGCGCGCTCGCCCGCCCGCACCTCTACGACCCGCACTGGACCCTGCACGCGGCCGCCGAACAGGGCTACACGGGCCCTGGCGTGGTGTGGCCGGCACAGTACCGCGCGGGCAGCCGCCGCCCCCAGACCGGCCGCACGGACGGCCCGAAGCCGCGGCTGCGGCTCGACTGAACCCGGATGCCCGGGTGCCCGGATGCCTGGGTGCCTGGGTGCCCGGGTGCCCCGGTGCCCCGGTCCGCTCAGGCCGCGAGCCGGGTGACCGGGGTGTGATCCTTGGGCAGGAAGGAGCGGGCCAGGACGCGGTCCATCCCGGGCAGGTTCATGGCGCGGAACCCCCAGCGGCGCAGGCGCAGCTGGCCCGGCGTGCGGGGCAGGAACAGGCCGGTGACACGGTTGCGGGCGCTGTCCTGCACGGAGGTCACCACGGGCCGCCAGCGGGACTCGTACGCGGCAAGCCCGGCGCGGATCGACTCCGGGCCGGTGGCGGTGCGCAGGCGCTCCGCGAGCAGGTAGGCGCCCGCGATGCCGAGGGAGGCGCCCTGCCCGGCGATCAGCGAGACCGCGTGGGCGGCGTCCCCGAGCAGCACTGTGCTCCCGGCCGACCAGCGGGGGGCGCGGATCTGCGCGACCTGGTCGTAGTAGAGCCCCGCCCCGTCCGGGAGCCGGGCGAAGGTCCGGTCGGCCACGGGCCCGGCGCCGGTGAACGCCGAGAGCAGCACCGCCCGCGGGTCGGCGGGGAGTTCGGTCCCGGCGCGGTGGACCGTGAACGCCGCCACACGTCCGCCCGCCGACGGCTCCCCGTCCGTCCGGTCGCGCAGCCCGTACAGGCCGAGCTGGCGGTCCAGGGTGTCGGTGAGCGCGAAGCGGTTGCGTACCAGTGCGAACAGTTCGGGGTCGGTGAAGGTGAAGGCCGCGGTGTGCAGGCCCAGGTGGAGCAGGTGGTCCCGTTCGGGGCCGAAGCGCAGGGCGCGCACCCGGGAGTGGACGCCGTCCGCGCCGACCAGGAGGTCCACCTCGGCGGCGGTCCCGTCGGAGAGGCCGGCCCGCACCCGCCCGTCCGGCAGGTCCTCGGCGGCGTCCACGGTGGCGCCGAACCGGACCTGCACGCCGGGCCTGCCGGTGACGGCCTCGCGGAGCAGTTGCTCCAGGGCCGGGCGCATGATGCTGACGAGGCGGCTGCCCGCGGCCCGCTCGAAGCGCGCGTACGACACGGCCGCGAGCGGCTTCCCGGCAGGGTCGACATAGGTGAACTCGTCCGTCTCCTGGGCGAGTTCACGCAGCCGGGGCTCCAGGCCCATGGCGGTGACCGCCTCGAATCCGGGCCCGAAGAAGTCCATCATGTAGCCCTCGGGCCGCGGACCGGCGGCCCGCTCGACGAGCAGCACCTCCCAGCCGTACGCGGACAGCCGCTCGGCCAGGGCCAGGCCGGCGATGCCGGCTCCGCAGATCAGTGCTTTCACGGTGGTTCCCCCTTGAGCTTGGTTGCTTTCGGTTGCTTTCGGTTGCTCTCGGTTGCTTTTCAGCTGCTTTCGGCTGCTTTCGGCTGCTTTCGGCTGGTCCCGGCTGGTCCCGGCTGGTCCCGGTTGATCTCAGGGCTGCATCAGGTGGCGCACCGTCGGGATGACGTCGTCCGCGGTCAGCTCCGGGGACAGGCCCTTGTGGAGCACGAATCCGTCGAGCAGAGCCGCCAGCGTGGCCGCCGCCCCGGCCGGGTCGGGGTGGCCCGCGGAGTCGAGCGCGGCGGCGATGGCCTCCCGGAACTCCGCCACCAGCCCCGACAGGGCGGCGCGCAGCTCCGGGTCGCGCGCGGAGCTCAGGTACACCTCGACGGCCAGGAGCGACTGCGGGTCGCGCCCGGTGTAGCCGTCCAGCTGGCGGAGCAGCAGCTCGGCGCCCTCGGCGGGGGAGTCGGCGGCGGTGAAGGCCGCGGTCCCCTCGGTGAGCAGCGGCCGCATCGCGCCCATCGCGGCCTGGCGCAGCAGGGCGGGCAGGGACGCGAAGTGGTAGTGGACGAGCCCCGGCCGCACGCCGGCCCGCTCGGCGAGCAGCCGGGTGCTGACGCTCTGCGTGCCGACCTCGCCGATCAGCTCGACGGCGGCCCGCAGCAGCCGCTGCCGGACCTCGATGCCGCGTTCGGCGGCGGTGGGGGGTGGTGGGGGCATGGGGTTCTCCGGGTCACTCGCTTGGGCGGCCGCATTGGTCAGTCGCATTGGTCAGTCGCATTGGTCAGTCGCATTGGTCAGTCGCCCAAGTTGAGCATACTCGCTTTTTCTCTCCCCTGACCCGCCCCTTCCCGAGAGTCCTGCGGACGGCGATTGTCTTTCGGGTGCTGCGCCGTCGTGGCTGGGCGCGCAGTTCCCCGCGCCCCTTTCGGGGCCCGAGACCGGCCCCGAGACCGGCCCCGAGTTCAGCCCCCCGCCGCCCCGCAGAACCCCGCCCCCGCCTCCCGCAGCCGCGAGTCCAGGGCGGCGAAGACCTGGGCCGACCGTTCGCCCGGCCAGTCGCGCGGCAGCAGCCCCGAGGGCAGGCCGGGGTCGACGTACGGCAGGTGCCGCCAGCTGTCCAGGGCGAGCAGATAGTCCCGGTACGCCGCCTCCGGCGGGGTCTCGGACCGCGCCTGCCAGGCGCGCAGCACCGGCTCGTGCGCCGCGAGGAACGCCTCGTGCTGCTCGGCCAGCGCAGCGAGGTCCCACCAGCGCGCCACCGCCTCGGCCGTCGCGGCGAACCCGAGGTGCTCGCCGCGGAACAGGTCGACGTACGCGGCGAGTTGGAGCCGTTCCAGGGTGTGCCGGGTCTCCTCGTAGAGCCGGGCCGGGGCGATCCACACGCCGGGCGCGGCCGTGCCGAAGCCGAGGCCGGTGAGGCGGGAGCGCAGCACGTGCCGCTTCTGCCGCTCGGACTCCGGCACCGAGAACACCGCGAGCACCCAGCCCGCCTCGTCCCGCGACCGCCCGTGCGCGTAGATCCGCCGGTCACCGTCGTCCAGGAGCTGGCGGGCGTCCGCGGACAGGGCGTACCCGGCGGAGCCGTCCGCCGTGCGCTGCGGCACGAGCAGCCCGCGCCGCTTCAGCCGGGACACGGCGGAGCGCACGGACGGCGCGTCGACGCCGACCGCGCCGAGCAGCCGGATGAGTTCGGCCACGGGCACGGGACCCGGCGTACGACGGCCGTACGCGCCGTAGTACGTGACGATCAGGGACCGTGGAGTGTGCAGCTCTGCCACGTGATCACTCTAGAACCCGCTGCTCGGGGCGTTGTCAGGGTGCCCGCAGCCGGAAGCGCTGCAGCTTCCCCGTGGGCGTGCGCGGCAGCGCGTCCGGGAAGACGATCTCGCGCGGGCACTTGTACGGCACCAGCTCGGCCTTCACGAAGTCCCGGAGCAGCGCCACCGTCGCCTCCGTGCGCGGCACCCCGTCCCGCAGCACCACATGCGCGACGACGCTCTGCCCGCGCAGCTCGTCCGGCCGCCCCACCACGGCGGCCTCCACCACGTCCGGGTGCCGGAGCAGCGCGTCCTCGACCTCGGGGCCCGCGATGTTGTACCCGGCCGAGATGATCATGTCGTCTGCGCGGGCCACGTACCGGAAGTAGCCCTCCGGTTCGCGGACGTATGTGTCCCCGGTGAGGTTCCAGCCGTCCCGTACGTACTCCTGCTGGCGCGGGTCGGCGAGATAGCGGCAGCCGACCGGGCCGCGCACCGCGAGCAGACCGGGCTCGCCGTCCGGCACGGGCTTCCCGGAATCGTCCACGATCCGCGCCTGCCAGCCCGGCACGGGCAGGCCGGTGCGGCCGGGGCGGATCGCGTCGTCGGCGGCGGAGATGAAGATGTGCAGGAGTTCCGTGGCGCCGATGCCGTTGATGATGCGCAGGCCGGTCCGTTCCTGCCAGGCCTCCCAGGTCCCCTCCGGCAGGTTCTCGCCGGCCGAGACGCAGCGCCGGAGCGAGGTGATGTCGTAAGTGGCGACCTCGTCGAGCATCGCGCGGTACGCGGTCGGCGCGGTGAACACGACCGACACCCGGTGCTCGGCGATCGCGGGCAACAGCTGCTTGGGGCCCGCCTGTTCGAGCAGCAGCGCGGAGGCGCCGGCCCGCAGCGGGAAGACCACCAGGCCGCCGAGCCCGAAGGTGAAGCCGAGCGGCGGGCTGCCCGCGAACACGTCGTCCGGGGTGGGGCGGAGCACGTGGTGCGAGAAGGTGTCGGCGATCGCGAGGACGTCCCGGTGGAAGTGCATACAGCCCTTGGGCCGTCCGGTCGTACCGCTCGTGAACGCGATCAGCGCCACGTCGTCCGCGGCCGTGTCCACGGCCGTGAAGCCGCCCTCCTGCCGCTCCGCCCGCGCCACGAGGTCGTCGGGCCCCGCACCACCGAACGGCGTGATCCGCAACCCGGGCACCTCGGCCCTGACCAGGTCCTCGACGTGCCGGGCGTCGCACAGCGCGTGCTGGACCCGGGCGATCTCGCAGACCGTGGCCAGCTCGGCGGCCCGCTGCTGCGCGAGCACGGTCACGGCGACCGCACCCGCCTTCAGGACCGCCAGCCAGCAGGCCGCAAGCCAGGGCGTGGTCGGGCCGCGAAGCAGCACGCGGTTGCCGGGCACCACACCGAGCTCGTCGGTGAGCACCCGCGCGATCCGGTCGACCCGGTCCTGCAGTCCGCCGTACGACCAGACCTCGCCGGCCGGCGTGCGGAAGGCGGGGCGGTCCGGGCCGAGACGGTCCACGGTGCCGTCCAGGAGTTCGGTCGCGCTGTTCAGTCGCTCCGGGTACTGCAGCTCGGGCAGTCCGAAGTCCAGGTGCGGCCACTGGTCGTGCGGAGGAAGGTGGTCGCGGGGGAAGGTGTCGGCGTGGGCCGAGGTTGTCAGCTCCATCGTGCGCCCCTCAGAAGTGCCGAGGACGGTGGTGGCGTCGCCCATCGAGCGTATCGTGTTGGTGACGACAGTCAACGCATCGCGATAACTCCGCTGCAAGGAGGCGTGCCGGTGTCAGAATTCGCGCTCGATCCGAAGGAACTCCAGTGGTGTGCGGAGCTGCGCGCCCTGGCCGCCGAGCGCCTGCAACCCCTCGCCGAGGAGGCGGAGCCGGGCCGGATCAACCGCCCGCTGGTCCGCGTCCTCGGCGAACTCGGGCTCCTGGAACGGCTGTTCACCTCCGGATCGCTCGAACTGTGCCTGATGCGCGAATCCCTCGCGTACGGCTGCACGGAGGCCGAGACCGCGCTCGCGCTGCAAGGGCTGGGCGCCCACCCGGTGTACGCGCACGGCACTCCCGCGCAGCGCGCCCGCTGGTTGCCGCAGGTCAGAGAGGGCAGCGCGGTTGCGGCCTTCGCGCTGAGCGAGCCGGACGCGGGCTCCGACGCGGCGGCGCTCGCGCTGGCGGCGGAGCGGGACCCCGGGGTCGGGCGCGGGGCCGGGGTCGGGGACCGGGACGGAGAGGGGGCCGGGGCTGGGGCCGGGGACGGCTGGCGGCTCACCGGCGAGAAGTGCTGGATCTCCAACGCCCCCGAGGCCGACTTCTACACCGTCTTCGCCCGCACCACCCCCGGTGCGGGCGCCCGAGGCGTCTCGGCCTTCCTCGTCCCCGCCGACCGCCCGGGCCTCACCGGCACGCGGCTCGACATGATCTCCCCGCACCCCATCGGCGCCCTCGCCTTCGACGGCGTGCCGGTGCGCCGGGACGACCTGATCGGCGAGGTCGACCGCGGCTTCCGCGTCGCGATGGGCACGCTGAACCTGTTCCGGCCGAGCGTCGGCGCGTTCGCGGTGGGGATGGCGCAGGCGGCGCTCGACGCGACCCTCGCGCACACCGCCGAACGCCGCGCCTTCGGCGGCCGGCTGAAGGACCTCCAGTCCGTCGCCCACCAGCTCGCCGAACTCGCCACCCGCACCGAGGCCGCCCGCCTCCTCGTGTACGCGGCCGCCGCGGCGTACGACCGGGGCGAACCCGACGTCCCGCGCCGCGCCGCCATGGCGAAACTCCTCGCCACCGAGACCGCGCAGCAGGTCGTCGACGCGGCCGTCCAACTCCACGGCGCCCGCGCCCTGCAACGCGGCCACCTGCTCGAACACCTCTACCGCGAGGTCCGCGCGCCCCGCATCTACGAGGGCGCCACCGAGGTCCAGCGCACCATCATCGCCAAGGAGCTGTACGCGGAGCTCGCCGAGGGGCAGTACGCGCAGCTCGCCGAGGAGGGCACGGAGTGAGCCTGGAACGCGTCAACCCCGCCGAACTGCCCCCGCCCACCGGCTTCTCCCACGCCGTCACCGCCACCGGCTCCCGCACCGTCTTCCTCGCCGGGCAGACCGCCCTCGACCCCGACGGCAAGCCGGTCCCGGGCACGCTGCCCGAGCAGTTCGAGCGCGCCCTCACCCATCTGCTGGCCGCCCTCCGCGCAGCAGGCGGCGCGCCGTCCGACCTCGCCAAGGTCACGGTGTACGCCACGGACGTCGCGGACTACCGCGCGCACGCGCCCGAACTCGGCCGCATCTGGCGGAGGCTGGCGGGCCGCGAGTACCCGGCGATGGCGGTCATCGGGGCGGTCAGGTTGTGGGACGAGGAGTGTGTGGTGGAGCTGGAGGGGGTGGCGGTGCTGGAGTAGGGGGCGCGGGTGTTCCTCACCCTGAGGGCCCGGGGGCGCAGTCCCCGGCAGCGAGGAGCGACGAGCGACGAGCGGGGTCGAGGGGAAGCTGCCCCTCGACCCCGCCTCAGCGCACCCTTGCCGCAGCAGCCCTCACACCCGCTGCCACAACGACGGCGCGTTCGGCGGCTCCCAGCCCGCCTGCGCCTGGTGTGCCTGCAGGCAGCGGTAGGTCGTACCGCCGTACGTCACCGTGGCGCCCGCCTCGTAGACACCGCCGGCCGCCCACGTACCGCCCGGCTCACCCGGCTCACCGGGGTCCGTGCCGCCCGTGGAGGTCTTCAGCGTGAGGCCGTACGTCTGCAGGAGCGGGTTGATCGGCTGGTGGAACGTCGTGCCGCCCGAGCTGCAGTTGCCCGAGCCGCCCGATGTCACGCCCTGCGCCTGGCTGCCGGAGATGTACGAGCCGCCGGAGTCGCCCGGCTCGGCGCACACCGAGGTGCGCGTGACGCCGCTGATGGTGCCCTCGGGGTACGTGACGCTGGTGTTGTGCTGCTGGATCGTGCCGCAGTGCCAGCCCGTGGTCGAGCCCGAGCGGCAGATGGACGCGCCCACCGGCTGCTGCGTCGACCCCGTCACCTGCACGTTCACGCCGCCCCGCCCCTTCACGTAAGGCGTCGAGGTCCACTGCGAGTTGGCCGCCACCCACGCCATGTCCCGGCCGGGGAACGTCGAGGCCTGGAAGGTGCCCTGCGCGACCCGGTTGTAGCCGCTGGTCGTCGTCCCGGGCCGGCCGCAGTGCCCGGCCGTGGCGAAGCCCTGCTGCCCGTTCCTGGTGATCGGGAAGCCGACGGAGCAGCGCCCGCTGCCGTTCATGTAGTACGCGTCGCCGCCCCGCAGGTCGTACAGCGCCCGCGGCCGCTGCGTGGTCGCGTCGACCCGCGCCATCGCCGTGTCCACGCCCGCGGCCGCCAGCAGCTTCTCGCCGGCCTGCTCCGAAAGGGCCTCTACGACGACGGAGTTGGACCGCACGTCCACGTACCACACGGGCGCGTCCCGCGTGTCGGTCGTACGGGCCGCCTTGTCGAGGCTCGCCTTCGCGGCGTCCAGGCCGGACAGCGTGTGCCGCACGACCTCGGCCTGCGCGCCCTGCGCGGTGATCGTCCGTACGTCGGCGGGGTCGGTGGTTGCCACGGTCAGGCGGCCGGAGTCTGCGCCGGACACCCAGGCGCCCGCGAAGTCACCGCCGAGCGCGGCCCGCAGGCGGCCCGAAGTCGCCCCAGCCTCGGCCTCGTTGACCAGCCGGTCCGCGGCCTGGGCGCGGGTCAGGCCCAGGTCACGGCTCATCGCGTCGAGGACGGCGGGGGAGGTGCGGTCGACCTGCAGCGTGTCGGCGGCGGAGGGCGCTGCGGACACCGGGTCGGGCTGAGCGGAGGCCGGACCGGCGAGGGCGAGCGCGCCTACGGTGGCGAGCGCGGCACACGCGGCCAGGGCGTGTCTGCGAGGCATGCGGACGGGCATGCGGATGTGCTTGGGGACGTGCACGGGGCACACTCCTCAGGTCGGGGGAAATCCGTGGGGGATCGCTCGGGTTGGCTGGTGCCGCCGAAAACGTACGGGCACCAACAGCCCAGCGGGAGCTGTCAGTTGACCCTCTGCCCGGTGTTATGGCCCCACGCGGGGCCGCGTGGACGCGTGAGCCAGGCCGTGTAACTGTCGCTGCGCGCCGCGGCCGTCGCGTGCGCGGCGCAGGCCTGCGTGAACACGGACGAGGCGAGCTGCGCGGGCTGCGCCGCCGGATGCCAGCCGAGCAGATGCCGCCAGGTCAGCGGCGAGTCGGTGAGCGGCCGTGTGACCATGCCCGGCGTGGTCGGGAACGTCGCCCGGCACAGCCCGACCGCCCGCCCGACCTGCACCAGATGTACGCAGGACGCGGTGTCCGTCTCGTACACCCCGGCGGGGGTGAACCCGGCGCGGGCGCAGGCGGCGGCGAAACAGTCGGCGAAGCAGCCGTCGCCCGGCACGTCCGTCCAGAACTCCCCGGCCAGATCGGCGAGCCGGACCTCGGCGCGGGCGGCCAGCGGGTGGCCGTCGGCGAGCATCACAAATACCGGGTCGACGGCCACCTCCCGCCACGCCAGCGTGCCCCCGCCGGGCGGCGGCGCTACCCCGCAGGCGCCGATCAGCGCGAAGTCGAGCCGTCCGGCCACCACGTACTCGGCGATCTCCCGCTCCGACCAGGACGTACGCGTGGACACCCGCAGCCCCGGCGCCGAGCCGGCGAGCCGGTCCACGAGGCCGCCGAGCAGCGGTCCGTGCGTACCGCCGACGGTCAGCTCGTCCTGCCGGTCCCAGGTCCGCGCGAACCGTACGGCCTCCTGCTGCAGTTCGCTCACCGCGGGCAGCACGATCCGCGCCCGCGCGAGCACCAGCTCCCCGAGCGCCGTCGCCCGCACCCCCTGCCGCCCCCGCTCGAACAGCGGCCCGCCCAGGGCCCGTTCGATGCGTTTCAACTGCGTACTGAGCGCGGGCTGGGCCAGCCCGAGCGCGGTGGCCGCCCGCGTGAGGCTGCCGGCTTCGGCGATGGCCCGGATCGTCTTGAGGTGACGCAACTCAAGCTCCATGAGGGGAGCTTGAGGGGTACGGGCGCAAGGGGCAAGGGGCTGGTCCAGACCAGTGGCGCGGTCACTCGATGCGGGCCGAGTCACCTCCGGTGCGGGCGAAGGAGGCCGGCCGGCCGGTGACCGAGCGGCCGTTCCACCGGGCGCACACCGCGAGGCGTATCAGATGTCCCGGAAGAGACCCGAGAGCCTCGTGACCTGCCGTGATGGTTGCCTGGTGGCCTCTGACCTGCGGGAATGGTCTCTCTGTTCTTGCATGCTCGTGCCGGTTGATCGGGTCGGAAGTCCCGGAAAAGTCCCAGGGGACTCCCACTGCTGAGGGGCGCCTTTCGGCTCTATATGGCGGTACAGGCTCGCCGAACGCCCTATTTTCAGCGAGGGTGCCGGAACTTGGATGTCGAGTGACTGGCGCTCGGCCGATGCCTTGCGGGATCGTCGGGCCCTGATGATCGACCACGACGCTGCGCTTGCCGACTGCAGTGAGTCGGCGCTGCCCGCGAACGCTCGGACCGCATACGGCGAGCGGCCCGTCGCACGTGCCGGGCGGGCGAAGGCGCAGGAGCTGATCGAGCGGCTCGTCGCCGAGGGCCGCGTCAGGATCACGATCCTGATGGCGACGAAGTCGCGGAGTGCTCCCGTTTCGCGTCGTCAACTACGCGAAACAGCACGGCCTGCAACGGATCCGGCGGTGTCGTCATCCAGGGGGAGCAGGCCCTCGCCGTCCCAACGGTGCCTGGCCAGCCTTGCGGGCCAAGGTGCCGATGACTCAGGTCTGCCGCGATGTCCTGGGAGGGAGCGTTCTGGCCAAATGCCCCCAGCCCTCTTGGGTTGCGGTCAGTCCCGTCAGTTACGGTGCTGATTCGCGCACGGTGATCGAAATTGATCGCAGGGGAGCGTGTGTAGGCACCGTAACGGGGGAGGTTGACGGGGGATGGGCTACGTTCTGCCCGAATGGATCGACACGGTTCTCGACTTCGTCGGGATCAACTGGCCGAACGTGGACGAGGATGACTACCGCGAGATGGCCGACGCGATGCGTGAGCTCGCGGACGCCTTCGACGACCACGCCGGCGAGGCGCACGGTGCGGTGAGCCGCCTGCTGTCGTCCAGCGAGGGCTGGGCGGTGGACTCCATGCAGGAACACTGGGGCAAGGTGAAGTCCTCGCACCTGGAGCAACTGCCGGAAGTCGCCCGGATGTTCGCGGACGCGATGGACGTCGTCGCCGACCTGATCTACGGCATGAAGATCAAAGCCGAGCTCGAACTTGCTGCCATGGCGGCGTCCGCGGGTGTCGCGATCAGCCTGATCGTTGCTACCGGTGGCCTGTCCGCGCTGCTGGGTGCCGCTCAGATCACCGCGATGCGCGAGGCGGTGCGCCGGATCATCAAGGAGGCCGCGGAGCAGATTGTCGAGCAGGTCATCGCGATGGTGACCGAGCCGGTCGCCGCGAAGCTGGAGGACATGGTCGCCGACGCTGTTCTGGAGCTGGCGACAGAGGCTTTCAGCCCCGGCACCGGCGATGGCAGTGACGGCAAGGGCGCTTCAGGGATGAACCTCAACTCCGCCAACGGGCCCGGAGGAGGGGGACCTGGTGGCGGGGGCAATGCGGGCCGGATGCGTATCGACCACGTCGAGTACGAAAAGGCCGCCGGCGACCTGGGACGCATCAGCGAGACTTCCCTGACCCGTCTCAACGGTTCCCTGGGCCGCGCGGACGGCGCCAACAGTCGCACGAAGGGGAAGGACCCCTTCACCCAAGGCATCGACAGCCTCGTCGATGGCGGAATGAAGGGAATGAGGAAGACCGTGGTCGCGGTCATTCGGCACAACGGCGAGCTTGTGCCGAAGAACATGCGCGACACCTCCAAGAGGCACAAGGAGAACGAGAAAGCGAACGAGGACGCTCTCCGCAAGATCATGGGCGGCCGCGATGGCAAGGATCCGACACCGCCGTCGAAGGGGCCGGGAGGCAATGGCGGCACGGTCGGCACCAAACCAGACCTCCTCAACAAGGCACTTAACGATCCACGGCACCACAGCGTTGAGCCGCCGAATCGGACCTGCAAGGAAGACCCGATCGACGTCGCCAGTGGCCAGATGCTGCTGGAGCAGACCGACCTCAGCCTCCCTGGCGTCCTGCCTCTGGTTCTCAAGCGGACCCACCTCTCGGACTACACCTATGGCACCTGGTTCGGCCGGTCCTGGGCATCCACCTTGGATGAGCGCATCGAGGTCGACGTTCGTAACAAGGCTGTCTGGGCCCGTGAGGATGGCACCCTGCTGGTCTATGACCGGCTGCCCAGCCCGCAGCAGCCCGAGATCCTGCCGGTTGAGGGACCGCGCATCCCGCTGCGGCGGACCAGTGACTTCGGCGCCCACGCTATGGAGTTCGCTACTACCGACCCGCGTACCGGCTGGACGAAGTACTTCTCCCGCCCACGCGGCGAGGGCTGGCAGCTGTGGCTGACGACGATAGAAGACCGCAACGGCAACCAGATCGACATCCACCGCGACGGCACGGGACGCCCGCTCGCCGTTGGCCACAGCGGGGGCTACGACGTCGAGGTCGCCGGCGACCTCGACCGCGGACGAGTGACCGCTCTCGCCCTACGGACCGGGGACGGTGCCGAGGCCGCCGTTCCCGTCCTCGCATTCGGCTACGACGGCCAGGGCGACCTCGCCGAAGTCACCAACTCCTCCGGATCGCCCCTGCGCTTCACCTACGACGAGCAGAGCCGCATCACCTCATGGACCGACCGGAACGACTCCACCTACCGTTACATGTACGACACAGCTGGTCGCGTCGTACAGACTGTGGGACCGGACGGCTTCCAGTCCGGCACCTTCGCCTACGACGTCCAGGGCCGGACAACTCGCTGGACCGACGCTCTTGGAGCGGTTACCGAGTTCCGGTTGAACGAACGCCGCCAGATCATTGCGGAGTTGAACCCGCTGGGCCACGTCGCGCACGCGGAGTTCGACGCGCGTGACCATCTGATCGCACGCACCGACCCCCTGGGACGCACCACCCGATATACGTACGATGTATGGGGCAATCCCCTCACACTTACCAGGCCCGATAGCACTCAACTCAGAGTTTGCTACAACGAGTTGAACCTCCCGGTCGAAGTCGTTCACTCCGATGGCACTCGAGTGGTGCAGGAATTCGACAGCGTCGGTAACTGCACGGCAGTGACCGACGCCACCGGTGCGACTACCCGCTATGCCTACGACGGGGCCGGCAACCTGACCTCTGTCACCAATGCCCTCGACGAGACCACACACGTGCGCTGCGACGCAGCGGGTCTGCCGATTGAGATCACCGATCCCCTCGGGGCGTCCACCCGCTATGAGCGGGACAGCGCCGGTCGCGCGATCGTGGTCACCGACCCGCTGGGGGCAGCCACCCGCCTGCAGTGGACGGTCGAAGGCAGGCTGGCGGCCCGTACTGCTCCGGATGGTGCCACGGAGTCGTGGACGTATGACGGTGAAGGGAATTGCACGAGCCACACCGACGCAGTAGGTGGGGTTTCGCGTTTTGAGTACACGCACTTCGACCGGTTGGCGGCTTCCACCGGACCGGACGGAGCGCGTTACGAGTTCGAATACGACCGAGAGTTGCGGCTGGCCCGGGTTACCAACCCACTGGGGTTCAATTGGAGTTACGAATACGACCCCGCCGGCCGCCTCGTCGCGGAGATCGACTTTGACCAGCGGCGAGTCACCTATGAGCATGACGCTGCGGGTCAACTCGCCGCCCGTTTCGCTCCCACTGGCGAAGCCATCCGTTTCGAACGAGACGTACTGAACCGAACCGTCCGCAAGGACGCCGCCGGAGCGGTGACGTCCTACGCCTACGACGCAGCGGGCCGTCTCATATCGGCCACAGGTCCGGACGCAAGCCTGGTCCGCGAGCACGATGCGGCAGGACGGATGTGCTCCGAAACGGTCGACGGCCGCACGGTGACCTACACGTACGACGCCTTGGGCCGTCGAACCTCGCGCACCACACCGACCGGGGCGACCAGCACGTCGACCTACGACGGAGCAGGCAACCGCACGTCGCTTACCGCCTCAGGCCGCGTCCTGGACTTCGTCCACGACGCCGCAGGCCGTGAGGTAGCACGCCACATCGGCGAAGCCTCCACACTTGCCAGCACCTTCGACCCCGCAGGCCGCCTCGCGCAGCAGCAACTCACTGGCCCCGCGGGCCACGTGCAGCACCGTGGCTACACCTACCGCGCAGACGGAAGCCTCATCGGGATCGACGACCAGTCGGGTAGCGCTCGCCGCTTCGACCTCGACCCGGCCAGCCGCGTCACCGCCGTCCACGCCGCAGACTGGACCGAGTCCTATGCCTATGACGAGGCCGGCAACCAGACCCAGGCGACCTGGCCCACGAGCATGCCGGGGGCCGAAGCCGCTGGCGACCGCACATACAACGGCACCCGAATCCTCGCGGCAGGTCACGTCCGTTACGAACACGACGAAGCCGGCCGCATCACTGTCCGGCGCAAGACGACCCTCTCCGGCAAACACACCACCTGGCGCTACACCTGGGACGCTGAAGACCGCCTCACCTCCGTCGCTACCCCCGACGGCACCACCTGGCGCTACGCCTACGACCCCCTGGGCCGCCGCACAGCCAAACAACGCCTGGCTCCAGACCGCGAAACCGTCGCCGAGGAAACCCTCTTCACCTGGGACGGCGCCACCCTCGCCGAGCAGACAATGGGGACGGTCACCCTCACCTGGGACCACGACGGCCTGCGCCCCCTCACTCAGACGGAACGCAAGCACCTTACCGACCAGGAGGTCGACGAACGCTTCTTCGCCATCATCACCGACCTGATCGGCACGCCAACCGAACTCGTCGACGAACACGGCGACATCGCCTGGCGCACCCGCACCACCCTTTGGGGCACCACTGTCTGGAACCGCACGGCCTCCGCCTACACCCCCCTGCGCTTCCCCGGTCAGTACTTCGACCCTGAAACCGGCCTCCACTACAACTACTTCCGCCACTACGACCCCGAAACCGCCCGATACCTCACCCCCGACCCCCTCGGCCTGGCGCCCGCGCCCAACCCGTCCGCCTACGTCGACAATCCCCTTTCCTGGGCCGACCCTCTTGGGCTCTCCCCTTGCAAAGACGCCCTGCTTGACGCCGTTGGCAAGGAGGCAGACGCTGCATCCAAGGTGACGCCAGGACGGATGCGGCCCGCCGTATCCGAAGGAATCGCCCTCCAGGACGGCAGCACCTTCACCGCATCCAGCCATCGGGGCAACGCTCCAACCCTCCACCCCGATGTACAGGGTGTCCTTGATGGCATCCCCGCCGATGAGCGAGGCAGAGGGCATGGCCAGTGCGGTCTGCCCAACGCGATCTCCCAGGCACTCAACGAGGGCCGGGATCCAAACGGGGCCTTGGGCGCTGCGGTCACGGTGCGCAGTAACGTTGACCATCCCAAGCACGCAATGCCCGTCGGTCCTTGCGACAGCTGCAAGGTCCTGGTCAGGCATTACGGAATCGATTTCATCACCGGAGACTAAGATGAAGGCGCAATTCTCGCCGGACGTCGCTGATGTGCTCAGTGCATTTGGCTGGTCCCCTGAGAGGTCGGTGGATCCAACACCCTGGACGAGCCCCTTCGAGGAGAACGGAATCCCTGCCCATCAGGAGGTGACAAACTTTCTCACCCAGTTCGGCGGTCTCAATATTAAGGTCTCGGGCCCAGGGATTAACTGCGCACGCGAACCATTCGAACTCGACCCGCTTCTCTGCCTGGGAGAGGAAGATAGGTTCTCTGAATGGGGCGAAGAGCTGGGAGTTCAATTGTTCCCGATCGGGGAACTGGACGAGGGTCGTTTCTTCCTCGGAATGGATGAACGAGGGGCGGTGTACCTGGTGGCCGACTGGATCGCTCGTTTCGGCCCATGGCCCGAGGCCATCGACGCACTGGTCCGGGGTGTGGCGCCGGAAGAAATCTCCACCTGACCCATTTGCCAAGGCGCGATGCTTGTCGCGCAGAACCCCGGGAGGACGCGGCTGTCCCACGTTGCGGCGTGCATGCTGCTTGACCTTGCGCCGCAGAGACGTCACGGAGGGAAAGATACGTTCATCAAATGTCCCGGAACGTCTCGATCTGCGCCCCCACCGAGTTGAGCCGCTCCGCCAGTTCCTCGTAGCCGCGGTTGATGACGTACACGTTGCGGAGTACGGAGGTGCCCTCGGCGGCCATCATCGCGAGGAGGACGACAACCGCCGGGCGCAGGGCCGGTGGGCACATCATCTCGGAGGCGCGCCAGCGGGTCGGGCCCTCGACCAACACCCGGTGCGGGTCCAGGAGTTGGAGGCGGCCGCCGAGGCGGTTGAGGTCGGTGAGATAGATCGCGCGGTTGTCGTAGACCCAGTCGTGAATGAGGGTCTTGCCCTGGGCCACCGCCGCGATCGCCGCGAAGAACGGGACGTTGTCGATGTTCAGGCCCGGGAAGGGCATCGGGTGGATCTTGTCGATCGGCGCCTCCAGCTTGGAGGGGCGCACCGTCAGGTCGACCAGGCGGGTGCGGCCGTTGTCGGCGGCGTACTCCGCGGAGCGGTCGGTGTCGAGGCCCATCTCCTCCAGGACCGCCAGCTCGATCTCCATGAACTCGACCGGCACGCGCCGGATGGTGAGTTCGGACTCGGTGACGACGGCAGCGGCGAGCAGGCTCATCGCCTCGACCGGGTCCTCGGAGGGCGAGTAGTCCACGTCGGCGTCGATGGTCGGCACGCCGTGCACGGTCAGTGTCGTGGTGCCGATGCCCTCGACCCGTACGCCGAGCGCCTCCAGGAAGAAGCACAGGTCCTGGACCATGTAGTTGGAGGAGGCGTTGCGGATGACGGTGACGCCGTCGTGGCGGGCCGCAGCGAGCAGGGCGTTCTCCGTCACGGTGTCGCCGCGCTCGGTCAGCACGATCGGGCGGGACGGCGAGGTGCGCTGAACCTCCGCGTGGTACACGCCTTCGGTCGCGGTGACTTCGAGGCCGAAGCGGCGCAGCGCGATCATGTGCGGCTCGACGGTCCGGGTGCCGAGGTCGCAACCGCCCGCGTACGGCAGCCTGAAGTGGTCCATGCGGTGCAGGAGCGGGCCGAGGAACATGATGATCGAGCGGGTACGGCGGGCCGCATCCGCGTCGATCGAGTCGAGGTCGAGCGTGGCGGGCGGCACGATCTCCAGGTCGACGCCGTCGTTGATCCACCGGGTGCGCACGCCGATGGAGCCGAGGACTTCGAGGATCCGGAAGACCTCCTCGATCCGGGCGACGCGGCGCAGCACCGTACGGCCCTTGTTGAGCAGCGAGGCGCAGAGCAGTGCGACGCAGGCGTTCTTGCTCGTCTTGACGTCGATGGAGCCGGAGAGCCGGCGGCCGCCGACGACGCGCAGATGCATCGGACCGGCGTAACCCAGGGAGACGATTTCGCTGTCGAGTGCTTCACCGATTCGAGCGATCATCTCAAGACTGATGTTTTGATTGCCGCGTTCGATGCGGTTCACAGCGCTCTGGCTGGTACCGAGTGCTTCGGCGAGCTGGGACTGTGTCCAGCCCCGGTGTTGACGGGCGTCACGGATGAGCTTGCCGATGCGTACGAGGTAGTCGTCTGCCATGGCGTGACCGTATATCTGATGTGAGATAAAAGAGAAACGGAATGCGTCCGTCCGGGTGACGTTGCGTGTCGGGCTCGGGAGCCGGGACGTTGACGGCCGGTCAGAGATCGTGGGCGACCGGACGTAGCGGCTGGTAAAGCGGCAGTTGCCGGGGTGCATCGCAGTTGTCGGGGTGCACTGCAGTTCCCGGGGTGCATCGCGTTTCCCGCAGGTTCGCGCGCAATTAGGACGCGATCCGGCCTCGATGGCTCCTACTGTCACTCCTGACCGGCCGACAGGGGACGGCATCAGCGGAAGGTGAAGACCATGACCGAGAACAAGCTCACCGGCGAGCGTGCCGATTGGCTGGACCTGCTCGCCCACCACCGCCACTTCCTGCGCTTCACGACCCGCGATCTGACCGACGAGCAGGCCGCGCAGCGCACCACGGCCAGCGAGCTGTGCCTGGCCGGACTGGTCAAGCACGTCACCGAGGTCGAGCGCAATTGGACGGGCTTCGTCCTGAACGGCCCGTCCGCCGTCGGGGACTTCGAGGCGCCGACCGAGGCCCAGCTGGAGGAGTTTGCCCAGGGCTTCCGGATGCTCCCCGGCGAGACCCTGGCAGGGATCCTCGCCGAGTACGAGAAGGTCGCCGCCCGCACCGACGAGCTGGTCGCGACCCTGCCCGACCTCGACGCCTCCTGTCCGCTGCCGAAGGCCCCGTGGTTCGAGCCGGGCGGGCGCTGGACGGCGCGGCGGGTCCTGATGCACATCTGCGCCGAGACCGCGCAGCACGCCGGGCACGCCGACATCATCCGGGAGTCCCTGGACGGCGCGAAGAGCATGGGCTGAGGCGACCCGCCCTCACCCGCTGCCCGCCCGCATCCGCTGCCTGCCCGGCCTCACCCGAGGCCCGCCCTCACTCGCTGCCTGCCCGGCCTCACCCGAGGCCCGCCCTCACTCGCTGCCCGCCCGGCCGCGCCAGTACTGACGCCGCTTCTCGTCCCGTACGTACACACCCAGGCGGGCCAGTTCCGCGCGGAGTTCGCGGCGGTCCTCGGCGGCGGTCGAGTCGCTGCGGGTGAGGGCCTTCGCGCGGGCCTTGAGCAGGGCGTCGGCACCGGCCGGCAGGCCCGGGGTGTCCGGCACCCAGAGGCGGAAGTCGGCAGCGTGCGGGTCGTGGTCCGTCCAGCGGTGGCCGTGCCGCGCGAACGCCGTACCGAGCCGGCGTTCGGGAAAGTCGCAGCGCTCGCGCGCGAGTTCGGCGCCGTCCGGGGCGAGCAGCACCAGGTCCTTGCCGTCCCGGAAGGCCGCGGCGAGCTGTGCGCGCGCGAACGTGCTCGGCTCACCGGCGCGGGTGAGTGTGACCTCCGCGGCGTCGACCCGCACGGACAGCTCGTCGTGCAGGACGACCAGACCGGCGAGCAGTCCGAGCACGGCGCCGCCGACGAGCGGGCCGAGCGTCGGCCACGGCTCGGGGAGCGAAGTCAGCAGTTCTGCCGGACCCTTGAAGGGGGCGCGGGGCAGCGACACCAGCCACCGCGCCAGCAGCGTCGCGGCGAACCCGGCACCGGTGCCGAACGCGGCGAAGGCGAACGGCAGCCAGCCCGGCTGCCGCAACCGCGTCACGTCCCCGGTGGCCGTGCCGTGCTTGCGAAGCCGGTCGGTCGTCGTGCCGCGCCCGCCGGGCAGGTCGGCTGTCGTGCCGCGCCCGCCGGGCAGGTCGGTCGTCGTGTCGCGTCTGCGGAGCCGGGCGGCTCGCGTGACGCGTGTCTCGTTCCCCGTCGTGCGAGTCATGGGATTCACCGTAGAAAACGGGTACGTGCAGTCGCATCGGCCATCGGGAGCGGCCAGGCGCTGCCGGGTGCGACGAAAGTCGCAGGCCAGTCCGCCGAAAGTCGGTGGCGCGTGCGGGGGAGTTCACGTGTGCTTCGCCGACTGTTGGCGCCGTCGGCCGGGGCAGGGCATGACCGACGGCGCGGCATGTACTAGAGTTATCTCGACATCGAGATATCTGCCGAGGCGCACCGCAGCCGCCCACCCCGGTAAGGGTCACCTAACTTAGCCCTACCTTAGCGGATCGGTCCAGGGGCGTGGCGGCAGGATGCGGTGGTACGCGCACATATATGAAGGAGACTGTCGTGTCGGCGAACAGCTTCGACGCCCGCAGCACGCTGCGCGTGGGCGACGAGTCGTACGAGATCTTCAGGCTGGACAAGGTCGAGGGCTCTGCTCGCCTTCCCTACAGCCTCAAGGTTCTTCTGGAGAACCTGCTCCGCACGGAGGACGGTGCGAACATCACCGCCGACCACATCCGTGCCCTCGGCACCTGGGACTCGCAGGCCCAGCCCTCCCAGGAGATCCAGTTCACGCCGGCCCGCGTGATCATGCAGGACTTCACGGGCGTGCCCTGTGTCGTGGACCTCGCGACGATGCGTGAGGCCGTGAAGGAGCTCGGCGGCGACCCGGCGAAGATCAACCCCCTCGCCCCCGCCGAGCTGGTCATCGACCACTCCGTCATCGCCGACAAGTTCGGCACGAAGGACGCCTTCGGCCAGAACGTCGAGCTGGAGTACGGCCGCAACAAGGAGCGCTACCAGTTCCTGCGCTGGGGCCAGACGGCGTTCGACGAGTTCAAGGTCGTCCCGCCCGGCACCGGCATCGTCCACCAGGTCAACATCGAGCACCTGGCCCGTACGGTCATGGTCCGGGGCGGCCAGGCGTACCCCGACACCCTGGTCGGCACCGACTCGCACACCACGATGGTCAACGGCCTCGGCGTTCTCGGCTGGGGCGTCGGCGGTATCGAGGCCGAGGCCGCGATGCTCGGCCAGCCGGTCTCGATGCTCATCCCGCGCGTCGTCGGCTTCAAGCTGACCGGCGAGCTGAAGCCGGGCACCACCGCCACGGACCTGGTCCTCACGATCACCGAGATGCTGCGCAAGCACGGCGTCGTCGGCAAGTTCGTCGAGTTCTACGGCGAGGGCGTGGCGGCCACGAGCCTCGCCAACCGCGCCACCATCGGCAACATGTCGCCGGAGTTCGGCTCCACCGCCGCGATCTTCCCGATCGACGGAGAGACGCTGAACTACCTCAAGCTGACCGGCCGCAGTGAGCAGCAGGTCGCGCTCGTCGAGGCGTACGCCAAGGAGCAGGGCCTCTGGCTGGACCCGGCCGCCGAGCCCGACTTCTCCGAGAAGCTGGAGCTCGACCTCTCCACGGTCGTCCCGTCGATCGCCGGCCCGAAGCGTCCGCAGGACCGCATCGTCCTCGCAGGCGCCGCCGAGCAGTTCAAGGCGGACGTCCTGAACTACGTCGACACCGCCGACGAGGCCGGCATCGAGTCCTTCCCGGCCTCCGACGCCCCGGTGAACCACCCCAACGGCGGCCCGTCGAAGCCGGTCACCGTGACCGCCCCCGACGGCTCGACGTACGAGATCGACCACGGTGCGGTGACGGTCGCGGCCATCACCTCCTGCACCAACACCTCGAACCCGTACGTGATGGTCGCCGCGGCGCTCGTCGCGAAGAAGGCCGTCGAGAAGGGCCTGACCCGCAAGCCGTGGGTCAAGACCACCCTCGCCCCGGGTTCGAAGGTCGTCACCGACTACTTCGACAAGGCGGGCCTCACCCCGTACCTCGACAAGGTCGGCTTCAACCTCGTCGGCTACGGCTGCACCACCTGCATCGGCAACTCCGGCCCGCTGCCGGAGGAGGTCTCCAAGGCCGTCAACGACCACGACCTCGCGGTCACCTCGGTCCTCTCCGGCAACCGGAACTTCGAGGGCCGCATCAACCCCGACGTCAAGATGAACTACCTGGCGTCGCCGCCGCTGGTCGTCGCGTACGCCCTCGCCGGTTCGATGAAGGTGAACATCACCAAGGACGCCCTGGGCACCGACCAGGACGGCAAGCCGGTCTACCTCGCGGACATCTGGCCGACCGAGGCCGAGGTCAACGACGTGGTCGCGAACGCCATCGGCGAGGACATGTTCAACAAGTCCTACTCCGACGTCTTCGCGGGCGACGCCCAGTGGCAGGCTCTGCCGGTCCCGACCGGCAACACCTTCGAGTGGGACACCGAGTCCACCTACGTCCGCAAGCCCCCGTACTTCGAGGGCATGGGCATGGAGCCCGCCCCGGTCGAGGACATCACCGGCGCGCGTGTGCTCGCCAAGCTGGGCGACTCGGTCACCACCGACCACATCTCCCCGGCCGGTGCCATCAAGGCCGACACCCCGGCCGGCAAGTACCTCACCGAGCACGGTGTGGAGCGTCGTGACTTCAACTCCTACGGCTCGCGCCGAGGCAACCACGAGGTCATGATCCGCGGCACGTTCGCCAACATCCGCCTGCGCAACCAGATCGCGCCGGGCACGGAGGGCGGCTTCACCCGCGACTTCACGAAGGGCGACGCCCCCGTCTCCTTCATCTACGACGCCTCGCGCAACTACATCGACCAGGGCATCCCGCTGGTCGTCCTCGCGGGCAAGGAGTACGGCTCCGGCTCGTCCCGCGACTGGGCCGCCAAGGGCACCGCGCTCCTCGGCGTCAAGGCCGTCATCGCCGAGTCGTACGAGCGCATCCACCGCTCGAACCTCATCGGCATGGGCGTCCTGCCGCTGCAGTTCCCGGAGGGCCAGTCCGCGGAGGGCCTCGGCCTCACCGGTGAGGAGACCTTCTCCTTCGCCGGCGTGACCGAGCTCAACAACGGCTCGATCCCCACCACGGTCAAGGTCACCACCGACACCGGCTTGGAGTTCGACGCGGTCGTCCGCATCGACACCCCCGGCGAGGCGGACTACTACCGCAACGGCGGCATCATGCAGTACGTGCTGCGCAGCCTGATCCGCAAGTAGGCCCCGGCACCAGGCAGTTGAGGACCGCACCCCCGGCGTGGCGGGTGCGGTCCTCGCGCGTTCCTGGCGTCATGGACCCGCGAAGATCCGCCGGACAGGCCTTAGTTGATGGGGATCGACATCAACTAGGCTCGGGTGCGTACGGCTTCGGTACTGAAGCTGATCCGCGGGTAAGGCGGACGCGCGGTACGGGCCTCGGGGCCCGTCCGGTGAGGCCTCACAGCATCCCCGCACGCACCCCCGCCTGCACCACCGACGCATGCGCCAGTTGCCACTCGCCGAGGAGGGCCAGGCTCACGGACAGCAGAGCGCGGCCCCACAGCATGTTCTGCGTCAGCGCGACGTGCCGGGTGAGCTGCGTGGCGAGGACCAGCAGGCCGCCGATCTGCAGGACCAGTACCAGCGTGCTGTCGGGCCGCGCCACGAACGCGCCGAGCAGCAGGGGCAGAGAGGAGAGCGGCGCCAGTACGGCAAGGACGGAGGGGGTGCGGTGCAGGCCGCCGCGGCCGCCGAGCGCGCGGGCGAGGACCACCGTCGTCACGCCGAGCAGCAGATGCCCGAGGAGCAGCACCAGCGTGGTGAGCAGCAGCCACAGGCCGGGGATGCGCAGGTCCGGGTAGGACGCCGCGACCTCCGGCACCTCCCGGGTCAGCAGCGCCATCAGCACCATCTGCCCGCAGGCGGCGAGGAGTACGACCCCGGCGAGCGGCCGGCCGCGCAGGCCGAGCAGCCACTCGCCGGCGCGCAGCACGGCCCCGCAGCCGCGGCGCAGCGCGCGCCCGGTGCGCGTGATCACGGGCAGCCGCGGCGGCGGGGGAGGGGCCGGCCGCGGCGGGGCTATGAGGGTCGGGGGCGCGCCCCCGGGGCCCTTTGATCCTGACCCGGGACTGCTGCTCATCGCTCTCCAACTGCCCTTCCTGTCGGCGCCGTTCGCGCCGTTCGCGCCGAACGGCCGTGCCGGGCCCGACACGCACGGGACCCGGCACGGGGAGAAGAGCCCGCCTGAGCGGTCAGCGCACGCTCACGAGATCAACTCCACCTCCGCAAGTGTCGCAGCTCCCTGCGGAACGAGCCGATAGTGGCGGTACGTACCGGGATCGGCGATCGAGAACACCCGTGTCTGGTGGTCCCACCGGAAGGACTGCTTGTCCCTGCGGTCCAGGACCTTCCATGTGTCGCCGTCCGCCGAGCCCTCCAACACCCAGCCGTCCGGGGCCTTCGCGCGGTCCGCCGACGTGAGCGTGTACTGCACGGCCCGCGTCGCACCGGAGCCGGCCAGCGGCAGGTTCACCGAGGCCACCTCGGCGGTCGTCTTCGACGTGTTGTCGAACAGCGGCCCCTCGCCCTTCGTCGCGTCCTTGCGGGGCGAGGGCACCTCGTCGTCCTGCGTGATCGAGACCGGCGCCGCGTCCTCCCCCGTGCCCCACTTGGACGGCTCCGGGCCCATGTCGAACTCCAGCGTGCCGCCGCGCGCGATCTCCTCGTGGGGGAGTGCCGTCGACGTCCACTTCTTGCCGTTGACCCGCAGGCCCTGGACGTAGATGTTCTCCGCACTGTTCTTCGGCGCCTCGACCACCAGCTCGCGACCGCCGCCCAGATGCACCGTCGCCTTGGTGAACAGCGGCGAGCCGATCGTGTACTCCCCACTGCCCATCACCAGCGGGTAGAAGCCGAGCGCGGAGAACAGATACCAGGCGCTCTGCTCGCCGTTGTCCTCGTCGCCGTGGTAGCCCTGGCCGATCTCGCTGCCGGTATAGAGCCGGGACAGGACCTCGCGGACCTTCTCCTGCGTCTTCCACGGCTGCCCGGCCGCGTTGTACATGTACGTGGCGTGGTGCGCGACCTGGTTGCTGTGCCCGTACATGCCCATCCGCACGTCACGGGCCTCCGTCATCTCGTGGATGACCCCGCCGTACGAGCCCGCGAACTCGGGGGACGCCGTCTCCGGGGTGGCGAAGTACGTGTCCAGCTTCTCGGCCAGGCCCGCCCGGCCGCCGTACAGGTTCGCCAGGCCCCGCGAGTCCTGCGGGGCGGTGAAGGCGTAGCCCCAGCCGTTGGTCTCCGTGTAGTCGTAACCCCACACGCGCGGGTCGTACTCCGAGGACTCGACGCGCCAGTCGCCCTTCAGGTCCCGGCCCTGGAAGAACCCCGGACTCCCCTGCTTCGAGCCCGCCTCGGGGTCGAACAGCTCCACATAGTTGCGGGCCCGGTTGAGGAAGTAGTCCGACTCCTCCTTGTACCGCTTCTCACCCGTCTTCTCGTACAGCGCCCGGCCCATCTGCGCGATGCCGTAGTCGTTGAGGTAGCCCTCAAGGGACCAGGACAGGCCCTCGTGCGTCTCCGTGGACGCATAGCCGAGGAACGGCGAGGTGTCCATGCCCTTGCGGCCCACGCCCGAACTCGGCGGCACCACCGTCGCGTTCTTCAGGGCGGCGTCGTACGCGGACTTCGCGTCGAAGTCCACGCCCTTCACGTACGCGTCGGCGAAGGCCACGTCGGAGGAGGTGCCGGTCATCAGGTCGGCGTACCCCGGCGAGGACCAGCGGGAGATCCAGCCGCCGTCCTTGTACTGCTGCACGAACCCGTCGACCAGCTCGCCCGCCTTCTTCGGCGTGAGGAGGGAGTAGGCGGGCCAGGTCGTGCGGTACGTGTCCCAGAAGCCGTTGTTGACGTACATCTTGCCGTCGACGATCTTCGCCCCGGTGTGCGTCGGGGTGTCGGGCCCCGTCTGCTTCGAGAACGGGGACGCGTACCGGTACTTGACGCCCTTGTCCGTACGCACCCGCTCGAAGCCCGAGTTGGGGTACAGGTACAGCCGGTAGAGCCCGGAGTAGAGCGTCGTCAGCTGGTCCTCCGTGGCGCCCTCGACCTCCACCTTGCCGAGCAGCGCGTCCCACTGCGCCTGCGCCTTGGACTTCACCCGCTCGAAGGGCGTGCCCGCCGGGATCTCCCGGTCCAGGTTGGCCTTCGCCTGGTCGACGGAGATGAGGGAGGTGGCGAGGCGCAGGGTGACGATGCGGTCCTCGCCCGCGTCGAAGCGCAGGTGCCCCTCGACGCCCTCTGCGGCGCCCTCGGTGACCGGCTTGTCGAAGGTCCCGTACACGAACATCCGCGTCGCGCCCGTCGACAGGCCGCTCTTGACGTCCGAGTAGCCGGTGACGATCCCCTTGTCCTGGTCGAGGCTCAGGCCCGCCTTGTCGGATACGTTGTCGAACAGGACGCTCGTGTTGTCGCCGGGGTAGGTGAAGCGCATCATCGCCGCGTGGTCCGTCGGCGTCATCTCGGCCTCGATGCCGTTCTCGAACTCGACGCCGTAGTAGTGCGGCCGGGCCGTCTCGTTCTCGTGCCGGAAGGCGAGCGCCCGCTTCTTGCGGTCCAGGTCAGGGGTGCCCTCGGCGGCCGAAGGCAGCACCTGGAACGTCTGCCGCTCACCCATCCACGGGCTCGGCTCATGGCTCGCGCTGAACGCCTGCAGCGTCGGCAGGTTGTCGGCGTTGTTGCCGCGCGCGTAGTCGTACAGCCAGCTCAGGGAGCCCGCGTTGGTCACCGGCGTCCAGAAGTTGAAGCCGTGCGGGACGGCCGTCGCCGGGAAGGTGTTGCCGCGCGAGAAGGCGCCGCTGGAGTTGGTGCCGCGGACGGTCGAGGCGTAGTCGGAGGGGTGCGCCTTCGGCTTCGCCGGCGGGGCGCTCTTCAGCGCCACGTCGTCGACCCAGCCCTGGAACTCCGACGGGCCCTTCGGGGAGTCGTACGCCACCAGGATCCGGTCGACGGTCTTGCCCGCGGCGACCCGGCCGAGGCCGGCGGCCACATGGTTCCACTGGTTCACGTACAACCGCTTCGCCGCCGCCTGCCCTTGCGGGGTGAGCAGCCCGCCGTGCTGGTCCGTGGCCTTGAGCTCACTCAGATAGGTCCCGTCCGTGAACGCCAGATCCACCGAGACGTGCGTCGCCGCGTAGCTCAGATCGGGCGCGGGCTCGGGCATGGCGGGGAAGACCCGGTAGGACAGCTCGGTGTGCCGGGCGATCGGCACGTCCACGTCGAAGACCTTGTTGTACGAGTACGCGTGCCCGTCCGCCTGGTGCGTACCGGCGTAGCGCAGCGCCCGCTTGCCGGTGAACCCGGCGCCGGCCTTCGCGGTCGGCGAACCGCTCGGCCCCCGGTGCACGGCGGAGACCATGTCCTCGGGCGCGGGCCCGCCCGTACTGCCGTCGGAGATCTGCAGACCGGCCAGCTGCGTCGCGTCCTCGGCGCCGTTGTTGGCGGTGATGTCGAGCCGATAGTGCGCGTACGCCGTGTCGTTGGCGAAGTCGTACGTCTTCGTCTCGAAGCGCTTGCCGAAGGTTTCCCCGGAGCGGGAGTCGAGGGTCTTCCACTCCTTGCCGTCGGCCGAGCCCTTGAGGGTCCAGTCCCTGGGGTCGCGCTCGGCGTGGTCGTTGGCCGAAGTCAGGGCGTACTTGCGGACCTTGACGGGCTCCGCCAGGTCGTACTCCACCCACGCCTTCGCGGCGAACGCCAGCCACTTGGTGCCGGCCACGCCGTCGATGAGGTTCTCCTTCACCTCGCCCGAGCCGGCGTTCTCGTCGCTCGCGCGCACCTCGCTGACCCGGTCGGTGACATTGCCCGGGATGCCGCTGCCGAACGCGCCGTTGACCCCGGCGGCCTTCTTCTCGCCGTCGGGGGTGGTCTCGACGGTGCTGGTCCAGTCGGGGCGGGGCTGGCCCTCTTCGAAGGAGGAGCTGAACTCCGCTTCCTTCGGGGCCGGTTGGGGAGCGGCGGTCGCGGCACCCTGGACGGCGGTGACGAGGAGCAGCGCGGCTGCGGGGACGGTGGCGAGGGGGCTGCGCCAGGGGCTGCGGCGCCGGGGACTGCTGCGCCATGGGCCGGTGCGCCATGGGCCGCTGCCGCGCGTTCTGCGGCGCGACAGCAGGGGGCGGGGACTCTGCATGCGGGGGCCTCCAGGCGGCCTGGGGACAACGTTGTCAGATCGCTGCGCAGGGTCCAGTAGGGCGTCAAGTGGGGGGTGGTGTCAAGGGTGTTGGGGATGCTTCGGGGGTACTTGCCTGCCCCCTTGTCCGTCGCCGCTGCCACGCACGGGATCTTGAGGCCACCAGGGCCTGTCCGCCGGATCTTCGCGGGTCCACGACGCTCCCCCAGCTACCGCTGGGGGTGCCCCCAGGCACGCTCCCCCAGCCTCCGGCCGGGGGTGCCCCCACTCGCCGCACGCCCGAATCACCCAAATAC
>NZ_JASCIR010000049.1 GCF_029968095.1 Streptomyces solicavernae | reverse complement strand
TCAAAAGCCGAGGAATCCGTCGTACCCGCCAAGATCTCTCACTCCCCAAGAGTGCTAACTACCGTTAAGTAACCATGATTTTAGGGCCCTGCCCCCCATCGGGGTACGTGAGCTTCCCGACAGCATCCCGACAGCGGCTCAGTCCCCGGCCACGGCCCGGACTATGCTCGGGCAGCGCATTCCCCCGTAACCCCTCTGGAGCAGCTTCATGGCCCTCAAGATCACCGTGATCGGCACCGGTTACCTCGGCGCCACCCACGCAGCGGCCATGGCTGAGCTGGGCTTCGACGTGCTCGGGCTCGATGTCGTCCCCGAGAAGATCGAACTGCTCTCGCAGGGCCGCGTACCGATGTACGAGCCGGGCCTTGAGGAGCTGCTGCGCAAGCACGTCGCGGGCATCGAGGGCTCCAGCGGGCGGCTGCGCTTCACCACCTCCTGGGAGGAGCTCGGCGCCTTCGGTGACGTGCACTTCGTCTGCGTGAACACCCCGCAGAAGCACGGGGAGTACGCCTGCGACATGAGCTATGTCGACGCCGCCTTCGCCTCGCTCGCCCCGGTGGCCCGCGAGGGCTCCCTGGTCGTCGGCAAGTCGACGGTGCCGGTGGGCTCGGCGGCCCGCCTGAGCGAGGTGCTGCCGGAGGGCGTCGAGCTGGCCTGGAACCCGGAGTTCCTGCGCGAGGGCTTCGCCGTCCAGGACACCCTGCACCCGGACCGGCTCGTGGTGGGCGTCGCGAGCGAGCGCGCGGAGAAGCTGCTGCGCGAGGTGTACGCGACGCCGATCGCGGAGGGCTCCCCGCTGGTCGTGACGGACTTCCCGACGGCCGAGCTGGTGAAGACCTCCGCCAACTCCTTCCTCGCCACGAAGATCTCCTTCATCAACGCGATGGCCGAGGTCTGCGAGGCCGCGGGCGGCGACGTGGTGAAGCTGGCCGAGGCGATCGGGTACGACGAGCGGATCGGGGCCAAGTTCCTGCGCGCAGGCATCGGCTTCGGCGGCGGCTGCCTGCCCAAGGACATCCGGGCGTTCATGGCCCGCGCCGGCGAGCTGGGCGCCGACCAGGCCCTGACGTTCCTGCGCGAGGTCGACTCCATCAACATGCGGCGCCGCGGCCACATGGTCGAGCTGGCCCGCGAGGCGCTCGGCGGCGGCTCCTTCCTCGGCAAGCGGGTCGCGGTCCTCGGCGCGACGTTCAAGCCGGACTCCGACGACGTACGGGACTCCCCCGCGCTGAACGTCGCCGGCCAGATCCACCTCCAGGGCGGCCAGGTCACGGTCTACGACCCGAAGGGCATGGCCAACGCCCGCCAGGTCTTCCCGACGCTCGGATACGCGGAGTCGGCGCTCGACGCGGTGCGGGGCGCGGATGTCGTCCTGCACCTGACGGAGTGGCGGGAGTTCCGGGAGCTGAACCCGGCCGAGCTGGGCGCGGCGGTCGGCAGCGCGGTGATCCTCGACGGGCGCAATGCCCTGGACCCGGTCCGCTGGCGCGAGGCGGGGTGGACTTACCGGGCCATGGGGCGTCCGGTCGCGTAACGCTGCGGGGATTCATTCACCGGAGGGGCCGGATTTCGCTCGGTACGTCCGCATCTTCGCCCGCGCCCCGCACACCTGCATCGAGCACCAGCGCCGGCGCCCCGCCGGGCTGCGGTCGTAGTACGCCTCCAGGCAGTCCTCCGCCTCGCAGGCCTTGAGGCGGAGCCAGCTGCCGTCCGCCGCGGCCTGCGCGAGCGCGTGCGCGACCCGGGCGGCCAGCGGCGCCGGGTCGGCCGGCTCCAGGCGCGCGGCGCCCGCCTCGTCCACCGCCACCAACAGCGGCGCCCCGGCGAGGAGTTCGGAGAGCGGCCGGGTCGTACGGTGCGGCGGATGACCCGCGTGCGCCAGGCAGGCCGCGCGCAGCGCCTCGCGCAGCTCCCTGGCCTCGTCCAGCTCCCCCGCGCGCAGCCCGAACCTCTCGCGGCCGTCCGCCGTGTCCAGGGAGTCGACGCCCGTCGCCACGTCGAGGGTGTTGACCAGCGCCGCCACAAAATCCAGCGCCCCGGGGGCGGACGCTTTCTCATTCATGGTTGCGACGTTACCTCCGTTACGGGACCATGAGGTAACCGTTACCCATTGATGCCGGGTACCGGTAACCCTACGGAGGGATTCGATCATGCCCATCGCCAAGCTCGGCGCCGTCGTCCTGGACTGCCCCGACCCCCTGGCCCTGGCCGAGTTCTACGCGGCACTCGTCGGCGGCACGATCAAGCCGATGGAGGAGAACGGCGACAGCTGGGTCGACCTGGAGGACCACGGCGGCAGCGCCCTCGCCTTCCAGGCCGCGCCCGGTTACGTACCGCCGCCGTGGCCCTCGGAGGGCGGCGCGCAGCAGTTCCACCTGGACGTGACGGTGGACGACCTGGACACCGCCGAGAAGCAGGTGCTCGCACTCGGCGCCAAGGTGCTCGACGCGGAGGACCGCTCGCGGAGCTGGCGCGTGTACGCGGACCCGGCGGGGCATCCGTTCTGCCTGTGCGCGTGCTGAGCGTGCCCCTCACGGGGCCGCGCCGTCCCCGTCCAGGCGGTCCAGCGTCGCCGTCGACGGTGCGCGGCGGATCTGGGCCGCCTTCGCCGTGAAGTCCGCCTCGCGCAGGACTCGTTGGACGTTGCCCCAGGTGAGGAGGGACACGTCGGTGTCGGACCAGCCGCGGTCCAGGAGTTCGGCGATGAGCTGCGGGTAGCGGGAGGTGTCCTGCAGGCCGTCCGGAAGGGCACTCTCGGTGTCGTACATGCCGGAGATGCCGACGCACTCCGGCCCGGCCACGCGCCGCACATGGTCCAGGTGGTCCGCCACGTCCCGCAGCGCCGGGCCGGTCTGCGCCGCCGTGCACGGCACCAGGCACAGGCCGCCGCCCTCGCGCAGGGCGGCCAGCAGGTCGTCGGGGACGTTGTCCGGGTGCGGGGTGAGCGCGTGGGCCGCCGAGCGGGAGAACAGCACCGGGGCCTTGGAGACGGCCAGGGTGTGCCGGACCGTCGCCGCCGAGCTGCCGCTGAGGTCGGCGAGGACACCGAGGCGGTTCATCTCGCGGACCACCTCCTCGCCGAACCGGCTGAGACCCGCCTCGCCCGCCCAGCGCGTGCCGGACATGGTGAGGCTGCGGACGCCCAGCTTGTGCAGGGCGCGCAGCGTGCCGAGGCAGTCGTCGATCGCGGTGGCGGCCGCGGGGCCCAGCAGACACGCGATCCGGCCGTGCGCGCGGGCGTCGGCGGTGTGCGACGCGGTGTGCGCGAGCCGCAGGCCCTCCGGGTGGGCGCGGACGACGGTCTCGGCGAGGTCGATGAGGGCGAGCGTGGCGCTCACGGCCCGGTTGCCCTCGTACGCCTGCGGCAACCGCAGTGACCAGAACATCGCGCCGACCGCGCCCTCGCGGAGCCGTGGCAGGTCGGTCTGCAGCGCGGTGTCGCCCAACTCCAGGTCGTACCAGGTCAGTCGGGACAGCGCCCAGGGCAGTCCGCTGTGGCCGTCGGCGACGGGGTGCTCGGTGAGCAGCGCGCGGGCCCGCTCGGCGGGCTCGGGCGCGCCGGGCCGCGGCTGCTCCGCCTGCGCGTCCGCCTGCTCCTCGGCGCGGGCACCCGCACCGCCGGTTCCGAGGGGGAGGTCCTCGTCGTCCTGAAGATCGGCCATGGTGGGGCTCCGGTTGACTGGTACAGCGATCTGTACGCCAACCGTGGCACGCGAGCGGTGGGGGGTCTCGATGATTGGTACGTACGGGGTACGCGGCCGCCCTCGTACCCCGTACGTCCGTAACCATGCCCGCCGGCGCTCAGCCGTCCAGCTGGTCCAGGGTCGCGACCGAAGGGCCGCGGCGGGCGCCCAGGTCCCGGGCCACGTCCTCGGCCGCGCCGAGCACCCGCACCGCGTTCTGCCAGGTCAGCTTGGCCAGGTCGGCCCGGGACCAGCCGCGGGAGAGCAGCTCGGCGATCAGGTTCGGGTAGCCGGACACGTCGTCCAGGCCGTCCGGGGTGAAGGCCGTGCCGTCGTAGTCGCCGCCGATGCCGATGTGGTCGACGCCCGCCACCTCGCGCATGTGGTCCAGGTGGTCGGCGACCGTCGAAGGGGTCGCGACCGGGCGGGGGTCGGCCGCCTCGAAGGCCTCGTGGACCTTCATCGCCTCCGGCGTGGTGTCCAGGTGGTGGAAGCCGTGCGCCCGCATGTTGTCGTCCGCGGCGGCCGTCCAGTCCACGGCCGCCTGAAGGACGAACTTCGGCACGAACGTGGCCATCGCGACGCCGCCGTTGCCGGGCAGCCGCTCCAGTACGTCGTCCGGGATGTTGCGCGGATGGTCGCAGACCGCGCGCGAGGACGAGTGGGAGAAGATCACCGGGGCCGTCGAGGTGTCCAGGGCGGCGCGCATCGTGGTGGCCGCGACGTGCGAGAGGTCCACGAGCATGCCGATGCGGTTCATCTCGCGTACGACCTCGTGGCCGAAGGGCGAGAGCCCGCCGACGCCCGGCTCGTCCGTCGCCGAGTCCGCCCACGCGATGTTGTCGTTGTGGGTGAGCGTCATGTAGCGCACGCCCAGGGTGTGCAGGGCGCGCAGCGTCGCGAGGGAGTTGTTGATGGAGTGGCCGCCCTCGGCGCCCATCAGGGAGGCGATACGGCCCTCGGCGCGCGCCGCCTCCATGTCGGCGGCGGTCAGGGCGCGGCGCAGCTCGGACGGGTGGCGGTCGAGCAACTGCCGTACGCAGTCGATCTGTTCGAGGGTCGCGCTGACCGCGGCGTCACCGGTCAGGTCGGTGCGTACGTACACCGACCAGAACTG
The DNA here is from genome assembly GCF_029968095.1 of Streptomyces solicavernae. Taxonomy (GTDB): domain Bacteria; phylum Actinomycetota; class Actinomycetes; order Streptomycetales; family Streptomycetaceae; genus Streptomyces; species Streptomyces solicavernae. The sequence continues at coordinate 23,032 of NZ_JASCIR010000049.1, read as the reverse complement.
CGCGCCGACGCCGCCGGCGCGGAGCCGGGCGAGGTCGGTGTGCAGGTTGCCGGTCTGGTCGGCGGCGATGTCCAGACGGTCGATGTCGTAGCGGACCTTCTCGCGGAGCGCCCAGGGGAGGTCGTTGTGACCGTCGGCGACGGGGTGCTCCGCGAGGAGGGCACGGGCGGCTTGCAGGTGGTCGGTAGCCATGCGGGCATTGTCCCGCCGGAGGCGGCTGAATGGAGGGCCGCTGCTTCAGCCCGCGAACCCGAAACCGGCCCCCGCGCCCTCGGCCTTCGCCCGCAGCCGCTTGCCCTTCTCCGTCGCCTGGTCGTTGAGCTCCTGCTGGAACTCCCGCATGCGGGCGAGCAGTTCGGGGTCGTGGGCGGCGAGGATGCGGGCCGCGAGCAGGCCCGCGTTGCGCGCGCCGCCGACCGAGACCGTGGCCACCGGCACGCCCGCCGGCATCTGCACGATGGACAGCAGCGAGTCCATGCCGTCCAGGTACTTGAGCGGCACCGGCACACCGATCACCGGCAGCGGGGTCACCGAGGCGAGCATGCCCGGCAGATGGGCCGCGCCGCCCGCGCCCGCGATGATCGCCTTGAGGCCGCGCTCCGCCGCGTCCTCGCCGTACGCCACCATCTCGCGCGGCATGCGGTGCGCGGAGACCACGTCGACCTCGTACGGGATCTCGAACTCGTCGAGGGCCTTCGCGGCGTTCTCCATGACCGGCCAGTCGGAGTCGGAGCCCATGACGATGCCGACGACGGGCTGAACCGTGGTGCTCATTCGGTGATCGTTCCCCTGAGATAACCGGCTGCGTGACGGGCGCGCTCCAGCACGTCGTCCAGGTCGTCGCCGTAGGTGTTGACGTGGCCCACCTTGCGGCCCGGCTTCACGTCCTTGCCGTACATGTGGATCTTGAGCTGCGGGTCGCGGGCCATGCAGTGCAGGTACGCCTGGTACATGTCCGGGTAGTCGCCGCCGAGGACGTTGGCCATGACCGTCCACTGCGCGCGCGGGCGCGGGTCGCCGAGCGGCAGGTCGAGGACCGCGCGCACATGGTTGGCGAACTGGGAGGTGACCGCGCCGTCCTGGGTCCAGTGCCCGGAGTTGTGCGGGCGCATGGCGAGTTCGTTGACCAGGACGCTGCCGTCCTCCGTCTCGAACAGCTCGACGGCGAGGTGGCCCACCACACCGAGCTCGTCGGCGATCCGCAGGGCCAGCTCCTGGGCGCGGCCCGCCAGCTCCTCGGAGAGCCCGGGCGCGGGCGCGATCACCGTGTCGCACACGCCGTCGACCTGCTGGGACTCGACCACCGGGTACGCCACGGCCTGGCCGTGCGGGGAGCGGACCACGTTGGCCGCGAGCTCGCGTACGAACGCGACCTTCTCCTCGGCGAGGACCGGGACGCCCGCCTTGAAGGGGTCCGCCGCTTCTTCGGCCGAACGCACGAACCACACGCCCTTGCCGTCATACCCGCCGCGGACCGTCTTGAGGATGACGGGGAAACCCTCGCCCTCCTCGGCGAACGCCACGACGTCTTCGGGGTCCGTCACGATGCGATGGCGTGGACACGGGGCGCCGAGCGCGTCGAGCCTCGCCCGCATCACGCCCTTGTCCTGGGCGTGCACCAGCGCATCCGGGCCGGGGCGCACGGGAATCCCGTCCGCCTCCAGGGCGCGCAGATGCTCGGTGGGTACGTGCTCGTGATCGAAGGTGATCACGTCACAACCGCGAGCGAACTCACGCAGCGTGTCCAGATCGCGATAGTCGCCGATCACGACATCGCTCACGACCTGGGCCGCCGAGTCCTGGGGAGTGTCACTGAGGAGCTTGAACCTGATGCCGAGCGGGATGCCTGCTTCGTGCGTCATACGCGCGAGCTGCCCTCCGCCGACCATGCCGACTACCGGGAACGTCACATCCTCCAGGGTACGGGGCCCTGGGATACGTAGAGACCCACGAGTCCTGCGTCACATCTCACAGCCGACCCGCTCCCGCACCGCCCGTACCGCCCGTAGCTCCCGTGAGTGCAAGGGCTACGCGCGTCACCTGGCCGTTCCACGTTTTCCACAGGCCAGGCACCGGAAGACCACGCTGGTTAGCATGACTGGGTAATCCGAGAGGCCGACCACCGAACGGACGGGGCGAACCAATCACCATGAGTGAGCGCCGCACACTGCGCGTGCAACTGGACCAGCTCATCCGCGAGATCGCCAAGTTCGGCGCGGTGGGCGGGGTCGGCACGCTGGTGAACCTCGGCGTCTTCAATCTGGTGCGGCACGTCACCGAGATCCCCGTGGTGCGCGCCTCGATCATCGCCACGGCCGTCGCGATCTGCTGCAACTACCTGGGCCTGCGCTACTTCGCGTACCGGGACCGCGACAAGAGCGGGCGTACGCGGGAGATGACGCTCTTCCTGCTGTTCTCCGTCGTCGGCCTGGTCATCGAGAACGGCGTCCTCTACGCGGCGACGTACGGGTTCGGCTGGGACAGTCAGCTGCAGAGCAACATCTTCAAGTTCCTCGGCATCGGCATCGCCACGCTCTTCCGCTTCTGGTCCTACCGCAGCTGGGTGTTCAAGGCGCTGCCCGCAGCGGCATCGTCCAAAGCACCCTCCGCGGCATCGTCCAAAGCGCCCCCAGCGGCATCGTCCAAGGCGCCCCCAGGGGCGTCCTCCACGGCGCCCTCGGAGGAGCGGCGGCGCCGCCAGCGCGTCACCTGACCGTCGGCTCCGGTTCGCCGCGCGGGCCGGTGTCCGCGGGGCGGGAGCGGGACAGGAACAGGCCGAAGACCGGCGGCTTCTGCTGGAGCATCTCCAGCCGGCCGCCGTCCGCCTCGGCGAGGTCGCGGGCGACGGCGAGGCCGATGCCGGTGGAGTTGCGGCCGCTGATGGTGCGCTCGAAGATCCGCGCACCGAGCTGGTGCGGCACCCCGGGGCCCTCGTCGGTGACCTCGATCACCACCTGGTTGCCGGTGACGCGGGTCCGCAGGGCGACGGTGCCGCCGCCGTGCATCAGGGAGTTCTCGATCAGCGCGGCGAGGACCTGCGCCACCGCGCCGGGCGTGCCCTCCGCCATCAGGTGCTGCTTGCCGGAGCGGACGAGGGCGCGGCCCGCGCTGCGGTAGGCGGGCAGCCACTCGGCGATCTGCTGCTTGACGACCTCGTCCAGGTCGAAGGTGACGGCGGAGCCGGTGCGCGGGTCGCGGGAGTTGGTGAGCAGCCGCTCCACGACGTCGGTGAGCCGCTCGACCTGCGTGAGCGCGATCGTCGCCTCCTCCTTCACGGTGTCCGGGTCATCGGTGAGCGTGATCTCCTCCAGGCGCATGGAGAGTGCGGTCAGCGGGGTGCGCAGCTGGTGCGAGGCGTCCGCGGCGAGCCGCCGTTCGGCGGTGAGCATCCGCGCGATCCGCTCGGCCGAGCTGTCCAGTACGTCCGCTACGCGGTCCAGCTCGGGCACCCCGTACCGCTTGTGGCGGGGGCGCGGGTCGCCGGAGCCGAGGCGTTCGGCGGTCTGGGCGAGGTCGGTGAGCGGGGAGGCGAGCCGGTTGGCCTGGCGCAGCGCGAGGAGCACGGCGGCGATCACCGCGAGCAGGGCGACCAGGCCGATCATGAGGAGGGTGCGGCCGACCTCGCCGGTCACGGTGGACCGCGGCTCCTCGACGGTGACGGTCTCGCCCTGCTCGCCGGTGGCGGTGGCCTTGATGACGTCGCCCTCGGGCTTGCTTCCGATCTCGATGGGCGCGCGCTCGGGGATCTCGATACGGGCGTACCGCTCGGTGCCGACCTGTTCCGTCAGGACGCCCTCGGTGATCCGGTCGGCGGCCAGCAGACGGCTGTCGACGATCGCGACGAGCCGGCTCGCCTCGTACTCCACGCGTTCGCGGGCGCTGGTGGTGATGGTGCGGGTCTCGACGATCACCAGGGAGACCCCGAAGACGGCGATGACGACGAGGACCACGGCGAGGGTGGAGTTGATGAGTCTCCGCCGCATTGTCTCTCCGAGGGTGCGCTGTTCTTACGTGTGCTGTGTCGTTGCCCTTGACCTGGGCGCCGTTGATCGGCCTGCGGCCTCGTCCTCAAGCGCCGGACGGGCTTTCTTTTCGCCCTGCGGGCTCGTCCTCAAACGCCGGACGGGCTGGATAGGGTTCGCCGGTCATGCGCCTGCCGGGCCGGATGTGGTTCGCCGGTCATGCGCGTGCCGGGCTGGATCTGGCGGGGTTCAGCTCTTTTCGAAGCGGAAGCCCACGCCCCGTACCGTCGCGATGTACCTCGGGTTGGCCGCGTCGTCGCCCAGCTTCTTGCGGAGCCAGGAGATGTGCATGTCCAGGGTCTTCGTCGAGGACCACCACGTCGTGTCCCAGACCTCGCGCATCAGCTGGTCGCGGGTGACGACCCGGCCCGCGTCCCGGACCAGGACGCGGAGCAGGTCGAACTCCTTGGCCGTGAGCTGGAGTTCCTCCTCGCCCATCCAGGCCCGGTGCGACTCGACGTCGATGCGGACGCCGTGCGTGGCCGGGGCCTGGACCGGCTCGGCGGCGCCGCGGCGGAGCAGGGCCCGGACGCGGGCGAGGAGTTCGGCCAGGCGGAACGGCTTCGTCACGTAGTCGTCGGCGCCGGCGTCGAGGCCGACCACCGTGTCCACCTCGTCCGCGCGGGCGGTGAGGATGAGGACCGGGATCGTGTGTCCTTCGGCGCGCAGGCGGCGGGCCACCTCAAGGCCGTCCATGCCGGGCAGTCCGAGGTCGAGCACCACCAGATCCACGCCGTCGGCGCCGCCCTGCAGTCCGGCTTCGAGCGCCGTCGGCCCGTCCTCCCGCACCTCCACCTCGTACCCCTCCCGGCGCAGGGCGCGGGCCAGTGGCTCCGAGATGGATGCGTCGTCCTCGGCGAGCAGTACACGGGTCATGCAGTGATGGTAGTCCGCGCCACCCCGCTGACTTGGGCGGATACCGGAGTTCAGGCCGACCGGCGGGCCCGCGCGGAGCGTCCGGTGAACGGTGTCCGGAAACCGCTGCCCGGACGCGTTACTTCCGGCGCCGAGACTCCGTACGAAAAGCCCTTGTATTACCTTCGAAAGGGTGGTTCTGGTTCCATGGATACCTGTGATCCATGTCTCAAGACCTTCCCTAACCCGCTTGCGCGTGCCGTAATGGAGTGTCAACGCCCTTGCGTGCATTGAGAAGCTTCTGGAGTTCTGGAGTTCTGGAGTTCGGTCTCCGGCTTGAGGGCCTTGTGTGCGCCGGACTGGATCATCGGTCCCGTAGCAAGTGACTGACCAGTGGGCCGGGCCCGCGCGCGAAGCCGCGGCAGGTGCCGGCCACCCCCCACCCGGGCGCGCGTGCGCTTGCGCGGCGCTTCCCCGAGCGTAGAAGGATCATCCATGGCGTCCAGCCTGACGAAGGACTCGGCCGGTACCGCACCCGGCTCCGAGAAGACCTTCCTCGGCCACCCCCGCGGCCTGGCCAACCTGTTCATGACGGAGATGTGGGAGCGCTACAGCTTCTACGGCATGCGCGCGCTGCTCGTGCTCTACCTGACGGCCACGGTCGCCGAGGGTGGGCTCGGCATCAAGACGGCCACCGCGGTGGCGATCTACTCCGTCTACAACGCCCTGGTCTACCTGCTCGCCCTTCCCGGCGGCTGGCTCGCCGACCGCCTGTGGGGCCCGCGCAAGACCACCGGCATCGGCGCCGCGATCATCATGGTCGGCCACTTCACGCTGGCCCTGCCGTGGAAGGGCACCTTCTTCGCCGGTCTCGGCCTGATCGCGCTCGGCTCGGGTCTGCTGAAGTCCAACATCTCCACGATGGTGGGCCACCTCTACCCGGACCGGAACGACCCGCGCCGTGACTCCGGGTTCTCGATCTTCTACATCGCGATCAACATCGGCGCCTTCTTCGCGCCGCTGACCATCGGGTTCGTCGGCCAGTCGGTCAACTGGCACCTCGGCTTCGCGATGGCCGGTGTCGGCATGGCCCTGGGCCTGGTGTTCTTCCTGCTCGGCTTCCGCCACCTGTCGTCCGAGTCCGACGTCGTCACCTCCCCGATGAGCGACGACGAGCGCCGGTCCCTGGTCCGCAAGGGCCTGATCTGGCTGGTCGTCGCCGCCGTCGCGTACGGCATCGTGATCGCCGCCGGCTCGTTCACCGTCGACTGGATCCTGTGGCCGCTCACCATCATCGGCCTGCTGCTGCCGATCTGGTACCTGGTCAAGATCAAGCGCGACAAGGACCTCGACGCGGTCGAGCAGAAGCGGATGTCCGCGTACGTCTGGTTCTTCGTGGTCGCCGCCGTGTTCTGGGGCATCTACGACCAGACCGGCTCCACCCTGAGCCTGTTCGCCAAGGAGTCCACCGCCAACACGCTGTTCGGCTTCGACTTCCCGTCCAGCTGGTTCCAGTCCCTGAACCCGCTGTACGTGATGGCCCTGGCCCCGGTCTTCGCGGCCGTGTGGGTGGTGCTGAACAAGCGCGGCAAGGAGCCGAGCACCATCTCGAAGTTCGCCAACGGCGTCTTCCTGATCGGTATCTCCTTCTTCGTGATGATGCTGGCCCAGGCCGCGGCCTCGGGCGACGCGAAGGTCACCCCGCTGTGGCTGTGCTCGGTCTACCTGATCCAGACCGTCGGTGAGCTCACGCTCTCCCCGGTCGGCCTGTCCCTGACCACCAAGCTGGCCCCGGCGAAGTACGCCTCCCAGATGATGGGCGTGTTCTTCCTGGCCGTGACCGCGGGCGACTCGACCATCGCGCTGCTGCAGCTGCTCGGTGCGCCGACCGACACGCAGTGGTGGTTCGCCAGCCAGGGCGCCCTCGCCGTCCTCTGCGGTGTCGCGGTGTTCATGCTGCGCAAGCGGGTCAAGGCGCTGATGGGCGGCGTCCACTGACGCCAGGGCCGTAACAGCCCCGCCGACGGCACGTCGTTCGGCAGCAGGTCGTTCGGCAGCAGTTCATTCGGCAGCACGTCGTTCGAACGGAGGGCCACCGCACCACCCGGTGCGGTGGCCCTCCGGCATATTCGGTATATCCACATCCGGCCGAGGGGCAGCATCAGGCCATGTGCCGTCCCCTGCTCGCCCTCCTCGTGTGCGGGGCGCTGCTGTCCGGAAGCTCCGTAGCCGTCCGGGCCGCGCCCGGGCCCGTGGTACGGGGCTACGCGTACGGAGAGCACCCCCGCCAGACCGTCACGGAGTACGGCACGAAGGGCCCCGCCCTCGTGATCCTGCACGGCGGCTACTGGGCGGAGGACACCGACTGGAGCGACTGGGCCGGCTGGTTCGCCGAGCGCGGCTTCCGGGTGTACGACACCGACTACCGCCTCAACTCCGACGCCCCCTGGGACGCCCAGCGCGTGGACGCCCTCGCCGCGCTCCGCTGGGTCGCCGACCGCAACGGCGGCGTACGGCCGCTGCTCCTCGGCTCCTCGGCGGGTGGCCAGATCGCGACGGTCGCCGGTACGTACGGGGCCGGCGCGTCCCGGGTGCGCGGCGTCGTCGCGCTCTCGCCGGTGGCCACCCCGTACCGCGCCTGGGTCGACGGGGCCCGCGACGGGGCCGACCGCAACCAGCGCAGGCTGCGCCGGGAGGCGGCCAGGCTCGCGGGCTGCGACCCGGACCGGGACGGCCGCCGCTGCTGGGACCGCTGGGCGGACATGGCAGCCCGTACGCACGCCTCCGGCGCGGAGGACGCGCCGATGTTCCTGGTCCACTCGGCCGAGGACTTCGTACCCGCGGCCCACGCGCACGACCTGGCCTTCGCCCAGCGCGTCGCCGGGGGCACGGACACCCGCCTGCGCGTCGTACCGGGCGCCGCACACGGGGCGAAGCTCCTGGACGACGACGGGGTACGACGCTCGGTGCTGCGCTGGCTCCGCGAGCACGCCTGAGCCGTCCGCGTCCGTACGCCCAGCTCACGGGCGGGCCAGGGAAGCCGAGGCCCGCCCGCGGGTGACCGGGTCAGTGCCTGCGGCCCCACGCCGGCCGACGCGGCAGGAACGTGAAGACCGCACCGCCGAGCAGGATCACCGTCCCGGCGACCAGGCCGAGCGCGCGCAGCGCACCGTCGCCGCTCGCACCGGTCTCGGCGAGGCCGCCGCCGGACGACCCGCCCGCCGAACCGCCCGCCGAACCCGAGCCCGAACCCGAGCCCGAGCCGCCCGCCGCGCCGCCCGGCTGCGCCGAGGTGTCGAGCTCCAGGGAGACCTCCGTCTTCGCCGGGGTGCAGGTGGTCGTCGTACCCAGGGCCTCCACCGTGAGTACGCCCGGCGACAGCGTGGACTTGCCGTCCGCGCCCGGCTTGTACGTGCCCTTCAGGTCCGGGATCTCGATCGGGTCCCCGGACTTGATGGGCTCCTTGTTGGTCGGGCCCTCCACGTGCACGGTGCCCTGGTCGGCGCCGCCCAGCTCGACCTCCATCGAGGGCTTCACGGAGTCCGCGGGGATGTTGGCGGGGCTGTCCATCACGGACTTCTTGAACTGGACGGTGAGGTCGAAGTTCTCGCCGCTCTTCACCGCGTCGATCTGCACGGGCGAGGTGGCTTCCTTGTCGCCGATGGGCGTCTTGCACTTGTACGGGATCTGCACCTCCTTGCCCTTGAAGTCCGTCCGGCCGCCCCCGCCGCCGGTCGAGCCGCCCGAGTCGCCGCCCCCGGAGCCCGAGGACCCGCCGGAGCCCGAGGACCCGCCGGAGTCCGAGCCGCCGGAGTCCGAGCCGCCCGCGTCACCGCCGCCCGCCGCACCGCCCGTGGGCAGGCCGGTCGGCAGGCCCGTCGGGAGGCCGGTCGGCACGCCCGTCGGGAGGCCGCCGCCCGGTCCGGCGTCCACGACCTTGATCGTCGCGGCCTTCGCCACCTCCTCCTCGGGCGTGCACTTGGTGTCCGTGGAGATCGGCTTGCTGACGTTGATGTTGTACGCGTCCGGGGTCAGCGTGATCTCGCCGGGCGCCGTCAGCTTCAGCGTGCCCTTCATGTCGGACAGCACCATCGGGCTGCCCTTCTTGATCGGCGGGTTCTTCCGCTCGCCCTCGACCGCCAGGTCCGCGGTCTGGGCGCCACCGACCTTGATCGTGCCGGTCGGCTTGACCGTGTTCTCCTGCAGGTCCAGCACATCGGGGTTCTTGGACGCGGCCTGCGTGGTCTTCCACACCACCTCGACCTCGTCCCCGACCTTCGCCTCGGCCGGCGCCTGGATCTCCACCTTGGTGGTGCCGTGCACCGGATCCATGCCGGAGATCGCCGGCGGGACGCACTCGGTCTTGTACGCGGTCTCGGCGGCCTGCGCCGGACCCGCGGCGAGCACGAGCCCCGCGCCGCTGAGCATCAGCGCGACACCGAGCGCACTCGCTCTCCGTTGAGTGATCACGTGTTTCCCTTCCCTGGCTTCCCTGGTGCCGTCGGTCGGTCGTCCTGCGGTGCGGAGAGCAGGTGCGGTGCTCCTTGTGCTTCTTGTGCTCCTTGTGCTTCTGGTACTTCTGGTACTCCTTGTGCTTCTTGTGCGTCGTGAGCCGGTGATGTGCCCGGCGCTCCCGGAGCCGAGTCCGGGGTGAACCACGGCAGGCTCGCCGTGGTGCTGTGCGCGCGCGTCGGTGCGGGCTGCGCGGCCTCCCGTCGCCGCCGGGTCCGCCTGCCGCCCGGCCGCGGCACCCGCCGGTGCGCCAACTCCCGTACGCGGCGGGCCCGGTGGCCGCCGGAACGCGCGGGGCGCGGCCGGACCCGGTCGACGACCGCCATGCCGACCCGGAACACCGCCGCGGGCACGACCAGGCAGAGCAGGATCCAGAACAGCGTGACGCCCCAGGGCCTGCCCACGTCCCACGGCTGCTCGGCGAGCACCTTGCCGCCGTACCGCAGCGAGACCGCGTAGTCCCCGTACGCCCCCGGATCCAGCTGCACCTTCAGCTTGACCTGGGCCTTCTTGCCGGGCGCGAGGGTGCCGCGCCACTGCTGCTCCTCCCACTGCGGGGCGAACACGCCGTGCGCGGTGCCGACCTCGAAGACCGGGTCCTTCACGGGCGACGTGCCGAGGTTGCCGACGGTCGCCACGAGGGTGCGGCTCGCGGGCGCGCCGAACCAGGTCAGGACGTTGCCGGAGCCTTCGAGCCGGGTGCCGGCGAGGACGGCGAGCTTGCCGTCGGCCTGCTGCTCGGGCACCTTCTTCACCGGGTGCCCGGCGACCGTGAACGCGGCCTGGACGGCGGCCTTCTCGCCGGTCACGGTGGCGACCCGTACCACACAGGGGCAGGCGACGGGCGGCTCGGCGACCGGCAGCTTCTTGCGGAACGAGCCGTCGCCGTCGGTGGTGACGGCGCGGCCGTCGGCGTTGGCGCAGGCGTTGGTGCCGCCGACGGGCTCGGCGTCGCCCTCGGCCTGCCCGCAGATCAGCAGCATCAGCAGCGCCTTCGGCCGCCAGTCCGCGCCGGTGACGGTGATGCTGCCGCCCTTGCCCGCCTCCTCCTCGGACAGTTCGACGGTGGGCCCTTCGGCCGCGGGCGCGGGTGGCGCGGCCAGTACGAGGGCCACGGCGGCCGCCACCGCCAGGATGAGCGCCCGTGCGAGTGCCTTGGTGAGCGCCCGGATGCTCGTGCTGACCGTCCTGCCGATCACGTCGCCGATCACGTCGCCGCTCCCGTCAACTCGCCTTGCGTCTGCCGCTGTTCGGCCTCGCCGGGCCCGCCCCCGCGCCGCCGCCCTCGCAGCCACCGCCCGCCCGCGGCCACCGCCACCAGCCCGCCGACCGCACCCGCCACCGCGCCCCACGGCACGAACGTGGCCGAGGCGAGCCCGGTGTCCCGGGCGCCGCCCGCCGCCGTCACCGTGAGCCGCACGTCGACCGAGTCGAGGGCGGGGGCGTCGGGCCAGGGTTCGGTGAGCGTGACCCGGCGGCCGGGCAGCAGCTCGACGGGCAGGGCGCGCGGGGCCCGCTTCAGCGCCGTGCCGAACAGCCCGTCGGCGCGCACCGCGAGCTTCGGCGCGAGCACGGTGTTGCCCCGGTTGACCAGGTCGTAACGGATGCGGCGACCGTCGTCCGCGAGCCGGACCCGTTCCACGGTGAGCGCGGACAGGCTGGGCCCGCCGACCCGCAGGTGCAGCCGTACGCCCGTACTGCGCCCCGCGCCGCTCGCCACGATCGCCGCCGGGTGGTCCCCGGGCGTGGCCCCCTCGGGCACGGTCACCGTGAACGGCACCTCGGCCCGGGTGCGCGGCGGCACGGTCACCTTCCGCTCGGCGAGCCGGATCCAGGCCCCGCCGTCCTTCGACTTCCCGTCGTCCTCGACCGCGAACGCCCCGTCGGCCCCGTTCCCGGCGTCGGCCCCGCGCAGCTCGACGGTGCGCGGGGCGTCGCCCGGGTTGGTGACGGTCACGGTGTCCTTCAGTACGGCGCCGGGCGCGCCCTCCAGATAGAAGTACGGGCGCCCGTCCGCACCGCCCGCGGGAGCGAGGCTCCAGTCACCGCTGTCCGCCCCGTACGAGACCCCTCCGGGCAGCGCGAACAGGCTCCCCACGAGAGCGAGGAGAACGACGGCGGCACGAGGGAGGAGGGACGAGGTCGACATCGGCGGCTCCTGGGGCGGGGCGAGAGATCAGCCGGTCCGGGGGGCACCTCCCAGCGGTAGCTGGGGGCACTTGAGGACGAGCCCGGAGGGCGACAGGCGGTGCGCTGGACGACAGCACCTAACGGCTGACGTAGGACCGCCGCGTAAGCCACAGCACGCCCGCCGCCCCGACCAGGACCACCGTTCCGCCCAGCGTGCCGAGCGCGATCGCCGAGTCCTCGGGCCCGGTCTGCGGAAGTTCCGCCCCGCCGCCGGACGACGCACCGCCGGACGACGCCCCGCCGGAGGCCTTCACGTCGAGCGTGAGCGACGGCTTCGGGTCGTTCTTGGGGGTGCAGGTGGTGGTCGTGCCCAGCGCCTTGATGGTCAGGGTGGACGCGGTGAACGTGACCTTGCCGGACTTCTTCGGCGTGTACGTACCCGTCAAGTCGCTGATCTTGATGGGGGTGTTGGCCGGGATCGCCTTGGAGTTGGCCGGGCCGGTGACCTTGACGTCGCCGCTCTCCGCCCCGCCCAGCTTGATCAGCGCGCTCGGCTTCATGGCGCCCTTGCCGAGTTCCACCGGGCTGGACGAGACGCCCTTCTGGAAGGACATGGTCAGCTTGTGGCCGCCGCCGCTCTCGACGCTCTTGATGTCGATGGGCGAGACGGCACCCTTGTTGCCGATCGGCGTCTTGCACTGGTAGTCGACGTCCACGACCTTGGCGTGCGCGGCGGGAGCGGCGAGCAGCACCGTGGTTCCGGCCAGGGCCGTGGCCGCCACGAACGCGGCGCAGCGCCGGCCTGCCGACCGCCCGCCCGCGGCATTTGTCTTCGGGTAGGACACCTTGAGTTCCCCTCTTCCAACTGCCCGTGCGCCACCGACAGTTACCCACTGTTCCTGACGGCACATCAGATCGGGCGCTCAAGGTACGCCGGGGACCTTGTGGAGGGAAGACAAAAGACAGCCCGGATCTCGGGCTGTCGAGGGGTGCGGAAAGGGCCGGGAAAGAGCCATGAACTCCTAGTGAGGCGCGGCCAGTTCGGCCCAGACCGTCTTGCCCGACTGTCCGGGCACACGCACGACGCCCCAGTCCAGGCAGAGCCGCTGCACGATGAACATCCCGTGCCCGCCGGGCCGGCCCGCGCGGTGCGGGGTGCGCGGCGAGGGCTGTCCCGCGCCCCGGTCGGAGACCTCAAGGCGGAGCACCTTGCCGTCGCAGGCGACCCAGAGCTCGCTGGCGCCCTCGGCGTGCAGGCAGGCGTTGGTGACGAGTTCGGAGACGACGAGCAGCACGTCCTCGGCGGCCGCGCGCTGGTCGGCCCCGGCGGCGGGCAGCCAGCCCCAGTCGTAGAGCGCCTGCCGGGTGAAGTCGCGGGCCATCGGCACGACGCCGCTGGCGCCGTCGAGGCCGAGCCTGCGGACCTGACGCAGGGCGGGCGCGGCCGCGGGTCCGGCCACCGGCCGGTCCGCCGATTCGGCCACCGGCGCGCTCACCGGTTCGTTCAGCGGCTCGCCCACCGGTTCGCGCAGCTCACCGGTGGCCCCCGACTCCGGGCCGCGGTCGCCCGGCGAGAAGGGCCGGGTGGTGCTCATCAGCGCTTCACCTCACCGATTCACCAGTCTTGAGATCTGTGCCGGATCGATCCTTCGATCCGTCGATCCGCTCGATCTGTCAGGACAACAGGGACAACATGTCGGCAGTCTTCTGCCCGGCCGATCCGTGAGAACACCCACTTCTTCGGTCCGGGCCGTGTGATGCGGATTACGTGCCGATCACATACAGGCAACGCAGGTCACGGTGAGACAACCGTGCTGTAACTCACGTGCACTCAGTCGGCCAGGGCCGATTCGACGGATTCGTGCACGGTGAACACGGCCTCCGCGCCGGTGATCTCGAAGACCCGGGCCACCACCGGGAGCATCCCGGCCAGATGGACGCCACCGCCGGCCGCATCCGCCTTCAGGCGGGCGCCGAGCAGGACGTTGAGACCGGTGGAATCGCAGAACTCCAGCTGTGTGCAGTCGACGACCAGGCGTGAGCGGCCCTGGTCCAGGCAGTGCTCCAGGGGTTCGCGCAGCAGATCCGCGGTGTGGTGGTCGAGCTCACCCACCGGCGTCACTACGGCACTCTCACCGTCATTGCGCACTTCGACCCGAAGCCGGCCCCGGTTCGCGCTGCCGACCGTCTGGCGGTCCATGCCGTCTCACTTCCGCAGGTGTCGAGCTGGTGTCTGACGCCCGGAAAGCCTACGCCCTCACCAGGCCGCCGGGCACCCGAACATCCATCCGAAAACGGACATAATGCCAGGTAAGCCACTTGCAAGCGGCACATGGACCCGGGTAGTCCTAGTAAGGACAGCAATCAACACGGCCGGCTTCGGAGGCGCCGCACACCGTAGTGCACGTATTGGCATCGGCAGCCATATGCCGAGAACGATGGAGGACCCCATGGCACCCCGGCTCGACGCATCGCCTACCCGCAACGCGACGTCGACACCTTCACCGGACCACTTCGACCACGAGCTCCACACTGTCCCGGCTCCCCGCGACGGAGCGGCGGAAACCCCTCACGGGGAAGTCGTCGCCGACGCTGCGGACGGCACGGACGGCATGGACGTCCTGGAGGCCGCGACCGGCCCCGACGCCCTGGCGGAGCTCACGGATCTCACGGACCTGCCCGAGATCCCCCCGTACGACGAAGTCGGACCGCTGGACGCAAGGGCCCTGTCCAAGACCCTCTTCGGGCGCATGGAGACGCTTGAGGAAGGCACCCACGAGTATGCGTACGTACGCAACACGCTCGTCGAACTCAACCTCGCCCTGGTGAAGTTCGCCGCTTCCCGGTTCCGCTCCCGCAGCGAGCCGATGGAGGACATCATCCAGGTCGGCACGATCGGCCTGATCAAGGCCATCGACCGCTTCGAGCTCAGCCGTGGCGTCGAGTTCCCGACCTTCGCGATGCCGACGATCGTCGGCGAGATCAAGCGCTTCTTCCGCGACACCAGCTGGTCGGTGCGCGTCCCGCGCCGGCTCCAGGAGCTGCGTCTGGACCTCGCCAAGGCCGGCGACGAACTCTCCCAGAAGCTCGACCGCGCCCCCACGGTCACCGAGCTCGCCGAACGCCTCGGCCTCTCCAACGACGAGGTCGTCGAGGGCATGGCGGCGTCCAACGCCTACACGGCGAGCTCCCTGGACGCCCAGCCCGAGGAGGACGACTCGGAGGGCGCGCTCGCGGACCGCATCGGCTACGAGGACCACGGGCTCGAAGGCATCGAGTACGTCGAGTCGCTGAAGCCGCTGATCGCCGAACTCCCGCCCCGCGACCGGAAGATCCTCTCTCTCCGTTTCGTGGCGAACATGACGCAGTCCGAGATCGGCGAGGAACTCGGCATCTCCCAGATGCACGTCTCCCGCCTGCTCTCGCGCACGCTGGTGCGGCTGCGCAAGGGCCTGACGGTCGAGGAGTGACCTCGCCCGAGCGGTGACGCGGTAACGCACCACCTCGTGCCACGCACGCCAGCGGCGGCGGTGGCGGGGGCGCTCCTCCTGGCAGGAGAGCGCCGCCGCCACCGCCGCCTCGGCGTTCCTGTGGCGTGTTCCCGGTGTCCGGCTCCGCTCAGCCGAGCAGCGTGCCCCGCTGCCAGACCTCGCGCACCAGCGGGACGCCCGGCCGGTAGGCGAGGTGGACATGGCTCGGCGCGTCGAGCAGCGCCAGGTCGGCGCGGGCGCCGGGGGTGACGCGGCCGACGTCGGTACGGCGCAGGGCCCGCGCACCGCCCGCCGTGGCCGCCCAGAGCGCCTCGTCCGGGGTCATGCCCATGTCCCGTACGGCCAGGGCGATGCAGAACGGCATCGACGACGTGAACGACGAGCCCGGGTTGCAGTCCGTGGAGAGCGCGACCGTGGCACCCGCGTCCAGCAGGCGGCGCGCGTCCGGCCACTCGGCGCGGGTGGAGAACTCGGCACCCGGCAGCAGCGTCGCGACGGTGTTGCCGTGCGCGAGCGCGTCCACGTCGGCGTCGGTGAGGTGGGTGCAGTGGTCGGCGCTGGCCGCGTCCAGCCCCACGGCGAGCTGGACGCCGGGGCCGTACGACAGCTGGTTGGCGTGCACGCGCGGCAGCAGGCCCTTGGCCACGCCCGCGGTGAGGATGGCGCGTGCCTGGTCGCCGTCGAAGGCGCCCTTCTCGCAGAACACGTCCACCCAACGCGCGTGCGGCGCACAGGCGTCGAGCATCGCGCCGGTGACGAGGTCCACGTACCCGGCCGGGTCGTCGGCGAAGTCCGGGGAGACGATGTGCGCGCCGAGGAAGGTGACCTCGTCGGTGTGGCGGGCGGCGATGCGCAGGGCGCGGGCCTCGTCCTCGACGGTCAGGCCGTATCCCGACTTGGTCTCGAAGACCGTGGTGCCCTGGCGGGCGGCCTCGCGCAGGTAGCGCAGGAGGTTGGCCTCCAGCTCCTCGTCGCTCGCGGCGCGGGTCGCGGCGACGGTCGTACGGATGCCGCCGGCGGAGTAACTCCGGCCCTCCATGCGGGCGTTGAACTCCTGGGTGCGGTCGCCGGCGAAGACCAGGTGGGAGTGGGAGTCGACGAAGCCGGGGATCGCGGAGCGGCCTTCCGCGTCGTGCGCGCGGTCGGCCTCCGGGGCGTCCTTCGCCTGTCCGACCCAGGCGATGCGGTCGCCGTCCAGGACTACGGCGGCGTCCTGGATCTGGCCCAGCGGGCCCTCGCCGAGGGCGGGGTCGTTGGTGACCAGGTTGGTGATGTTGGTGACGAGGGTGGTGCTCATGGGTTCCTCTCGGTGTTTCTTCTTCCCCTCCCGCCCCTTCCCGAAAGCCTTGCCCCGATAGGGGCTGTTTTCAGGGGCGCGGGGAAACTGCGCGACAAGCCACGACGGCGGGCAAGCCGAACGACAGCGCCGCAGCCACGAGGCGCCAGCCGCATACCGACACAGTCGGGAAGGGGCGGGGTGGGGACAGAAAAGGGCCGTTACTCGCGCAGCGCTCCGATCGCCGATGCCAACGCCGACGGCACGTCCGGGACCAGTAGATGCGTACCGTCCCGTACAACATGACGCCCCCCGACCACCGTGTGCCGCACATCCGCCGCCGACGCCGCGAACACCGCCGTCTCCGCCGCCAGCCGGGGCAACGCCCCCACCGTGCGGACCGAGTCGAGGGCAATCGTCGTGAAGTCGGCGAGCGCCCCCGGCTCCAGGGCGCCCGCCTCGTCCCAGCCGATCGCCGCGTGCCCGTCGGCCGTGGCCGCGCGGAGCAGGGCGGCGGCCGTCCAGTGGCCGCGGGTGCGGGTGCGCAGGCGCTCGTCCAGTTCCATCGCCCGCGCCTCCTCCAGGAGGTCGATCACGGCGTGGCTGTCGGTGCCCAGGCTGAGCGTGGAGCCGCGGCGCTGGAGGTCGGCGGCGGGGCCGATGCCGTCGGCGAGGTCGCGTTCGGTGGTGGGGCACATGCAGGTGCCGGTGCCGGAGTCGCCGATCAGCGCGATGTCGCCCGCGGTGAGGTGGGTGTTGTGGACGCCGGTGGTGCGCGGGCCGAGCACGCCGTGGTCGGAGAGCAGCCGCGCCGGTGTGCAGCGGTGCGCGGCCCGGCAGGCGTCGTTCTCGGCGGTCTGCTCGGACAGGTGCACGTGCAGCGGTACGTCCCGCTCCCGCGCCCACGCGGCTACGGTGCCCAACTGCCGGGCGGGGACGGCCCGTACGGAGTGGATGGCGGCGCCGATCCGTACGCCCTCGCCGGGCTTGAGCGCCGAGGCCCGCTCGGCCCAGGCCTCGGCCGTGCCGTCGCTGAAGCGCAACTGGTGGCCTTCGGGGGCGGCGCCGAAGCCGGCGGAGAGGTAGGCGGTGTCGAGGAGGGTGATGCGGATTCCGGCGTCCCGGGCCGCGGCGATCAGCGCCTCGCCCATGGCGTTCGGGTCGGCGTACGGCGTGCCGTCCGGCGCGTGGTGGACGTAGTGGAACTCGCCGACCGCGGTGATCCCGGCGAGCGCCATCTCCGCGTATGTCGCACGCGCGAGCGAGAAGCAGCTGTCCGGGGTGAGCTTCTGGGCTACGGCGTACATGACTTCGCGCCAGGTCCAGAAGGAGTCCGGTGCCTGCCCCGTGGCGTTTCCCCGCCGCAGCGGGGATGGCCCGGCGTGCGAGTGCGCGTCGGCCAGTCCGGGGAGGTTTCCATCGGCTTGGACGGTGCCGCGCAGGGCGCGGTGGAAGGCATGGCTGTGGCTGTTCGCCAAGCCTGGAACCGTCAGCCCGCGCAGGACTTCGGCGCCATGGGGCGGCACCTCCACCCCCGTCCGCACGGCCGTGAACCGCCCGTCCGCCACATCGAGCGCCACCCCCGGCTCCACGTGGGTGCCCAGCCAGGCGTGTTCCGTCCAGTACGTCGTCATCTGCACGCGAGCCCCTCCAGTACGTCGGCGAGTGCGAGCACCCCGGCCACGCAGTCGTCCTCGGCCGCGAACTCGGCCGGGGAGTGGGAGACGCCGGTGGGGTTCCGTACGAACAGCATGGCGGTCGGGATCGTGCCGGACAGGATGCCCGCGTCGTGTCCCGCGCCGGTGCCGAGGACGGGCACGGGCCGCTCGGCGCCGGAGCCTGCGCCCGCGCCCGCGCCCGCGCCCGCGCCCGCGCCCGCGCCCGCGCCGAGGATCGCGGCCAGCTCGTCGCGCAGGGCGTGCCCGAACTCCACGACGGGCGTGAAGGACTCCCGTACGACGGTCAGGTCCACTCCGTGCCGTTCCGCGTGCTCGCGGGCGGCCTTCTCGACGCCGGCGACGACCTGGTCGAGGCTCTCCTGGTCGGCGGCGCGCGAGTCGAGCCAGCCGCGGACCAGGGACGGGATGGCGTTGACGCCGTTCGGCTCCACCGCGATCTTCCCGAACGTGGCGACGGCGCGGGCGAGTTCGGCCTCGCGGCGGGCGGCGAGCACGGTCTCCGCGTACGGGAGCATCGGGTCGCGGCGGTCCACGAGGCGGGTGGTGCCCGCGTGGTTGGCCTCGCCCGCGAAGTCGAAGCGCCAGCGGCCGTGCGGCCAGATGGCGCCGGCGATGCCGACCGGGTCGCCGGACAGGTCCAGGGCGCGGCCCTGCTCGACGTGCAGCTCGACGAACGCGCCGATCCGGGCGAGGCGTTCGGGGTCGGGGCCGATGGCCGTCGGGTCGTACCCGGCGTTCTCCATCGCCTCGGGCAGCGTGATGCCGTCGGCGTCGCGGAGCCTGCGGGCAGCGGGGACGGTGAGCTGTCCCGCGGTGAGGCGGGAGCCGACGCAGGCGAGGCCGAAGCGGGCGCCTTCCTCGTCGCCGAAGTTGGTGATGGCGAGGGGTTTGGTGAACTCCGCTCCCCTGCGGCGGAGTTCGTCGAGGGCGGCGAAGGCGGAGACGACGCCGAGGGGGCCGTCGAAGGCGCCGCCGTCGGGGACGGAGTCCAGGTGCGAGCCCGTGACGACGGCGTCCCCTTGGGCGGGGTCGCCGAGCCAGGCCCACTGGTTGCCGTTGCGGTCCAGCTCGTACGTGAGGCCTCTCGACTCCGCCTGCTCCTTGAACCAGGTCCGGCAGTCCGCGTCCGCGGGGGTCCAGGCGTGGCGGCGGTAGCCCTTGGACTCGGCGTCCCGGCCGATGGGGCTGAGGTCCTTCCACATCTGCTGGAAGCTGGGCGGTTCTTTCTCCCCGCCCCGCCCCTTCCCCAAAGCCTGCGGCGCTTCGGGGCTCCGCCCCGGACCGCGCTCCTCAATCGCCGGAGGGGCTGAATTTTCAGCCCCTCCGGCGATTGAGGAGGCCCGTCCGGCAGGACTTTCGGGAAGGGGCGGGTTAGGGGAAGAAGAATGATCACGCGACACCATCACTGACCCTCCTGCATGGGAACCCGAACGCCCCGTTCCGAAGCCACCGCGTCAGCGGCCTCATACCCGGCATCGACATGCCGGATCACCCCCATCCCCGGATCATTGGTCAACACCCGCCGGATCTTCTCGCCCGCGAGCGCCGTCCCGTCGGCCACCGTGACCTGGCCCGCATGGATGGAGCGGCCCATCCCGACGCCGCCACCATGGTGGAGGGAAACCCAGGACGCGCCGGACGCCACGTTCACCATCGCGTTCAGCAGCGGCCAGTCCGCGATCGCGTCGGACCCGTCGAGCATCGCCTCGGTCTCGCGGTACGGGGAGGCGACGGAACCGCAGTCCAGGTGGTCGCGGCCGATCGCGAGCGGAGCCTGCAACTCCCCGCTCGCCACCATGTCGTTGAACCGCTCGCCCGCGCGGTCCCGTTCGCCGTAGCCGAGCCAGCAGATGCGTGCCGGGAGGCCCTGGAAGTGGACCCTTTCCCCCGCCATCCTGATCCAGCGGTGCAGGGATTCGTTCTCGGGGAAGAGGTCCAGGACCGCCTTGTCCGTCTTGGCGATGTCCGATGCCTCCCCGGAGAGCGCCGCCCACCGGAAGGGCCCCTTGCCCTCGCAGAACAGCGGCCGGATGTACGCCGGTACGAAACCGGGGAACGCGAACGCCCGCTCGTACCCGGCGAGTTGGGCCTCGCCCCGGATCGAGTTGCCGTAGTCGAAGACCTCGGCGCCCGCGTCCAGGAAGCCGGCCATCGCCTCGACGTGCCGGGCCATGGACGCACGCGCGCGGGCCGTGAAGCCCGCCGGGTCCTTGGCCGCGTACGACCGCATGTCCTCGAAGGCGACCCCCGACGGGAGGTAGGAGAGCGGGTCGTGGGCCGAGGTCTGGTCCGTGACGATGTCGACGGGCGCGCCCTCGGCGAGCAGCTGGGGCAGCAGCTCCGCCGCGTTGCCGAGCAGGCCGACGGAGAGCGGGCGGCGGGCGTCGCGGGCCTCGACGGCGAGCCGCAGGGCGTGCGCGGGCGAGTCCGCGCGCACGTCCAGGTACTTGTGCGCGATACGGCGCTCGATGGCGCGCGGGTCGCAGTCGATGCAGATCGCGACGCCGTCGTTCATCGTCACGGCGAGGGGCTGGGCACCGCCCATGCCGCCCAGACCGGCGGTCAGCGTGATCGTTCCGGCCAGGGTCCCGCCGAACTTCTTGGCGGCGACTGCCGCGAACGTCTCGTACGTGCCCTGGAGGATGCCCTGGGTGCCGATGTAGATCCAGGAGCCGGCCGTCATCTGGCCGTACATCGTGAGGCCGAGGGCCTCAAGGCGGCGGAACTCCTCCCAGTTCGCCCAGTCGCCGACCAGGTTGGAGTTGGCGATCAGGACGCGCGGGGCCCATTCGTGGGTCTGCAGGACGCCGACGGGGCGGCCGGACTGGACCAGCATGGTCTCGTCCTGCTTCAGCGTCCGGAGCGTACGGACCATCGCGTCGAAGGAGCGCCAGTCGCGGGCCGCCTTGCCGGTGCCGCCGTAGACGACGAGCCGGTCGGGGTGCTCGGCCACCTCCGGGTCGAGGTTGTTCTGCAGCATCCGCAGTGCGGCCTCCTGCGGCCAGCCCGGAGCGCTCAGCTCCGTGCCACGCGGTGCTCGGACAGGGCGGGGTTCCGACATCGACTGCCTCCTCCGGTGCCATGCCTCTCGGTGCCATGCGCTCTCGGTGCCATGCGCTCTCGGTGCCATGCGCTCTCGGCACCAGGCCCCTCGGTGCCATACCTCTTCACATTCGGCTATTCACATGGTGGCTTCATGAATATCCCTAGTCAATCCCTGGTCATCGCTGGCCCATCCCTACTCAATCCCCGGCCCATCCCTACTCGATCCCCAGTCAATCTCCGGGGCGCCTCGGCGGCACGCGGCCGTCGATGATGGGATGGAGCCATGGCCATAGGTGACATGGACGCCACGACGGCGCTCTCCCCCGACCTTCCCGCCGCCGCAGCCGCCGCCCGCCGCGACGCGGCCGTGCGCGCAGCCGTCGCCCAGGGCGTCGTCGGCCAGGGCGCCCCCGTCGCGGCCCTGCTCGACATCGTCGGCGTCCGCCGCTCCGCCGCCGCGCTGCGCTCCGCGTTCGCCGAGGTCACCGCCGCCCCCGTACTGCACGCCTTCGCGGTCAAGGCGGCCCCGCTCGTGCCCGTCCTGCGGCTGCTCCGCAGGTCCGGCCTGGGTGCCGAGGTCGCCAGCCCCGGCGAGCTCGCGCTGGCCCGCGCCGCCGGGGTGAGGCCCTCGCACACCGTGCTCGACTCCCCCGCCAAGACCCCGGCCGAGCTGCGCCAGGCCCTCGCCCTCGGCGTCGCCGTCAACGCGGACAACCCGCAGGAGCTGGCCCGCCTCGACACCCTCACCCGCTCGGCGCCCACCCGGTCCGCGATCGGCCTGCGCGTCAACCCGCAGACCGGCGCCGGGTCCATCGGCGCGCTCTCCACGGCCACCGCCACCTCGAAGTTCGGGGTCGGCCTGCGGGACACGGGGGCGCACGAGTGGGTCGTGCGCGCCTTCCTGGACCGGCCGTGGCTGACCCGCCTGCACACCCACTCCGGCTCCCAGGGCGTGCCCCTGGACCTGCTCGCCGAAGGCGTCCGTACGACGTACGAACTCGCCGAGGAGATCAACCAGCTGGCGGGCCGGCGCCAGATCGACACCATCGACATCGGCGGCGGCCTGCCGGTCAACTTCGACTCCGACTCGGAGACGCCCACCTTCGCCGCGTACGCCCGGCTGCTGCAGCGCACCGTGCCGGGGCTCTTCGACGGGCGGTACGCGCTTGTCACCGAGTTCGGCCGGGCGCTGCTCGCCAAGCACGGCACGATCGTGGCGCGCGTCGAGTACACCAAGGCCGCCGGCAACCGGCGCATCGCGATCACCCACGCCGGCGCCCAGGTCGCCGCCCGCACCGTCTATGCCCCGCAGTCCTGGCCGCTGCGGATCGCCGGGTACGACGCGGAGGGGCGGCCCAAGACGGGCGCGGCCGTCGCGCAGGACGTGGCCGGGCCCGCCTGCTTCGCGGGCGACCTGCTCGCCGAGAACCGGCCGCTGCCGCTGCTCGAACCCGGCGACCTCGCGGCCGCCCTGGACACCGGCGCGTACTACTTCGCCCACCACTACGCGTACAACAGCCTCGCCCGGCCCGGCATCCACGGGTTCTCGACCGGTACGGACGGCAGCGTGCGGTTCGCGACGATCCGCAGCCCGCAGACGGTCGAGGAGATCGTCGCGGAGTCGGGCGGCGAGCACACCCGGACGCTCGACGCGCTGTGAGGACGGCGGGCGCGGGTCCAGGCGCAGGGGCAGACTCGATCCAGCAGCTCCCAAGAGGCCTTAACCTCTTCCATCGCCCTGAAGGGCGAGGATTTTCCGTCTGTGGGTGGTCCTCGCCGTGAGGTCCTCCCGCTTCGGGTGAGTTCCTGTTTCCTCCCCACCAGGGTGGGGGTTGTGCGCGCTGCCGGGGCATCCCCTGGTCTTATGTGCGCTCCGCAGGCGTTTACTCGCCGCCGTTACCGGCGTGAGGCCCCTGGTTCAGGGGTGGGTGGTTCTGTCGCCGCGAGGATGCGGCGCCCTTCGTATCGGACGTTCTTTCCTGCGTTCCAGTCCCGGTCGTGCACGGCGTTGCAGGTGGGCTG
>NZ_JASCIR010000048.1 GCF_029968095.1 Streptomyces solicavernae | reverse complement strand
CGTCAGAGCAGCGCTGAGAAGCCATTCCCTACCGGGCTGAAGCCCGGTACTCCCCGGCTAGATCCTGGTGGCCTGGCCGGCGACATCATGTCGTGGACGATTCCTTCTCCGGTGATCTCGAACTTGCCGGGAAGGGTGTCGTCCATCGACTGGATGAACTCCCGCATCACGCAGTACGCGCGATCACTGTGAGGACTGTCCGGGGACCGTCCGGCGTCGGGAGTCATGAGGCTCATGCTAGGCGGCCCTTTCGGCATCGGCTCGGCACATGCCGTGGACGAGGCGCGGTCACCCCGGCCTCCCGCACTCGGCCCAGAGCAACTTCCCGGCCCCGCCGCCCATCCCGTCCCCGAGCTCATACGCGCCCCACCGCTCGGCACACGCCCCGATGAGGAAGAGGCCCCTGCCGGTCTCGTCCGTGGCGGGTACGGCAGCGGGTGCGCGCTGGTCGCGGAAGGGGGCGGGGATCTCGGGGTTGGTGTCCCAGACGCTGACCCGTAGCCGACCGGGGGCCATTTCGCGCAGGCGGAGGGTGTACGTACCGAGGGAGTGCAGGTAGGCGTTGGTCACCAGCTCACTGGCCAACAGCTCGGCGCTGTGGGTCAGTTCGGCCATACCGTGGGAGTCGAGGACGGCACGGAGGGTCGTACGGGCGACGCCTGGGGCGCGGGGGTCGTGCGGGAGTTGGAGGGTGTAGGCCCAGGGGGCGGTTACGTTGGTCATGGGAAGTCGCCGATCATGTAGGGGAGTTGGAGGGATGTACGTGTCTGCCCGGTGGCTCTGTCACGGCGTCCCGTGGTGCACTTCCGGGCGGTCGGCCTGAGTTCCAAGGTAGCGTGAGTGCGAAAATGCATTACACGGATTCCCTAAAACTCATCACATGTCACTCGTGTGGGTGACAAGGACACCAGGAAGGCGGGCAAGACCGTGAGAAGCACTCCGACGGGCCGACAACTCCGTCTGGGCGCAGAGCTGCGAAAGCTCCGGGAGCGAGCCGGGCTGAGCGCCACCGAGGCGGGTCAACTCATCGGGGCCAAGCAAAGCCAGATCAGCAACATGGAAGCAGGCCGGGCGGGGGTGAGCGCCCAACGGATCCAGGCCCTGGCGTGCCAGTACGACTGCTCGGACAAGGCCCTCATCGCCGCACTGACCGACATGACCACCGACCGCAAACGGGGTTGGTGGGAGGAGTACCGCGAGATCCTCCCGAGCCCGCTGCTCGACCTGGCTGAACTGGAGCATCACGCCATGGCGTTGCGCTCCGCCGTCACGGCCAGGATTCCCGGCCTGCTCCAGACCCTGGACCACGCCCGCGAGATCTTCCGACAGGCGGTCACGGAACTCTCGCCGCCGGACGTGGAGCACCGCCTCTCCTTCCGGATCAAACGCCAGGCTGTCCTGTACGGAGAGAGGCCCAAGCCGTACCAGGCACTTATCCACGAAGCGGCACTGCACATGAAGGTCGGCGGACGCGCCACTTCCCGGCAACAGCTCCAGCACCTGCTGGACATGAGCGAGCGCGAACACATCACGCTGCGCGCCATCATGTTCGAGGTTGGCGCCTACCCGGGTTCGGGCCAGTCGATCTATTACGCGTCAGGACCCGTACAACAGCTAGACACCGTCCATCTCGACCAGTCCCATGGCCTGACGTTCCTGGACGCGGAGGCCCAACTGCACAAGTACCGCTCGCTCTTTCAGCGGCTGGAGACGGTCGCACTCGCCCCGGACAAGACCCAAGATCTCATTGCCCAGATCATCCGCGACCTGTGAAGGAGCCTTCGTGACCCCGCGAGCTTGGCAGAAGTCGTCCTACTGCTCAGAAGGCGACTCATGCATACACGTAGATGCAACACAGGACAGATCGGTGCTGCTGACCGAAAGCAGCGACCCCACCGGCGCCATCCTCACCACCACCCCCGAAACCTTCGCCGCCCTCCTCAGCCAACTGAAGGGCGGCAGCGCAAGCCCCGCGATCGACATCACCTACGGCCCTGCCGACCAAATACGGCTGCACGCCCCGGACACCGTCACCGTCGTCACGACCACCCGGGACAAGTGGCACACCTTCACCCTCGGCGTACGGGCCGGCGAGTTCGATCACTTCGGCGCCTGACCGCCCTCCTCGCGCGGGAAGGACACCTCGACCCGGCGGTTCTTCTTGCGGCCCTCCTCCGTGGAGTTGGACGCGATCGGGTAGTCCTCGCTGTAGCCGCGCACCTCGAACGTGATTTCCGGGCCGAGGTCCTGGGCCAGCTGGTCGTGCACGGCATCCGCCCGCTCCTTGGAAAGCTTCTCGCCGTGCGCGTACGAGCCCAGGTTGTCCGTGAAGCCGAAGACGCGGACCTTCGTCGAGTCCTGCGCCTTGATCTCCTCGGCGATCGCCCGGATCCGCGCGTCCGCCTCGGGGTTGAGCTTCGCGCTGTCCTTCGCGAACAGCACCTCGGCCTGCAGTGCGAACTTGACGCTGGAGTTCGTGTCCTCGCGGCGCTGGGTACCGCCCATGTCCTCGACGACGGACTTGATGTCAAGCACCTTCGCGGGCGCGAGCGTCGCCCCGTCGGCCAGCTTCAGGCCCGGCGCGGTCGGGTCCACCTCCGGCGGCGGCGAGGTCGCCACGGAGCCCGGGGGGAGGCTGGGTTCGTCGTCGGCGTACGCGGTACCGCCGGTGAGGGTCGCGGCGGCGAGGAGGGTCAGGGCGGTCAGGGTGCGCGGAGTGGGCATGGGCGGTCACTCGCCCTCGGTGATCTGGATGTCGGCGGGGGGCATGTCCGCGATCTGGAAGGTGATGTCGGTGGTGGACTGGGGTGGGGCGGGGAATTGAGCGAAGAAGGGTTTCGCCTCATTCGGCTTGATGCCGCCGGTGAACTGGGTGCAGAGGCAGCGCCCGCCTGTGTCGCGCAGGATCAGGTAGCGCTTCTTCCCTGCTTTGTCGACGAGTGCGGCACCGGCCATGGAGGCGCCGTTGGCGTTGAGCTCCTTCTCGTCGCCCCGCCACTGAGAAGGGTTCCAGAACTTGCCGCTGATGTTCGTCACCGTTCCGGACACCGTGAGGAATCCGCCCTGGTCGCGGACCGCCGAGTTGATGACCAGCCGGGCGTCGCTGTTGGACACCTCGGCGAGGACCTTCTCCTCGGTCGGCTCGTGTGACTGCTCTTTGTTCCCTTCGTCGCTCTTGCCACCGGATGTCGACTCGGAGCTTGCCCTGTTCTTTCCGCCGCCGCCGTCCTCGCCACCGCAGCCGGACATGGTGAGCACCAGGCCGGTCGCGAGCAGGCCTGCGGTCAGAGCCCTACGGGCCTTCATCGAGACTCCTTCGTAGACATCAGTCGGCCAGATGGACGGCGAACAGATCGTTGGCCTTGGGGAGTTCGACATCCCCCGGGCCCTCCGGGTCGATCTCCCAGGCACCGCTGCCATCGCACCTGAACTTCACTTCCTTCGACGGGTCGATGTCCACGTCGACAGTGCAGCGGGGTTCGATCACAGCCGTTGCGCTGGCTTTCGCGCGTGTGTTTTCCGTACCGGGGATCAGAGAGTCGCCGACGGTGTAGTTGGTCTCCACACCGGCAGCGAAGGAGGGCTTCCCGTCCATCT
This sequence comes from Streptomyces solicavernae, assembly GCF_029968095.1. Lineage (GTDB taxonomy): Bacteria > Actinomycetota > Actinomycetes > Streptomycetales > Streptomycetaceae > Streptomyces > Streptomyces solicavernae. The sequence continues at coordinate 25,405 of NZ_JASCIR010000048.1, read as the reverse complement.
CGCCGATGTCGAGGCGGGTCAGGGTCGCGTCATTCGCGGCCGCCAGGTCGGTGGCCGCCGCTCGGCCGTCACCGAGGAACTCCTCACCGTCGAGCCATTCCTCCCAGTCACCCGATTCGAGGCCGACCACGAAGCCGTCCGTCAGTTCGTCACGTACCTCTTGCGCAGCGGCAAGGGCCGCAGCGTCGGCAGCGGACTGCGCTCCGTTGCGCGCCACTGCCCCTTTGGCGAATACGAAAAAGACGAACGCCACGAAAAGAAGCACGGCGACCAGCCAGATGTACAGCGGGATCGCCGAGCCCCGGTCGTCACGCAGGGACAGGGAGTTCAGTTGCCGCCGGTGATCTCGTTGACCGCGTCGCCGATCGCAGAAGAGATCGTCTCGTCCAACCCCAACCCCATAACCGCAGTAACAATCGCCGCAATCAAAATCAGCAGCCCCGCGTACTCGACGAACCCCGCCCCCGCGTCGGACGCCTTCCCCCGCATCCGCGCGGTGACCGCGCTCCTCCAGGTGCGGATCCTCGACATCCTCGGCATGGCTTTCCCCTCCGGCCCCTCCGGCCCCTCCGGCCTCTCGGGCCCCTCCGGCCCGGTCCGCCCGTACAGGAGAAACGTACGCCGAAATCACGCGTTTGCCAGAGGGGGCCTTGGGCCAACTCCGGACACGCATGTGTGGCGTTGGCTTCACAGCGGTCCCCTCCCCCGCGTCCGACCCGGATCCGCCTCGCAGAGACGCCGCTCGCAGAGACGCCGCTCGCAGAGACACCGCTCGCGGCGACGACGCCCGCCAAGACTGTCGCACAATGCGTTGCAACCGCGAAGTGGGGTGGCGGAGTTGATGCCGATTCGAGACACGTCAGCCTCCCAGGATCGAGCCGAAGTCCGTGTCCGAGCCGAGGAACATCCCGCACACGATCAGGATCAGGGTTGCCGGGACCATGAAGATCAAGGTGACCAGGGTGGTCTTCGGGACCGTCTTGGCCGCGCGGCGGCGCGCGTTCTGGGCGTCGGTGCGGCGCATGTCGGCGGCGATCTGGATCAGGGTCTCGGCGATCGGGGCGCCCAGCTCCTCGCCCTGATGGAGGGCCGTGACGAACTGGCTGACCTGTTCGCTGGTGTTGCGTCTGCGCAGTTCCTCGAAGGCGTGGCGGCGGGGGACGCCCATGTCCATCTGGCGCAGCGTGATGGAGAGCTCGTCCGCCCACGGGCCCTCGTAGCGGTCCGCGACCCGTTCCAGGGCCTGGCGGAAGCCGAGTCCGGCCGAGACGACGACGGCCAGTACGTCGAGAAAGTCCGGAAGTATGCGTTCGATCTGGTCCTTGCGTTCCCGTACCGCCTGCCAGATCAGCGCGTCCGCCGCGAACAGGCCGAAGGCGAGCGCGCAGAAGCCGAGGAGTGGGACGCCGCCGGCGAAGAAGGACAGGGCGCATACGGAGCCGAAGATGCCGTACACCGCGCGGCGGGCCGCGTACCGGTCGACCGTCAGGCCGTTCGGGTTGCCCGCCTGGTCGATCTTGCGGCGCTTGGCGTCGACCCGCTTCGGGCCCATGAGGCGGAGTACGGCCGGTGCGAACCGCATGCCCAGGCGGTCCACCGCCGAGTCGGCGGCCGAGACCCGGGACGAGCCGACCTCAAGGGCGAGCGCCAGGTCGTCGGGGAGTTTGGTCTCGGAGCGGTACATGCGGACGCCGAGGAACGCCCCGAGGACGGACAGGCCGAGGAGCGCGGCCGGCAGAAGTGCCCAGATCACGGTCAGCCCTCACACTTCGATCTTGCCGAGGCGGCGGATGACGACGAACCCGGCCGCGTACAGGCCGAGGGAGACGAGGATGAGGATCTGGCCGAGGGGCGATCCGGTGACCTTGGCGAGGGCGCCGTCGTTCATGGCGTTCAGCATCAGCATCGCGCCGATGCCGAGGCCGGGGATCGTGAACGCGGTGGCGTTGACCTCGGAGAGCATCGTGCGGACCTCGCGCCGGGTCTCCTTGCGCTCCTCCAGGGTCTGGGTGAGGTTGCGCAGGCTGTCGACGATGGTGCCGCCGGCCTTGTTGGAGAGGATCAGGGTCGTGACGAGGACGCTCAGTTCGCGGGAGGGGAGGCGTTCCGCCAGCTCGCCGAGCGCGTCGTCGATGGAGCGGCCGACGGCGAGCTGGTTGGAGACGACCGTCAGCTCCTCGCCCGCCGGGGCCTCCAGCTCCTCGGCGGCCATGGCGAGCGAGGTGCGCAGGGCGAGGCCCGCCGAGGTGCCGTTGGCGAGCAGCCGGGCCAGGTCGGGCAGCTGGTTGATGAAGGCCTCGATGCGCTTCTGATGCTGCCAGTCGAGGAACGCGTTCGCCCCCGCCACGGCCGCCACCGCCGCGATCGGGCCGAAGAACGGGGCGAGCAGCGCCCCCGCGAGCAGCCACAGGGCCGCCGCACCGGCGAGGAGGCAGACGAAGAACTCGCCGGGGGTGACATCGAGCCCGGTGGCCGCCAGCTTCCGCTGGATGCGGTGGCCGACGCGGGTGCCGCGCAGCCGCCGGTCGACGGAGCCGAACCGCCGCCGCCTGCCGGGGGCCGGCGGACCGTCGTCCGTCAGCCGGTCGACCAGGGCCTGCCGTTGGGCCCGGCCGGACGCGTACGAGTGGACGCCCGCGACGGCGAGCACCCCGCACAGGAGGGTGGCGCCGAGGGCCAGCAGCACCAGGGGGTTCACGGGGTCTCCCTCGCGTTCAGTACGTCGACCCCGTCGATCACCCCGTACGACGGAGGGACCGGCTCGGCCGCCAGGTACAGGCGGTCGGCGACGCGGCGGGGCAGGGGCAGGTGCTCGAAGACGCCGCGGACGACCCGGTCGGCGCCGGTCGGGGCCGGCGTGAAGCGGGCCGCCGGGACGATGCGGAACGGTTCGCGGCCGTGCGAGACGAGCAGCGAGATCTCGGTGATCCTGCGGGAGCCGTCGGCGAAGCGGGTCAGCTGGGCGACCACGTCGACGGCCGAGTTGATCTGGTCCCGCAGCGCCTCGAACGGCACGTCCACGTTGGACATCGAGCCGAGGGTCTGCAGCCGCATCAGGGCGTCCTCGGCGGAGTTGGCGTGCACGGTGGCGAGGGAGCCGTCGTGTCCGGTGGACATGGCCTGCAGCATGTCGAGGGTCTCGCCGCCGCGGACCTCGCCGACGATGATCCGGTCGGGCCGCATGCGCAGGCTGTTGCGGACCAGGTCGCGGATGGTGATCTGCCCCTTGCCCTCGACGTTCGGCGGGCGGGATTCGAGGCTGATGACGTGCGCCTGCTGGAGCCTGAGCTCCGCCGAGTCCTCGATGGTGATGATGCGTTCGTGCTCGGGGATGAGGGCCGAGAGAGCGTTGAGGAGCGTGGTCTTGCCGGTGCCGGTGCCGCCCGCGACGATCACGTTGAAGCGGGCCCGTACGAAACTGCTGAGCAGCATCAGCATCTGCTGGTCGAGGGTGCCGAGGTCGATGAGTTCGCCGAGCTTGTACGCGCGCGGGAAGCGGCGGATCGTCAGGGTGGGGCCGGTCAGGCTGAGCGGCGGGATGATCACGTTGACCCGCTCGCCGGAGGGCAGCCGGGCGTCGACCATCGGCGTGGACTCGTCGACGCGGCGGTTCACGGTGGACACGATCCGCTCGATGGTCTGCATCAGCTGCTCCTGCGAGGCGAAGCGGAGCGGCAGTTGCTCGACCCGGCCGGCGCGCTCGACGAAGATCGCGTCCGGCCCGTTGACCATGATCTCGGTGATGGAGGCGTCTTCGAGGAGCGGTTCGAGTACGCCGAGGCCCAGCGCCTCGTCGACGACCCGCCGGATCAGCTGGGAGCGCTGCACGGTCGACAGGACCGGGCCCTCGCGGCTGATGATGTGCCCGAGTACGCGTTCCAGGCGGGCCCGGCGCTCGGCGGCGGCGAGGCTCGACATCTCGGCGAGGTCGATCTCCTCCAGCAGCTTCGACCGGTACGCGGCCACGATGTGATCGTCCTCGTGGCCCGGCCCGACCTCCTCGGGCGGGGCCATCCGGGACCGCAGGCTCATGAATTGCTCACTCCCTCTCAGTCCTCGTCGGCGGGCATGGTGACCGTGCGCGTCGCCGTCCAGCCCAGGTCGACGAACGGGACCAGGGTCGGGATGTCGACGGTGACCTCGGCGCGGACGAGCGCGGTCCCGCCGACGGCGACCTGCGGCTCGTACCAGGCGCTCATCGCGGCGTCCGCGGCACCCTGACCGGCGCCCGGCTCCAGGGACTCGGCGCGCGCGGCGGCCCGCGCCCCGGACCCGGCCTGCTGGAACGAGTAGCCGACCAGGCCGAGCTGGACCACGGCGAGCCCCACGAGCAGCAGGGTCGGCAGGAACCCGGTGAACTCCAGGAGGACGGAACCGCGGTCGTCGTACCGGGCACGGCCACGGCCGTCGTCGTACCGCGCACGGCAACGGCCGTCGTCGTACCGCGCACGGCAACGGCCGTCGTCGTACCGCGCACGGCAACGGCCGTCGTCGTACCGGGCACGGCCACGGCCGTCGTACCGCTCACGCTCACAGTCACGCGCACGGAATGTGGACGCCCTCATTCCGCCCCCGCCTCCCCGCCCTCCTGAACCGCCCCCGCGACCCCGCTCACGTGCCACCCCGCGTCGAAGCCGGGGAAGAACAGCGGCACGTCGACCTCCACATGCGCCTGGTACACGCCGCCCGAAGTGCCGCAGGACGGGGCGAAGCTCCCCTCCCAGGCGCTCGGCAGGTGGGCGCGGGCGGCCTCGGCACACGCACTCGCCGGGTCGTCCCCGCGTACGGCCGCGACCGCTCCGGCGCGGGCGCCCTCGTCCGCGGCGTTCCCGGCGAGGGACCAGGTGTAGCCGAAGAGGACGCACTGCCAGAGGATCGCGACGACGGCGAGGATCAGCGGGGCAAGACCGGCGAACTCCAGCGACGCGGCGCCGGTGTCGTCGGACATACGACGGCGGAAGGAGCCGAACGGGCCGAGCGCGCCGCGGTCGCCCTGGAAGCGGGTGAGGGCCTTGCGGGCGGGCGTGGGCGGGGTCTCGGCGGGGCCCGCGAGCAGGCCGAGTTCGGCGGCGAGGCCCCACAGGGCCTGCTTGACGGTGGAGCGGCTGTCCAGGTCCTGCATGCGGCCCGCGTCGACGGCGGCCTGGAGCTCCTTGTACTGGGAGGGGATCACCGTCTTCGCGACGCGGGTGCCGGTGATGCGCTCGACCAGGGGCGGCTGGATCTCGGTGAGCCGGGAGTTCCGGTTGACGACGGTGAGGGTCTCCTCGGCCTTGCGGATCTGCAGCCGGTCCCACATCCGCACCATCCGCTTCGCGGCCCGTACGGCGACGACGTCGGGGGTGACGACGAGCAGGGCCCGGTCGGCCAGTTCTACGGCGGCGGCGTTGGCGCCGTTCATCTGGGTGCCGCAGTCGACGATCACGACCTCGTACCTGCCCCGCAGGGCGCCGATCACCTGCCGGGCGACCCGGTCGGTGACCTCCTCGCCGCGTTCGCCCTCGGCCGGGGCGAGCAGCAGGCCGACGCCGGTGGGGTGGCTGAACACGGCGTCCTGCAGCACGCGCGTGCCGATGTCCCCGATCCCCGCGAGGTCGACGACCGAGCGCCGGAACTGCACGTCGAGATAGGAGGCGACGTCCCCCGACTGCAGGTCCAGGTCGAGCAGCGCGACGCTGCGGCCGGACGCGCGGGCGGCGAGGGCGAGCTGGACGGCGGTGAGGGTGGCGCCGACGCCGCCCTTGGCGCCGGTCACCGTGACGACGGTGCCGCCGGGGCCGCCGGACGCCTCCTGCCCTCCGGCGAGGTGGCGGCGTACGCCGTGCGACCAGGAGGCGGCGGACTGCACGCGGGCCGCCAACTCCTCGTACCCGAGCGGGAGTCCGACGAGGCCGCGGGCGCCCGCGTCCATGGCGGCGGAGAACAGCCCGGCGCTGGCGTCGGACGTGATGAGGACGACCCCGACCGCCGGGAAGCGGAGGGCGACCTCCCGGATCAGGTCGAGGGCGGGCACGGGCCCGATGCGCTCGTGGACCAGGACGACCTCCGGCAGCTCGTCGATCGACTCGGCGGCGAGCTGCGCGAGGGTGTCGAGCAGGGCGGTCGAGTCGGTGACGGGCAGCGCGGGCTCCGCGTCGGGGAGCTGGCCGATCAGGGACGTCAGGGAGCGCACGGCGTCCGCGTCGCCGATGGCCGGGAGGATTCTGGTGGTCACGGGTGCCCTCACTTGTCCTCGTCGAGGGTGTAGCTCCGGTCGTCGGCCGACGCGGGGGCTCCGGCGCCGCCGCCGAGGAGGGCGAGGCGTACGTGGGTGGCGAACGACTCGGCGTAGGCGACGCGTTGGGCGTCGGCGGTGTTCAGGGCGAAGGTGATCGGCACGGCCTCGGTCTCGTCGCGGCGCGTGCGGTCGTCGTCGCGGGGCTCCAGGGCGGTGAGCTTGCCGACGTCGACGACCTTGGCGTTCTCGACGATGAGCTTCGACTGGTCCTTCTGGTCCCGGCCGCCCTGCTGTTCGCCGTCGAAGGTGGCGAAGATGTTGACGGTCGCGCCCGGGGTGATCTTCCCGGCCACACCGGTCGCCGCGTCGATCATGATGGCGATCTCCTGCTCGCCCTCGCCGACGGCGGGCCGGTCCACGATCATGTCGCTCTGCAGCAGGGACCTGGCCTTGAGCTGGGTGACGGCGATCTTCCCGCGGATGTCGTCGAGGTCGGTGACCGCGTTCTCGGACAGCCACCGCTCGGGCATCTCGATCTTCTCGAACTGCCCCGCGCTGAGCGTCTTGTAGGGCGCTATGTCGGTCTTGAGGCGGTACGCGGTGACCTCGGGTCCCACCTTGGAGTTGACGTCGCGGATCACCGTGAACACCCCGGCGAAGGCGCCGAGGGCGCACAGGACCGACAGGAGCAGGAGTATGACGCCGCGGCGCTGGCGAGAGTTCATGGGGGCGAACTACCTCGATCGAGAACGGGTACGGGAACGGATACGGGAACGGGTACGGGAACGGATAACGGGCACGGGCACGGGAGGCGGGGGCGGGGGCGGGGCGGAGGGTTCGGTCAGGGGCCTATGGCCCTCCTCGACCGGTCGGGCCCGGGAGCCAGCACCCTGGCGGCCCCGGCGGCCCAAGCCCCGGCACCGGCCCCGGCCTCGGCCGCGGCCGCGAGTTCCCGCCCGGCTTCCTTGTGCGTACGGGTCCGCTGCTCGCGCGGCAGCAGCGGTGCGGCGCAGAATCCGCAGCGGTCCCCGATGAGGTCGAGCCCGCACCAGTGGCAGTCCTCGCGCCGGACGGACGACACCAGTTGGTAGAGCATCGTGATGTCGGGGATGGCCGCGGCGAACTCCACGAGCCTGCCGGTGGCCCACCAGCGCCCCGACTCGGCGGGCAGCGGCGCCTCGGCCACGCCCTGCACCTTCCAGGCGGGCGCGAGGTGGGCCGTGACCCAGTCGGAGTTCAGCTGGCCGCGGGCGATGAGGAGTTGCGTACCGAATCCGGGACCTTGGAACAGGTCGGGAGCGTGGCCGCCGGCGCCTGAGCTGACCTTGACCAGCTGCGGCTCGGGCGTGGCGAGTACGGCGAACTGGGAGCCGGGAACCCAGGACTTGGCGTGCGAGGTGAGGCTGACGGGCACCCGGTCGAGCTTGGCGACGGAGCCGAGGAGGGCGCCCGCGTAGATGTAGTGCGACAGGAGCCGGGCGGCGGAGGCGAGCACGCCGGGGCTGAAGTCGCAGAGCGCGAGCTGCCGAAGCTGCAGGGCGAGCATGGCGAGCCCGAGCGGCGGCAGGTCGAGCCGGAGCAGCGCGATCCGGTCGGACTCCAGGAGGGCCCGCGCGGTGTGCAGCCGGTGCACGGTCCGGTCGGCCAGCGAGGCGGGGTACAGGACGACGACGTACCCGTGCTGGTCGAGCAGGGCCTGCAGCTCGGCGAGCGTCCGCTCAAGCGGATGGTCCTTGCCGCCCGGCCCAAGCACGGCGGCGGGCGGCGTCTGCAGGTCGGGCGGCGGCAGCACGAGATCCGCACTGGTGACGGCTATCGCGGTCGGCACTTCCCCACACCCCCACACCCCGTTCTTCTCGGCAGATGCGGCCATCGCCCGCGTGTGCACCATATCCAGCGGAGCCCACCTTCAACACTGGGTCCGCTGCGGAGTGCGGATTCTTGGTGCGGCGCGTCCTCCCTGCCAGGGTCACCGCAGATCCGGCGTCCAGGCCAGCTGAACCAGCGGTGTCCCCCGCTTCCGGGACACGAAGTGCCCGCGCCCCTGCGGCATCGGCGTCGCCCTGACGCTGCCGAGGATGTCGCCTTCGTTCGGGTCGCCGGACAGCACCACGCCCTGGGCTCCGAGTTCCTTGATGCGCTGCATGAAGGACTCGTACATCGAGCGGGAGGCACCGGCGGTGCTGCGGGCGATGATGAAGCGGACGCCGACGTCGCGGGCGAAGGGAAGGTGGTCGACCATGACGGCGAGCGGGTTGTCGGCCTGGGTGGAGACGAGTTCGTAGTCGTCGATGACGACGAAGAGCTGGGCGCCGGTCCACCAGCTGCGGTCGCGGAGCTGCTGAGGGGTGACGTCGTCCGGGGGCTGGCGGCGCTCCATGAGCCGGGCGATGGCATCCATGTGCGTGCCGAGGGCGCTCGCCGTAGGCGCGTACTCAAGGAGGTGGGTGGACGGGACCACTTCCAGGAGTGAGCGGCGGTAGTCGCCGACCACGATCTTCGCCTGGTCCGGGGTGTAGCGCTCGCAGATCTTCTGGGTGAGGTGGCGCAGCAGGGCGGTCTTGCCTGATTCGCTCTCGCCGAAGACAAGGAAGAACGGGTCGGTGTCGAAGTTGACGTGGACCGGGGCGAGGTTCGTCTCGTCCAGGCCGATCGCCAGGCCGAGGTCCGTCGACTCGGAGCCCTTGGGCAACTGGTCCGCGGGGACCCTGCGGGGCAGGAGGCGGACCGTGGGCGCCGCCGGCCCGTTCCAGGCTTCGCGGACGGTCTGCACGAAGCGGGACGTGACCTCGGACAGGTCCTCGCCCGCCTGCACCTCGTCGATGCAGGGCAGGGCCGCCATGAAGTGGAGGTGGTCCGGCGTCTGGCCGCGGCCGGGCATGCCGACGGGGACGTTGGCGGCGACCTTGCGGTCGAACTCGGAGTCCATGGTGTCGCCGAGGCGCAGTTCGAGGCGGGCCAGGAGCTGGTCCTTGATGGCGGCGCGGATCTCCATGTGGCGGGAGGTGGTGACGACGATGTGGATGCCGTATCCGAGACCGCGGCCTGCGAGGTCCGCGACGACGCCTTCGAGGGCCTCGTAGTCGTTCTTGAAGGCGCCCCAGCCGTCGATGAGGAGGAAGACGTCGCCCCAGGCCTCGCCGGGGAGTTCGCCTGCCGCGCGCTTGCGGCGGTACGCGGCGATGGAGTCGATGGCGTGGGCGCGGAAGAACTCCTCGCGGCGGTTGAGGATTCCGGCGACCTCCGCGACCGTACGGCGTACGCGTTCGGGGTCGAGGCGTGAGGCGATCCCGCCGACGTGCGGGAGGTCCGCGAGGGCCGCCATGCCTCCGCCGCCGAAGTCGAGCCCGTAGAACTGGACTTCGTGCGGGCTGTGGGTGAGCGCGAAGGACGAGATGAGGGTGCGCAGAAGCGTGGACTTGCCGGACTGCGGGCCGCCGACGATCAGCATGTGGCCGGCCGCGCCGGAGAAGTTCTGCCGGAGGACTTCGCGTCGCTGCTCGAAGGGCTTGTCGATCAGGCCGAGCGGGGCGGTGAGCTGTCCGGTCACCAAGGGGTCGGTGGTGGTGTGGCCGCGCGCCGGGTTCGTGGTGAGCGGCGGCAGGAGTTGGGCGAGGGTTGCCGAGCGGTCCAGGGGCGGCAGCCAGACCTGGTGGGCGGGCGGTCCCTGGCCTTCGAGGCGGCGCACGATCACGTCGAGGACCGTGTCGGTCAGGGCATCGCTCTCCGTGGTGTCCGGGCGGACGGTCCGGGGGTCGTGCGGGGCGTATGTCGCGGGGACCGGCTCGGCGGTGAAGACGGCGGAGCGGCGTTCGATGGGCGCGTGCCCGTCGGCGACGGCCGGACCGCCGCTGCGGTAGGAGCCGGAGACGTACGCCGCCTTGAAACGCACCATCTCGTCGGTGCCGAACTTGAGGTAGCCGGAGCCGGGGACGGACGGCAGGTGGTACGCGTCGGGGACGCCGAGCGCCGCGCGGGACTCGGCGGCGGAGAAGGTGCGCAGGCCGATGCGGTACGAGAGATACGTGTCCAGGCCGCGGAGCTTGCCCTCCTCCAGGCGCTGCGAGGCGAGCAGCAGATGCACGCCGAGGGACCGGCCGATGCGGCCGATCTGGATGAACATCTCGATGAAGTCGGGCTTGGCGGTGAGGAGTTCGGAGAACTCGTCGATGACCAGGACGAGGGAGGCGAGGGGTTCGAGGGCCTGGCCTGCGGCGCGGGCCTTCTCGTAGTCGTGGAGGCTGGCGAAGTTGCCCGCGGAGCGCAGGAGTTCCTGTCGGCGCTGGAGTTCACCGCGGATGGCGTCGCCCATGCGGTCGACCAGAGTGAGGTCGTCGGCCAGGTTGGTGATCACCGCCGAGACGTGCGGGAGATCCGTCATACCCGCGAAGGTCGCGCCGCCCTTGAAGTCCGCCAGGACGAAGTTCAGCGTCTCGGAGGTGTGGGTGACCGCCAGGCCCAGGACCAGGGTGCGCAGCAGCTCGGACTTGCCGGATCCGGTGGCGCCGACGCACAGGCCGTGCGGGCCCATGCCGTCCTGGGCGGCCTCCTTGAGGTCCAGCATGACGGGCTCGCCGTCCTCGCCGACACCGATGGGCACGCGGAGGCGTTCGGCCGTCGACCGGGGGCGCCAGGTGCGGGTGACTTCGACGGTGGCCGCGTCGCCGAGGTCGAGCATGTCGGTGAAGTCGAGGTTGGCGAGCAGGGGTTCGTCGTCGTCCCCACCGATCCGGAGGGGCGCGAGCCGGCGGGCGAGGACGTCCGCCTCGATGAGGGACAGGGCGTCGGGGGCTCCCTCGTAGACGGTGTCGCCCTGGGCCTCCAGACGCAGCCTTCCGGGGTGGACTACGGCATTCAGGCCGCCGGGCGGCTCTTCCAGGTTGCCGTCGACCACGTCGACGACGGTGACGCCCTGCAGGCCCTCGGGGGCCGCGAGCAGCGACGTGGCGGGCATCATCGCCCCGTCGAGGACGATCACGATATGCGGCCGGTCGAGTACGGGCGGGGCCTCCCGGCTGAAACGGGGGCGGCCTTCGAGCCGTTCGTAGAGGAGCTGTTCGACTTCTTCGAGGTCGTCGCCGAAGAGCCGTTTCGTACCGGCTCCGTCGAGCTGTCCGGGAACCTGGGTGTGGGGCAGCCACTTCACCCATTCCCAGTCCTGTACGGCGCCCGGCTCGCTCACCACCGCGATCAGCAGGTCCTCCGGCGAGTGCAGCGTGGCCAGTTGGGCGACGAGGGCCCTGGCCGCCGACTGTGCGCTCGCGCCGTCACCGGAGAGGGTCAGGTGGTAAAAGGCGCGCATCGACAGGGCCACCGGCAGGCGCTCCACTGTGCCGTGCACGGCGAGGAACTGTTGCATGGCGCCGGCGCTGAGGGGCTCCAGCTCGTCCACCGGTGCGGTCTCCGGGGCGATCAGCGGGGTCGCGAGCTGCTGCGGGCCGACTCCGATGCGGGCCTGCGCGAAGTCCTTGTCCCCGACCCGGCGTTCCCAGGTCCGGGTCCCCTCGGCGACGACGGACCAGAGCTGGTCGGGGTCGGGGTGGACGTAGAGCTGGACGTTGCGCTGCGCCCGCTCCGTCTTGCGTACCGCGCGGCGCAGCTGGGCCAGGTACTTGAGGTAGTCGCGGCGGGCGTCGGCCATCTCGCCCTGGTTGCCGCGGCGGTAGCGGACGAACTGCGCGATCACCATCGCGAGGGTCGAGATCAGCATCAGCACACCCATGATGCGCATGAACGGATGCGCGCCCGGCATGAAGAAGAACACCACGGACGAGCCCATGCCGAGCATCGGAAGGAGCTGCATCAGCACGCCTTCCTGCTGCCCGCGCGGGAGTTCGGGCGGACTCTGCAGGACGAGTTCGTGCGCGGGCACCTCCGGCAGTGCCGCGCGCGGCGGCCGCTTGACGACGATCTGGCTCACCGGAAGTTCAGTCCCCCCATGCGGATGGTCCGTACGGAAGGCCACCTCATGGGCCGGCGCCCCCGTGACGACAGCCCCCTCCGCACGGGAGCGATCGTACGGGTAGAGCGCCACGCCGTCCCCGGTAGGGTTGCGCGCACCGCGCGTCACCAGGCACCACACGCGCCACGGTTGTTCAAGGGGGTTGGGGAGCATTGAGCACGACCACGGGGACGGGGTTTCGAAGGGTCCGGGTCGCCGCCCCGGACGGACGGGTCGACATCGCTCTCGCCGAGGATCTGCCCGTAGCCGAGATCTATCCGGAGCTGCTGCGGCTGACCGGCCAGACCCAGGCGGCGGGAACGCCGACGGGCTATCACTTGGTGCGTGGGGACGGCAGTCTGCTCGACCCCACTCTGTCCCTGTCGGCTCACCGCGTGGTCGACGGCGAACTGCTCACGCTGCGTCCGATGAGCCGCTCGCTGCCTCCGGCCGTCTTCGACTCCGTCTCCGATGCGGTGGCGTCCGCGGTCCGGCGGGAACGACGGCTGTGGAGCGAGGACCTGCTGCGCGGGGCCTCGCTGATCGGGTCCGTGCTGCTGCTGGCCCTGATGGGCTTCCTGCTGTGGTCGGCCGACCCGGTCCGGCACGACATGAACGGCCTGCCGGGTGTGGTGGCGGGTGCGGCGGGTGTCCTGCTCACCGCGTTCGCGGGGGCACGGGCTCGCGCGTACGAGGACCGGGCGGGGGCGGTCGCCTTCGGCCTGGCCGCCCTGCCGCTGCTGCTTCTTGCCGGCTCCGGGATCGTGGGGCCGGACGCGGGGGACGGGCCCGGGCGGTTGCAGTTCCTGCTCGGGTGCGTGTGTGCGCTGGTGGCTTCCGCCGTGCTGCTCGCGCTGAGCCCCGGCGGTTCGGCGCCCTTCGTCGGCGCGGTGTTCGTGACGGCGGCGGGCACGCTCGCGTCGTTCGTCGCGATCCTCACCGAGGCTTCGGCGACGTCCACGGCAGCGGTCTGCGTACCGGTCGCAGTCGGCCTGATCGCCTTCCTGCCCGGCCTCTCCTCCCGCTTCGCGCGGCTCCCGATCGGATACGTCGCGCCGCGCAGCGCCGTCGACCTGTTCGGGGCCGATCCCGACCCGGCGGATGCGCGGCAGGCCCAGGTGACGGGCGAGGTCCACCCGGTCGGGACTCCGGTGGACGCCGACCGGATCGCCCTGCGGGCCCGCCGCAGCCATGAGTTGCTGCTCGGCCTGGTCGGCGGCTGCGCGGTCGTGGTCGCGGTGGCGGCCGGTGTGCTCGGGTTCTCCGACAGCGTGTGGGCGCAGTTCCTGGCCCTCGCCGCGGGACTCTCCATGCTGCTGCGGGCCCGGCTGTTCCGGTACACGGCACAGGTGGCCTCGGCGCTCCTGGCCGGGCTGGCGTCGATCGGCCTGCTGCTGGCGGGGCTGGCGCACAACCCTCCGGCGGACCTGCTGAACGAGCTGCTGCGCTACGGCGACCGGACCGGCCTCGATGTCCGGGCCCTGTGGTTGTTCTCCCTGGCCGCGGCCGGAGTTGCCCTGTTCACGGCGATCGGTCTCGTCGTCCCGAAGAGGGGGCTGACGCCGTTCTGGGGACGCTTCCTCGACCTGGCGGAGACCGCGGTGCTGCTGTCGCTGGTTCCGCTCTGCCTGGCGACGCTGGAGCTGTTCGAGGCGGCTCGGTCGGTCACCAGCTGAGCGGCGCGCAGCGGGGGCGGCAGCGCCCCGCCCGCGCACGCCTTGCGCGCCACCGGAACCGGTCGGCTCGACCTGCGCCGATCCCGGGTCATCGCCCCGGTCGTCGGCGTCGTACGTCCCGCGCCACCACGGCCGCCCCCGCGACCAGCACGATGAGCACCACCGCGGCGCCGACCCCGTACGTCGCGTACCGCTCGTCGCGCTCCTGGGGTGTCTCGCCCAAGGCCAGCCGGGCGGGCTCGGGGGCCTCGGCCGCCGAGGGGCCGGGGTCCGGGTGCGGGGTGCTGCGGGGCGTCTCGTCCTCGGTCAGGGCGCGGACGGGGTCCACCACGCCCCAGCCCACGAAGTCGTCACGGCCGTTGACGCTGCGCTCGGCGGTCTGCTTGATCCGGGTGGTGATCTGCGCGGCGGTCCACCTCGGGTGCTCGGCACGCAGGAGCGCGGCCACCGCGGCGACGTACGGGGCGGAGAAGCTGGTGCCGTTGTCGGAGCACTGGCCGCCGCCGGGCACCGTGGAGACGATGTCGACGCCGGGCGCCGCGACACCGACGAAGCCGCCGGGCTGGGAGAAGGCCGCCCGCTCGTTGTTGCGGTCGGACGCGGCGACGGCCAGGACGCCGTCGAAGGCGGCGGGGTAGGTCTTCTTCGCCTTGCCGTCGAGGCCGTCGTTGCCCGCGGAGGCCACCACGACGATCTCGCGGTCGAGTGCCCTGCGTACCGCCCGTGCCAGCGCCGAGTCCGGGCCGAGGGGCTTCTCCGTGTCCTGGGAGATGTTGATGACGTCGGCGTCTTCGGCGATCGCGTGGTCGATCGCCTGGGCCATGGTGGTGTCTTTGCCGCTGTTCTTCTCGTCGTTCTGCCGGATCGGAATGATCGTGGCCTCGGGGGCGAGCCCGACGAACCCGGTGCCCTCGCGCGGGCGCGCGGCGATGATGCCGGCGACCTTGGTGCCGTGACCGACCTCGTCGACCGTTCCGTCCGTCTTCCCGCCCTTGAGGAAGTCCTCGCCCGCCGAGGCGTCGACGGCCGGCTTGAGCTGCGGGTTGGTGTTGTCCACGCCGGTGTCGATGACCGCGACCCGGACGCCCTTGCCCTTCGTCTCACGCCACAACTCGTCCAGCAGTACGCGCTGCAGGGACCACGGGATGCCCTCGTACTGCTTCTCCATCGGGAAGGTGCACTGGCCCGTTCCGGCGATGGCCGTGGTCGTGCCGGTGCCGGTGGCGGTTCCGGTGCCGGTGCCGGTGGCGGTTCCGGTGCCGGTGGCGGTTCCGGTGCCGGTGCCGGTTCCGGTGCCGGTGCCGGTGGCGGTTCCGGTGCCGGTGGCGGTTCCGGTGCCGGTGGCGGTTCCGGTTCCGGTTCCGGTTCCGGTTCCGGTTCCGGTTCCGGTTCCGGTTCCGCCACTGTGGCTTCCGGGTTCGGTGGCGTACGCGGTCGGTGCCGTGCCTGTCACGGCGATGGCCCCGAGGAGCACACCGATCGCCGTCGTACGCCGGACACGTACGGGCCGTCGTCGTGCGGTGCGTCGTCCCACGGTCCCTCACGAACCCTGCGGCTGGCGGGCGCTGTTGGTGTCGAGGCGTGGCCCCTTGGCGAGGAACTCCGACCAGGCGTACGGAACCACAGCCGGCGTGACGTCTCCGTAGCCGAGCCGGATCTGGGCCTGGCTCGGTTCGGGGCGCCCGTCGTCCGTCTTGCCCTGCCCCCCGGAGCCGATGTCCGAACGGTCGGCGTCACTGTCGCCGTTGGTCTGCACCGCGTACCGCAGGCCGGTGTCCGTCACCAGGAACAGCGAACCGTCGGGACGCGTCTGCTTGCCCCTGACCTGGGTGTAGAGGAGACCGGAGCCGGGCGTCACGTACGAACTCGTGCCGCCCGCGGTGAGTTCGGCGGGGTAGTCCTCGCCCGCCCAAGTGGACAGCGTCGTCGCGCCCTCGTCGCCGGCCTTGCGGAGCACGCTGCACACCGTGTCCCGGTCACTGCCCGCCCCCGCGGCCGAGTTGACCTGGGCGGTCCTGTCCTCGGGCCAGTCGTACCGCGCCCCGAAGACTCCGGACGCGGGCGTGAACGACTGGGCGTCGACCCGGCTCGCCCGGCCTCCCATGTCGAGGTCGTCGGTCTGCGGCGAGTTGATCAGCAGCCAGGCGGTGAAGTCGGAGACCGGCTGGACCTTGCCGCCGTCGAGGACGACGTAGTGCTGCGGGCCGTCGCCGGTCTGCGCCTTGAGGACCATGCCGACACGGTTCTCGTCCTCGGACAGGCCGCCGTCGGCGTTCGCCCGAGCACCTATGTCGCCGGGAATCCGCGGGAAGTCGATGGGGCTGCCCTCGTGCAGGGTGGCCAGCCACTCGTCGGACACCTGCTGCGGCTCCTTGTTCAGGCCGACCAGCGTGGTCGCCAGCAGGTCTTTGGCCCGGCCGGCAACGGGGTACTTCTTCCCCTCTGCGTCGACCAGGTAGCGCTTGCCGTGCTTGTCGTTCACGTAGAGGACCTGGCCGCCGCTGAGGCGCTTCTTGCCCTCGGTCCGGCGCAGATCCCGTTGGGCGAACACGAAGGTCGCCTGCTGCACGGCGTCGCCCTTGCCCCCGCCGGGCTGCTGGCACACCGCCCACCGTTTGGCCTTGCCGGCCTCTTCGGGCTTGGGCAGACGGTCGGGCGCGTACGGGATGCCGAGGATCGGGCCGAGGGGCGGCTTGCCCGCGTCCAGGATCTCGTCGCTGACCTGGATCACGTCGTACTGCTTCGGGGTGAGCAGCAGACGCGCGGACGCCAGGTTCATCACCGGGTGCAGGAGGGTCTTCTTGTCCTTGCCCTTCCCGGTGTCCAGGACGACGTACCGGGTGGTCGACTCCTTGGCGACGATGACCTTGGCGCCCGGGGTGTCCCACCCCTTGGGGGCCTTCGGCTTGAACATGCCCCAGGCCCCGAAGCCGGCCAGGATCAGCGCCCCGATGACGAGCCCCGGGACCACGGCGCGAAGGGGCCGCGGGGCGTTCTCCTCGGTGCCGGTCCCCGTGGGTTCCAGCAGCGAGGACACCACCACCTTCTTCGCGAAGGTGTACGCGTTGAGCTCGTCCCGCCGCGACGCCATGAGTCCCTTGCTCCTCCCCCGAGGGCCCGCCCTCATCGGTCACACGGGCCCCGCTACTGGGCATTCGCCCCGCCCTACTATGCCTGCCGTTGATGTGAGGTCGTCAATCAGGACCGGGGTCCGGGGACGCCGCCGCGCGGCGCGCGACCGGAATCTGAGTACCCGTACTCACGTACGTGCCCGGCGCCTTCAGTACGCTCGCGCCGGGACGCACAGGGCCAGTTGAAGAGCGAGTCGAGACGGGGGATTGCGTGGGCTGGGACGAGTGGGAGCAGATCAAGTCCGAAGTACGGTCCGATCAGGACAGCCACATGCAGCTCGCCGGCACCGGTGGCGGGTCGGCGTCCGGGGAGCTCAAGCACAGCAACGCCCCCTGGACCTCCGGCGCGGCCGTCCTGGAGGCGCTGCGGATCGACCTCAGCACGTCGATGCCCCGCCTGGAGGAGGCGCACGCCGGACTGTCCACGGGCGCGGAAGGACTCGCGTCAACGGCGGCTGTGGACGCGGTGCTCCACTCCTGGCAGCAGCGGCTGAAAGGCGTACGCGATGAGTGCGGCCACCTGCAGGAGGCGCTGCGCGAGGTCGCGCGGGCGCAGACCAGCAACGACCTGAAGGTGAAGTCCGCGTTCTCCCGGGTGCTGCCTGGCTCGGGCGACGAGACGGGCGGGAGGTGACGGGCTGTGGTCTCCCTGTCGGAACTCCGGGACCTTGAGATCCGCGAGCTCGCAGAAGCCGCGCGCGGCTGGGGCGACATCAGCAATCGCGCCTACGCGGCCCGCGACAAGGTCAAGGACGACATCGCCAAGAACCTGGACGCCACCCAGGAAGGGCTGGCCTCCATGGCCGCGATCGCCCGGCTCGGGCGCCTCATCCGGAACTACCAGTACATCCACGTCGAATGCGGCCTGATCCAGGCTTCCTTGAACGGCCTTGCACAGGAGCTGGCCGCCCCGCAGAAGAGGCTCGTACAGGCTCTGGCCGACGCGGCATCCCGAGGCTTCAAGGTCCACGACGACGGCTCGGTGAGCTATCCCGCAGCAGGAGAGGCAACCAACGGCCGTCAGCCGGTGGGCGACACAGCCACCGGGTCCAGCGGCCTCCTCGGCCGGGGCCTCAGCAGCGCGGTCAGCGGGCTCAACCCCAACCCCAACGCGGCACCCGCACAGAACATCGCGAACGAGATCGCCACGGCGCTGAGCCACGCCGCTGAGGTCGACACCCAGTACTCCACGGCGCTGCGCCGCCTCAAGGCGGAACCGGGCCTGGACGTCACCAGCGCTACGTGGGGCGACGTGAGCGGGGACTCCGCGGCCGTGCACCGGGCGGCCGACGATGCGCTGAAGTCCGCCATCCCCACGGGCGAATCGCCGACCGAGCGACGGCAGTGGTGGGAAGGACTCAGCAGCGCGGACCGCGCCACGTACATGGCCCTCTACCCCGAGACCATCGGAAACCTCGACGGCATCCCCGCCACAGCCCGGGACGAGGCCAACAGGACCTACCTCCCGCAGCTCATGGGCAAGTTGGAACTGCAGGGCGACGAGGACTCCAGAACCAAACTCGACGGCCTGCGCGTCATCCAGGACAAGCTCAACTCGACCTCCCAGCCTCCGATGTTCCTGCTGGGCATCGGCGACGAGGGCAACGGGCGCGCGATCGTGGCTTACGGGAATCCGGACACGTCGAAGAACGTGTCTGCTTACATTCCTGGTTTGGGGACCAATCTTGACGAGGATTTCGCCAACAATGATTTGAAGCGGGCACGCGATACTGCGGCTCTGGCTCAGGAGGTCAATCCGTCGAGCGCATCCATCGTGTGGCTCGGCTACGACGCACCACAGAGTGCAGACGTCATGTCTGCGGGTGACGCTGAACGTGGCGCCCCGGCGTACAACAGCTTCATGGCCGGTCTCTCGGCCACCAACGAGAACTCCGACCCCCACGTCACCGCCATCGGGCACTCCTACGGATCACGCACACTGGGCGCTGCCACCCAGCAACCCGGAGGGATTCCCGGCGCCGATGACATCATTCTGGTCGGCAGCCCAGCCACCGGCGCGGACCACGCAGAGGAGCTTGGCGTGGGCAAGGAGCACGTATGGGTCGGCGCAGCCAAGAACGACGTCGTGACCAAGCTTCCTGCACCAGATGAGCTGGCCTTCGGACTCCCGGGAGTGCTCGCGGCCTACAACGGACTTGGCGACGACCTGTGGTTCGGCAGAGACCCCGCCAGCGAGGAATTCGGCGCAAATCGATTCCGCACCGATGATGGGCCCAGCCTGTTCGTTGACGCGTGGCTCGATGGGAAACTCATTGACCCTGAGGCGCATTCGAATTACTTCGATCCCGACAAAGATCAACTGTCGGCCGAAAATATCGCGGCCATTGTGGCCGGTGAACCTGGGAAGGTAATTCCGGAGGCTAGAAGGTGAAGATGCGCCTCGGATTTATGGTGGCTCTGCTGATCACGACTACAACTGCGTGCAGCATCACCAATAGATCAGACACCGACGAGGGAAGCACATCAGAGATGAACTTGCAGGAGGCGGCAGACACTGCAGACGCCATTCTCGACGACACGTTTGCAGCCATCGATCCACCCGTCGAATGGACACACAATGAGACAATGGCGGGCGAATGCTCTACGGAGCGAAGCCGCTCCGTCATGACCGTCATCTCCCGCGACAAACAACGAGAATTCATGACGACCGTTGAAAAACACTGGAAGGCCCAAGGGTTCAAGTACAGGGCCTCAAGCAGAGACGGGGAAGCTGTCTACTACTGGACGCCGGACAAGTTCCAGGTGCGCCTCAAGTTTGGCTGGAAGAATCAGGCACACTTCGAAGTGGTCACCCCATGTGTCAAGAAGACACCCGTAACACATCCGACCAGCAGGTACGACAGCCTCGACTACCACGGCAAGGAACGGCCAGCCCCGAACCGGCACTCGGACTACTGGTCGTCCGACAAGGGATAGGACGAGCTGCGAGCCGGCCCTGCCCGCCGCACCGCATTTTTCGACAGAGTCGGCACGCCCGCAAGCAGCCTGCCGGGCATCACGGGGAGGTACGGAGATGTCGAATTGTACGACTAAGAGAACGGGAGCTTTGACAGCCGCAGCAGCTTGCCTCATCACCACCTTGGGGTGCTCTGCAGCGAGCAACACAAATGCCCTGGGCCACACGGCGGAGATTCGCACCACTTCAAGTGTCACGAAGGAGATCGAATCTTTGTCCAGGGAGGTTTTCGACCTACTTTCCGTGAAAGGTCGAACAACTGAGCCAGGACCCATGTCTGCACCATGCAGGGCCTCTGACTCCGGCGAGGGCGAGCGCTCCAGGGTGACACACCCCTGGTCTCTTTACGGAGTAAGCAATGAACAGCTTGAGAAAGGCATGCGCAATCTGGCTGAGAAACTCCCAGGCCGCGGATGGAATATCGAGAAGGATGGGCCAGACAAAAGCAAGAATCGCAATCGCGAGATCCATGCAGTCCATGTGAAGACTCGCACCCAGCTTGAAGCCACCTGGATGAAAGGCGCTGACGGCCACGAGCCACTGATTGCAGTTACCTTGTATTCGAAATGCTTCCAAGAGAAGTGATCTCGCGCGCCCGGGCTGCGGCGAGGGCGCGTGGCTCATCGCGGTCGGCGATTTCATCCCATTTTTCGCGAAGCGCTGCACCTGAACGGCCGACCCGAATGCCGCTCCACGTACGAGCGATCCGGAGGCGAGGTGGCCGCTTCCGCACGGCAGTGAAGGGTGGCCGAGAATCATCTGAGTACGGGTACTCAGGATCGGAGCCCGGCTGATCGCTACGCTGCTGTTCCACGGCATGTGGGACGTGGGGCGATCGAAGCGAGCCTCACCCTCCGCGGCTTGGGTCTTTGCGTAAAATCACTGTTGTGACGGCCGGGCTGCGTCGATAGCGTTGCCGAGACTTAACTAGCGTGGTAACGGGGGCTGTTGTGACTGGGCGGGGGAACGGCAAGGATCTTGCCGTCGACAGCGTTGACCTGGAGACCTTCAAGAAGCGGATCGATCTGCTCCTGGAGCGCCTGAACGGATCGCCGGCGCAGCACAACAAGATCGGCGAACAGACCATCACCAACGCCTCGTTCGGAACGGGGTTCGCGGCTGCGGACGACTTGGCCAAGGGGTACGAAAAGGTTCGTTCCCGACTTGAGCGGCTGAGTCGGATCTTCGGGGAGCAGATCGAGGGCATGGGGATCGTGGTGCAGATCTCAGGCAAGGGCTACGACTCCGTCGACGCCGAACAAGCGGAGCGGTACCAGGCGATCCGTCAACGCGCCGAGAAGTACTACCAGGAGCCCGCGACGGCCACGGATCACGGTACTGATGCACCGGCGCAGGACACCAGCAGCGGTGCTGACGGCGCCACTTCCGGCACGTTCAGCTAACGGGGGACCAGATGGCAGGGGACAACTTCGAAGGGCGCTCGCTGGACGAGCTGCACGCCATGGTGGCGTCCGCCAGTCCCGGACACTTGAGCAGCGCGGCCGAGGCGCTGGGAGCGGCTGCTCCGGAGATCGAGGCGATCGCTCGGGACCTGCGCGCCTACGTCGGCCGGGTCGAGTGGGAAGGTCAGGCCGGCGAGACCTTCCGAGAGTGGGGGCGGGGCATGTCCTCCGAAACCCTCAAGCTCTCCGACTACGCGGCGACCGTCAGCAGCGAGATGCAGAACGCCGGCCAGGCGCTGAGTACGGCAAAGGCCGCGGTTCCGAAACCGGACACCACGACGTACGCGGATCCGGAGAAGGAGAAGAAGCGGAAGGCCGAGGAGGAGCCGAAGCGGCAGGAGGCCATCAACCAACTGCACCGGCTCTCTTCGTACTACAACTCCTCGAACGAACGGATGCAGGCGCAGACTGAGCCGAACTTCGAGCCGCTGCCGGGTAGTCCTCGACTGGATGAGCAGCCGTACGGTTCCGAGAGCAAGAACCTTGGTGTCACAAGCACCGGACCTGGCAGAGCGGTTGGCAGCTCCGAATCTTCGGGTTCAGTACAGGCGAGTGGCACACCCAGTTCAAGCTCACCAAAGCCTGCTCCTACCGACGATCCAGTCAGCACAGGGCTCGACTCCGTGACGACAGCACCACCTCCACCGGCCGCACCGACTCAGCCCAACACCCCGAGCACCGGCAGTCCCGCCCAGCAGCCCACAGGACCCGGTGGGCCGGCTCTCATCCCATCACCCGGCCCGTCGGCTGGAAGGTCGAGCGCTACGCCTCAGGCGCCTCGGGGCACAACCGCACCAGTTCGCCCGGGGATTCCGTCGGCGAGCGCACCGACCACCAGCCCGCACGGCGGGAATGCCACAGGGCGACCGACAGCGGGCACCGGCAGAGTCGGAGTGCCGCGAGCCCCACTGGGCACTGTCATTGGGGAAGGAACACCGCTTGCGCGTGGGCCGGTAGGCGCTCCCAGTGCTGTGCCACCGCCCCCCGCCCAGACCGGGCGCGGCGTCGGGCGAGGGCTCGCTACGCAACCTGGGGGCCCGGTGGGACCCCGCCTGCCCGGCACTGTCATCGGTGAGGGGCCTACACCTGGTCGTGCTGTGACAGCCGGACCGGGCCCAGTTCCGGGGACTCCGCCACCCTCCCGCAGCGCGCCGGGCGGCGGGCGCATGGCCACAGAACCTGGTGGCCCTGTGGGGGCGCAGGCCCCCAGAAACGGTGTCATCGGTTCTTCGGCCGGTGTCGGCCGACCCGTCACCGGTGCTGGTGCCGGTCCTGTCGGATCTGACGCTCCGGGAACGAGATCTCCATCCACCAGCAGGCGGCTCGCATCCGAACCAGGCGGTGTTGTGGGAACAACTCGGACGTCAGCACGTTCACACGGGCAGTTCGATCCGGCTGGCACGAGCCCCGTGGGTTCGGCCAACACCGCTTCCACGCAAGATCGGCGCCCTTCTACCGATTCTCGCCCTGACTACCTGGTCGAAGACGAAGAGACCTGGTCGACTGGACGGCACAGGGCTGTCCCACCTGTCATCGAGTAGGAGCGCCGCAACCCATGTTCCAATCCGTACACCGCAGGGCATGGCGCCGCGTCATGCCTCGCGCGGGTGCGCTGGCCCTCACGCTCGTCGGAGGCTTGGCTCCCACGGCGGATGCAGACGACATCCGCTCCAGGCAGTGGTACCTCGACGCCATGCGTGCCGACGACTTGTGGGAGGTCAGCACCGGCAAGGGCGTGACGGTGGCCGTCGTCGATACGGGCGTGAACCCTGATGCCGCGGAGATCCGCGGGCGCGTCTTGAAGGGGAAGGACTTCTACAGCCCGAATCCAGATCCATGGAATGACACAGACGGCCACGGGACCAACATGGCCATCACCATCGCAGGCCGGAGCTCTCAGGGGGGCCTCAAAGGGCTTGCGCCTGACGTGAAGATCCTCCCAGTCAAGGCTCTGAAGGAGGAGGCGTCATTCGGTGCTCTGGAGGCTGCAGCCAAAGGGATCCGATACGCGGCGGACACTGATGCCCAGATCATCAATGCGTCGTTGGGGAGCGCGCCTTCTGCCAAGGCCCAAAAAGCAGTGGACAGCGCAGTCAAGTACGCTTTGAAGAAAGGCAAGTTGGTCTTCGCTGCTACCGGAAACGATGGCCAGGCAGGCGTCGAGTACCCGGCTGCTGCGCCAGGTGTCATCGCGGTGGGATCCGTTGGATCGACAGGGAAGATCTCCAAGTTCTCCGACTACGGCGAACAAGTTGCACTGGCCGCCCCGGGCGAAGACATCCCAGTCCACTGCACACAGACCGAGGGATACTGCAGGGGAGACGGCACGAGTGCTTCCACCGCCCTGGCCTCCGCCTCAGCAGCCCTGATCTGGTCCAAGCACCCCGACTGGACCAACAACCAGGTCCTCCGCGTCATGATGCAGACCGCCGGCCACAACGGCCCGGTTCCCAGCGACTACATCGGATACGGCATCGTCCGTCCCGCCAAGGTGCTGCTCGAAGGCAAGGGTGACCCCGGCGATCCGGACGTCAATCCGTTGCTCGCCGCGCGGCAGAAGGAGTCGCCGGCGCCATCGACCTCCCCCTCTCCCGCGAACAAGGGGGACAGCAAGAAGAACAAGGACGACGACCAGAGTCAGCCGCGGCAGCAGAACGCCGCGGCCGAGTCCGACGGGGGCGGAACCCTCTGGATCGTCGCAGGCGGGGTCGCCGCGGCCGTTGCAGTCGTAGGTGCCGCGCTCGCAGTCCGCGCACGTAAAAGGCGGGCAGCGTAACCGAATTCGGATCGGTACGTGAACTCGTCACATGTATGAGAGAGGGAGAAAGCGTGAGCACTTCCACCGGGGGTACGAGTCTTGGCTACACCGAGGTAGCCAAGGCCAAGACCGCGATCGATGAGACCGTCGGCTCGATGGACGCCCAGATCAAGACACTCGTCGACATCATCGGCACGGTCAGCGCGTCCTGGAGCGGCCAGGGCGCCGCACAGTTCAAGAAGGCCCAGGACGACCTGAAGAACGACCACCAGGAAATCCTGCGCAGGCTGCGGATTCTCCACGAGGCCGTGGGCGAGACGAAGAATCTCAGCGAGGCCAATGACCTCGAAGTCCAGGCCGTGTTCCGAGGCGTCTCGGGCATCGACAACATGTGATTGCCCGCAAGCCGCCACGAAGGGCCACGAAGGGCCACGAACCTACTTCGCGCCCCAATCCCACATAGGTCAAGGGAGAATCCATCATGAGCGACGCCGCAGGTCTCAGGGTCCGGTACGACAACGTCCAGACGATCGCCGACACCGTCAGGAAGATCTCCAGGCAGATCAGGCTGGACATCGACCGCATGGACGACGCGGTCAAGGTCGTCGCGGACACCTGGGACGGCGAGGCACACGGCGTGTACCTCGACGTTCAGCGCGCGTACAAGGCACGCGCCGACCACATGCACCAGACCCTTGAAGAGGTCGCCCGCCTCATCGAAATGGGCAAGGACAGCTACGCCGGCACGGACCGCAAGAACGCGTCCCTCATCGAGCAGGCCCGCTGAGCCTGGCCCGCCGGAGCACGGAGTCACGGGGCGGGAAACGCCGCAAGCGGCGTGACCCGCCCCCGCGCACCAGGACAACGTCCGCTCACTGAGGGCTCAGCCACTCACCCCGGCCCTGAGGGATTGGCCACTCTGGCGTCGCAGGAAGCTCTTCAGCACCAGTTGACGCTCCCCCGCCGAGGCGTATCCGTGACAGCAGAGATGCTGGTTGACGAGAAGCAGGTCGCCTACACCGGTTGGGAAGGGCACGAATCGCCCGCCCACAAGGTCATGGAGACGCCAAGTGATCCCCTCTACCGAGGGTTTCAGCGCATGTTCGCATCGGTGGTCGACACCGGGCGCCGTACCGTCTGAGCGGAGGATCGCGAGTTGATTGAGGCCGAGCTGAAGGCGCGGGTCCACGACCCCGAGCACGTGATGGCGCGTCTCGACCTGATGGCGGAGGTTCAGGTCGA
>NZ_JASCIR010000047.1 GCF_029968095.1 Streptomyces solicavernae | reverse complement strand
CCTCACTTCTGCTGAGCGTACGAATACTTCCGGCCAGCGTCCCGATCCCGTACTTCAGCGATCAAGACAGGTCCTTACAAGAGTTGGTGAAGCCAGTTGGTGAAGCCAGTTGGTAGAGCCAGTTGGTGAAGCCAGTTGGTGAAGCGCGCCTCCCCGCGGTCGCCGGACCGCTCACCGGCACGGCGACCGCGGGGAGACAGCGCCGAGGTCACCAGGCGTACGCCTCCGGGGCGGGCTTGGCCCCGTTCGGCCCGGGCGGCGGGAACAGCTCGTCCAGCTTGGCCAGCGTCTCCTCGTCCAGGGTGATCTCCAGCGCGCGCAGCGAGTTGTCGAGCTGCTCGGGCGTACGCGGCCCGGTGATCGGCCCGGTCACACCGTCCTGCGCGAGCAGCCACGCGAGTCCGACGTGCGCCGGGTCCTCCCCGAGGTCGGCGCAGAGCTTCTCGTACGCCGCGATGGTGTCGCCGTGCTGGGCGAGCACGGGCACCGAACGGCCCGTGCTGCCGCGCGAGGAGCCCCCTTCGCGCTGCTTGCGCAGCACGCCGCCCAGCACACCGCCGTGCAGGGGGCCCCAGGGGATCAGGCCGAGCCCGTAGTGACGGGCGGCCGGGAGCACCTCAAGCTCGACCCAGCGCGTCATCAGGTTGTACATCGACTGCTCGCTGACCAGGCCGAGGAAGTGCTGCGAGCGCGCCGCCTCCTGGGCCTGCGCGATGTGCCAGCCCGCGAAGTTGGACGAGCCGAAGTAGAGCACCTTGCCCTGCTGCCGGAGGACGCTGAACGCCTCCCAGACCTCTTCCCACGGCGCGTTCCGGTCGACGTGGTGCATCTGGTACACGTCGATGTGGTCGGTCCCCAGCCGCTTGAGGGATGCCTCGCAGGCGCGGCGGATGTTCAGGGCGGAGAGGAAGCCCTCGTTGGGCCAACTGCCCGTCGGGATATAGACCTTGGTGGCCAGGACGGTCTTGTCCCGCCGGCCGTTGCCCGCGGCGAACCACCTGCCCATGATCTCTTCGGTGGAGGTCTCCCCCGGCCGTGTGCCGTACACGTTGGCCGTGTCGAAGAAGTTGATGCCACGCTCATGCGCACGGTCCATGATCGTGTGGCTGTCCGCCTCGGAGGTCTGGCTTCCGAAGTTCATCGTGCCGAGCACGAGCCGGGACACCGTGAGCCCGCTTCGGCCGAGGTGGGTGTACTGCATGGGTGAACCCTTCGTTCGCTGTCGTTGCTGTTGTCGTTGCTGTTGTCGTTGCTGCTGTGGTTGCTTGCAGTCGTTGCTTGCAGTCGCTGTCGCTGTCGCTGTCGCTGTCGCTGTCGCAAGGCTGTTGCCGATCCGGCCTGCGGAATCAGGTCTCAGGCCGCCACCCGGTCCGCGTACCACTCGCGCATCCTCGGGAAGTCCAAGTCCTGGGCCGGACCCGGGACTTGGCGCCCCGTGTCCGCCCAGACCGTCTCGCTGCCGAACCAGTGATCGGTGGCCAGCATGTCCAGTGCGCCCGGTGCGGCCCGGTCCTCGCGCAGGCGGGCCCGGGCCCCGGCGAGCGAGACCCGCGGCCAGGCCGGGCCGGCGCCCGTGCCGTCGGCGACCGCCCGCAGCAGCTCCGACGCACGGACCGGAGCGGGATAGGCGGCGTGGTACGCGGGCGCCGAAAGCCGCTCTCGTGGCGCGAGCCCCACCGCAACGAGAAGTGCGGCCAGTTCGGTCACGGAGATGACCGAGAGCCTGGCGTCCCAGTCCGCCGCCGCGCCGTCGAGTGCGCGCAGCAGCCGCAGGAGTCCGGGGACGACCCACTGGTCGCCGGGCCCGTACACGAGATACGGACGCAGTACGAATCCTCCGGCCGCCCCCACGATGTCCTCGGCCGCGGCCCGTGACCGTGAGGTCGGTGAGGCCGGTCTGCGCTCGATCTCCTCGGGGCGGGCGCCGCGGAAGACACCCCGGCCGTACACGGAGGCGGTGCTGAGGTACACGATGCGGGACACTCCGGCACGCCGGGCCTCCGCGACGAGGGCGGCGGTCCCACGGGCGTTGACGAGGTCGTTGGCCTCGGGCGCTCCGCCGATCTGCGAGGCGCAGTGCAGCAGTACGTCGACTCCGTCGCACACGCCGCGCAGGGAGTCCGGGGCCATGAGGTCGCCCCGCACGTGCCGCACCGCGGTCCGGCCGCCCGGCCGGGGCGGGATGCGGCGGTGGGACATCAGGGTGAGCGCCGCGCCGTGGCGGGCGGCTTCGGCGGCTGCGTGCCGGCCCACGAAACCGGCCGCACCAGCGATCATGACGGTCTGCACCAGGCACCTTCCAGCTCCGGGACGTGCGCGCCCTCCGGGGACGTGCACGCTCTGTGGGGACATGCGCGCTCCGTGAGGACATGTGCCTTCTGTGGGGACGTGCGCGCTCTGTGAGGACATGTGCGACGAGGAGGCGTCGACGGCCCGCCTCAACGGGTCGGCGTGGTCAGCGTGATGCCGGCGGTGAAGAGGCTCCGGCCGCCCTGGACCCCGGTGATCTGCACGGGCGTCTCACCGGCGGCGGACGCGCCCGTGACCGCCTCGACGCGGCAGGGCGCGTCGAGTTCGGCGTAGTTCGTGAAGGTGCTGCTGAGTCCGGTGATGAGCGCGTCGGGCCGGCCCGTCGCCGCGTACGCGGACTGCCGGGCCGCCTCCAGGAGCACCATTCCCGGGACGTGGTCGACAGGGTGGTCGAAGAAGATCGGGTGGGTGCTGTCGATGCGCAGCCCCCAAGAGCCGCGGCCGGCGGCGGCGCCCCCGTCGTCGGTGAGCACCACGTGTTCGGCGCCGCTGCGGCCGACCGTCGCCGGGTCGAGCGGGGCGCCGGCCGCCCGGTCGGCGCCGGTGGGCCGGCCCTTGCGCAGCCGTCTGTAGACGTTGGGGGCGATGCAGGTGAAGGCCGCCGATGCGGTGGCCAGGGGCACTCCGGCGACCTCCACCCGGACCTCGTAACGCATCCCGGTGAGGTTCCCGCCGCGGCGCGTCACCTCCCGGCAGCACGTGTGCAGCTCGACCTCGGTGGGCGTCGGCGTCGCGCGGAAGAGGTCCGGCACGGCGGTGAACGAGAGGTCCCGCAGCAGGAACTGGTGGCCGAACGGCACCCCGTACTCGGCGTGGGCCAGCAGCGCGCCGATCTGGCGGACCGACTCGATCAGGAGCATCGGGTCCTGGTAGCCGCCGGCCTGGGCGAAGAGGCAGTGCCCCCGGGGCCACTGGGCCCTGACCACGAAGGCGTCCGGCTCCTCCTCGCGCTCCTGGACCGCCGTCCAGCCGGTGAGCAGGACCTCCGCGACGGCCGCGCGGTGGACGAACTCGCGCGGCACCGTGGTGGTGAACGCCGGGCTGCCGGGGGCGGTCGGCAGGGTGATGCCAGGGGTTCCGATCGAGCTTCGGCTGTGCACCTCGACGTTCCCACTTGGCTCGTGCACTGCGAAGGCATGTGTCTGCATGCGTGCCACTCCTGAGCTGATCTGGGCAGGGAAGGGCACCCCGGACATCGGCGTCTCCCCCTGGGCCGGATGATCGGACGCCATAAGTACAGACAGGTCTGTCCGAATAAAGCAAGTAAAGCTTTGACCACAGGGCCGCGTCCTGGGTTTACCTGAATGACTTGCGCCCCACGCTGGCACCGAAAAACGGAAGGCCAGCGCCCACATGACGCCCCGACAGGTCACGCGCAACCCCTGCCCTTGGCGCTTACAATCAGACAAGTCTGTTTGGTATCTTCGGGCATCATCCTGCTCAGCCAGTCCGCGATGCCATGCCTGTCATCCAGGAGAGTCACATGAACCAGCAGGCCATCGATCCACTCCCGCGCATGGAAAAGCGCCACCCGACGAAGCCCCTGCCGCAGCACGCCCTGGCCCACCTGCACCGCACCGCCGCCGACGCCGCGACGGAGCACAAGACCCTGCGCATCCTGATCGTCGAGAACGAGACAGCCGCAGCCGACGCCCTCGCCCAGGGCCTGATACGCCAGGGCCACCGCACCGAACTCGCCGACACCGGCGGCGAAGCCCTGACCGTCCACCACCGCGCCGACCTGATCCTGCTCGACCTCGACCTGCCCGACCTGGACGGCCTTGAGGTCTGCCGCGGCATCCGCGCGGTCAGCGACACCCCGATCATCACGGTCACCGCCCGCGGCAGCGAGCTCGACCGCGTGCTCGGCCTCCAGGCCGGCTCGGACGACTACCTGGTGAAGCCGTACGGATTCCGGGAACTCCTCGCCCGCATCGAGGCGGTGATGCGGCGCTCCGGCCCGCGCACGGAGAAGGCCCGGACGATCTCCCACGGCCCCCTGCACATCGACGCCACCACCCGCGAAGTCACCCTGGACGGCACGCCGGTGGGGCTCACCCGCAAGGAGTTCGACCTGCTGCACCTGCTCGCCACGCACCCCGGGTCCGTCGTGTCGCGCCGCCAGCTGATGGCGCAGATCTGGGACGACACCTGGTCGCGCCGGGGGCGCACGATCGACACGCACGTCAGCAGCCTGCGCAGCAAGCTCGGCTCCAGCAGCTGGGTCATCACGGTCCGCGGCGTCGGCTTCCGCCTCGGGCACCCCTGAGCTTCCGCCTCGGGCACCCCCTGGGCTTCCGCCCCGGCCACCCCTGCCTCGGCCCGCTGAGCGCCGCGCCGGATGCCCTCGATCGCGCCAGAGCCCGCCACAACCGGCCAGGGCGTCGGCATCGACGTACGACACACAGGTGGCCGTCATATGATGCAGACAAGTCGGTTTGGTTGAGTGCGAGGATCGAGACATGGCACGGCAGGAGCGCGGGACCAGGTCCCGCAATTTGATCTTGAAGGCGGCCGCGGAGGTCTTCGACGAGCGGGGCTACGACTCGGCGAGCACCACGCAGATCCTGGAGCGGTCCGGCCTGACCCGGGGGGCGCTGTACCACCACTTCCCGTCCAAGGAAGCCATCGCCGTCGCCCTGCTCACGGCGCACGGGGAGGCCCTTGACCCGCCTGCCCGGTCGACGAAGCTCCAGGCCGTCATCGACATCACCTTCGGCTTCGCCCACCGGCTCCAGCACGATCCGGTGCTGCGCGCCTGCGTCCGCCTGGCCGTGGAGCAGACGTCGTTCCGGAACCCGGCCGCCACCCCGTACCAGCAGTCCGGCGATGCGATCCGGACGCTGCTGGCCGAGGCGCAGGAGCAGGGCGAGATCCTTCCGGGCATCGACCTGACGGAGGCCGCGGACATGATCACGGGGACGTTCACCGGCATCCAGGTGATGTCCCGGGTCCAGACCGACCGGAAGGACCTGCCCGAACGCGTCACCATGATGTGGCGGTTCCTGCTGCCGGGGCTCGTCAGCCCCGGCATGATCAGCCATCTACGGCTGACCGACCCCGGACAACCCGACCCTTCGGACACGGCTTCCGGCACGGCTACGGGTACGGGTACGGGTACGGCTTCCGACGCGTCTACGGGCACGACTACCGGCACGGCTCAGGGCTGAGGCGGCTGTGGCAGCACCCGGCCCTCTTCGGCGAACAGGGGCTCGACCATCCCCCAGATCTGCTTCGCCGCACCCGGGCTCCACCAGTAGGGGTCGGCATGACCCAGCGACTCCAGGCCGGCGGTGACGACCACGGCGAGGTCCGCGAGGCGGTCGGCGTCGGCGCCCGCACCGGCGCCCTGACCGGCGCCGCCGTCACCGGCGCCGCCCTTACCGGCGCCCTCGCGAGCGCCCTCAGTCATCCGCTCGCGCAGCCGGGTCAGCGTCAACTCCCGCAGTCGCGGCGGCTCCGCCGTGCCGTCGGCCCCTATCTGGATCCCCGCACGGACCAGTTCCTCCTCAAGCAGGGCGGCGCCGAGCGCGATGCTGAACTCCGCCGGCGCCTCGGCCGGCGGTCCCCCGAACGCCTCGTCGGCGAGTTCGTCGATCCGCACCAGCGCCCGGTCGTACACCTCGGACACCAACTCCGCGACCGAGCCGAAGTGATGGTAGAGCGCGCCTCTGCTCACCCCGGCGGCACGGCAGATGTTCACGAGACCGGCGTCGGCGAACCGACCGTTGGCTATGAGTTCCGCCGCGGCACGGATGAGCACCTGTCGGGTGTGTTCGGGCCGCTTCTCCATTCGGGGTTTCCTGTTTCTTCCTCGCTGCAACCTGCGTACGTGGCACTGCGAGCGGCGCACAAGTACAGGAGCATGGACGGTTACGGGGGTTACATCCGCACTGAAGCATACAACTACGCCTGTTTCTCCTGGCAAGACGCGGAGCGGAACTCGGCTGAAACCCCGTCACTTTCTTGAACTTCCCTGGACTGCTCGAACATCCCGCGAGGCCGCAGCGTTAAGCGGATCCGGCAGAGCGCGGGCAACCAAACAAGTCTGTTTGTTTAATGGCTGAGTCATGTCGCTGCCCCAGCCGCCGAGGAGTCCCGATGCACGGGATTGGGCGCGCGTTACCACACCCCCACCCGCGCCCGGAACCCTGACACCGTCACACATCCGTACGACCCCACCGCACTCACCCCACTCCCCCGCGAACCGTGCAAAATGCGTTCTGCAAGCGCGAAGCCACGTAGGACGGTGCGGCCCATGACACTGACGACGAAGGCGGCCGAGGCCGCGATCCCCCACCCGCACCGGCGCGTGCCGTCTCCCCGGTCCCTGGGCGCGAGCCGGGCGTTGGCGCTCGTCCTGGTGGTCACCGGGGCGGCGGGCGTGCTCGCGGCGTGGGTGATCACGCTGGACAAGTTCAAGCTCCTGGAAGACCCGGACTTCACGCCCGCGTGCAGCCTCAACCCGGTGGTGTCCTGCGGCTCGGTCATGGAGAGCGACCAGGCGGCGGTCTTCGGCTTCCCCAACCCGATGCTCGGCCTGGTCGCGTACGGGATCGTGGTGTGCGTCGGCGTGAGCCTGCTGGCGGGCGCCGCGTTCCCGCGCTGGTACTGGCTGACCCTCAACGCCGGCATGGTCTTCGGCGTCGCCTTCTGCACCTGGCTGATGTACCAGTCGCTGTACAACATCAGCGCCCTGTGCCTGTGGTGCTGCCTCGCCTGGACGGCG
Source organism: Streptomyces solicavernae (assembly GCF_029968095.1). Lineage (GTDB taxonomy): Bacteria > Actinomycetota > Actinomycetes > Streptomycetales > Streptomycetaceae > Streptomyces > Streptomyces solicavernae. Next base: position 23,687 of record NZ_JASCIR010000047.1, on the reverse strand, counting down.
ACGCTGGTCATGTTCTGGTACGTGACCGGCCACAACGTCCGCCACGAACTGCTCCCGGCGCCCCGCGCCCTGCGCACGTTCTTCGACGAGTTCACCTGGGTGCCGCCGGTCCTGCACACCGGCGTCATCGGCATGCTGGTCCTGACCCGCTGGTGGGACTTCTGGACCGGCTGAGAAGTTCATCCTTACGCATGAAGTGGCGCGGCCCCCCGATCCGCTCGGGGGGCCGCGCCACTTCATGCGCCGCTCGTACGCGTACGAGCAACGTCAGGACGTCAGCAGGTTGGTCACCGGCGCCACCTGGTCGGTGACCCGGCGCAGTTCGTTGAGCTTGCCGAGCTGGCCGGAGACCGACGGGACCTCGTCGCGGTGCTCGGGGGCCACTGCGCTCGTGGCCACGTCGTCGATGGTGCCGTTGACCGACAGCGGCGTCGGGCCTTCGGCGGCAGCGGCCATGGGGGCCGCGAGACCGGTGGCTCCGGCGGCGAGGGCGACGGCGGCGAGAATGCGCTTTGCTTCGATCATGTGCTGCTCAACGAGCACAGGCACAAACAGGACACGCACCCGCCAGGGCGCACACCTACACCTAACCGGCGCGCACCTCCCGGCCCGGGACAGCGGAGAGCCCCGGCGCCGAGGCGCCGGGGCTCTCCGTACCACAACTGCCGTGATGTCAGCTCATGTTGGCCGAGAGCACGTTCTGCAGCAGGTTCGACAGCGGCTCGTCGCCCTTGGCCTGCGTCGAGTTCTCCACGCACTGCTGGTTCTGCGGGTTGGACAGGATCGGGATGTCCTGGACCGCAACCGGAACGACGCCCACGAGGGAGCCGACGTTGGCCTTGGCGGGCAGGCCGACGCACGGCTTGTTGAGCGAGCCCTGGATCAGACCGAGCTGCGGGCTCATCTTGCCGTGGGTGGCGGAGTTGCCGTAGGTCTGCGAAGCGCCGTTGCCGCTCAGCGACGTGGTGTCGTCGTCGGCGAACGCGGAGGGGGCCATCCCAGCGCCCAGGCCCGCCACCGACATGGTGACGGCCGCAGTGGCCATAACCTTCTTGAGCATGTTCCGTCCTTGTGTCGCATGAATGCCCGCGATCGGAGCGCTCTGCCCAACTCGGCATCGCCGCGTTTGGTTCTCCCTCTTCACTCTGATGGCCCTGCCGACTCCTCCGCGGACCACCCCGCTCCACCGGCCGGGGGTCCGCCCCAAGTGCCGTCGGAATCCAGGCCGTTGCTCCAAAAGGGTCAACACGTCGGCGGCCCGTGTCGTCGTAGCCACCGACACGTTTCGATCTACGTGGGCCCGTACTCGGGGCCCGTAAGTCGAATAGAAGGTGCACCCCCATGAAGACTGCCAAGAAGGCCGCCCTGGTCCTGGCCGCCGCCGGGATCGCCGCCGGTGCTTCCGCCGGAAGCGCGTTCGCCGACTCCGACGCCACCGGCGCCGCCACCGGCTCGCCCGGCGTCGGGTCCGGCAACGTCGTCCAGGTCCCGGTCCACGTGCCGGTGAACGCGTGCGGCAACACCGTGAACGTCATCGGCCTGCTGAACCCGGCCTTCGGCAACACCTGCATCAACAACTGACGTTCAGCAGTACCCGCAGTACCCGCAGTACCCGCAGTACCCGCAGTACGACAGCAGGGCGGCGACACCCGACCAGGTGCTCACCGCCCTGCTTTTGCGTACGTACGAGCACGCCTGCGCGCAACGGCGAAGGGTGGTGGCCGCCCTGCCCGGGCGACCACCACCCTTCGCCAACTCCCCCTGATCTGAACGGCGTTACTACCCGAGGCCCGCCGGCAGGCCGCCCAGGAGCGAGGCCGCGCCGCCCGCCACGTCCGTGACCGGCTTCAGCGGGTCGCCGCCCTTGTGGAGGCCCTGCATGGCCTGCAGGTGCTGCGGGTTCAGGCCGCCGGAGAGCGTGTCCGCCACGGCGCCGTTCAGGCTCATCGGCGCCATCTCGGTGGCATGGTCGGCGGCGAGCGCCGGCGCGGCCGTACCGAGTGCCATCACGGAACCGGCGACAGCTGCGGCGGCCTTCGAGTACTTCACTGCGAGTCCTTTCTCGGGGTGCGCTCTCCGGTGACGCGAGCCTTCGCGTCCGGCAGGTGTCCCGTCGACACCAGGCGCCACCTTCGTACTGTTCAACGAGCCCCGCGGCGGCGGGAAACCCCAATTCCGAGGTCGGCCGGGGGAATTCCACGACCGGGCGTATGCGGAAAGGACTTTCGACTCGGCAAACGGGTGAAGGCCCCCGCACGGGAAGGCGGGCATGGTGTGTACTGATGCAGCGGTCCTTCTTGAGCGGTGCGGGCTCCCAGCCGCCGGCGTTCCTCACGCCGTCGAGCCCATCGTGCCCCTTCTTGCGCGGCACGGCGCACCGGAGACTGCAGAACCGTTGGGGGCCCCTCCGGGGCCCCCAACTCGTGTTTCCGGCACCGCTTTTCAGGCCCCGCGAAAACACGGAACGGCCCCGGGGCGACAGGCTCCCGGGGCCGTTCTCGGTACTGCTGCGGCTGCGTGAACGTCAGTTGTTGACGCAGGTGTTGCCGAAGGTGGGGTTCAGCAGACCGATGACGTCGACGGTGTTGCCGCAGGCGTTGACCGGCACGTGCACGGGGACCTGGATCAGGTTGCCCGAGAGCACGCCAGGAGAGTGCGTGGCCGCACCCTGGGCACCGGCGTCGGCCATGGCCGGGGCGGCACTTCCGACGGCGAGCATGGCGCCGGCGACGACGGTCAGAACCTTCTTGTTCATTGTTCCCTTCCCACAGTGCTGCGCTACGTATCGCGACGGTCGCGTACGGCCGCAGACGATCATCACTGCAGCAGGAACAACGATTTCGGCGCGGAGAAGAAACCGCGAAATCGGTGATCCCGCGTTTCTCACCCGAATGCGTCACAGCATCCGCCAACTCCCTTACGGACAGCCGGACATGCGACTGCCCGGACACGTCCGTGGACATGTCCGGGCAGGGAGCGCTCGCCGCGATCAGTTGGCGGAGAGAACGTTCTGCAGCAGGTTCGACAGCGGCTCGTCGCCCTTCGACTGCGTCGAGTTCTCCACGCACTGCTGGTTCTGCTTGTTGGACAGGATCGGGATGTCCTGGACCGAGACCGGAACGACGCCCACGAGGGAGCCGACGTTGGCCTTGGCGGGGAGGCCGATGCACGGCTTGTTGAGCGAGCCCTGGATGAGCGCCATCTGCGGGCTCATGTCGCCGTACGTGGCGGAGTTGCCGTAGACCTGCGAGGCGCCGTTGCCGCTCAGCGACGTGGTGTCGTCGTCGGCGACCGCGGAGGGGGCCATGGCCGCACCCGTGCCGAGAACGGACGCCGTGACAGCGGCGGTCGCCAGAATCTTCTTGATCACTTGAGTCCCTTTTTTCTGGGTGTATGGCCGTTGGTTCAGCAGTCTGACCAACTCCCCGGTGGCGCCTTTGGTTCTCTTCGTTCACCCGAACGCCGGACCCGGCACGCACCCGAAAGCGCCGTGCCGATCCCCGCACACCAGCGGTACGGATCGGCACGGCGCCGGAGCTGCGCCGGAACTGCGGCGGAGCGGTGCTGCTAGCCGTTGACGCAGACGTTGCCGCCCGCGGGGTTCAGCAGGGCGATCACGTTGAGGGAGTTGCCGCAGAGGTTGAGGCCCAGGTCGACCGGCACCTGGACGACGTTGCCGCTCAGCACACCCGGCGAACCGACGGCCACGCCCGTGGCGGAAGCGCCCGGACCCGGGTCGGCGACGGCAGCACCGGCGCCGCCGATGAGCAGCGCCGCGCTGGCCACGGCCATTGCACCGACCTTCACAATCTTCATTACGTGCCTTTCTGTCGGGGCGATGACGCGGCCGTACACGGGAACTGCCGCGCCCACTGACACGCATAATCACGCAGTCGTGGGTGAATTTCGTGCGACATTCCGACGAGCCTCCGAATGGAGGGCACCCCGGCCTCTGTCCGGCCCTTGCCCGGCCGACCGGCGGAACGAATTGCGATTCCGTCACACCGCGTGTCCGTTTCCCGAAGAATCCCAGGGGCTTTCCGCAGGTCGTCACGCTCGGTGTCCGGGAATGTGCACCGGGTTGAAGGTTGCGGAAACCAGGCAGATGCTCGGAGGGATGCACCCGGACGATTGGGCTGCGTTCCTTCACGAGGAGTCTCGATGCGCTTGATGTTCAGCGTGCTGGCCGTCGTGTTGTTCGCCTCCGTGTTTGCGGGTGTCTGCGCCTCCGCGCAGGCGAGGCCGCAGACACCCGTCGGCGACACACCCGGCTGCAGCACGGTCTTCCTGTCCATGACCGCGGCAGGCGGCAGTTGCGAGTGAAGCCGCCGCGAGCAGGCCGGGCCGGGCGGGCCGGCCGGGACAGCCCGGTCAGCCCTGCGGGACCAGTTCGACCTGCTGCTCGGCGGCGGCGAGGAAGTTCGTCTCGATGGGGATCAGGCCCGAGCGGGGCCTGATCTGCACGAGGTGGCCCTGCACCGTGGCCGCCCCGGGTTCGAGGTGGAAGTCACGGAAGCCCCTGGCCTTCAGCTGCCAGTCGTGCAGCTCGCCGTCGCACACCGCTTCCTGCGAGTCGCCCGAGATGGACAGGGAGCCCTGCCGCACGGACGCGGTGACGAATACCGGCGAAAGACCGGAGGAACCCGTGCAGCGGTACGTTCCGGAAGTCGTGACCGTATGGTCGCCCGCGATGACGGCACGGGTATTCACGGCGATGTCGTAACCGGGCGCGGACGTGGCTGTGCCGGCTCCGAGGAGTACGGCCAGGGCGGCAATTCCCGTGGCGGTTCTTGCGTACATGGCGACCAACTCTCTTTCAGCGAGTGGGATTTCCGGTGCCGTTGTGCGTATCACGCGAACAGCTGCCGGAAACGCTCCCGGTCACCCGTCGGTACGGGCGCGTGCGGAGGATTCACTCTTCCCGTGGAGCGCGCGGCGGCATTTCCGCGGGGAATTCACGGCGTACGGGCGGGGGTTGGGTCCGCGCCGTGTGTGCGCCGGTGGGCGGGCCTCCGCGTGCTCTCCCCTGAACGGGTGAAACGCGGGGCTCGTACCGGTATCACGCCGTTAGGGTGCCGAACCATGGTCGATACCCAAACCGCCTCCAGCGGCAACCAGTTCAGCCTCGGCACCCTGTCCATCCTGGCCTGGATCGGAGCGCCCGAGGAGGACCACTCGACGCCCTACCTCCTCGCGTACACCCTCGGCGACGGGGCGAACGGCACCGCGGAGAACGAGGCCGCTGTCGCCGCGCTCGCGCGGAGCCTGTCGCTGCCGCTCGACGGGGGCATGGCGGACGGGTCGCGCCCCGGCTTCCCCGTGCGGCTGCTCGTGGAGGGCGGCCAGGCGGTACTCAGCCTGCAGAACATGAACGCCCAGTGCGTGGCCCCGCCGGAGTGGCTGGACGCGGTGGCGCAGGGCGCCGATGTGCACTTCGTGCTCAGTACGCGGGCCTGGCCCGAGGCGGCTCCGGGGCAGCCGGTGTCGGCGGAGGCGCTGAGTGCGTACGTCGGTGATGAGGCCGTGCTGCAGTCCGCCGCGCACTGTCTGCTGCCTGTCGGCAAGCTGCGCTGAGCGGTCCCCCGGGGGTGCGGTGGTTGCTGCGCCCAGGGGACAAGCCGTGGGGTTCGGCGCCGCGGCTCGTTGTTCTTGTTACGGGGGCGCAGGGGGACGTATCCGTTGCTCTTTCGAAGGTGGACACCGTGAAGTTGACCAGCCGTGCGGGACTCTCCGTACTCATGACGTGCCTGGCGTCGGCGGCCGCCGTGGCTCCTGCCGCTGCGGCGGACTCGGTGCCCGTGCCGGTGCCGCTGGAGGGCCTGGAGACCGCGCTTCCCGTCGAGGTGCCCGACGTGCGGGCGGGGGTGCCGCTGCTGAAGCCCGGGGCGCCGGTGGCGGCGGAGCGGGGCGAGGGGCGGCTCGTGGGCCAGGACGTGCTGCCGCAGCTGCCGGTGCACAGCGCGCTGCCGGAGACCGTGCTTGACGTGCCCGTCACCGATCCGCTGACCCAGGAGCAGCTGGCCGGGGTCGGGGTCGAGTCGGTGGAGTCGCCGGTAGAGGCGCTCTCCCCCGGCCTCGGCCTGAACGCGCCGCTGACGCAGCCCGGCGAGGGCCCGCTGGGGCTGCCCGCGGCGGACGTGCCGGAGCTGGCGCTGCTGACGCCGACGCTGCAGGCGACGCCCGCCGCGGGCACGTACCTCTCCTGAGGCGCACCGGTCCCCCGCCATGAACTCCAGCCCCGCGGACGGCGTTTCGGCGGCCGTGCCCCGTCCGTCGGCGGGGCGCTGGCAGCGCGTGGGCGCCGTGGGGCGGTCCCGCCCCGAAAACCCGGCGCCCCCGCCCCCGCCCTTTCCTCCGCCTCCCCCTCCGCCTCCCCCGCCGCACGGTGGGCCGAGCGGGACGCCGGTGTACGACCAGCTGGTCGCCGAGTACCGGGCCCGCAATCTGACGGTGCCGCGGTCGGCGGAGCCGCACTGGGGCCAGGGCTGACTCAGCCCGTGCCATCGTCCAGTTCGGCCGCCGCCTGCCGGGCCTGCCGCAGCCAGGTCTCCCGCTGCCCGGCCGAGGAGTCCGTGACCGTGCGGAACACCTGCCGGCGGACCTCGTCAACACCCACGTACGGCAGGACGCACGCCGCCCAGACGCGCTGCAGCGGATCGCCGAACTCGTGCTCCTCGCGCTCGGCGGGCGTGTCGGAGGTGTTGAGGACCAGGGCGCGGCGGGCCTTGAGGAGGCCTGCGGGTTCGCCGTCGGCGGTGCCCAGTTTGTACGCGACACCCGGCGCGAGGACCCGCTGCACCCAGCCGGTGAGTACGGCGGGCGGCATGCCCCACCAGTTGGGGTGCACGAACACCAGCGCGTCGTGCCGCGCGACCTCGCGCCGGTGGTGCCGTACCAGCCCGTCGCCCGCCTCCGGGGCCGCCTCGACCGTGCCGGTGCCGTCCGCGGGCAGCAGCGGGTCGAAGCCCTCCGCGTACAGGTCGTACACCGTCACCCGGCAGCCCCGCTCGCGCAGTTCGTCCGCGACGGCCTCGGCGAGCGCGTGGTTGAAGCTGCCCGGGCGCGGGTGCGCCAGATAGATCCCGATCCCCGTGCCGGCCATGTGCGGCCCCTCCCCCGTTGTCGTCCCCGGTAGCCTACGGCCCGCCCACGAAGGCGCCGGGCCGGCCGACCCGTGGACGCCGGTCAGTGCGGGATGCGGCGGCCGAGGAAGGCAGCTGCACGGTCAAGGGCCGGGGCGTGCTCGGGTGCGGACTGCGCTGGGGCGAAGGATCCGCCGGCGGTGCGGGGCAGGTCCCCGTAGATCTCCCGGACGACCGGCAGGGCGGCGCGCGCGATGTCGGGCTCCAGGTCGCAGTCGCGGCCGAGCGCGGTCGCGAGGTCCCAGCCATGCACGAGCAATTCGACGAGGAGTTGCTCGACCACGCGACGGCCGGGGGCGGGGCCGAAGGAGCGGTCCAGCATGCCCGGCTGTCGGAAGGCATCACGAGCCTGGGAGGCGGCGGTCTCGAAGGCCGCGATGTGGTTGTCGCCAAGGTGGTTCTCGGTGTGGCCGTCGGTGGGGGGCGTGCCCTGAGCCAGGCCGCCCCAGATGAGGTTCTCCCACACCATGTGGTCGAGCAGATCCCGTACGGTCCAGTCTGTGCAGGGAGTCGGCAGGCCGAACTGGTCCGGCGCCGTTGCGCGCACGATCTCGGCGACGGTGTCCTGGACGCGCGTGAACGCGTCCAGGACACCGCCAGGCCAGGGGTCGGTGTCGTCCGTGTAGAGGGCTTCGAGCCGGGTGTTGCGCGCGCCGGGCCCGGGGTTGGCACGCAGTGCGGTGGCAAGCCACTGTCCTTCCTCGGCGATCCCGGCGGGTGCGGGGCAGCCGCCGAGAACGCACAGCAGTTGCCAGAAGCGCTCGACGGCGGGCTCGGCCGCGGTGGTGAGCTGCTCGGTCAGGAGTTTGCGTGCCTCGGCGCCGTCGGAAGTCACCGCGGGGGCGGTGTTCGCGCGGCTGGGCAGCCATGCCGCGACGATGTCCGCGACGACTTGGTCGGCAGCCGGGGAGTCTGCCGCGGTGCCGGCCTGCATCGCCGTGCGGACACGTGCCGTCCAGGCGTCCGTGAGTGCGCGCATCTCCTCCGCCACGGCGGAGTCCTGCGCTCCCTGCCCATGACGGGCGGCGTACTCCGCGATGCGCCGCATGGCGGGACGCAGCTCCCCGTCGGCGACCAACTCGCCCAGTTCCAGCCAGGCTTCAACCTGCTCATCGGTGGGATCTTCCGGAAGGTCGGAGCCGGCCGCGAGGAGCCCCTCGCGGAAGTGGGGCACATCCAGATCGCCGAGCGTGTCGGTGAGGAAGTCGTGGACCAGCTTGCGACGTTCGTCGGGAGACATGCGGGCATGACGGGTCATCAGGGCAAGTCCTTCATGGGTAGTGCGACGTGTGACAGTGCGCAGGACTGCCTGATGGGTCCGCAGGCGGCGGATCTGGGCCTCCAGAGCCTCGACGTGTGCGGCCGCCACCTCTGTGAGCCCGTCTTCGCGATCCAGGGCGGCCCGGATTTCACCCAGCCCCAGCCCCAGGTCCCGCAGAGTGCGGGCCAGGTGCAGCCGGGCCACGCCGGCGGTGTCGTAGCGGCGGTAGCCGCCGGCGGTCCGGCCGACCGGTGCCACGACGCCCACATCCGACCAGTGCCTGACCACCTTCACCGGCAGCCCGGTCTGCCGCGCCACGGCCCCGATGCTCCACGTAGACCGCGACACGTCGTCCCTGCGCATGTGCTCCACTTTCGACTCTCCCTTCATGGGAGAGTCAAGCAGCCTCGTGCTCTGCCGCAGCAAATACCGGATTCACTGCGGCAGTGCCTGAAGGGCGGGGCGGGTATGGCGATCGAACCGTGACGGAACTCGGGTGCGGGGGCGCGTTGCGGCTCCCGCACGCCCGGATGGTGCCCCTGTCCGCTCCGCCAGCCACGTACACCGCGGCGACGGAAGGGTCCCTCGGGCCCTACGGACCCTCAGGGGCGCCAGGCCCCGGCAGCAGCCGGGACAGCTCCCCGGCCACCGCGAGGACGGTCCGGTCCGCCAGGTAGGGGCCGACCACCTGGACGGAGAGCGGGAGCCCGGACGCGGTTCGCCCGACGGGGACCGTGGCCGCGGGCAGCCGCACGTGGCTGGTGAGGTTGGCCCAGGCCGTCTGGTCGAAGTACGGGCGCTCGGCGCCGTCGACGGTGATGCGGCGCTGCGGGACCGGCACCGAGGTCAGGTCGGGGACGGCCGCGGTCGGCGCGGACGGCGTGATGAGGACGTCGTGGTCGTCGAAGTACCGGGCCCAGGTGCGGGTGAGCTTCTCGCGCTCCTCGTTCGCGCGCAGCCAGTCGCGGTGCCGCTGGGTGCGCGAGCGCAGGAAGAACGCGCCGGGGCTGTGGTCGTCGTCGTCGAGCTTCCCGGCCGCGTCGACCTCGCCCTGGAACGCCGCGTCGGAGGCCGACGCGGTGCCCGTCGCGTACATCAGGGTCTGGAACAGCCGGTCCGAGTCGGCCAGGTCCACCGGGCGGGCCGTGGTGTCCGTGCGGGCGTCCTCGGCGGCCAGCAACTCCGTGACGCGGGCGAGGAGTTCGCGGGTCTCTGCGTCGACACGGCAGTACGGGTCGTCCGCCCACACGCCGATCCGCAGGCCGTCGAGCGTACGGCTGCGCGGCTCGGGCAGCTCCAGGCGCCAGGCGGGCGCGTCGGTCGGTGCCGGGCCCGCGAGGACGTCGAGGAGTAGCGCCAGGTCGTCGGCGGTGCGGGCGAGCGGGCCCGGGGTGAGCATGTCGCCGCTGGTGAGCCAGCCGGGCGGGCGCGGGATGTGCCCGCGGGTGGCGACGATGCCGTGGCTAGGGCGCAGGGCGTGCACGCCGCAGTAGTGCGCGGGAAGGCGCAGCGAGCCCGCCAGGTCGCTGCCGACCTCCAGGGCCGTGAGCCCGCTCGCGACGGCCGCGGCGGGCCCGCCGGAGGAGCCGCCCGCGGTGCGCTCGGGGTCGTACGGGTTGCGGGTGGTGCCGAAGAGTTCGTTGGAGGTCTGGATGTCCTGGCAGTTGGCCGGGGTGTTGGTCTTGCCGAAGAGGACGGCCCCGGCGGCGCGCAGCCTGGCCACGGCGTCCGCGTCCTTCTCCGGCACGTGGTCGGCGAGCTCGCGGCTGCCGCAGGTGGTACGGAGCCCCGCGGTCTCGAAGGCGTCCTTGACGGTCATCGGGAGGCCGTGCAGCGGGCCGAGCGGTTCGCCGGTGCGGGCGAGGTGGTCGTCGGCCGCGCGGGCCGTCTCGCGGGCGCGCTCGGCGTCGAGGGTGACGACCGCGTTCACGTCGGGGTTGACGCGCCCGTGGTGGTCGAGGAGGAGGCCGAGGAGTTCGCGGCTGGAGATCTTCCGCCGCCGCAGCGCGTCGAGCTGTTCGCGGGCGGGGGCGAGGTGCAGGGGGGTGCGCACGGGCTTGGGGACCTTCTGGCGGTAGGGGGCGGCGGTCGCGGTGGCCGGGTCGGTCAGGGACGCGGCCAGGCTCGTGGTGAGCCCGGTGGTCAGGGCGAGGAAGGAACGGCGGGAGCGGCTGGTCACGTACGGGCTCCGGTGGGGTCCTGGTCCTTGACAGCGGAAGCAGCGGAGGCAGCGGGGTGCACGGGCGGTGGGCTGAAGTGGGCGGCGACGCGCAGCAGCAGCCGGGTCTCCTCGTCGGCGGTACGGCTGGGCAGCCGGGCGTCGGCCCACCCGGCGGGCTCGTCGACGCGGGCGCCGCGGCGCTGCCGTACGAGCGCGTCGCGCAGCTGGTCGGCGGTGACGGCGGCGGCGAGGTCCGGGTCGCTCAACCCCTGGGCGGTGCGGCGGAGTTCGGCCTGCTCGCGGGCGGACGGGTCGAGGTAGGGGCGGAGTTCGATCTGGGCGTCGCGGATCTCGACGGTGCGCCGGTAGACGTGGAAGCCGATGCCGCGCAGCCGCAGCAGTTCGGTCAGCTGGCGGGGCGGGGGCAGCAGCGCGATCGACGGAACCGCGCGGTGCAGGGCGGCCCACAGGGGCCCGAGCCGCCGGTACGCGAGGTGTTCGCGCGCCCAGGCGCGGGTCTCGGCGGCGCGCGCGGCGACCGTCGGCAGGAAGTAGCCGACCTGCGTCACGGCCGCCCCGATGTCCCCGCAGATCCAGGCGTACGGCTCCAACTCCCGTACGTCGAAGCCGAAGACCGCGCCGAGGACCGAGGAGATGCGGATCGCCGAGTAGCCGAGGGTGATCACCGCGCCGACGCTGATGGTGCGCAGGCCGCGGGCGATCCACGGGGAGGCGGCCTGGCGGGCCTGGCGGGCGCAGCCGACGGCGAGGACGGTCTCGGCGACGGTGTACGTGGTGATGTAGAGCGTCAGGTACGCCTGGTAGTAGGGGTCGTGGACGTAGTACAGGGTGAAGTCGGCGGGCCGCTGCTCGGCCGGGGTGAGCAGCGTGAACAGCACACCGAGGGCCGCGATGACGGCGGCGCCGGCGAGGACGAGCAGCCGGGTGCGCAGCCGCGCGCGGCGGGCGTCCGGCACCGCCCAGTGGACGAGGACGACGGCCTGGGCGACGAGCACGCCGATCACGCAGGACTGCGCGAGCGGCACGGCGATGTTGGTGACGCCGAAGAACGCGTCGACGCGCACCCACACCGGGGTCAGCGAGATCGCGTAACTCAGCGCGGAGGCGAGGTAGGCGACGCTCAGGGCGATGAGGGCACGGTCGCGGCGGTCCCGGCGCAGGTCGCGCAGGAGCAGCAGGAAGCCGGTGCTCGCGAGGACCAGGCCGAGCGGGTGGAGCAGGTCCTTCACCGTCGTCCCTCCCGGCCTTCGCCGCGGTGGCGCAGCAGGGTGCGGGCGACGCGGGCGGCGTCGGCACCGGGGGCGGGGCGCACGTCGGTGTCGGCGTGCGGGGCGTGCCGGCGGGTGTGGGCCTGGAGGCAGGAGCCGATGAGCTCGGCCTCGCGTTCGTCGTGCTCGGCGTAGTCCGTGCGGCCGAGGACGGCTCGTACGACGGCCGGGTCGATGTGGGTGATGAGCGCACCGGCGTCCTTGTCGCGCAGGGCGGGGCCGCCGCGGTGCTCCTTGAGTATGTGTCCGAACTCGTGGGCGATGATGTGGTCCTGGTGGGAGCGGCTGGTACGGGGGTCGTAGAACACGTAGTGGGTGTCGCGGGTGGCGAGCCACATGCCGCAGGGCACCGACTCGGACGCGGCGACTTCGGCGGGCTCCAGGCGCAGGGCGCGCCCGGTGCGCTGCTCGACGTACGGCACGAGGTCGCGGACCCCGGCGACGGCGGGCAGGCCGAGGCCGCGCACGAACTCGCGGCAGCTGCGGAGGATCGCCTCGGGGCCCGGATCGCGGCCCGGGTGGCGGAAGGGCCTCACCGCTCGGGCCCGGGTCCCGGGGGCAGGCCCTCCAGCTCGCGCACGCGGTCGATCATCGCGAGCACCGCGTCCATCGACTTCGCCGAGAGCCCGACCGCCCGCAGCGCCACGCTCTGCACGCCCGCCTCGCGCATCCGCAGCAGCGTCTCCAGGTCGGAGCCGACGCGGCGGGCGACGTCGTCGTCGAAGAAGTACGCCACCGGTACGCCGAAGAAGTCGGCGAGGGCTTCGAGGTGACGTTTCGTCGGGTTGTCGCGGCGGCCGGTGCGCAGCTGCCACAGATAGGTTCCGGAGACCGTGGGTCCGCCCTGCTCCTGCAGGAGCGCGGCGACCTCGTCGTTGCTGTAGGGCCGGCTGCGGCCGGCGGGGTGGATCACCTCGAAGAGGTGGTTGAGCCGTGCGGCGAGGGTCGGTTCGCCGCACGCCCCCGGATTCTGGTCGCTCGCTGGCATGGTTGCCGTATCTCCCCGTTCTGTGTCCGGCCCGTTCCGTTCCGGCTCCCCCACCGGCTCCCCCACCGGTGCCATCAACGCCAGTTGACTATTTCCCCGCCGAAACCATAGTTTTCCAGCACCACCACAGCTGAGGTGGATGGACGGGCGGGCGGCCGCCAGCTTTTCACACCGGCTTTTCGACGGGACGGAGTACTACGTGTCGCTCGCAGACGTCACCGGCCGGCACCGGATTCCGCCGTCCCCTGCCGGGGCCTTCGCCCCGGGTGCCGCGGCCCGGCGGCGGGGCTCGGCCTGGCTGCTGGGTGCCGCCGCGCTGCTGCGTGCGGGTGCGGGTGCGACCTGCGTCGGAGCGGTGTGAGTCCGGCCGCCGACGCGGCCCGGCTGAGGGTGCTGCGCCACGTCGAGGAGCTCCGCGAGACCCTGCCGCAGCCTCAGTTCGCCCTGCTCCTGCGGGTGTTGCGGAGTGTGGCCCGGCAGGGCGGGTACGGGGCGCGGCTGCCGGTCGGCGAGGTGGACCGGGCTCATTTCACTCCGTTGGTGCGCAACGAGATGCTGCGGACCTGGACCTTGGTCGGGCCCGCGGCGCTGCGCGACCCGTCGTGGTCGCGGCAGTTCGCGGCGACCCTGGACGGACTGCTCGCGGGCATCGACGAGGAGTCCGCGGCGCTCGACGGCATCGCGCGGGCGAGCGGCGTGCACGGCGGGGCGGCGACCGGCGGGGCCGGCGGCGCCTGAAGAACCCGTGGGTGCGGGGCGGCTGGGACGGGGGTCCGGCCGCCCCGCGTCGACGGCTGCCCGGCCCAGGCCCGGCCCGCTGGGGCGCGGTGCCGGGGTACGACGGGGGAGCGCACCCCGGCACCGCGCTGCGCACGAGCGTAGGGAATCCGGGGCGGGTCTGACCACGCCCTTGGCCTCAACTGGCTTGATTCGTCACGTAGTTGCGAGGTCCCCCGGACGGCACGAGAGCATGGCGTGGGGGCGCGAGGGGCCACTCCCCCTGGTCCTTCAGCGCTCCGGCTGCCCGGCAGCCTCCTGCTCCGCGCCCGGCTCTTCGCCCCGAGCATCGACGCACTGGCCGAGAAGTTCCACGTACGCACTCCGAGTCCGGGGCACGGAGTGCGTACGTCTCGACCAGCCCGACAACTCCGGCTCCTCCCCCGGCGTGCCGCAGCGTTGGTCCGGTCCGACCGGCGAGCGTTTTTTACCGCGGTAAATCGCCCCGCCCCGCAGCAGCAGCCGACACCCCTCCGCCTCCGTTTTTACCGCGGTAAATACGGAGGCAGCATCCGGTTTCGGTTTACCGCGGTAAAGCGGAGGCAGCATCTCCGTTCTCGGTTTACCGCGGTAAAGTCCGGGCGCCCGTACCCGAGGCCCCGCCCTCCGGGTACTGGGCACCGGCTCCGGCTCCGGCTCGACTCCGGACTCCGGCTCGGTTTACCGCGGTAAAGTCCGGGCGCCCGTCCGGCCAGCCCTCCGGGTTCTGGGCTCCAGCTCAGGCTCCGGGCTCCGGGCTCCGGGCTCGTTTTACCGCGGTAAAGTCACCCCGCTCCGCGGCCCGCCGCCGCCCTCGCACACACGGCGAAGCCCTTCGGCAGCGCCTGCTCCGGCAGGGCTCCCGGCACGCGCGTTTTACCGCGGTAAAGCGGAACCCGTGCTTCCGGCGCTGCGTCAGGAGCCCGTACTCCCCCACGTTTTACCGCGGTAAATCGCCCCGCCCCCCATCTGCAGCCCCCCACTCCCCTACTCATCAGGGCAAAACGCCCGGCGCCCGACCGGTGAAGCGTGCCGTGTCTGCGATGATGCTCCCGCCCGAAGTACCGGAACCCACGGGAAGCAAACGGAGCATCACATGCCAGCTTCTGTCTACGTCGTGTCCATCGACCCCCAGGCCTCCACGGTCTGGTGGGCGAACCGGATCAACGACCTGCCCTTCGACTTCTCCCAGGAGCACGAGACTCCGGAGAACCTCGCCGTCCTCAAGGACACCGGCGCCCAGGTCCACGTCGTCGCCAACCAGAAGGGCGGCGTCGGCAAGACGACCACGACCCTCAACCTCGGCGCGATCGTCTCGGACACCCTGAAGGGCCAGGACAAGGGACTGCAGCACGTCTTCATCGACACCCCGGGCAGCCTCCAGGACGAGAACCTGCTCCTGGAAGCGCTCAAGTACGCGCATGACGTGATCGTCCCCATGCCGCCGGAAGGCCTCGCCTTCGACCCGACCGCGCGCACCATCCAGAAGGTCATCGAGCCGACGGGCCTGCCCTTCAAGGTCACCGTGAACAACTGGGACCCGCGCGACGGCACGGCCGACCTGGAGGACACGAAGGCGTACATCGACGCGCAGGGCTGGCCGCGTGCCGAGGCCGTCATCCGCCGGTACAAGGTCCACACCCGGGCCTCGGTGGAGGGCAAGGTCGTCACGCAGTACCCGAAGAACCGCGTCGCGATGGAAGCCCGCGAGGACTTCTTCCGCCTGGCTCTCGAATTCGGTTACGGAGGTCGCTCCTGATGGGACGAAGGACCAGTCTCGCTTCTCTCGCCGGGGCCAAGGTCGACGACGTTCCCGGCCGCAGCGACCTGCTGCTGCTCGCCCTGCCGCTGGCGAAGCTGATCCCGACGCGGTTCAACCCGCGCCGCAACTTCGGTACGGAGGAGCAGCTGCGGGAGTTCGGCCTGAAGCTGAAGCAGAAGCAGCTCCAGCCGGCGGTGGTCGTCTCGCGCGCCGGATATCTGAAGCTGTGGCCGGAGGAGTCCGAGCGGATCGGGGACGTCCCGTACATCATCGCCAACGGCGAGCGGCGCTTCCGGGCGTCGCAGCTCGTGGGCCGTCCGACCCTGGACGTGGTGCACCACGAGGAGATCGCCAACTCCCGGGCCGAGTTCCTGGACGCGGTGCTCGCGGAGAACAACGACCGTGAGGACCTGGACCCGATCGAGCGGGCCTTCGGCATCGAGACGATGGTGGTCGAGCTCGGCGGCGCCGACAGGGTCGCCAGGCACTACGGCAAGTCCAGCCCGTGGGTCAGCAACCAGCGCAAGCTGCTGCGGCTCACCCCGGAGCTCCAGCAGTTGGTGAGCTCGGGGGAGGTGTCCATCCGCATCGGCCGGGACATCGCGGGGCTCCCGCAGGAGGAGCAGGCCGACGCCTGGCAGGCCGAGCTCGACCGCCGCGCCGCCGTGCTCGCCGCCCCGCGCCCGCGACGTACGAAGGACGAGTCCGCGGGGGAGCCGGTGGGGGAGTACCGGGTCATGCCCGAGGCCGAGGTCGAGGCCGAGGCCGAGGCCGTACGGGAGCCCGCCCAGGGTTCTGTGGAGGAACAGCCCGACCGGCCTCGAACGCCCGCCCCGGGGCCGGAGCCTGCCCAGCCGCCGGCCCCGGTCAGCAGCGGTCCGGCTACGGCGATGGCGCCGGCTGCTCCGGCGACGGCTCCGGCTGCCGCTCCGGCTCCCGTCCAGGCGGGGGAGTACGGCGTCTCCGTACCCGCGCGTCAGCCCGCTGCGGCGGAACGGCCCGAGCCGCTGCCGGACATCGCGACGGTGGGCGCCATCCCGTGGCGGAACCCGGAGACGGTGTTCCGGACCATCAAGCACTGGATGACGCCCGAGGACCTTCAGTCGCTGCACAAGCTGATGCGGGAAGACCTGCAGGGCTCCTGAGCCCCTGAGCCCCTGAGCCCCCGCCAGCAGCAGGAGCGGCCGCCCGGCTTCCACTCGGAGGCCGGGCGGCCGCTCCCTTTTTCTCCGACGGCCCATCTCCCGTACCCCAGAGGCCCGTTGAACGCCCTGTGCGCGGGCTGAGGGCTCTGGCGGCGGGTCGCCGGAGGTGAAGGCCACAGAGGGCCCGTTAGCCCCTCAGATCGCCGCTCAGCGCTTCTGCCCGCGGAGGGGGCCTGGAACGGGGGCGTGCCTGGAGCTGCGCGGCGTGCCCGGAGCTGCCGCGTGCCCGGAGCTACTGAAGCGACCGAAGCGACCCAGATCCAAGGTTGACCCCTGACGCATGGCAAGGCCAAAAGGTTGCCCGTGAGTTGGTCGCTTCGGTCGCTCGGGTCGCTTCGGTCGCTTCAGTAGCTGTACTTCGGACTTTCCTGAGTCGCTCTTCGGTCGCTGCCGGAAGGGCCGGGCAGCGACCGAAGACCCCCAGCGACTGAAGACCAGCGACCGAGCGACTGTTGAGTCGCTCTCAGTCGCTCGGGCAAAACCGCAGGTCAGAGGCGGTTGGTCAACAGAAACAGCGACTGAAGCGACTCAAGGTCCCTATATATGAAGAGCAAAGCGCGTGTGCGCGCCTGCGCGTAGAGCTCATATATACAGTCGCTGAGTCGCTTCAGTCGCTGTTTTTGGAGTTGCAAGGCTGTGACCTGCGGTTTTGTCAGCGACCGAGGACAGCGACTGAAAGGCCTTCAGTCGCTGCCCCCAACCTTCAGTCGCTGTTGGGTAGCTGAGGGCCCGCAAGGTAGGCATGAGGGATCGACACGCTGTTCGGGCTTTATCCACAGCAGCCCCACCAGTTGCCCGAACTTCGCTAATCTATGTTCGTCGTTGAGTCGCTTCGGTCGCTGATGGGGGAACTAAAATGCCTGCTGAGCTGCGGTTTTCACGCAGCGACTCACGGCAGTCCAGCTCTGCGCGTTCGGTCGCTGCACCCCTGGCCACGGCCCGGTGGTGCGCCAGCCGGGGCTGGCCCGTCTTTCCGTTGGCCGCCGGGCGCAAGGTGCCGGCCGCCAACTGCGAGTCCTGCCGGAGGCCCGGGCACACCCACCGGGACTGCGGGTGCCGGGCGGAAGGACGGTGGTGCCACGGGTTCCACTCGGCGACGCTGGACAACTCCAGGATCGAGACCTGGTGGGGGAGTGCCCCTGCAATGGGCGTCGGGGTCTCCTGCGGCCCCGCGGGCCTCGTCGTCATCGATGTCGACGCGCATCAACAGCCCGTGCCGAGCCGGGACCGTCTCCTGCCGGGCATTCACATCCCGGACGAGGTCGACCTGATGGGCCTGGCGAACGGCTACCACACCCTGGCCGTGCTCGCCGCGCTGCGCGGCGTCGTCAGCCCCTCCGAGGACGAGAGCACGCTGCGGGTGCGCACCCCGTCGGGCGGGCTGCACGTCTGGTACCGGGCGGTCGACGGCCGCGCCTGGCAGTGCTCCACCGGCGCCAGCACCCGCCGCGCCCTCGCCTGGCAGGTCGACGTCCGCGCCCACGGGGGGTACATCGTCACGCCCGGCACCACGACGGCCGACGGCGCGTACACGCCCGTAGGGCCCGTACGCGAACCCGCGCCGCTGCCCTCCTGGCTGGCGCAGGAGCTCGAACGCACCGGGCACCTCCCGGCCGTTCCCGCGCCCCGGCCCGTTCCGCCGCGCGCCCGGCAGGCCGTGCTCGCCGCGGGCGGGCGCAGCGGGAAGGCCACCAGGACGCTCCTGACGGTCCTCACCGAAGTCACCGAGTGCGCCAAGACACCCGAGGGCGCCGCGTTCTCGGAGAAGCTCAACCGCGCCGCGTACACCCTGGGAGGGCTCGTCGCCGCAGGCCACCTCGGCCAGGCCGAGGCCGAACACGTCCTGCTGCAGGCCGCCGAGCAGGCCAGGCCTGGGCAGACCCGCCGGGCCGAACAGATCATCCGCAGTGGCATGAGCGCCGGGCTGCGTCGTCCCCTGGAACCCGGGAGCAGTTCGTGACGCCGTCCCCGCACCAGGATCAGAACAACGCCCTCTTCGACTTCGACGCCGAGGCCGTAGCCGCGCAGATCCTGGCCCGCTCCACCGGGAGCCCCGTCCCGTCCCAGGCAGGTGAGAGCCCACCGCCGGACAACCCCGCCGGTTCCCTGACCACGGCCGGCGGGCTCGTCCCCGACACCCTCACCGACCGCGGCAACGCCAAGCTGTTCGTGAAGCTGTACGCGACCGACTACCGGCACGTGCCGGGGCTCGGCTGGTACCGCTGGGACAGCACCCGCTGGCAGATCGACGACGACGACACCGTCATGTGGGCGGCGGGGGACCTCGCCGAGTCCATCGCCGCCAGCGACCCACGGGGCCTGCACACCTCCTCGGACCTGCAGAAGCACCGCAGGCGCGCGCTCAGCACCTCCGGCATGAACGCCATGCTGCTGCAGGCCAAGTCCGCGCCCGGCATGGTCCTCAACGCCTCCCGCCTGGACGCCGATCCGTACGTCCTGTGCACCCCGGCCGGCATCGTCGACCTGCGCACCGGCCTGGTGCGGGCGCCCGACCCGAACAAGGACTTCCACTCGCGGTCGACCACCATCGGGCCCCGGCAGATGGCCACCCCGCGCTGGAACCGCTTCCTCCAGGACACCTTCGGCGGTAACGCCGAGGGCACCGAGATGATCGGCTTCCTGCACCTGCTGCTCGGCTACTCCGTCACCGGGGACGTCGGCGGCCAGGTCATGCCGTTCCTCTTCGGCGTCGGCAAGAACGGCAAGTCCGTGCTCCTCGACGTCCTGATGAAGCTCCTCGGGGACTACGCCGACGCCGCGCCGCCCGGCTTCCTGATGGCCCGCCCGTACGAGGGCCACCCCACCGACCTGGCCGAACTGCACGGCCGCCGCGTCATCGTGTGCAGCGAGGTCAAGCCGGGGGACCGGTTCGACGAGGCGCGCGTGAAGCTGCTCACCGGCGGCGACCGGATCAAGGCCCGCCGGATGCGGCAGGACTTCTTCAGCTTCGAACCCACCCACAAGCTCTGGCTGCTCGGCAACCACCGCCCCGAAGTCGGCACCGGCGGCTTCGCGTTCTGGCGCCGGATGCGGCTCATCCCCTTCGAGCGGACCGTCCCCGACGACCGCAAGATCGACAACCTGGCCGACATCCTGGTCACCGAGGAAGGCCCCGGCATCCTCAACTGGCTGATCGAGGGCGCCCGTCGCTACCTCGGCGGCGACAAGGACCTCACCGGCCCGGAGCGTGTCCGCATCGCGACCACCGCGTACGCGGAGACGGAGGACCATACCGGCCGTTTTCTCAGCGAGGCCTGCAGCATCCACCCCGACCAGCGGGCAGAACAGGCACGGCTGTATGCCGCGTACAAGAGCTGGTGCCAGAATGAGGGGGCGCCGGCCATGACGTCCCGCTCCTTCGCAGCTCGCGTACGCGAGACCATCGGGCTCGAATCGCCCAAGCAGATGATCCTTTCGAACCAGCGCAAGTACTACCCGGGTATCGGACTCCTGGCCGATGGGGAGGATGCCTGATGATGGGATCAAGCCAGATGAGCCAGACGCCGTGCCCGGCGGCGAGCCCGAGAGTCTTGTCCGGGCGCCCCGATGGGTATCCGGCCCGTGGCATCCCGCACGAGGTTCCGGACCTGGCACGAGAAGGTAGGACAGCATGAGCGCCCTCATCACCGAGGACGAGATCCGCGAGGAGACGGAGATCGTCTGGCTCGAAAACGCCACGGCGCTGGACTACGTACGGCAGAGCCTCGACCGCCTGCCCACCCGCAAGGGCAAGCCGGCCTACCACCGCGACGGCCGCATGGTCGGGTATGCGCTCCTCGGCCCCGGCGCCAAGGCGTCCCGCTCGTCCGGCACGTTCCGGCGCCGCGTGTTCTGGCTCCTTCCGCACGACCGCGACACCGAGCCCAGCGGCCTGTACGCGACGGGCGCGCCCGCCGAGGCGGTCGACCCGCGCACCCTCGCGCCCGGCGTCAAGGGCTACAAGACGGAGCGCTCCGAGGGCGGCCCGCCCTCCTCGGCCATGCAGGAGCTGGGCATAACGCTTCCGCTCTGAACCGCCGCCCGCGCCCGCCGGGACCCCTCCACGGCGGGCGTTTGGCTGCTATATGTCCCAATTGCCGCTGCGGGGCGTCGATTTACCGCGGTAAAACGGCGCCCGGGGCGGCCGTTTCACCGCCTGGTGGGGGAGTGGTAAATCCCCGGGAATCCTCGGGCCCGCCCCAGGGGAATCCCCGGGCCCGCCCCGCCCCCCCGGCAGCTATGCGGAATGCGCATCTCCGAGCGGTACGATGCGAAGGTCATGGACAGCTCGCACACCTCCGAACGCCTCCGCGCCAGCGTCACCGCGCTGATGCGGGCCACCGGCCAGACCCAGTCCGACATCGCGCTCGCCCTCGGTGTCGACCAGACCCAGGTCTCCCGCCGCCAGACCGGCCGCGCCGCCTGGACGCTCGACGACTGCGACCGGCTCGCCGCCCACTTCGGCATCGGCGTACTTGACCTCCTCGCCGGCCCCGAGCGCGCCCGCGCCCGACTCCCGCGCACCCGCCCGCGCGGCCGCGGGCAGGGGGTCCCGGCATGAGCGACCCGAAGCGAAACCCCGGGTACGAGGCCGTCGACGCGCTGCTCGCCGCCGCCGTCGAGCCGGAACCGCTGCCGCCCGTCGAGCAACGCCGAACCCTGCGCGAGAGCCTCGGCCTGTCCCGCGCGCAGGTCGCCGCGGCCCTCGGCGTCGGCCCGTCCACGGTCGGCGGCTGGGAGAACGGCCGCGACCCGGCGGGGGAGGTGCGCGGCCAGTACGCGTACTTCCTGGACGCGGCCCGTACGAAGCTCGCGGACAGGTCACCGCAGCCCCGCCCCTGCGTGCTCTGCGGCGGCCCGGCGACAGAGGAGATCGAGGGCTTCCCGCAGCACCTCGACCCGCAGGAGTGCGCGCGCGCGGCGGCGCCGCAGGAACCCGAGCCCGAGCCCGTACGACCCGCGCCTGAAGCTCAACCTGAACCTGAACCTGAACCCGAGCCTCTGCCGAAGACGAAGACCCCGGCCCCGACCCGCACCGCCCCCGCACGCACCCCCACCCCTACCCCCGTCCGCAGCCGGCCCCCCGGACAGTCCGCCCCCGAGGCCGCGTTGATCGGGCGGGCCGTGGAGCAGGCGCTCGCCGAGCACCAGGGGGACGTCGAGGCGGCGACCGCGCAGCTCGTACGGCGGGCCATCCCGGACGCGATGGCCCTGCTCGACGCCTGCCGGACCGGCGGGCGGTACGACGTGATCGCGCACCCATGGGTGCCGGACATCCTGCGCAAGCAGAGCTCCCGCGGCAGCGACAGCATCTGGGAGGCCCGGCCCAAGTGGACCCGGCCCGAACTGCCGCCCGGCGCGCACGAGGTGACCGCGCTCGACATCAACGGCGCCTACCTGTCGGCCCTCAAGACGCATCTGCCGATCGGCCAGCTGGAACACTCCAGCGGCTTCGGCCACGACCGGCGCCGCGCCGGTGTCCACCTCATCACGCCGCCCGACTGGCACCACGACCCGTACCTGCCCAACCCCCTCGGCAACCGCGACGAGCCCGGCCCGCTCTGGGTCACCGAACCGACCCTGCGGCTGCTGCTCCGCCTCGCCGGTCCCAAGTACGGGCTGTGCGAACCGCCCGAGATCCACGAGTCGTTCACGTCCGGCGCGACCGAGAACCTCCTGGAGAAGTTCCGCACCGCCCTGCGTGACGCCCGCGAGCAGGCGATCCAGGCGGACGACGAGACGACCGTCGAGTATGTGAAGGCCATGTACGCCAAGTTCGTGTCCACGATGGGAGAGTCCAACTACAACCGGGAGCTGTACCGCCCGGACTGGATGCACCTCATCCGCTCCCAGGCCTTCGCCAACCTCTGGATGAAGGCCCACCGGGCCCACGAGCAGGGCCTGTCCGTCGTACGGGTCATGGGCACCGACGAACTCCACGTCACCGGCGACTGGCGGCGGGTGTTCGACGAGGGGCGGGGGGTCCTGGAAGTGAAGGTCAAGGACGTGTACACGGTGGGGTCCGACGACGCAGCAGGGCTGACCGAGGAGCTCCCGGATGCCTGAGCACACCCTTGAGTTCGGCAAGTACGGCGCGCGCGGCGTACGCGGCAGCGAGGCCGTGTTCCGGCGCCTCGACGACCTCGCCGGGTTCATCGTCTCGCCGGTGGACTCCCGCCGGGGCCTCCTCGCCCGGCTGCACTATCTGACCCGTACCGACCACGCCCGCGCCGCCGCCCGGGCCGCCGGCCTCACCGTCACCGACCGCACCCTGAAGGCCTGGCTCGACGGCAGGCAGCGCCCCACCGCGCGGAACCTGCAGCGCATCGAGGACGCGTACCGCACCGTGCGCCGCCACAACGTCGCCCAGCACCTGCTGCGCCGCCTCAACTCCCGCGGCGGCACCCGCGTCGAGCTGCACCCCCTCAACCAGTCCCAGGTCCCTCGCCCCCGCCAGCGCGTCCTGGAGTACCGCAGCCTCAACATCCGCCGCTGGGACCGGATCGTTCAGGCCTGGTCGACGGGCGACACGGGCGCGCTCGACGACGCGTGGGTCGATCAGATCGTGGACCTGGGGTCGCAGTGGGGGCAGTACGAGTACGTGACGAATGTGGGGTTTGCGGCGTAAATACTGGCGTGTGCCGGGCTGGGCTGTTCAACTCGCCGTCGCTTGGCGGTGTTGCGTGCTGCTGACACGCTCTGATCATGGACGAAGCAGCAGACAGGACTGAAGCCTGGCTCCAGCAATGGATCGCGGCCCACGGTGGGGTCGCCGGTACCGTTCATATGCGGCAGGGCGACGACATGATCCTGCTCGCCGCCGTGAACATCCCCCCACCCGTGGTCGAGGTCGTGCGCAGTGTGCCGAAGGGCAAGGGCATGGCGGGGCTGGCTTTCGAGCGCGATGCGCCGGTGTCCACCTGCAACTTGAAGACCGACAGCACGGGCGATGTCCGCCCGGGGGCCAGAGCGGTGGATGCCAACGCTGCCGTGGCGATCCCGGTCCACGATGCGGAGGGGGAGATCAGAGGCGTCGTCGGCATCGCCTACCTCGGTGAGCGTGTCATGGACGACAGTGAGCTCGCCCTGCTGACGGAGGAAGCCCGGGCCGTGCCGTCGGCGT
>NZ_JASCIR010000046.1 GCF_029968095.1 Streptomyces solicavernae | reverse complement strand
AGTCTCGATCAGGACGGCGGTCTGCACCGTCATGTGCAGAGAACCGGTGATCCGGGCGCCGGCCAGCGGCTGGGCGGCCGCGTACTCCGCGCGGATGGCCATCAGGCCGGGCATCTCGTGCTCGGCGAGCGTGATCTCCTTGCGGCCGAACTCGGCCAGGGACAGGTCCGCGACCTTGAAATCGGTGAAGTCGGTGGTGTGCGTGGAGTCGATGGTGTCGGTGGAGGCGGTGAACTCAGCTGGCATGGAGGCTCCTTGAGCTGTTCCGTACGCTGCCGTGGATGTCCAGGGCGGCCGTGGACCGGTTGAGGGTGATGTAGTGCAGGCCGGGGGCGCCTTCGGCGAGCAGGCGGTGCGCCATGGCGGTGGCGTGCTCGACCCCGATCCGGTACGCGTCGTCGGGCCGCTCGCGGGCGGCTTCGAGACGGTGGGCCAGGTCCTCGGGGAAGGCGGCGTCGGAGAGTTCGGCGAAGCGGCGGATCTGGCGGACGTCGGTGGCCGGCATGATCTCCGGGATGATCGGGGTCGTACAGCCGGCGGCGGCGACCCGGTCGCGCAGCCGCAGGTAGTCGTCCACGTCGAAGAACATCTGGGTGATGGCGTAGTCCGCGCCGGCGCGGCACTTCGCCACGAAGTGCCGGATGTCGCTGTCCCAGTCCGGTGAGCGCGGATGCCGCTCGGGGAAGGCCGCGACGCCGACGGTGAAATCGCCCAACGAGCGTACGAGTTCCACCAGTTGGCAGGCGTGCGCGTAGCCGTCGGGGTGCGCGGTCCAGGGGCCCTTGGGGTCGCCGGGCGGGTCGCCGCGCAGCACCAGGACGTCGCGCACTCCGGCGTCCGCGTACTGCCCGACGATGTTGCGCAGTTCGGCCACCGAGTGCCCGACGGCGGTCAGATGCGCGACCGGCCGCAGCGTCGTCTCCGACACGAGGCGTTGGGTGATGTCGATGGTGCGGTCCCGGGAGGAGCCGCCCGCGCCGTAGGTGACGGACACGAAGTCGGGTGCCAGCGGCTCGATGCGGCGGATGGCCTGCCACAGCGTCTGCTCGCCCGCGGCCGTCTTGGGCGGGAAGAACTCGAAGGAGAACGTCGTCACCGGCGGCCTCCCGCGTTGAAGTAGCTCGCCTCCGGGTGGTGCAGGACGATCGCGTCGATGTCCAGCTCCTCGCGCACCCGCGCGTGCCAGGACTCGGCGAGCGCTTCGGCCAACTGGACGGACAGGCCGTGGAGTTCGAGGTAGTCGCGGTACGAGTCGGCGGCGAACAGGGCGCCCTCGTCGAGCCAGGAGGCGTACTCCTTGAGCTGGATGCCCTTGACGACGCGGGTGCCCCGGAACGGCGGCTCCGGGACCGGGTAGTCGACGCACACGTCGGAGCGGACCGGGCCCTCGTCGGGGCGCTCCCAGCGCTGCCGCCCGGTGGACCCGGTGAACTCGTCGGCGACCTCGCGGGCGATGCGCGCGCCCGACTCGGACAGCTCGAAGGCCCGCTCCGGGATGTCGTACTCGCCGAGGGCCGCGGAGTTCGCCGGGTCCTGCGCCTGGAGCATCGTGCCCATCGCCCCGTCGGCCACCACCACACGGGAGGCGAGGGCGGTCCGCAGGGCTGCCGCCCGGGCGGTCATCGGACACCTGCCAGGGCCGGGGCGATCTCGTCGGAGGCCGCCTGCCCGTAGGCGTGTGCGGCGGTCGCCAGCAGGGTCCCGCCGTCGGCGTGGTGGGACTGCGAGCCGACGGCGGCGAGCGCCGTCGACGCGACGACACAGCCCAGGCGGGCCGCGGCGGTCACCGGCAGTCCCTGGGCGAGGCCCGCGAAGAAGCCCGCGCGGAACGCGTCGCCGACGCCCGTCGGGTCGGCCACCCGCACATCGGGGACCGCGTCGACCGTGACCGGCGGGCGGTCCGCCTGCTCGATCCGCACCCCGGCGCTCCCCAGCGTGGTGATCCAGGTGCCGACGCGCGCGAGGACCTCGTCGCGGGACCAGCCGCTTCGCTCCAGGAGCAGCGAGGACTCGTACTCGTTGGTGAACAGCCAGCGGGCGCCGTCCGCCAGCTGCCGTGTCTGCGCGCCGTCGAGGCGGGCCAGCTGCTGGGACGGGTCGGCGGCGAACGGCAGGCCCAGGTCCCGGCACTGCTCGGTGTGGCGCACCATGGCCTCGGGGTCGTCGGGGGCTATCAGGACCAGGTCGGGGCGGGACCCGTCGGAGCCGAAGACGTCGCCCAGGTCGATCTCGCCGGCCTCGGCCATGGCGCCGGTGTAGAACGCGGCGATCTGGTTGGCGTCCTCGTCGGTGATGCACAGGAAGCGTGCCGTGGCCCGCTCGGTGGAGATGCGCACGGCGCTCGTGTCGACGCCGTGTTCCTTGAGCCAGACCTCGTACTCCGCGAAGTCGGTGCCCGCGGCGCCGATCAGGAGCGGGGTGAGGCCGAGGCGGCCGAGGCCGAACGCGATGTTCGCCGCCACGCCGCCCCGGCGCACTTCCAGCCCATCGACCAGGAAGGAGAGTGAGACACGGGCGAGTTGGTCCGGGATCAGCTGGTCCACGAACCTGCCCGGGAAGATCATGAGATGGTCCGTGGCGATGGATCCTGTCACCGCGATACGCACGTGAGCTCCTGTACTTCGTGTGGTGGTCGGACGTGACGGCTGCTCAGTCGGACGTGACGTCTGCTCAGATGCCGGCGGCGGCCTTGAGTGCGGCGGCGCGGTCGGTCTTCTCCCAGGTGAAGTCGGGGAGTTCACGCCCGAAGTGGCCGTACGCCGCGGTCTGCGTGTAGACCGGGCGGAGCAGGTCGAGGTCGCGGATGATCGCGGCCGGGCGGAGGTCGAAGACCTCGGCGATGGCCTTCTCGATGACGGTCTGGGCGACGGCGGCGGTGCCGAAGGTCTCCACGAACAGGCCGACCGGCTCGGCCTTGCCGATCGCGTACGCCACCTGCACCTCGCAGCGGCGGGCAAGGCCCGCGGCCACGACGTTCTTCGCGACCCAGCGCATCGCGTACGCGGCCGAACGGTCCACCTTGGACGGGTCCTTGCCGGAGAACGCGCCGCCGCCGTGCCGGGCCATGCCCCCGTACGTATCGATGATGATCTTGCGGCCGGTGAGGCCCGCATCGCCCATCGGGCCGCCGGTCTCGAAGCGGCCGGTCGGATTGACGAGCAGACGGTAACCGTCGGTGTCCAGCTTGATGCCGTCCTCGGCCAGCCCGTCGAGGACGTGCCGCACGACGTGTGCGCGGATGTCGGGCGTGAGCAGCGAGTCCAGGTCGATGTCGCCGGCGTGCTGCGAGGACACCACGACGGTGTCGAGACGGACCGGGCGGCTGCCCTCGTACTCGATGGTGACCTGGGTCTTCCCGTCCGGCCGCAGGTAGGGCACGGTGCCGTCCTTGCGCACCTCGGTCAGGCGGCGGGAGAGGCGGTGCGCCAGATCGATCGGCAGCGGCATGAAGCCCGGCGTCTCGTCGGTCGCGTACCCGAACATCAGCCCCTGGTCGCCCGCGCCCTGTTGGCCGAGCTCGTCGCCGCCGTCCTGCGCGGTCCGCTTCTCGTACGCGGTGTCGACGCCCTGCGCGATGTCGGGCGACTGGGCGCCGATGGAGACCGAGACGCCGCAGGAGGCGCCGTCGAAGCCCTTCTGGGACGAGTCGTAGCCGATGTCGAGGATGGCCTCGCGCACGAGCGTGGGAATGTCGGCGTAGGCCCGGGTGGTGACCTCTCCGGCCACGTGCACCTGGCCCGTGGTGATCAGGGTCTCCACCGCGACGCGGGCCGCCGGGTCCTGCGCGAGGAGCGCGTCCAGGACGGTGTCGCTGATCCGGTCGGCGATCTTGTCGGGGTGTCCCTCGGTCACGGACTCCGAGGTGAACAGGCGGCGGGACATGGCTCTCCAGTCGGTGGGGTGGGGTGGGGTGGGGTGGGGTGGGGTGCGGGTGGGTTGGGGGGCGGATCGGTGCGGGTTGCGGGGCTCGGCGATGCCGATTGCGGGCCTCGGCGCGGTGTGTGGAGTCAGTCGGTGCCGCGGAAGATCCACGGGTCCGGCAGCTCGCGCTCCTCCCCCGCCAGCAGTGCGGGCCGGACGACGGCGGGGTCGGCGGGTACGGCCGCCGGACCGCCGGGTGCGGCGGCTGCGGGGACCAGGGAGGCCTGCTCGGGGCGGGGCTCGGGGCGGGGCTCGGGGCGGAGTGTGCGTATCAGGCCGGCGGGAGCGTCGGGCACGGGCTCCGCGTCGCGGTCGAAGAGGCAGTACTCAAGGAAGCCGTGCTCGAAGGTGACGATGCTCATGGTCTACCTGACCTCCGTCTGTCGGTGACTGATGCGCTCCGAACGGGCTCACGGGGCCGGCGGCGGGGGCCGGCGGCCGGGGCGGACGGAAGGAGCGGGCTCAGGGCGCGGTGACGAGCCGGCCCGTGGGCCGGACGGGGGGCGCGGCGTCCCTGGCGAGCAGGCAGTCCTCCAGGAAGCCGAGCGCTTTGAGGTGGTACGTACGGGCCGCCCAGCCGAGGCTGAGGTTGTGCCCCGCGTCGGGCTGGTGCGCGATGACGGCGGTGGTGGCGAGCGGCTGCCGCAGCGCGGCCACGGCCTCCTCGTCGAACCGCCACCACTGCTCCTGCTCGGCGAAGGTGAAGCGGACCGGTATGCGGATCCGCTGGGCGATCTCCGGGTACATGTGCGGCCACAACGGCCCTTCCTGCGCCTCCGTCTCGGGTACCGGGGAGATCAGCCGGCGCCCGTCGCGGAACGCGTCCGGCGGGTAGAGCCGGAGCGGGCCCCAGTGGCGCCGCCAGTCCCCGTGCCCGTCGACCCCCGGCAGCTGGTGCATGGGGACGGCGAGCCGGTTGCCGAGGCCGGAGATGTCCAGGCCGAGCAGGGTGCGTCCCCGTTCCCGGGACGCGGCCGCGAGCGCCAGCTTCCCGCCGTTGGAATGGGCTACGAGGAACAGTCCCGCCCCGGTGTCATGGGCGGCCGCGAAGGAGGCGAGCGCGTCGTGCAGCGTCTCGGCCTGCTCCACCAGGCCCTGTCCGCGGGGCAGTTGGGCGGCCGAATCTCCGTAGCCGGGGCGGTCGAGGGCGAGGACGGTGTAGCCGAGGCCGGCGCCGAGGGTGAGCAGGGAGAGGCCGGGACGCACCTGGCTGTCGAAGTACCCCGCCCGCATCCCTCCCCCGTGGATGGCGACGAGGACGGCTCGCGGCGGTCCCGGCGAGGCCTCGGCGAGCAGGCCCGACAGGGTGATCCCGCCGGCGTCGAGGGTGATGGCGTGGGCCCTGGAGGTGCTGGTGCTCAGCAGATGCGACATGTGGTCCGTGGCTCCAGGCGGTAGTTGGTCTCCGTACGCCCCTTCCTGCCTGGTGGCGGCCGGCCTCACCGTTTGACGGCGGTGGCCCGGTGCCAGGCGGGGCGGCGGCGTACCAGGCAGCAGACGGAGGCCCGCCGCGGCGAGGGGCGCGGGACCGGCGGGGCGGCTCCTGCGGGCGGCCCGTTGCTCACGGCCGCCCGCATCAGCGGCCGGCGTCCGTGCGCCAACTGCGCGGCGTGCTGGGGACGTTGCGGCGTTCCAGGCGCCGCCAGCGCGCGGTGCGGGGGCAGTCCTCCTCGGTGTCCTCGCCGGCATCGGTGAGGGCGGTCACGCGCGAGAGGAGTACGGCGGTGAGTGCGGCGAGTTCGCAGGCGTCGGGGGTGCCCCGCTCGATGCGGAGGAACGTCTCCGGGCCGGGGGCGTCCACGGCATCGGTGGCGGGGGTGGTGGTGCCGGTCGTAGAGGTCATGGCGTGGTCGTCTCCGTGGTGTCGGGTTCTCGCGTGGGGACTCCGGTACGAGTGGTCTGGTACGAGCGGACGGGTACGAGTGGTCGGCTACGAGTGGTCCGGTACGAGCGGTCCGGTACGAGCGGTCCGTGTCCTGCGCCCGGCCCCGCCCACCGCGCACCGCGCACCGCACGCAGAACGGCGCTGTCCTCGCCGCGCGCCTGCGGGAACAGGTGCGGAGGGCGGGAACAGCGCCGTTGGGAGTGGCGGGGTGGAAGAGGGGCGGACGGTGACGCCTGGTCAGGCGGCGGTCGGGCCGAACTGTCCGGTGAAGCGGCCGGTGAACAGGTCCGCGCCCTTGTACTCCGAGACCATCTCGGCCGCGGCGACGAACGGGCCCTCGGGCGAGGGCAGCTGGCCGACTCCGCCCTTGGGGCCGAGCGGCAGAAGGATCATCGGGAAGGGCAGCGGCTGGTAGGTGGCCGCGGGCTGCTCGCCGTTGATCTGCGCGATGATGTTCTTGGCCACCACCTCGGCGTGCTGCATCGCGTAGCCGGCCATCTTGGCCTCGTCGACGTCGGTGATGTCGCCGACGGCGTAGACGTGCTCGTACCCCTTGACCTGGAGGGTCTCGGTCACCGGGACCTGGCCCTGCGGGTTGCGGGTGGTGAGCTTGCCGTCGGCGAGGTAGTCGCTGTTGGTGGTCGTGCCGTAGGCGCGGAACCAGATGTCGGCGGTGATCTCGTCGCCGCCGGTGGTGGTGGCCGTGAACGCCTCGGACCTGCCGGCCTCGGTGCCCGGCGCGTTCACCGTGGTGCCGAGCCGCACCTCGACGCCGAGGGCGTCGAGCTGGCGGCGGAGGTCCTCGACGACCTCCGGCTTGAAGCCGGGCAGGAGTTCCGTCGCCGGGGCGACGACGGTCACCTGCTTGTCCGGCCAGACCTCCTTGATCTCGCCGGCCAGTTCGAGGCCGACGGGGCCTGCGCCGAGGATCAGGACCTTGTCGGACTGGGCGAGCTCCTTGTGGGAGCCGCGGAAGTCATCCAGGGCCGCAGTGACGGTGTCGGCCGCGGGGTTGGCCGGGTAGGCGTAGCTGGAGCCGGTGGCCAGGACCACGTAGTCCGCGGCGACGCGCTCGCCGGAGGCGAGGGTCACGCCGTCCGCGTCCACCGAGGCGGCCTGGTCGCGGATCACCCGTCCCTTCGTGACCAGCGTCTCGAAGGGGAAGAACATGTTGGGCGCCCATTCGGGCTGGGTGATGGCCCGCAGCGAACCGGCCACGTTGGCAAAGGCGTCCCGGGGGTCGATGAGGACGACATCAGCCTCGGACTCCAGGGCCTTGACGACCGCGGCGCCGCCGTAGCCTCCGCCGACGACAACGACATTACGACTCATGATTCACACTCCAGAGACCAAGAAACTTTGGGTTCGCATCACGAACATAGCTAGTTCGCGGCACGAATCACAACACCGGGCAGGGTGAAGAAGTACAAATCTTTGTTAAGTGGATACAGGCCAGGTCAAGACAGCTCAAGGCAGTTCAAGGGAGTTCAAGGCAGCTCAAGGCAGGTCAGGGCGGCTCCGGGCAACCCAGGGCCGCCCTGACCGGAATACGGGAGGGTGGGGAAGTTCTTGCCACGAACTAACTTGTGAATCCGTGTTATCCTGCCCGCGTGGGTAAGCCCGATGACACGATGGGAATTGCGTCGGCCCTGGTGCGGGCCGCTTTTCTGGTGAATTCCGTGTACGCCAGGGCGGGCCGGGAACACGGCCTCACTCCGCAGCAGGGCCAGCTGTTGTGCGTACTCCTCGCCCAGCCGTACGGCATGAGTGAGCTGAGCACGATGCTCGGCCTGGCCAGATCCAGCCTCAGCGGCCTGGTCGACCGCACGGCGAACAACGGCCTGGTCCGGCGTGAGCCCGACCCGCGCGACCACCGTGCTGTCCGCGTGGCGCTGACCCGGCGGGGCGCCCGCCTCGCCGAGCGCTTCTACGCCGATGCCTGCCGGCGTATCGAGGAGCTGCCCGCGGCCCTGGCCGGGAACGAGCGCGACCTGCTCGCCGGTCTGCTCGCCCGCGTCGTCCTCGACAACAAGGTCCCCGTGGTCTTCACCGGGCCGGACCCCGCCCGAAGCTGAGGGCGGCGCCGGGCCCATGACGGCCCGTCAGGCCGCGACCAGGCGCTGCGTGTAGGCGAGGGCCGCCGCCTCGAACTGCAGCGCGGCGTGCGAACCGGCGCCGTGCACGTCGCGCCAGATGCGCTGCATCGCGTGGGACGCCGCCTGACCCCGGGTGCCGGTGACCCGGAACAGCCGGTCCACCGCGCCGACCAGGATCTCCACGGCGAGCGTGCTGTCGCGGTGGCTGCGCTCGGCCGCGCCTTCCTCGGCGAGCAGCCCGCTGTCCGCCGTCGCGGCGACCCGCGAGAGGAGCAGCGCCGCCGCGTCGATCTCCCCCGCCGCGCGGGTGAAGGCGATCCGGCTGGACTCCCGGGCCGCCGCGCGGGCCTTGGTCGGCTGCTTGGCGAGGTGCTCCTCCACCAGGCGCAGGGCGCCGCGGGCCGCGCCGAGGATCGGTGCGGCGAAGGTGAGTCCGTTGACCGCGAACAGCGGCGCGGCGTGCACGGCGGACGACGGTCCCGGTTCCACCCCCGGCCGCACTGCCCGTTCCGGTTCCGGTTCCGTTTCCGGTTCCGGCAGAATCCCCTGCCGCATGTCGTCCCAGAGGAACGTGCGGCTCTCCGGCACGAACGCGCCGTCCACGGCCAGCGTGTGGCTCCCGGTGGCGCGCATGCCGAGCGTGTCCCAGGTCTCCCGGTACGTGAACGAGTCCTTGGGCACGGCGAAGACCCGTACGGAGCGGTCGCCCTCGCGCGGTGGCGCCGAGCTGACCAGGGCCCAGTCGGCGAACTCGACCCCGCTGACGTACAGCCAGGTGCCGGAGAGCGACCAGCCGCCGTCCACCGGATCCGCGGTCACCCCCGCGGCGACCATCGAACTGACGCAACGGGTGTCGGCGCCCTTGGACCACACCTCCTGCCGGCCCTCCGCGGGCAGATAGGCGGTGAAGCGGCCGTTGTACGCCCACAGCGAGGCGATCCAGGCGGCGGACGTGCAGCCCTCGCCGATGGCGGCCACCGCCTGCGTGACCGTGTCGAACGTGGCGCCGGCGCCACCCCACCGCTGCGGGGCGAAGCTGCCGGCGAACCCCGCCGCCGCCAGGGCAGCGACGGTGTCGGGGGCCAGGCTTCCCGTCGTGTCGGCGGCCGGTGCGCCGGCCGCGGCGAGGTCGGCGGCGGCCCTCAGGGTCTCGGTGTCCCGCCCGGTCACGGCCTCGCTCATGACAGCCCCCGGATGTGTTCGAGACGGCAGAAGTACAGTTCGGCGGTGGTGAAGGAGTCCAGCGGCGAAGGCTCCTGCGGCCGGTCGAGGAAGGCCTTGAAGCTGTCCTCGTCCTGCCACTGGGCGTACTTGACGACATGTTCGCCGGAGAGCCCGCGGTGCACGGCGTGGTTCACATAGCCGGGCGTCTCACCGAGCGCCGGGTCGTCGTGCGTCATCTCGCGCACCACCCTGGCCTGGTGCCGCGGCTCGGACCTGACCACGACGGCCACGGTGAACCAGGGCTTGTCCACGGAGAGTTCGACGACCGGCTGCCAGGTGTGCACCACCTCGCACGGCACGCTGTCCATCCGGGAGAACGTCTGCGCCTCGCCGAACCGCTGCCGGGTGGCGGACTCGGCCCTGAAGGCGTCGTACGCGTCCTTGCTCTCCCACTGCGCGTAGTTGACGACCGAGCGCCCGTCGGTGCTCGGGTGGAAGTTGCCCGAGACGAGGCCCGGCTGGGTGTGGGCGGGCGGCAGGCCGCGCCACTGGTCCATCAAGCGGCGCTGTCCCTGAGGGCCGTCGGTGTGAAAGATGTTGAACAGCGTGAAGTAGCCGTCCTCCACCCTGATGGAACTCATGTGCTTCCCTCTCTGCTGGGGTCAGGCGGCGTACGGCCGCAGCGTGCGCGCGTCCTTGAGTGCGGCCGCCCACCACTGCAGCTTTTCGAGCATGACCTTGGCGGGTACCGCGGCGTCCGGTGCGCGCAGCGTGCCGTCGTCGCCCACGTGCTGCCAGACGCCGTGGAAGCTGACCGTGTCGCGGACGGTGGTCGCGTGCAGCTCGGCGAAGACCTGGCGCAGTTGCTCGACGGCCCGCAGGCCGCCGGACAGCCCGCCGTAGGAGACGAACCCGACCGGCTTGGCCTGCCACTGGGTGCGGTGCCAGTCGATGAGGTTCTTCATGGGGGCGGTGAAGCTGTGGTTGTACTCGGGTGTGATGACGACGAACGCGTCCGCCGACTCCAGGCGTTCCGCGAGGGCGGCGAGACGGCCGCCCTGCGCCGTGCCGGCGGCCTGGGTCAGCGACAGGGGCAGTTCGACGTCGGCCAGGTCCAGGACGTCGACGTCGTACATCGCGCACGACTCGGCCTCCTCGACGAACCAGCGGGCGACGGCCGGGCCGGTGCGCCCCTCACGGGACGAACCGATGATCACGGCGAGCCGCAGGTGTTGCTCGGGCATGGTGTTCCTTCCTGTGAGCCACGGAGCGAGCCACGGGCGGGTGCGGGGGGCGCGCGTGTGGGCACGCCCCCCCGCACCCCCGCAGGGGCCCTCGCCGTGCCGGTGTCAGGGGCGGGCGCCGTGGCGGATGGCGCGCATGTCGGCCGCCCACTTGTCCGCGTCGTCGGCGCGCAGCCGGAAGGAGTCGGCCGAGCCCCGGTGGGTGAAGACGTGCAGCCGGTTCTCCTCCACGCCGCGAAGCGCGGCGGCCGCCACCTGCTCCGGTTCGAGCACCTCGGACTTCTCCTTCAGCAGGGCGAGTTGCTCGTTGCTGCTGACGCTCTCGGCCAGCATCGGCGTGTTGACGGCCTGCGGCAGCAGACACGAGACGCCGATGCCGCGGTGTCCGTACTCGACCGCGAGGTACTCGGCGAACGCCACGGCGCCCTGCTTGGCGACCGAGTACGGTGCCGCGCCGAAGGCGGTGAGCACGCCGCAGGCCGCGATCGTCTGCAGCAGATGGCCGCGGCCGTTCGCCAGCATGGCCGGGAGGACCGCGCGGGCCGCGTACACGTGCGACATCATGTTGACGGTCAGGGCGCGCTGCCAGTCCTCGTCCGGGGCGTCGAAGCTGCCCGTCACCGTCAGACCGGCGTTGGACACGAACAGGTCGACGTCGCCGAACCGTTCCCGGGCGCGTTCCACGAGGGCCTGCACGGAGGCTTCGTCACCGACGTCGGCCTGTACGGCGAGGGCGTTGCCGCCGATGGCCGCGGCCGCCTTCTCGGCGGCGTCCAGGTCGATGTCGGACACCACCACGCCGCGGGCGCCGGCCGTGTCGAGCTTTTCGGCGATCGCCTTGCCGATGCCGCTGCCGGCCCCGGTGACGACGGCGACCCTGTCCTGAATCCTCATGTCACCGGCTCCCGAACGGATTGGTGATGACGTAGCGCCACTCGCCGGCGGCGTTCTTGCGCAGGACGTCGAAGCCGCGGCCGCTGCCGGTCATCTCCGGCGCGCCGGGCACCTCGATGCTCCAGTCGACGACGAGCGCTGCGGTGTCGCCCGCGATGTAGCACTCGCTGACCTCTGCCGAGAGCCGCGGGTCCCGTTCCAGGAACTCGGCGACGGCGGACCGGTGTTCGGCGCCGCTGACCGCCTTGCCGGGCTCCCACACCGCGGCGCCGCCGGGCGCGTAGACCGCCATGATCGCGTCGAGGTCCCGGTCGGCGTAGGCGTCCAGGTACCTCTGGTTCATCTCGGCCGGGTCGGCGGACTCGGCCGGCGCGGGGCCGGTGAGCCGCAGCGGGCGCACCTCCAGGTCCCGCTCCAGGTACTCCATGCGGTCGGCCAGGAACTCCTTCATGTACGGCTGCGCCAGGTGCCGGGCGAGGTCCGTGCGCGTCGCCCACACCTCGTAGAAGACGAACAGGTCGGGGTTGTCCGCGTCCTGGTTGATCCAACTCCCCAGGCAGCCGGGCTCGTTGTGGGACCGCTCGGCGAAGTCGACGAGCAGCTTGCCGAGGTCGGCGGCCCGTTCCGGCTTGGCGTGGGCGAAGCCGACCGCGGACTGGATGTCGTTCTGCATAGCTGGCTCCTCAGCCGATCAGGGTGCCGCCGGTGGCGTCGATGAAGGACCCGGTGACCCAGCGGGCGTCGTCGGAGGCGGCGAACGCGACCACGTCGGCGACCTCGGAGACCTCACCGACCCGCTTGAACGCGGACAGCGCGGACATCTGCTCGACGGCGGCCGGGTCGTCGAACACCGGGTCGCCGTTGTCCGTGATGCCGGGGGCGACCGTGTTGATGGTGATGTTGCGGGCCGCGAGGACCGGGGCCATGTGCAGGGTGATCTGCTCCAGGGCCGCCTTGCTCATCGCGTACGCGATCTGGATCGGGAACGCGGAGTGCGTGACCCCGGACGAGACGTTGACGATGTGCCCGCCGTCGGGGATCAGCTCCAGGGCCTTCTGGATCAGGAAGAACGGCGCCTTGGCGTTGATGGTGTAGCAGTTGTCGATGATGGCCTCGGTGACGGCGCTGGGGCCCGCGCCCTCGAAGCCGGTGGCGGCGGCGTTGTTGACGAGGATGTCCAGGTTCCCGGACCCGGTGCGCTCGGCCAGGCCGGCCTCCACGCCCGCCAGGAGCTGCTCGACGGCGCCGGGCTCGCCGAGCCGTGCGTGCACGGTGAAGGCCCGGCCGCCGGCCTCCTCGATGAGCGACACCGTCTCCTTCGCGGCGGCCTCGTTGGACGCGTAGTTCACCGCGACGACGGCGCCGTCCTGCGCGAGCCGGAGCGCGATGCCCCGGCCGATGCCGCGGCTGGCGCCGGTGACCAGTGCCGTCTTGTTCTTCAGCCTGCTCATGAAATGCCCTTCGGATCTGGGTGAGTCGGGTACGGAACGGCTGTGGCCGTTTCAGCTGCGGTGCTTGGCGACGGCTTCGCGCACGGCCGGGGCGATGTCCCCCGCCCAGCGGCCGACGGCGGCCTGGTCCGGCGTACCGCCGCGGGGGGAGAAGAGCATGAAGCCGCAGGCGCCGTGTTCGAGGACGGCACCGGTCAGTTCGTCGATCCACTGCTCGGTGGAGCCGCCGACCCAGCGGCCGTCCCGGTCCCGGGTGGCGGCCAGGGGCCGGTCGGTGATGCGGCCGGGGAAGTTGAAGACGGTGCGGACCTCGCGCGGGCTGCGGCCCACGGCCTGCGCGGCCTCGTCGACGACCGGCCGCGAGGCCCGGTAGCGCGGGCTGAGCCAGTCCGCGGCGTGGCCGGGGATCCAGCCGTCGGCGACCCGGCCGGTGGCGGCGAGGGACTTCGGGCCGACCGACCCGGTCCACACCGGCGGGGCCGGCACCGGGGCGGGGTCGATGCCCTCCACCCGGTAGTGGCGGCCGCGGAACGTGACCGGCGGGCCGCCGCCGGACAGCTTCTTGACGAGGACGATGGCCTCCTCGAACGCCTCGACGGCGGCCCCCGGGGTGAGCGGCTGCACGCCCATGTCGGCGATCCGCTCCCACAGCCCGCCGGCGCCCATGCCGAGCACGACCCGGCCGCCGGACAGCACCGACAGGGAGGTCACGGTCCGCGCCAGCATGGCGGGCGGGCGGGTCGGCAGGTTGCTGACGTTCGCGAATCCCGCGAGGTGCCGCGTCCGTCCGGTGACGAACCCGACGGCGGCGTACGCGTCGAGCCGCTGTCCGACGTAGGGGTGGTCCGAGAGGGAGAACAGGTCGAGGCCCTCGCGGTCGGCGAGCTGGGCCAGGTCGAGCAGCTGAGGCGCCTCGGCGACGGTGCTGTGCGCACCGAAGCCGAAGACGACTTCGCGGGTGGACAATGAAGTGGCCTTCCTGAGTGGGGTGTTCAGCCGGCGGTCGCGGCGAGGGACGCGTGGAACGCATAGCGGCGGCCCGCTCCGGCCTCGGCCTGCCCCATGTACGCGAGCAGCGGCTCGATCTCCGCCTTGATGTGGACGAGCGCCTCCGCCTCCGAGGCCCACTCGGACAGCAGGAAGATCCCGGAGTCGTCCGCCGAGACATGGAAGTTGGCGGCGATGGCACCCGGGTAGGCGCGGTCCTCCCCGACGGTCTTCTCCTCGGTGCCGAGCAGACCGTCGACCCAGGCGCGGGCCGTGTCGCCGTCGTTCATGGCGAAGAACGCGGCCGGGTAGCAGCCGACCGGCGGTACGGGGTCCGGCAGTTCGGTGGGCTGCACGCGGCGGTACAGCTCGACCGCCTGGGGCTCGCCCGGGGTGAGGCCAAGGGAGCGCCAGTCGGGCCGCAGGGCCGCGTACGCCTTGATCAGGACGTCCTGGCTCCCGGGGCCGGCCGCCCACTGGGCGTAGGCCAGCAGCGACGTGCCGTCGGTGCCGGTGAACAGGGACAGGCTCAGCAGCCCTGCGGGCCACTCGGCGGCCTGCCAGTGGGCGAGGACCGCCGCGGCGGCGGTCTCCAGGTGCCGGGGGTCGCCGAGGACGGCTTCCTCGACCAGTGCGGCGGTGACGTCGGGGCGGCCGAGGTCCGGCCTGACGTCCGAAGTGATGGGCATCGTCGGCTCCTTGGGGTCCGTGGGGGCTACGCGGCCTTGCGGCCGATGACCAGGACGTCGTCGTGCAGCCCGTCGACCTCGACGGTCTCCGGCTCGAACCCTGCCTCGCGCAGCCAGCCGTGCAGGTCGTCGGCGGCGTACTCGTGGCCGCCGCGGGACCAGACGAGCATGGTGAGCCCGGCCAGCGCCCCGTGCATCGAGGGCTGGTCGCCGCCCGCCATCGGGTCGTAGACGAAGACGGAACCGCCGGGCTTCAGGGCGTCGTAGGCCCGCTTCAGGAGGGCGACGCGGTCCTCGACGCCCCAGTTGTGCAGCACATGGCCGAAGACGAGGACGTCGGCCTGCGGCAGGTCGTCCTTGAAGAAGTCGCCGCCGTGGAAGGTGACGGGGCCGGCGGTGTCGCCGAGGCGGTCCATGTGCCGGTCGAACGCGGGCTTGAGGGGCGGCAGGTCGAAGACGGCGCCCTTGAGGTGCGGGTTGTGCGTGACGACCTGGTGCGCGAAGTTGCCGCGGGCGCCGCCGATGTCGACGAAGGACTCGTAGCCGCTCCAGTCGAAGCGGCTCAGGGCCTGCGCGATGGGGGCGTTGAGCAGGTCCATGCTGTCGAGGAAGCCGTCCGTGGCGTCCGCGTCCGCGTACAGGGTGTCGTACGGGTTGCCGATGACCGCTGCCTGGTTCTGCGGCTTGCCGGTGCGCAGCGAGTCGGCCAGACCGTTCCAGGCGGGGTTCAGCTCCTGCTCGCAGAAGTGCAGGTAGCCGCCGAGGTAGGCGGGGCGGCCCTTGACCAGGAACGCGTCGCTGACCGGGGCGTTGGCGAAGGTGCCGTCCGTGGACTGAAGC
The DNA here is from genome assembly GCF_029968095.1 of Streptomyces solicavernae. Taxonomy (GTDB): domain Bacteria; phylum Actinomycetota; class Actinomycetes; order Streptomycetales; family Streptomycetaceae; genus Streptomyces; species Streptomyces solicavernae. Next base: position 17,438 of record NZ_JASCIR010000046.1, on the reverse strand, counting down.
AGGCCGAGGTGGACGAGCCCGGCGAGCAGGTCGTTGGTGCCGCGCTCGACCAGGCCGAGGCGTTCGGCCAGCTCGGCGCTGGTCGCCGGGCCCTTGGCCACTTCGGTGAACAGGTCGTACTCGACGGCCGCGAGCAGCATCCGGGACTGCCACGAGCCGAGGATCAGGCCCATGACCGGGCCGGGGTGCACGGAGCTGTCGGTCGATTCGACTGCCATTGCGGTATGCCTCCTTGAGGGGGTGGAGCGGGTGGGGTGGAGCGTCATGGGGCGGGGTGCGGGCGCCGGGCGAGCGCGGCCAGGAGGCCGATCGCGCCGACGGCCGTGATCAGGAGCAGGGCCGGTCGTGGGCCCTGGGGCAGCAGGAGCGCGACCGGCGGGAGCAGCACGGCGGCGCCGAGCTGCACGCAGGCCTGGTAGACGGAGACGGCGGCGCTGCGGTCCGAAGCGTCGAGCCCGGCCGTCGCCTGCGCGTTCAGGGCGACGAACGCGCAGCAGAAACCGGCCTCGACCAGCAGCAGGGTCGGCAGCATGCCGGACAGGTACGAGGCGTCCTGGGCCCGTACGAGAGCGAGCAGGTAGCCGAGCAGGGGGAACAGCGCGCCGAGGGTGATGAGCCGGCGGGTGCCGTGGCGGGCGATGAACCGGCCGGCGAAGGGCACGGTCAGCGCCAGCGGGAGGCAGGCCGGGAGCAGCGCGAGCGCGGTCTGCCAGGGCGACCAGGCCAGGTCCGCCGCCATCCGGAACACGAGCAGGACCAGGACCGCCTGGTAGGTGCCGTTGAGTACGGCGGCGCCCAGGGCGGAGCGCGCCAGTGCGCCGGACTTCAGCAGCGCGGGGCGGGGCGGCCGGGGGCGCGGCGCGACCCGGTCCCGGGGCAGCACGTACGCCCCGGCGGCCAGGAGGGCCAGGGCGAGGGGTGCGGGGAACACGAAGACGGAGCGCCAGCTGGTCTCCAGGAGCGCGCCGGCGAGCAGCAGTCCCGCGGTGAACCCGGCGGCGCCGAACAGGGAGTACACCGACAGGGCCCGCCGCCGCTGCGGTCCTTCGGGGAACAGGTCGTTGATGATCGCGAGTCCGGTCGGCGCGGTGAGTGCCGCGCAGCAGCCCTTGACGACCCGGATCGCGACGAGGAGCGCGGGCCCGCCGACGAACCCGCCGGCCAGGGAGGCGAGGCCGAACAGCAGCATCGCCCCCAGGTAGGCGCGGCGCCGTCCGATGCGGGCGCACAGGACGGGCCCGAGCAGCAGCAGCGCGGCGAAGCCGAGGGCGAAGCCGCTCATCAGCCACTGGGCGCCCCACGGTGTGAGGCCGAACCGGCCGGCGAGGGTGGGCAGCGCGATGAGGACGACGGACACCTCGACGGCGTCGAGCAGCATGTTGCCGGAGAGCACCAGGAGCCGCGTCCACTGCCGCGGGCTCCAACTCCCGTGCACCGCCCGGGTGTCGGCGCCGGTGGTGGTGGTCACCAGTCCAGCACCTGGCCTTCGGGCGTGCCGTCCTCGCCGAGGAACCGGGCGGTGGGCCCGTCGTCGTCGAGGGTGGCGAGCAGCACCGGGATGTGCGCGCCCTGTTCGGTGGTGAGCTGTCCGTGGTGGCCGTTGATGTCGGTCGCGACGAAGCCCGGGGAGGCGGCGTTGACGAGGATGCCGGTGCCGCGCAGCTCGTTGGCGTAGGCCAGGGTGACCGCGTTGAGGGCGCTCTTCGACGTGGCGTACGAGAGCATCACCGGGAACTGTCCGGGCGGGTGCACTCCGGTCGGGTCGTGGTTCGCGGCAGCCGCCGACAGCGAGCCGATCGCGCTGCTCACGTTGACGATCCGGGCGGAGGGGGCCTTGCGCAGCAGGGGCAGCAGGGCGTTGGTCACGGTGATGGCGCCGAACACGTTGGTCTCGTAGACGGCGCGCACCTGCTCGGCGGGGGTTTCGCTGGGGGGCTGCATCGGGCCGCCGATGCCGGCGTTGTTGACGAGGACGTGCAGGACTCCGGACTCCTCCTGGAGGCGTCCGGCGGCGCGGGCGACGGAGGTCTCGTCCGTGACGTCGAGGTGCAGGAACCTCACGTCGTGGCCTTCGGCGCGCAGCGCGTCGGCGGCGGCGCGGCCGCGCTGCTCGTCCCGGGCCCCCAGGTAGACGGTCAGGCCGCGCTCGGCGAGCTGCCGGGCGATCTCACGGCCGATCCCCTTGTTGGCGCCGGTGACTACGGCGATGCGCGCGGTGTCGGCGGACATGGCTTGCCTCTCACACTGGTCGAGTTGGGTGGGGCTGCTCGGGCTCGGGCTCGGGCTCAGGCTCGGGCTAAGGCTCAGGCTCAGGCTCAGGCTCAGGCGAGCGTGCCGCCGGTGGCGTCGATGAAGGCGCCGGTGATCCAGCGGGCCTCGTCGGTGGTCAGGAAGGTGATGACGTCGGCGACGTCACCGGCCTCGCCGACCCGGTTGAACGCGGAGAACTGCGACATCGCCGCGACCGCGTCCGCGTTGTCGAAGATCGCGCCGCCGTTGTCGGTGATGCCCGGCGCCACGCTGTTGATGGTGATGCCGCGCGGCGCGATGACGCGCGCCAGCTGGAAGGTGAGCTGTTCGACGGCGCCCTTGGTCATGGCGTAGGCCAGCTGGTCGGGCACGGCGGTGCGGGTCACGCCGGTGGAGATGTTGACGATGCGCCCGCCGTGCGGCATGAGGCCGAGGGCCCGCTGCACGATGAAGTACGGCGCCTTCGCGTTGACGGCGAAGCAGCGGTCGAACTCCTCGGGGGTGAGGTCCTCGGGCGCCGAACCCGTCGACGTCACGGCCGCGTTGTTGACCAGGATGTCGAGGCGGGTGTCCCCGGTCCGCTCCTTGAGGCCGCGTTCCAGGCCCAGGAACAGCTCGTGCACGTCGCCGGGGACGCCGAGTTCGGCCCGGACCTTGAAGGCACGGCCGCCGTCCTTCTCGATGAGGGCGACGGTCTCGTCGGCCGCCTCGTCGTTCGCCGCGTAGTGCACGGCGACCAGGGCGCCCTCGCGGGCGAGGCGGACGGCGGTGGCCCTGCCGATGCCGCGGCTTGAGCCGGTCACGAGGGCGGTCTTGTCGGTGAGCCTGTCCACGGGTGGCCTTCCGGGTCGGTGGGTGGTCGAGGGGTGCCGCCCAGCGGGCGGGCCTGCGGGCCCGCGGCCGGCGGGCCGCGGGTCCGTGGGCGGAGGGTCGGGCGGCGGGTCGGCGGGTACGTCGAGGCCGCTGATCATGCGGGCCAGGTGACGGCGGGCCGCCCCGAACTCCAGGACTTCGCCGAGGACTTCCCGTACGGCGGTGACCTCGTCGCCCCCGAACAGCAGCTGTGCCTGCGCCTGGATGTTGGTCAGGGTGCGGGCCCCGACCGGGTGGCGTGCCGCGTGGTAGAAGCCGAGGCTCTCGGGCGGGGCGCCCGACGTGGCCGTGCCGGCGAGCCGCCGGCCGAGGCAGGCCGCGTCCTGCAGACCGAGGTTGACGGCCTGTCCGCCGACCGGCATCTGCAGGTGCGCGGCGTCCCCGGCGAGCAGCACCCGGTCCCGCCGGTACTCGGTGACCTGCCGGGACGTGTTGTCGAAGCGGTTCAGCCAGAGCGCCCGGCCATGCCGGATGTCCTCGCCGGTCACGTCCGCCCAGGCGGCGCTCACCTGGTCGAAGTCCGGTTCGCCGTCCGGCTGGACGCCGAACCGGTGGACCATCAGCCGGGTGGTGCCGTCGGGCCTGCGGTACGCGGTGGCGATCCCGTCGGGGAAGCGCTGCAGGCGCCGGTTGTCGATGTCGAGCCCGGCGACGTCGGCCCGCAGCATCACCTTGTCGGCGGCGCGCCCGGCGAGTTCGAAGCCGCCGAGTTCCCGCACGGTGCTGCGCTCGCCGTCGCAGCCGGCCACGTATCCGGCGGTGACGGTGTACGGCTCGACGTCCGGGCCCCGTACGTCGAGCCGTACGCCGTCCGGGGTCTGCCGCAGGCCGGTCACGGTGTGGCCGCGGCGGATCTCGGCGCCCAGGTCGAGCGCGTGGCGCTCCAGCTCCGCCTCCAAGTGGTGCTGCAGGCACTCCCACTGACCGGCCAGGGGGTGGTCCGGGTCGGCTTCGGCCAGGTCGAGTCGGAGGCCGCCGAAGTGCCCCGGGCCCACCGGCGGGAGCTCGCCGAGTCGGGGCAGCAGGCCGCGGTCGGCGAAGATGTCCATCGTGCGGGTGTGCAGGACCGAGGCCCGGGACTCGCCGCTGGGCTCGGTGCGGCGCTCCAGTACGAGGGTGCGGGCACCGCCGCCGCGCAGTTCGGCGGCGAGGAACAGCCCGACGGGCCCCGCGCCCACCACGACGACGTCTGCGTCCTGTTCGTACGGCGTCATCGGCCCTGTCCCGAGGCCGGTCCGAACCAGCGGTTCAGGGCGGTGGCCAGGTCGTGGTGGCTGCCGGGCGCCGCCCAGGCCACATACCCGTCCGGGCGCAGCAGCACGGCGGTGGTGCCGGTCAGCGGGCTGCCTTCGGGGACCGGGCCGGGGGTGGCGGTCACGAGGTCGACGCGGTCGCGCCAGCCCTGTGCGCGGCGCCGCAGCACGGCGTTGTCGTCGAGGTCGAGGAGCACGCCGCGGCCGGTGCGCAGCAGCGCGGTGCTGGTGGTGTCCCCGGCCCGGGTGGTGACCGGGAGATGCGGGAGCCGTCGGCCGAGCAGCGGGTTGCCGCCGGCGCCGGCCTCGTACCGGATGTCGAGGCCGCTGACCTTGGCCGCGAGGTGGCGGGCGACCTCCGGGTACTCGATGAGCTCGGCGAGCACGCTGCGCAGCGGCTGGGCCTCCTCGCCGCCCAGGACGAGCAGGCTCTGCGCCCGGGTGTTGGCGAGCAGCCCCTGCCCCACGGCGTGGCGTTCGGTGTGGTACGTGTCGAGCAGCGCCTCGGGGGCGTCGCCGCGCAGGACGAGGGCCAGCTTCCAGCCGAGGTTGTGCGCGTCCTGGACGCTGGTGTTCATGCCCTGGCCGCCCGCGGGCAGGTGGACGTGGGCGGAGTCGCCGGCCAGCAGGATCCGCCCGCGCCGGTACTCCGTGACCTGCCGGGTGGCGTCGCCGAAGGCGCTGACCCAGACCGGCTCCGCGTGCGCGATGTCGGTGCCGGTGAGCCGCTTCCAGAGGTCGGCGACCTCGGTGAAAGCGGGCGGTCCGGTGCGCCGCCGCGGCGGGATGCCGTGCTCGCCGACGATGACCCGGTGGATGCCGCCGGCGAGTTTCGCGACCATCACGAAGCCGCCGCCGACCTGCTGGCCGGTCATGCGCGGTTCGAGCTCCACGCCGCGCAGGTCGGCGAGGAGCATCTCGGTGGTGGCCGCCGTGCCGGGGAAGTCGAACCCGGCGGCCTTGCGTACGGTGCTGCGCCCGCCGTCGCAGCCGACGAGGAAGCGGGCGCGTATCTCCTCCTGCCCGTCGTCATGTCGCACCGTCACCGTCACGCCGTCGCCGTCGTCCCGCAGCGAGACGACCTCGTGGCCGCGGCGGATGTCGGCGCCGAGGTCCGTGGCCCACGCCTCCAGGGCCTCCTCGGTGACGGACTGCGGGACGGTGCGGGCGGCCTCGTGGGCGGCGCCGAGGATGCCCATGTCCAGCGGGAGGCCGCCGAAGTGCCCCATGGTGCCGGTCTCGTAGGCGCCGAGCCGGGCCAGGAGTCCGCGCTGGTCGAACACCTCCATGGTGCCGATGGTCAGGCCGATCCCCCGGGACTCCCCGGTGCGCCGGGGATGGCGTTCGAGCACCGTGACGTCGGTCCCCGCGAGCCGTAGCTCCCCGGCGAGCATCAGCCCGGCGGGTCCCGCTCCAACAACGACCACCGAAGCGTCCATGAACCTCTCCTTCTCCAAGCGAGTAGCGGTGCCGCGGACAGCGGCTGTCCGGCCGCGCCGCCGTACAGGCACGCCACGGGCACCGAACGCAGCGTGATGACGGGTTCCGTGGGGGTTGCCAGGGCGGCGGCGGCCGCGTGCTGGGACCCGGCCAGGACGTCGCGGACGACCCAGCCCGGCGGGCCCGGCGGGGCGTCGGCGTCGGTGCCGGCGCCCAGGTAGTCGCGGGCGGGGCCGCGGCCGAGGCCGGTGCCGAGGCCCTTCAGGTAGGCCTCCTTGCGGGTCCACAGCCGGGCGAAGGCACCCTGCCGCTGGGCGTGCGGCAGGGCGCGCAGCTCACGCCACTCGGCCGGGTGCAGCGCCGGCCCGCACACTTCGACCGTGCCCGGCGACGGGATGCGCTGGACGTCCACCCCGACGACGGCGGCGGCCGTGCCGATGAGGATCAGTCCGTGGCTGTGCGACAGCGAGAAGTGCACCGGTGCGGGCGGATACAGCAGTACGGGCTTGTTCCTGCGGTGCGCCCACAGCGGTCCCGGTTCCCGTCCCAGGCGCAGCCGGTCCGGCGGGTATCCGGTGGAGGCCGCCAGAATCCGTCGCAGCGCGATGTGCGCGGACAGGTACTGCACCCGGTCCTGGGGACGTACGAACAGCTCCGCCCGCCGTGCCTCGGCCTCGTCGAGCTCGTGGGCCGCGAGACGGCCCGCTGCGGGGCTGTCCGGCAACGGCGGGCGGATCAACCACAGGGAGAGTTCGGCCGGTTCGCGCAGTACACGGCGCGGCGGCGTCGGCGCCCCTGGCCCGCTCGCGTCAGCGCCGGCCCTCGGCATGGGCCTTCGCGTGCCCGAGGGTGGCCTTGCTGTTGGTGCTGAGCGCGTTGTGCACGTACGCGCGGGCGTCGGCGACCGTGGCGTCCTCGCCCAGGATCCGGGCGATGTTCGCGGTGTTGAGGACGACGGTGTGCTGGGAGGACGCGGTGACGCCGGTGTCGGTCTCGGTGAACGTCCAGTAGCCGGTGTGCAGCGTCATGAGGGCCGGCAGGGTCACCTGCTTGTAGGCGATCTTGTGGTGCGGGAACGTCACCCGGTACGACTTGGTGGTGTGCACGGAGCCGTCCTTGGCGCGCGTGTCCATCTCCAGGGTCTGCAGGCCGGGGGTGTCCTCCGTCAGGCGCACCGTGGCCACGTGGGGCAGCCGCTGCGACCACAGCTGTGCCTCGTTGATGAACTCGTAGACGTCCTTGGCGGCGCCGTCGACGGTGACGGAGTCCTCGAAGGAGAAGGTGAGTTCGTCCTCGGCGTGGGCCCGTTCGACGTTGGTCCGCAGCGCGGCCAGCTCCGAGCGGGAGTTGCGGTCGACGGCCTCGTCGATCCACTTCAGGCTGTCGGGGTCGTCGTCGACCGCCCGGTAGTCGTGCAGCAGCCGGATCCTCGACTCCGTCGCGGAGAGCGGCTCGATGATCCAGGCGCCGCCCATGGCCGCGACGGGCGGGGTCGACACCTCCTGGCGGAAGTCGATGCGCAGGCTGCCGGGGTCCAGGGTGCGGCGCGAAGTCCAGTTCTTGGGCTCGCCGTTGGCGGTGGCCCAGATCTGGATGCGCTCGTCGTTCGCACCGCGCTCCACGTGCTCGACGTGGATGGTCGGCGGGAAGATCCGCGGCCAGTTCTCGACCTCGGCGATGAGCCGGTACACCGTCTCGGCCGGTGCGGCCGCGGTGATCTCGTGCTCGACCTCACGGATGGTCATGTTCAGCTCCCTTGAGGCAGGTCAGAAGTTGCCGAGTCCGCCGCAGACGTTGAGCGCCTGCGCGGTGATGGAGGCCGCCGTGTCGGAGGCCAGGTAGCCGACGAGTCCGGCCACCTCCTGGGGCGTGGAGTACCGGCCGAGCGGGATCTTGCCCTGGAACTTCTCCAGGATGGCGTCCTCGCTGGTGTCGTACGCGGCGGCGTAGCCCTGCCGTACGCGCTGCGCCATGGGGGTCTCCACGTAGCCCGGGCACACCGCGTTGACGGTGATGCCGGTGGGCGCCAGCTCGTTGCCGAGGGCCTTGGTGAAGCCGACGACGCCGTGCTTCGACGCCGAGTACGGGGCGCCGAGTACGACGCCCTGCTTGCCGGCCGTCGAGGCGATGTTGATGATGCGGCCCCGGTCCTTGTTCCGCAGGCCGCCGGTGTTGAGCACCTCGCGGGTGACGCGGAAGACGCTGGTGAGGTTGGTCTCCAGGACGTCCGCCCACAGCTCGTCGGCGATGTCGGCGGTGACGCCGCCGCCGCTGCGGCCGGCGTTGTTGACCAGTACGTCGACGCCGCCGTACGTGTCGACGGCGGCGGTGACGAAGGCCCGTACGTCCTCGGCGGAACGGACGTCCACGGTCCGGCCGTCGGCCTCCAGGCCCTCGGCCTGGAGCTCCTTGACGGTCGCGGCGACGTTGTCGGCGTCGCGCGCCCCGATGAACACCCGGTGGCCCTGCTGGGCGAGGAGCCGGGCGGCGGCGAGGCCGATCCCGCTGGTGGCTCCCGTGACAAGCGCGACCCGCTTCTCCTGCTCTGGCATGTCTGTCGTCTCCAGTGGTCCGATGTGAACTCTGTACGTGGTGCGGTCGAGCGCGGCGGTGCGCGGCGGTGCGCGGTGGTCGACGCCCGCTGTGTGCGGTCAGACCAGGGCGGCGAGGGCGCCGTTCACGGTCTCGATGAGCGAGCGCGGGGTGTGCGTGATGCTGAGCGTGGTCTCGTCGAGGGATATGCCGTACTCGCGCTCGATGCGGCCGCCGGTCTCCAGGAGCGCGAGCGACTCGTAGTTCAGGGACTCGAAGTCCGTGTCGAGGATGTCGCCGTCGAGGTTGACGGCCTCGTCGGCGCCGGCCGCCTCGATCAGGATGCGGCGCAGGTCGTCGAGGGTGAATTCCTTGTGGGCCATGGCGGTTTCGGTTCCTTTGCGTGAGGGTGGGTCAGTCGGCGGAGCGGGCCACGAGCGCGGAGTTGAAGCCCCCCTGCCCGCGGGCGAGGACGAGCGCGGTGCGCACCTCGGTGGTGCGGGGCTGGCCCACCACGAGGTCCAGGCCGTACTCGTCGGCAGGCTCGACGTTCACGGTGGGCGGGACGAGCCCCTCTTCCATGGCGAGGAAGACGGTCGCGAGGTCGAGCGCGCCGGCGCCCGAGTACAGGGCTCCGGTCATGGTCTTGGGCACGGTCACCGGGACCCGCCGGGCCCCGAACACCTCGTTCAGCGCGTCCGCCTCGGCCCGGTCGAGGTCGGGGACGGCCGCGCCGTCGGCGAAGACCACGTCCACGTCGGCCGCGTCGACGCCGGCGTCGGCGAGGGCGAGCTCGATGGCCTTGCCCAGCGCGGGCGGGCGTCCGCTGCCCGGCTTCGGGTCGAACGTGGCCCCGTATCCGGCGATCCGGCCGTAGACCTTGGCGCCGCGCGCGCGGGCGAGGTCCTCACGTTCGAGGATGACGAGGGCGCCGCCCTCGCCCGGGACGTGTCCGGCCGCCCTGGCGTCGAAGGGCAGGTAGGCGCGGGCCGGGTCGTCGCCGGTGCTCAGCCGTCCGCTGGTCTGCTGCGCCACCCAGCCCCAGGGGCAGAGCGAGGCGTCGACGGCGCCGGAGACGACGAGGGGCGTGCCCTTGCGGACCTGGCGGCGGGCCTGCGCGACGGAGTCCAGGCCGCCGGCCTGGTCGCTGACGACGACCCCGCTCGGGCCCTTCATGCCGTGCCGGATGGAGATCTGGCCGCTGTTGACGGCGTAGAACCAGGCGAAGGACTGGTACGCGCTCACGTACTCGCTGCCCTGGCTCCACAGCCGCTCCAGCTCGCGCTGGCCGAACTCGAACCCGCCGGACGCGCTGGAGGTGACGACGCCCATGTCGAACGCGGGCAGTTCCTGCGGGCGCACCCCGGCGTCCTCCAGGGCCCAGTCCGCGGCGACGAGCGCCAGGCGGGTCATCCGGTCGGTCTGCGGCATCAGCCGGTTCGGCAGGAACTCCTCGGCCCGGAAGCCGTGGATCTCGCCGGCGAGGCGGGACGGGTACTGGCTGGGGTCGAATCGGCTCAGGCGGCCGATGCCGCTCTTGCCGACCCGGGTGGCCGCCCAGTAGTCGTCGGCGCCCAGGCCGTTGGGGGCGACGACGCCGAGGCCGGTCACCACTACGGAGGCGGTCATGCGGCGGTCCTTTCCGGCCGGGCGAGGACCATCGCGCTCTGGAATCCTCCAAAGCCGCTGCCGACGGTCAGCACGGCATCTGTGGTGTGTTCCCGTGCGGTGAGGGGGACATAGTCGAGATCGCATTCGGGGTCCGGCTCGTGGAGGTTCGCCGTGGGCGGCACCACGTGATGCGTCATGGCGAGCGTCGACGCGGCGATCTCGATGGCCCCGATCGCGCCGAGGGAGTGGCCGACCATGGACTTGATGGAGCTCACCGGGGTGGCGTAGGCGTGGCTGCCCAGGCTCTTCTTGAACGCGGCGGTCTCGTGCCGGTCGTTCTGCTTCGTGCCCGAACCGTGCGCGTTGACGTAGTCGATCCGCTCCGGGGCGAGCTGCGCCTCGTCGAGCGCGACGCGGATGGCCTCGGCCATCTCGGCGCCGTCCGGGCGCAGTCCGGTCATGTGGTACGCGTTGCTGCGCGTGGCGTACCCGGCGATCTCCGCGTAGATGCGGGCGCCGCGGCGCCGGGCGCTCTCCAGCTCCTCCAGGACGAAGAAGGCCGAGCCCTCGCCGAGCACGAAGCCGTTGCGGGTGCCGTCGAAGGGGCGGGAGGCGCGCTCCGGCTCGTCGTGCCGGGGGGTGGTGGCCCTGATCGCGTCGAAGCACGCCATCGTGATCGGGGAGATGGGTGCGTCGGTGGCGCCCGCGACCATGGTGTCGGCGCTGCCCTCGCGGATCAGCTCGACGGCGTACCCGATGGAGTCGATGCCCGACGTGCAGCCGGTGGACACCACCGCGTTCGCGCCTTCGGCACCCACCGCCCAGGCCACCTCGGCGGCGAACGAGCTGGGCACGAAGTGGTTGTACAGATGCGGGACCGCGTAGGTGTGGTCGACGAGGTTGAGGCGGCCGCCGTCGCTGACGACCCGGTACTCCTCGTCGAGCCCGGTGGTCGCGCCGACGGCCGTGCCGACGGTCACCCCGGTGCGGTGCGGGGGCAGTCCGCTCAGGTCGAGGCCGCTGTCGGCGAGGGCGCCGCGGGCGGCGACCACGGCGAACTGTCCGGCCCGGTCCATCCGCCGGCTCTCCTGCGGGCTGAGGCCGTGCGCGTCCGGGTCGAAGTCGATCTCGGCGGCCACGCGCGAGCGGAACGGCGACGGGTCGAAGAACGTGATGCCGCGGGTCGCGGTACGGCCCTCGCTGAGCAGGGACCAGAACGCCTCGGTGCCGACACCGCCCGGTGCCAGCACCTCAAGGCCCGTGATGACTACGCGCCGGCCGCTCACGACGTCGCCTCCCAGTGGTAGAAGCGGGTCGCCATGGCGTCGGCGGGCGAGCGCCAGGTCGCGGGGTCGTAGGCCTCGATGAAGGGCAACAGGTCGTCGCTGATCCGGACGAAGCGCGGGTCGGTCTTCGCCTCCTCGATCTGCTGACCGCCGTGCTCCGTGTCGAAGTCCTGCAGGTGGAAGTAGAGGCCGCGGTAGTGGAAGAGCTGCCGGCGGCGGGTGCCCATCCGGTGCGGCATCTCGGTGGCGTCGAACGCCTCGAAGAGATCGGCCACTTGGACTGCGGATCCGGGTTCCATCCTGGCCACGATCAGGTTGCTGTGCATGCGTTGTTTCTCCAAGTTGAGACAGGGCAGTACGACATGCCGGACGTTCTGGCCGGAACTCAGCTGTGAACGCGAGGGACGCGTCGGAATGTCCGGCGGCCGATTCGACGCTCAGGAAATCCGGAGAGCTCAGAAAATCGGGAGAGTTCAGGAAATCCGGAGAGCTCAGGGAGCCCGAAGAACTCAGGGAATCCGGCGACTTTGCGGGGCCGGGCTCCAGCGACAAAGCGCCGGACGTTGTCATCAATATTCTTCGCTTTCCGCCCGCAGTTCAAGGGAAGAATGTTCAAATCCCCGTCGAGATCGACAGGTTGACTGCAGAGAACGCCGTCACTGCGGCGGGTTCCCGTGCTTGCGCGAGGGCAGGTCGGCGTGCTTGGCGCGCAGCATGTCGAGGGAGCGGATCAGGACCGTGCGGGTCTCCCGCGGGTCGATGACGTCGTCGATGAGCCCGCGCTCGGCCGCGTAGTACGGATGCATCAGTTCGCTCTTGTACGCGTCGATGCGCTCCTGGCGCACCGCGTCGGGGTCGTCGGCCGAGTTGATCTCCCGGCGGAAGATGACGTTCGCGGCGCCCTCGGCGCCCATGACGGCGATCTCGTTGGTCGGCCAGGCCAGGGCCAGGTCGGCGCCGATGGAGCGGGAGTCCATGACGATGTAGGCGCCGCCGTACGCCTTGCGAAGGACGAGCGAGATGCGTGGCACGGTCGCGTTGCAGTACGCGTAGAGCAGCTTGGCCCCGCGCCGGATGATGCCGTTGTGCTCCTGGTCCACACCGGGCAGGAAGCCGGGCACGTCGACGAGGGTGACCAGGGGGATGTTGAACGCGTCGCAGAACTGCACGAAGCGCGCCCCCTTCTCCGAGGCGTCGATGTCCAGCACCCCTGCCATGGCGGCGGGTTGGTTGGCGACGACGCCGACGACGTGGCCGTCGATGCGGGTCAGCGCGCACACGATGTTCGTCGCCCACAGCGGGTGCACCTCGAAGTACTCGCCGTCGTCGACGATCTCCTCGATCACCTTGCGGATGTCGTACGCCTGTCCGGCCTCCGCCGGCACCAGGTCGAGGAGCGCGTCGCACAGCCGGTCGGCCGGGTCGCCGGAGCGGGCCACCGGCGCCAGTTCCCGGTTGTTCGCGGGCAGCAGCGACAGGAGGTAGCGGACGTCCTCGATGCACTCCTCCTCGTCGTCGTAGGCGAAGTGGGAGACGCCGGAGGTGGCGGAGTGCGCGTCGGCGCCGCCCAGGCCGTTCTGGGTGATGTCCTCGCCGGTGACTGCCTTGACGACGTCGGGTCCCGTGATGAACATCTGGCTGGTCTCGCGCACCATGAACACGAAGTCGGTGAGGGCCGGCGAGTAGGCGGCCCCGCCGGCGCACGGGCCGAGCATCACGGAGATCTGCGGAATGACGCCGGAGGCCCTGGTGTTGCGCTGGAAGATGCCGCCGTAGCCGGCCAGCGCCGTCACGCCCTCCTGGATCCGGGCTCCGGCCCCGTCGTTGAGCGAGACGAGCGGGGCGCCCGCCGCCTCGGCCAGGTCCATGATCTTGTGGATCTTCTGGGCGTGCGCCTCGCCGAGGGCGCCGCCGAAGATCCGGAAGTCGTGCGCGTAGACGAAGACCGTGCGGCCCTCGACCGTGCCCCAGCCGGTGAGCACACCGTCGGTGTACGGCTTCTTGTCCTCCAGGCCGAAGCCGGTCGCCCGGTGCCGGCGCAGCGGTTCGACCTCGTTGAACGAGCCCTTGTCCAGGAGCAGGTCGATCCGCTCCTGGGCGGTCAGCTTTCCCTTGCCGTGCTGGCGTTCGGTGGCCGCCGGGTCCGGGCCCTGCCGGGCGGCGTCCTTGATCTGTGTCAGCTCCTCGATCCGGGACCGGACCGAGTCCTGCGCTGTGCCCATGGTTGATCCACTCTCCCTGCGTCGTTGAGGTCTCGTTCGAGCCGTACGGCGTCGTGCCGACGGCGGGCGCGGGTCCGGCCGCCGGGAGCGGTCAGCGGCGCCCTTCGGGGGCGTACAGCCGGATGAAGTCCACGACGCCGGCGGCGATGAGCGAGTCGGTCTCGAAGTCGGTCAGCGGCAGCGCCCCGTGGAAGGAGCGCTGCACGACACCGCCCGCGACCAGCTGGACGAACCGTTCGGCCGCGTGCCCGGCGTCCGTGAGCGAGAGCAGCCCGTCGTCGGCCAACCGCTGCAGCCTGCGGGCGAGTTCACGGTTGGCCTGCCGGGGACCGGCGCTCTGCCACATCTCCACCACCCCGGCCGGCCACGCGGCGATCTCCGCGCCGAGGTGGCGGACGATGGCGAAGTGCTCGGGGAAGTCGGCCAGCGGAGTCAGCCAGGCGTGGCCGAGCGCGACCAGGTCCTTCTCCAGGCCGGTGATCTCGGTGAGGTGGTCCTCGGCGATGATCGTCAGCCGGGTGGCGACGGTGGCGGCGCCTTCGAGCAGGACCGTGAGCAGCAGCTGCTCCTTGTCCTTGAAGTAGTGCAGGACCGTGGCCTCGTCGAGGTCGCACTCCTCGGCGACGGCGGGGACACCGGTGCGGGCCCAGCCGTCCCGGGCGAACACGGTGCGCGCCGCCCGCATGACGGCCTGCCGCTCCTCCGCGGGCCCGGCCTGCACCCGCGGGGCGGTGATCTGCTGTGTGGTCATGGCGTTTTCCTCCGTATGGCGGGTGGAGACGGGTGGGTCCGGCGGCTGCCGTGTGCCGGGCGTCGCGAGGCGGGCGGGACTTCACGGACCTGGCCCAGGAGTACGACGGCGGCCGCGAGCGCGGAGGCCGCGCCGCCGGTGATGAGTCCGGAGCGTGGCCCGAACGCTTCGCTGAGCGCTCCGACGAGGAGTGCGCCCAGCGGGGTGGTGCCCTGGAAGATCAGGGTGTAGACGGCCAGGACCCGGCCTCGGTAGGCGGGGTCGGTGCCCAGCTGGATGCGGTGGTTCGCGGCCTGCGCGAAGTAGAGGGAGCCGAAGCCCGCCCCGAACAGCAGGACGGCGGCCGTGGCATACGTGGGCGCGAATCCGGCCGCGGCCTCCACGACTCCGAAGCCGAAGGCGGCGCCGACGACGAGCCCGGCGGTGGGCCGGCCGCGGCGGCGGGTGGTGACGAACGCGGCGAGCAGTCCGCCGGCGGCGAAGACCGCGGTGAGCAGGCCGAAGCCGGTGGCGTCGGAGTGGAACACCGACTTCGCCATGAGCGGCAGGGTGAGCTGGAAGTTGAGGCCCAGCATGCCGACCACGGCGACCAGGAACATCGGCAGCAGCAGATCGCGGCGCGCCGTCAGGTGGCGGATGCCGTCCATGACGGGCGCGCGGCGCGGCCGCCGCGCGCTGCGGTGCAGTTCCGCCGGCCGCATCAGGCGCAGGCCGACGACCGTGGCCAGATAGCTCACGGCGTTGAGGAGCATCACGGGCCCGCTGCCGAGCCAGCCGATCAGCAGTCCGGCGAGGGCAGGTCCGAGCACGCGCGCGGAGTTGAAGTACGCGGCGCTGAGCGCGGAGGCGTTGGGCAGCAGCTCGGGTCCGACGAGTTCGCTGACGAACGACATACGGGCCGGTACTTCGACCGCGTTGACGATGCCCAGCGCGAGGGCGAAGGCGAACACGTGCCAGAGCCCGGCCACCCCGCTCAGCACGAGCAGGCCGAGGAGGAGCGCCAGGAGCCCCGCGGCGATGTTCGCGGCCAGCAGCAGGCGGCGCTTGTCGTGCCGGTCGGCGAGGCCGCCCGCGTGCAGGGAGAGCAGCAGCAGGGGCGCGAACTGGAGGGCGGTCACCACGCCCAGGGCGGATGCGGAGTCATCGGTCATCGAGAGGACGAGCCAGTCCTGGGCGACGACCATCATCCAGGTTCCGGCGACGGAGACGAGCTGTCCCGCGGCGAACAGCCGGAAGTTGCGGATGGTCAGGGACTGGAACGTGCCGGCGAACGGGGATCTCATCGTGTCCTCGGGAACGCGGCTGGTTTCGCCGGAGCGGATGCACTGCCCGGATGCGGCGGGCCGGAATTCCACGGGGCCGTACGGGCACACGGCGTGGGACTCTGCCTGAAAGCTTCCTCGGCCGCGTTCAGCGGGTCAAGAAGTTCCATGTCAGATCGCGGTCAATCCATGTCACCGAAAAGCCAACCGCGCCATCCGCGCCCGCTGCAGGGGAAGGTGAATTCAGGTCAGCGTCCGGTAAACGAATTCACCGATTCTCCGGAATACGTCATGCCCGCCATGAAACATCCTCAAGCCCTTGGGCCGATGCGGATGACCGAAATAGCGTGCTCGCAGGGGAACAACTCTGTGAGGAGTCGAAGTGCATCAGAAGACCATCCGGACGGACATGGCAACGGCTCTCTGCACGGGCGTGGGCTGTGACCGCCGCGCGGTGGACGGCCGGTCCCGGCGGCTCACCGTCACCGGCTGCAGGCTGTGCTCGTCGTGTCGCGAACGTCTGGTTCTCGACCTGAAGCGGTTGCCGGCCCTGTACGAGGAGTGCGCGCTGTATCTCGACGGTGCGGCGGCGGGTGGCCGGCCTTGCGACGTGAAGACCTCGGGCGGCCCGCTGCCCGGGATGCCGTTCAACGCGCGTGCGGCCGACGTGCGTTCGTCGATCCTGTCGGTGCTCAGCGCGTGGGCCACCTTGGTGCTTGAGGAGCGCGGCCTGGCCGGTCCGCGCCGGGCGGTGGGGGCGCTGACGGAGTTTCTGGCGCGCCACGGTGACTGGCTCGCCGCTCATCCGGCGGCGAGTGAGGTCAGCGACGAGGTGGCTCGGCTGGTGCGCTCGGCCCGCAACGTGATCGATCCGTCGACGTGCCGGCGTATCCCGGTCGGCTGCTGTGTGGAGCCGGACTGCTCGGGTGAACTCACCGCCGTGGTGCGGGTGCAGCAGCCGCAGCTGCCGTCCAGGATCAGCTGTACGGAGGATGCCTCCCATCACTGGTTCGGGCACGAGTGGTTGCAGCTGAGCCGCCGGATCGGTGCGGCGGCCGCTCGCGGCGGCGACGGCCGCGCGGACGGGCCTGCCGGGGCGGCGGCGCAGGATCCGGGCGAGGAGGCGCCCGCCACGGTGCGCTGGTTGACGGCCGCGGACATAGCGAGGCTGTGGACCATTCCGCCGGGCAGTGTCTACCGGCATGCGAGCACGGAGAAGTGGCGCCGCCGCAGCCGCTCGGGGCGGACGTACTACCACGGCACGGACGTCCACCGAACGCTGCACGCCCGGAGAGCCACGGCACCGGCCTGCTGAGCACCGGCGGCTGCGGTGCGCGTACGAGGAGGTGCCCGGCGCGCGACCGGGGGCCTCCTCGTGACCGCACCCATCGCGCCCCGGGTGGGCGTAGTGCGCGGCCAGTTGGAGTGTGAGGCCGCCGGTGCGCCGCCGTCGGGCGGAGTGGGACGGTGGAGTCTCCGCTGGAAGGCGCTTGAGGATCAGGACGGAAGGGGCCCGTCGTCGATCTCGCGCCAGAAGTCGTCGACGCGTGCGTTGAACACGTCCGGGGTCTCTACAAAACACCCCGGCTGGTGCACGCGCTGCCCCCGGCACCACCGGGCTGCCCCTGCGGATGCTCCGCATCCTGGAAACGGCACCACCGCGACGCTCCGCGTCGCACCCACACGAGGCGATTCACCCCGGCCGCCAACGGAGTCGTAAACGACCGGGGTTCCCCGGGTTCACCGCAAGATCCCAGCTGAAGCCCGACCGGGGCCTCGTACGGACAGTGTGCGGAGGTCAGTCCTTGATTTCGCAGATGGAGGCGCCGGAGGTGAGGGAGTTGCCGATCTCCGCGGTCAGGCCCTTGACGGTGCCGGACTTGTGGGCGTTGAGGGGCTGTTCCATCTTCATGGCCTCCAGGACGACGACGAGGTCGCCCTCCTTGACCTCCTGGCCC
>NZ_JASCIR010000045.1 GCF_029968095.1 Streptomyces solicavernae | reverse complement strand
ACCGCGGTGCGGCCGAGCCGGCCCGGCGCGCGGAGGCCCGCTACGACCTGCGGGTCGACGCGACAAGCCCGGCGCTGTTCCCGTCCCGTGAGTGGCTGCGGGCCTACGAGTACGTGGGGCAGTCGATCGGCGGCGCCGGCCCCCGGCAGTATCCCCTCGGTGTTCCGGAACTCCAGGAAGAACTCGCGGCCTACCTCGGCCGTTCGCGGGGGGTCCTGACGACCGCCGCTGAGGTCGCCGTCACCACGGACTTCGACCACGCCCTCGACGTGGTGTGCCATGTCCTGCACGACCTCGGTGTCGACCACATCGCCGTGGAGAACCCCGGTGCGCCCTGGCAGGTCAGGATCGCCGAGCGGGCAGGGCTGCGGGTCAGCGGAATCCCAGTGGACGATGAGGGCATCGACGTGGACGCCCTTGCCCGGTCCGGGGCGCGCGCCGTCGTTGTCACCCCGGTGTCGCAGGTGCCGACGGGGGCCGTGCTGTCGCCGGGGCGCCGGGAGGCCCTGCTGCGCTGGGCCGCTGACGTGGACGGCTGGGTGATCGAGTACGACCGGGACGGGCACTTGTGGTTGGGCGTCAGCAGCGGTCCCCTCGCCCTGCAGCGGCACCGTCCGGAGCGAGTGATCTACGCCGGGACGACCGGGGCCATGCTCGGCCCGTGCATACGGCTCGGCTGGGTGGCAGCGCCCGACGCGGTGGCGGAACGGCTCGGCCGGACACCGTTGGGCACCCCGGACCCACTCACCCAGCTGACGTTCGCCCACTTCATCTCGTCCGGCATGCTGGACCAGCACGTCCGGGAGATCCGGACCATCCTGCGGGCACGGCGCGCGGCGCTGCGGGACGCCGTCGAAGAACACCTGCCGGGCGCCCGGATGACCGGCGAGCCGTCGGGCATCCACGCCTACGTCCAGTTACCCCAGGGCGTCGACGACGCCCGCCTCGCCGCCCTCGCACGGGCGAAGTCGGTTCTCGTATATGCCGGCAGGCACTTCCAGTTCGGCCGCCGGTCGCCTTCGTCCGGGGTGGTGCTCGGCTACGGTGCGGTGCGCAGCAGCCTGCTCCCGGAGGCGGTCGGTGTGCTCGCCCGGGCCATGGGCCGAGTCACCGGGGAGCCGGTCTCCTGACGCTGGCCAGGAAGTTCGCCAGCATCGTGAGGCCGTCGCCGGTGGTGATGCTCTCCGGGTGGAACTGGACACCCTCGACCGGCAGTTCGCGGTGGCGCAGTCCCATCGGGTAGCCGTCGTCGGTCGACCGTGCCGTGCACAGGAGTTCCGCGGGCAAGGGCTCGGCCACGACGATGGAGTGGTACCGGGTGACCGTGTGCCGGTCCGGCAGGCCGCCGAACACGCCCAGGCCGTCGTGGTCGATCACGCTCGTGCGGCCGTGCATGAGGGTGCCCGCGAGCCGGACCGCGCCGCCGAACGCCAGCGCGATGGCTTGATGTCCGAGGCACACGCCGAGCAGCGGCACGTCACCAGCGAAGTGGCGGACCAGCTCCACGTGGCCGGAGTCGGCGGGGTGACCGGGCCCCGGTCCAAGGACCACGGCGTCCGGTCGCCACGCGGACAGCTCCGGTGCCGTGCGCGCACCGGAACGGACGACCTCGGTGTCCGCCCCCAGTTCGCGCAGGTACTGGTCAATGATGTGGACGAAGCTGTCGAGAGCGTCCACCACCAGCACTCTCACGCCAGCTCCTTCCCGGTGAGCGCCCAGTGGGCGGCCCCCATCTTGGCCAGGGTCTCGTCCCACTCCCGCTTCGGCTCGGACAGGGCGACCACTCCCGCACAACTCTGCGTGGCGTAGCGTTGGTCGCCTGGGGCGGGTTCGTGGTGCGTGATGGTCCGGATGCAGAGGGCGAACTCGGCCCACCCCTGGACGTCCACGAGTCCGACGGCGCCCGCGTAGAGGCCGCGGCGCTCGGCCTCGATCTCGTCGATGATCTCCATGGCGCGCAGCTTCGGCGCCCCCGTCATGGTCCCGGCGGGGAACGTGGCACACAGCACGTCCCAGACGTCCCGGCCGACGTCCAGTGTGCCGGTCACCGTGGACACCAGGTGGAACACGTGCGAGAACGCCTCGACCGCCATCAGGTCCGCCACCGCGAGGGTGCCGGGGCGGCAGACCCTGCCGATGTCGTTGCGGCACAGGTCGACGAGCATCACATGCTCCGCCTGCTCCTTGATGTCGGCCTGCAGTTCCTTGATTCGCCGCTCGTTGTCCGCTCCGGTCGGGTCGCGCCGCGTGGTCCCCGCGATCGGCCGCATGGTGATGAGGCCGTCGTCGAGGCGGAACAGCAGCTCCGGGCTCGCGCCGATGAGGGTCGTCCCGGACTGGGTGAGCAGGTACATGTACGGCGACGGGTTGCGGTCGCTCAGGCGCCGGTAGACCTCTTCCGGCGTCAGTTCGCTGCGTACGTCGATGCGGTGGCCCACCTGGATCTGGTAGATGTCCCCCACGCGAATGTGGTCCAGGCAGCGTTCGACCCAGCCCAGAAACGTCTCCCGGTCGACGGTGTCGTGCACCGCCAGCGGGGCGGTCGCGGGCGGCACGGCGAAGTCAGCGTCGGGGATGTCGCGCAGCGCCTCGTGCGGCAGCGGTTCGGGCAGTCCGGGGCCCGTGGCGCGGAGCAGCACCGGCGGTCCGCCCTCGCGGCTGAACCACAGGGTGTGCTGGAACAGGGTGAGCGTCAGGTCCGGCACGTCCGGTGGGGTGCGCCGCGGCGGCAGCTCCTCCATGTACGCGGCCGCGTCGTAGCCGACCGTGGTGAGGAAGCCGAAGGCGAATCCCCGCACGTCGGTATGCACCCGGAACAGGCTCGTGGCCCGGCGGAGCATGCCCCAGGGGTTGGTCGTCGTCAGGCCGCAGCGGGCCCGCAGCAGGTCGGCCACCGGACCACTGCCGCGCACGGTGACCCGGTCTCCGGTCACCGAGATCTCGGCGAGCCGACCGAAGCCCACCACGGTGCCCGTGCCCGCATGGGACCGGTCCGGGTGCAGGTCGTCGAGCAGGAAGACCTCCTCGGCGCCGAGCCTTCGGCGCAATTCAGTACGCACGGCCAGTGCGTTCGCGGTTGTCTCCACGGGAATCGCGGTCACGGTAACGTCCAGTAATTCCGTCATCACGGAGATGGCGCACCTCCTTTGTTAGCCGTAAAGTAAACAAAAGCTGAACAGCCCTGATCACCAGCGTTGTTGCTCGGAAACTATGTCATCGCCCCGGTCATGACTGGCCAGACCAATGGCCGCTGCACCTACCAGACCACTTGATGAATTCATTGCGCCCCGGACGGAGATCGTGTTGGTCTGCGTTCATGACGAATTCCGACCTGCTCGTCTCCTGGCGCGACGCCCCCGCGACGCACCAGCCGGAGTGGCCGGACCGCGCCGCTCTGGAGGACGTGGTGGCCCGGCTGTCCGCCGCCCCTGGCCTGGTTACCCCCAGCGCATGCGACGGTCTGCGGTCGCGGCTCGCGGCAGCGGCCACCGGTGAGGCGTTCGTGCTGCAAGGCGGCGACTGCGCGGAGACGTTCGACGGTGTGACACCGGAAGCGGTCCGCAACAAGATCAAAACGTTGCTTCAGATGGCCGTCATCTTCACTTACGCGGCCGCGACGCCGGTCGTGAAGATCGGCCGCATAGCGGGGCAGTACGCCAAGCCGCGGTCCAGTCCCTTCGAGACCCGGGGCGACGTCACGCTCCCGGTGTACCGGGGCGACGCGGTGAACGGCTTCGCGTTCGACCCACTGGCCCGGGTGCCGGACCCGGCCCGGCTCTGGCGGATGTACGAGGCCTCACGGTCCACCCTGGACATCATGGCGGGCTGTGCGCGCGACGGTTACGCGGGGCT
The DNA here is from genome assembly GCF_029968095.1 of Streptomyces solicavernae. GTDB lineage: Bacteria > Actinomycetota > Actinomycetes > Streptomycetales > Streptomycetaceae > Streptomyces > Streptomyces solicavernae. The sequence continues at coordinate 32,061 of NZ_JASCIR010000045.1, read as the reverse complement.
CGACCAACTGCACCGGTGGAACCGGGACTTCGTGGCGAGCTCGCCGGCAGGCTCCCACTACGAGGAAGTGGCCTACGAGATCGACCACGCGCTGCGGTTCATGCGCGCCTGCGGCGTCCAGCTCGACATGCTGCGTTCGGCCGACATCTTCGCCAGCCACGAGGGCCTGCTCCTTGATTACGAGGACGCGCTCACCCGCCCCGACCCCGACGGCATCAGCTATGCCACCAGCGGGCACATGCTCTGGGCCGGCGAGCGCACCCGCGCCCTCGACGGCGCGCACATCGGCTACTTGAGGAGCATCTCCAACCCCGTCGGGGTCAAGCTCGGGCCGACGACGACGCCGGAGGAGGTCCGCTCCTACATCGACCTGCTCGACCCGGAGCGGCAGCCGGGCCGGTTGACCTTTATCACCAGGATGGGCGCGCGCGAGATCCGCGACCGGCTGCCCGGCTTGATCCGCGCTGCGGGGAGCACGGGCGGCACACCGCTGTGGATCTGCGATCCCATGCACGGCAATACGTACGTGGAGCGAAGCGGCCGCAAGACCCGGCGCCTCGCCGACATCCTCGACGAAGTGCGCGGCTTCTTCGAGGTCCACCGTGCCCTTGGCACCCACCCCGGCGGCATTCACGTCGAGTTCACCGGCGAGGACGTGACCGAGTGCATCGGCGGCGGGGACGAAGTCCTGGCCGCCGATCTGCACCACCGCTACGAGTCGACCTGCGATCCGCGGCTCAACCGCAGCCAGTCTCTCGACCTGGCCTTCGACATCGCCGAACTGCTGTGACCGCGTGACCGGCAGCGCGCCCGGCGCGAACCGGGTGCGCTGGCGCGATCAAGCCTGCCCGAAACATGGAGGGGACAGTGAAAACCGTAGGAGTCGTGGGGGCCGGCGTCATCGGAGCCTGCGTGGCTTTGAGTCTTGCCCAACGCGGAATGCGGGTGCACTGCGTGGAGCGCGCGCAGCCCGGCGGTCTGACCACCAATGTCAGCTTCGCGCGGCTGAGCGCCTTTCAGCAGCCGACGTACGCAAGGTTCGAACTGAGTCACACCGGAATGATCGAACACCTCCGGTTTGCCGAGCAGTTCGACTCCGCCCCCTGGTGGCATCCCACCGGAAGCCTCGCCTGGGGCGACGACGAGGATGGCGGCGGCGACGGCAGCGGCCCGTCGTTCGCGGACGTGGTCCACCGCCTCAGCGCCTGGGGCTATCGGGCGGTCTGGTGCGACGCGGCCCGGGTGAACCGCGAATGGGAGCCGGGCATCGCGTTCCCGCACGCCCGGACACCGGCCGTGCTGTTCCCGGACGAAGGCTGGATCGACGGGCCGAAACTGGTCTCCGAGATGCTCGCAGCGGCCAAGGACACAGGGCGCCTGACGCTGTGGAACGGCACGGTCGACGGCATCGCGGTCCACGACGGAGAAGTGCGGGCCCTCCGCCTCGAAGCCGGCGACCGTATCGAGGTCGACGCCGTCGTCAATGCCGCCGGGCCGGAGGCGCCCACGGTGGCCGCGACGCTCGGAACCGCCCCGCTCGAGGGCGTCGCGACGCGCAGCAGCCTCGTGATCGACCTGCTCACAGACGGCGATCCGGTGCGGCACGTCCTGCGCGGCGCACAGGCCCACGCCAGGTCGGCGGGGCCGGGGCGGGTGCGCGTGCGGTCCGACCAGATCGACGCCCGCCTCCCGACCGGAATCCGGTCCGACCCCGGCGACGAGCTCGTCAAGGACCTGCTGGAGCGCGCGTACCGCACGATCCCGGCGCTCGAGTCGGCCACCGTCGACCAGGTGCGCATCGGTACCGCCGTGTTCCCGGCGGACGGACTTCCAAGCGTCGGCGAGCTGTCCGCCGTTTCCGGCTACTACGAGGCCTTCGCCAACAGCGGTATCACCCTCGCCCCGTTCATCGGGCGGACCCTGACCACCCACATCGCCACCGGGGAGATTCACCCGCTGTGGGCCCGATGCTCTCCTGACCGATTGAGGACGGCATCGTAAACATTCTGGAACCACCAAGAAGGTTCTGGAGCCGCCAATTTGTGGCAGCGCCGCAAACCGAGCGAGAGGGAAAACATGTCGGCATTTCCGGAGCTCCGGGAGCTGATCACGAGCTTCATATCCGAAGAGCCCTTAGAGATCCAGGAGATACGCACGGGAACCCTTCCCGAGCTGCCGGGGTCGTACGGCCAGTACTTCACCGCCTGGGACTTCTCGAACAGCATCGTTCGCGACTACTCAATGAATCTCTACCAGTTGACGAGGATGGCGACGGACGAGAGTCTCTCCGTCGAGAACGTGCTGACGGTCTTCCGCACGCTGGACCCCATCTACAGCACCTTCCTCGGCTACAACGGATTCCCGACCCTGGCGAAGTACGCCGATCAGGTCGGGCAGCCCGCGGACAGCCGTGGCGAGCTCGTGGACAGGCTGGCCACGTTCACCGAATACGCGAACCGGCTCACGGCCTGGTCGCACCATTACTTCCCGTGGGACCTGGGCGAGCACTACCGCTACCCCACGAACAGCGCCGCGGCGCTGCCGGAGCACACCTCCGCGCCGCTCGCTGTCGAGGAGGACCCGCTCCAGCGGATTCCGATCCGCCTCACCTGGCAGCCCTTGGGGGTGGAAGTCGATGCCGAGCTCTACTGCGACTTCAATCAGCAGCTCTGCATGGACTTCCTCAAGTCCCTGCCGTTCACGGTCCTGCAGGACCACGCGGTTGTCAGCGGTGAATCCATGTATGCCTGGGCGCCCTTGGTGAGCGTGGCGCCGACGCCGGTGCGCGAGCAGATCTGCGACGCGCCGGTCGGCCGGCTCAGGTTCAGCCAGGCGACGGGCAACAAGGTCATCGTCCAGTACGGGCCGACCTCGGAAACGCTCAGCAGCCCCGTCCTCGGCAAGGTGATCGACAGTCACACCGACAGGCTCGCCGAGGTCGGAAAGGCGGTATGGGAAAGCACATTTCGCTCGAAGGAGCTCATCTGGCTCACGGTGGAACGCCTCTAACCACGGCCAGTGGGGCGGGACATGCGGCCAGTCAGAAAGGGTGAAGGCATGACAAGTTCGCCAAGCAAACCGACCAGGGAGCTACTGTTCCCCGAACTGAGCGACTCCATTGAATCGCGGATCGCCTGGTTCCAGCACATGCAGAAGAATCAACCATTACGCTTCCGCCCGGAATACAACCTGTGGGAAGTGTTCCGGTACGACGACGTGCAACATGTACTCAAGAACCCCAACGACTTCTCGGTGACCAACAAGACCCACATGGGCCTGCCGTTCTCCTTCGGCCGAGCAGACATACCGGACCACCGTTATCTGCGAGGGTTCGTGGCACGCTCATTCCAACCCGGCAGCATCGAAAAACTGGCGCCGGAGTTCACGGCCATGGTCGACTCGCTCCTGGAGCCCGCCCGCACCTCCGGAAAAATGGAGATGCTCGGCGAGCTCTGCTATCCGATCATGGAGCGTGCCGTTGCCCACATGTTCGGCCTCCGGATCCCCGGCGCCGACCGTTTCCGGGAATGGTCCGACCAGATGTTCGGCCAGCTCATCGGGGTCCGCTCCCCGGACCATGCCGACGTGGTCGACCTGTTCGAGGACCAGCTCAACGAACGCAAGCGCAATCCGAGCGACGACCTCATGAGTGAGCTGCTCGCGGAGCGGCGCAAGGACGGACGACTGGCCGAGGAAAAGATCGTCCACATGTGCCTTGACCTGGCGACCGCCGGCAACGCACCCCTGGCCCTCATGCTGGCCTACGCCTTCGACCGCTTCTGCCGGGACCCGGGGCTCTTCCAGGCCGTGCGGCGCGACCCCTCACTGATTCCGGGGGTCATCGAAGAGATCCTGCGCTACGACTTCTCGTGGTTCAACCTCTGGCGCACGGCCCGGCACGGCACCGTACTGGGCGGGCACGAAATCAAGGCGGGCCAGTACGTGGTGGTCTGGGACTCGTCGGCCAACTTCGACGAGAAACACTTCCCCCAGGCCGACCGATTCGACATCAGGCGCTCCCCCAACCCCCATCTGACCTTCGGGCAAGGCATGTACATCTGCCTCGGCCTGCCCCTGGTACGCGTACTGGGGCGCATCGTGCTGGAACGCATCGTCGCCACCTTCTCCGATTTGCGCTCCAACCCGGAGAGCCCCATGCAAACCCTGGACCAGATGAAGGACTACATCGTCTCCCTCGACGTAGTCCTGACACCGTCGCCGGTGGCCGTCCCCTGACACAGGGCTCGGATTCTCGGGGCCGAGCAGGCCGCTTGCGCCACCACGGAAGACCACCGCAAGCTGCCTGCGCGCACGCTCCGAACCTCACCCAGCCTCCCGCATTTTGCACGTCGGCTCCGGGGGGCACCCCACGTGCGCGGGGAGCAGCGCCATCGGCGTCGCGATCTGGATGATCTACCAGGGAACAGCCCCACGTGCGTGGGGAGCAGCCACGGTTCGGCTGATCCCCGGGGCCGGCCTCCCTGCTCCCTGCGCACGCTGGGATGAACCCATGCGCATGCCATCAGACGTGCGTTGGTGTCCGATCCGCTGATGCCGTGATCGAGGGACGCTGCTCGGCGCTGAGGCAGAGTTTCCTGAACTCGGCGCCCTTAGGGGACTTCAAGAACTCGGCTTCTTCTTGCTCGTGCATGATTGGTGAGCGGCGTGGGGTAGAGAGGCGACCCATGGCTGGCCAACCCGATCACTCCCCCTGGGAGCGGCAGAGGGTTGAGTCTCCGCAGGCGTTCGAGGCGTTCGCTCTGTAAACGCGATCTGGACCCGGCGCGCAGTGTCACGAAGGTGGCACGGGAGTTGGATAAGTCCCGCGCGCTGGTGCCGGCGGATCACCTGTGAAGACGCCGCACCCTCCAGCCCTGGATACAGGAGTGGGCTTCACCGCACCGGTAAGGCACTCCGCTGCGCATGGTGTCGTGCTCTCCGCGCGGTCTGCAGTGTCTGATCCAGTAGCGCGCCACGGTCTCTGCAGTCTGATCGCGAAGTCCCCTCAGGGGACAGCCAGGGGACGGAAGGATCGGGAAAGGCCCGGAAACAGACGTACGGGAACGGCAAGCCGGGTGTCCGTTCATTCCCCTCTGACCTGCGAAAACAGGAAACGCGCGGCAAGATCAGGAAGATCCGTAAAGGACTCATAATCCGTCGGCCGTGGGTTCGAGTCCCACCCGCCCCACTCTTCCCTACCGGGCCAGTAGGTCCCGCTCGGCGCTGGAGGTCGGGTTCGCCCGGAGCGACTGCCAGCTCGCGTTGCTTGTCCAGCGCAGCGACCAAGCGGACAAGGCTCTGGAGGAGTTGGAGGAGCGCGTGGCGTCGCTGGAGAAGACAGGGTGGGCGCTTCCTTGATCGATTCAGCGCGTTTGACTGTCTTTTCGACGCTGTGACGGGCGGCCCGGCGCTCGTTCTTCGAGCCGGGAGACCGTCCTGGCCCTGGCCGCCACGGGTTCGGTTGGGGAGCTCGTCCGATTCCGGCACGGACGCCGGGACCGCTTCGACTGGGCTCAGAGGTCGTCCGGCAGAAGTCGGAAGGCCTTGTGGCCGGTCAGGGGGCGGGCCGTGCGGAAGTGGCGATCTGTGGTGAACACGGCGTCGGTTCGGTAGGCGGCAGCCAGGGCCACATTCATGGCATCGGTCAATCCAATGCCCTTCCCTCCGTCAGCGTCTGCATAGCCTTCGGCGACGGCGATCGCCGCGCTCAGGTGCTCGGCGACAGGGGGCACTTCGAACCGGCGGGTGGCCACGTTACGTTCGATGAACCTGGCCGCGGTCAGGGCTTGGCGGAGACCGCCTCTAGCCGTGATCAGGTAGTCCAGCTCGGCCAGAACCATGGGGGAGACGATGAGGTGACCGATCGCCGCCAGTGCCTCTCTGTGCTCCTCGTGACGGGTGAGTTTCGGGTCGAGCAGGCGAGAGAGGGCGTTGGTGTCGGCGATTGCGATCAGACTCACGAACCCATCCCCCTGAGTACGTCGTCGATCTCATCGTTGGTGAGGTCGGGAAGGTCGAGTTCCGGCAGCTCGATGAGACCCATGGGGTCCGTGGGGTACGCGGGGATGTCGTCGTCGGTGATCGGGACAACGCGTGCGACGGCGACGCCGTTCTTGGTGACGACTACGGTCTCGCCGCGTGCTGCAGCGGCGAGGACCTGCGACGACTTCTGATTGAACTCGCGGGCAGTGGTCTCCATGTACTACATGTTGCTACTCCCACCGTTGCGGCGGTCCTCAAGGAAGTGCAGCAGCGCGACGTGCGCGCCTGAAGGCTGATGACTTCACGGGCCGCAGCCGCCATGTCTTTGGGCGTCGTGGCCGACATGATGACCGCACAGTCGAACCGCTCGAAGGCGGACGGCCAAATGAGCGGACGGCCAAATGAAACGCCCGGCCCTCGCTTGGTCCCGCGCCGGGCGGCGGTGGTTTCCGAGTTCAGTCGCCGGCCGGGCGTGCGGCCTCTATGACCCCGTGGACGGCCCGGCTGATCCGGTCCGCCGCAGCTTCGGGGTCCGGCTGTCCGGCGTTCAGCCAGCCGATGACGGCCTCGATGGTGAATACGGGAATCACCCGCGCCGCCCAGTCCAGCCAGGGTCCGGCGGGCAGGAGTGCGGCGAGGTTCCGGTGAGCGATCTCGGCCGACGCTGAGGTGAGGGTGTCGATGAGGTCGCGGAACTCCGGCTCCCGGGCGGCGTGATGGAACAGCAGCCGGAAGGCGTCGGGGTCGGCCGACGCGGCACGAACCAAGGCAGGGACCGAGGTCTCGTCGAAGTCGTCGCTGCCCACGTGGTCCACGAGCCGTGCGCAGGCTCGGTCCAGGACCGCCCGATACATGTCGGCCTTGGACTCGAAGTGCCGGTAGAGCATCACCCGGGTGATGCCCGCCTCGGCGGCGACGTCATCAAGGCCGGTGGCGGCGAATCCGGCGCGCGCGAACGCCCGGGTGGCGGCATCGAGGATCTGCTCACGCCGCTCGGCCCGCCGCATCCGCTTCACCGGCTCCACGCCATCGAAGTCTGCTTGATCTGCCACCCCGACCTCCCTCTTGTTTACGCACGAGTGTACAAGTACGTTTGTTAATGTCGAAGTATACAAATAGGCGCCCACTCAGGAGCTGCCGTGACCCACCAGCTGCCCTTCGAACAAGCCGGTCCCCTGCAGTTCCCGCCGCTACAGCGCGAGCTGCAGGCCCAGGGAGCCGTCCACAAGATCCGCACCCGCGTCGGCCACGACGCCTGGCTCGTCACCGGATACGACGAGACGCGCCGGCTCCTCGACGACCCCCGGCTCGGCCGCTCCCACCCCTGCCCGGAATCCGCCGCCCGCTCAGGCGAATCGGCCCTCTTCGGTGGCCCTTTGGGGAACTACGCGACCGAGGAGGCCGACCACGTCCGCATGCGCTCCCTGCTCCAACCGCACTTCACGCCAGGGCGCATGCGCGCCTTCCGTCCTCGCGTGGAAGACCTCACCGCCGAGCTTCTCGACAAGCTCACGCATCAGGACCAGCCCGCCGACGTCATCACGGCCCTCGCTCTGCCGCTGCCGATCCTGGTCATCTGTGAGCTGCTCGGTGTGCCGTACGAAGACCGCACCCGGTTCCGCGCGTGGACTCAGGCCGCCGCCGATGTGCTCGACCGGCCACGCTCCGAGCAGGGGCTGGACGAACTCTTCCAATACGGAAAGGAGTTGGTGACCCGTAAGCGCCGTGAGCCCGGTGACGATGTGATCTCACGTCTCTGCACGACCGACGGGGTCGGCGACGACGAGATCGCCATGCTCACGATGGCCTTGCTGTTCGCCGGTCACGAGACCACCGTCGTCCAGATCGGCCTCGGCGCACTGCTGCTGCTATCCCACCCAGGCCAGTGGCGGGCCCTGGCCGAATCCCCCGACCGGATACCGGATGCCGTCGAAGAAATCCTGCGAGCCCCCGGCAAGAGCGGCGGTGGCATACCCCGCTACGCCCGCACCGACTTCGATATCGACGGCGTCACCATCCAGGCCGGGGACCTCGTGATGCTGGACAACGGCGCCGCCAACCACGACCCCGCCGTCTTCCCCGACCCCGACCGCTTCGACATCACACGCCGCGCCGCCTTCCACCTCACGTTCGGACACGGTGCGCGCTACTGCATCGGCGCACCCCTGGCCCGCATCGAGCTGCAGGTCGCCCTCGCGCAACTCGTCCGGCGCTTCCCTACGATGCGGCTCGCCGTGCCGGTCGAGAAACTGACCGTTCGCAGCGACGTGCTGACGGGCGGTCTCGTCAACCTCCCTGTGGCCTGGGAGTCGCCGCCACCGCCACCGCCACCGCCACCGCCTTCGCCTACCTCCGCCGACCCCGCCCGGGCCGAAGCCCGGCCTACGCGTGAACGGAACCGGTAACGGGGCGACACGTCAAGGAAGAACAGCAGCGGGACGTCCGCGCCTGACAGCTGACGACCCTCTCTTCGGGCGTAGAATTCACGTGCATCCAGGGAGGCGCCATGCGCCGCACCAGAGGAATCGGGCCGTTCAGGCTCGGGACCGGCCACAACCGGAGTTCGGTGGTGGACGGGTCGCTCAGCCGCGATCGGTTTGTCGTTGATGTGGCTGAGGGCTTGATGGGCGTCGGAGTCCCCTTCAGGCGCGGGTGCAGCGCCTTGGGGTTCCGGGTCACAGTCACCGACACAGAAACCGGCCGTCGGCAGTATGTCTCCGAGAACTACACCCACGACCTCGCGTACGCAGACGGCGAGAGGTACGTCACCAAACTGGTCACCGGCAGGAAGAGCGTGAAGTAGGCCTGGTGAGTCAGAGGTGTGGCTGCCGTGCCGCCTTCTCGTCGGCGGGGCCGGAATCCCGGCGGGCTCTGCGGGGGTGGAGCATCAGAGCGGTGAGCAGCAGCAGAGCGAGCGCCACCGCGATCCCCGGCACACCGATGCCGTTCAGGCCCTCCGCCGGCCACCGTTGCGCGGTTCCCGCCGCGTCGATCACGGGGTCGGCGACGCTGCCTCCGCGCAGGACACGGATCTCGTACCAGCCGTAGTAGGCCACATACGCGCCGACAAGGAGCAGCAGGCAGCCTCCGAGACGGGAGGCGACAGCGCCGAGGCGGCGGATCCGGCCCACCCGCGCGGTGCGGGTCAGCGCGTGGTGAGGGCGGCGGCGCCGAAGAGGGCCACGGAGGGGAGAGTGCGGGTGACGCCGGGGGCGCGGCGGAGTTTGGGCAGCAACGCAGGCAGGCTGCGTCCGACAAGGAGCCAGGCGCCGACGAGGGCACCACATCGCGCCATGGACGAGACCGAGGCGACCATGGTGATCACGGTGATCACGGCAGTGTCCGTCATGGGCCGGGACACCGACATCCAGATGCCCATCCAGATGCCCATCCCGATCCCGCCGACCAGTCCGGCCGCGCCACCCCATGCCGCATGGACCGGGAGGGCGACTGTGCTCGGCGATACCTGCATGGTGGTTGCCATGGTGGTGAGCCCCTCTTCCCACTCGGTGGTGTCTGCTTCCGGCCTTGACGCTATGACCGCCTGCTGGGGCAGGTATGTGAGGGAGCTTGCGTACCCGGCGGTAGATCATCCCGCCGCGACTTCACGGCGGTCAGCAGCGCATAGCCCAGCGTGCCGTCGGCAACCGCTGTGCGTGCCGCGTTCAGGACGGCTGGGGCCGCGTCCAGGTTCAGTCCCGCGTCGGCGAGTCCGGCCGGGGCGGTGATGCGCAGCAGGTTCAGCCTGGCCTCGATCTGGTCGACCATCCGGAGCATGGCCCGGTCGTGGCGTTCGGTGGTGAGGACGCGCAGGCCCGCACCGGCCAGGATGTCGGCGTACTCGTCGAGCGGGCGGGCGTCGGCGACGCAGGCGATACGCGCACTCAACCCGCCCAGCTCCGGGGGAAGTCTCTCCGGGACTGCGGTGACGTCGGTGATGCCGACCCGCCCACCGGGGCGCAGCACGCGGGCGAACTCGTCGGCGGCCTGCGCCTTGGCAGGGAACGTACACATCGCGCATTCGCACACCACCGCGTCGAACACACCGTGTGCGTAGGGCAGGTGCTCCGCGTCTCCCGTGACGAACACGGCCCGCCCAGCGAGTCCCGCGGCTGGGACCGGATCTGTTCGCGGTAGCCGACGGAGTTGTAGGCGCAGAACGGGATGAGGCGCCCGTCGGGCGTGATCTCCTCGACGCAGCACTTCATCAGCTGCTTGACGTTGAGTGTGTAAGGGTCCTGGAAGTCCTGCACCACGACCATGAACGTCTTGTCGTTCAAGTCCTTGACGGCGGAGGGGAGATCGATGCCGCAGTGGTCCGCGCAGTCCAGGGCCTCGGCGGTCGCCCGCAGGTTCTCCTCGGTCGTCTCGGTACCCATGAACGCGGAAGCCGACCACAGCTTCTCCAGGGCCTCGCGGACGCCGGGATCGGGCAGGACGCGGTTGGTGACGTAGTCGAGGTAGTCCTCGACGTTCAGCAGCCGTGGGATGGGCACCACGTTCCGGTTGCCGGGCTCGCCGTCGACCAGGAGGTAGGTGACCGACCGGCATGTGGGGAAGCAGCAGGGGACGGGGAAGAAGTCGCCCTTCTGAAACCACGCCGGGCGCTGACTGCTGATCAGTTCGATGACGTCGGGGTTGGTGAGCCGGTTCAGAGGGTCGAACTGCACATGCCGCCCCGAGTGGGTGACGGGCTGGAAGGCCACCGAGCGTACGGCGGGGTGGTCGATGCCGTACTCGATGACGGCGCCGACCTCGTGCTCGTTCAGGTCGCGCTCGACGGCGGCCACGAGGGTGACGGTCAGTCCGGCCTCGGCACAGTTGTCCAACGCGCGCTGCTTGAACGTCCGCAGGTCCCGACCCCGGATCTCCAAGTGGGTGCGCTCGTCGAAGCCGTCGAACTGGAGGTAGATGTTCACCGACCTGCCCGGCACCTGGTCGCGCGTGCCCAGTTCGGCGACGAAGGCCCGGTCGGTGGCGAGGCGGATGCCGTTGGTGTTGAGGCTGACGTTCCTGATGGGCCGGGCCTGCGCGAGGTCGATGAAATCCAGGATGTGCCGGTGGATGGTGGGCTCGCCGCCGGAGAACATCACCACCTCCGCCTCGCCCTCGGACTCCACGAACACGTCCAGCATCCGTGCGCACTGCTCATGCGTGATCGAGTAGCCTCCCCCACTCTCGGCTTCGCTCGAGCGGGGGGACCCCCATCTCTGGTGGCCGGAGTCGGCGAAGCAGATCGGGCAGTCCAAATTGCAGCCGGTGTTGACCTCGATGATCCCCAGGCAGGCGTGCTGCTTGTGCTCCGGGCACAGTCCGCAGTCGCTCGGGCAACCGTCCCGCACGTCGGTCTGGAAGGTGAGGGGAAGGGTGCCGGGCTTGTTGAAGCGGGCCGACGACAGGTACTCCTCGGCGTCGCCGTACACGAGTGCCTCGAACTGCCCGTGCGCTGTGCAGCGTTTGCGCAGATACACCTTGTTCTCGCGGATGTTGACCTGGGCGTCGACGGGCGTCTTGCACACGGGGCAGATCGACTTGGTGAACTCGACGAAGACCTCATCGCGGTCCACCTTGCGCCCCGGCGTGGATGCCTGGGTCATCTCAGTCCTCCCATCGGCCTCGGCCGGGTTCCCCGACTCGGTCGGAGGTTCGCACGGTCCTGGCGGTGCCGTGGCGTATCACCTGGTACGCGGATGAGCATTCCGGCGTAGAACAGCAGGAGTGCGTCCTGGACCAGCACGAACCAGCTCAGGCTCTGGGCCAGGTAGATCCCGAAGCAGCCGCAGTTGGCGACAGCGAGCCCGCGTGCGTACGCCTGTGCTGCCAGCAGCGCCCACACCACGGCGACGGCGGTGAACACCCATACCGGCGCCCTCGTGCGGGACCGTGGGCGAGCCAGGAACCACACCCCGCACACCAGCTCGCCCGCGACCAGTGCCACGGCGAGCGCGGTCGCACCCGATCCGGCGACCAGCTCGTACCCGGCCAGAATCCCGGGCATCTGCCGAAAGGACGCAATCTGCCCGGCCGCCATCGCGACGCACAGCGCGCCCAGCACGATCCGCAGCATCATGCACCCGACGCTAGGGCCGCGGCGCGGCCCGCGACTGTAAGCGCGCTCACCGAAGGCACGACGGACCTGCTTTCTGCGCGGTACGCGGCTGTGGGCAGGTGCCGTCCAGGGTCTCACCGGCGGTCAGCGCGCCGTTCGGCCTCCTTCGCCACCAAGGCCAGCGACGCCGCGACAGTCTCCTCCCAGCGTCCGGCCACCACATGCCCCCAGCGTTGCCCGAGCGCCCACAGGTCGGTGCCGAGCTCTCCCTCATAGACAAGGCGGGTCCCCGCGGCGTGCTCGGTCAAGGTGAACGATTCGACGACGTGCGGTACCGGGCCGCGCACCAGGCGGAAGTCGATGCGCTCCGGTCGGAGGAACCGGACCGTCTCCACGGTGACGGCCTTCCAGCCGCCGCCAACGGGCGTGTAGTGGGCGGCGAGGACCATGTCACTCCCGCGTTCCAGAACCCGCACCTTCTCCCGCATCGTCCTCGTCGTCCGCCCCAGGTACGGCTGGGCAATCACGTCGAAGACAACATCCCGGGGAGCTGCCAAGTCCACCGTCTGCGGCCCGAGCCGCCGCACGCGCCGACCCACCCCCAGGTCGACGGGCAGCGCGCCGGAGACCAGACCCACGTAGCTGCCCGCGGCAACGGCTGCGGCGCCCGCGGTCCACGCTGCCGCTCGGGCAAGGCGGCGGCCGGTCACGGAGCGGTCTCCGGCTGGCTGCCATCGACTGTCACTGTGCACGAGGCCTCCGAAAGCACCGTTCCGTTCCATACGGCCCGCAGCATGGCCATACTCCTCCTCAGCGCCGGAACCTGGACGTTCCCGGGACCGGGTTCTGATCACGCTATGCATGACCGACGGCTTGGTCTGGTGACCGCGCTCACGGTTCACCGGCGCGTCACGCAAAGCCATGCGGGCGGGTGGCACGTAGTTCGGCCATACGTCGGTCGCGGGCCTTTCCTCGGTAAGGCACTCCGCTGCGCTGCAGTTGAAACGGCATGGGTCGGGACGATCGGTCGTGGCGCTCCTGACCGCTCAATCGGCTTGATGTGTCTCCTGCTTGGCCTGCTTCGCTGTGAAGTCCGTGCGCCACCGTTCGATCAGCGGGGGCAGTTCGCGCAGCATGAAGGAGTAGAAGTCCCTCATCTCCGCCATGCGCTGCCCGGCGGGGGTGGACGGGTCGCCCGCCGCCGCGAGGCCCTGGTCTGCGACCTCCCCCATGGTCGCCAAGAGCTGGTTCTGCTGCGACATGAGCGTTGCCCAGGCGCCGTCAGGGAAGCGGTAGTGGTCCCTGCGGCTGCCCGGTGCCGGGACGCGTTCCAGCAGTCCGCTGGGTGTGAGCTGCTTGACCGCGCCGGACACCGCTCCGGAACTGATCTGCAGCTCCGCGCACAGGTCTGCGGCGGTCAGCGTCTCCTGCTGGCTGAACAGCAGGCAGGTCATCACCCGCGCGGTGGTCTTCTGCATTCCGCCCTGCGCGAGGATCAGCGCCAGCTTCTCCGCCGCGTCCCGTAGCCGCTTGTCGTCGCCCATGCCGACACCCTAGCCGAGCATCCCCATCATTCAGAGTATTCACAGATCTCTGAAATCTTTGTACGGTTGAGTTCCGGACGCGACCAGCCCTCGTGGCCGAAGGGCGTCGACAATCCGAGCAGTGAGGAACACTCATGGCCCCGATCAAGACAGCAGCCGACCTGCACGGGATGTCCAACGAGTCCTGGAGGCGGCACGCCAACCCCTGGAGCGTCTGGACCCGGTTCGCCGCCATCCCGGCCTTCGAGCTTGCCGTGTGGAGCCGGGAATGGCTCGGCTGGTGGTGCCTGGCCGCCGTCGGCGCGGTCGTGGTCTGGCTCTGGCTCAACGTGCGCCTGTTCGGCCCCGTGGGTCCCACCAGCTGGGCCGCGAGGGGCATCTACGGCGAGCAGCTCCACGTCGACGGCCAGGTTCCGGCCGAGCACAGGACGATCCTCAACTGGCTGATCGCGACCGGCTTGTTCGGCTTCGCGTTGATCGGCTGGGGCCTTGTCGCCCTCGACATCTGGCCGCTCGCCCTGGGGACGGTCATGGTGGTGCTCGCCCAGCTGTGGCGGATCGACCGCTACGGCCTGCTGTTCCAGTACTTGGGTGACCAGGCACAGGACGGCCGGACACCGGACACCGCAGCGTGAAGCAGCTCCTCGCGCTCTCCGCGGCGCTCTCCACGGCGCTCTCCACGCCGCTCTCCACGGCGCTCAACTGGATGCGCCCTCCGCAGTCCTCTCCTGGATAGGGTGACGGCCGTCAAGATCCTGACGGAACGTTGGCGATCCGTCGGCGGTCCCTTGGCGTCGAACCTCCATGAAGGGGCGGTGATGTGATGGCGCGCGCGACGCGGGTGTGGCACTCGCTGTTCACGACTCACCCGGCCCGCACCGTCGTCATGGCCTTCGCGCTCGTGACCCTCATCGGTGCCGTGCTGCTCGCCCTGCCCGTCGCCGCCGAGAGCGGGGACGCCACCGGGCTTGTCGCCTCCCTGTTCACCGCCACGTCGGCGGTGTGCGTGACGGGGCTGGCCGTCGTGGACACCGGCACACACTGGAGCGGGTTCGGTGAGGGCCTGATCCTGGCGCTCATCCAGGTCGGCGGCTTCGGCATCATGACCATGGCGTCGCTGCTCGCCCTGCTGGTCTCCGGCAAGCTGCGCCTGCGTATGCAGCTGACGGCGCAGGCCGAGACGAAGAGCTTCGGCATCGGAGACGTACGACGGGTGCTGCTCGGCGTCGCCGGCTCCACGGTGATCGTGGAGCTCACAGTGGGCGCGCTCCTCGCGCTGCGCTTCCGGTTCGGGTACGGCGAGTCCATCGGGGACGCCACCTACCTCGGGTTCTTCCACGCCGTGTCGGCCTTCAACAACGCCGGGTTCGGCCTGCACGCCGACAGCCTCACCCGCTACGCGCAAGACCCCTGGGTCACCCTGCCGATCGCCGCGGCAGTGATCCTCGGCGGCCTCGGCTTCCCCGTACTGCTGGAAGTCCTGCGCCACCGGAACCGGCGTACGAGGACGGGGCGCCGCAACTGGACCCTGCACACCAAGCTCACCCTGCTCACCACGGGCACCCTGCTCCTGATCGGCACCCTGCTCACGTGCCTGATGGAGTGGACCAACAAGGGCACGCTCGGCGCCTTCGACTGGCCGGGGAAGCTCCTCAACGGCTTCTTCCACTCCGCGATGACCCGCACCGCAGGCTTCAACAGCCTGGACATCGGGGCCATGCAGGCGTCGACGCTCCTGGTGAGTTGCATCCTCATGTTCATCGGCGGCGGCAGCGCGGGCACCGCCGGGGGCATCAAGGTCACCACCTTCGCCGTCCTGGCCGCGGCCATCGCCGCCGAGGTGCGCGGAGAACCCGATGCCTCGGTCATGGGCCGCAAACTGGCCCCGCACGTCCTGCGGCAGGCGCTCACCGTGGCGCTGCTCGGGGTGGGCCTGGTCATGGCGGCGACCCTCGCCCTGCTCAGCATCACCCGATACCCCTTCGAACAGGTCCTCTTCGAAGTCGTCTCCGCCTTCGCCACCGTAGGACTCTCGACCGGAATCACCGCCGACCTGCCCGCCACCGGGCAACTGATCCTGACTCTGCTCATGTTCGTCGGCCGGCTCGGCCCGATCACCCTGGTCTCGGCGCTCGCCCTGCGGGAGCGCACGCGCCGCTACCACCTGCCCGAGGAGCGACCCGTCATTGGCTAACTACCTCCACAGCCTCCGGCGCCGCCGCCGCAAGCGCCTCGCTCACCAGTACGCTGCCAAGGCCCCGTCCGACCAGCGCGTCGCCGTCATCGGCCTCGGACGCTTCGGCAGCTCGCTGGCCAACGAGCTCACCCAACGCGGCTGGGACGTCCTCGGCATCGACACCGACGACCGGCTCGTGCAGAAGTACAGCGACGGCCTCGCCCACGCCGCGGTCGCCGACTGCACCGACCCCGAGGTGCTGCGCCAGCTCGGCGTCCACGAGTTCACCAGCGCGGTCGTCGGGATCGGCACCGACATCGAGGCATCGATCCTGGTCACGTCCAACCTCCTGGAGGCGGAGGTCCCCAATATCTGGGCCAAGGCGATCAGTCGCCAGCACGGCCAGATCCTCGAACGCCTCGGTGCGCACCATGTCGTCCTGCCCGAGTACGAGATGGGCGAGCGCGTCGCCCACCTGGTCACCGGTCGGATGCTGGACTTCATCGAGTTCGACGACGACTTCGCCCTCGTCAAGACCGTCGCCCCCGAACTCGCCACCGGTGTCCCGCTGGGCCGCAGCGAGGTCCGCAGCAAGTACGGCGTCACCGTCGTCGGCATCAAACGCCCCGGCGAGGACTTCACGTACGCCACCGCCGAGACCGTCATCGAGAAGGGCGACGTCATCATCGTCACCGGGAAGACCCACGCCGTGGAGGCGTTCGCCGACCTCGGTTGAGGCCCGCTTGCCTGACGGCGTCCAGCAGCTGCGTCCCCGGTGGCTCCGGCCCTCCGGCCGCCCCACCATCCCCAACAAGGTGCCGTGCGTGCAGAAGACGCCGGCGCTCTTCGGCAGGACCTGGTTTCGCACCCTCACCGTGGCCGGGGTGCGGGGTGTCGGCCGAGGAGTTCCGCGAGGCCCTGGCGGGTGGCGGCCAGGACGACGCGGTCCTGTGCCTTGAGTACGTAGCGGGGGTCGGTGTTCCACACCAGGCCCGGGGCGTGCTCGTCGTCCGGGGAGGGTGTGGTTGCCAGGTCGGGCATGCGCTCGACGGGGTCGGTGATGTCGAGGGCGACGACCCGCCACCGCCCTGGGTGGAACGCCTCGGCGACCGTGCGGCCCTCCAGTTGGGGGTGGCCTGCGACCTGGAGTGCGGCGAAGACCAGGACGCGGCGTTCGACGGGGATGGCGCCGAGGATCTGGCGGCCCATCATGGCTCCGGCGAACGCCGGGGCGGCCAGCGTGGTGACGCTGCGGCTGCGGGTGAGGGCCTGGGGGTGGGCGCTGCGCAGGGTGCGGTAGACGGCGGTGGCGAAGTCGTCGTCGTACAGGCGCAGGACCACCCGGAGGTTGGCCTTCACCGAGCGGGCGTACAGCGCGGCTTCCAGGTTGGTGGTGTCCGTGCTGGTGAGGGCGAGGAGGGCGTGGGCGCGGTGGACCTTGGCCGCTTCGAGGACGCCTTCGTCGGTGACGTCGCCCAGGACGACGGGTACGCGCAGGCGCCGGGCGAGCGTGATGCCGCGGGCTTCGGGGTCTTCTTCGACGCAGACCACGGGGATGTCGAGTTCGCGCAGCCGGTGCAGTACGCGCGTGCCGATCTTGCCGAGGCCGAGCAGGACGACGTGCCCGGAAAGACCGCGGGGCGGGCGTCGGAGCGCGGAGGCGCTGCGGAAGGTGCCGAGGGCTTCCAGGGCTGCGGCGAGCAGGACGGGCAGGAGCAGTAACCCGGCGAAGCCGGCGAGGAGTTGCAGGACTTGGCGGCCGGCTTCCGCGTCGGTCGCGGGGTCGTTGATGCCGAAGAGGTCGAGCAAGGTGATGTAGGCGGCGTGCAGGGGCGGATCGTCGGTGGTGATCCAAGAGGCGACCGCCAGAGCGACCACGCAGGCCATCAGGCCGAGGAGCGACCAGCGCAGCCTGCGGGAGAAGAGCTGACCGAGGGGCGCGGTTCGGCGGGCCAGGCGGCCCGGTGGCAGCGTCGGTCCGGTGTGGGACACGGTCTCCAGGACGATCGTTCCGCGGCCGGTGGCCATCGTCACAGCGCCGTCGTCGGGCAGGAGTTGAGGGCCCTCGTCACCACTGTTGTCCGAACCCTCCGCACCCGCCGGGTCGTTGCTGGTGGCGGAGAGCAACGCGAGCGTGCACAGCCCCGGTTCGGGGACCTCACCACGTCCGGAGGGCATGCGCTCCACGGCCCGCAGCAGGAGCCCGTCGGCCTGAACGACCTTGCTGGTTCCGGCGATCGCGGTTGCCGCGAGGGCCGGTGCTGCGGTGTCGGCGTCCGACAGCACGGTCGTGGAGGCGTCCAGGGTTGCGAGGTCCATGTCCGGGGCGGCGACGACGGCGGCCTGGTCGAGGAGCTCTTCGAGGTGCTGGCCGAGCTTTCGGTTGTAGAGCCTGATCACCAGGCGCAGACGGGGGTTGAGGCGGCGGGCCGCGAGAGCGACGCGGATGTTCGTCTCGTCGTCGTCATGAACGAGTGCGAGCGCCGCGGCGTGCGGGACACCTACTTCCTGCAGCGCGGAACCGCTGAGCTCTGCCGCCTCGACAACGCGCGGTGGGACCGTGCCTGTTGTTCTGCTACCGCTCACGACGGTACGTCCCATGACGGAAGACGACATGCGGCCGAGCAGCGCGGTGGCTCGGCCCAGGCCGGCCACCGGCTGGGACAGGTTGCCGGCCGAGGACGGCAGCACCAGGGTCACGCGCTCGCCGTAGACCTCGTGCAGCTCGGTGGCGAGGCGTTCGGCCAGCGCGTCGTCACCGCAGACAATCATGTGGCCTGCGACGGGACTTGACTGAGGTTGGCGCGGGAGTGCTGACACGGTGACGAAGAGTGCCCGAAGCCGCCGGCTGGTTCCATTGGGTGGCTTCGGGGCTCAGTCCATCGGTGCAAGGAGCGTGAGCCGGACCCGGAAGGTGCAGCCCTCGCCCGGGGCGGTGTCGAGCTCGATGTCGCCGCGGTGGGCCGTGACGAGGGAGTGCACGATCGACAGGCCGAGGCCCGCACCGGCACCGGTGGCGCGGCTGCGGGACGCGTCGGCGCGGTAGAACCGTTCGAAGACCCGCTGCCGTTCCTCGGGCGAGAGGCCCGGCCCCTGGTCGGCCACCTCCAGCACCGCGAGCCCGTCCTCGACGCCCACGCCGATCCGGATCGGCGTACCGCCAGGTGAGTGTGCGACGGCGTTGCCGACCAGGTTGGTGACGACCTGCCGCAGACGTTCCTCGTCCGCGAGCGTCGGGGCTGTGGAGGGCCTGCCGCCGCCCGGACCCGTGAGCGTGACCGGGCGGGTGGCGTCCAGGGCGCGTACGTCGTGCAACGCGTCGGCGGCCAGCGTGCGCAGGTCCATCGGGGCGCGCTCCAGCGGGAATGCGGGCGCCGGGCCGATCCCGACGGCCGGGCCCTGCGCCGCCTCGTCCAGGCGGGCCAGCAGGAGCATGTCCCCCACGAGGCGGGTCAGGCGCTCGGACTCCTCGGCGATGCGCGTCATGATGTGGTCCGTCTCCTGGCGGGTCTGCGAGGCGCCCATGCGGTACAGATCGGTGTAGCCCTTGATGCCGACGAGCGGGGTGCGCAGTTCGTGGCTGGCGTCCGCGAAGAAGCGCCGCATCCGCGACTCCGCCTCCGCTCGGGCGCGGAACGCGGTGTCGATCTGGTCGAGCATCCGGTTCAGGCAGGTGGTCAGCCGTCCCACCTCCGTCTGCGCACCGGCCGTCTCCGGGATGCGGTGCGAGAAGTCGCCCGAGGTGATGGCCTCCGCGGTCTCCTCGATACGGGTCAACGGCCGCAGCCCGGAACGCACGGCGAACCAGCCGACCAGGGCCAGTACGGCGAGCAGTGTCCCGCCGGCCGTCAGAGAGACGGTTCGGGTCTTCTGGACGGTGCGGTCCACTTCGTCCAGGGAGGTCGCGACGATGACGCTGCCGTTGCCGACCGGTTGGTCCGCCGACTCGATCAGCTGGTCGGGCCTGGTCAGCGCCACCACCCTCCAGCGGTGATCGCCGTCGCGTGCCGGGACGGTGAAGGGCTGCCCGGCACGGTCGAGTACGGCGTCCCGGTCGAGTTCCGGCAGCCGCGGCCCGCCCCCGGGAGCGGCGGTGGTGGAGTCGAAGGTGGTGCGGGGAACGCCCGCGTCGTCCACGTACGACACCGTGGTGTCCTCGAAGGAGCTCAGGACGCGCACGTTCTGGGGGGACTCCATGCCCGGCGGGGGTGTGATGCGGGCGGCGATCTGCGCCGTGGTCTGCAGGCGCGCGTCGACGCGCCCCTCCAGGTAGCCGTGGAGGGCGGTGTTGACGACGGCGCCCGCTGCGAGGAGGCCGGTGGCCACCAGGGCGGTGGCCAGGCACAGCAGGCGCATGCGCAGGGACATGCGCGCGAGGGCACGCCGAGCCTGTCCGGCCAGGAGGCGCCGGTTCCGGAGCGGTCCCGGCGCCTTCATGCCCGGGGCCCGCGCAGTACGTAGCCGATGCCGTGCACGGTGTGGATGAGTTTGGGCCCGGCCCGGTCCACTTTGCGGCGCAGGTAGCTGATGTACGTGTCGACGATGCTGGGGTCGCCGTCGAAGTCGTAGCGCCAGACGTTCTCCAGGATCTGGGACTTGGACATGGTCAGCCCGGCGTTGGCCATCAGGAAGTGCAGCAGGCGGAACTCGGTGGGGGACAGGCGCACCGGCTGCCCGGCCCGGGTCACCAGGTGTCCCTCGGAGTCCAGTTCGAGGTCGCCGACGACCAGGGTGTCGGACGGCTCGCCCTTGGTGCGGCGCAAGACCGCGTGGATGCGGGCGATCAGCTCCTCCAGGTCGAAGGGCTTGGTGATGTAGTCGTCGCCGCCCAGGGTGAGGCCGGCGATCCGGTCCTGGCGGTCGTCCCGGGCGGTGACGAACAGGACCGGTACGTCGCCGCCGACCCCCTGGCCGGCCTTGCGGGGCAGGGCGCGCAGCCGTCGGATCACCTCGAAACCGTCGATGCCCGGGAGCATCACGTCGAGGAGCACCAGGTCCGGAGGGCGGCGGGCCGCCATCTGCAGGGCCTCCTCTCCGTCCGCCGCTGCATCGACGTCGAACCCGGCGTAGCACAGGGCGGCCGGAAGGAGTTCGCGCACGGTCGGTTCGTCGTCGACGACGAGCAGGTGGCCCTTGGGCGAGGTGCCGCGGCTTGCCGCGCGGGCTGATGTCATGGCTGGTTCGTTCCGCTTCGGTATACGAGTTCGGCATACGGGGGCTTCGGCGCCCGTGGACCGGTCCGGCGGAGCAGGTGCCACCGACCCGGCGGGGCAGGTGCCACCGACCCGGCCGGACCGTTCCACTTCCACAGGTCATGTCGCGTGTCGGTCCCGGGGACGGGAGCTCGACTCCGAGGAAACCTCACGAACCTGTGTGTGGCCGCGGACGTGCCCGGACCCGCCACCCACCCGGCCGGACCGCCTGGAGACGGCTGCCCGCGTAGCAGGCGAGGCAGGCCAGGACGAAGCCGGTGAGCGCCGGGAGCCGTACGGAGCCGTCGAGCCCGGCGTCCATCCCGCCCATCTCGTTGCCCATGAGGGAGAAGCCGATCCCCGCCGAGACCTGCGAGACCAGGCCGAGGACCAGGACACCGAGGCCGACGGCGACACCGCCGCGCAGCGCGATCTCCACGTGGCGGCCCAACAGCGCCTTGGCTTCTTCGCGAGCCGTTCGGACCGGGGTGCGCGCGGCGGTGCGGTGGCCCGCGTACACGAGCAGACACGCCAGCAGTGTCAGGCCGATCAGCCACAGGGGAAGACCGGCCACGGCCTTGCTGCTCAAGTCGATCTGCTTGGACCCTTCCGCGGCACCGGAGCCGGTCGCTCCGCCGAGGCCACCGGCGCCGCCCATTTCCCCGGCGCCTCCGCCCATGCCGCCGAGGCCGCCGAGGCCGCCGAGACCGCCGAGGCCGCCCATCATGCCGCCGCCTTCGGGCTGCCGCCGCTCCATGCCGGCCTGCCAGGACGCGCCCAGGCCGGAGGTGAGGACGGCAGACAGCAGATTCGGGGCGGCCAGGAGCAGCGCCCCGGCCGCCTTCGCCGCCTGGTCGCGTCCGGTCGCCGCGGCCGCTCCGGCGAGGAGCGCGAGGAACAGGGCGACCGTGCACAAGGTGGTGAGGATTCCGGTCAGGGTCGAGGTGACCGGGTTCCACTTGAGGCGCGCCCTGCTGAGGGCCACGGGGCCTGGCAGGGACGTACGGCGGGCGGCCACACAGCCGAGGCCGATGACGAGTGCCACTTCGAGCACCGCGAGGAATCCGGTCAGCGCGATGTCCGTGGTGAAGTCGAGAGAGGGCACCCCGCCGCCCGTCAGCTTGCCGAGCCCACCGCCCGCGCCGCCGCCCTGGCCGAGCTTCTCCGACACGCTCTCGGGAAGGCTGAGCGAGCCGCGAGCCATGGACGCCAGTACGGGCACGAGCACGGCGGTGACGCCCAGCGCCCCGCCACTGCGGGCGATCAGCAGGGCCGGAGCCGGGCGCATGCGGCGGCGCAGCGGCCGGAAGAAGCACCAGCCGAGGACGGCAGCTCCCAGGAAGGTGAGCATCAGCGGCATCGCCCACACCTGACCGGCGATCCCGACGCTGAGACCACCGCCACCGCCGAGCATGTCGAGCATGCCTCCACCGGTACCGGTACCGGCACCGGCCTTTGGGGTGAGGGCGGCACTCAGGTCGATCTGCCCGCCGAAGGCGAGGCTGGTGACGGCCGGGACGAGCCGGGTCGGCGGCGCGCTGCCGTCGGCGCCGAGCGCGCGCAGCGCCAGGTACCCCGCGCCTGCCATGGCCGTGACGGCGGCGAGGACGGCAAGCCCTCCTTCGGCCGCGTGGCGCGCGGCGCCCCCGCTGGGCTTGAGCGAGGCGTCCGTGCTCCCCGAACTTCGCTTGTCCGTCGGCGAGTTGGGCGCCGGTCCGCCCTGCACTGCCGCGTGCGTCGTGGTCGTACGGCTCATGGGATCAGCGCACCTCGTACGGCTCGGCGGGGACGGTGGCGCTGTCCGGCGGCGGCAGGGCGGCGGGCGTGGAGTCGGTCGTGGAGTCGGTCGGCGAGTCGGCCGGGGAGTCGGCCAGGGAGTCGGCCAGGGAGGCGGCCGGGGACGGCTCGGTGTCCTGGAGGCGCTCGCCCTCCACGTCGACGTGCGGCACCCAGCGGTCCAGCCACCGCGGCAGCCGCCAGGCGCGATGGCCGAGCAGGGCGAGCACCGCGGGGACGAGGGTCATGCGGACGACGAAGGCGTCGAAGAGGACGGCGATCGCCAGGCCGAACCCGATGGTCTTCACCATCTGTTCGCTCGACCCCATGAACCCGGCGAACACCGAGATCATGATCACCGCGGCGGCCGTAACGACCCGGGCACTGTGCTCGAAGCCGCTGACCACGGCCCGTACGGGCTGCCGGTCCGCGACGTAGGCCTCACGCATCCGGGTCACCAGGAACACCTCGTAGTCCATGGCCAGGCCGAAGACGACGCCGACCATGAAGATCGGCATGATGGACATCACGGGCCCGGGCACGGAGACCCCGAACAGCGAGCCCAGCCAGCCCCATTGGAAGACCGCGACCACCGCGCCGAGCCCGGCGGCGATGGAGAGCAGGAAGCCGAGCGCGGCCTTGAGCGGCACCAGGATCGAGCGGAACACGGCGATCAGGAGCAGAAACGCAAGGCCCACGACGAGCGCGATGTAGGGCAGCAGCGCCTCGGTGAGCTTCTGTGAGACGTCGATGTTCATCGCGGTGGTGCCCGCGATCAGCACCTCGGCGTCCGCTCCCTCGGTCTCGGGCGACCGCAGCGTGTGGACGAGTCCGGTGGTCTCCTCGCTGCCGGGGGCCGTGGTGGGGACGACGGTGAGTACGGCGGTGTCCTTGGCGTCGTTGAAGCGCGGCGGCGTCACCGTCGCCACCCCGTCCGTCTCCTTGATCCGGTTGGCGGCGTTACGTGCGGCGGCCTGGGCGTCGCCGCCGTCGTCGGCCCGTACGACCGCGGTCAGCGGGCCGTTGAAGCCGGGGCCGAAGCCGTCGGCGAGCAGGTCGTAGGCGCGGCGCTGGGTCGTGGACGTCGGTTTGGACTCGTCGCCGGGCAGGCCGAGTTCGAGCGAGGCGGCCGGTACCGCGACGGCGATCAGGGCGGTGGCGCCGACCAGCAGCACCGCGAGCGGCCGCCGGGTGATGAAGCGTATCCAGCGCGCGGCCAGGCCGGGACGCGGCGCCGTCCCGGCCGGCTCGTCGTCCCCCCGGCGCTTGCGGCGGCGGGGGCGGGCCGCCTTGACGCGCTTCCCGGCGATGCCGAGCAGGGCGGGGATCAGCGTGACGGCGATCAGCACGGCCAGCGCGACGGTTCCGGCCGCGGCGAGACCCATCTGGGACAGCACCGGGATGCCGACGACGGGCAGCGCCGCGAGGGCGATCACCACGGTCAGTCCGGCGAACACGACCGCGGAGCCCGCCGTGCCCACGGCGTGCGCGGCGGCGTCCTCCCGGCCCCTGCCGCGGGCCAGCTCGTCGCGGTAGCGGGAGACGACGAACAGCGCGTAGTCGATGCCGACGGCGAGGCCCAGCATGGTGGCCAGTACGGACGTGGTCCCGCCCAGGTCGAGCGGCGCCGAGAGGACCTTGATCGCGCAGGTGGCGACGCCGACGCCGAGCAGCGCGGTGAGCAGCGGCAGCCCCGCCGAGATCAGCGCGCCGAAGGTGATGACGAGCACGACGGCGGCCACCGCGAGTCCGATGGCCTCCGTGGAGTGGCTGCCCGTGGCCGTCCCGGAGACCGCGTTGCCTCCGGCCTCGACCGTGAGGCCGGACGAGCGCGCCTCCTCCACGGTGTCCGTCAACGCCTTGCGCGAGGTGTCCGCGAGCTCGTTGACCGTCGCGCCGTAGGACACCTGCGCGTAGGCGGTGGTGCCGTCCTTGCTGACGGAGCCCGTGGTGAAGGGGTCGGTGACCCGCTCGACCTGCGGTGCCTCGCCGAGCGCCCGTACGGCGTCCTCGACGGCCTGCTTCCGGTCCGGGGCGGTCACCTTGCCGTCGTCGGCCTTGAAGACGACCCGAGCCGTGGCGCCGTCCGCCTTTATCTCGGGGAAACGGTCCTCCAGGAGGTCGTAGGCCTGCTGGGCCTCGGTTCCCGGCATGGAGAAGTCGTTCGGCGGCGCGGCGTCGGCACGGGAGGCGAGAACCCCTGCCCCTACGAGCAGTCCCGCCCACAGGACGGTGACCCACCACCTCCATCGGAAGGAGAACTTGCCAGTCTTATAGAGGAAAGCAGCCACAAGCGGCCCCCGGTCATATTGCCGATCAGCAGAACGGGGGCAAGAGTTGCATCTCCACTTGACCGGTTCCGGAGACATTCCTGGGAGTTTTCTGAGAGGGGTTTCCCGCACCCGTCTCCTTGCCGGAACCCGAGAATTCCGAAGCTTATGCGGAAGGAAGTCGGGACAGCGCGCCCGCGGCTGCGGACCGGTAGAGGTTCGTCGCCATCAGGCTGGATTCACGGGCGCCGCGGTCGGTGTAGAGGGCGGCCACTCCCTCGGCGATTACGGGGTTGTCGGGGGCCGCTTCCAGGGCGTAGTCCGCGAGATGGCAGGCCAAGGCCATGTTGCGGGGCGCGAGTTCGACGGCCCGGTCGAGCAGCCGGCCGGGACCCCCGCTGAGGGCGGCCAGCTCGGCCGCTACGTCCGCGCGCGGGGCCGGTTTGAGTTCGCTCGGCCGCCCGCTCCACCACCCGCCGTAGTAGCGGATGACATTGCGGACGATGAACTCGGCTTCGTCGTACACGGGTTGAAGCCACGGCGCCTCGGACCGCGGCAGTTCCACCCTGCGTACGACGTCGACGTGCGGGGGCGAGCCGTCTTCGAGCACGGCCAGGGTCCGCTCCACGACCTCCTCCAGGAAGGCGGCCGTGTCCTGAAGGATGCGCCGGACCAGCCTGGGGTCGTTCACGACGGGTCCGCCGTGGCCCGGGCACAGCGAGGCGGCGCCCGTCTCCGCCATGGCGCGCAGACCCGCCGCCCAGTCCCACGGATAGCGTTGCGCCTTCTGCGGGTTGCCGGCGTTGGGAACGCCCCAGATGATCAGGTCGCCGGTGCAGAGCACGCGCCGCTCGGGGCAGTAGATCCACGTGTGGTCGTCGGTCTCGCCCCGGCAGGCATGCAGCTCGAAGGCCGTTCCGCCGACGTCGAGTTCGAGGGAGTGCTGGTAGGAGCGCGTCGGCTCGTACGTGGGGAAGCCGAACCGCAGTTCCTCGCCCTGGAAGGTGGGATCGTCCTCCCGTCCGCCGAACTGGCGGCTGTTGACGGTCGCGTTGTGCCGCGGGCTGCGCTCGTACCGCGCGAACCTCTCGGCCATGCGTTCCTGCGCGACGACCTGCGGTGCGCCCTGGCCCTCGACGAGGAAGGATTCGAGGCCGAAGGCGTGGTCGATGTGGCCGTGCGTGTAGATCGCGGTGTGCACCGGCAGGTCGGTGCGGGTCCGGATGCGGTCGGCGATCCCGCCGGCGAACAGCCGGGCGCCCGTGTCGACGAGGACGAGGCCGCCGCGGGTGGCGAATGCCGTGACACCGGAGCCGAGGGAGGCGAACCAGGTGTCCGCTGCGACCTCGACCGGTCCGCCCGTCCAGAAGAACTTGGCGTCCTGCGGCGCCTGTTGGGCCGCTGACGTCCACTGACTTGCGGGGTTCTCATCCATGCGACGGGCTCCTCTGTTTTTGGTGCCAGGCCGGTCCTCCGACGGCGACCACGGCCGCGAGGGCGGCGGCGGTGACGAACGAGGCCCATGCGGTCAGCGGGTCGAGCAGCAGCTCCACGACCACCGCGGCCGCCACGAGCAGGACCTTGGTGACGACCAGCTGCCGCAAAGGCAGGTGCTGGGCGGCCGAGCGCCGCCTCAGGCGGCTGCGTACGAGGTGCAGGACGGGCGGTACGACCACGACGATCACGCACAGACGCAGCGCGTGCTCCCACAGCGGCATGTCCCTGCCGTACGCCCACGCCCCGCCGATGAGCAGCCCGGCGGCGGCATAGACGAGGCGCAGACCGGTCGTGGCCGGCTCGGGTCCCGGCGTCATCTGGAACTCCTCTCCTGTGACGCCCGGCCGTCACGGTTCACCGGCGGGCCGGGCGGTGGTCTCGGCCGTGAGCAGGCCGGTGACCGCGTCGATCAGCGCCACCACGTACGCATCCGGGTCCGACTCCGGGGCGGTGGCGGCTCCTTGAGGTCCTTCCAGATCGGCGAGGGCGGAGATGATCAGTTGGCCTGCCCACCTGATCCGGGGGCGCAGCAGCGGCTGGACCAGACCGGGGAGCCGGTCGGTGACCAGGCGCCCGACGGCCACCGCCTCTTCGAGCCCGCCCAGTTCCGGGAGGGCGGTGACATCGCGCCCGACGTAATCGAAGACGCGGTGCAGGAAGCGGACGTAGTAGCTGCCCGCGCTGGTCGCCTGCTCGGCCAGCGGGCGGACCAGAATCTCCACCAATTCCCTCGGGTCGCCGAGGCGTTCCCCGGCCTCGGCGGATTTCAGCATCGCGCCGCGCCTGGCATCGATGACGTCGAGTCGGTGCTCGAAGATGGCTCTGATCAGAGTCTCTTTGTTCTGGAAGTGGTATTTCGCCGCTGCCGTATTGCGCTGCCGTGCCTCGGAACTGACCTGCCGCAAGGAGGTCGCGTCGATTCCTTGCGTGGCGAACAGGCGCTCCGCGGCGAGCAGGATCTGCAGCCGGGTCGATGTCGATGTCGATGATTCCACGGTTTTCCCTCCCTCTGTGCGGAGATTAAACCGCGTGGTTTAATCTCCGTCAACGCCCAGTCGAACATCGCAGTCAGGAGACTCCCGTGTCCGATTCATCCGATTCATTCAGTGCGGCGTCCGCGCCTGCGGAAGACCGGTCCACCCCGGCGGACCGGCAACTGGGCCCAGGCGCCCATGCGTTGATGCGGCAGAACTTCGGCAACATCGGCAACGCGCAGTTCCAGCACATCGCGGCGCGCGAGGTCCCCGCGCCGCACCCGCCCCAGGTCGTCGAGGTCGCGCCCCGCACCTTCGTGATCCAGCCCGGCATGGCGAACGTCGCCCTGTTCGAGACGGACGAGGGTCTGCTCCTCGTCGACGCCGGCTGCGCGGGCGACGGCCCCGCACTCCTGCAAACCGTCCGCCGGATCAGCCGACTCCCGCTGCACACCGTGGTGTTCACGCACGGCCACGTCGACCACGCCTTCGGCCTGTGGGCGTTCCTGGAGGCAGGAGAGCGGCCCCGTGTCGTCGCCCACGAGAACCTGCCCGACCACCACGCCCGCTACGCGAAGACCGCCGGCCTGAACGCCGCGATCAACGGACAGCG
Source organism: Streptomyces solicavernae (assembly GCF_029968095.1). Lineage (GTDB taxonomy): Bacteria > Actinomycetota > Actinomycetes > Streptomycetales > Streptomycetaceae > Streptomyces > Streptomyces solicavernae. The sequence continues at coordinate 3,988 of NZ_JASCIR010000045.1, read as the reverse complement.
CCCCGGCGCCAACGGCCGCAGCTGGCCGAGCGCGCCCGAGGACTTCGTCGTACCCGACATCACCTTCCGCGACAGCCTCGAACTCCGCATCGGAGGCGAGCGGTTCGTCGTGCGGCACGCCAAGGGCGAGACGGACGACGCCGCCTGGGTGTGGGCACCGCAGCGCCGGGTGATCGCCGCCGGGGACCTGGTCGTCGGCTATCTGCCCAACGCCGGGAACCCGCGCAAGGTCCAGCGGTACGCGGAGGAGTGGGCGGACGCAGCCGAGGAGATGGCAGCCCTCGGCGCGGACTGTGTGATCACCGGCCACGGCGACTGCGTACGAGGCTCCGACGCGATCCGCGAGGAACTGCTGACCATGGCCGCGTACCTCCGGCACATCGTGCGCCACGCGCTCGACGGGCTCAACGCGGGCCTGCGCCCGGACGAGATCGTGCAGTCACTTGCCGTCCCCGGGCACCTGGCCGCCCACCCGCGCCTGCAACCCGGTTACGACCGGCCGGAGTTCATCTGCCGCAACGTGATCCGGCGGTACGGCGGCTGGTGGGACGGCCACGCCGCGAACCTGCTGCCCGCACCGGTGGCCGCGCAGGCACATGAGATCGCCCAGCTGGCGGGCGGGGTACGGGCATTGGCGGCACGCGCCCGTGAACTCGCCGACTCCGACGTGCAGTTGGCCTGCCACATCGCCGAGTGGGCGTACCTCGCCGAGCCGCAGTCTCAGGCGGCGCAGGAGTGTTACGTGGAGGTGTTCGGGCGGCGCCGGGAGGCCGAGCCGTCGCTGATGGGGAAGCTCGCGTTCTCCGCACCGCACCAGCGCGTGGCCGCACAGCGCGCGACATCGGGCCGCTGAGCGCAGACGGCGTGGCCCGTGGCCCGTGTCAATCGGTGGCGGGAGCGGCTGGAGAGGGCGCGGTCCGGGCACCATCCCTCTCGCCCCGTGGCCGGTGCGCAGGTCCAGGGGCGACTACCCCTCGTCGCCCCACTGGGCCAACAGGTCGTCCGCGGACGGTTCCGCGGGGAACGCTTCCTCGGCGTGGGTGGGCTGTTCCGTCCAGATGACCTTGCCGCGGGCCGTGTAGCGGGTGCCCCAGCGTTCGGCGAATTGGGCGACCAGGAACAGGCCGCGGCCGCCCTCGTCCGTGGTGGTCGCGCGGCGCAGGTGGGGGGAGGTGCTGGAGCCGTCGGAGACCTCGCAGATCAGGCTGTTGCGGTCGTTCAGGAGGCGCAGCCGGACCGGGGGGATGCCGTAGCGGATGGCGTTGGTGACCAGTTCGCTCACCACCAGCTCCGTGGTGAACGCGGACGCCTCCAGGCCCCAGGCATCCAGGCGCCGGGTGACCTCGGAGCGGACGCGGCTCACCGCTGCGGGATCGCTGGGCACCTCCCACTCGGCGACCCGGTCCGGATCGAGGATGCGGGTGCGGGCGACCAGCAGGGCGATGTCGTCGGCGGGGTGCGGGGGAAGGAGGGCGTCGAGGACCGCCGTACAGGTCTGCTCGGGCGTCCCTTCCGCGTGGGTCAGCGCGGTGCGCAGCATCTCCAGACCCGTGTCGAGGTCCCGGCCGCGGTGCTCGACGAGCCCGTCGGTGAAGAGGACGAGCCGGGAGCCGACGGCGAGCGTGAGCTGTGCGGCCTCGAAGGGCAGGCCGCCGCCGAGGCCGAGCGGAGGGGAGACCGGGACGTCGGGGAACGTGACGGTGCCGTCCGGCCGCACCAGCGCCGGGCCCGGATGGCCGGCGCGCGCCATGGAGCACACCCCGGTGACCGGGTCGTAGATCGCGTACAGGCAGGTGGCGCCGGTGATGCCCGGGAGGTCGCTGCCCCCGGCGCCCGCGCCCGCGCCCGCTCCGGTGCCCGCTCCGGCACCCGCGCCCGCGCCCGCTCCGGCGCCTGCGCCCGCTCCGGTGCCCGCGCCCGCTCCCGCCCCCGCGTACTCCCCCGCACCCTCCTCCTGGTCGATGCGCGTGACCAGCTCGTCCAGGTGGCTCAGGAGCTCGTCGGGAGGCAGGTCGAGGGCGGAGAAGTTGTGCACCGCCGTACGCAGCCGGCCCATGGTGGCGGCCGCGTGCAGCCCGTGGCCGACCACGTCGCCGACGACCAGACCCACCCGGGCCCCCGGCAGCGGGATCACGTCGAACCAGTCGCCGCCGACCCCCGCCTGGGCCGGCAGATAGCGGTGGGCCGCCTCGACCCCCGACTGCTCCGGCAACGTGTGCGGCAGCAGGCTGCGCTGCAGGGTGACCGCCATCGTGTGCTCGTGGGTGTAGCGGCGGGCGTTGTCCACGGCCACCGCGGCCCGGGCGGTCAGTTCGTCGGCGAACGACAGGTCCTCCGCCTCGAACGGCTCCTGCTCGGAGCGCCAGAAGTTGGCCAGGCCGAGGATGATGCCGCGGGCGCGCAACGGTGCGGAGATCAGCGAGTGGACGCCGTGGTCGAGGATCTGCCGGGCCCGTTCCGGGTCCTGCGCCCGCCAGCCGTGGGCCGCGGCCAGGTCGGCCTCAAGCACCGAGCGAGCGCCCGCCAGGCCCACGGCCATCGGGGTCCCGGGCAGCCACGGGATCCGTTCGCCGACCGGGATGAACGGCGGAACGTCGCCGCGGCCCCGGATCGCGACGCGGCACATCACCAGTCCGGCGCCGACCGGCTCCTCGCCCCGCAGTACCGGATCGAGGAGCTCCACGGTCACGAAGTCCGCGAACCGCGGCGTGGCCACCTCGGCGAGCTCCTCGGCGGTGCGCACCACGTCGAGGGTGGTGCCGAGCCGCACCCCGGCGTCGTACAGCATGCGCAGCCGCTCCCGTGCCACCTCGGCACGGCCGGCCAGGGCGCGCAGCTCCGTGGTGTCCCGCAACGTGGCCACGCTGCCGGCCGGCCCGCCGCGGTGGTCGACCGGCCGCAGGTTGACCGCGAGCAGCCGCTCCCCGGCCAGGTGCACCTCGTCGGTGGCCGTCCGTCCGGACAGGAGCAGCTCGCCCGCGTCCGGGTCCAGACCGAGCTCGGCGACCGTGCGTTGCTCGGCGTCCGGGGGCAGGTCGAGCAGGCGGCGCGCCTCGTCGTTGACGAGCAGCAGACGCCCGTCGCCGCCGACGATCAGGACGCCCTCGCGCACCGAGTGCAGTACGGCGTCGTGGTGCTCGTACATCCGGGTCATCTCGGCCGGGCCGAGGCCGTGGGTCTGCCGGCGCAGCCTCCGGCTGACCAGGACGGAGCCGCCCGCGGCCAGGGCCAGGGCGCCGGCGGCGCCGCCCACCAGGAGCGGCAGCTGGGCGCCGGCCACGTCCTCCACCCGCTCGACGGTGATGCCCACCGACACGACGCCCGCGAGGGAGCCGTCCGGCCGGGTGACCGGCGCGGCGGAGTTCACGGTGGGGCCGGTGCTCGCCTGGAAGGTCTCGGTGTGCGAGCGGCCGGCCCGGGCCGCCGCGAGCACCTCCTCGTACGGGCCGACGACATGCTCGCCGATCAGGGCCGGGTCGGGGTGGGTGTAGCGGAGGCCGTCCGTGTTCCACACCACGAGGTAGTCCACGCCCGACCCCTTCCGGGCCTCCTCGGCCCGTGGCTGCAGTACGGCGCTGGGGTCCCGGGAGCCGAGCGCCGCGAGCATGCCGGGGGAGTTGGCGAAGGTCTCGGCGACGGCGAGGGTCCGGTGGCGGGCCTCGTCGGTGGTGTCCCTGCGGGCCTGCAGCAGCAGCGCCACGACCGTGGCGGTGATCAGGAGCAGCACGATCACGAGCTGCAGCAGGAACACCTGACCGGCGACGGTGCGCACGTTCAGCAGATTCCGCAGGCGTCGTACGTCCCGCTTGCGCGGGGACCGGGCGCCGCCCGCCGGGGACGGACCCGCCGGGGACGGACCCGCCGGGGACGGACCCGCCGGGGACGGACCCGCCGAGGACGGACCCGCCGAGGACGGCGGTCCCGACGTCCGGCGGAAGGGTCGACGAGCTTCCATGCTTCCAGTGTTCCCCCGCGGCGCTGCTTCCGT
>NZ_JASCIR010000044.1 GCF_029968095.1 Streptomyces solicavernae | reverse complement strand
GGCCTCGTCGAGGTCGGCCTCCAGGCCGTTCTTCTCGCCGTCGATGATGCGGCGCTGCAACCGCTCCTCCAGCGGGAGCGCGGCCAGCTCCTCGGCCTTGCCCGCCTTCAACGACTTCGCCGTCGCGCCCTCGAACAGCGCCATCAGCTTCTGCAGCGGGTCGTAGTCCCCGTCACGCCGGTCGTAGATCAGGTCAAGCGCGGTCTGCACCTGCTCCTCGTCGAAGCGCGCGATCGGCAGGATCTTCGACGCGTGCACGATCGCCGAGTCGAGACCCGCCTTCACACACTCGTCCAGGAACACCGAGTTCAGCAGAATGCGCGCGGCCGGATTCAGGCCGAAGGAGATGTTGGACAGGCCGAGCGTGGTCTGCACATCCGGGTGGAGTCGCTTCAGCTCCCGGATCGCCTCGATCGTGGCGACGCCGTCCTTGCGGGACTCCTCCTGCCCGGTGCAGATCGTGAACGTCAGGGTGTCGATGAGGATGTCCGACTCGCGGATGCCCCAGGTGCCGGTCAGGTCGTCGATGATCCGCTCGGCGATGGCGACCTTGTTCTCGACGGTACGGGCCTGGCCCTCCTCGTCGATCGTCAACGCGATCAACGCCGCCCCGTGCTCCTGCGCCAGCCGCGTCACCTTCGCGAACCGCGACTCCGGACCGTCACCGTCCTCATAGTTGACGGAGTTGATGACCGCACGCCCGCCCAGCTTCTCCAACCCGGCCTGGATCACGTCCACTTCGGTCGAGTCGAGCACGATCGGCAGCGTCGAGGCGGTCGCGAAACGGCCCGCAAGCTCCTGCATGTCGGCCACGCCGTCCCGGCCGACGTAGTCCACGCACAGGTCCAGCATGTGCGCGCCCTCGCGGATCTGGTCCCGGGCCATCTCCACGCAGTCGTCCCAGCGGCCGTCCAGCATCGCCTCACGGAACTTCTTCGAACCGTTCGCGTTCGTCCGCTCACCGATCGCCATGTACGAGGTGTCCTGGCGGAACGGCACCGTCTGGTAGAGGGAGGCGGCGCCGGGCTCGGGCTGGGGCTCGCGCTCGGTCGGGGTCAGGTCACGGACGCGCTCGACGACCTGGCGCAGATGCTCGGGCGTGGAGCCGCAGCAGCCGCCCACCAGGGACAGGCCGAAGCTGTTGACGAAGTTCTCCTGCGCGTCGGCCATCTCCGGCGGCGTCAGCGGGAAGTGCGCGCCGTCCTTGGTCAGCACCGGCAGGCCCGCGTTCGGCATGCACATCAGCGGCGTCGTCGAGTGCTGCGCCAGATAGCGCAGGTGCTCGCTCATCTCCGCCGGGCCCGTCGAGCAGTTCAGGCCGAGCAGGTCGATGCCGAGCGGCTCCAGGGCCGTCAGCGCCGCGCCGATCTCCGAACCCAGGAGCATCACGCCCGTGGTCTCGAAGGCCAGCGAGCAGATCAGCGGCACCTGGACACCCAGCGCGTCCATGGCACGGCGCGCGCCGATCAGGCTGGACTTCGTCTGGAGCAGGTCCTGCGTCGTCTCCACGATCAGCGCGTCCGCGCCGCCCGCGAGCAGCCCCTCCGCGTTCTCCTGGTAGCCGTCACGGATCGTGGCGTAGTCGATGTGTCCCAGCGAGGGCAGCTTCGTGCCCGGTCCGATCGAGCCGAGCACCCAGCGCGGCCGGCCGTCCTTCGCCGCGAACTCGTCCGCGACCTCACGCGCGATCCGGGCTCCGGCCTGGGACAGCTCGTGGATCCGGTCCTCGATGTCGTACTCGCTGGACGCGGTGTAGTTGGAGCCGAACGTGTTCGTCTCGACGCAGTCCACGCCGACCGCGAAGTATTCGGCGTGCACGGAACGGACGATGTCGGGCCGGGTGACGTTGAGGATCTCGTTGCAGCCTTCGAGCTGCTGGAAGTCGTCCAGGCTCGGGTCCTGCGCCTGGAGCATCGTGCCCATCGCCCCGTCGGCCACCACCACACGGGAGGCGAGGGCGGCGCGCAAGGCGTCCGCGCGGGTCGTGGTCGTGCTTGCGGGGGTCGGCTGCAAGGCCATGGACGATCTCCCTGGAGTGCGACGGCTGTCGGCTTTGCGGCTACCGGCGGAAGCCGCACGCGGCCAGGGTAGCCGGGACGCCGCCCCTTCTGTGAAGGGCGTCCAGCAGGCAGACAGGGACCCCGTCAGATCCGGGGCCGAAGGGCACCCGGCGTGTGGCTCGAATTCAGCGGTAGGGACAATCTCGCGGGCGGCCCGGCCACAACATCCGCACGCGGGACGGCGGATGACGGCGGCACGCGTTAGGACAAGTTCGGCATGGGCCGATAGTGTTCAGCATTGCCGAACAGGGCACGTACAGAAGGAAGCACCGGGGCCACGTACGCGCCGACAGACGGAGAGGGAGCCGACGCGATGGCGAAGAACATCCAGTCGCTGGAGCGGGCGGCGGCCATGCTGCGGCTGCTCGCGGGCGGCGAGCGGCGCCTCGGCCTCTCCGACATCGCCTCCGCGCTCGGCCTCGCCAAGGGCACCGCGCACGGCATCCTGCGCACCCTCCAGCAGGAGGGTTTCGTCGAGCAGGACGCCGCCTCCGGCCGTTACCAGCTGGGCGCCGAACTGCTCCGCCTCGGCAACAGCTATCTCGACGTGCACGAGCTGCGCGCCCGCGCCCTGGTCTGGGCGGACGACCTGGCGCGCTCCAGCGGCGAGAGCGTCTACCTGGGCGTGCTGCACCAGCAGGGCGTCCTGATCGTGCACCACGTCTTCCGGCCGGACGACAGCCGGCAGGTCCTGGAGGTCGGCGCGATGCAGCCGCTGCACTCCACGGCCCTCGGCAAGGTGCTGTCCGCGTACGACCCGGTGGCGCACAGCGAGGCCGTCGAGGCCGAGCGCAAGGACTTCACGCCGCGTACGGTCACCGGGCTCGACGCGTTCGAGGCGACGCTTGACCTGACCCGGGCGCGCGGCTGGGCCGACGACGTCGAGGAGACCTGGGAGGGCGTGGCCTCGGTGGCCGCGCCGATCCACGACCGGCGGCGGATGCCGGTCGGCGCGGTGGGCGTCACGGGGGCCGTGGAGCGGGTCTGCGCGGACGGCGAGCTGCGGTCCGCGCTGGTGGCGGCGGTACGGGACTGTGCGCGTGCGGTGTCCCGGGACTTGGGTGCGGGGCGTTTCTAGCGTTTTCCGGGGCCGTGCCGCCGTACGGGAACCGGTACCTCCCTTTGGACCCCGCGCCCCTGCCTCCCGGCGGACCCCGCCACCCTGTCGGCCTTCGGCCTCGTCCTCACACTCCCCAAACGCCCCAATCGCCCCCGGCCTTCGCCCGGCAGGCGCCCCCGGACGGGCTGGATCCGCTCCGCCCTGCGGCGCCGGACGGGCTGGATGCCGGACCCGGGTAACGATCGCGACACCGCCCCCACACCTCTTGACGTCCCGTTCACCCGGACGCAAAACTGCCGTTCATCGGTCGGCATTGTCGAACACCTACCGGTAATGCAAGGTAGGGTGTCGCAAGGCGGATCGGGCCAACGCCCTCAGCCCGAGGGCGCGAACCACCGGCGGGACCCGTGGTTCGCCTTCCCCTGGACGAAGGACAAAGGAGTCGCGGGTGTCCAGCTCCGACATCTTCATCAGCGAAACCATCGGTACCGCTGTTCTGATCCTGCTCGGCGGTGGCGTGTGCGCCGCCGTCACTCTGAAGCGCTCGAAGGCCTACAAGGCCGGCTGGGTCGCCATCGCGTTCGGTTGGGGCTTCGCGGTCCTCACCGGCGCCTACGTCGCCGCCAAGTCCGGCGCGCACCTCAACCCCGCGGTGACCGTGGGCATCGTCCTCAAGGGCGGCGAGGGTGCACCGACCTGGGGCGACACCCCGGCCTACTTCGGGGGCGAGCTGCTCGGCGCCATGATCGGCGCGGTGCTCGTGTGGATCGCGTACTACGGCCACTTCAAGGTGCACCTGAACGACCCGGAGGTCGCCGAGCAGAAGAGCGCCGACCCGGGGCCGGTGCACGGGGTCTTCTTCACCTCCCCCGAGATCCGCAACCCCCTCCAGAACCTGGCCACGGAGGTCATCGCCACCTTCGTGCTGGTGCTCGCCATCCTGTGCCTCGGACTCAGCGACAACGGCAAGGGCGTCTCCTGGGGCGGCTCGCTGCTGGTCGCCCTGGTCGTCGTCGGCATCGGCCTCTCGCTCGGCGGGCCCACGGGGTACGCCATCAACCCGGTCCGCGACCTCGGCCCGCGCATCGTGCACGCGCTGCTTCCGCTGCCCAACAAGGGCGGTTCGGACTGGGGGTACGCCTGGGTGCCGGTCGTCGGCCCGCTCCTGGGCGGCGCCATAGCGGCAGGCGTCTACAACGTCGCCCTCGCCTGAGCCGCAAGGACGGCCACCGGACCCACCGGACCACCGACCGGACGAGCGCACCGCGCCGCCTCCCCCAAGACCTCTGGAGCACACAGTGACCGACGCACACACCGCAGGCCCGTTCATCGCGGCGATCGACCAGGGCACCACCTCGTCCCGCTGCATCGTCTTCGACAAGGACGGCCGGATCGTCGCCGTCGACCAGCGCGAGCACGAGCAGATCTTCCCCAAGCCGGGCTGGGTCGAGCACGACGCCAAGGAGATCTGGACCAACGTCCAGTCCGTGGTCGCCGGTGCCATCGCGAAGGCCGGGATCACCTCCGCCGACGTCAAGGCGATCGGCATCACCAACCAGCGTGAGACGACGCTGCTGTGGGACAAGAACACCGGCGAGCCGGTGCACAACGCCATCGTCTGGCAGGACACCCGCACCGACGCGCTCTGCAAGGAGCTCGGCCGCAACGTCGGCCAGGACCGCTTCCGCCGCGAGACCGGCCTGCCGCTCGCCTCGTACTTCGCGGGCCCGAAGGTGCGCTGGCTGCTCGACAACGTCGAGGGTCTGCGCGAGCGCGCCGAGGCCGGGGACATCCTCTTCGGCACCATGGACTCCTGGGTCATCTGGAACCTCACCGGCGGCACCGACGGCGGCGTGCACGTCACCGACGTCACCAACGCCTCCCGCACCCTCCTGATGAACCTGCACGAGATGGCCTGGGACGAGCGCATCCTCGGCTCGATCGGCATCCCCGCCGCCGTGCTCCCCGAGATCCGCTCCTCCGCCGAGGTGTACGGACGTACCAAGGGCGGCGTCCTCGACGGCGTGCCGGTGGCCTCCGCGCTCGGCGACCAGCAGGCGGCCCTGTTCGGCCAGACCTGCTTCGACAAGGGCGAGGCCAAGTCCACGTACGGCACCGGCACCTTCATGCTGATGAACACCGGTGACGAGCCCGTGAACTCGTACAACGGGCTGCTCACCACGGTCGGCTACCAGATCGGCGAGCAGAAGCCCGTCTACGCGCTCGAAGGCTCCATCGCCGTCACCGGCTCGCTCGTGCAGTGGATGCGGGACCAGATGGGGCTCATCCAGTCCGCCGCCGAGATCGAGACGCTCGCGTCCTCCGTCGAGGACAACGGCGGCGCGTACTTCGTCCCGGCCTTCTCCGGTCTGTTCGCCCCGTACTGGCGCTCCGACGCCCGCGGTGTGATCGCCGGTCTGACCCGGTACGTCACCAAGGCGCACATCGCGCGCGCCGTACTGGAAGCCACCGCCTGGCAGACCCGTGAGATCACCGACGCCATGACGAAGGACTCCGGCGTCGACCTCGCCGCCCTCAAGGTCGACGGCGGCATGACCTCCAACAACCTGCTGATGCAGACGATCTCCGACTTCGCGGACGCGCCGGTGGTGCGCCCCATGGTCGCCGAGACCACCTGCCTCGGTGCGGCCTACGCCGCCGGCCTCGCCGTCGGCTTCTGGCCGGACACCGACGCCCTGCGCGCCAACTGGCGCCGGGCCGCCGAGTGGACCCCGCGGATGCCCGCCGACCAGCGGGCCCGTGAGTACAAGAACTGGCTCAAGGCCGTCGAGCGGACCATGGGCTGGCTCGAAGACGACGCAGCCGACGACTGACCCCGGCCTTCGGTCCTTGAGGACAAGACGAGGAGCACACACCCATGAGCACCACCCTGCAGAACGGCCCCGCCTACCCTGCGCTCGGGCTGCACCCGGCGGGCGGTTCGAACCCGAGCCGGGCCGAGACCCGCGAGCAGCTCGCGAAGGCGACGTACGACCTGCTCGTCGTCGGCGGCGGCATCCTGGGCATCTCCACCGCCTGGCACGCGGCGCAGGCCGGCCTGCGGGTGGCCCTCGTGGACGCCGGTGACTTCGCCGGCGCGACCTCGTCGGCCTCCTCCAAGCTGCTGCACGGCGGTCTGCGCTACCTGCAGACCGGCGCGGTGAAGCTCGTCGCGGAGAACCACTTCGAGCGGCGCGCGGTGTCCCGTCAGGTGGCGCCGCACCTCGCCAACCCGCTGACGTTCTACCTGCCGGTCTACAAGGGCGGCCCGCACGGCGCGGCCAAGCTCGGCGCGGGCGTGTTCGCGTACAGCGCGCTCTCCGCGTTCGGTGACGGCGTCGGGCATCTGCTCTCGCCGTCGAAGGCCGCGCAGGACGTGCCGGAGCTGCGCACGGACAACCTGAAGGCCGTGGCCGTGTACGGCGACGACCAGATGAACGACGCGCGGATGGCCCTGATGACGGTCCGCGCGGCGGTCGACGCGGGCGCGGTCGTCCTCAATCATGCCGAGGTCACGGGGCTGCGCTTCACCAAGGGCCGGGTCACGGGCGCCGAGCTCAAGGACCGGTCGGACGGCGAGGAGTTCGGCGTGAACGCCCGCCTCGTCCTCAACGCGACCGGCCCGTGGGTGGACCACCTGCGGCGGATGGAGGACGAGAACGCGGCGCCGTCCATCCGCCTGTCGAAGGGCGCGCACCTGGTCCTGAAGCGCACCGCCCCCTGGAAGGCCGCCCTGGCCACGCCGATCGACAAGTACCGCATCACGTTCGCCCTGCCCTGGGAGGACATGCTGCTGCTCGGCACGACGGACGAGGAGTACGAGGGCGACCCGCGGGATGTGTCCGTCACCGAGAAGGACACCGCGCAGATCCTGGACGAGGCGGCGTTCTCGATCCGCGACCAGCAGCTGTCCCGCGACCTGATCACGTACTCCTTCGCGGGCCTGCGGGTGCTGCCGGGCGGGCCCGGGGACACCTCCAAGGCGAAGCGGGAGACGGTCGTCAGCGAGGGCCGCGGAGGGATGCTGTCGGTCGCGGGCGGCAAGTGGACGACGTTCCGCCACATCGGCCGCACGATCATGAACAAGCTGGCGGAGCTGCCCGGGCACCCGCTCGGCGAGGACATGCAGCCGGTCTCGCAGCTGCCGAAGAAGCTCCCGCTGCCCGGCATCTCGAACCCGGACGCGGTGGCGCACCGGCTGCTCGTGGACGGCGGTACGCCCGGTCCGCGGATGTCGGCCGACACGGCGCGGCACCTGGCCACGCACTACGGCTCGCTGTCCTTCGACATCGCGCGCCTGGCCAACGAGGACCCGTCCCTCGCGGAGCGCATACACCCGGACGCCCCGGAGATCTGGGCGCAGGTCGCGTACGCGCGGGACCACGAGTGGGCCGAGACCGCGGACGACGTGCTTCGGCGCCGTACGACCCTGACGATCCGGGGGCTGGCCTCGGACGAGGTGCGGGGGAAGGTGGAGTCGATGCTGGGGGAGCGTAAGTAGCCCTGAGGGCGCACGCCCCCCGGACCCCCACGCCGCAGACGCCGGAGGGGCTGATGTTCAGCCCCTCCGGCGTCTGCGGCGACGGCGGCCGGGTCGACGGCGCCCGGGCCGGCGGCGCCAGCCCGCTTACGGCGAGACCTCCTCAAGGCGCCGCCCCGCCGTCTCCTCCGCGCCGAAGCCCGCCACGACCGCTCCGACCAGGGCGACCCCGCCGAGAACCAGGAAGACCGTGCCGATCTCGCCGCCCGCGTAGACCGCGCCGACGACGATCGGGCCGAGGATGACGCCGATCCGGTTGAACGCGCCGCCGACGCTGCTGCCGAGGGCCCGCATCCGGGTCGGGAACAGCTCCGGCGTGTACAGGTACAGGCAGATGTTGCAGCCGAAGAAGAACACCGCGGCGAGCGACGACCAGACCAGGACCTGCACCGGCGTGTCCGCGCCCAGCCAGGCGAGGACGAGGAGGACGGCGGCCGCACCGCCCAGGCAGGACATGATGACCTTGCGCCGGCCCAGCCGGTCCACGGTGAGCGCCGCGACGAGGCAGCCGAGCAGGCCCGCGCAGGACGTGACCGTGGAGTAGAGCAGGGCGTCCGAGAGGGACAGCTCGTACCGGTTCAGGTAGATCGTCGGCAGCCAGGACGAGATGCCGTAGTTGACGAAGTAGCCGGAGAACCAGAGGGCGCCCACGACCAGGGTGCGGCGGCGGTAGCGGCCGGTGAACAGGCCGCGCAGGCCCGAGGCGGCCTTGCCGGGCGGAGTGACGGGCAGGGCCTCGCCGACCGGGGGCAGTGGCTTGCCGGTGGCGCGCTCGACCGCGGTCTCGATGCGGACCATGGTGGCCTCGGCCTCGTCGGTCCTGCCGTGGTCGGCCAGCCAGCGCGGGGACTCCGGCACCACCTTCTGGACGATGAAGCACAGGACACCGGGGATCGCGGCGATCGCGTACATCCAGCGCCAGCCGAGGATCGGCACCACCCAGGCGGCGACGAACGCTCCGACGGTGAGACCGGCCGGGAAGACCAGCTCGTACAGGAGCACGAAGCGGCCGCGCTTGTGGCTGCGGGTGATCTCGGCGATGAACGTCGCCGCGACCGGCACCTCGCCGCCGATGGCCAGGCCCTGCACGAAGCGCAGCGCCATGAACTGCTCGGGTGAGCTGGTCAGGGCGAGGGCCAGGTTGGCGAGGCTGGACACCGCGATGCACAGGGCGATCACCTTGACGCGGCCGATGCGGTCCGCGAGCCGGCCGGAGAGCAGGGCGCCGACGAGCATGCCGAGGGAGCCGATGGTGAGCATCAGCGTGGCGGTGGAGGTGGAGAGCTGCCATTCGGCGCGCAGCTCGGGCATCGCGTAGGCGATGAGGAGCTGGTCGAAGGCCTCGAAGAAGGTCACGGCGCCGACGATGAGACGGACCACGACATGCCAGCGGCAGAGCGGCAGCCGCTCGAAGCGGGCCGAGATCGAGGCCCGGACGGCGCCGTCGGGCGTCGGGCGCGGCGTGTCTGGGGCGTTGAGCGTCATACGGGGACTCCGCGGCGATGAGGGAGCGGAAGCGGCAGCGGGTACGGCGGGCGCGGGATGCAGCCTACGGAACCCGGGAGGATGAAGCGCGTTAGCGCAAAGTTTCTAAGCGCTTAAGTTGTATCGCCCCCCTCCCATAGCTCGTCAAGAGTCTGGGCAGCGAAAGAAGTTCCGGCAGGGTCTTGCGCCGAAATTATTTAAGCCCTTAGATTTCTAGCGCTGAGACGGACCGCCGTTGCAAGGAGACCCGCATGACCCCGACTCCCCCGGACGAGGCGCTCCCGATCCCTCCGGACGAGGCGCTGATCGCCGGAGCCTGGCGCCGTGGCGCGGGCGCACCGACCGAGACCGTCGACCCGGCCACCGGACGCCCGCTCGCCACTGTGCACGCGGCCACCGTCGAGGAGGTCGCCGAGGCGGCCGAGGCCGCGGCCCGGGCGGCTGCCGACCCCCGCTGGCGCGACCTGCTCCCGCACCAGCGCGCCCGGCTCCTCACCCGTATCGCAGAGCTGATCGACGCCGAGGGCGGCCGGCTGGCCGCCCTCCAGACCGCCGACACCGGCAAGGCGCTCACCGAGACCCGTGCCCTGGTCGCCAGCGCGGCCGGCACGTTCCGGTACACGGCCGCCGCCCTGGAGACCGCCGAGGAGGCGATCACCCCGGCGCGCGGCGCGTACGTGACGATGAGCGTGTACGAGCCGATCGGCGTCGTCGGCGCGATCAACCCGTGGAACTCGCCGGTCGCGAGCGACGCGCAGAAGCTCGCCCCGGCCCTCGCCGGCGGCAACGCGGTCCTGCTCAAGCCCGCCGACTGGACACCGCTCGTCTCGCTCGCGCTCGGCCGCCTCGTGACCCGCGCGCTCGACGAACTCGGCCTGCCCACCGCCCTGTTGGCGGTCCTGCCGGGGCGCGGCAGCGTGGTCGGGGACGCGATCGTGCGCGACCCCCGGGTCGGCAAGGTGTCGTTCACCGGCGGCACCTCGACCGGGCGCACCCTCGCCCACGCGGCCGCCGAGAAGCTGATGCCGGTCTCCCTGGAGCTGGGCGGCAAGTCGCCGACGGTCGTCCTCGCCGACGCCGACGTGGAGCAGGCTCTCGCCGGGGTGATGTTCGGGGTGTTCTCGTCCAGCGGGCAGTCCTGCATCGCCGGTTCCCGGCTCTTCGTGGCGCGTGCGCTGTACGACGACTTCGTCGGTGAGCTCGCCGAGCGCGTGCGGAAGCTGAGGGTGGGCCCCGGTACGGACCCGGCCACGCAGGTCGCCCCGCTCGTGCACCACAGGCACCGGGACGCGGTCGCCGCGTATGTGGACCTGGCGCGTGCGGAGGGTGCCCGGGTGCTCGCCGGAGGCGCCGTACCGGAGGGCGAGGAGTACGCCGACGGCGCGTACTACCTGCCGACCCTGCTGGACGGGCTGCCGAACAGCGCGCGGGTCTGCCAGGAGGAGATCTTCGGGCCCGTGCTCGTCGCGCTGCCCTTCGACGACGAGGACGACCTGGTCGCGCAGGCCGACGCCTCCGTGTACGGCCTGGCCTGCGGGATCTGGACGCGGGACCACCGGGCGGCCTGGCGGATCGCGCGCCGGATCGACGCGGGCACCGTCTGGATCAACACGTACAAGCAGTTCAGCATCTCCACCCCGTTCGGCGGCATGAAGGACAGCGGCCTCGGCCGGGAGAAGGGCCGGGACGGGATCCGCCAGTACCAGCGGCAGAAGTCCCTGTACTGGGGCACCTCCGAGTCCCCGCTGCCCTGGGCCAACTGACCACCCCCGACGGAGAGTTCCCATGACCCACCATCCCCCGATCGCCCGGCTGCGCGCCCTGCGCTCGGTCGAGCTGCTCACCCCGGCCTTCGCGGAGGCCACCGACTTCTACGAGGACGCCTGGGGCCTTGAGGTCGTCGAGTCCGAGCACAGCGCGAGCTGGCTGCGCGGCACCGGCGAGGAGCACCACGCCCTGCAGCTGACGCGTTCCGAGCGCACCGGGCTCGGCCGGATCGTGTTCGCCGTGACCACCCCGGCCGAGGTCGACGAGGCGGCCCGCAGGCTTCAGGCCCGCGGCATCACGCCCGTGGCCGGTCCTGGCCCGCTCGACCAGGTCGGCGGCGGCTACGGCCTGCGCTTCCACGACCACGAGGGCCGCCTCATCGAGCTGTCCGCCGACACCTGGGCGGTCGCCCCGCGCGGCCGGGAGGCCGCCGTGCCGGTCGGCGTCACGCACACCGTCCTCAACACCCCCGACATCGACGCGGCCGTCGCGTTCTACTGCGACGTGCTCGGCCTGCGCGTCTCCGACTGGTCCGAGCACCAGATGGCGTTCCTGCGCTGCAACGCCGACCACCACTGCATCGCGTTCAACCAGGCCGAGTGGGTCTCCCTCAACCACGTGGCGTACGAGATGAGCTCGGTCGACCACTTCATGCGCGGACTGGGGCGCCTCCGGCACCACGGGATCGTCCCGCAGTGGGGGCCGGGCCGCCACGGGCCGGGCAACAACACCTTCTCCTACTTCACCGACCCGACCGGGCTCGTCTGCGAGTACACCTCCGAGGTCGCGCAGGTCGTAGAGGACCGCTGGATCGCGAAGGTGTGGCGCCGGGTGCCGGAGCTGTCCGACCTGTGGGGGACGGCCGGGCCGCCGTCGAAGGAGATCCGCTGCCACATGGCCGGACGGCCGGAAGGAGAACAGAAGTGAGGGTTCTGAAGGTGGGCCTGGTCGGCTGGGGCGCGATCGGCCGAGTCGTCGGCACCGCACTCGCCGAACAGGGCATCCAGGGCGCCGAGTTGACGTGCATCGTCGACAACCGCCCGCTCGGCGAGGCCGCGCCCGCGCCGCAGGTCGCCTTCGAGGAGGCCATCGAGGGCTGCGATCTGATCGTCGAGGCCGCGGGGCAGGGTGTCGTACGGGAGTGGGGCGAGCGTGTCCTCAGCTCCGGCACCGACCTGCTCGTCGCGTCCACCGGGGCGCTCACCGACGACGAGCTGGCCAAGCGGCTGCTCGCGGCGGGCCCCGGCCGGGTGTACTTCACCGGCGGCGCCGTCGGCGGACTCGATCTGCTGCAAGCCGTACGGCAGCTCGGCCCCCTCGAAGAGGTCCGCCTCACCACCACCAAGCTGCCCTCGACCCTCGAACAGCCGTGGATGGACGAGGAGCTGCTGGCCCGGATGCGGTCGGCCACCGGCCCCGTCGAGGTCATGTCCGGCACCGCACGGGACGTCCCGGTGAAGTTCCCCAAGTCGACCAACGTCGCGGCCTCGGTCGCGCTGGCCGTCGGCGACCTGGACGCTGTGCGGGTCCAGGTCGTCGCCGATCCGGGCGCGACCCGCACGCGGCACGTCGTCGAAGCCTCCGGCACGCACGGCGCGTACCGCTTCGAGGTGGCGCACGCTCCGGACCCCGGCAACCCGGCGACCAGCCAGGTCGTGCCGTACGCGGTGCTGCGCTCGCTCGCGGCGCTCGCCGGGCGGACGGGCCAGATCCTGTGAGCGCGCGCCCTGAGGCGGCCGCTCCCGTGACCGCCGTCCACGTCGAGGAGGCCGGCACCGAAGGGCCGCTGCTGCTCTGCCTGCACGGCATCGGCTCGTCCTCGGCCGCGTTCGCACCGCAGCTCGACGCGCTCTCCGCGCACGCCCGCGTAGTCGCCTGGGACGCGCCCGGGTACGCCAAGTCCCCTGACCCGGAAGGCGAGTTGGATCTGGACGGCTTCGCGGACGCGGCGGCCGGGGTGATCCGTTCGTACGGGGAGCCCGCGCATGTCCTCGGGGTCTCCTGGGGCGGCGTGATCGCGCTGCGGCTCGCCGCCCGGCACCCGGAGCTGGTCGCCTCGCTGATCGTGGCCGACTCCAGCGCGGGTTCCGGAACGGACCCGGAGAAGGCGGCGGGGATGCGGGCGCGCGCCACGGAGCTGGCCGAGCTCGGGCCGCGCGCCTTCGCGGCACAGCGCGGGCCCCGGCTCGTCTCGCCGGAGGCGCCCGCCGAGCTGGTCCAGCGGGTCGTCGACACCATGGCCGGCGCGGTCCGGCTGCCCGGCTACGGGTACGCCGCCCAGTCCATGGCGAGCGCCGACCTGCGCCCCGAACTGTCCGCCGTCACCGCGCCCACGCTCGTGGTGTGCGGCGACCGCGACACGGTCACCGGCATCGAGTCCTCCCAGGTCATCGCCGGGGGCCTGCACAAATGCGCCTACGTGATCGTCAAGGACGCCGGTCACCTGGCCAACCAGGAGCAGCCCGAGCGGTTCAACTCCTGGGTCCTGTCCCACCTGCACATCGTCACGAACCAGCGAACACGCACCAGCGAAAGGGCTGAGCCATGCCTCTGAACACCACCGAGTACGACAACGGCGGCGACCTCGGCAAGTACACCGACTCGCTGATCGCCTCCAAGGAGTCCCGCGAGCCCGACTGGGGGACCCTGTCCTTCCAGGAGAAGGCGGGCCCGCAGTACAAGCGCGCGCAGATCCGCTACGTCGGCTCCGGCGCCACCGGCAACCACGAGGGCGACAACCGCATCCTGCCCTCCGGCGGCTTCACGTTCTCCAACATGCTGCTGCCGCCCGGCGGCGAGGGCCCGGCCCACACCCACCACGACGTGGAGGAGGCCTTCTTCGTCCTGGAGGGCGAGGTCCGCGTCGGCGTCCACCGCGGCCCGGACGAGGTCGAGTACCGCACGCTGGGCTACCGCGACATGATCGTCGTCCCGGCCGGCGTGACCCGCTCGCTGAAGAACGAGGGCGACACCGACGCCCTGTTCTGCGTCGTCATCGGCACGCAGAAGCCGCAGGTCCCGACGTACCCCGAGTACTCCCCGCTGTACGGGATCACCCGTGACTGACCAGCCCTTCGACGGCCGTCGGCTCGTCGTCGTGACCGGGGCGGGCCGTGGCCTGGGACTGGCCATGGCCCGCCGGGCCGGCGCGGACGGCTTCCGGGTCGTCGTCGCCGAGGTCGACGCCGGGCGGGGCGCGGCGGCCGCGCAGGAGCTGCGGGGCGAGGGCATCGACGCCCACTTCGTGCGCTGCGACGTAGCCGACCCGGTGTCGGTCGACGGACTGGCCTCCGCAGTACGGGACTTGGGCGGGCTGTACGGCCTCGTCAACAACGCCGCGCTCGCCAACGGCGTGGGCGGCAAGGAGTTCCAGGACATCGACATCGAGACCTGGGACCGCCTGATGACGGTCAACGCGCGCGGCCCCTGGCTCGTCGCCAAGGCCCTGCACCCGCACTTCGGGCCGACCGGGCGCATCGTCAACATCGCCTCGGACGCGGCGCTCTACGGCTCGCCCCGGCTCGCCCACTACATCGCGTCCAAGGGCGCCGTGATCGCCCTGACCCGGGCCATGGCGCGGGAGCTGGGCGAGCGCGGGATCACCGTGAACGCCCTCGCGCCCGGCCTCACGGAGTGCGAGGCGACGGAGACCGTTCCAAAGGAGCGGCACGGCCTGTACGCGGCGAACCGGGCGATCTCCCGGCCGCAGCAGCCGGACGACCTGGTCGGGCTCACCGCGTTCCTCCTCTCCGAGGAGTCCCGCTACCTCACCGGACAGGTGGTCGCCGTCAACGGCGGCTTCACCATGCACTGAACCAACTGCCTCAACTGCCCCAACTGCCCCAACTGCCGTACTGGAGAAGGATTATGGATCTGGGCCTCGCCGACCGGACCTATGTGGTCACCGGAGGCAGCTCGGGTGTCGGCCTGGCCACGGTCCGCGCCCTGCTCGACGAGGGCGCGCACGTCGCCACCTGCGGCCGTGACGCCGAACGCCTGAAGCGCATCGGGGAGCACGAGCGGCTCTTCACCGCGGTGTGCGACGTACGGGACGCCGACGCCGTACGGGAGTTCGTGCACAGTGCCGCCGAGGCGTTCGGCGGGCGGAGCGGGCGGAGCGGGCGCGTGGACGGTCTGGTCAACAACGCCGGGCAGTCCCGTATGAAGCGCCTCGACGAGACGACCGGGGACGACTGGCGCGACGAGCTGGAGCTGAAGTTCGCGGGCGTGCTCAACCCGCTGCAGGCCGCCCGGAAGCATCTGGCCGCCTCGGACGCGGCGTCCGTCGTCAACGTCAACGCGGTCCTCGCCAAGCAGCCCGAGACCCGCCTCATCACGACCAGCGCGGCCCGCGCCGGCATCCTCAACCTCTCCAAGTCCCTGTCCCAGGAGCTGGCCGCGGACGGCATCCGGGTCAACTCGGTCTGCCTGGGCCTGGTCGACACCGGCCAGTGGACCCGCCGCCACGCCGCCGCCGACTCCGGTCTCTCGTACGAGGACTGGCAGGCGGAGCTGGCCGCGGACCGGGGCATCGCCCTCGGGCGGCTCGGCCGGGCGGAGGAGGTCGCCTACGCGATCCTCGCGCTGCTCTCGCCGCGGGCCTCGTACATCACCGGAACCAGCATCGACGTCTGCGGCGGAGTCGGCCGCGGCATTCTCTGAGGAGTCACTGCGCATGCGTTACGACCATGGGGGCGCGCTCCTCGTCGCCGTCCTGAAGGAACTCGGCATCGACACGGTCTTCGGGATCGTCTCGGTGCACAACCTGCCGCTGGTCGAGGCCGTCGACCGGGAGCTGCGGTTCGTGCCGGTGCGGCACGAGGCGACCGCCGTGAACGCGGCCGACGCGTACGGCCGGGCCCGCGGCTCGATCGGCTGCGCGCTGACCTCGACGGGCACGGGCGCGGGCAACGCGGCCGGTTCGCTGGTGGAGGCGCTGGCCTCGGGCACGTCCGTGCTGCACGTCACCGGGCAGGTCGAGGCCGAGTTCCTGGGCAGCGGGCGGGGGTTCATCCACGAGACCAAGGACCAGCTGGGCATGCTGGACGCGGTGTCCAAGTACGCCGCGACGGTGACCTCCGCCGACGAGGCGGGCCAGGTCCTGCGCGAGGCGGCCGCCGCCGCCCTGGCCGCGCCGGGCGGCCCGGCGAGCGTGGAGTGGCCGATCGACCTGCAGTACGCGGCCCAGACGGACTCGCCGGATGCGCCGGGCTCGGAGCCCGCCCCGGCCGTCGACCCCGCTGAACTCGCCGCTGCCGCCGCGCTGCTGGCGTCCGCCGGGCGTCCGCTGATCTGGGCGGGCGGCGGCGCCACCCGGGCCCGTACCGAACTGGCCGCGCTCGTCGAGGCGACCGGCGCCGGGCTGCTCACCTCCAACTCCGGGCGCGGCAGCGTCCCCGAGGATCACCCGCAGGTCATCGGCAACTTCGCCACCACCCCGGCCGGCCGCGCCCTGCTCGCCGACGCGGACCTGCTGCTGACCGTCGGCACCCACTTCCGCTCCAACGAGACCGCCGACTACGGCCTTCAGCTGCCGGAACAGCACATCCAGATCGACATCGACGAGGCGGCGCTCGGCCGCGTCTACCCGGCGACGCACGCCCTGCACGGCGACGCCGCCCCGGTCCTGGACGCCCTCCTGCCGCACGCACGCCGCGCCGAGTCCGGGTGGACGGAACGGGTCGGGCAGGTGCGTACCGACGTCCGGGCCGCCCTGCACGACAACCTCGGTCCGCAGGCCGCGATCTGCGACGCACTGCGCGAAGCGCTCCCCCGGGACGCCGTCGTCGCCCGTGACGTGACGATCGCGTCCAGCAGCTGGGGCAACCGGCTCCTGGAGATGTACGACCCGACGGCGAACGTCTTCCCGCGCGGCGGCGGCATCGGGCAGGGCCTCGGCATGGGCATCGGCGCCGCGCTGGCCGACCCGGACCGGCCGACGGTCGTGATCGCGGGCGACGGCGGCCTCGCCGTCCACCTCGGCGAACTCCTCACCCTCGCCCAGGAACGGCCGCGCCTGACCCTCCTTGTCTTCAACGACGGCGGCTACGGCGTGCTGCGCAACATGCAGGACCGGTACGCCGACCGCCGCTCCGGCGTCGACCTGACCACGCCCGACTTCGAACTCCTCGCCCGCGCCTGCAGGCTGCCGTATCTGCGGATCGCGGACGCCGAGCACGCCGCGCCGGTGATCGGCCAGGCCGTCGCCTCCGACGGGCCGGTGCTGGTCGAGGTGGACCTGGCGGCGCTCGGCCCGATGAAGAACCCGTTCACCCCGCCCGTCAAGATCCCCACCGCGTAGGGAGGCCCCCGCCATGACCGACGACCGTCAACTCCAGCTGCTCGTACGGCGGATGACCTGGGAAGCCGAGGGCGTCCTGTCCGTCGAGCTGGTCCACCCGGACGGCAAGCCGCTGCCCGCCTGGGCGCCGGGTGCGCATATCGACGTGCACGTGGGCGGGCAGATCCGCCAGTACAGCCTGTGCGGCGACCCGGCCGCCTGCGGCACGTACCGGATCGGCGTCCTCCACGAGCCGGCCTCGCGCGGCGGTTCCCGCCATGTGCACACCGCGCTGCGCCCGGGCCAGCAGGTCACCGTGTCCGAGCCGCGCAACCACTTCGCCCTGGAGGAGGCCGAGGGCTATGTGTTCCTCGCGGGCGGCATCGGCGTCACCCCGATCCTCGCCATGGCCCGCGAGGCGGCCCGGCGCGGCGCCGCGTGGCGCATGGTGTACGGGGGCCGCGGCCGCGCCTCGATGGCCTTCGCCGACGAGCTGGCCGCGCTCGGCGGCGACCTGACCCTCGTACCGCAGGACGAGCAGGGCCATATCGACCTGGCCGCCGCGCTCGCGGAGCTGCCGGACGGCACGCTCGTGTACTGCTGCGGCCCCGAGCCGCTGCTCGCCGCCGTGGAGGCCGCCTGCCCGCCGGAGGTCCTGCGGGTGGAGCGGTTCGCGGCGCCGGTCGTCGAACGGTCCGGCGACGACGGGGAGTTCGAGGTCGAGTGCCGCAGCTCCGGGCTCACCCTCACCGTCGGCCCGGACACGTCGATCCTGGAGGCCGCCGAGCAGGCCGGTCTGAACGTGTCCAGCTCCTGTCGCGACGGCATCTGCGGCTCCTGCGAGACGCGGGTCCTCGACGGCACGCCCGACCACCGCGACTTCCTCCTCTCCGAAGCCGAGCACGCCGCGAACAGCTCGATGATGATCTGCGTCTCGCGCTGCGCCTCCGGCCGCCTCGCCCTCGACCTCTAGCCCCTGGGAGCACCGCCATGAGCACCGCCACCGATCCGACCTGGCCGTACCTGGAGATCCACCAGTCCCGTACGCACGAGCCGTCCCCGTACGAGTACAAGCTGGCCGCCACCATCGAAGAGGTCTTCACCAAGGAGGGCCACGAACTCGCCGATGTCGTGCGGGGGTTGAACGCCCGCCAGGTCCACGCACCCGACGGCGCCGCGTGGACCGAGGACTCCTTCCGCGCCGAGATGCACCGACTGGGAGCGTGACCACCATGACCCTGACCGCTGACCAGATCTACGCGACCGGCCTGCGCGGCCAGTGGCACCCGGTCTGCCCCTCCGGCTTCGTGGCCCCCGGCGCGATGCGCAAGGTCACCGTCCTCGGCGAGCAGTGGCTGCTCTTCCGCCGCTCCGACGGCACGCTGAGCATGCTCGCCGACCGCTGCCCGCACCGCGGCGCCCCGCTCTCCCTCGGCAAGCACCTGGGCGACCGGGTGGCGTGCTGGTACCACGGCGTGGAGGTCGAGACCGACGGCACCGTGTCGTCGGTGCCCGGCCTGCCCGGCTGCAACCTGGAGGGCAAGCAGCTGGTGCGCTCCCTTCCGGTACGGGAGGTCGCGGGCGCGGTCCTCGCGTACTTCGGCTCCGAACAGCAGCCGCAGCCGGTCGAGTTGACGCTCCCCGAGCCCCTCACCGACCCGGACACCGACGCGTTCCTGTGCTACGCGGAGTGGGACGTGCCGTGGCGGTACGCGGTGGAGAACCTGCTCGACCCGATGCACGGCGCGTTCCTGCACCACGACTCGCACACGATGTTCGAGGGCGACACCACCGCCAAGTTCCGCATCCGGGAGACCGACCGCGGCTACTTCTTCGAGAAGACCGACCAGCGGGGCGTCAACTTCGACTGGGTGGAGCTGTGCCGCACGGGCGTGGACTGGGTGGACCTGTCCATCCCGTACCCGCTGTCCGCCGGGCCCGGCGGCCCGTTCGGGATCGTCGGCATGGTGCGCCCGGTCGACGAGGAGCGCTGCGCGGTGTTCTTCTGGCGCTACCGCAAGGTCCAGGGCTGGCAGCGCGACACCTGGCGGTTCCTCTACAAGACGCTGATCGAGGAACGCCACTGGGCCGTCCTGGAGCAGGACCGCGTGATGCTGGAGGCCATGCCGTCCGACGCCGACCAGCAGGAGAACCTGTACCAGCACGACCTGGGCGTTGTGCGGCTGCGCAGGCTCTACCGCGCAGGGGCGGAGTCGCAGGCCGGCGTCTGATCTGACGGTTCCCCGTGCCCCTGAAGGGGCGCGGGGAACTGCGCGCTCAGCCCACGACCAGGCGCGGACCGGACTCCGCAGAAACCCCCGCGGCGAACCCGGCTCACCCCTCGTCCGGCACCGCCGTCTCCTCGATGGACCGCTCCAACTTGGACAGCAACCTTGCCAGTTGACGGCACTCCGCAGGAGACAGCGCGGCCAGCATGCGGCGCTCGTTCTCCAGGTGCTCCGCGAACACCTCGTCGACCTTGGCGAGCCCGGCGTCCGTGAGCCGCGAGTACACGACCCGCCGGTCGTCCGCGTCCCGCTCCCGCACGATCAGCCCGTCCTTCTCCAGGCGGTCGATGCGCAGGGTCACCCCGGCCGAGGAGACGAGCCCCGAGTCGGCCAGCTGTCCCGCGGTGAGCCGGTACGGCGCTCCCGCGCGGCGCAGCGCCGTCAGCACGTCGAAGCCGGCCACCGCCAGGCCGTGCTCGTCGATGGCGGAGGTCAGCCGGTTGTTGTAGCGCAGGAAGGTGCGGTGCAGGCGTGCCAGCACCTCCAGGGGCGAGGTGTCGAGCTCGGGCCGCTCCCGCGCCCAGTCCTCGATGATCGACGCGACGGCGTCCTTGCGTACGGCGCCGTTCTTCCCCGGGTTCTTCCCCAACATGTGCGACTGCCTTCCCCTCGGCGCGGCTCCCGCGAGCCGCCGAAGAAATCTTAGCCCTGAGACACATACGCGCGTACGGCGGCTGCGCCCCCCGCCAATGCGCCGGGCGTCGCGCACAGTTGACCGTCCGCACCGCGCAGGCACGGCCCTCCGCGAGGGAGCCCATGCATCACCTCTGGCGTGCTCGGGACCCGCAAGGGGGCTGCGGAGGCCCCCCGCGGACGCCGTAAGGTTGGGGCGTACGTGTGGGGGTCCCTCCCAGGCCCTTGAGGCTCTGGGGGAACGTCGGAAGGAGGCGCTGGGTGATCGAGCTCGACGGGGTTCCCGAGCTGGTCGACCCGGTCATGGTGGTCGCGTTCGAGGGCTGGAACGACGCAGGCGACGCCGCCTCCACCTCGGTCGCGCACCTGGACCGGGAGTGGAAGGGCGAGGTGTTCGCCGCCCTCGACGCGGAGGACTACTACGACTTCCAGGTCAACCGCCCCACGGTGTGGCTGGACGGCGGCGTCCGCAAGATCACCTGGCCGACGACCCGGCTGTCCGTCGTGCGGGTCGGCGGTGACAAGCCGCGCGACCTCGTCCTGGTCCGCGGCATCGAACCGTCCATGCGCTGGCGCTCGTTCTGCAACGAGATCCTCGGCTTCGCCCACGAGCTGGGCGTGGAGCTCGTGGTGATCCTGGGCGCCCTGCTCGGCGACACCCCGCACACCCGCCCCGTCCCGGTCAGCGGCGTCACCTCCGACCCGGACCTGGCCCGCACCATGAACCTGGAGGAGACGCGGTACGAGGGCCCCACGGGCATCGTCGGCATCCTCCAGGAGGCGTGCACGCACGCGGGCGTCCCGGCGGTCTCGCTCTGGGCGGCCGTCCCGCACTACGTCTCGCAGCCGCCGAACCCGAAGGCGACCCTGGCCCTCCTGAACCGCCTGGAGGACCTGATCGGCCTGCGCATCCCGCTCGGCGAGCTGGCCGAGGACGCGCGGGCGTGGCAGCTGGGCGTGGACCAGCTGGCGGCCGAGGACAGCGAGGTCGCGGAGTACGTGCAGAGCCTGGAGGAGGCCCGGGACACGGCGGAGCTGCCGGAGGCGTCCGGCGAGGCGATCGCCCGCGAGTTCGAGCGCTACCTGCGCCGGCGCGACGGCGGCCCCGCAGGGCACGGGCACGCCACGGACGGCAGCGAGGCGGGCCCGTTCCTGCGCGACACGGCGAGCGACCGCACACGCCCGCCGAAGCCCCCGCTCCCCCAGGACCGCCCGGACCAGCCCGAGCGCCCCGAGCCGACCGAGCAGCCCGAGCAGACCGAGCGATCCGAGCCGACCGAACGCTCCGAGCGGCCTGAGCAGACCGAACACCCCAAGCGCCCCGAGCCTCCGGCCGACAAACGAGACGCAGCGGGCGATGCCGACGAAGGCGATACGGGCGCCCCCGACACCGGGGACGCCCCCGGCAGGGACGACTGACCCGCACCGCACAGCAGAGGCGCCGGACGAGGAGATCTCGTCCGGCGCCTCTGCGCAGGGGTCGTACTGCGTGTTACAGCGCCACGCCGAGCAGCGCGTCCACCGCCCGGGACACCACACCGGGCGCCCCTTCATCCGTACCGCCCTCGGAGGCCTGCCGCGCGACCCAGCGGTCGACGGCCGCGAGCGCCTTCGGGGCGTCCAGGTCGTCGGACAGGGCCTCGCGGATCTCCTCGACCACGGCCTCGGCGGCCGGGCCGTCGGGCCGGGAGACGGCGGCGCGCCAGCGGTCCAGGCGGTCCACGGCGTCGCGCAGGACCTGGTCGGTCCACTCCCAGTCGGCGCGGTAGTGGTGGGCGAGGAGCGCGAGCCGGATCGCGGCCGGGTCGACGCCGTCGCGGCGCAGCTTGGAGACGAAGACCAGGTTGCCCTTCGACTTCGACATCTTCTCGCCGTCCAGGCCGACCATCCCGGCGTGCACGTACGCCTTCGCGAAGGGGTGCTCGCCGGTGAGTACCTGGGCGTGCGACGCGCCCATCTCGTGGTGCGGGAAGGCCAGGTCGGAGCCGCCGCCCTGGACGTCGAAGCCCATGCCGAGGTGGTCCAGGGCGATGGCGACGCACTCGATGTGCCAGCCGGGCCGGCCGCGGCCGAGGCTTGCGCCGTCCCAGCTGGGCTCGCCCTCGCGGGCGGCCGTCCACAGCATCGGGTCGAGGGGGTTCTTCTTGCCGGGGCGTTCCGGGTCGCCGCCGCGCTCCGCGGAGAGCGCCTTCATGGCGGCCGCGTCGAGC
This sequence comes from Streptomyces solicavernae, assembly GCF_029968095.1. GTDB lineage: Bacteria > Actinomycetota > Actinomycetes > Streptomycetales > Streptomycetaceae > Streptomyces > Streptomyces solicavernae. The sequence goes on along the minus strand of NZ_JASCIR010000044.1, from coordinate 13,864 downwards.
CGGGACACCTCGCCGAAGTGGGTGTCGGACTCGACGGAGAAGTAGATGTCGCCTTCGAGTTCGTAGGCGGCGCCCATGTCACGCAGTCGCTCGACCAGCGGGACGATCCCGGGTATGGCCTCGACGGCGCCGATGTACTGCTGCGGGGGCAGCATCCGCAGGGCGGTCATGTCCTCGCGGAAGAGTGCGGTCTCGCGCTCCGCGAGGCCGGCCCAGTCGATACCGTCGCGCACGGCCCGCTCAAGCAGCGGATCGTCCACATCGGTCACGTTCTGGACGTAGTGAACCTGCCGCTTGGTGTCGAGCCACACGCGCTGCACGAGGTCGAACGCGTTGTAGGTCGCCGCGTGACCCATGTGGGTCGCGTCGTACGGCGTGATGCCGCAGACGTAGATACGGGCGACAGGACCGGGGTCAAGGGCGGTCAGCCCACCGGTCGCGGTGTCGTGGATCCTGAGGTCGCGGCCCTTGCCGGGCAGGGCGGGGACCTCGGAAGCGGGCCAGGCATGCATGCTTCGAGACTAACCGGACGCCCCTTCCGGATACGAACCGGACCGGATCTTCTGGCCGGGAAGGACCTCTTGACGCGACCCCCGCCACTATGACGCCCTCATCCGCGCACCGCGCCGCCGGACGGTCCGAGCCCGGACCTCACACGGGCGGCCACGGAATCGCGGGCCACGATCCGTTCGGCACCGGGTGCACCCCGGACCGCAGCAATTCGGCCACCCGATCCCGTACGGCGGCGACCTCGGCCGGAGTGATCAACTCCACGAGCCGGCCCGCGAGGGCCGCGCCCTCGGCAAGCTCCCGCGCGAGGGCCGCCAGGACCTCGACGGCCTCCCCGGTCAGCGGCTCACCGGCCCAGCCCCACAGCAGGGTGCGCAGCTTGTCCTCGGCGTGGAAGGTGACGCCGTGGTCGATGCCGTACAGCTTGCCGCCGGGTGCGGGCAGCAGGTGGCCGCCCTTGCGGTCGGAGTTGTTGATCACCGCGTCGAGGACGGCGAGGCGGCGCAGCCGCGGGTCGTCGGCGTGCACGAGCAGCGCCGTGCGCCCCTCGCCGACCTCGGCGAAGCCGACGGCCTTCCAACCCTCGTCGGGCTCCTCGCCGTCGACGAGGGCGAGGAGTTCGGGCGCCTCGTCCTGCGGCAGCGGCTCGATCCACAGCTGGCACATGCCCTCGCCGTGCGGCCCGTCGCGCAGCACGGTCGGCGGTACGAGATCCCAGCCGGTGGCCTGCGCGACCTCGTACGCGGCGACCTCGCGCTGGGCGAGGGTGCCGTCGGGGAAGTCCCACAGCGGGCGCTCACCGGCGACCGGCTTGTACACGCAGTGCGCGCTCGCGCCCTCGTGTTCGACCGTGCAGTACAGGACGGCGTTGGAGGCTTCGCGGATCCGTCCGAGCACGGTGACTTCGCCGTGCGTGAGGAGTTCCACGGGCTCGGCGCCTGCGGTCACAGGCCGCGCCGGTATCCGTTCTGACGCGGGCATACGTGTCCTTCCGGGTCGAGCGGCAGGCTGCACAGCGGGCACGGCGGGCGGCCCGCGTTCACGACGTCCAGGGCGCGCTTGGCGAAGGCCCTGGCCTGCGCTCCGGAGAGCCGTACGCGCAGCATCGGCGGGCCGTTCTCGTCGTCCTGGAGCAGCCGCTCCTCGGCCTCGGCGAGGTCCTCGTCGTCGTCGGCGTCGAGCTCGACGAGCGCCTGGGCCTCGACGACCATGCGCTGCTCCTCGCCGTCCCAGGCGAGCGCCATGGTGCCGACGCGGAACTCCTCCTCGACGGGGGTGTCGAGGGGCGCGCTGTCGGAGATCTCGCTGGGCGCGACGGCGGGCACGGGTGCGCTGCCGCCGCTGCGCCGCACGACCTCGTCGAGCAGCTCGTCCATCCGCTCGGCGAGCGCGGCCACCTGGGTCTTCTCCAGGGCCACGCTCGTGACCCGGCCACCGGCGGAGGCCTGCAGGAAGAACGTTCGGCGCCCGGGGAGTCCGACCGTGCCGGCCACGAAACGTTCCGGCGGGTCGTAGAGGAACACCTGACGGGACACGTCCTGGCCTCTCCCTCGCTATCGGGTACTGCGGCCGTGGCCGCGGTCGACGTGGGTCACCCTACTGCGGGCGACGATCACGGTGCGCCAGCACCGCCTCCGACCGTCGCGTCACCCCGACCGTCGTCCGTGCCGTTGTCGCGCGGTGCGAGGCCGCCGAGGTCCCCGGTGTCGCCGAGGCGTACGAGGAAGGGGCGCAGGCGCGTGTAGCGGATCACGGTGACCGAGCAGGGCTCGACGGAGATCCGCTGGAACAGGTCCAGGTGCAGCCCCAGCGCCTCGGCGACGAGCGACTTGATGATGTCGCCGTGCGAACACATCACGTACATGGCGTCGGAGCCGAAATCGCGCTCCACGCGCGCGTTCCACCCCCGTACCGCCTCGGCGGCGCGGTGCTGCATGGCGCGCATGGACTCGCCGCCGGGGAAGGCCGCGGCGGAGGGGTGCTGCTGGACGACCTGCATGAGGGGTTCGTCGGCGAGCTCGGCGAGCTTGCGGCCCGACCAGTCGCCGTAGTCGCACTCGTTGATGCCCTCCTCGGTGTGCAGCGTCAGCTCGGGGCGGGCGGCGAGCAGCGGGTCGAGGGTCTGGCGGCAGCGCTGCAGCGGGCTGCTCACGGCCGTGGCGAGGGGCAGCTCGGCGAGGCGTCCGGGCAGGGCGGCGGCCTGGGCGGCGCCGCGCTCGTCGAGGGCCACTCCCGGCGTCCGTCCGGCGAGCACGGCCGCGGTGTTGGCGGTGGACCGGCCGTGCCGGACGAGGATCAGGGTGGGCATGCCCGCCAGCGTAGGCGGAGCGGGCCGCGGGGGTGCGTCGAGGCCCGGATCACGGGAGAATGCGCGCAATGATCGTGGACTGCGCCATCTATCGCGAAGGCCGCCGCACCCAGCGCCCGAAGGACTTCTCGACGGCCCTGGAGCAGGCGCGGGCCGCCGGTGACGCGTTCCTGTGGATCGGCCTGCACGAGCCGACGGGGCGGGAGTTCGACCACGTCGCGGAGGAGTTCGGCCTGCACCCGCTGGCCGTCGAGGACGCCCTCAAGGCCCACCAGCGGCCGAAGCTGGAGGTGTACGACGACTCGCTGTTCGTGGTCCTGAAGCCGATCGTCTACGACGAGGCGGCGGACACGATCAGCTCGGGCGAGCTGATGCTGTTCGTCGGCGACGCGTTCGTGGTGACGGTGCGGCACGGCGAGGGCGCGCCGCTCGCGGCCGTACGCACGCGCCTGGAGGCGGACCCGGAGGTGCTGCGGCACGGGCCGACGGCGGTGCTCTACGCGGTGAGCGACGCCGTGGTGGACCACTACATCGACGTGGCCGCCGAACTGCACCTGGATCTGGAGGCGTTGGAGGCGGAGGTGTTCGAGCCGGTGCCCGGCGGCGACTCCCGGCACACCGCGGGCCGCATCTACAACTTCAAGCGCCAGGTCCTCGAATTCCGCCGCGCCACCATGCCGTTGGCGGCCCCGATGACGCGGCTCGCGGGCGCGGCGGTGCCGTTCGTGCACGAGGAGTCGCAGCCGTTCTTCCGCGACGTGAGCGACCATCTGACCCGCGCCAACGAGAGCGTGGAGGGTCTGGACCGCCTCGTCTCGGACATCCTCTCCGCCCACCTGGCGCAGACCGGCGTGCGCCAGAACGACGACATGCGCAAGATCTCCGCCTGGGCCGCGATGGCCGCGGTCCCGACGATGATCGCGGGCGTGTACGGCATGAACTTCCACCACATGCCGGAGCTGGGCTACTCCTGGGGCTACCCGGCGGTGGTGCTGCTGATGGCGGGCCTGGTGTACGGGCTGTACCGGCTGTTCAAGCGGCGGGGCTGGCTGTAGGGGGTGCCTTGTAGGGGGTGCCTTGCACGGGGTGCCCCCGGTGCTCAGGCGAACTCGGGCGCCGAACTCGCCGCCCCGCCGAGGGCGTTGCGCCGCTCCGGCATCTTCAGGGACACCATCCGCCGCCACCCGACGGCCCGCTCGTACGCGTACACCGCGCGGATGCCCGCCGCGAGCACCGCCGCCTTGGGGCGCGGCCAGCCCAGAATGCGGCCCATGTGGGCCATGACGGCGAGGCTCACATCGCGGTAGACGCGGATCTCGGCGTGCGCGCACTCGTACAGGATCCGCTGGATCTCCCGGCCGCGCCCGGCGTACGCGAACCGCAGCAACTCCTCGTGGCAGTAGGCGAGATGGCTGTCCTCGTCGTGGGAGATCATCCTGACCGCGCGGCCGAGCTCGGGGTGGTCCGCGAAGTGTCTGTGCAGCAGCTCCATCTGCTCGGAGGCGCGCTGTTCGGTGACGCGGCTGTGGGCGAGGTAGGTGATGATGTCCTGCTCGCTCAGCGGCCGGTCGGCCCTGAGCTGTTCATGGGCGAGCCCGATGCCGTGCCGCTCCAGGAGCATCGTGTAGTCGGTCTCCGGCGGGACCTCGCAGGGTTTGAGGCGGCGCTTCTTCAGGAGGGCGCGGAAGATCCGGCCGTGCTTGTCCTCGTCCGCGCCGTGGCGGCTGATCTTGGGGGCGAGGTCGCGCAGGCTGTCCGGTACGAGCGCGGCGATCCGGGCGTTCTCCCAGCCGCCCTGGGACTCGCCGCTGGCCGCGATGGCGCAGAAGAGCCGGTACGACTCGTCGTGGTCGAGGATCTCGGAGAACAGGCTCTTGGCCGAAAGCATCACTGCCACCTCCTGGGCGCCCGCGAGGTGACCCCGCGCAGACCGAGTCAAATGCGGTGCGAGGCGGCGGGCAACACCAGTGTCGGACGACTCCGCCGAACGGTGGACCCGAAACGGCCGCACGCGCGGGCGCGAACTCTCGGCACGCGCGGGCGCGAACTCGCCGCCCGGAGCCCCCGGTGGGCGCCCCCGGTGGGCGTAACCGACCGGGCTCCGGGGCGTTGTACGGGTAACGGCCGTGGCGGGGAAGACCCCCGAGCCCCCACCACGGCCGTAGAGAACTTCCGCCCTCCCGGAGATCCCCCGCGTCAGGCCAGTCCGGCCCGCTCCAGCGCCTCGGTGCCCGCGCGCAGCGCGGCGAGCCGCTCGTCGAGCGTGAAGCCGGCCGGGGCGAGGGTCAGGGTCGTCACTCCGGCCGCCGCGTAGGCCTGCATCCGCCCGGCGATCCGCTCCACGGAGCCGAGCAGCGTGGTGGAGTCGATCAGCTGCTGCGGCACGGCGGCAGCGGCGCCGTCCTTGTCGCCGGAGAGGTACTTGTCCTGGATCTCGGCGGCTTCCTTCTCGTACCCCATGCGCTGCGCGAGCTGGTTGTAGAAATTCTGCTTGCGGCTGCCCATGCCGCCCACATAGAGCGCGGTGTACGGGCGGAAGGTGTCGGCGAGCGCGCTCACGTCGTTGTCGGCGCCGAGTGCGAGCGGCAGCGTCGGGCAGACGTCGAAGCCGTCCATCGTCAGTCCGGCCTTCTCGCGTCCCGCGCGGATGTGCTTGAGGGCGGTGTCCTCGATGTGTTCGGCGGCGGGGAAGATCAGCAGCGCGCCCTCGGCGATCTCGCCGGTCTGTTCCAGGTTCTTCGGGCCGATCGCCGCGATGTAGACCGGGATGTGCTCACGGGCCGGGTGCACGGTGAGCTTGATCGGCTTGCCCGGCCCGTCGGGCAGCGGCAGCGTCCAGTGCTCACCGTCGTACGAGAGACGCTCGCGGCTCATCGCCTTGCGGACGATGTCCACGTACTCACGCGTGCGGGCAAGCGGCTTGTCGAACTTCACGCCGTACCAGCCCTCGGAGACCTGCGGGCCCGAGACGCCGAGGCCGAGGCGGAAGCGGCCGCCGGAGAGGGAGTCGAGGGTGGCCGCGGTCATGGCGGTCATCGCGGGCTGGCGGGCCGGGATCTGGAAGATCGCGGAGCCCACGTCGATACGCTCCGTCTGGGCGGCGACCCAGGAGAGCACGGTCGCCGCGTCCGAGCCGTACGCCTCCGCCGCCCAGCAGACCGAGTAGCCGAGCTTGTCCGCCTCCTTGGCGACGGCGAGGTTGTCCTGGTCCATCCCGGCGCCCCAGTAGCCGAGGTTGATCCCGAGTCGCATGCGCCGAACCCCTTACCCATGAGTAACGTGCCTGTGGCCCGGACTCTAACGCGCCGCGGCCCGATCCGTCAGGGGTGGTTGTCCACAGGGCCGCCCGGGTTCGGCGGGTCCGCAGTAACCTCAGCGCCCATGGAGCAGAGGCATCTCGGCCGCACCGGCCTGCGCGTGTCCAGGATCGGCCTCGGCACCCTCACCTGGGGCCGTGACACCGACGAGCACGACGCCGCCCACCAGTTGAAGGTCTTCTGGGAGGCGGGCGGCACGCTCGTCGACACGGCGGACGTGTACGGCGGGGGCGAGGCCGAGTACGTACTGGGGCAGCTCGTCGAGGGCCTGGTGCCCCGGCGGGAGCTGGTCATCGCCACCAAGGCGGGCAGCGTCCCCGACCCGGAGCGCCGCTTCGACGGCTCGCGCGGCCACCTCCTCGCGGCCCTCGACGCCTCGCTGCAGCGCCTCGGCACGGACTACGTCGACCTGTGGCAGGTGCACGCCTTCGACGCGTCAACGCCCCTGGAGGAGACCTTGCAGGCCCTGGACATCGCGGTCTCCAGCGGCCGCGCCCGCTACGCCGGGGTGTCCAACTTCTGCGGCTGGCAGCTCGCCAAGGCCGCCACCTGGCAGCTCGCGGCGCCGGGTGCGCGCACCCGGCTCGCCAGTACGCAGATGGAGTACTCGCTGCTGCAGCGCGGCGTGGAGCGGGAGGTGCTGCCGGCCGCGCTCGACCTGGGCGTCGGCCTGCTGCCCTCCTCGCCGCTCGGCCGCGGCGTCCTCACCGGCAAGTACCGGCACGCCACGCCCGCCGGCTCGCGCGGCGCCTCCGAGCAGATGGCCCCGTTCGTGGAGCCGTACCTCGACGAGGCGGCGGGGCGTGTGGTGGACGCGGTGGCGACGGCGGCGGACGGGCTCGCGGTCACGCCCCTCGAAGTGGCCCTCGCGTGGGTGCGCGACCGGCCGGGGGTGGCCGCGCCGATCGTGGGCGCGCGCAACGCTCAGCAGCTCACGGCCGCGTTGTCAGTGGAGACCCTTAGTCTTCCTGACGAGATCTGCCGGGCCCTCGACGACGTGTCGGCGCCCGTGCACCACTACCCCGACCAGGACTGGAGCACCCTGTGAGTACGGAGTCCGCCGCCACGGACGAGACCGGCAGCACGGCACCCGAGCCGGCAGCGGAGGACGCCCTGACACGCACCGCATCGCCCGAGGCTGCCGCGGAGGGTGCGGAGGGCTCGGAGGGCTCGGAGGGCGCGGAAGGCGCCGAGGGTACTGCGGATCAGCGGTCCGACGCGGAGGCTGAGGGCGAGCCGTCCGAAGCCGGGGCTCGGCCTGCCGAGGAAGGTACTCGGCCCTCCGAAAGCGGGGCTCAGCCTGCCGAGGAACCAGCGCAAGCTTCCGAAAGCGGGGCTCAGCCTGCCGAGGAACCAGCGCAAGCCCCCGAAAGCGGAGTCCAGCCTGCCGAGGACGCTGCTCAACCCTCCGAAGCCGAGGCCGAGTTGGCGGCTCAGCAGGAGTTGCGGGAGCGGATCGAGCGGCGCAAGGCCGAGCGGGAGGCCCCGATCGAGAGCGGCACGAAACTCAGCGGCACGGCGGCCGACCTCCTCGCCGCCGTCCGCGCCGTGGAGAGCGGCGAGAAGCCGGCGCGTACGGTCTTCGAGCCGGAGGCCCCGCCTCGCCGCCCTGCCCCCGAGCCGGTCCGCAGGCCCGAGCCTCCGACGCCGAGCGCCCCGGCGGGCCCCGTCGGCCCCGCCGCCGAGACCGTCGACGCGGTCCGCGCGGTCCTCGCCGGGGGCGGCGCCCCGGCCGCGCTCGCCGAGCCGACGGCCACGGCCCTGGGCGAGGGCGCGGATGCCGTGCTGCGCGAGGACCCCTGGCAGCTACTTCGGGTCGCGGGCGTGCGCCCGGAGCAGGCCGACGGGTTCGCCCGCGCCCTGCTCGGCGACGCCTGCCGTCCGGACGACGCGCGCCGCAACCGCGCGGTCGCCGTCTGGCTCCTGGAGCAGGCCGCCGTGGCGGGCCACACCGCCCTCGACGCCCCGGCCCTGGAGTCCACGCTCGGGCGGTACGGGGTGGCGGACGCCGACGCCGCGGTCCAGAGCGCGATCGCCGAGGGCGACCTGCTGGTCTTCCAGGACGCGCTGGAGACCGCCCCGGGCGCCCCGGCCGCAGCGGTCGCCGACACAGGCGCGGGCGCGGGCGCGGGCGAGGAGGCGGACGAGGAGCGGGAGCAGCCGGTCCGTGTCCTCGTCGGCCTTGAGCGGTACGCGCTGGCGGAGGAGAGCCTTGCCGACGGGCTTGCCCGGGTCCTCAACTCCCCTGCCAAGGAGGAGAGTCCGCAGCAGGCGACGCTGCTCGCGGCCGCCGGTTCCGCCCGCGGCTCGACGGCCGAGCTGATCCGGGCCGTCGGGGGCAGCAGCCTCGTCCTGCACACCGGGGGCGAGGCGGCCCGCGCCGAGCCCGCCGCCCTGGTGGCCGCCGCCGCAGCGGCTGGACTGCGGGTCTGCGCCGCCGCCCACACGCCGTACGGGAAGCGGGCGTTCACACAGGCCCTCGCGACACGCCCCGGACCCGCCGCCCCCGAGTCCGGCGCCCCTGAGTCCGACGTGCCCGGCGCCCCTGAGTCCGGCGTGCCCGGCGCCCCTGAGTCCGGCGTGCCCGGCGCCGCTGAGTCCGACGTGCCCGGCGCCGCTGCCGCCGTGACCGTCGCCGGGCTGCTCTCCGGCGCGGAGGGCCCGGGCCGGGACGCCGAGGGCGCGTTCGACCTCGACCTGCTGGTGCTGCTCGACGCCCCGCAGCTGGACGTCGAGGGTGCGGCGATGCTCGTGGAGTCGCTGCCCGACGGCGCCCGGCTGGTGCTGAGCGGCGATCCGGGGGTGCTGTGGTCGGCCGGGCCCGGCCGGGTCTTCGCCGACCTGGTGGCCGCCCGCGTCTGCCCCGTGGTCGTCTCGCGGGTCCCGGACGAGGGTCCGATCGGCGAGCTGGTCTCGGGGGTCGGCGTCGGCGAGCTGAACCAGGTGGCCGCCCCGGAGAAGGAAGTGGTGATCGTCCCGGTGCGGGACGCGGGCGAGGCCGTGCACCGTACGGTCCAGCTGGTCGCCGAGTCGGTGCCCCGCGCGTTCGGCCTGCCCGTCGACGCGACGCAGGTGATCACCGTGGGCCACGGCGGCGCCGCGGGCACCCGCGCCCTGAACGCCGCCCTGAAGGAGCGGCTCAACCCCGGCCCCGGCCGCTTCGGCGGCTTCGACCCCGGCGACCGGGTCGCGTACTCCCCCGCGCCCGGCCGGACGGTCCAGGGCCGCGTGGTGCGGGCGGACGCGGACGGGCTGCACCTGGAGTGCGAGGGCGGCCCCGTCGTCGTACGCAAGGAGCGCGTGGAGCAGTCGGTGCGGCACGGCTGGGCGCTGACCGCGCACCAGGCGGTCGGACAGCGCTGGCCCGCGGCCGTCGTCGTCCTTCCCGGTGACGCGGCGCAGGGGCTGACCAGGGCGTGGGTCTACACCGCGTTCGGGCGCGCCGAGCGGCATCTCTCGGTGGTGCACGGCGTGGAGCAGGCCCTCCCGCGCGCCGTGGCGGAGCGTCCGGCGAAACCGCGTACGACCCGGTTGCAGACCCTGCTCCGCACCCAGACCCCGCCCCAGGGCACGACAACCACCACGGGTGGCCAGCCCTGACCGGGCCCGCGGGCGGGCGCCCGGCCCACAGCCCTGACCGGCCCGCGCGCGGGCGCCCGGCCGAAAGCATCGGCCGGGCGTCCGCCGGCGACCGCAGGCGAACGGCGGGTGACCGGACCCGCACCGGCAGCCCCCGAACACCGAGGGGCCCGGGGAGGGCGGGCTCAGGCGAGGCCGTCGATGTCCTGGGGTGTCGTACGGGGCGATCCGTTGCGGCCGGATGCGGGGCGGGGGAAGCCCCGGTCGTGGTCCAGGTCTTCGTCAAGGTCCTCGTCGAAGACCGAGCTGACGTCGAAGCGGCACACGATCTGCTGCGGGTCCGCCTGCTCGAAGGGCGCGTCCAGCCACTCCCCCGGCTCGGACGGCTCGTCCGCGGCCGCCACCCACAGCGTCGAGTCGCCCTCCTCCAGGCCGAACTCCTTGTGCCTGGAGGCGATTTCGTCCGGCTCGAACTCGCCGAACAGCACCCCGAGCGCGGCATGCACGCTGTGTCCCACGACGCCCGCGGCCGAGGGTTCGCCCGCGGCGGTGTCGGTGTCCAGATCTGCGACGCGCTGTGCCTGGGCCCGCAGCCGCTGCGGCTCGGCCACGGTGTAGTCGCGGCGGATCAGCACGCTCACCGCGGTCGGCTCCTCCGGCCCCGTGTACGGCGGCAGGCCGTCTTCCGCGCCCGGGATCTCGAAGGGTGTGACCTCGTCGTAGGCGTCGTAGAGCAGCTCGTCGTAGGCCTCCGCCGCCGCGGCCAGCTGGTTGAACGCCTCATGGACGCCCGAGTCGTCCTCCCCCGGCCTCCGCTCGACGGCCGCCAGGTGGGCGTCGAGCGCGGCCTTGACCGCCTCGGCGGCGGCACGTACCTCGGCAGCTGTGGGCTGCGCAGCATCAGACATAGTGCAGACGCTATCCGTACCGGGGCGCTGCCCGCACAATAGATGCGATGCCGGAATACGAATTTGTCGATGTGTATGTGCCGCGCGGGGTTTCCCGCAAGGAGGCGACCCGTCTCCTGACGGACCACGCGGAGTACGGGCACTGGGAGTTGGACCGACTGAGCCTGCGCAGGGACGGCAGCCGCAAGGTGCGGTTGCGCCGCCGGATCATCCGGCAGGTGCGCGCCACCTGGTGAACGGCCAGGCGGAGATGTGAGCGCACATGCGAACGGAGTGGGCACCGTTCTCACGGGACCCACTCCGTCGTCGTGCTCCCGGGTGCGTCAGGCGCGCACGCGGGCCCTGCGGTAGAGCACGGTGCCCGCGAGCAGCATGCCCGCGCTCACCGGGACCGCGATGCCGAGCGGCAGGTCGCTGCCGGTCTCGGCGAGCTGCTCGACGCTGCGGGTCGACGTGACGAGCTGCGTCTTCGGCTCGTTCGGCTGCTCGCGGGGCTCCTCGGCGACCGGGTCCTGGGGGTCCTGCGGCGCCCGCGGAGTCTCCTCCTGAGGGTCGTTGCCGCAGTCGTTGCCCGTGGTGGGGTTGAGGGCGCCGACGCCCGTGATCCCGTTCCCGCAGGCGTTCACCGGTACCTCGACCGGTGCCTGGACGCTGTTGCCGGAGAGGATGCCGGGCGAGTGGGACGTGCCGCCCTCGGCGGACGCCCCGCCGCCCGGGCCCTCCGTGTTCGTGGAGCTGCTTCTGTTGGCCGAACGGCCGCCTCCGTCAGAGGACTTGCCGCCTCCGTCAGACGGCTTGCCGCCTCCGTGGGAGGAGTTGCCGCAGTCGTTGCCTGCCGCCGGATTGAGGAGGCCGACGACGTTCACGGTGTTGCCGCAGACGTTGACCGGCACCTCGATCGGTGCCTGGACGCTGTTCCCGGAGGCGACGCCGGGCGACCGCTCGGCGCCGCCCTGGGCGCCCGAGTCGGCGTGTGCGTAACCGGTGACGGCGAGTACGCCGCTCGCGGCGGCCACGGTGATCAGGCCTTTGCGCGTGACCTGTCGCATAGGTACTTCCCTGTCTTGGAACTGCTGGGAACACGCACGCCCCACAGCGGGACGTGCGCTCTCATGCCCAACAGCCCCGGAGTGCATGGCGCGCACTCCGGGGCCACGGACTCAACCCCTCAAGGGGTGAGGCACAACGTCACTTGTTCACGCAGGTGTTGCCGAAGGCGGGGTTCAGCAGCCCGATCACGGAGACCGTGTTGCCGCAGACGTTCACCGGCACGTGGACGGGCGCCTGAACGACGTTGCCCGAAAGCACGCCCGGGGACTTGACGGCAGCGCCCTGTGCGCCCGCGTCGGCGACGGCCATACCCGCACCGGCGAGCACCAGACCACCGGTGGCAGCCGCAGCAGCGACGACCTTCTTGATCATTATTCCTCCTTGTTGGCAATGCAGTCCCAGCCGCGGACTGCATCACCTGTAACGAGGAGAGGTGACGGGGGCTACGACCGAACGGCCCCGTTCACCCGTTTCAGTCAACTGCGCACACGCGGGCGATTCTTGACGCGAGCGCGACGCCTTCCCGGGGGGTCACGACGCGTCGATGAACCGGTCGAGGACGCGTACGCCGAACTTCAGGCCGTCCACCGGAACCCGCTCGTCCACGCCGTGGAACATGCCCGCGAAGTCCAGCTCGGGCGGCAGCTGCAGGGGCGCGAAGCCGAAGCAGCGGATGCCGAGGTCGTCGAAGGACTTGGCGTCGGTGCCGCCGGAGAGCATGTACGGCACGGCCCGCGCGATCGGGTCCTCGGCGCCGAGGGCGCTCTGCATGGCGTCCACGAGCTTGCCGTCGAACCCGGTCTCCAGGGCCTTGTCGGCGTGCACGTCCTCCCGCTTGACGCGCGGGCCGAGGAGGCGGTCGAGGTCGGCCAGGAACTCCTGCTCGTAGCCGGGCAGGAAGCGGCCGTCGACGTGGGCGGTGGCCTGGCCGGGGATGACGTTCACCTTGTAGCCGGCGCCGAGTTGGGTGGGGGCGGCGGAGTTCTTGAGGGTCGCGCCGATCATCTTCGCGATGCCGCCGAGCTTGGCGAGCGTCTCGTCCATGTTCTCCGGGTCGAGTTCTGTGCCGAGGGCGTCGGAGAGCTCGTCGAGGAAGGAGCGGACGGTCTTGGTGACGCGCACCGGCCAGTTGTGCCGGCCGAGGCGGCCGACGGCCTCGCACAGCTCGGTGATCGCGTTGTCGTCGTTCGTCATGGAGCCGTGGCCCGCCGTGCCGTCCACGGTGAGCCGCATCCAGTGCATGCCCTTCTGGGCGGTCTCCACGAGGTAGAGGCGCAGATTCTCGTTCACGGTGAAGGAGAAGCCGCCGACCTCGCCGATCGCCTCGGTGACGCCCTCGAAGAGGCCCGGGTGCTTGTCGACGAGGTGGCGCGCCCCATACGTACCCCCGGCCTCCTCGTCGGCGAGGAAGGCGAGGACGATGTCGCGCGGGGGCTTGCGGCCGCTGCGCAGGCGGTCGCGTACGACCGCGAGGGTCATCGCGTCCATGTCCTTCATGTCGACCGCACCCCGGCCCCAGACGCAGCCGTCGGCGACCTCGCCGGAGAAGGGGTGGTGGGTCCAGTCCTGCGCGTTGGCCGGTACGACGTCGGTGTGGCCGTGGATCAGCAGCGCGGGCTTGGACGGGTCCGCGCCCTCGATGCGGGCGACGGTCGAGGCGCGGCCCGGGTGGGACTCGAAGATCTTCGGTTCGAGGCCGACCTCGGCGAGCTTCTCCGCCACGTACTCGGCGGCCTTGCGCTCGCCGGGTCCCGAGTGGTCGCCGTAGTTGCTGGTGTCGATACGGATCAGGTCCCGGCAGAGGTCGACGACCTCGTCCTGGCCGGAGACCGACGGTGCCTTCTCGCCCCTGCTCGACTCGCTCACGCTGCTTCCTCCCGAGTTGCCGCTGGTGGTCCCTCATATCCTCGCGCGCCGACCCCTCCCGCCCCAAGGCAGGGCACCGCCCGTCATGCGCCGTTCCCAGGCCGGACAGGGGTGGGCCGGGGGTGGGCCGGAGGTGGGCCGGGGGTGTGATCAGGGGGCCTCGAATGTTTGCTATGGTTTTCCACGTCGCCGCGGGAAACCGCGGGTCACCGGTCCGGGTGGCGGAATGGCAGACGCGCTAGCTTGAGGTGCTAGTGCCCTTTATCGGGCGTGGGGGTTCAAGTCCCCCCTCGGACACAGCGAGAAGCGGGGGGGGGGGGGGGGGG
>NZ_JASCIR010000043.1 GCF_029968095.1 Streptomyces solicavernae | reverse complement strand
CCCTGCCGAAGCCCGCGCAGCAACAGCGCGCACACCTCGGCGAACTGCTCGTCCACACCCTCCCGGGACCACATCTCCGCGTGCCGCGGATCGTGGAACAGGGCCGTCGCGACGAACACCGCGCGTGCCGTCACCGCCGGGTCGCCCGTCGCGAACTCGCCCGTGCGCGCGCCCTCTTCGACGATCACGGTGAGCTGGCCGACCAGCTCGTCCACGTGCTGATCGACCAGACCGCTCAGCTCGCCGGTCAGCACCGAGTACGTGGCGAACAGCTGCGGGTCGTCGCCCGCCTTGCGGCGCTTGGCCGCGAACAGCTCCGACAGCCAGCGGCGCAGCTTCGCCGACGCGTCGCCGGGCCCCTCGGCCACCTGGGCGAGGCGGTCCGTGGTGCGGTCCAGCCACCGCTTCGTCACGGCCTCCCGCAGCGCCGCCTTCGTACGGAAGTGCCGGTAGACGCTGCCGTGGCTGACGCCCAGCTCGCGGGCGACATCGACCACCGTGGCCTTCGCGGGGCCGTGCCGGCGCAGCACGTCCTCGGTGGCTTCGAGGATGCGTTCGGCGGTCAGGGGTGCGGAGGGGGCCATGGGGTCGACGGTACCCGCAGGCGGAGGCGGGGAACGAGCCGCCCGGGACGGCTCGCTGACAGCTGACAAAAATTGAAATCTGTCAGCCCTCGTGTCATGGTGGAGGCATCCCCAGCACCCCGGCATCCCTCCGATCACCCCAGGAGCCACCATGCGCACCCGCACCCTCGGCACCACCGGCCCCCAGGTCTCCGCCCTCGGCCTCGGCTGCATGGGCATGTCCGCCCTGTACGGAGAGGCCGACCGGACCGAGTCCGTCGCCACCCTCCACGCCGCCCTCGACGCGGGCATCACCCTGCTCGACACCGGCGACTTCTACGGCATGGGCCACAACGAACTGCTCATCAACGAAGCCCTGCGCACCGCCGCCCCCAAGGCCCGCGAACGCGCCCTCACCAGCGTCAAGTTCGGCGCCCTGCGCACCGTCGAGGGCGGCTTCACCGGGTACGACGGCAGGCCGGAGGCGGTCAAGAACTTCGCCGCGTACTCGCTGCAGCGCCTCGGCACCGACCACATCGACATCTACCGGATCGCCCGCGTCGACCCGGACGTACCGATCGAGGAGACCGTCGGCGCCATCAAGGACCTGGTCGACGCCGGGCACGTACGGCACATCGGCCTGTCCGAGGTCGGCGCGCAGACCCTGCGCCGGGCCGCCGCCGTGGCGCCGATCTCCGACCTGCAGATCGAGTACTCGCTGCTCTCCCGCGGCATCGAGGCCGAAATCCTGCCCGCCGCGCGCGAGTTGGGCATCGGCGTCACCGCGTACGGCGTGCTCTCGCGCGGCCTGATCAGCGGCCACTTCAGCGCCGACCGGGAGCTGGCGCCGGGCGACTTCCGCGGTATGAGCCCGCGCTTCCAGGGCGACAACCTGCGGCACAACCTCGGCCTCGTGGACGCGCTGCGGAAGGTCGCGGAGGCGAAGGGCGTCTCGGTCGCGCAGACCGCCATCGCCTGGGTGCTCGCCCGCGGTGAGGACATCGTCCCGCTGGTCGGCGCCCGCACCCGCACCCGCCTCGACGAGGCGCTCGGCGCCCTGGACGTCACGCTCGACGCTGCCGACCTCGCGGCGATCGAGCAGGCCGTACCGGCGGACGCGGCGGCGGGCGAGCGGTACCCGAAGGCGCAGATGGGCCACCTGGACAGCGAGCGCTGATCACGGCTGCGGCAAAAAACCAGGTGCGCTCCACGACCGCGCCCCGCTACGTTCACGGCATGTACTTCCAGCTTCCGCTCTACGAGTGAGCGCGCGCGGGACCGGATCCCGCCTTCAGGACACGTGACACCTGACACCTGACCTTTCCTCCGTGAACGGGAGTACAGACATGGCCAAGAGCCGTAACAACCTGCTGGGCGTGGGCGGACAGCGCAAGAAGCTGTCGCGTACGGACGCCCAGGGCGCCGCAGCCGACAGCGCCGCCGACCGCAGGACCGCCGCCGAGAAGAAGCAGGACCTGCTGCGCAAGATGCGCGAGCGCGCGCAGAGCAAGTAGAAGTCCTCTCGGACGCGCCAAGGCCCGCAATTCCTCCGGGAGTTGCGGGCCTTTTCAGGCCGAACCGGCGGGGGCCTGCGGCCGGGGGCCGTCGTCGAGAAGCCGCGCCGTCCGCGCCGCCGTGCCCTTCGCCCAGCGCCCGCTGGTGAGCGCCCCCACCACCAGTACGCACACACCGCACCCGGTGATGATCCACCAGGCGGCCCGGCTCGCCGCCACGAAGTCCCCGTCCGTGGGCGCCCCGGCGAGCCCCGACGCCAGCCCCGACGCCAGCCCCGACGCCAGCCCCGACGCCAGCACCGCGCCGATCACCGCGACGCCGAGGGTGCCGCCGACCTGCCGGCTGGTGGAGGCCACCGCGGCCGCGACCCCGGCCTGGGCGCGCGGCATCCCGGCGACCGCGGTGTTGGTGATCGGCGCGTTGACGAAGCCGAAGCCGAGCCCGAACAGGACGTAGCCGAGGACGAGCGTGGCGTCGGACGTCTCCGCGTCGAAGGCCGCGAAGAGCAGCCCGCTCGTACTCATCGCCACCCCGGCCACGAGCAGCGGCAGCCTCGGCCCGTGGCTGCCGACCAGGCGTCCGGACAGCGGTGCGCACAGGAACGTCAGCGCCGCCATGGGCAGCATCCACAGGCCCGCGTGCAGCGCGTCGAGTCCGCGTACGTCCTGCAGATAGAGGGTGGAGAGGAACAGGAACCCGGAGAGCGCGGCGAAGGCGCAGACCGCGATCACGGTGGCGCCGCTGAACGGTGCGCTGTGGAAGAACCGCAGGTCGATGAGGGGTTCGGCACGGCGTGGCTCGTAGCGGAGGAGCCCGGCGAGCGCGGCTGCGGCGAGTGCGGCGAGCAGCAGCGTCGCGGGCGAGGTCCAGCCGGCTGCGGGCGCCTCGATGATCGCGTACGTCAGGGAGCCGAGCAGCAGCATCACGAGGAGCTGGCCGACCGGGTCGGGGCGGCGCGGCTTCGGGGCGCGGGACTCGGGGACGTACCGGATGGTCAGGAGGAGGGCGGCGAGGCCGATCGGCACGTTGATCCAGAAGATCGAGCGCCAGCCGACCGACTCCACGAGCAGCCCGCCGACCAGCGGTCCCGCCGCCATGGAGATGCCGACGACGCCGCCCCAGACGCCGATCGCGCGGGCGCGCTCGCGGGGCTCGGTGAAGGTGTTGGTGATGATCGACATCGCGACAGGGTTGAGCATCGAACCGCCGACCGCCTGCACCGCGCGGAACGCGATGAGCGACTCCAGGTTCGGCGCGAGCGAGCAGAGCACCGAGCCGAGCGTGAAGAGGACGAGCCCGGCCTTGAAGACCCTGCGGCGGCCGATCCGGTCGGCGGTCGACCCGGCGAGCATGAGGAGCGAGGCGAGGACCAGGGTGTACGCGTCGATGGTCCACTGCATGCCCGCGACGTCGGCGTGCAGGTCCTCGCGCATCGAGGGCAGGGCGACGTTCAGGACGGTGGTGTCCAGGCTGACGATCAGCAGGCTGGTGCAGCAGATCGCGAGGATCAGGAGCCTTCGGCGGGAGGTGGGCTCCGGGGTGGGCTGAGGGGCGGGCTCGCGAGGGGTCGGCGCGGACATGAGTTCATGGTACGTACGTCCACTAGTACGGCTAACTAACGAGTTATCCACAGGTCGACCGGCGGGCGGCCGCGGTACGCGACAATGGGGGGCATGACCACGCTCGCCCAGGGCATCGCGCCGCAGCCCGCCACGCCGCAGCCCGCCACGCCGCAGCCTGCCACGCCGCAGCCTGCCACGCCGCAGCCCGCCACCGCCCTCGCCGTCGGACCGTACACCGTGCAGCCGCCGGTGGTGCTCGCCCCCATGGCCGGCATCACGAACGCCCCGTTCCGCACGCTGTGCCGCGAGTTCAGCGGCGGCAAGGGCCTGTTCGTGAGCGAGATGATCACGACGCGGGCGCTGGTCGAGCGCAACGAGAAGACGATGCAGCTGATCCACTTCGACGAGACGGAGAAGCCCCGCTCGATCCAGCTGTACGGCGTCGACCCGGTCACCGTCGGCAAGGCCGTCCGCATGATCGCGGAGGAGGGCCTGGCCGACCACATCGACCTGAACTTCGGCTGCCCCGTGCCGAAGGTGACGAGAAAGGGCGGAGGCTCTGCCCTCCCCTACAAGCGGCCGCTGCTGCGCGCGATCCTGCGCGAGGCCGTGACCGGCGCCGGGGACCTCCCGGTCACGATGAAGATGCGCAAGGGCATCGACGACGACCACATCACATTCCTGGACGCGGGCCGCATAGCCGTCGAGGAGGGCGTGACCGCCATCGCCCTGCACGGCAGAACCGCCGCCCAGCACTACGGCGGCACGGCCGACTGGGACGCCATCGCCCGCCTCAAGGACCACGTCCCGGAGATCCCGGTGCTCGGCAACGGCGACATCTGGTCGGCGGACGACGCGCTGCGCATGGTCCGCGAGACGGGGTGCGACGGCGTGGTCGTGGGCCGTGGGTGCCTCGGCCGGCCGTGGCTCTTCGCCGACCTGGTCGCGGCGTTCGAGGGGCGCGGGGAACGGGTGCGGCCGACGCTCCGGGTGGTGGCCGACGCGATGGTGCGGCACGCGACGCTGCTGGGGGAGTGGATCGGGGACGAGGCGCGCGGCGTCATCGACTTCCGTAAGCACGTCGCCTGGTACCTGAAGGGGTTCGCGGTCGGCTCCGAGATGCGCAAGCGGCTCGCGATCACGTCTTCGCTCGCCGAACTGCGCGCGGGGCTGGATGAGTTGGACCTCGACCAGGACTGGCCCACCGGCGCGGACGGCCCCCGCGGCCGCACGTCGGGCAACAACCGCGTGGTCCTGCCCGACGGCTGGCTCAAGGACCCGTACGACTGCGCGGGCGTCAGCGAGGACGCGGAGCTGGACACGTCGGGGGGCTGAGTCGGCTCAGGCCGTCCGGTTTGTTGCCGTTGCCCGGGGCGGGGGATCGCGCCGTCCTTGCCCTTGTCCTTGTCCTTGCCCGTGGCCTTGCCCTTGCCCTTGCCCTTGTCCATGTCCACGTCCACGTCCATGTCCTTGCCGTCGTCCGGGGTTCGGTCTCCGTTGCACCGCGCACCGTCCACAACCCGTCCGGATCGTGGAAATTCAGCCCACCAGAGGGCGTGATTCTCGCCACCCTTGATAGGGGGTGCGCTCAGATGAGCGGATCTTGCTCGTTTGCATCTCTCCAACGCTGGCACTCAGTGCCACGCGATTTGCGTTCAAGACTTGAACGCAAGTGAGGGTCAACCCCGCTCATCTGAGCGCCAAATCGGGATCTACGGGGGTAGTCCACTTCGCGCCCTGAACGCCGCCCGCTCCCGCATATGACCTGGTCATTACTTTTGATCTGCTGGCGGACGGGTGGTTGCGGCCGCATGACGGCTGAGTGGACGTACCCAGATGCCTTCGATCTGGGTATGTTCCTGGCCGTCAGGGCAGCCGCACCGAGGAGACAGGCCCGTGTCGGATCACGTAGATCGCCAGAAGTTCGTTTACGACTTCACCGAGGGCAACAGGGAGCTCAAGGACCTGCTCGGTGGCAAGGGTGCCAACCTGGCCGAGATGACCAACCTCGGTCTCCCGGTGCCTCCCGGGTTCACGATCACCACCGAAGCCTGCAAGGGGTACCTCGCCAACGGTGAGGAGCCGGCCGCGCTCCGGGACGAGGTGACCGCCCACCTCGACGCGCTTGAGAAGCAGATGGGCAAGAAGCTCGGTCAGGGCAACGACCCGCTGCTCGTCTCCGTGCGTTCGGGCGCCAAGTTCTCCATGCCCGGCATGATGGACACCGTCCTCAACATCGGGCTCTCCGACAAGTCCGTGCAGGGCCTCGCCAAGCAGGCCGGCGACGACCGCTTCGCGTGGGACTCGTACCGCCGTCTGATCCAGATGTTCGGCAAGACCGTGCTCGGCGTCGACGGCGAACTCTTCGAGGACGCCCTTGAGGCCGCGAAGACCGCCAAGAAGGTCACCGTCGACACGGACCTGGAGGCGGCCGACCTCAAGAAGCTCGTCACCAAGTTCAAGAAGATCGTCAAGACCGAGGCCGGCCGGGACTTCCCGCAGGACCCGCGCGAGCAGATGGACCTCGCCATCGAGGCGGTCTTCAACTCGTGGAACACGGACCGCGCGAAGCTGTACCGCCGCCAGGAGCGCATCCCCGGCGACCTCGGCACCGCCGTCAACGTCTGCTCGATGGTCTTCGGCAACCTCGGCCCCGACTCGGGCACGGGCGTCGCGTTCACGCGTGACCCGGCCAGCGGCCAGGCCGGCGTGTACGGCGACTACCTGCAGAACGCGCAGGGCGAGGACGTCGTCGCGGGCATCCGCAACACCGTGCCGCTCGCGGAGCTGGAGCAGATCGACAAGAAGTCGTACGACCAGCTCATGGAGATCATGACGACGCTTGAGAACCACTACAAGGATCTCTGCGACATCGAGTTCACCATCGAGCGCGGCCAGCTGTGGATGCTGCAGACCCGCGTCGGCAAGCGGACGGCGGGCGCCGCCTTCCGGATCGCCACCCAGCTGGTCGACCAGGGCCTGATCGACGAGGCCGAGGCGCTGCAGCGCGTCAACGGCGCCCAGCTCGCGCAGCTGATGTTCCCGCGCTTCGACGACACTGCGACTTCTCAAGAGGGCAAGGTCGAGAAGATCGGCCGCGGCATCGCCGCCTCGCCGGGTGCTGCCGTCGGCAAGGCCGTCTTCGACTCGTACACGGCCGTCAAGTGGTCGCGTTCCGGCGAGAAGGTCATCCTGATCCGCCGGGAGACCAACCCGGACGACCTGGACGGCATGATCGCCGCCGAGGGCATCCTGACCTCGCGCGGCGGCAAGACCTCGCACGCGGCCGTCGTCGCGCGCGGCATGGGCAAGACCTGTGTCTGCGGCGCCGAGGACCTGGAGGTCGACACCAAGCGCCGCCGGATGACCGTCGGCGACACCGTCGTCGAGGAGGGCGACGTCGTCTCCATCGACGGCTCCACCGGCAAGGTGTACCTCGGTGAGGTCCCCGTCGTGCCGTCGCCGGTCGTCGAGTACTTCGAGGGCCGCATGCACGCCGGCGCCGAGGAGGCGGACGAGCTGGTCGCCGCCGTGCACCGGATCATGTCGTTCGCCGACGGCAAGCGCCGCCTGCGGGTCCGCGCCAACGCCGACAACGCCGAGGACGCGCTGCGCGCCCGCCGCTTCGGCGCCCAGGGCATCGGCCTCTGCCGTACGGAGCACATGTTCCTCGGCGAGCGCCGCGAGATGGTCGAGAAGCTGATCCTCGCCGACACCGAGAACGAGCGGGAGGCCGCGCTCAAGGACCTCCTGCCGCTGCAGAAGAAGGACTTCGTCGAGCTGTTCGAGGCGATGGACGGACTGCCCGTCACCGTCCGCCTCCTCGACCCGCCGCTGCACGAGTTCCTGCCCGACATCACCGAGCTGTCGGTGCGCGTCGCGCTCGCCGAGTCCCGCAAGGACTCCAACGAGAACGACCTGCGCCTCCTCCAGGCCGTGCACCGCCTGCACGAGCAGAACCCGATGCTGGGCCTGCGCGGTGTCCGCCTCGGTCTCGTCATCCCCGGCCTGTTCACCATGCAGGTACGGGCCATCGCCGAGGCCGCCGCGGAGCGGAAGACCGCCAAGGGCGACCCGCGTGCGGAGATCATGATTCCGCTCGTCGGTACGGTCCAGGAGCTGGAGATCGTCCGCGAGGACGCCGAGAAGGTCATCGCGGAGGTGCAGGAGCAGACCGGCGTCGAGCTGAAGCTGGCGCTCGGCACGATGATCGAGCTGCCGCGCGCCGCGCTCACCGCCGGGCAGATCGCCGAGGCCGCGGAGTTCTTCTCCTTCGGCACGAACGACCTCACGCAGACCGTGTGGGGCTTCTCCCGGGACGACGTGGAGGCTTCGTTCTTCACCGCGTACCTGGAGAAGGGCATCTTCGGTGTCTCGCCGTTCGAGACCATCGACAAGGACGGCGTCGGCTCGCTCGTCCGTAACGCGGTGCAGGCCGGTCGGGCCACTCGCCCCGACCTGAAGCTCGGCGTGTGCGGTGAGCACGGCGGTGACCCGGAGTCGGTGCACTTCTTCCACGAGGTGGGCCTCGACTACGTCTCCTGCTCGCCGTTCCGGATTCCGGTGGCGCGGCTTGAGGCGGGGCGGGCGGCCGCCGAGTCGAAGGGCAGCGACAGCCGCTGAGACCAGGGCCCGGGACTGCCTGGGCCCTTGTGAACCCCGGGACCGGGGTCGTGTCACCCGACCCTCACCGATCCGGCACCGGTCCCGGCTCACGAAGAAGGGGGCGCCCTTGTGCGGGGGCGCCCCCTTTTCGTTCGTTCTCCCCCTCCGTTCGTTCTCCCCCTCCTGTATGTCAGCCAGGATGTCTCTCCAGGAGCACCTTCAGCTCGGCCAGCCGCTCCCGCCAGTACTCCTTGTACGCCGCCACCGCGTCCGCGTCGTCCAGCTTGTGGTGCCCGATGCCGACCGTGGTCTTCTCCGGGCCCTTCGCCGTCAAGTACACGGAGATGCGGCTCGACCCGTCGTCCCAGTCGGCGGTGAGGGACTTGCCGGGCCGGTGCGTACGGATCGTGACGTCGGTGTCGGGCAGCCAGCGGTGGCGCAGCGACTCGTCCGTGAACGCCTCGGTGATCCGCTCGGCGGGGGCGTCGACGGTCTTGCTCGCGCTTGCCTCCCAGGTTCCGGCGCACGACTGCCCGACCTCGCGCAGGCCGCGCTCCTGCTCGTATCCGACGGTGATCGACTGCGCGTGCCAGCCGTTCACGCCGTGCTCCTCGCGCAGGTGCCGGGCGATCTCGGTGTGGCTGCGGCGCGGCGGGCCGACGGCGCCCCACCGGTCGAGCACGGCGAACCAGCCGAGCCAGTCGTTGCCGGTGGACTCGGCGAGGGCGGCGGCGGAGAGCTTCTCGGTGATCTTCTTGCCGGTACGGCTGTCTCCGGTGCGGCTGACTCCGGTACGGCTGTTTCCGGTGCGGCTCTTTCCGGTGCTGCTGCTCATGGGGGTGACGCTACTCGCCGGGGCGGGCGGCCGCCCGGGGCCGACCCGGACGCGCCACCACGGGAGGTCAAAGAGCCAAGACAGTCGGTGCAGCGGCGTGCCAGACTTGACGGCACGCTCCTCTGCGCGTGGGGGAGCACGGCGAGAGGGAGGGCTGCGGTCATGAGTGCAGCGGAGACCGAGTATCCGATCCATCCGGCCATGCGGCCCCGGCTGTCGGTCGAGGAACTCCTCGCAGCGAAGAACGTGCAGCCGATCCGGTCCCTGGAGGACCTGAGGGCGGACACCTTCGAATCCGAGGAGGAGGTGGAGGAGTTCATCGCCTTCACCTACGCCGAGCGCCACCGCGACCTCGCCTGAGCCGCCGACATGCAACCCGTCATCCTCGATACCGACGTCGCTTCACGCCTGCACAAGGGCACCCTCATCGGTCCGCTGGGAACCAGGCTGATCGGACGCCGCCCCTTGGTCTGCTTCGTCACGTACGGCGAGCTCACCAAGTGGGTCGAGGTCCGTGACTGGGGCAGCCGCCGCAGGCAGGAAATGGCAGACTGGCTCTCCGGTATCCCGGTTCTGCTCGGTGACGAGGCCGTCGCCACGACCTGGGGGAGACTCGCCGCAGCCGGTCAGAAGGCGGGGCGGCCGCAGCCCACGAATGACATGTGGATCGCAGCCTGCTGCCTTACTCACGACCTTCCGCTCGCGACCTTGAACCTCAAGGACTACCGGTACTTCCAGGACAAACACGGCCTTCGCATCCTCGGCGAGGAATAGCCGGCGGTCTCGGCCGTGCCATCGCGCTCGCGGCCGCTGCCTGAGCCGGGACGGGGTCGTACGCTGGAACGTCCTGATCCCTCCGGAAGGACTTCCCATGCCGGGCTGGAACGCGAGTGACATTCCTGACCAGAGCGGCCGTGTCGCCGTCGTGACCGGGGCCAACAGTGGCATCGGATACGTCACCGCACGTGAACTGGCCCGGCGCGGGGCGCGCGTCGTGCTCGCCTGCCGCAGTGAGGCGCGGGGGGCCGAGGCCGTGTCCCGGATCGCCGCCGAAGTCCCGGGCGCGGACGTCGAGTTCGCGCCGCTCGACCTCGGCGATCTGAAGTCCGTACGGGAGTTCGCGGAGTCGTGCGCGCCCGAGCGGATCGATCTGCTGATCAACAACGCGGGCGTCATGGCGCTGCCGTACGCGCGGACCGCCGACGGTTTCGAGACCCAGTTCGGCGTGAACCACCTGGGTCACTTCGCCCTCACCGGGCTGCTGCTTCCCCGGATCGAGAACGTCGACGGCGCGCGGATCGTGACCGTCTCCAGCGGCCTGCACGCGCTCGCGAACATCGACATCGGCGACCTCAACAGCGAGCGCCGCTACCGGCGTTGGATCGCGTACGGCCGCTCCAAGACCGCCAACCTGCTCTTCGTGCACGAGCTGGTGCGCCGGCTGGCCGGTCGGGGGTCGGGTGTCGTGGCGGCCGCCGCGCATCCCGGTTACGCCAGCACCAATCTGCAGACGGCCGGCCCGCAGCTGGAGGGCCGCCGCGGCGCCGAGCGCGCGATGCTCCTCGCCAACCGGGTCGTCGCGCAGCCCGCGGAGTCGGGCGCCCTGCCCACGTTGTACGCGGCCACGGCGCCCGGCGTCCGCCCCGACTCCTTCACCGGCCCCCGCATCCTGGCCTGGCGCGGCGCGCCCGCGAGGTCGTGGCGCGCCCCGTGGACCCTCAACGACGTTGCGGGGGAACGGCTCTGGGTGGCCTCCGAGCAGCTTACGGGTGTGACGTACGGGTCTCGCTGAGGAAGGCGGTCCAGCTGGCCGCAGCGAAGAGCAGTACGGGACCTTCGGCCTGCTTGCTGTCGCGGACGGGAACGATGTCGGGGACATTGCGCGCGACCTCGACGCATTCGCCGCCTTGGCCGTTGCTGTAACTGCTCTTGCTCCAGCGGGCGTTGGTCAAGTCGTACGTGCGCATCGTCTGTGGTCCTCCGCCGCCGAGGCGATCAGGTCTAGGGACGCCTCCGGCGACAGCGCGGCGACCCTGAGGAGATCGTATGTCCGCTGGGCACTCTTCACCACGGCCGGTTCATCGATGAGGGTTCCCGAGTACTCGGTCTCTGTGTAGGCGACCGGCGGGGCGTCTTCGAACTCCATGAGCCTGAGCATTCCACCCATGCACGGGTAGGCTCCCTCCGCGTCCGGGATGACCGTGACCAGCGCCGTCCGATTGCGGATATGCGAGGCGATGTGGTTCAACTGCTCTGCCATGACGGCCGGTCCGCCCACCGGGGTGCGCAGGACGTTCTCACGCAGGATCACCCAGAACTCGGGGCGGGTGGCGTCGTCGAGGATCGCCGACCGCTCCAGCCGGGCGTCGACCGTGTCCTTGATGGCTGCCTCGGTGGCGAACGGAACCGACGCGACGGTGACTGCGCGAGCGTAGGTCGGCGTCTGCAACAGCCCCGGAATCACCAGCGGAGCAAAATCACAGATCTTCGTAGCCAACCGCTCCAGCTCCGCGACCTCCTCGAAGTAGGACGCGAACCTCTTCTCCCTGATCAGCTTCTTCCACAGCCGCTCGAAGAAGCCGCGCGTGTCCAACGTCTCGTCGATCCGCATGGCCACGTCCAACTGGGGCTTGCGGATGGCCTGTTCGAACTGGCCGATGTACCCGCCGGAGACGAACACCAGCTGGCCGAGGGCCGCCTGGGTGAGGCCCGCCTCCTCTCTGCGGCGGCGTAATTCCTCGCCGAAGTACTCCCAAGCGGCTTTCCTGCGCGTGTTGGCCACCGCTCAACCTCCTTGTTAGGCGGGCGCGTTGCTGCTGAGCCTAACCACAGAGGGTGAGCGGTGGGACGCTTGTCGTGAAATTCTCAGGTGAGGACGCGCACCGCGTACGCCCGTACCGAGACCCCCTCGTCGTCCAGGCACTGCCCGGTCGTGAGGTCGAAGCGCTGCTTCAGGAGCGGGGACGCGACGAACGCGGTGCCGTCGGCGGAGCCCATCAGGCCGCGGGAGAGGACCGCCGCGCCGGTGAACGGGTCGTGGTTGTCGATCGCGTACCAGCGGCCGGAGCGGTCCTGGAAGACCGCCGCCTGGCTGCCGTCGGGGAGGAGGGCCGCGACGCCGCGGCCGGGGGTGACGCGGGACGGGTCGTCGCAGACCGGCAGCCAGTCGCCGTCGACGTAGAGCTCGACCTGAGTGGTGGTTTCCAGCGTGAGGACCGTCATCGCGTGGCCGTTCCTTCCAGGGGGCGGGTGGTCAGGTTCAGGAGGGGCAGTTCCGGCTTGATCTGGTTGCGCTCCGGGACGAACCGGACGGTCGGGTCCGGGACTTCGGGGGCGTTGACGAACGACACGAAGCGGGCCAGGCGCTCCGGGTCGTCGAGGGTGGACGCCCACTCGTCGTGGTATCCGGCGACGTGCGCGGTCATCAGCTGCTCCAGGTCGGCGCAGATGCCGAGGGAGTCCTCGACCACCACATCCCGTACGTGGTCCAGGCCGCCCTCGATCCGCTCCAGCCACGTCGACGTGCGCTCCAGGCGGTCGGCCGTGCGGATGTAGAACATCAGGAAGCGGTCGATCAGCCGGATGAGTCCGTCGTCGTCCAGGTCCTGCGCGAGCAGGTCCGCGTGGCGCGGGGTCGCGCCGCCGTTGCCGCCGACGTACAGGTTCCAGCCGTTGGACGTGGCGATCACGCCGAAGTCCTTGGACTGGGCCTCAGCGCACTCGCGGGCGCAGCCGGAGACCGCCGACTTCAGCTTGTGCGGGGAGCGCAGGCCGCGGTAGCGCAGCTCCAGGTCGATGGCCATGCGGACGCTGTCCTGCACGCCGTAGCGGCACCAGGTCTCGCCGACGCAGGACTTCACGGTGCGGAGAGATTTCCCGTACGCGTGCCCGGACTCGAAGCCCGCGTCCACCAGTTTCGCCCAGATGAGCGGGAGCTGTTCGACCCGCGCGCCGAACATGTCGATGCGCTGGCCGCCGGTGATCTTCGTGTAGAGGCCGAAATCGCGGGCGACCTCGCCGATCACGATCAGCTTCTCCGGGGTGATCTCGCCGCCGGGGATGCGCGGCACGATCGAGTACGAGCCGTTCTTCTGCAGGTTGGCCAGGAAGTGGTCGTTGGTGTCCTGGAGGGCGGCCTGCTCGCCGTCGAGGACGTAGCCGTCCGCGCCGAGGGTGGGCGCGAGGGACGCGATGATCGAGCCGACGGTCGGCTTGCAGATCTCGCATCCGTCGCCGCCGCGCGCCTCCTCGCGGCCGTGCGCGTCCAGGAGTTCCCGGTACGAGGAGACGCGCAGCGCGAGGACGATCTCGTACAGCTCCTGGCGGGTCTGGGCGAAGCAGCCGCACAGGCCCTTGTCGACCTCGACGCCGCCCGCCTCCAGCTCCGCGGTGACGAGCTGGCCGAGGACCTTGACGCAGCTGCCGCAGCCCGTACCGGCCTTGGTGCACTTCTTGACCTCCGGCACGCTGGTGCAGGAGTGCTCGGTGACCGCGCCGCGGATGGTGCCCTTGGTGACGTTGTGGCAGGAGCAGATGACGGCCTCGTCGGGGAGTGCCGCCGGGCCGAGCGACACGGGCGCGCCCGCGCCGGCCGGGAGGACCAGCTGCTCGGGGGAGATCGGCGGCACGGTGCCGGTGAGCGGTCGGAGCGTGCCGTACGCCTCCGCGTCGCCGACGAGGACGCCGCCGAGGAGTTCGCCGTCCGCGCCGATCACCAGCTTCTTGTACGTGCCGGCGCGGGAGTCCGCGTACACGACGTCGAGGCAGCCCTCGGTGGTGCCGTGCGCGTCGCCGAACGACGCCACGTCCACGCCGAGGAGCTTCAGCTTGGTCGACATGTCGGCGCCCGTGAACGCCCCGGTGTTCTCGTCCTCGGCGATCGCGGCCGCCGCGACCTGCGCCATCTCGTAGCCGGGCGCGACCAGGCCGTACACCCGGCCGTCCGCCGCGAGCGCGCACTCGCCGATGGCGAACACCTTCGGGTCGGCGGTGCGGCACTGCTCGTCCACCGTGATGCCGCCGCGCTCGCCGACCCCGAGGCCGCAGTCGCGGGCGAGCTGGTCGCGGGGGCGGACGCCGGCGCTGAACACGACCATGTCGGTGGCCAGTTCGGAGCCGTCCGACAGCTGCATGGCGGTGACGGAGCCGTTCTCGGCGGTGACGATCTGCTGGGTGCCGGTGCCGGTGTGCACGGTCAGGCCCATGTCGGTGATGGTGCGGTGCAGCGCGGCGCCGCCGCCGTCGTCGACCTGGACGGGCATCAGGCGGGGCGCGAACTCCACGATGTGGGTGTTCAGGCCGAGGCCCTTGAGGGCGCCCGCCGCCTCCAGACCGAGCAGGCCGCCGCCGACCACCGCGCCGGTCGTGGCGTTCTTCGCGTACTCCTCGATCGCGAGCAGGTCCTCGATCGTGCGGTACACGAAGCAGCCCTCGGCGTCCTTGCCGGGTACCGGCGGCACGAACGGGTACGAGCCGGTGGCCAGGACGAGGGTGTCGTACGTGACGGTCAGGCCGGAGCGGGCGGTGACGGTGGAGCGCTCGCGGTCGATGGTCTCGGCGGGGTCGCCGAGGTGCAGCTCGATGCCGTGCCTGTCGAGGAATTCGGCGTCCGAGAGGGACAGGTCCTCGGGGGTGCGGCCGGCGAAGTACGAGGTCAGCTGGACGCGGTCGTAGGCGGGGCGGGGCTCCTCGCACAGGACGACCACCCGGTCGCGCCCGGCGACGCCGTGCTCGGCCAGGGCCTCCAGGAACCGCTGGCCAACCATGCCGTGGCCGACGAGCACGATCGTGCGGGGGGTTGTGGACATCAGGAGCCTCCGTCGGGTCCGTCGGGGGTGAGCAGATGGAGCAGGGGGGCCTCGGGCAGCGGCTCGGCCGCCTCCCAGGCACGGGCGAGCGCGCCGACGGTGCCGAGCTCGCCGAGGAGTACGCCGCCGACCAGGCGGTCGTCGCGGACGACGACCTGGCGGTAGGTGCCGCGGGTGGCGTCGGCGAGGCGGACCACGTCGTCGCCGGGCAGCGGGTCGGACTCGCCGAAGGTGGCGAGGTCGAGGGGGCCGGTTCCGGGGCTGTTCGCGGCGAGCCCGGTTCCGTTCAGGGGCTCGGGTTCGGGTCCGTTGAGGGGCCCGGGTCCGTTCAGGGGCCCGGTTCCGTTGAGGGGACCGGTTCCGTTGAGGGGCCCGGTTCCGTTCAGGGTGAGGCGGGTGAGGGCGCGGGTGCCGGTGTAGCGGGGGCCGGGGTGGTGGGCGCCGGTGTGCGGGGTGCCGGTGTGCGGGGTGCCGGTGGAGTGCGGCCCCTCTTCGTCGAGGAGCAACTCGGCCAGGGCGTCGGCCTGTTCGACCGCCGGGGCGGCCAGGCCGTAGACCCGGCCGTCGTGCTCGGCGCAGTCGCCGATGGCGTGGATGTGCGGGTCGTCGGTGCGCAGCTCGTCGTCGACGACAATGCCGCGCCGCACGTCGAGCCCGGCCTCCCGGGCGAGCCCGACACGGGGCCGTACCCCGCAGGCCACCACGACCACGTCGGCGTCGAGCGCATAGCCGTCGGCCAGCGTGACGCCGGTGACCGCGCCGTTGTGCGTGGTGAGGCCGCGTACCCGGCACTCGGTGTGCACCTCGACGCCGAGACCCGTGAGGTGCTGCCTCACCAACGTGCCGGCCGTGGCGTCGAGTTGGCGTTCCATCAGGCGCTCGCCCTGCTGGGCCAGGACGACCTGCGCGCCGCGCTCGGCGAGGGCGCGGGCCGCGGACACCCCGAGCAGCCCGCCGCCGATGACGACGGCCCGGCTGCCCTCCCGTACCGCCCGCGAGAGCGCCAGGCAGTCGTCCATGGTGCGGAACGCGTGCACGCCTTCGGGCAGCCCGCTTCCTGCGGTCGTGAGCCCGCGCAGCGGGGGCAGCACCGGGTTGGAGCCGGTCGCGAGCACCAGCGTGTCGTACGGGACCCGGCCGCCGTCCGCGCAGTGCACGAACCGCCCCTCCCGCTCGATCCGCTCGACCCGCCCCCGGCGCACCGGCACCGGCGAGGGCAGCGCGATCACGTCCGGCCCGTACCGCCCGGCGAGCACCTCGGCGAGCAGCACCCGGTTGTACGGGGCGTGCTGCTCGTCGCCGAGGAGGGTGACGGCAGGAGACGTACGGTGCGACCCGCCCGCGGCCGGGGCCTGGGCGAGCTGCTGCGCGAGCCGCACGCCCGCCGTGCCCGCGCCGATCACCACGATCTGTGAACCCATGCCCTGCAGCGTGCGGCGCCGGTGTTACCCGTCGGCATCCCTTCTGTTTCCCACACGGAACGCTGCCCTCAGCGGGGTGGGGGAGGGGGTGTGAGGGTCCCTGGGGGCGGCTGGGGGCGGCTGTGAGGGTCCCTGGGGGCGGCTGGGGGGTGGCTGTGAACGCGCGCGGATGACCAGTGGCTGGGGTGAGCCGGTCCGCTCATGTGCGGGTTCCCGTTACGTGCTGCGGGTGCCCGTGAGGTGTGCGAAGACGACGACATTGCCGAGGTAGCCGGTCTTCTTCGAGTAGCCCCCGCCGCAGGTGATCACCCGCAGCTCGGGGCGCGGGGCGGCGCCGTACACCTTGTCGTCGGGGAAGTTCCGGCTGTCGTACACCTCCACCGCGTCGACCGTGAACACCGCCGTCCTGCCGTCGTCCCGGTCCACCTCGACCGTCTCGCCCTTGCGCAGCGCGCCGAGCGCGTAGAACACGGCGGGGCCCTCGGCGTTGTCGACGTGGCCCGCGACCACGGAGGTGCCGCGCTCGCCGGGCGTGATGCCCGCCTCGTACCAGCCGGCCAGGTTCCGCTTCTCCGCGGGCGGTACGTCGAGGCTGCCGTCGGGCGTCAGGCGCAGGCCCATCAGCGGGGCGTCGATGCGGAGGGACGGGATGCGTATGCGGGTGGGCGGCGCGGCGGGGAGTGCGGGGGCGGAGTCGGTGGCGCGCGGCGCGGGGCCCGTCGCGGCGTCCGCGGACTCGGCGGCGGCCGGCTGCGGCGGCGGGTGCAGGGCGCTGCCGTTCTGCAGCAGCCACACCCCGGAGCACAGGGCGACCACGGAGACCGCGGCTATCGCGGAGCGGAGCGGCTTGCAGGGGCCGGGGTTGGGGCTTGCGGGGTTGGGGCTTTCAGGGTTGGGGCTTGCGGGGTTGGGGCTTTCAGGGCTGGGGCTTGCGGGGTTGCGGTGGCCGGGCGTGGGGTGGCCGGGCGTGGGGTGGTCGGGCGTGGGGTGGTCGGGCGTGCGGTGCGGCATGTGGGGTGCCCCTTCGGGTGGTCGTACGTGCCCCGCGTCCCCCTCCGAGCCGCGTGCGGCGGCGGACTCGAAGGGGGGCGGGGGCGGCGGTACCGGTGGACAGCGGAGGTTGTCCGGTCAGATCCCGTCGCCTCTCGCCCGGCGATGCAGGAGCCAGGTACCGCCCGCGGCGGCGACGGCCAGGGCCGCCACACCCGCCGCGGTCTGCACGGGGTCGGGCCCGAGCGCGCCGCCGACCCCCGTCTTCACATGTCCCTTCGGATTCACCGGCTCGCTGGGCGCGGTCAGGCTCACCAGCAGATCGCCGGAGACCTCCGTGCCGTCGGCACA
Source organism: Streptomyces solicavernae (assembly GCF_029968095.1). Classification (GTDB taxonomy): domain Bacteria; phylum Actinomycetota; class Actinomycetes; order Streptomycetales; family Streptomycetaceae; genus Streptomyces; species Streptomyces solicavernae. The sequence goes on along the minus strand of NZ_JASCIR010000043.1, from coordinate 18,946 downwards.
TCTCGCGCGGATCGCGTACGTGCCGGGGGAGGCGGACGACGGCACGTCGAAGTGGCCGACGACGACCTCGTCGTGCGTACCGACCGCGAGCTTGAACATGCCCGCCCCGACCGCGCTGGCGTCACCGCCCGCACGGGAGCGGACACCGCAGGCGAGGGTGTGCACCGTGACCTTGGCACCGGGCATGACCGTCGCCGGATAGAGGTCGAGGCTGGTGTCGGGCGGATCCCCGTCGGCGGCGACCGCGCGTGCGGGGCCGTCGGCGGCGACCGCGCGTGCGGGGCCGTCGGCGGCGACCTCGTGCGCGGGACCCGCAGGACCCGCGGGACCTGCAGGACCCGCGGGACCCGCGGCGAGGCACGCGGAGGCGGCGGCGACCAGCGCGGCTGCGGTCAGCGGGCGGCGGGTGGCGGTGCGCATCTGAAGCCTCCGAAGCCTCCGGGGGCGCGCCCCGCGGCACCCCCATGTGCCGCAGCGTCGGTCACGCCCTTGGTACGAGGCTCGTCGCCCTCGGCGCGGCACGCCTGCCGGTGACCGGCGTACGGCCGCGCCCCGAGGCCCCCCGCGACACTTCAGGGGTGGCGTTCCAGCAGGTCACGGAGGCGCGGCGAGGGAGTACCCGGGAGTACCCGAAGTCCGGGGTGCAGGGCTGTGAACGGGTGACCCTGATTCCGGCGCCCGCTCGCGCTCACTCCTCCAGGAGGCGCCGCGGGCCCGGCCCGTGATCCGCCAGCGCGTCGTCCGGATTGGACAGGCTGCACCGGTCCAGAGACAGACACCCGCAGCCGATGCAGTCCGTGAGGTGGTCGCGCAGCCGCTGCAGCGTACGGATGCGTTCGTCGAGGTCGGACCGCCAGCACTCGGAGATCCGCGCCCAGTCCTCCCGCGTCGGCGTACGGTCCTCCGGCAGCAGGCCGAGGACGTCGCGGATCGTGGCGAGCGGGATGCCGAGCCGCTGCGAGGTCCGGATGAACGCGACCCGGCGCAGCGTGTCCCGGCTGTACCGGCGCTGGTTGCCCGAGGTGCGGCGGCTGCGGATCAGGCCCTCGCGCTCGTAGAACCGGAGCGCGGAGGGCGCGACCCCGCTGCGCCCGGCCAGCTCTCCGACGGTGATTTCCCTGGCGGTCGAAGCGAGTTGAGTCATGTGGCCAAGTGTGCGGGAAGGAACCGCTTGACCTCAACCTTAGTTTAACTATCAGGCTTGTCGGCATGACTTCAGCAACGACTTCCTCGGCCCCTGTTTCTGCTTCCACCCCTGCGCCCGCTTCCGCCCCTGTTTCTGCTTCCACCCCTGGTTCCGCCCCTGGTTCCGTGCCGGTCGGTGGCCCGCTGCGTGTCGCCGTGATCCTCGGCTCCGACCGGCACGGCCGCTTCGGTCCGGTCATCGCCGACTGGCTGCTCTCCCGCGTCCGCACCCGCGAGGACCTGACCGTCGAGGTCGTCGACGTCGCCGCGGCCGACCTCCCCACCGTCCTCTCGCCCGACCCCGAGCCCGCCGTACGGGACCGGCTCGCGCGGGTCGCGGCGCAGCTCGACGCCGCCGAGGCGTTCGTCGTCGTCACACCCGAGTACAACCACTCCTTCCCGGCCGCCCTGAAGAACCTGATCGACCGGCACCGCGCCGAGTGGCAGGCCAAGCCGGTGGCGTTCGTCTCGTACGGCGGGATCTCCGGAGGTCTGCGGGCGGTGGAGCAACTGCGCCAGGTCTTCGCCGAGTTGCACGCCGTCACCGTCCGGGACACCGTCTCCTTCCACGGCGCGCAGGCCCACTTCGACGATGCGGGTAACCACCTCGACCCCGCCGGTCCCGACGCCGCCGCCAAGGTCATGCTCGACCAGCTGGCCTGGTGGGGGCACGCCCTGCGGGACGCCAAGGCGGTACGGCCGTACGGGCGGTGAGGCTCACCCGGGTCGGGGTCGGGGTCGGGGTCGGGGTCGGGGTCGGGGTGTGACCTGAGCGGTGCAGACAGACCTGAGCCGTGTAGACAGACCTGAGCCGTGTAGACAGTCCTGTGCGGTGCAGGCAGACCTGTGCTGTCCGGACAGACATACGGAGGCAGACATGGACCAGCTCCCCGACATCCCCGTCGACATCGTGCTCACGGTGCTCACGACGACCGACTCCGCCGACCAGGCCCGGTCCCTCGCCGAGGGCGCCGTCGCCGCGCGGCACGCCGCCTGCGCCCAGGTGTCCGGACCCGTCACGTCCGTGTACCGCTGGCAGGGCGCCGTCACCACCGACCAGGAATGGCAGGTGCTGCTCAAGACGACCGCCGACAGCTATCCCGCCCTGGAACGCTGGATCACCGAGGCCCACGACTACGACACCCCGGAGATCATCGCCACCCCCGTGCTGCGCGGCAGCGCCGACTACCTGCGCTGGGTCCGGGAGGAGACCGCGAAGTGACCGCCCCACCCGCGCCTCCCGCCCCACCGAACCCGTCGCGGCTGCCCCCGCTGCCCTTCTTCGTCTACGGCACGCTGCGCCCCGGCGAGTGCAACCACGCCCGCCACCTGCGCGGCCGGGTCGAGGCCGAGACCCCGGCGCTGCTCCCGGACGCCGTCCTGCACGAGGGCCCCGGCTACCCGTACGTCGTGGAGGAGCCCGGCGCCGGACCCGTGCACGGCGAACTCGTCACCGCCCGGCCGGAGTCGTACGCCGCCCTCCTCGCCGACCTCGACCGCCTGGAGGACTACCGGCCCGGCGACCCGTACAACGACTACGAGCGCGTCGCCCGCGACGTCCGCCTCCCGGACGGCACGACCCACCGCGCCTGGGTGTACGTCGCCGCCCCCGCCGTTCGCGCCCGCCTCCTGGCCCGCGCCCGGGTCATCCCGAGCGGCGACTGGACGTCCCGTGGGACTTCGCGGACTTCGCGGACTTCGCGGACTACGCGGACTACGCGGACTTCGCGAGCCCCGGGGGGCCCGTCCGCTCCAGGCGCACCGCGCACACCTTGAACTCCGGCATCCGCGACACCGGGTCGAGCGCCGGGTGAGTCAGCGTGTTCGCCCGGCCCTCGCCCGCCCAGTGGAACGGCATGAACACCGTGTCCGGCCTGATCGACCGCGTCACCTTCGCCGGCGCGACCGCCGTGCCGCGCCGCGACACCACCGTCACGTCCTCGCCGTCCGCCACCCCGATCCGCGCGGCGAGCTGCGGGTGCAGCTCCACGAACGGGCCGGGCGCGGCGGCGTTCAGCTCGGCCACGCGCCGGGTCTGCGCGCCCGACTGGTACTGCGCCACCACCCGCCCCGTGGTCAGCAGCACCGGGAACTCCGCGTCCGGCTCCTCCGCGGCCGCCCGGTGCGTCACCGGCACGAACCTGGCCCGCCCGTCCTCCGTGGCGAACCGGTCCAGGAACAGCCGCGGCGTCCCCGGGTGCACGCCGGTCGACGCCGACGCCGACGCCGACGCCGACTCGGCCTCGGCGCCCGGCAGTTCGGCCGACGGGTCGTCCGGCGCCGCGTCCAGGGCCGCGTCCTCGCCGTCCCCGTGCCCCGGCTCCGCCGGGCAGGGCCAGAACACCCCCTCCTCCTCCGCGAGCCGGCGGTACGTGATCCCCGAGTAGTCGGCGGGGCCGCCCGCCGAGGCCCGGCGCAGCTCCTCGAACACCTCCTCCGGATCCGTCGGGAACCCCTTCTCCACGCCGAGCCGTGCCGCGAGCTCATGCAGCACGAACAGGTCCGTACGCACCCCGGCCGGCGGCGTGATCGCCTGCCGCCGGAGCAGCACCCGCCCCTCCAGGTTCGTCGTCGTCCCCGTCTCCTCCGCCCACTGCGTCACCGGAAGCACCACGTCCGCCAGCTCGGCCGTCTCCGAGAGCACCACGTCCGCCACCGCCAGGAAGTCGAGCGAGCGCAGCCGCCGCTCGATGTGCGCGGCGCGCGGCGCCGACACCACCGGGTTCGAACCCATGAGCAGCAGCGACTTCACGTCCCCGCCGAGCGCGTCCAGCAACTCGTACGCGCTGCGTCCCGGCCCCGGCAGGGACTCCGGGGCGACGCCCCAGACCTCCGCCACATGCGCCCGCGCCGCCGGATCGCTCAGCTTGCGGTACCCGGGCAACTGGTCCGCCTTCTGCCCGTGTTCGCGTCCCCCCTGTCCGTTTCCCTGTCCCGTGAGGCAGCCGTACCCGGAGTGCGGCCGCCCCGCCCGGCCCGTCGCCAGGACCAGGTTGATCCACGCGCCCACCGTGTCCGTGCCCTTGGCCTGCTGCTCGGGCCCGCGCGCGGTCAGCACCATCGCGTCGTCCGGCGCGCAGAACAGCCGTACCGCCTCCCGCAGTTCGGGCACCGACACTCCGGTGATCCGCTCCACCAGCTCCGGCCAGTGCGCCATCGCCCCGGCCCGCGCCTCCTCCCAGCCGCTCGTCCGCTCCCGGATGTACGCCTCGTCCGTACGCCCCTGAGCCACCACCAGGTGCAGCAGCCCGAGCGCCAGCGCCAGGTCCGTGCCGGGGCGGGGCGCGAGGTGCAGGTCGGCCTGGGCCGCCGTCCGGGTGCGGCGCGGGTCGACCACGATCAACGTGCCGCCGTTCTCCCGCAGTTCGGTCAGGTAGCGCAGCGCGGGCGGCATCGTCTCGGCGAGGTTGGAGCCGACCAGGATCACGCAGCCGGTCCGCGGAATGTCCTCCAGCGGGAACGGCAGCCCTCGGTCGAGGCCGAACGCCCGCTGGTGCGCCGCCGCCGCGGACGACATGCAGAACCGGCCGTTGTAGTCGATCTGCGACGTGCCGAGCACGACCCGCGCGAACTTCCCCAGTCCGTACGCCTTCTCGTTGGTCAGCCCACCCCCGCCGAACACCCCGACCGCGTCCGGCCCGTGCTCCGCGCGCGTACGCGAAAGGCCCTCCGCGATCCGGTCGAGCGCCGCCTCCCAGGTGGCCGGTTCGAGCCTGCCGGTGGCGTGGGTCCGGATCAGCGGCTCGGTCAGGCGCACCCGGGAGGACAGCACCTCGGTCGCCGTACGGCCCTTGCCGCACAGCGCGCCCCGGTTCACCGGGAACTCCCGCTCCACCACGGCCAGACCCCCGTCCCTTCCGGGGTCCTGGGCCAGCCCCATCCCGCATTGCAGTGCGCAGTACGGGCAGTGCGTGGGGGTGGGCGAAGCCGTGGTGGAGTGCATGCGCTCCAGCGTGCGTCCGCCGTGTTACGGAGCACGGTGCCGCCGGGTTACATGCCAGGTACGGGCACCTCAGCGGCCGCACCGGACCGCCGTGAGGGCGCGGAGGACGCGGAGGGCGCGGAGGACGCGGAGGACGCGGCCCCGGCTTCCGGGGAGAGCGCAGCCCCGCCTTCAGCGGTGCGAGGCCAGCGCCCGCGTGATCCCGTCCTCGCGCGGGCCCAGGAACCGCGGGTCCGGCTCGAAGAGCGCGTCCGCCGCGGCCTTGCCGGAGGCGAGCAGCTCCCGTACGCCGCCGTAGTACCAGGTCGCGTCGTGCGGCTCGTCGACCCCCACGCCGTACGACTGCACGCCCGCCTCGCGGCAGAGGGCGACCGCCCTGCGTATGTGGAAGCCCTGGCTGATCAGCACCGCGCGGTCCACGCCGAAGATCTTTCTCGCGCGCACGCAGGAGTCCCAGGTGTCGAAGCCCGCGTAGTCACTGAGATGCGCCGGTCCGGGACGCCGCGCGCCGTCAGGTATCTGCGCATCGCGTCCGGCTCGTCGTACTCCTCCCGGCTGTTGTCGCCCGTGACCAGGACCACCTCGACGCGGCCCTCGCCGTACAGCTCCGCCGCCGCGTCCAGCCGATGGGCCAGGTACGGCGAGGGCTCGCCGCCCCACAGACCCGCACCGAACACCACCGCGACCTGGGTACGCGGCACCCGGTCCGGGTCGCGCACCCAGTCGGCCGCCGCGGCGTGCATCCAGGTCGCGGGCAGCAGCGCGAGCACGCAGGCGAGCATCACCGCCTGCACCGCTCGCCGCCACTCCCGCCGGCCGCTCGGCCACCGCAGCCACGGAGGCCGGCGCAGCCGCCGCGGCCTGCCGGCGCCGTTCGTCTCTTCGTCCCGCATGCGTCCCCCGATTCCCCGTTCTCCGGTTCTCCGGTTCTCCGGTTTCCCGGTTCTCCGGTTTCCCGGTTCCCGTTCCCCGTTTCCCTGCGCGCCCGCTCACGCAGGCGATCCGCCCGCCGACCGAGTGCGACGAGACAAGTGTGCGACGAGGGACTGACAATCGCCGCACGGACCCCGTGAGCCGGGGGACATCGACCGTCACCGCCGTGCAATCACCGTGCAACGTGGACGCGCCAGCCTTGGTCCATGACGCCGACCCACACACCCGGCGAACACCCCGGGACCCCGACGGACAGCCTGCGGACCCCGGCGAGCGGTTCCGACTTCCCGGACCCCCTGGCCGGTACGGACCCCCTGGCCGGTACGGACCCCCTGGCCAGTACGGACCCCCTGGGCGGCGCGGCGCAGCTCATCGACCGCATCACGAGCGACGCCGCCCACCGCCTCAGGCACCTGCGCCGCACCAGCCGTGGCGGCCGCACGCCCGCACTCGTCGTCGTGGCGCACGGAAGCCGTGACCCGCGCACGCTCGCCACCGTGCGCTCCCTGCTCGCCACCGTGCGCACCCTGCGGCCCGGACTGCCCGTCCACCTCGGCCACATCGAGCTGAACGAGCCGCTGCTGCCGGACACCCTGGCCGCGCTCGCCCCCGGCCGGGCCGTCCTCGTACCGCTGCTGCTCGGCCGCGGCCACCACGTCAAGCACGACCTGCCCGCCGCCGCGGCCGCCCGGCACCTCGACGCGCGGGTCGCCGCGCCGCTCGGGCCGCACCCGCTGCTGGTCGACGCGCTGTACGACCGGCTGGTCGAGGCGGGCTTCCCGGCCGGCGGGCGGCGTCGCGGCGCGGCCGTCGTGCTCGCCTCCGCGGGCTCCCGTGACCCCGAAGGCCTCGCCGACACCCGCAGCACCGCCGCGGCGCTTGCCGAGCGGCTCGGCGTCCCGGTCGTCCCCGCCTACGCGTCCGCCGCGGCGCCGACCGTGCCGGACGCGGTGCGTGCGCTCGCCGCGCGTGGGCGTGACCGGGTTGCCGTCGCCTCGTACTTCACCGCGCCGGGGCGGTTCGCCGCGCAGTCCGCCGCGGTGGCGCCCGGCGTCGCCTCCGCGCCGTTGGGTACGCATCCGGCGATGGCCGAGCTGCTTCTGCGCCGTTACGAGGAGGCACTGCGGGTCTGCACGCCAGCCCCTGCGGGCGGGTTCCAACTGGCTTCCGCCTGAGGGTGTTTCGGGGTCTGGTGCTTTTCCTTCCCCTCCCGCCCCTTCCCTGAAGTCCTCAGCGGACGGCTCCTGGGGCTGCCGCCCCCAGCCCCCGCCCGGGGCTGCCGCCCCCGGGCCCCGGTTCGGGGCTTCGCCCCGAGGTCCGGCCTCGTTGTTCGGCCGCCGCGCCGTCGTGGCTGGGCGCGGCCACGCGGCGGAGCCGCATATGTCGCAGCCCCGCGCCCCTGTCGGGGCCCCGATGGGGGCGGGCAGGGGAAGAGCCCAAGGCCGATAGCCGCCGCACCACCCCCCTTGTACAGCTACCGTCGACGCATGTCCCGCACGTACGACGAACCCGCCACCGAGCGCTGGGCGCCCGAGCCCGACAAGCGGCCGGGCCGGACCGCCTTCCAGCGTGACCGCGCGCGCGTGCTGCACTCCTCCGCGCTGCGCAGACTCGCCGGCAAGACACAGGTCGTCACCCCCGGCACGCGCAGCCAGGCCTGGGACGCCAGCCCCCGCACCCGCCTCACCCACTCCCTGGAGTGCGCCCAGGTGGGCCGCGAACTGGGCGCCGCCCTCGGCTGCGACCCGGACCTGGTCGAGACGGCCTGCCTGTCGCACGACCTGGGCCACCCGCCCTTCGGGCACAACGGCGAGCAGGCCCTCAACGAGTGCGCGGCGGACTGCGGCGGATTCGAGGGGAACGCCCACTCCCTGCGCCTGCTCACCCGCCTCGAACCCAAGCGGTTCGTGAACGACGAGAACAGCGGCCGCCCCGTCAGCGTCGGCCTGAACCTCACACGCGCGGCGCTGGACGCCGCCACCAAATACCCGTGGCCGCGCGGCGCCCACCCCCATGATCCGGACTCCGTGAAGTTCGGGGTGTACGACGACGACCGGCCCGTCTTCGAGTGGATCCGCAAGGGCGCCCCCGCTCACCGCACCTGCTTCGAGGCGCAGGTCATGGACTGGTCGGACGACGTGGCGTACTCCGTGCACGACGTCGAGGACGGACTGCACGCCGGCCATATCGACCCCAACTGCCTGCACGCCGAACCGGAACGGCAGGAGATCTTCGCCGTGGCCCTCGGCCGGTACGTCCCGCAGGACACCGACCCCGCCGAGCTCGCCGCCGCCCTCGACCGCCTCCTCGACCAGGAGTGGTGGCCGCACGGGTACGACGGCACGGCGGTCGCCCAGGCCCGCCTCAAGGACGCCACCAGCCAGCTGATCGGCCGCTTCTGCCTCGCCGCGGAAGGCGCCACGCGCGCGAGGCACGGCACCGGCCCCCTGACGCGCTACGCCGCGGAGCTCGTCGTACCGAACGAAACCCGCCATGAATGCGCCGTCCTCAAGGCGGTCGCCGACCGGTATGTGATGCAGCGCGACGAACAGGAACGGCTCCGCGCGGACCAGCGCATCGTCATCGCGGAGCTCGCCGCGGTCCTCACCGCGCGTGCGCCCGAAGGCCTCGACCCGCAGTTCCGGGCCCTGTTCGACGCGGCGCCGGACGACACCGCGCGTAAGCGGGTCGTGGTCGACCAGATCGCGGCGCTCACCGACGCCTCCGCGCGGACCCTGCACGCACGCCTCACCGGAGGCCGGTCCGGGGGCTGATCCAGCGGCCGGACCCGCCCCCGGCCGGCCGCGCGCACCCGATGTGATCGAGCCACGCAGCGGCCACACAGGGGTGACAGCCCCTTCCCCCACTACGCTCCGTGCGGGACGCTCGAAGTGGCGGCCACGCTGCGTGCGGGACGCCCGCAAGTGGCGGCAAGGTTGTGAGGAGGCATCAAGTGGTCGACGCGGATCAGACGTTCGTCATCGTCGGAGGCGGACTGGCCGGGGCCAAGGCGGCCGAAACCCTTCGTGCGGAGGGCTTCACCGGCCGGGTGATTCTCATCAGTGACGAGCGCGAGCACCCGTACGAACGCCCTCCGCTGTCCAAGGGCTTCCTGCTCGGCAAGGAGGAGCGCGACAGCATCTTCGTGCACGAACCCGCGTGGTACGCGCAGCACGACATCGAACTGCACCTCGGACTGCCCGCCGTCGCGGTCGACCGCGACGGCAAGGCGGTCCGCCTCGGCGACGGCACGCGCGTGGGGTACGACAAACTGCTCCTCGCCACCGGCTCCGAGCCGCGCCGCCTCGACATCCCGGGCACCGATCTCGCGGGCGTGCACCACCTGCGCCGGATCGCGCACGCCGAGCGCCTCAAGGGCGTCCTCGCCGCGCTCGGCCGGGACAACGGCCACCTGGTGATCGCCGGGGCGGGCTGGATCGGCCTGGAGGTCGCGGCCGCCGCGCGTGAGTACGGCGCGGAGGTCACCGTCGTCGAGCCCGAGGCCACGCCGCTGCACGCGGTCCTCGGCCCGGAGATCGGCCGGCTCTTCGCCGACCTGCACCAGGAGCACGGGGTGCGCTTCCACTTCGGCGCCAGGCTCACCGAGATCACCGGCCAGGACGGCATGGTCCTCGCCGCCCGCACCGACGACGGCGACGAGCACCCCGCGCACGCCGTCCTCGCCGCGATCGGCGCCGCCCCGCGCACCGCGCTCGCCGAGTCCGCGGGCCTGGACCTGGCCGACCGGGCGCACGGCGGCGGCATCGCGGTCGACGTGAGCCTGCGCACCTCCGACCCGGACATCTTCGCGGCGGGCGACGCGGCCGCCGCCGACCACCCGCTGTTCGAGACCCGGCTGCGCGTCGAGCACTGGGCCAACGCCCTCAACGGCGGCCCGGCCGCCGCACGCGCGATGCTCGGCAGGCCGGTCACGTACGACCGGGTGCCGTACTTCTTCTCCGACCAGTACGACGTGGGCCTGGAGTACTCCGGCTGGGCGCCGCCCGGCTCCTACGACCAGGTGGTGATCCGCGGGGACGCCACGAAGCGGGAGTTCATCGCGTTCTGGCTGGCAGAAGGGCGGGTCCTCGCGGGCATGAACGTGAACGTGTGGGACGTCACGGAGCCGATCCAGGCCCTGATCAAGGCCGGGGCCCGCCCCGACCCGGACCGTCTCGCGGACCCGTCCGTTCCGCTGGAATCGCTCCTGGAGGGCTGACGGACCACCGATCCGGACTGTCACACCGGCCCCGTAGAATTCACGCGTGGCAGGACGGATCAATGACGAGGACGTGAAGGCGGTACGGGACGCGGTCCCGATCGACGCCGTCGTGTCCGAGTACCTCCAGCTGCGCAACGCCGGCGGCGGCAATCTGAAGGGCCTGTGCCCCTTCCACGACGAGAAGTCACCGTCCTTCCAGGTCAGCCCGAGCAAGGGGCTCTTCCACTGCTTCGGCTGCCAGGAAGGCGGCGACACGATCGCCTTCGTGATGAAGATCGACCACCTCTCCTTCTCGGAGACGGTCGAGCGCCTGGCCGCCCAGGCGGGCATCACGCTGCGGTACGAAGAGGGCGGGTACAACCCCTCCCACCAGCGCGGCGAGCGCATCCGCCTGGTCGAGGCGCACAAGATCGCCGCGCAGTACTACGTGGACCAGCTGGGTGGCGCCGAGGCCGAGATCGGCCGCAAGTTCCTCGCCGAGCGCGGCTTCGACCAGGCCGCCGCGGCACACTTCGGCGTCGGCTACAGCCCGGCGGGCTGGGACCACCTCACGCGCTATCTGCGCGGCAAGGGCTTCACCGACAAGGAGCTGACCCTCTCCGGCCTCTCCCAGGAGGGCCGCCGCGGCCCCATCGACCGCTTCCGCGGCCGCCTGATGTGGCCGATCCGGGACATCTCCGGCGAGGTCGTCGGCTTCGGCGCCCGCAAGCTCCGCGAGGACGACAACGGCCCGAAGTACCTGAACACCCCCGAAACCCCGATCTACAAGAAGGGCCAGGTCCTCTACGGCATCGACCTCGCCAAGAAGGAGATCGCCAAGTCCTCCCGCGCGGTCGTGGTCGAGGGGTACACGGACGTGATGGCCTGCCACCTCGCCGGCGTCACCACCGCCATCGCCACCTGCGGCACGGCCTTCGGCGGCGACCACATCAAGATCCTCCGCCGGCTTCTGATGGACAACGGCTCGGCCCGCGTGATCTTCACCTTCGACGGCGACGCGGCGGGCCAGAAGGCGGCCCTGCGCGCCTTCGAGGACGACCAGAAGTTCGCCGCCGAGACGTACATCGCCGTGGCGCCGGAAGGCATGGACCCCTGCGACCTCCGCCTCGCGAAGGGCGACGAAGCGGTCGCCGACCTGGTCGAACCCCGCACCCCCCTCTTCGAGTTCGCCCTCCGCCAGGTGGTGAACCGGTACGACCTGGAGACCCCCGCGGGCCGCGCCGCCGCCCTGGACGAGGCCGCGCCCATCGTGGCCCGGATCAAGAACAGCGGCGCGCAGCACGAAGTGGCCGTCGAACTCGCCGGCATGCTCGGCATCCTCGACACCCAGTTCGTCGTCAAGCGCGTCGCCCAGCTGGCCCGCTGGGCGCGGGACCGCGGCGGCCGCGGCCCCGCCCCGCAGCAGCAGAACTCCGCCGCGCACTACGCCCAGGCGCAGCCCCGCAGCCCCAGCGGCCCCGCCCTCAACCTGCGCAGCCCCGCCCACCGCACCGAGCGCGAGCTCCTGAAACTCGCCCTGCAGTACCCGCAGTTGGTCTCCCCGGCCTTCGACGCGTACGGCGCGGACGAGTTCACCGCCCCGCCCTACGCCGCGGTCCGCGAGGCCATCGCCTACGCGGGCGGCGCCGAGCAGGGCGCCCAGGACCCGTCGGACTACCTCGCGCGCGTGCGGGACGCCGCGCCCGACGACACGGTGCGCGCCATGGTCACCGAGCTGGCCGTGGAGGCGATCATGCGCCGCACGGTCGACGAGGTGTACGGCGGCGAGCAGCTGGTCCAGGTCCGGCTGCGCGCCGTCGACCGCCGCATCCGTGACCTGCAGGGCAGCTTCGCCCGCCTCGGCCCGCATGCCGACCCGGCGCAACTGGCAGCCGCCCAGAACGAGTTGTGGGTCCTGCAGCAGTACGGCAGAGCCCTGCGCGAGCGCGGCGCCGACGCCCTGTGACGACCCGCGCGCCCAACACCCGTACACCCGCCCGAAGTTGACTCCTCGGTAACCACGCGACTACGCACCGGACCCAAAAAGTGCCCGCACGCCCCTCCTCGCGGGGATGTGTCGTACCCCACACTGGGGGCGGTGCCTGAGTCTTCGGAGCGCGGCCGGCCCGCCGGGTGTGGGCCCGACAGCCCCGCGGATCCGCTCATCGATGACGGGACGGACGGCGGCGCGGCCGCCGGTACCGCCCCGGACGTACCGCTGCCGCGCACCCCCGACGCGGCAGCGATCACCCTGGAGGTCGCCCCCGTGCAGACCCAGACCCGGACGTCGACGCGAGCGACCCCCGGTGCCGCCGACGTCGCCACGGCCGTGCCGCCGCAGAGCAGGGCGGCCCACCACCCGGAGGCCGACCCGCCCGAACCCCGCCCCGTGCGCCCGGAGTCCGGCGGCCCCTCGGCCGACCTGTTCCGGCAGTACCTGCGCGAGATCGGCCGCATCCCGCTGCTCAGCGCCGCCGAGGAGGTCGAGCTCGCCCGGCGCGTCGAGGCGGGCCTCTTCGCCGAGGAGAAGCTGACCCGGTCCGCCGATCTGGACAGCCGACTCGCCCTGGACCTGGACAAGCTGGTCGTCATGGGCCGGATGGCCAAGCGCCGCCTGATCGAGGCCAACCTGCGCCTGGTCGTCTCCGTCGCCAAGCGCTACGTAGGGCGCGGCCTGACCATGCTCGACCTCGTCCAGGAGGGCAACCTCGGCCTGATCAGGGCGGTCGAGAAGTTCGACTACGCGCGTGGCTTCAAGTTCTCCACGTACGCCACCTGGTGGATCCGCCAGGCCATGTCCCGGGCCCTCGCCGACCAGGCCCGGACCATCCGCGTCCCCGTGCACGTCGTCGAGCTGATCAACCGGGTCGTCCGGGTCCAGCGCCGCATGCTGCAGGAACGCGGCTACGAACCCACCCCCGAGGAGGTCGCCGCGCACCTCGAACTGCCGCCCGAGCGGGTCGGTGAGGTGCTGCGGCTCGCCCAGGAACCCGTCTCCCTGCACGCCCCCGTGGGTGAGGAGGAAGACGTGTCCCTGGGCGACCTCATCGAGGACGGCGACGCCGCGAGCCCCGTGGAGTCCGCGGCGTTCCTGCTGCTCCGCCAGCATCTTGAGGCCGTCCTCTCCACCCTCGGCGAGCGTGAGCGCAAGGTGGTGCAGCTGCGGTACGGCCTCGTGGACGGCCGGCCCCGGACCCTGGAGGAGATCGGCCGCATCTTCGGCGTGACCCGCGAACGGATCCGCCAGATCGAGTCCAAGACCCTCAACAAACTCCGCGACCACGCCTTCGCGGACCAGCTGCGGGGCTACTTGGACTGACCGTCACCGGGTGGCGGGCTCAGTCCACCTCCGCCACAGCGGCCTCAGTCCACCTCCGCCACAGCGGGCCTCAGTCCACCTCCGCCACAGCCTGAGCGAACTGCGCCTGGTACAGCCGCGCATACGCCCCGTCCGAAGCCAACAGCCCCGCATGCGAGCCCTGTTCGACGATCGACCCGTCCTCCATCACCAGAATCGTGTCCGCGTCCCGGATCGTCGAGAGCCGGTGCGCGATCACGAACGACGTACGCCCGTGCGCGAGCCGCGCCATCGCCTTCTGGATGAGCACCTCCGTACGGGTGTCCACGGAGCTGGTCGCCTCGTCCAGGACCAGGATCACCGGGTCGGAGAGGAACGCCCGCGCGATCGTGATCAGCTGCTTCTCGCCGGCGCTGACGCCCGAGCCCTCGTCGTCGAGGACCGTGTCGTAGCCGTCGGGCAGCGTGCGGATGAACCGGTCGGCGTGCGCGGCCCGCGCGGCCTCCTCGACCTCGGCCCGTGTGATCTCCTTCGAGGCCCCGTACGCGATGTTCTCCGCGATCGTCCCCCCGAACAGCCAGGTGTCCTGCAGCACCATGCCGATCCCGGACCGCAGCTCGTCCCGCGACATCCTCGCCACGTCGACCCCGTCCAGGGTGATCCGCCCGCCCGTGACCTCGTAGAACCGCATGAGCAGGTTGACCAGCGTGGTCTTGCCCGCGCCCGTCGGGCCGACGATCGCGACCGTGTGGCCCGGCTCGACCGTCAGCGACAGGTCCTCGATGAGCGGCTTGTCCTCCTCGTACCGGAACGACACCTCCTCAAGGGCGACCGCCCCGCGCAGCCGCGACGGACGCTCGCCCGCCACCGGGTCGGCCTCCTGCTCGTCCGCGTCGAGGAGCTCGAAGATCCGCTCGGCGGAGGCGACGCCGGACTGCACCAGGTTGGCCATCGAAGCGACCTGCGTCAGCGGCATCGAGAACTGCCGCGAGTACTGGATGAACGCCTGCACGTCGCCGATCGACAGCGTGCCCGACGCCACCCGCAGACCGCCCACCACGGCCACCAGCACATAGTTGAGGTTGGAGATGAAGAACATCAGCGGCTGCATGATCCCGCTGTTGAACTGGGCCTTGAAACTCGCCTCGTAGAGGGAGTCGTTGTGCTCCGCGAAGAGCTTCGCCGACTCCTCCTGCCGGCCGAAGACCTTCACCAGGGAGTGCCCGGTGTACATCTCCTCGACGTGCGCGTTGACCTGGCCCGTGGACTTCCACTGCTCCACGAACTGCGGCTGCGAGCGCTTGCCGACCTTCGTCGCGACGACGAACGACAGGGGCACCGTGATCAGCGCGACGAGCGCGAGCAGCGGCGAGATCCAGAACATCATCGCCAGTACGCCGACGATCGTGAGCAGCGAGTTCACCAGCTGCCCGAGGGTCTGCTGGAGCGTCTGCCCGATGTTGTCGATGTCGTTGGTGGCACGGCTCAGCACCTCGCCGCGCTGCCGCTTGTCGAAGTACGACAGCGGAAGCCGCGACAGCTTCGCCTGGATGTCCTCGCGCATCCGGTACACGGTCAGGTTGACCGCCCGGTTGACGAGGCGTGTCGCGACCGCCATCAGGAGACCCGCGACCAGGAACACGGCGAGGGCGAGCAGCAGCACCTCGCCGACGGCCGTGAAGTCGATCCCTTCACCCGGCGTGAAGTCCGTACCGGAGAGCATGTCGGCGACACCGTTGTCGCCGCGCTCCCGCATCGCGTCGAGCACCTGCTCCTTGGTGGCTCCCTCGGGCATGTCGCGGCCGACGATGCCCGCGAAGATCAGGTCGGTGGCCTCGCCGAGGATCTTCGGGCCGACCACGGAGAGCGCGACGCTGAAGAACACCGCCACGAGCATCGCGTACATCGTCACGCGCTGCGGTTTGAACTGGGCGAGCAGGCGTTTGCCCGAGCCCTTGAAATCCAGAGAACGCTGATCGGGGCCGCCCCCGGCCATCATCCGCCCGCCAGGCCCGGCCATCAGGCTGCCTCCGCTTCCGTGAGCTGGGAGAGCACGATCTCCCGGTAGGTCTCGTTGTCGGCCATCAGCTCGTGATGGCGCCCGGTGCCGACGACCCGGCCCTCGTCGAGGACCACGATCCGGTCGGCGTCCCGGATGGTCGACACCCGCTGGGCGACGATCACCACGGTCGCCTCGGCGGTCTCGTGCCCGAGCGCGGACCGCAGCGCCGCGTCGGTCGCGTAGTCGAGCGCCGAGAACGAGTCGTCGAACAGATAGATCTCCGGCCGCTGTACGAGCGTCCGCGCGATCGCAAGGCGCTGCCGCTGCCCGCCGGACACGTTGGTGCCGCCCTGCGCGACGGGGGAGTCGAGCCCGTTCTCCAGCTTCCGCACGAACTCCGTGGCCTGCGCCACCTCCAGCGCGTGCCACAGCTCCTCGTCCGTGGCGTCCGGGTTCCCGTACCGCAGATTCGTCGCGACGGTCCCGGAGAACAGATACGGCTTCTGCGGTACGAGCCCCACGGTCCGCGCGAGCAGCGCGGGGTCGAGCGTCCGTACGTCGACGCCGTCCACCAGGACCTCGCCCTCGGTGGCGTCGAACAGCCGCGGTACGAGCCCGAGCAGCGTCGACTTGCCGCTGCCCGTCGACCCGATCACGGCCGTGATCTCCCCGGGCCGCGCCACCAGCTCGATCGCCTTGAGCACCGGCTCCTCGGCACCCGGGTACGCGAACCCGGCGGCCCGCACCTCCAGATGGCCGTGCCGCTCCAGCTCCCGTACGGGCTCGGCCGGCGGCACCACGCTCGACGCCGTGCCGAGGAC
Source organism: Streptomyces solicavernae (assembly GCF_029968095.1). Lineage (GTDB taxonomy): Bacteria > Actinomycetota > Actinomycetes > Streptomycetales > Streptomycetaceae > Streptomyces > Streptomyces solicavernae. The sequence continues at coordinate 2,563 of NZ_JASCIR010000043.1, read as the reverse complement.
CTCCTCGATCCGCTCGGCGCACACCTCCGCGCGCGGCACCATCATGAACATGAAGGTGGCCATCATCACGGACATGACGATCTGCATCAGATAGGCGAGGAACGCGGTCAGCGCACCGATCTCCATGCCGCCACTGTCGATCCGCTGCGCCCCGAACCAGACCACCGCGATCGACGACACATTCACCACGGTCATCACGATCGGGAACATCAGCGCGAGCAGCCGCCCCGTCCCGAGCGACACATCGGTCAGCTCGGCGTTGGCCCCCTCGAACCGCTCCTTCTCGTACGCGTCCCGCACGAACGCCCTGATCACACGGTTGCCGGTGATCTGCTCGCGTAGAACGCGGTTCACCGTGTCGAGGCGTTCCTGCATGGTGCGGAACAGCGGCCGCAGTTTCTTCACGATCAGGCTGACCGCGATCCCGAGCACCGGCACGACGGCCACGAGCACCGACGACAGCGGCACGTCCAGGCTGAGCGCCATCACGATGCCGCCGACGCACATGATCGGCGCCGACACCATCAGCGTGAACGCCATCAGAACCAGCATCTGCACCTGCTGGACGTCATTGGTGGTCCGCGTGATCAGGGACGGCGCCCCGAACTGCCCGACCTCACGCGCCGAGAACGACTGCACCCGGTCGAAGACCGCGCCGCGCACGTCCCGCCCGAGCGCCGCCGCCGTACGCGCGCCGTAGTACACGGCGCCGATGTTGCAGAGCACCTGCACCACGGTGACCCCGATCATCAGGGCACCGAAGGTGAGGATGTAGCCCGTGTCCCCGCGCACGACACCGCGGTCGATGATGTCGGCGTTGAGGGTGGGCAGATAGAGAGTGGCGCAGGTCTGCAGAAACTGCAGCAGCACCAGGAAGGCTATGGAGTTCTGGTACGGAGCGAGATGGCTCCGCAGGAGTCGTATGAGCACGCGATACCCATCGCAGTAGCCGGAGAAAGCGTTTCAGAGGGTCGCTCCATCCTCCGACACTCCCCGGGCCGGGGCTCAACTCATTTAACCGACCGACCGTGTTCCTCTAACCGACCGACCCTGTCTGCTGGTGCTCGAACGCCCCGGGATGCGTCTGCTCCCGCACCGCCACGTACTGCTGCCGCACGGCCTGCCCGACGGGCAGCTCCTCGCCCGGCTCGAAGACCTGCGCGGACGCCCCCTGCCAGGCCGGCGGCTGCTGCGGGCCGAGCGTGCCCTGCGACACCCCGAGCGCCCACGCCGCCTGTCGCGCCGCGCCGAGCGCCGCGTAGTCCGCCGCCTGCGGGACGACGACCTGCGCCCCGAGCAGCATCGGCGCCGCCGCCTGCACCGCGGGCAGCTCGGCGGCCGGCCCGAGCAGAAACACCCGCCGCACCTCCACGCCACGCCCCCGCAGCACGTCGAGCGCGTCGGCGAGCGAGCACAGCATCCCCTCGAACGCGGCCCGCGCCAGGTGCTCCGGCTTCATCGACTCACGCCGCAGCCCGCTCAACGTACCGGCGGTGTGCGGCAGTTGAGGGGTCCGCTCACCCTCCAGATACGGCAGCAGAACGAGCCCGTGCGCCCCCGGAGTGGACTCCGTCGCGAGCTGCGAAAGCCCCTCCAGATCCGTGCCGAGCAATTCGGCCGTCCCGCGCAGCGCCCGTACGGCATTGGACGTGTGCACCACCGGCAGATGCATCCCGGTCGCGTCGGCGAGCGAGGTGATCATCCCGTGCGGATCGGCGAGCGCCTCATGGTGCACCGCCATCACCGACCCGGACGCCCCGAGCGACACCACGGCGTCCCCGACCCCGATGCCGAGCCCGAACGCGGCGGCCATCGTCTCGCCCGTACCCGCCGAGATCAGCAGCCCCTCCGGCGTCGTGCCCGCGGCATCCGACGGACCGAGCACCTCCGGCAGCGCCGTCTGCTGCCCGAGCGCCAGCTCCACCAGATCCGGACGGTACGAGGCGTTCGCCGCCGACCAGTAGCCCGTACCGGAGGCGCCGCCGCGGTCCGCGGTGCGCCGGGCCGGCCGGCCGAGCAGCTGCCACACCAGCCAGTCGTGGGCCTGCAGCACCATCGCGGTGCGCTGCGCCGCCTCCGGCTCGGTCCGCGCCAGCCAGCGCAGCTTCGTCACCGGCTGCGGCGCCTGCGGGACCACGCCGACGGCCTCGGTCCAGGCCTGCCGCCCGCCGAGCGCGTCGATCAGATCGACGGCGGCGACCTGCGCCCGCTTGTCCCCGCCGACCATCGCGGGCCGTACGGTGCCGCCCTGCGCGTCCAGCGGGACGACCGCGTTCTGCTGCGCCGACACACCGATGGCCTGCACGCCTTCGAGCAGCCCGCCCGCGGCGGCCTCACCCAGCGACAGCAGCCAGGCCTGCGGATCGACGTCCGACGGCCTGCCCTCCAACGGATGCGGGGCGTACCCCTGCCTGATCACGGCACCGGTGTCGGTGTCGCAGACGATGATGCGTGTGGACTCGGAAGAGCTGTCCAATCCGGCGACTATCCCCATGCCAGAAGATTTTGCCCTACGGCGCAGGGCGCGCTGTCGGCGCCGGCCCAGTACTGCAACCGTGCAGTA
>NZ_JASCIR010000042.1 GCF_029968095.1 Streptomyces solicavernae | reverse complement strand
TACGGAAGTTGACAGGACCGCTCCCGGGGCGCTGCACGAACAGCGCCCCGGGAGCTTCTGCGTGTGCGGTCCGTGCGTGGTCCGTGCGCGCTCCGTGCGTGGTCCGTGTGCGGGGCCTGCGTGCCGGGCGTAGCGTCGGCGCCATGAGCGAGACCGCAGCCGCGCCCGCGTCCCGGTCCCTGGCGCGCGCCCGGGAGATCGCCGACGACGTGCTGTTCCCCGCGGCCCTGGAGGTCGACCGGGCCGACCGCGTCCCGCCGTCCCACCTGGACCTGCTCGCCGCCGAGGGCTTCTACGGGCTGGCCGCGCCGGAGGATCTGGCCACCCTGGACCTGCCCGACTACCCGGCCGTGTTCCAGGCCGTGGCGGAGCTGGCCGGGGGCTGCCTGACGACCGCCTTCGTGTGGGTGCAGCACCACGGCGCCGTGATGGCCCTCGGCGAGACGGCCAACGACGCGCTGCGCGCGGACCACCTGCCCGACCTCGTGGCCGGGCGCCGCCGCGCCGGGCTCGCGGTCGGCGCGGCGGTGCGGCCGGGCCCGCCGCTGGTGCGGGCCGAGCGGGCGGACGGCGGCTGGCTCTTCGACGGCGAGGCCCCGTGGGTGACCGGCTGGGGCATGGTCGACACGCTGTACGCCGCGGGCCGCGACGCCGACGACGTCATCGTCTGGGCCCTCCTGGACGCCGAACAGCGCGCCGGCCTGTCCGCCGGGCCCGTCCTCGACCTGGTCGCCGTCCAGGCGAGCCGGACGGTGACCCTGCGGTTCGACCGGCACTTCGTGCCCGACGGGCGGGTACTCGGCACCGTCCCGCAGCGCGAGCACCTGAAGGGCGACGCCGAGTCGGTGCGGTTCACCGGCGCCCTGTCCCTCGGCCTCGCCGAGCGCGCGACCGGCCTGCTGCGGGGCGACGCGGGCGCACTCCCCGACGAGCTCGACGAGGTCCGCGCCCGGCTCCTGAGCGTCGAGCCCGAGCAGGTCCCGGAGGCCCGCGCGGCCGCCGCGGAGCTGGCGTTGCGGGCGGCGTCCGCCTGCGCCGTCGCCCACGGCAGCCGCTCCGTCCTGCTCCAGGAGCACGCCCAGCGCCTGGTCCGCGAGGCCACGTTCCTGCTCCTCTTCGGCTCCCGCCCCGGCATCCGCACGGCCCTCCTGGACCGGCTCACGCACCCCGCCCAGGGCCTGTCCCGCAAAGACCGGGGAGACGCCCCCTAGCCGCACGCACGCAAGGGGCCGCGCACCGGACATCCGGCGCGCGGCCCCTCGTACGTACGGGCCGATCCGCTCACTCGTCGCTGACGGTGACCTTCTCGTCGTTCTTGAGCTGGCCGACCAGCTTCTCCAGCTTGGCCTTGTCCCAGACCAGGTTGCCGTTGACGCTGCCGGAGGTCGGCATGTTCATCGACTTGCCCTCGCCGCCCGAGACGTTCTTCATCGCCCAGAACATCTCGGCCAGGTCGAACAGGCTCATGTCCTTGTCCACGATCAGCGTGTCCAGGCCCGCGCTCATCGTCGGGTAGAGCTTGAACGGGTTGATGACCGTCGACGGGGTGGCCGTCTGGTTGGCGAGCGCGGAGAGGAACTTCTGCTGGTTCTTGGTGCGGTCCAGGTCGCCGCCGGCCAGGCCGTAGCGCTGCCGGACGAAGGCCAGGGCCTGCTCGCCGTTCATGGTGTGCGTGCCGGGCTCGAAGTCCGCGCCGGACTTCTTGTCCTTCATCCGCTGCTCGACCTCGATCTCCACGCCGCCGACCGCGTCCACGATCTTGGCGAAGCCGCCGAAGCCGATCTCCGCGTAGTGGTCGATCTTCAGGCCGGTGTTGTGCTCGACGGTACGGACCAGGAGCTCCGGGCCGTCCTCGGAGTACGCGGCGTTCAGCTTGGTGGTGCGGCCGGTCGCCGGGTACTTCTTGCCGGAGTCCGAGCCGACGTAGGACGGTATCTCCACGTTGGAGTCGCGCGGCAGCGAGATCAGAGTGTCGCCGCCTGAACCGGTGTGCAGGATCATCATCGAGTCCGTACGGCCCGTGCCCTCGCCCGCGGAGCCGGTGTGCAGCCGCTTCTTGTCCTCGGCGGTCATGCCCTCGCGGCTGTCGGAGCCGACGATCAGATAGTTCGTGCCGTCGCCCGCCTCGGGCCGCTCGATCACCTTGGCCAGGTCGACCTCGCCCTTGAGCTGCGAGTCGGCCCAGAAGTACGTGCCGACGCCCCAGACCAGGACGACGACCAGGAGCGTGACGAGGATCCGCTTGAACCGGCGGCCCCGGCTCGGTGCCGGGCGGGTGTCGTAGCGGTCGTCGTAGTAGCGGTCGTCGTAGTAGCCGTCGTCGCCGCCCCGGCCGCGACCGCCACGGCCGCCGCCGTAGACCTGGCCCTCGCTGTAACCGTCGTCGTAGCCGTACCCCTGCTGCTGGGGCACGGCGGCCCTCGGCGGGGCGGCGGGGGGACGCGGGGCGGCGCCGCGCTGGACGTGGCGCATCGTGCGGGCGCCTTCCGGCCGCGGGCTTGCACTGCCGCGTCCGTACCCCTGGTCTCGGTTGGGCCAGTCATTCATACGCACCAGTGTGCAGGGCTCGCCAAGGCGCCCGACAAGGCCCCGTGGGGGTTCCGGGCCAGGCTGTTGCAGAGCTGATGCAAAGCGGCCCGGCATAAGGTGGACGGCATGACAGACCAGGCCCGTCACCCGCAGGCGGCGATTCCGGGCAAGCCGACCGCGGCTTCCCGCACCACGCTGAGCCACATCATGACCCACAACGACACCAACCTCCTGGGGACGGTGCACGGCGGCGTGATCATGAAACTCGTCGACGACGCGGCGGGCGCCGTGGCCGGCCGACACTCCGGCGGGCCCGCGGTGACGGCCTCCATGGACGAGATGGTCTTCCTTGAGCCGGTCAGGGTCGGCGACCTCGTCCATGTGAAGGCCCAGGTCAACTGGACGGGGCGCACCTCGATGGAGGTCGGCGTCCGCGTCCTCGCCGAGCGCTGGAACGAGTCGACCCCGGCCCAGCAGGTCGGCTCCGCCTACCTGGTGTTCGCCGCCGTCGACGCGGACGGCAAGCCGCGGATGGTGCCTGAGGTCCTGCCGGAGACGGGACGCGACAAGCGGCGGTACCAGGAGGCGCAGATCCGGCGTACGCACCGGCTTGCGCGACGCCGAGCGATCAAGGAGCTGCGCGATCGGCGGGCGGCGGAGGGGATCGAGGACTGATCGAGGACTGATCGAGGACTAATCGAGGACTGGGGGGAGACGCCCCCGAGCCGGAGGGGCGGGGGCTCACTTGTCCCCGCACACCACCTGGTCCCCCTTGGCCACCCCCAACTCGCCCTGGTACGGATCCTCCGCGCGGACGCGCCGTACGCCCTTGTAGTCCGCCCCGGCGATCACCTTCAGGAGCGAGCCCTGGCCCTTGACCGGCTTGAGCTGCGCGCCGGGCAGCGCCGCGGCCAGGGACTTCGCCGAGCGGTCCCAGCGCGGGTCGTACGCCACCACCGTCCGCAGCACGTTCGGCTTCGGGGCCGAGACCGGCGCGCCGGAGGTGCGGAAGCCGGTCCCGCGCAGCGCCTTGTCGACCTTCCGGCCGAGGCCCTTGACCTTCGTGCCGTTCACCACCTGCACCCGGATCTGCTGCGGCGCCACATCCACCGCCAGCGCCTTCGGCTTGCGCACCTTGTAGGGGGCGAGCGGCCGGTCCTCGCGCAGGGCCTGGAACAGCTTCGCCGACTTCTTCGGGTCCCACTTGAGCGTCGAGCCGATGCCCGGCACCTTGTGGCCCATCTTGCCGATCGGCACCGAGGTGAACTCCGACGACGCCGGGGTGAAGTTCCGCATCGCCCGGCCGAGGTCCAGCATCTCGTTCGTGCCGAAGCTGCGGTCCGCGCGCACCGAGCCGAGCACCGTCTGCGTCACGTTGCGGAACTTGACCGGGTTGAGCAGCACCCCGGACGACGTCGCCTTATCGATCATCGCCGCGATGAACCGCTGCTGACGCTGCATCCGGCCGAGGTCCGCGGCCCCGTCGATGTGCCGCGAGCGCACGTACTGCAGCGCCTGCCCGCCGTTCAGCCGGTGCCTGCCCGCGGGCAGGTCGAGACCCGTGTGCGAGTCCTTCAGCGGCCCGACCGTGCAGATCTCCACGCCGCCGAGCACGTCCACGGTCTTCATGAAGCTGGTGAAGTCCACCTCCAGATAGTGGTCGATCTTCACCTTCGTCATGTGCTCGACGGTGCGCACCGTGAGCTTCGGCCCGCCCTCCGCGTATGCCGCGTTCAGCTTGATCGGGTGCGTGTGGTGCTTCTCGCCGGAGGTCCGGTCGGTGTGCGTGGGGGCCTCCGCGTACGAGTCGCGCGGCAGGCTCACGATGCTGGCCCGGTCCCGGTCCTCCGAGATGTGCACGATCATGATCGTGTCCGTGCAGCGGCAGGGCGCGCCCCCGAGCCGGTACTTCTCGCGCTCCGCCTCGGTGATCTTGTCCCGGCCGTCGGTGCCGACGAGCAGGATGTTCATGCCGTCGCCGGCCGAGGGGCGGTTCTTCATGTCCTTGAACGGGTCCACCCGCGCGATCCCGCCGTCCAGGCCGGTGACCAGCGCGTGCCCGATGCCGGCGGCGCCGAGCACCACCATCGACAGCGTCGTGGCCGCCCGCATGGCCCACCGCGGCTTCGCCTGCTGCCGTCGCCGCGCGCGGGACGGCTGCTGCGCCTGCGGCCGTGGCCTCTGCCGGGGCGGGCGGGCAGGTTGGCGGGGCGGTTGGGGCACGCGGGACACCTCCGCGGAACGGGCGCAAGAACGCGTGCAACCGTATTCCGATACGAAATGCGGCCCGGGGCAGCGACCCGGATGGCGCGCGTCCGTGTCCCCCGTTCGCGGTAACGTGACGCCTGATGAGCGAGAAAATCCAGCAGTCCGCCGTGCAGCACCCGGCGGTATCGGTGATCATGCCCGTCCTCAACGAGGAGCGGCACCTGCGGCACGCGGTCGAGGCGATCCTCCAGCAGGAGTACGCCGGCGAGATGGAGGTCGTCGTCGCCCTCGGCCCGTCCACGGACCGTACCGACGAGATCGCCGCTCAGCTGGTCGCCGAGGACCCGAGGGTCAAGACGGTGCCCAATCCGACAGGGCGTACGCCCGCGGCACTGAACGCCGCGATCAAGGCGTCCAGGCACCCCGTCGTCGTCCGCGTCGACGGACACGGCATGCTCTCCGCGAACTACATCGCGACCGCCGTCCGCCTCCTGGAGGAGACGGGCGCGCAGAACGTCGGCGGCCTGATGTTCGCCGAGGGCGAGAACGACTGGGAGCACGCGGTCGCCGCCGCCATGACCTCGAAGATCGGCGTCGGCAACGCCGCCTTCCACACGGGTGGGGAGGCGCAGCAGGCCGAGACGGTCTACCTCGGTGTCTTCCGCCGCGAGGCCCTGGAGCAGCAGGCCGGGTACAACGAGGAGTTCATCCGCGCCCAGGACTGGGAGCTGAACTTCCGCATCCGCGAGGCCGGCGGTCTGATCTGGTTCTCGCCCGAGCTGAAGGTCTCGTACCGCCCGCGGCCGAGCGTCAAGGCGCTCGCCAAGCAGTACAAGGACTACGGGCGCTGGCGGCACGTCGTCGCCCGGTACCACGAGGGCTCCATCAACCTGCGCTATCTCGCGCCGCCGACCGCCGTGTGCGCCATCGCCGCGGGCACCGTCGTGGGCGCGCTGCTCACGCCGTGGGGCTTCGTGATCCCCGGTGGCTATCTCGCGGCGATCGCCGCGGGGTCGGTGCCTGCGGGCAAGGGGCTGCCGCTGAAGGCGCGGGCGCAGATCCCCGTGGCGCTCGCGACCATGCACATGTCGTGGGGCTGGGGCTTCCTGACCAGCCCGCGCTCGCTGGCCAAGAAGGTCATCGCCTCGCGCCGCCCGGCGGTCCTCAAGCAGGCCTGAGCCCGCCCTTGCCCTGAGCCCGGACTTCCCTGCTACCAGGTGAAGTTCGGGTTCACGTGCATACAGGCATCGTCGTCCGCGCCGTTCATGGGGTCGGCGGACTCCGGCGTCCTGTCGTCCTTCGGAGCGGGCTTCGGCGGTACGTCGCCGGTGCGCCAGTCGGCGCCCACGTACAGCGTGACGCCGGTGACCTCCCTGGACTCCTCGACCGAACTCAGCGGCAGACCGAGGGACTTGGCGACCGCCTGCGCGTCCCCCTCAAGGTCGGCGCTGGGGAAGCGGATCACCGTACGCTCCTGCCGCGGCAGCTGCGACCCGTCCGCGGCCGCCCGCGCGTACCCCTTGCCCTGCAACAGCGCCACCAGGGCCGAGGCCCGGCCCGGCACCGATGCGGTGGTGGGTGTCGCGGTGCCGTTGACGACCAGGACACCGATCTCGCCGGGCTCCGCCGCCGGGTCGTCGGAGACCTGCGCGGACTCGTCCGGCTTCTCCTCCGGTTCCTTCTCCGGCTCCTTCTCCCGCTTCTTCTTGTCCTTGCCGTCGAGCGCCACGTCGTCCCGTACGAGCCGGAACAGCTGCTCCGCGTCGCCGGGCTTCGGCTGGACGCGGGCGCCCACGTATTCGTACGGCATCGTCGTCATGGTGATGCGCTCCGGCGGTACGCGCTTCAGCTCGTTCGAGAGGTCGTAGAGCTTCTTGACGGTGTCGAGGCCCTCGTCGACCTCCAGGGCCGAGGTGGCCTCCTCGGCGAGTCTGCGGAGCTTGCCCGGGTTGCTCAGGGTGGCGTTCTCGCGCAGCTCCCGGACCATCGCGTTCATGTACATGTGCTGGGCCTTGGCGCGGGCGATGTCGCTGCCGTCCTCGAAGCCGTACCGGGTGCGCAGCCACTGCAGGGCCTGCTCGCCCTGGATGTACGTCGTGCCCTTCTCCAGCTTCAGGCCCGAGCCCTTGCCGCCGGCGGTGCGGGAGTGGATGTTGGCGTCCACGCAGACCGGCACGCCGCCGATCGCGTCCGCCATGGACACCACCCCGGCGAAGTCGACCACCATGAAGTGATTGATGTGAATGCCTGTCAGCTTCTCCCAGGCGAGCACTGTGCAGCCCGGACCGCCGCGCCCCAGGCTGGTGTTGGTCATCACACGGCCCTGCGTCGCCGGGTAGACCTTGCCGCTGTCGGGGTCGGTGCACTCGGGCAGCTGCACCAGGGTGTCGCGGGGCATGCTGATCACGGACATGTTGGTGCGGTCCGCGGAGAGGTGGAGCAGCATCTGTACGTCCGCGAGGGGCGTGGCGTTGAACGTCTCCTTTGCGCCGCCCAGCTTCTGGTTCTCGGCGTTGTCCCGGGCGTCGGAGCCGATCAGCAGGATGTTGAGCGGGGTCTGCCCGGCGGCGTTGGGCGTGGCCTCGGGGGCCCGGTCGCCGTCCGGCATCGGGGTGGTGGCGATGTTGCCGTTGAGGTGCTCGTAGTAGAGGTAACCGGCGCCGGCCGTGCCGAGTATCAGTACGGCGAGGACGATCGCGACCCAGCGCAGCGCGCGGCGGCCCTTGCGGCGGGCCGGGGTTGTCGGGATTCCGGTTCCGGCGGCCTTGCGGCCCCCCGACCGCTCCCGCCTGTCACCGTCAGGGCTGGTGCTGTTCTCGCCCTCGGCTCCCTGCTCGTACAGGCTCTCGTCCCAGCCCAGTTCGTCGGCGTCGCGCGGACGTGGGACCGTGCCCTCTCTTCGCGCGCTGTCCTGCCTCATGCCCCGGCCCCTCCCCGTTCCCGGCCCCTCCCGGCCCGGCCCGGTGCGGGGCGGGGCCGGGGTGGAGCGCGGGTGCTACCAGGTCTACTTCGCGCAGACCGCCTTGTCCGCCTCGACCTTCTGGATTCCCTCCGGTGCCTTCGACGGAGCGGAAATGGGCGTTCCGGCCTCTTCGAAGTCGTCGCCGAGGACGAGCTTGATCGCCGGTAGGCCCTGAGAGTTCTCCTCGCTCTTGCCCGGCTTCATGGCGGAGGCGGGCAGACCCATGATGTCGGCGAGCCTGCGGGCCTGGTCGGCCTGGTCCGGGGCGTACTCCAGGGTCGTCTTGGCCTGCTTCTCGGGCGCGTTGCCCAACTGGCTGGACTTCAGGACGCCTTGTTCGGTCTGCAGCCAGGTGACCGTGGACTGTGCGGCGCCCGCGGTGTCCGAGCCGTTGTAGATGTTGACGCGCACCTCGGAGGCGGCGGACTTCGGTCCCTTGAGGCGGGCCTGCTCTTCCTTCTTCTTCTGCTCCTTCACCTCGGTGAGCGACTTGTCCGCGCGCAACATCGCGAACAGCGGCTTCGCCTTGGCCTCGTCGAGCAGCACGGTCGCGCCGTCGGTGTTGTCCACGACCGGCGTGGTGACGAACGAGATGTTCTTCAGGTCGGCCTTGCCGAGCTCGATTCCCAGGTCCGTGAGCTTGTTCAGGTCGGAGATCTTGGAGTCGACGGTGAGCGCCTTGGTGGCGGCCTCGGCCAGGTCCAGCATCTTGCTCGGGCTGGTCAGCGTGTCGTTCGACTTCATCTTCCGCATCAGCGAGGTGAGGAACTGCTGCTGCAGCTTGATGCGGTCGAGGTCGCCGCCGAAGCCCACCGCGTGCCGGGTGCGGACGAACGCGAGCGCGTCGTCACCCTTCAGCAGGTGCTCGCCCTTCGGCAGATTCAGGTGCGACTTGGGGTCGTTGATGTCCTTGGCGAGGCAGATCGGCACACCGCCGACGGCCGTGGACAGCGTCTTCACCGCGTTGAAGTCGGCCACCATGAAGTGGTCGATCTTGATGCCGGTGATCTCCGTGACCGTACGCATCGTGCAGCTCGGGGTGCGCCCGCTCTGGCCGAGGCTCTCGTTGAAGCGGGTCTGGCTGGTGCCCGGGATGGTCTTCTTCGAGCCGTCGGCCTGGGTGGTCGGGCAGTCCGGGATGTCCGTGATCATGTCGCGCGGAATGCTCAACGCGGTCGTGTTCGTACGGTCCTTGGAGACGTGCAGCAGGATCGTGGTGTCCGCGTGCCCGGCGCTGCCGGCGTCGCCGTAGCCCTCGTTGCCCTTGCCGGTGCGCTTGTCCGTACCGATGAGCAGGACGTTGATCGGGCGGTCCGCGCTGAAGCCGCCGGTGCCCGCGCCGTCGTCGTCGATGGCGGTGATGTTGTCGTTCAGGTGCTGCCAGTACAGGTATCCGGCGGTCAGCGCGACGACCAGGAGCACCGCCACGGTGCCGAGGCCCCACTTGAGGGCCCGTTTGGCCTTGGACGCCTTCGGCTTGGGGCGGCGCCGGCCGGTGCTCGGCGGCCCGCTCTCCTCGGGCCGGCCCCGGCCCCGGCGCCTGCGCGGCCCCGGCACCTCAGGGCTCGGCGTCTCCTCGGCCTCCTCCGCATCCCTGGGACGACGGGGGCCGGGAGTCCGGCCACCGAGGCCACCGGGTCCACCGGGTCGGCCGGGTCCGCCAGGGCCACCGGGTCGCGGTCCGTCGGGTACGTCCGGGCCCTTCGGTCCTACGGGGCCGCTCGGGGCGCCCGGACCGTTCGGCACGACGGGACCGGCGGGACCGGCGGGACCGGCAGGACCGGCAGGACCCACGGGGCCACCGGCCGTCGGGAAGCGGCGGGTCGACGGCGCGAAGCGGGGGTGCTCACCGGCCGCCGGGCCCTCGGGGGCCGACGATCTCCGGGGCGACGGAATACCCGACGATTGCCCTGCGGAGGGGCTCAGTCGCAGTTCGTAGTCGCCGGTCTGCGGGTTGAGTACCCACTGGTCTGCGGGGTCGATGTTCTCCGCCCGCCCACGGCCTTGCGCGTCCACGGTTGCTTGAGTCCTCCGTCGGGGCCACGCGGCGCCTCCCCCTCCAAAGGCGCCCGGTCATACGTACGCGGTGCGCGGCCAACGAGTGGCCGGACGCACCGGATCGCTCACGCTATCCGACCAGTTCAGCGCCCGGCGACGGCCGTGACACATTCCACGTCCCTACAACTGGGCAATACGGGCCTTAACCGGCCCCGTTCGCTGCCGTTCGGTGACGTACTTGGTGACGGTTTTACTCACAACTCGTTCCGGCGGCGGTGTTTCCCCGGAAGGTGGGCGCGGGGCTCGGCGTGTGCGTCGGCTCGTCGGACCCGTCGTCGTCCGACCCCTTCTCGCGGCCCTCCGCGTCCGCGTCCCGCGGCGTCACCTCGACGGGCACGTCGTTCCGCAGCCGGTCGAACAGCCGCCCCGCGTCGGGCTGGACGAGCTCGTCCCGGTTGGGGTCGTCCGTGTACGAGCGGCGGGGGACCGTGAGGAATTGCACCTTCTCTGTGGGGATGTTGCGCATGCTGCGCACCAACTCGTACAAATCCGTCAATCCGGCCAGTGCGGGGTCCGTGGTGAGCGCCGAAGTGGCGGCGTCGAGCACCGGGTAGAGGCGTGTCGGGTTGAGCAGGACGCCGTTGCTCTTCACCTTGTTGACGAGCGCGCCGAGGAACTGCTGCTGGCGGTCCATGCGTTCGGTGTCGCTGCCGTCGCCGAGGGACTTGCGGGCGCGTACGTAGCCGAGTGCCTGTTCGCCGTTGAGCTTCTGCCGGCCGGCCTTGAGCTTCAGCTTGGCGCCCTTGTCGTTGATGGGCTCCTTGAGGCAGACCTCGACCCCGTCCACGGCGTCCACCATCTTCTTGAAGCCCTGGAAGTCCACGATCATGTGGTGGTCGATCCGGATCTCGGTGAGCTTCTCGACGGTACGGATCGTGCAGGCGGCCCCGCCGAACTGGAACGCCCAGTTGAACTGGGCGAGTTGGGGCTTGGTGCGGGAGCCGTCCTGCCTGCGGCAGCCGGGGATCTCCACCATCAGGTCGCGCGGCACGGACACGGCGGTCGCGCTCTGCCGGTCGGCGGCGAGGTGCAGCAGGATCGTGGTGTCCGAGCGCTGCGTGCCCGGGTCCCGGCCGTACGGGCGGTTGCCCTTCCCGGCGCGGGTGTCCGAGCCGATCAGCAGGATGTTCAGCGCGTCGTGCACGGTCGGCGCCGGCCGCTCCCGCTCGTACCGTTCCAACTCGGCGGCGGCGGAGGTGTCCTCGGTGATGTTGCCTTCGAGCTTCTTGTACAGACTCCAGCCGACGCCCGCGGCAGCCAGCACGGCCACGGCGAGGCCGAGTGCGGTCCAACGGAGCCAGTGGCGGGGGGGTTTGGGGGGCCTGTCCTCAGGCGGTGCGGTCTCAGGCGGTGCGGTCTCGGGGGGTGCGGTCTCGGGGGGTGCGTTTTGGGGCGGTGCGGTCTCGGGAGGTGCGTCCGGGTGTGGTTTCGCCTCGGGGGGTGCTGCCGGGCGTGGTTTCGCCTCGGGGGGTGCGCCCGCGGGCGGGGGTCGGCCGGGATCGGCCACCGCGTCGTCGGGCTCCGCGTCCGTGCCCTCCGCCGCCTGCCCGGCATCGCCTCCGTGACTCGCCTCAGACACGTCGTCGGCCGGCTGGTCCGGTTCGGCGGGGGTGCCTGCGGTGTCGGTCACGTCGTGGTCCACCCCTCGTGGCGTAGGCAGTGCAGCTGCGCTACGACCACCATGGCCCGGCGCGCCCCTCCGCCGCCTGCGGGCCGGGCTCCCACCTGCGCCGGACGGGTGGACTTTCGCGCATCTCGTCGTGCCCGAAAGGGGCGCGGGGAACTGCGCGACCAGCCACCACGGCGCAGCAGCCGACCGACAGCCGCTGCAAGCTTTCGGGAAGGGGCGGGGCGGGGCGGGGCGGGGGACAGGCCCTAGCTGACCGTGGCCGTGACCCGCTCGCTCTCGACCCGCTTCTCCAGGCCGTCCTGCGCCAGCCGGTCGAGGTGCCGGCAGAGCACGACCGACGCCCCCGCGGCGAGCGGTGCGAACAGCCCGGAGGACAGCCCCTCCCACGTACCGAAGGAGCGCCCGGAGAGCAGCCGGGACCCGGGCCCGAGCCCGAGTTCGCCCGCGTCGGCCCGGGCCCGCTGCACGACCTCCGCCCCCGTCAGCTCCGTACCGCCGACCGCCAGCGCGGGCCCCGCCGGGTCGACCGGCGCGTACGGCGCGAAGCGGTCGCCCTGGCTCGGGACCTCCACCGCGTAGTCCACGAACCCGGCGGGCGGCTGCGGGAAGCGGCCGCCGAGCGGGCGCAGGGCGAGGGCGACCCGCTCGCCGGAGCAGGCGCGGGCCGTGTCGAGGGAGTCGGGGCCGCTGACGACGAGGTCCGCGTCGGCCGCCGCGCCGCCCACGTCGGCGAGCACGCCGACCGAGGAGCAGGCGAGCAGCCACACCGCTGTCTGCCAGTGCGCGGGCAGCAGCAGCGCGAGCCGGTCGCCGGGCTCGGCGTTCAGCTCGTCCTGGAGCAGATTGGCCGTCTTGGCCACCCAATTGGCGAAGGTGGCGACGGACAATTCGACGCGTTCGCCGGTGGCGTCGTCGTAGAACGTCACGAGCGGGCGGGCCGGATCCTCGGCGAGCGCGGATCGCAGCAGGTCGGCGGGGGTGCGGTCGGTCGCGTTCACGGGCGTAAGCGTACGCGCAGCGGGCGGGGCGCGTCCGCCCGGCCGGCGCAGCGGAGGGGCCGGATCCGGGTCGACGGTCCGTCAGTTCCCTTCGGGAGGCGTGTATCCAAGTACGTCCCAGTACATCCCTGTGCATCACACAAAGTGCGGGTGTGTCCGTACTGCCGCACGATCGACGCCATGCGTGGATACCTTGCTTCCTCGATCGGCGTCGCCTGTGCGGCGGCCCTGGCCCTGCCGCTCGCCGCGCCGCAGGACGTACGGGCCGCGGTCGCCGCCCCGGCGGCGGAGTCCGCCGGTTCCGTGCCCGGCTCCACCCAGTCCCTTCCGCTGGGCCCGCTCACCTCCGACCGTGCCGCGGGCGGCGCCCCGGTGCAGGGGCTGACCCGTCGGGACGTACGGCCGTTCTCCCTGGTCGGCGTCGTCTGGGACGACCCGACCGCCGAACTGCACGGCCGCGTCCAGGTCCGCACCCGCGCCACCGGCACCGGCCGCTGGTCCGACTGGCAGGACGTGGACACCCACAACCAGGAGCACGCCGCCGACCTGGACAGTCCCGAGCGTGCCGGTGCGAAGCTGCGCGGCTCCACGGCGCCGCTGTGGGTCGGCGACTCGGACGGCGTGGAGATCCGGGTGGAGAGTGCCCCGGCGGAGCCCGCCACCGGGCACGACCACGCGGACCACGGCCCCGACCAGGCCCGGCAGGCCCCCGCCGGGCCTGGCGCCGGCACCGGAGCCACCGGAATCACGGTGCAGGTCTCCGCCCCCACGACCGCCGAACCTGCCACAACGGTCTTCGCGTCGCTGCCGGCCGGGCTTCGCCTCGAACTGGTCGACCCCGGCGACGACCCGCCCACCGCCTCCGGCCCGCAGGCCGACAGCGCTCAGGCTCCGGCGCTCAGCGCGGAGGGCGCGGCCGCCTCGGCGGTCAACGCGGACCTCGCCGGCCTCGGCGCGGCCGTGATCCCCGCGCTCACCAAGGAGCAGACCGAGAACGACCTGATGGAGTCCCGCGGCGTCGTCCAGGCCGCGGACTCCGCGCAGGCACGCCCGTACATCGGGCCGCGCCCGCGCATCGTCACCCGCAAGGGCTGGGGCGCGGACGAGAAGCTGCGCGAGAAGAACTTCGTCTACACCAAGACGGTCCGCGCGGCCTTCGTGCACCACAGCGCGACCGGCAACAACTACCGCTGCTCGCAGGCGCCTTCGCTGCTGCGCAGCATCTACCGCTACCACGTCAAGAGCAGCGGCTGGCGGGACCTCGGCTACAACTTCGCCGTCGACAAGTGCGGAAACATCTACGAAGGCCGTGCCGGAGGTGTGGCCAAACCGGTCATGGGGGCCCACACTCTCGGTTTCAACACCAACACCACGGGCATCGCGGTCCTCGGCACGTACAGCAAGACCAACCCGCCCAAGGCCGCGGTGAACGCCGTCGCGAAACTGACGGCGTGGAAGCTCGGCCTGCACGGCGGGAATCCGCGCGGCACGACGGTCATGACGTCGGGCGGCAGCAACCTGTACAAGAAGGGCACGGACGTCCGGCTCAACGTGATCTCCGGGCACCGGGACGGCTTCGCCACGGAGTGCCCCGGCGGGCGGCTCTACAGCAAGCTCGGCACGGCACGAAAGTCCTCGGCCCGCTACCAGGGCCGCTGAACCGCCCCGGCCGGGGCGGGGCGGGCCCGCCCCGCCCCGGCCGCAGGCCGCGTACCAACTGATCAGCAGACGTAACAACACGCACACAGACGCAACTGAAAACGCCCGTGAACGGTCTGCCTACACTGACCGGCCGGACCAGACCAGTCCGGACGCACCCGGACCCGACCAGTCCGGTGTACGAGACGGGCCCCGCCCCCGGCAGGAAGCAGAGGCGACAGGTGACAGAAGCGATCCTCCTGGTCGGCGGCAAGGGGACCCGGCTCAGGCCGCTCACCGTGCACACGCCGAAACCGATGGTCCCGGCCGCGGGAGTGCCGTTCCTCACACACCAGTTGGCGCGGGCGCGCGCGGCGGGCGTCGAACACATCGTGCTCGCCACGTCCTATCTGGCGGAGGTCTTCGAGCCGTACTTCGGCGACGGCTCGGAGCTCGGCCTGCACCTGGAGTACGTCACCGAGGTGGAGCCGCTCGGCACCGGCGGCGCCATCCGCAACGTCGCCTCGCGGCTGCACTCGGCGCCCGAGGACCCGGTGCTGATCTTCAACGGCGACATCCTGACCGGCCTGGACATCCGCGCCCTCGTCGCCACCCACGAGACCTCCGGCGCGGACGTCTCGCTGCACCTGACCCGCGTCGACGACCCGCGCGCGTACGGCCTCGTGCCCACCGACGGCACCGGCCGCGTCCAGGCGTTCCTGGAGAAGCCGCAGACGCCCGAGGAGATCGTCACCGACCAGATCAACGCGGGCGCGTACGTCTTCCGGCGCTCGGTGATCGACAGCATCCCCGAGGGCCGCCCGGTCTCCGTCGAGCGCGAGACCTTCCCCGAACTCCTCGCCTCCGGCGCGCATCTGCAGGGCATGGTCGACTCCACGTACTGGCTGGACCTCGGCACCCCGCAGGCCTTCGTACGCGGCTCCGCCGACCTCGTCCTCGGCCGCGCCCCCTCGCCCGCCGTGCCGGGCCGTCGCGGCGAGCGCCTCGTCCTGCCCACCGCCGAGGTCGCCGCCGACGCCAAGCTGACCGGCGGCACGGTCGTCGGCGCGGGCGCGGTGGTCGGCGCGGGCGCGCGGGTCTTCGGCAGTACGGTCCTGGACGGCGCGGTGGTCGAGCCCGGCGCCGACGTCACCGACTCGCTGATCGGCGCGGGCGCGCGCATCGGGGCCCGTACGGTGCTGTCGGGCGCCGTCGTGGGCGACGGGGCGCGGGTCGGCGCGGACAACGAGCTGCGCGACGGGGTCCGGGTGTGGTGCGGGGCGGAGCTGGCGGACGGCAGTGTGAGGTTCTCCTCGGACCAGTAGGACCCCGCTTTCCGGCGCCCGCGGTCCCGCCGAGGGCCTACGCTCGGTCCCGCTGTGGGCCTACGCTCGGTCCCGCCGAGGGCCTACGCTCGACAGAGTCATCCGTACGACTCCGAGTCCGACTCCGAGGAACCCCGTGGCTGGTCGCTTCGCGCAGAGGCCGGTGCCCGCACGCGCCGGAACCGTCCCGCGTCAGTCCACCGCCGAGTCCCGCCGCTGGACCCCGCCGGGCCCGCTCGACCTGCGCCTTGTCCTCGGTCCGCTGCGGCGCGGGCCGGCCGATCCGACGTACCGCGCGACGCCCGACGGGTCGTTCTGGCGGGCCGGCCGTACGCCCTCAGGGCCGGGCACGCTCCGCGTCGCGTTGCGCTCCGGCACGGTCCACGCGGACGCCTGGGGGCCGGGCGCCGGCTGGCTGCTCGGGCAACTTCCGGGCCTGCTCGGCGAGTCGGACGAACCCGAGGCATTCGTGCCGCGGCACCGCCTCGTCGCCGCGACCCACCGGCGCCGCCCGGGACTGCGACTGACGCGTACCGGCCTGGTCCTGGAGTCCCTGATCCCGTCGGTCCTGGAGCAGAAGGTCACCACGGACGAGGCGTACCGCGCCTGGCGCCTCCTGATCCGCAAGTACGGCGAACCGGCACCGGGCCCCGTCCCCGAGCACATGTACGTGATGCCCGAGCCGCGCACCTGGCGGATGATCCCGTCCTGGGAGTGGCACCGCGCGGGCGTCGACGACAAGCGCGCCTCGACGGTCCTGCGCGCGGTGCGGGTGGCCCCGCGGCTTGAGGAGACGGCCGCGATGGAGCCCGAACAGGCCCGGCAACGCCTGGAGCTGATCCCCGGCATCGGCCCCTGGACCTCGGCCGAGACGGTCCAGCGCAGCCACGGCGCCCCGGACGCGGTGACCGTCGGCGACCTGCATCTGCCCGGCATCGTCGGGTACGCCCTTGCGGGGGAGCGGGACAGCGACGACGCGCGGATGCTGGAACTCCTGGAGCCCTACCGCGGCCAACGCCACCGCGCGGCCCGCGTCATCCTCCTCTCCGGCCACACCCCGCCACGACGCACACCGAAGATGCCCCGGACGGACATCGGCAGCCTGTGAGCCGCCACATCCGGCCCCGGGAGCCGGGGTTCGGCCTCCGCGTTCCGCGGCCGACGAGACTCCGTCCGGGTCCGGGTCCGGGTCCGGGTCCGAGTCCGGGTCTGGGTCCGGGGCGGGGTCTGGGTCCGGGGCGGGGTCCGGGGCCGGGCCCAGGCGCAGGCGAGGCGCGGGCGAGGGCAGCCGCCCGCCATCCGGCTCACCGCACCGTGACGAACTCCCCCACCCCCCGCACCGCCCGCTCCCGCGGCACCCCCGCCGCCCGCCCCACCGCCACGGTCCCCATCGGGTCCCAGCTCTCCGGCAGCGCGAGCACCTCACGTACGACATCCCGGCAGAACATCGTCGACGAGATCCACGCCGAACCGAGCTGTTCCCCGGCCAGCGCCACCAGGAAGTTCTGGATCCCGGCACCGGTCGCGACCACGAACATCTCCCGCTCGGCGGTGTCCCGGCGCGCGTCCCCGTAGGTGTGCGAGCCGTCCATCACCAGGCAGGGGACGACGAGATACGGCGCGCCCCGCAGCACGTCCCCGCGGCGCACCCGCTTCGCGATGGACTCCTCCGACTTGCCGTCCGCCCGCAGGTCCGCGATCCACTTCTCCCGCATCGCGTCGAGCAGTTCCGTACGCGCCTCGGGGCTCTCCAGGAGCACGAACCGCCAGGGCGTGGTGTGGTGCGGCGCGGGCGCGGTGACGGCGGCGGCCACCGCGCGGCGCACGGCGCCCGGGTCCACCGGCTCGTCGGTGAAGCTGCGCACCGTGCGGCGCTGCGTGACCGCCTCGCGCACCGCCTCCGAGGTGCCGAGCCGGAACATGTCGTCCGCGGCCACGCGCACCATCGCCCGCGCGCCGGGCGCTTCCTCGGCCACCACATGGGGCAGGCCGCGGACCACGGCCACCGGCAGGTCCGCCGCCTTGCCCTTCACCAGGTCGCCCGCCGCCGCGAGTTCGTCGGCGGTGGCCACGACGGTCGCGCTCAGCGGATTGCCGTGCGCGTCCGTGCCGCCGCGCAGATCGTCCAGGACGCGTATGCCGGCGGCGCCGATCGCCACGTCCGTCAGGCCGTTGCGCCACGGTCTGCCGAAGGTGTCGGTGAGGAGGACGCCGACGTCCACGCCGAGCGCGTCCCGCAGTCCGGTGCGGATCGCGCGCGCGGAGGCGTCCGGGTCCTCGGGCAGCAACAGGACTGTCCCCGCGGGGGTGTTGGAGGCGTCCACCCCGGCGGCGGCCAGCACGAGCCCCTGCCGGTTCTCGACGATCCGGAGCGTCCCGCGCCGCGCCACCACGCGTACCGTCTCGGCGTCGATCGCCGCCTCCCGGTCGTCGGCGGCGAGGATCCGCCCCTCCGCCTTGGAGACGATCTTCGAGGTGACGAGGACGACGTCCCCGTCCACGAGCCCCGGCTCGGCGGCGGCGATCAGCTTCGCCACGTCGTCCCCGGCCTTCACCTCGGGCAGCCCGGGCACCGCCCAGACGCGGTACGCGGGCGCGTTCACGCGCGTACCTCCTCGGCGAGTGCGAGCGCCTCGCGGGCCATGGCGGCGGTCGCGTCGGTGTCGGTCATCATCAGCGGCACCGCTCTGCTGCGGATCCCGGCGGCCTCCACGCGCGCGACGGAGTCCGCGTCCACGGTGTCGACCAGCCAGCCGTCGAGCAGCCCCGAGCCGTAGTGCTCGGCGACCGCGGCGGCGCCGGACTCGACGCCCACGGCGGCCAGGACCTTGTCGGCCATGCCGCGCACCGGGGCGTCCCCGACGATCGGGGAGAGCCCGACGACCGGGACCCCGGCCTCGGCGATGGCCTCGCGGATGCCCGGTACCGCGAGGATCGTGCCGACGCTGACCACCGGGTTGGACGGCGGGAACAGCACCACGTCCGCCGCGGCGATCGCTTCGAGCACGCCGGGCGCGGGCTTGGCCTGCTCGGCGCCCACGGGGACGACGGCGAGCGCGTCCACACAGGCGCGGAGCCGCACCCAGTACTCCTGGAAGTGGATGGCCTTCCGCTCGCCGTCGAGTTCCACGGCGACATGCGTCTCGACCCGGTCGTCCGACATCGGAAGGAGCCGCACGCCGGGCTGCCAGCGCTCGCACAGCGCCTCGGTGACGGCACTGAGCGGGTAACCCGCGCTCAGCATCTGCGTCCGCACGATGTGCGTCGCGAAGTCCCGGTCGCCCAGGCCGAACCACTCGGGCCCGACGCCGTACGCCGCGAGCTCGGCCTTGACCTGGAACGTCTCGTCCGAACGCCCCCAGCCCTGCTCCTCGTTGATGCCGCCGCCGAGCGTGTACATCACCGTGTCGAGGTCCGGGCAGACCTTCAGGCCGAACAGATGGATGTCGTCACCGGTGTTGCCGATGACGGTGATGTCGGCGTCGGGCGCGGCGGCCTTGAGACCGCGCAGAAAACGGGCACCACCGATGCCTCCGGCCAGAACCACAATGCGCATGCGCCCAGCATGTCAGGTGGGTACGACAGCCGGTCCAGGCGGCAGCCGGTTCAGGCGGTGACGGCGGCCCGTACGGTCCCGGTCTCGGCCACCGAAGCGGAGCACCGGGCGGCGTGCATCGGCATCTCGGTGAGGCCGGGGTAGTACACGTGCAGGCTGACGGCGGGCTCCAGCGCGTCGTTCACGACCTCGTGCACGTAGCCGGGCGCGAAGACCCGCTGCGAACCGGCCGCCAACGCGCGCGTGCCGCGCTCCGTGCGCTCGGTCAACTCGCCCTGCAGCACGGTCAGCACGCCGGAGGAGGGGCCGTGGTCGTGGCGGCCGCTGCCCTGCCCCGGCACCCAGCTGAGCAGCCAGACCTCGTAGCCGATGGGGGCCTCCCCTGCTCGATCGGAGCCGAGAGCTTGGGGAACGGTGCGCAGGCGGTGGTACCAGCGGCTGGTGGCGTCGTACTCCACCAGGTGCTCCCACTGGGAGCGGTCGGCGGCGATGGCGCGGGCGAGCCCGGCGAATTCGGCGACGGTGGCGGGGTGTTCACGGGCGGGCTGCAGCAGGTGCTGGACCTCCAGGAGGTCGCCGGCGATCTGCAGGTCGCTGTCGCTGTTCATCGGTGCGGTGGTTCCTCGGCGGGGAGAGGTGCGGGGGTGTCACTGTCCGTGTTCCGGAGGCAGTCGCTCGGGTCGCGAGCGGGGAGTGGCCCGGGTGCGGGCGCGGGGGTGCGGGGCCCCTGCGGGGGCTCGGCGGTGCGGAACGGCTGGAGCGCGATGGGCTCAACAGCAACAGGTACAGCGACAGCTCTCCAGGGCAGCACAGAGGGATCCACGGGTGTGGATCCGGGTGAGCGCCAAGTTCGCGAGCATGCCCAACAGGAGACCGGTTCACACGTCTGCTGTCAACCTGATGTCCGTATTGCGGGATATGGTTCACCGTATCCGGTTGTTCGTTCTGCCGAAAGGTTTGTGCATCGGCGCGATCGGACAGGTGGCGCTGCATCCGGGTGCGTAAACGTCGTTGCCGTCTCGTGACTCGTTCGTGATCAGGATCGCTTCGGCGCGGACCCGGCAACGGGGCCGCTCTCCGGTGCGTCTTTACGGGTGTCGGCAGGGTGTGCGGGGCCGGTGCTGAGAAGTGTCCAGGTTTAAGGCGATTTGAACACTTTCCGCAAAGCCTTGGTTCCGCAGAGTGAATAAGGGACCCAATAGCAGATCCCGGCTTGACTGGCCCGGATCGGCACACTTGTAATTTCACTCGTGTCGTTCGGCCGAAATCGGTAACGGCAGCATCACGGGGACTGCACAGACAGACGAGGGGCGCACATGACCGAGCTGTTCCAGCAACTGCTGGTCGAGGACGCGGACGAAGAACTCGGCTGGCAGGAGCGCGCACTCTGCGCCCAGACCGATCCCGAGTCCTTCTTCCCCGAGAAGGGCGGCTCCACCCGCGAGGCCAAGAAGGTCTGCCTCGCCTGTGAGGTCAGGTCCGAATGCCTTGAATACGCACTCGCCAACGACGAGCGATTCGGCATCTGGGGCGGCCTGTCGGAGCGAGAGCGCAGACGACTCAAGAAGGCCGCCGTCTGAACGCCCGCCGATCACCGGGCGACCACGTGCCGATCACCGACGACCGAAGACCACCCGAACCCGACCGATCCCCGACCCGTGCCGAGCAAAAGGCACACACCCCGACGTAACGAACGGTCCGCCGCCCGTGGGTTGTCCACAGGCGGCGGACCGCTGTGTTGCCCAGCCGTTAGTGTGGCCCCGTCCGAGACGCCTCCCCCGAGCACAGCCCGGCCCAGGCGTCCACCGCAGTCCATCGAACCGGGGCCCGTACCTCGATGTCCGTGCACAGCCATTCGGCAGGCCAGTACCCGGCAAGTCAGTACGACACTGCCGCCGCCGCGTCACCCCAGGCCCAGACGCCTGAGTTCCCCAGGCACGTCGTCACCGCGGTCCTCGTCTCGCACGACGGCGCCCGCTGGCTGCCCGACGCCCTCAGCGGCCTGCTCGGCCAGGAACGCCCCGTGCAGAACGCGATCGCCGCGGACACCGGCAGCGCCGACGACTCCGCCGCGATCGTCACCGACGCCCTCGGCCCCGAGCGCGTCCTGCACCTCGCCCGCCGCTCCGGATTCGGCACCGCCGTCGACGAGGCCGCCCGCACCGCGCGCGTACTCACGCCCGACGACCTGCCCTATCTGAAGCGCCCCAGCGGCTGGGACCCGGTCACGCGCACCTGGCGCGACGAGGCGTACGACATGCCGGAACTCCCCTACGGAGAACCGGTCCAGTGGCTCTGGCTGCTGCACGACGACTGCGCCCCCGAACCCGACGCCCTCGCCGAACTCCTGCGCACCGTCGAGCGCGAGCACGAGGCGAACCGCGAAGTCGCCGTCGTAGGACCGAAACTGCGCGGCTGGTACGACCGCAGGCAGCTGCTCGAAGTCGGCGTCTCCATCGCGCACAGCGGCCGCCGCTGGACCAACCTCGACCGCCGCGAGCAGGACCAGGGCCAGCACGACCAGGTGCGGCCCGTCCTGTCCGTGTCCACCGCGGGCATGCTCATCCGGCGTGACGTCTTCGAGGAGTTGGGTGGCTTCGACCGGCGCCTGCCCCTGATGCGGGACGACGTCGACCTCTGCTGGCGGGCCCAGGACGCCGGACATCGCGTCCTGATCGCACCGGACGCCGTGCTGCGGCACGCCGAGGCCTCCGCGCGTGAGCGGCGCACCGTCGACTGCGTGGGCCGCACCTCCGCCAGCCCGCACCGCGTGGACAAGGCCGGCGCGGTCTACACCCTGCTCGCCAACACCCGTGCGGCGGCGCTGCCTTGGGTGCTGCTCCGCCTCGTCCTCGGCACGCTGCTGCGCACGCTCGCCTATCTCGTCGGCAAGGTGCCGGGCCAGGCCCTGGACGAAGTCGCCGGTCTCTTCGGTGTGCTGCTGCGGCCCGAGCGGATCCTCGGTGCCCGTAAACGCCGCGGCAAACCCCAGGTCGAGGCCGCCGAGCTGCGGCCGCTGTTCCCGTCGCCGGGTGCGACCGTCCGCCTCACCGTCGAGCAGGTCGCCTCCAACCTCGTCGGCCGGTCCGACCCGGAGGCGTCGTCCGGGGGCCGGCACGGCGCGGTGGAGTCGGGGCCCGGCGGGGACGACGCCGAGTTCCTTGAGGTCGAGCAGTTCGCCCGCCTGAAGAGAATCGCCCAGAAGCCGGGGCCCGTGCTCTTCGGTGTGCTGCTCCTGGTCTCCCTGATCGCCTGCCGCTCACTGCTCGGCGGCGGTGCCCTCGCGGGCGGCGCCATGCTGCCCGTCCCGGCCGACGTCTCCGACCTCTGGGGCCGGTACGTGGACGGCTGGCACCCCGTCGGCACCGGCGGCACCCAGTCCGCGCCGCCCTACCTCGCGTTCGTCGCCGCCCTCGCGACGGTCCTGTTCGGCTCGACCGGGCTCGCCGTCACGGTCCTGCTCGTCTGCTCGGTCCCGCTGGCCGGGCTCTCCGCGTACTTCGCCTCCCGGCCGCTGGTCGAGTCACGCCTGCTGCGCGCCTGGGCGGCGGTCGCGTACGCCTTCCTGCCCGCCGCCACCGGTGCCCTCGCGGGCGGACACCTGGGCACGGCCGTCCTCGCGATGCTGCTTCCGCTCATCGCGCGTGCGGGTCTCGCCGCCAGTGGGCTCCTGGTGAAGTCGCCGGACGCGCGCGGCAGTTGGCGCGCCACGTGGGCGTACGCCCTGCTGCTCACCGTCGCCACCGCCTTCACGCCGGTCGTCTGGCCCATCGCGCTGGTGCTCGGCGTCGCCCTGCTCGTGGTGCGCCGCGCCGACCTCAGCGCGTACGGGCTTCGGTTCCTGGCCGCGCTCGGGGTGCCGCTGCTCGTGCTCGCGCCCTGGTCGCTCTCGCTGCTGCCCTTCGGGTTCTTCCGTACGACCGGGCTCGACTACGGCGCGGGCTCGGCCTCCGGGCTCGAACTGCTCGGCATCAGCCCCGGTGGGCCGGGAGCCGGAAGCGGCGGCCTGCTGCTGATCGGCTTCGTCCTCGCCGCGCTCGCCGCCCTGTTGCGCGGCGAGCGGAATCTCGCGATCCACACCGCCTGGGCCGTCGCGCTCACCGCCTTCGTCTTCGCTGCCCTCGGCAACGGCTCGGCCTGGGCGGGCCCGGCCACGCTCGTGTACGGCATCGCGCTGCTCGCCGCCGCGGTCGTCGGCGCCGAAGGGGCGCACACGCGCGTGGCCGAGCAGAGCTTCGGCTGGCGCCAGCCCGTCGCCGCCCTGATCGCCGCCGCCGCCGTGCTCGGCCCGCTCGTCGCCGCCGTGGGCTGGATGGTCCGCGGCGCCGACGGCCCCCTTGAGCGCCGCGACCCGGCGCAGGTCCCGGCCTTCGTCGCCGCGGAGTCCGGCACCGAGGACCAGCCCCGCACGCTCGTCATCGACAGCGAGTCCGAGGCCGAGGTCGGGTACGTCCTGGTGCGCGGCTCGGGCGCCCGCCTGGGCGACGCCGAACTCGCCGCGGCGGGCGAGGGCAACGCCCGCCTCGACAAGACCGTCGCCCACCTCGTCGCGGGCTCGGGCGCCGACCAGGTCGACCAGCTCGGCGACTTCGCCGTGCGGTACGTCCTGCTGGAGGCCGGAGCGCCCCGCGGAGTGAGCCGCGTCCTGGACGCCACGCCCGGCCTGACCCGGCTGAGCCGGCAGGACGGCAGGGCCCTGTGGCGCGTGGACCGGCAGGTCGCCCGTGCCGCGGTGGTGCCCCCGTCGGGCACGCCCGAGCCGGTCGCGGCGGGCCCCGTCGAGATCCACACCGACATCCCCGCGGGCCCCGAGGGCCGCACGCTCCGCCTCGCCGACTCCGCCGCCGACGGCTGGACGGCGACGGTCGACGGCAAGGAGCTCCCCAAGAAGACCGTCGACGGCTGGGCGCAGGGCTTCGAACTGCCCCCGTCCGGCGGCCGGCTGGACGTCACGTACGACACTCCCGGTACGCACACGGGCTGGCTCTGGGCGCAGGGCGCGCTCGTCGTGGTGCTCGTGGTCCTGGCCCTGCCGGGGCGCCAGAACACGGTGGACGACGACCTTCCGGAAGAACCCCTCACCGTCCCCGCGCAGCCCGTCGAGGGCGAGGGCCGGCGCGCCCGCAGGCTCCGCGCGGCGCAGGAGGCCGAGGCGGCCGCCCAGGGCCGCACGGCACCGCCCGAGGAACCGCAGTCCGTCCCGGCTCCCGCCGCTGCCCCGGCTCCCGCCGCCGTCCCGCAGCAGTCCCACCCGGACGAGCAGTACCAGTACGCGCAGGGCGGCTACGAGCAGTACGGCTCGTTCGACCACGGCTACGGAGCACAGGGCGCCGCCCCTTCCGGCCAGGCGACGGCCCCTCCGCCTCCGCCGCCCGCCCCACCGCAACCGCCGCCCGCCCCACCTCAGCCGCCGCAGGCCCCGCAGTACGAGACATACGAGACGTACGAGTCGCAGGAGGCGTACGGGACGTACGGGAACCACGAGCCGTACCAGCCGTACGAGAGCTACGAACAGCCCTACGGCAGCGCCGACTTCAGGCCCGACAGTGAGCGCCCCGACAGGAGCCAGCAGTGAACCGCACGACCCTGTCCCTGATCGCCGCGGGCGGCGCGCTGGCCGTCGTCACCGGACTCGCCACGCTCACCGCACCCGACGGCAGCGCGGCCGACGGCCCGGCGAAGGCGGCCGAGGAGCGGCCCGTGGACCGCAGCAGCCTGCTGTGCCCGGCGCCGAGCTCCTCCGACCTGGCGGACACCTCGTACACGTCCTTCACGCCCAAGTCCTCGGGAACGGACGGCAAGGGCTCGGCCGAACTGGCCGGTGCCGCGCGGGTGCCGGACGAGGACGAGAAGTCCGGCAAGGAGGACGGGAAGGCAGGCAAGGGGGACGGTAGGGCAGGCAAGGAGGACGGGGAGGCGAAGCCGGGGGAGTCCGTGCCGACCGCGGAGAGCGTCGGCAAACCCGTGACCGAGGAGGTCTCGGGCGCGGACGCCCCCGCGCTCGTGGGCTCGGCGGAGGGCGCCCTTGCGCCCGGCTGGACGGTGCAGCAGACCACCACGATCGGCGCGGGCAGCGGCCGCGGCGTGCACGGCCTGGCCTGCGGCGCCCCCGACACCGACTTCTGGTTCCCGGGCGCGAGCACCGCGAAGGGGCGCAGCGACTACGTCCACCTGACGAACCCGGACGACACGGCGGCCGTGGTCGACATCGAGCTGTTCGGCCCGCGCGGCGCGCTCGACTCGGAGGTCGGCGAGGACATCCGGGTGCCGCCGCACTCCAGCGTCCCGGTGCTGCTCTCCACCCTCACGGACGAGCCGCAGACCAATGTGACGGCACATGTCACCGCGCGGGCGGGCCGCGTGGGCGCCGCGGTGCAGGCCGCCGACGACGAGCTGGGCGGCGACTGGCTGCCCGCCTCCGCCGACCCGGCCGGCAGCGTCGTCCTGCCCGGCATTCCGAAGGACGCCACGTCCGTGCGCCTGGTCGTCTTCGCGCCGGGCGAGGCGGACGCGGACCTGAAGCTGGCGCTCGCGGGCCCGCACGGTTCGATCACACCGGCGGGCAACGAGACGCTGCACGTCAAGAGCGGGATGACCGCCGCGGTCGACCTCGGCGACATCACCAAGGGCGAGGCCGGCTCGCTGCTGCTCACACCCACCGAGGACTCCGTGCCGGTGGTCGCGGCGCTGCGCGTCACGCGCGGCAAGGGTTCCCGGCAGGAGACGGCGTTCATCCCGGCGACCGCCCCGGTGGGCGACCGAGCGACGGCCGCGGACAACCGCGCCAAGGGCTCGACGCTGTCCCTGGTGGCGCCCGGCAAGACCGCCAAGGTGCGCATCACGGCCTCGGCGGGCTCTCAGGGCGGCTCGGCCGTCACGAAGACGTACACGGTCAAGGGCGGCACCACGCTCGCCGTCGAGCCGCCGGTGCCGGGCGGACTGGAGGGCTCGTACGCGCTGACGGTGGAGCAGGTCTCGGGCACCGTGCACGCGGCGCGGATGCTGGAGCTGCCGGAGGACGGCGTGCCGATGTTCACGATCCAGACGCTGCCGGACGACGGCGGCACGATCACGGTGCCGCAGGCCGAGCAGGACCTGTCGGTGCTGCAGAAGTAGCGGGAGCGGATCCGGCGGGGCCTGCGGGGTCAGTCCTCGCCGTACCGCGGGTCGACCGCGTCCGGGGACAGGCCGAGCAGCTCGGCGACCTGCTCCACGACGACCTCGTGCACCAGCGCGGCGCGTTCGTCACGGCTCTTCGTGCGGATCTCGACCGGGCGGCGGTAGATGATGATCCGCGCCGGCAGGTCGTCCCGCGCGGACGCCGTGCCGCCCAGGGGCACGGTCTCGTCGCCCAGCGGCTCGCCCGTGTCGATCATGTACGGCACGTCCTGGACCAGGAACTCGATGTCGGCGAGCTGCGGCCAGCGCCGCTCCAGCCGCTCCACCGAGTCCTGCACGAGGTCGGCGAAGACCTCTCCCCGGCTCGCGGCGAGCGGCACCTGCGGCGGCGCCACGGGGCCGCGCATGCCGCGGCCGTGCCGGTCTCTGCGGCGGATCCTGGGCTCGCTCGCGCGGGGCGGTACGGACTTGTCCATCACCGGTGAAGCGTAATCCTCCGCACCCACACCCGGCCGCCACGCGGCTGCACGCGCGCGTGGAGCCCGGAATCACGCCGCGCGTGCGGCGGGCCGTACGTCCGGACGGCACAGGGCATGTCGCCCGATGACCATTCCAGCCAACCTTGGGCTCGTTTGCGTAACCCACCGAGACCACCGGACTCATGGCAAATGACGGCATTTGCACGGGATGGGGGTGGGGGTCAACACCGTTGATTCCGGTGTTCTTTGGGGTCTGCGCAGGTCAGCACGGCATCGTTCGAGTGCCTTGTGTGAGGGATCACACCGCGACACGGGGGAGTGACCTCGTGGAGAGTCGTCGCGGCCCGCTCAAGAGTGCGGTACCGTCCAACGTCGTGAGCCCTGTACGTCGCTGTTCGCGCACCGCTTGCGGCCGTCCCGCCGTCGCGACGCTGACGTACGTCTACGCCGACTCGACCGCGGTCCTCGGCCCCCTCGCCACCTACGCCGAACCCCACTGCTACGACCTGTGTGCCGAGCACTCCGAGCGCCTCACCGCGCCGCGCGGCTGGGAGGTCGTCCGCCTCGCCGACACCTCGGCGCCGGGGCGCCCGAGCGGGGACGACCTGGAGGCGCTCGCCAACGCCGTCCGTGAGGCGGCCCGCCCCCAGGAGCGCGCGGCCGAGGCCGGCGGCAGCGGGGCCCGCTCGGCGGACCCGATGGAGGTCGCACGCCGCGGCCACCTCCGCGTCCTGCGCTCGCCGGAGAACTGAGCCCGAGAACTGAGCCCGGGCGCTCGCCCGAGAGCTGAGCCCGAGGCCCGAACGGCCACTATTAGAGGCTGACGTTTCCTCTTCAACAATCGTTGCTGTACGGACCATTGACTTCCCCTTGTCGCGGACACGACGATTTCCGCCACCCGTGAGTGATCGCTTTCCGCATGACGGAAATGACGGGAAGCGACGGAGCCTCATGGGGCCCCGGAGGCCCGTGTGTTCGTCCAGGATCTGGAACCCGTCGCCGACTCGCTCGGCCTGTCCGCACTGATCGCCGCATTACCCCTGGTCACCGTCCTCGTCCTGCTCGGCGCCGTCCGCATGAAGGCCCACCGCGCGGGTCTCATCGGCCTCGCCGTCGCCGTCCTCGTCGCCTGGCTCGCGTACGGGATGCCGCTCGGGCAGACCCTGTCGAGCGGCGCGCAGGGCGTCCTCTTCGGGCTCTTCCCGATCATGTGGATCGTCGTCAACGCCCTGTGGGTGTACCGGATGACCGTCCGCACCCAGCACTTCGACATCCTGCGCCGCTCCTTCGGGCGCCTCTCCGACGACCCGCGCATCCAGGCCCTCGTCATCGCCTTCTGCTTCGGCGCGCTCCTGGAGGCGCTCGCGGGCTTCGGTGCGCCGGTCGCCATCAGCGCCGTGATGCTGGTCGCGCTCGGCTTCCAGCCGGTACGGGCGGCCGTCGTCGCCCTCGTCGCCAACACCGCGCCCGTCGCCTTCGGCGCGATGGGCACGCCGGTCGTGACGCTCGCTCAGGTCACCGGGCTGCCCCTGGACTCGGTCGCCTCCGTCGTCGGCCGCCAGACGCCGCTCCTCGCCCTCGTCGTGCCGCTCGTCCTCGTCGGCCTCGTCGACGGCAAGCGGGGCCTGCGCGAGACCTGGCTGCCCGCCCTGGTCTGCGGCACCGCCTTCGCCGCCGCACAGTTCGTGGCGTCCAACTACGTCTCCGCCCAACTGGCCGACATCGGCGCCGCCCTGGCCGGCGCGGCCGCCCTCGTCGCGCTCCCCAGCGCCCGCAGGCCGGCCGCCGAACCGGTGCGCACAGCGGTACTCACCGGCGTACGCAGCGAGGACCTGGACACCGAGGACCCGCGCCCCGAAGTGCTGCGCGCCTACGCCCCGTACGCGCTCATCGTGGTCGTCTTCTCGCTCGCGCAGATCCCGGCCGTCAAGAGCTTCCTCGACGGGGCCACCCAGGTCTTCGACTGGCCGTTCCTGAACGTCGCCGGACCCGACGGCGAGCCGGTCGGCGCCAACGCCTTCACCCTGCCGCTCGTGTCCACCGGCGGCACGCTCGTCCTGCTCTCCGGGCTCCTCACGGCCGGCGTCATCGGGGTGCACGCGCGCGTGGCGGTGCGCGAATGGGGCGCCACCGTGCACGAACTGCGGTTCGCGATCCTCACCGTCACCTCCGTGCTCGCCCTCGCGTACGTCATGAACCTCTCCGGGCAGGCCGCAGTCATCGGGCACTTCGTGGCCGCGGCGGGCGCGGGGCTCGCGTTCCTGTCGCCGGTGCTCGGCTGGTTCGGTGTCGCGGTCTCCGGCTCCGACACCTCGGCCAACGCGCTCTTCGGGGCCCTGCAGGTGACGGCCGCGCGGCAGTCCGGGCTCTCGCCCGAACTCCTCGCCGCGGCCAACAGCTCCGGCGGGGTGCTCGGCAAGATGATCTCGCCGCAGAACCTCACCATCGCCTGTGCCGCCGTCGGACTCGCGGGCAAGGAGGGCGACTTGCTCCGCAAGGTGCTGCCCTGGAGCGTCGGCCTGCTTCTGGTGATGTGCCTGATCGTGGTCGCCCAGAGCACGTTCCTGCTCGGCTGGATGCTGCCCTGAGCGGCGCCTTCCCGGGGCCGGGGCGAGGCTCCGGCCCCGGCTCGTGCGGGACTGTCGGAGGCGACCGGTACGTTGGGGGGACCGCACAGGATTCCAGGAGGGTTGGCCGTGGCTGATCTGTCGCAGATCGTGAAGGCGTACGACGTACGCGGGGTGGTCCCGGACCAGTGGGACGAGCCCCTGGCCGAGTTGTTCGGGGCGGCCTTCGCACAGGTCACGGGCGCGGAGGCGATCGTGGTCGGGCATGACATGCGGCCCTCGTCGCCGGGTCTGTCGCGGGCCTTCGGGCGGGGCGCGGCGGCGCGTGGGGTGGCGGTGACGGAGATCGGGCTGTGCTCGACGGACCAGCTGTACTACGCGTCGGGCGCCCTGGATCTGCCGGGAGCGATGTTCACGGCGTCGCACAATCCGGCGCAGTACAACGGCATCAAGATGTGCCGTGCCGGGGCGGCTCCGGTCGGGCAGGACACGGGTCTGGCGGAGATCCGACAGCTGGTGGAGGAGTGGTCGGTGAGCGGCGCCCCCGCCCCGGCGGCGACCCCCGGCGAGCTCACCGCGCGGGACAGCCTCGGGGACTACGCCGCCCACCTGCGGGGTTTGGTGGACCTGACGCGGATCCGCCCGTTGAAGGTGGTCGTGGACGCGGGCAATGGCATGGGCGGGCACACGGTGCCGACGGTTTTCGAGGGGCTGCCGCTCGAACTGGTGCCGATGTACTTCGAGTTGGACGGTACGTTCCCCCACCACGAGGCCAATCCGCTGGACCCGGCGAACATCGTGGACCTGCAGAAGCGGGTCCGCGCGGAGGACGCCGATCTGGGGCTCGCCTTCGACGGGGACGCGGACCGGTGCTTCGTGGTGGACGAGCGGGGCGAGCCGGTGTCCCCGTCGGCGATCACGGCTCTGGTGGCCGCGCGTGAGCTGGCCAGGAACGGCGGGTCGGGCACGGTGATCCACAACCTGATCACGTCCTGGTCGGTCCCCGAGGTCGTCAGGGAGCACGGCGGCACGCCCGCGCGTACGCGTGTGGGGCACTCCTTCATCAAGGAGGAGATGGCGAAGACGGGCGCGATCTTCGGCGGAGAGCACTCGGCGCACTACTACTTCCGGGACTTCTGGAACGCGGACACCGGCATGCTGGCCGCGCTGCACGTCCTTGCGGCGCTCGGCGGCCAGGAGGGTCCGCTGTCGGCCCTGGTGGCGGAGTACGACCGGTACGCGGGCTCGGGCGAGATCAACTCCACGGTCGCCGACCAGGCGGGCCGCGCCGCCGCGGTCAAGGCCGCCTACACGGGGCGGGACGACCTGAGCCTGGACGAGCTGGACGGCCTCACCGTCGCCGCCGAGGACTGGTGGTTCAACCTGCGCCCGTCCAACACCGAACCGCTGCTCCGGCTGAACGTGGAGGCGCGGGACGCGGGCACGATGGCGCGGGTCCGGGACGAGGTCCTGGCCCTCGTCAGAGCCTGACCCGGAAGGGCCTGCGCCGGATTCGACGCGTATGGGGGCTCAGGCCGCAGGCCGGAGTCCGGCCTCAGCGGCTCGGAGGGTTCCCGGGTTTCCGGGTTCCCGGATTCCCGGGTTCCTGGACCACCCCAGGTCATACGCCCCATTCCCCTCGCAGCCGCCCCTTCTGCCCGGCGTCAGAACCCGGGCGGCGGTAGGCTGACCAGGCGCAATCCATCGTCCTGACCCGAGCACCACTCAGGTCAGGACCAGGGCCGACCGCCTCGGACACAGGTCGGACACGGGTCGGACACGGGTCGGACGGAGCCTGGCGCAAGACGTGCGCAGCAGTACGTACGTCGTACGCCGGAATCCTCACCGATCCATCCGAACCGAACCGAACCGAACCGAAGCAGGCCCC
The DNA here is from genome assembly GCF_029968095.1 of Streptomyces solicavernae. Lineage (GTDB taxonomy): Bacteria > Actinomycetota > Actinomycetes > Streptomycetales > Streptomycetaceae > Streptomyces > Streptomyces solicavernae. The sequence goes on along the minus strand of NZ_JASCIR010000042.1, from coordinate 7,200 downwards.
AGGGCCGGACCCACTCCGGACCCACTCGGACCCACCCAAGCCCAACCGCAAGCAAGCCCCACAACCGACCACCGCTCTGACCACCGGCCCGCCGGACCGGTCAGTCACCCGAAGGGAACCGTTCCATGGCGCTCGAAGCCGGCCTCCTGGAGATCCTCGCCTGCCCGGCCTGCCACGCCCCCCTCAAGGAGGCGGACGCCGAGCTGCTCTGCACCGGAGAGAGCTGCGGACTCGCCTACCCGGTCAAGGACGGCATCCCGGTGCTCCTCGTGGACGAGGCCCGCCGCTCCGCGTAGCTGCCCCCGCGCGGGAGCCCGGCCGGGACCGCCCGGCCGACCCCCGCCCCCCCTGCCGTACGCACGACCCCACAGCCGTACGCACCGGCGATCGGAGGCCCCCAGCCGTGCTCGACGACTCGCTGCTCGACGACCCGGAGGCGCTCGGCCGCGCCGACCGCCGAGGGCTGCTGCGCGGCGCCGCAGAAGCGGGCGCCAGGGTGCGCACGGCGCTGCGGCACGCCACCGAGGCCGGCCTCACCGAGCTCAGGTCGGAAGGGCGCCCCCGCGCGGTGCTCGTCGCCGGACCCGGAACGGCCGCCGCCACGGTCGCGGACCTGCTCGACGTGCTCGCCGGCTCCGCCAGCCCGGTCCTCCGGCTGCGCCCCACCGGAGTCGCCCCCGCCGCCGGGGCCCTCCGCTGGGCCCTGCCCGGCTGGGCCGGCCCCGTCGACCTGCTGCTCATCGCCACCCCCGACGGCACCGAACCCGGCCTGGAAGTCCTCGCCGAACAGGCCTACCGGCGCGGCCTCACCGTCGTCTCCGTCGCCCCCGCGCGGGCCCCGCTGACCGAGACCATCGGCGGCAAGCACGGCCTGGCCGTCCCGATGGCCGCCCCGCTCCACGAGGAGTACGAGGAGCTGGCGCTGGCCGGCCCCGACGCCCTGTGGGCGCTGCTCACGCCCCTGCTCGTCCTCCTCGAACGCACCGGCCTGATCGAGGCGGGCCCCGAGGCGCTGCAGCAGGTCGCCGACCGGCTCGACGCCACCGCCCGGCGGTGCGGCCCCGCCGTCGCCACGTACAGCAACCCGGCCAAGACCCTCGCCGCCGAGCTCGACGAGACCCTCCCGCTGATCTGGACCGAAGGCCCCGCCGCAGGCCCCGTGGGCCGGCGCTTCGCCGCAGCCCTCGGCGAACTGGCCGGCAGCCCCGCCCTCGCCGCCGAACTGCCCGAGGCCCTGCCCTCCCACGGCCCGCTGCTCACCGGCGACCTCGCGGCGGGCGGCGACCCCGACGACTTCTTCCGCGACCGGGTCGAGGAAGAACAGGCACTACGCGCGCGTGCCGTCCTGTTGCGCGACCGCCCGAACGGCGGATTCAGCGCCGCCCCGGCCGCCCGCGAACTCGCTCTCGGCCACGACACCGCCATCAGCGAGCTCGAACCCGAAGAGGGCACCGAACTGGAGACGCTTGCGGAGCTGATCGCCGTCACGGATTTTGCCGCCGTTTACCTGGCGCTCGCTTCGGGGGCCCGATGATGACCCACGCCGACCGACTGCACCACCCGGCCCCGCCGGACCCCGCCCGCCGCCACCGGCCCGGACAGCCCACTGCCCGAGCCCACCGGCCCGGAGAGCCCGCTGCCCGCCGCCACCGGCCCGGACAGCCCGCCAACCGAGCCCCGCGCGTGCAGGCGTCCGCACCCGCCGTGTGAGCCACGTACGAAAGAAGTCCCGCATGGACCGCCTCGCCAACACCATCCGCCCGTACGCCTGGGGTTCGACGACCGCCATCCCCGAGCTCCTCGGCGTGGAGCCGACCGGCGAACCGCAGGCCGAGATGTGGATGGGCGCCCACCCCGGCGCGCCCTCCCGCCTCGCGCGCGGCCCGTTGAACGAGGTGATCGCCGCCGACCCCGAGGCCGAGCTCGGCCCCGAAACCGTCGCGAAGTTCGGGCCCCGACTGCCCTTCCTGCTCAAACTCCTCGCCGCCGGCGCCCCGCTCTCCCTCCAGGTCCACCCCGACCTTGCCCAGGCCAAAGAGGGGTACGAGGACGAGGAGCGCCGCGGCGTCCCCGTCGACGCCCCGCACCGCAACTACAAGGACGCCAGCCACAAGCCCGAACTGATCTGCGCGCTCACGCCGTTCGACGGCCTCTGCGGCTTCCGCGACCCCGACGACGCGGCCCGCCTCCTCGAAGGCCTCGACGTCAACTCCCTGAAGCCGTACGTCGATCTGCTGCACGCCCACCCCGAGGAGGCCGCGCTGCGCGAGGTCCTCACCGCCGTACTGGGCGCGGACCGCGACGAGATGGCCGCCACCGTCACCGAGGCCGCGGCCGCCGCCGAACACATCGGCGGCCACTACGAGCCGTACGCGCGGATCGCCCACGACTACCCCGGCGACCCCGGCGTGATCGCCGCCATGCTGCTCAATCACGTCCGACTCCAGCCCGGCGAGGCGCTGTTCCTCGGCGCCGGCGTCCCACACGCGTACCTCGACGGCCTCGGCGTCGAGATCATGGCCAACTCCGACAACGTGCTGCGCTGCGGCCTCACCCCCAAGCACGTCGACGTGCCCGAACTCCTGCGCATCGTCCGGTTCCAGGCCACCGACCCGGGCGTGCTCCGCCCCGAGGCCGACCCGGACGGCGAGGAGGTCTACGAGACGCCGATCGACGAGTTCCGCCTCTCCCGCTTCGTTCTGCCCGCCGGTTCGACGCCGCGCGACCTGACGGCCCGTACGCCGCAGATCCTGCTCTGCACCGCCGGAAACGTGCACACAGGAGAGCTCGAACTCGCCCCTGGAGAGTCGGTTTTCGTCCCCGCGGGGGAGAAGACGGAGATCTCCGGAAACGGCACCCTGTTCCGCGCGACCGTGGTGGCCTGACCCGCCCCGCTCCCGCCGTGCTGCAACAATGACCCACCGCACGGCATGGGCACGGCGAGTTTTGGACGTACAGGACGTACGTGAACGTACGAAGGGACAACGGGCACTCATGAGCGCGTCAGGCGGGACCAAGGCGATCGTGGCGGCACTGGCCGCCAACCTCGCGATCGCGGTAGCGAAGTTCGTGGCCTTCCTCTTCAGCGGCTCGTCGTCGATGCTCGCGGAGAGCGTCCACTCGCTCGCCGACTCGGGCAACCAGGGCCTGCTGCTCGTCGGCGGCAAGAAGGCCAAGCGCGAGGCCACCCCGCAACACCCCTTCGGCTACGGCCGCGAGCGCTACATCTACGCGTTCCTGGTCTCCATCGTCCTGTTCTCGGTCGGCGGCATGTTCGCGATCTACGAGGGCTACGAGAAGATCAAGCACCCGCACGAACTGGAGCACTGGTACTGGCCGGTGGGCGTCCTGGTGTTCGCGATCATCGCCGAGACCTTCTCGTTCCGTACGGCGATCAAGGAGTCCAACGCCATCCGCGGCAGCCTGTCGTGGAAGGAGTTCGTCCGCCGGGCCAAGGCGCCCGAGCTGCCCGTCGTGCTCCTGGAGGACCTCGGCGCGCTCGTCGGCCTGATCCTCGCCCTCGGCGGCGTCGGCCTGGCCCTCCTCACCGGCAACGGCGTCTGGGACGGCATCGGCACGCTCTGCATCGGCGTCCTGCTCATCCTGATCGCGATCGTCCTCGCTGCCGAGACCAAGTCGCTGCTGCTCGGCGAGGCCGCGGGCACCGGCGAGGTCGAGAAGATCGAGAAGGCGCTGGTCGACGGCGACACCGTCACCCGCGTCATCCACATGCGCACGCTCCACCTCGGCCCGGAGGAGCTGCTCGTCGCCGCGAAGATCGCCGTCCAGCACGACGACACCGCCACCGAGGTCGCGAGCGCCATCAACGCCGCCGAGGAGCGCATCCGCGCCGCCGTCCCGATCGCCCGCGTCATCTACCTGGAGCCGGACGTCTACAGCGAGTCCGCGGCCGCCGCCGGCATCAACCCGGCCAAGGCCCCGGGCGGCCCGGGAACGGACGACCCGAGCACGGGCGACCCGAGCACGGGCGACCCGAGCACGGACGGCGCGCACTGACGCTGCCGCACTCCTCAGCTCGTACGGCGAGGGCCCCGCACTCCCGGAGTGCCGGGGCCCTCTCCGCATCTCGGCCGACGGACGAGCGCTTACTCAATCTCACGCAGTACGTCGACGACCGCCCGCTTGTCCGGCGCCGCCATCAGCCGCTCCCGGAAGCCCGGGTCCATCAGCTTGCGGGACAGCAGCGCCAGGATCCGCAGATGCTCGTCGCCCGCGGCCGCCTCCGGCACCGAGATCATGAAGATCAGCTTGGCCTGCGTACCGTCCAGCGCACCCCACTCGATGCCCTCCGGCGACCGCGCGAAACCGACCACCGGCGATGTCACCGCGTCCGTCTTGGCGTGCGGGATCGCGATCTCCTCGCCGAGCCCCGTGGTGCCCTGGGCCTCGCGCCGCAGCGCCGTCTGGACGAGCTCCTCGGTGTCGGCGACCTTGCCGGTCGTCGCCAGCATGCCGGCCAGCTCGCGGATCGCGGACTCCTTGTCCTGGGCGTCCAGTTGGAGCTTCACGGTCCGGTCGGTGAGGTAGCCGGAGAGGACTTCGCCCTCGGTCCCGGACGCAGGCTCGGGGCGTACCGCATCCTGCGGTACGCCCCCTGCGGGTACCGCGTCCTGGGGCTCGGGCCCGGTGCCCGCCGTACGCGGGGGCTCCGCGCTCTTCTGCGGGGCGGGGGCGGCGCTCGCGGCGGCCACACCCGCGACCCCGGCGCCCGCCGCACCGGCCCCGACGCCCGCGAGCGCCGGCTCGGCGCCACCGGCCGGAACCGGCGCCGCCCCTCGCCGCTTGCGCTCGCTGATGTCGACGAGCACGACCGTCGCCAGCGCCGTCACGACCGAACCGATCGCCACGGCCACGAAGAACATCGCCACCCCGCCCACGGCCCCGAGCACGGCGACGATCGGACCGCCGTGCGGCACCGCATCCTCCACCCCGGCAAGACCCGCGATCGCACCGGCCACCGCACCGCCCAGCATGTTCGCAGGGATCACCTGAGCGGGCCGCGCCGCCGCGAACGGAATGGCACCCTCCGAGATCCCGAAGAAGCCCATGAACAGCGCCGCCAGGCCGGTCTCGCGCTCCTGCTCCGTGTACAGCTTCCGCCGGATCAGGGTCGCCAGCCCCTGGCCGAGCGGCATGACCGGAATGGCCGCCGCGCACATGCCCATGACGGTCTGGTTGCCGGTCGCGATGAGGCCCGCGCCGAACAGGAACGCCGTCTTGTTGACCGGCCCGCCCATGTCGAAGGCGATCATCAGGCCGAGCAGTGCACCGAGCACGATCGCGCTCGTGCCCGTCATGCCGCTGAGCCAGCTGGTCAGATGCTCGAAGACCCACGCGATCGGTCTGCCGATGACGTAGATGAAGAACAGGCCGAGCGCCGAGGTCGCCACGATCGGGATCACGATGATCGGCATGATCGGCTGCGCGAACTTCGGCACCCTGATCCTCTTGATCCACAGCACCAGATAGCCGGCCAGAAAGCCCGTGACGATCGCACCGATGAAGCCGGCGCCCGCCTCGGAGTCGTACAGCTCACCGGTGTTGGCGATCCAGCCGCCGATCATGCCCGGCACGAGCGCGGGCCGGTCGCCGATCGCGTACGCGATATAGCCGGACAGGATCGGCACCATCAGCGTGAACCCGATGACACCGATGTCGTTGACGTGCATCCAGAACGAGCCGTCCGGGATGACCAGGCCCTTCTCGGGGTCGGTGTGCCCGCCGAGCGACAGCGAGATCGCGATCAGCAGACCGCCGACCACGACGAACGGGATCATGTACGAGACACCGTTCATCAGCGCCTTGTACGCGAGGCTGCGCTCCCTGCCGCCGCCACCGCCGGTGCCTATCGCCCCGCCACCTGCGGGCGCCGAACCACCGCCGCCGTGCACGGGCGCGCTCTGCACCCGTTCGATCAGCTCCTCGGGATGGCGAATCCCCTCGGCGACGCCGACGCTCAGGATCCTCTTCCCGGCGAAACGGTCGAGATCGACCTCCTTGTCGGCGGCGATGATCACTCCGTCCGCATCTCTGACATCGTTGTCGGAGAGTGCGTTCTCGGACCCGATCGAGCCCTGTGTCTCCACCTTGATCTCGATGCCGAGCCCCTCGGCCGCCTGCTGCAGCTTCTCCGCCGCCATGTACGTATGGGCGATGCCGGTCGGGCAGGCGGTCACCGCGACCAACTTTCTCTGCCCTGCCTGGCCCGTGGCCTCCGGCGGGTCGCTCGGACTGGTCACGTGGATCTCCTTACGCCTTCATCAACAAGATCGCGCACATGTTCCCGATCTCCAGGCATCCTGCAACACGTACGCCCATAATCAAAAGTCGAAACGTCCAGATTGTCAGGCCCGGTGGATCTGTCCGGCAACGCTGGTGCGGCGGGAGGCGGACTGGGGTTCACTGGGCCGATCGGTGTAGATTCGTAACCCAGCCAGACGTCGCTGCTGATGGCGGTCGGGCGGCCCACGGGCTGTCCGAGGGAGAGAGGGCCTCGGACGACTGCGCTGCGAGTGCCGGGCATTCCTATGCTCGTCGCCGCAGAACAGCCATGCCCAACCTCGACCGATTACGAGGAGCAGCCCGCCATGACGACTGTCGCCAACCGACAGGACTTCAAGGTCGCCGACCTCTCCCTCGCGGAGTTCGGCCGCAAGGAGATCACCCTCGCCGAGCACGAGATGCCCGGCCTGATGGCCATCCGCAAGGAGTACGCGGCCGCCCAGCCGCTGGCCGGCGCCCGTATCACCGGTTCTCTGCACATGACGGTGCAGACCGCCGTCCTGATCGAGACCCTCGCCGCCCTGGGCGCCGAGGTCCGCTGGGCTTCCTGCAACATCTTCTCCACCCAGGACCACGCCGCCGCCGCCATCGCGGTCGGCCCGAACGGCACCCCGGACGCCCCCGCCGGCATCCCGGTGTTCGCCTGGAAGGGCGAGACGCTTGAGGAGTACTGGTGGTGCACGGAGCAGGCCCTGACCTGGCCGGACTCGCCCACCGGCGGCCCGAACATGATCCTCGACGACGGCGGTGACGCCACCCTCCTCGTCCACAAGGGCGTCGAGTACGAGAAGGACGGCAAGGTCCCCGCCGTGGACACGGCGGAGTCCGACGAGCACCGCGTCATCCTCCAGCTCCTGCACCGCACCCTCGGTGAGAACCCGCAGAAGTGGACGAAGC
>NZ_JASCIR010000041.1 GCF_029968095.1 Streptomyces solicavernae | reverse complement strand
GCGGCCACGGAGTCTGAGACACCGACGCCACCTACGAACGGACGGCTCCGGCTCTGGTTCGGGGACATCCGGCCCGATGTCCACCACCAGGCCGGACAGATCCTTGACCGGAGCGCTTCGCACCTTCGAACCGCTGGTGAGCCACGCCTTGACGTACACGTACCGGGGGTTCTGCCCCTCGTGTCGCAGTGCACTGGGCCGGATGTTCGCGTAATGCTTCAAGCCACTGAGGGGCCCGATCACCTTGGGATCTGGGAACCATTGGCCGCTCTCTCGCCTCTTCTTCCGGTCCCACCATCGCCACCACAGACCGTGGATAGGGATGACGTCGATACGCTCGACCCCGATGGCGACTACGCCACGGTTCTTCAGCCGAATACGGATACGGTACTTACGCTCTTGCCGTGGCTCAGGTGCTACTGGGCTCATCCGGTGGTCTTCAACGATGACGCGAACGTTGGGCTTCACCCGCATATAAGTCAGGGCTGCAATGCCCATGTTGCATAGTGCGCCTACACCACCGCCAAGGGATACCAAGAGAGCGACATCCACACGGTCAAGGTCCATGGACCAAGTCTGATGGCACACACGTTATCTGACGGCACGTTGGCCGCGACCAGGCCGCAGACGTGTCGCCGTGGTGGCGTCTTGACAGCCATGTCAGGGACGGCCGTTGCGCGGCCTAGAAGCCCGTTCCACCCTCACGACGGCTTTGCCATTGAACTTAGTCGCCGCAGGTCAGTCGGCGCGGCATCGACTGACTTTGCTGTCGAAGGACATCAAGGGCAAGTTCGCCTTCGGCAGACGAGAAAGAGCCTGGAAGGACTGGAAGCGTCGCCGCAGGCATGTCAACGTACAACGCCTTACAGGAAACCCCTTGGACCTCGGAGGCGCCCCTGTCCTCGAACAACCCTAGTGAATCCTTCCATTCTTACCCGGAAGACTCGGTGTACCGGGTTACCCCGCGCCATCTGGCCGGCGATGACGGCGCTCTTGCCGAACGGGTCGGCGACGCGCTGGCCGGTATTGGCTGGCGGGTGTGGCCGACCGCGCGCGGCACCCTGCTGTACGTCAGCCCGGATGGGCTGTGCGGCGCCGAGTGGCTGCTTGCTTCTTATCCGTTCGAGCTGGGCGGACTGCCTGTGGCCTGGCAGGTGAGTGCCCGGCCGGATACCGGCTCCGTGATGGTGGAGTGGAACGCCTACTTCACGGTGGGGGTGCCGCATGAGCCGTTGGCGGACTTCCTTCTCGCGCTTGACGCACGCAGCGCGCCGAGTGTGGGCTTCGACGGGCCCGAGGTGGTGCTCGATGAGCTGGGTACGCGCGGTTGGTTTCGTGACGCGGACCGCCCCCATACGACGGCCTTCGACCCCGGCTTCTCGGCCAGCGTTTCCCTGGAGCCGCTGCCCCCGCTTGTCCAGGACGGCGATCCGCGCCCCGGCCAGGTGGGCTGGCAGGCGTGGGCGGATCTGGGGTTCGGTGATCCGTATCTGTGGTGTGCGAGCTTCAGCAGCAGCGTCCCGCACGACCTGGCCGCCGTGTTTGCTTCCTCGGTCGCTTCGCCGGCTCCGGTGATGCGCCGCACGTTGCCTGCCCGTACCGAGGACCGGCTCAGCATCGTCCGCTGCGACTGATAACTCGCCCTCCCAGACAGCCTGTTGGGCGCTGCCACGTACTTGTCAGATGAAGGAGACCGTCGGCTTCGCCGACGAGAGACGGAGAGCGCATGTTCCGAATGTCCCGACGTCGTCGTTCCCGCGCGGACCGGGAGTTCCGTGAAGTCCAGCGTGCCGGCCAGGCATTGCTGGCGTTGCACGCCGAGTGGCCACTGCCCGAATCCGCCGTTCCGGACGCGGCGCCGGCCACCGCTGCGCCGGTCGTGGCTGCCGTGCCGGATTCCACGGTGGCGGCCGATTTCTTGCCTCCGGAGTTTCGGGCGCCGTGCCGCCAGGACGTCGAGGGCTTCATGATGCGCTGGGACCTACCGCTCGTCATCGATGGAGAGGTCCATGCGTGCCACTGCGGTGCGTACCGGAACTGGATCGTCTTCAACATGCGCGATGACTCGGTGTGGCTGCGCTGCCCAGCCGGCCACGAGGTGAAGGAGTCCCGGCTGGATGCGGCCTGGTACAACCGCAACTCCGGTCCGGTCGACCGCTTCCACCCCACCCTCGAAGACGGCCTGCGCCACCTCGGCCACTGACAGGCCGAAGCCCCTTCCCGTCATCCCTGCGTTCGTCGGCACTTGGAGGGCCGACCTGGTCAGACCGTCCGTCTCGCATCACCACAAGGGGTTTCCCGTATGCGCCGTTCCACCATGACTGCCCTCGCCTCGAGCGTTGGCGTCGCCGCTTTCGCCTTGACTGGCTGCTCCCACAGCGCTGAGCCCGCCGGTGCGTCGCCTGCATCCTCCGCGCCCGCGCAGCGGGGTGGTCGGGCCTCCTCGCCACCCGCGCCGCTGTCCTCGTCCGATCTGCACCAGCGGCTGCTGACCGAGAGCGAGCTGGACGAGGGCTACACCCGCAAGCCCGAGGCCCTGCGCCGCAACGACGTCACTGTCATCGGTTGCCCGGCGCTGGAGAAGCTCGGCAGCGGCGCGGCCACCGGCTCCGGCCTCGCCTTCCCCCGGAAGGCGAAGGTGTCCTTCACGTACACCGGCAGCAGCAGCTCCGAGCTGGGCGAGGAGCTCTACAGCGACAGCCCGGCAAAACTGTCCCAGGGCATCGGGAAGGTCTTCGATGCGATGCTCTCCTGCCGCTCGTTCCAGGTGGCGTCGGGCAGCAGTGTCATCGACGTGGGCACCGAGAGGGCGTCCGTGCCGGACCTCGCTGACGAGCGGTGGAGCCAGTTGATGACCTTCTCCGCCCGCGGGCAGCGCAGGATCGTCAAGCAAACGGCAGTCCGCACCGGCAACCTCTTGGTGATCCTCTCCGGCAGTCCTGGCCTTGTTGACGCTCACCTCGCCGAAGCCGTCGGTAAGGCTCAACGCACGCGATGATCCAGCCGCACGAAGAGGGCCGGTAGCCAGGACTTTCCTGGCTACCGGCCCTCTTCCTCATGTCAGTAGGTGGTGTCGTTCTTCGTCAGAAGGCGTAGGGGGTGAACGGGCGGACGGGGTCGTCTATGGCGCCAGCCAGGTCTGCGACCTTGTCCCGCTCGTCCTGCGTCAAGTCACGGATGACGTTGGTGAGGTTCTTCTGGACGAGCTGCTCCAGGAACGGACTGAGGTAGTCGTGCAGGGCTTCCAAAGCCTCGATCTGTTCGCGCCGGTACTTCCAGTAGCGAATGAGCTGCTCGCCAGCTTCCGTGCGCTCGTCCTGGGTGGCGTGAGCGAGCGCGTCTCGCTCCTCCTGGGTGAGGGGTCGGTCCTTGCGGCGAGACCAGGAGTTGGTTTCGGACAGGTATGTGACAGTGCTGCCCAGCAGGGCGACGGCGTCGGGGCGGGGTTCGCTGCGGGGAATGCGGGTCCTCCTTCCAGGGGGCGGTTGGGAACACAAAGGATCCGGAGAATCCCCGGTTTCGGTAACCGAGGATGTGCGCTTACGATCCGCTGCCGCACACGGCGGCCAGCGCCTGTGCGCGGTGATGCGCGTTCACCGGGACCGTCCAGTTCGGAGTGACGTCGTCGGCACGTGCGCGGCGGGTGTCCCTGTGGCGGTCTGTGGAGTGGGCTTGGCGTGCGGGCTGCGGGTCTGTGCGGCCCGTGCACGGGAGCTGGGGGCGTGCCGCTCGCCGAGGCGTTGGATGCGCCAGACGAGGACTTCGGATGCGGACTTGGCGTCATCCAAGGAGCGTTGCCGGGCTGCTTGTTGGAGGACCGCAGCGGGCTCGTGGCCGGAGGCTTCCGCGGCGGCGAGGGTGGCAGTGAGCGCGGGCCATGCGTTCTCTCCGAGGATCTGCTCCGCGTGCGAGGGCAGAACCTCGACCAGGGTGCGGGCGTAGCGGTGGACAGCTCCGTCGGAGGGGCGATGCCTGCCGAGTTGGGCGAGGCTGGTGGGGGCGATCTGGTCGTAGGCGGCTTGGAGGTGGGTGAGGGTTTGGCGGGCTGCGGCGACCTGCCGGTCGTGGTGGCGCAGGGCGCTGCGGCGCTGGGCGGCGAGGACCACGAGGATCGCGGCGTCCAGCAGCATGGCCAGACCGGTGCCGTCCGCGGGCTGGTACCGCATGGCCTTCAGTGCGCCGCGTAGTGCGCGGGCGTGCTGGTGGTCGGCGCGGGCGCGGGTGTGGGCGGCATGTTCGAAGGCGAGCGCGGCCCTGTGCAGCTCGGCCTTGAGGTGTACAGGGGCGTAGGCGGGCAGAGCGTAGAGAACCTCACCGAAGACAGTCAGGTGAGCCTGGCTGGTGGGGTCGTCGGCGTGATCGAGGTGGTGCGGGATGCGTTCCGCAGCCGCGGTGGCCTGATGCCATGGGCTCGGGCGGCGGTGCCCGGCCGCCGGTGCGGTGGCAGGGGTGGCGGGTGTTTCGGCCGCGGCCAGGCGCTTCTGGATCTGGGGGAGGGACAGGTCGGTGGCGAGGCTGGAGCCGGAGTACCAGATGGGTGTGCCGTCGTCGGGCAGGGCGACTTTGTAGCCGCCGAGGTCGCCAGAGGGCAGGGTGCGGGTTTCGACCTGCAGGCCGGCGTCGGCGAGCAGGTTGAAGAACTCGTCCAGGTCCTGGGCGTGGGAGAGCGCGGCGCGCACGGTGTGCCGCAGCCGTTCACGTGCCGTCTTGTCGTGGCCCAGGCGTTTGGCCTTCTCCTGCTCGGCGCGGGTGGGGCGCTTCGCCGCTGCGGTGCCGTCGGCGGCTTCGGGGCTGCGCGGAACCTCCGTAAGTCCGAAGTCCTTCTCAATATTGGCCAGTTCGGTCATGGCGCGGTGGTAGTCGTTCCAGTTCCGCGCGGGGCGCAGATCGCCGCGTACTTTGGTGGCGACGATGTGGATGTGGCCGTCCGCGTGCCGCACGGCGACCCACCGGCAGCCGTCCGGATCGTCCTTCGGTGCGATGCCGGTCGCGTGGACCATGCGCCGGGCGATCGTCGCCCACTCGGCGTCGGTGAGGATGCGATCCTCGGGCGCTGCGCGGACCGAGCAGTGCCACACGTGCCCCGAGGGTGCCTTGTCACCGGCCTGCTCCACCCGTAGATCGAGTGCCTTGATGAGCTGGCCGAGCCGCTGATTGTGGCCGGGGCTGGTGTACGGGCCGGGGTCGAGGATGAAGTCGTCCCAGGAGGCGACGATGTGCTGGTCGGTGTGCTCGTTGGCACGGCCTTTGCCGAAGAGGTACTTCACCACGCCGTAGGTGTCGTTGCCCGGCTTGACGATGTTCGCGATCACTCAGCCCGCTCCGCCTTCTGCTCGGCCGCCCGGAATGCAGCGTCGTCGACCGCCCGGACCGTGTCGTGGGCGGTGGCGAGCAGCCGCTCGGCGCGCTGGAGGATGGACGCGTCCACACGGTGTGGATCACCGTCGGTGTTGAGGCGGCGGGCGATCTGGTTAACGTTGTTGCCGATCCGGGCGATCTGCACCCGCATCGCGGCGAGCTCGTCGATCGCATCGTCGTACACCGTGCGCTCGGCCGCGACGGTGATCTCACCGCGGACGCGGGCCATCGTGGCGTCCGAGATGTAGCGGGCCATCGTCACCTGCTCGGCATCCGCAGCAGCTTGGACGTCGTGCTTCTCGTACGGAGCGAAGCGCACGGTGACGTGCTCGGAGCGCTGCGCGTCGAGGTTCGCACGGCGATGCGGCGTGCGCTGCTTGGCCCCACCGGTGGGGATCGGCGGCTGCTTGCCTGCACCCACCCGCTCCTGCTCCGGCACGCCCTCGTGCCGGAGCCCCTCCTCCGCCACCCCCGGGGCGGAGGTGTCCGCGTTGGACCGGCCTATGGACGGTCCAACGCCATTGCTTGCTCCGCTGCTGAGGCCAGTGGCCATCACAGGTTGGTCTATGGGGAGTTCGAGCTGCGGGTCGTGCACTGAGTTCTCCGTTTGGTGCGGGCGTGCGGGGGTCTCTTGTAGAGGTGCCGGGGTGGGCGGGGAGAGCGGAGGGGCGTACCGGATGTAATTCCGGTACGCCCGCTGCCCGTCGGCTCTTGCTAGGTGCCGCGGGGAGCTTCCGGTGTGCCGCCATTCCGCTCGGCGTGCAGGGCTTCGAGTGCGGCTGCGATCCGTTGGTTGGCGGCCTTGCGGTTGAGGCGGTTGAGCTCGGCGCGCATGGCTGTGTGGGAGACGGATCCGGTACGGGATTCCAGATCGCGGGCGATGGCGATCAGGTCGTCGTCGGAGGTGTTGGACGGGCGGCCCGCGCGGCGGGGTGGGGCTTCCGGCTCGTCGGGTTCCGGAACGGGGCGGGGTGGTTCCGGTTCCTCGGATGGATTGCGTGGTTCTCGCTTCGCTTCTGGCACGGCCGTCTTCTGGCGAGGCTTGGGGGCAGGGGCTTCCGGTACGGACTCTCCGGAAGGGGGCGAGTGGTCGTGCGTGCGTGGCCCCGTTCCGGAAGGCTTACCGGCAGGCGACTTACCGGAATTCGACCGCCGTACGGGCTGATAGTCGGCTGTCTCCCAGCTGAAGGTCACGTTGGCGTCGAAGAGTGCTGCGATGTTCCGGCGGGCGGAGTACCGGGCGAGGAAGCGTTCGTGCTGCTGCGCATCTATGGCGACCTCGGCTCGGTCCAGCGCGTCGGAGAGGCGACGCAAGGCGCGTCGACCAAGTCGGGTTGCGCGGTACGATTTTGGTTTCGAGCCGATGCGGGAGGCCAGGACCGCGGCCTTGATGGTGGCGCGGTCGCGGGTGATCTCCTGGGCGTTACGGCTGCGGTCGGCGATGCCGAGGCGGGACAGGAAGCGCTCGCGCAGTTCCCGGCCGACCCGTGAGGCGACGCTGCTAGAGGCGGCATTGGCGGTTCGATGGCGCAGCTCGATGCCCATGGCGAGGTGCCAGAGGACGGCGGCCATGACGGGGCCGAGGAAGGCCCGCACGGTTCCGCCGACCAGCCCGGACTCGGCGTATGCGGGGATGATCAGCACAGCGGTGATCACCCAGACCAGGACGCCGGGCAGACCGGGGGACCGTTTGTCGCTGTGGAGGTTCTGGCGGGCGAGGAGGGCTGTGGCGAGCAGGGCGAGCTCGCCGGCCGCGAACATGGCGATGCGCTCGGCGGTGCCGTACATGCCGAGGTGGTCGGCGGCGAAGCGCCAGCTGGTGTCGGCGCTGTAGGCGGTGCAGAGGGCGGCGGCGAGCGCGGAGAGTCGGAGCGCGGGAGTGCCCCGTTTGGGGGCAGAGGGAATTTCAGGTTGGGGCATGCAAGGTCTCCGGAGGGCCCGTCGGGCATGGGGCTTCGCGCCGTTGCCCGAGGGCGGAGCGGTGAGGGGGGATAGTCAGGGCTACGCGGCGCGCTGGGCGTCGGCGAGTTCCACGCGCGTGGGGTGCGGCACGGCACGCGGAGCCGTGCCTCGGGTGCGGCAGGGTTCGCCTCTGCGGGCGTGGCACCACTGGCAGGGGACGCTGAGCGCATCAGGCTGTCCCGCAGAGACGTCGGCTTCGCGGGCTGCCCGCGCGGGCCGGTAGGGCGCGAGCTGGCTGCGGACGGCGGGCGGGATGCAGGACCCGATCGCGGCGAGCCGAGCTGCGACTTCCGGGTGTGGCCCGCCGCTGGTGATCTCCCGGTGCGTGGAAGGGGCGGCCGTGCCGGTAGCCACCGCCTGCCGGGTGGCGAGGAGTTCGGCGCACCAGACGGCCACGTCGTCCGGATCGGCGGCGGGCGCCGGATCGGTGTGCCGACCGAGGCGATCACGTCGGTAGGCGCGCCACTTGCGGGCGACGTCGACCGGCAGGATCGGGTACGGGGAGTCGAGGACGTGGTCCCGTACGGCCTCGCGGACGTCCCAGCCGTCGGGCGTGGTGAGCGGTACGTCGTTCAGGAGCTCGTGCCACTGGGCGAGTTGGTCTCGGACCTCGACGGGATCGGTGCGGACGGCACGTGGGTCGAGGCGGCCGATGTAGGCGAGGACGGCGGCGATTTCGCGGCGTTCCAGGGCGGTTACTCCCTTCCGTGGGGTTCTTCGAGGGCGGCGAGGAGGGCGGCCTGGTGTGCCTCGGCGCGGCTCATGGAAGTGCCCGACACCAGGTCACCCGTCCCCGGCAGGACGCGGAGATCGGGGCGTTCGGGAGCCGGTGTGTGCTCGCGGCCGATCCAGCTGCGCCAGTCGGCAGCCCAGGCATCGGCGGTACGCGGGGCCGATGTCGCCCGGTAGGAGCGCCACTTGGCGTCGGCCTCGCGCAATCCGTCCTCGCCCAGCCTGGCGAGGTGCCCGCTCTCCTGCAGCCAGCGTTCGCCGGCCGCGTCGACCTGCCAGTCGGCAGCAGCGAGAAGGTGGTCGGCTGCTGTGCTGCTGCTCTTACCGTTCACCTTCGGTTCACTACTGTTCTGGGGATCGGAATCCGCACCCCCGAGGTGTCGGAATCCGCTATCCCCAGGGGTCGAAATCCGCTCCCCGGGGCCGTATTCCGCACCCCTTCTGACGGGCTCGACCGGGTCGGATTCCGACCCTGAGGGGTACGGGATCCGGCCTCCGCCCACTGCCCGCTCGGCGAGGAACCGGGCGGCGTCCGGGAGTTGGTAGTACGTCTCTCCGCGAGGCCCTTTTCGGCCGACAAGGCGCCTCAACTCCCCACCCTCGACCAGCTTGTCGAGGGCGTCGCGCACGGCGGTACGGGATGCGTTCGCGCGCTTCATGAGGGCGGGCACGGAGGCGTACGCGATGCACTGGCGGTCGACGCACCGGTCGGCGATCAGTGCGAGGACCATGCGGGCGGTGCCCTTGCTGCGGCTGTGGTCCCACACCCAGGTACGGGCGTCATGACTCATGGCGTGGCGGCTCCTCGGGGAATTGGCGTTTCGGTGCCTGGCCAACAGAGCCACACACGCCCGCGCAAGTCCAGCATTCGCCCGGAGAATGCAAACAGCTGACCGCGAACGTTTCCTGCGGCGGGGCAAAAACTGTAGACCCGGATTCGCGGTTGACCAAAAAGCCCCCGGAAACGAGCAGGTCGAATCGGGCATCGCGCGATGCATCGGCAGCGAAGGTTCCGCACCCGTCCACCAGTCCTCTCGTACGTCTGCGACCAGGCATGTCTGTCGAGTGATGGTCGCAGCACTGCCGGTTCTTTGGGCAACCGCCAATCCGTGCTATGTTCCTCCGCTTTTCTCGCGGCGGGTACGAGACCTGACAAGAAAGCGGCGCAACATAGCAGCAGATCGCCGGTTACCAAAACCGGCCTTCCAGAGCTACAACAGGGGCTACCTCGAAAGCGCTTTGAAATCGCAGATGGGAGTCCCCTTGCGCCCGGAGTCCATACCGCCCACCCGTCGGAACACCGACTCGGCATTTCCTCGCCTCTACAACCCCGACGAAGTCGCCACCGTCCTCGGCTGCTCCGCCTGGTGGGTCAAGGACCGAGCACGCCGCCGCCTGATCCCGCACACTCGGGTCGGTCGCGCCTACCGCTTCACCAGCGCCCACCTCACCGAGATCATCCGCCTCAACGAGGAGCGCCCCGCGCCGATGGCGGCCGCGAAGCCCAGCACGCAACCCTTCGTGGCACCCAGGACTTCGCCTCAGAACCCCACCCCATCCGAGCCGGCCGCGACGACCGGACCCCGCCTGCGCGCCCGGCCTCCACGCCGCACCCGCCGAGCCGACTTCGACACGGCGGCTTAGCGCAGCAGCGACAAGCGAGACGGCCCGGCAGGGCATGCAGGACGAAGGGGAGGACACGGGGCTTGGGGTACGCGGAGAAGCGCGTCAACTACTGGCGCGGCCGGTACAAGATCGAGAACGGCAAATACGGCACGGTCACCGACCCGACCGGTGCGGTGGTCAAGTTCGCCACCAAGCGCGAGGCGAAGCAGGCCGCAGACGCCGAGGAGGTCAGTGTCCGACGCGGCACCTGGCGTGACCCGGGCCTTGGCCAGGAGACCTTCGGCGAGTACGCGAGCCGCTGGTACGAGGCCCAGGACCTGGCCGCCTCGACCATGCAGAACTACAAGCGCCACATCGAGGAGCACCTGCTCCCCGACTTCGAAGACAGGGCGCTCGCGGGCATCCTGCGAGCGGACGTCGACCGCTGGGAGAAGAAGGAGCGGGCCCTGTACGCGGCCTCCAGCGTGAAGACCTGGCGATCCACGCTCCACCTCATCTTCGAGGACGCCATCGACGAGGGCCTCATCACCTCCAACCCGGCCGTCAGGCGGCGCGGTCGCGGCAAGCGAGCCGGCCGTTCCCGTGACCGCGGCCCCGAGAAGGTCATCACCGATCCGCTCGGCATCCTGCTCATCGCCGAGCGGACAGCCCTCCTCTCCGGTCGCGACGACGAGTTCGTCGCGACCGTCCTCAAGGGCTACACCGGCATGCGCTGGGGCGAAATCGTCGGCCTGGAAACGGAGTTCGTGCGCCCCGAAGCCGTACGAGTCGAGTGGCAGCTGTACGAGCTGGACACCGGGAAGATGGTGCGCTGCCCGCCCAAGGACGACAGCTACCGCACCATCGACTCGTGCGACTGGCTGTCGTCCCTCGTCCTGGACCACATCGCCCGCACGAAGCCGACCCCATGCGCCTGTCACGGCCGGACGTACGTGTTCCGAGGCCAGGGCGCTGCCCGCAGCGGCGGCCACCAGGGCGCCAAGCTGGCCGATGTCGCCCGCCGCGCCGGCGTTTCAACCGGCACGGTCTCCAACGTCCTCAACCACCCCGACCGCGTACGTGACGACACCCGCACACGCGTCGAACTCGCCATCACCGAGCTGGGGTTCAAACGCAACGGCGTGGTCGCGGAGCCAGCCGCCCACTGGCGCCGCAACGGCTTCGCCACCTGGCTGTTCCAGCCCGCCGTATCCGGCTGGTACCCGAAGAAGGCCCCGCAAGAGCCCCGCCCAGTGCCCGTCCTGGGCGAACCCCAACCCGGCATCCCGATCCGAGGCCGCAACTCCCAAGGTCGAGCCGACTCCTGCTGGCTGCCGATCGCCAAGGGCCTGACCCCGCACGGCCTGCGCCACACCCACCGCACCGTGATGGAGGACCTCGGCACCGAGAAGGTCCTCATGGACGAACGCATGGGCCACATCGACGGCTCGGTCTCCGCCCGCTACGCCCACGTCACACCGGGCATGCGGCAACGCCTGATGCGCGGGCTCACCGAACAGTGGGAGGCATCCCTCCACGCCCGCCGCACCATGTGTCCCACGTCTCCGGTAGCGGTACTCGACCGGCTACTCCGAGCCCGTGGCTAAGAACTCCTATCGGAATGACTTCAGGCGTCGCCAGCAGATGAGTGCGCATCCCAGGGTGAGGAAGGCTTCGTGGATGTCGTCTCGTATTTCCCAGCGGATCCGCAGGCGGCGGAACCAGTGCAGATGGGCGAACGCGCGTTCCACGACCCAGCGTTGGGTGCCCAGACCGGAGCCGTGTTCGGTGCCGCGGCGGGCGATCAGTGGGTTCACGCCGAGGTCCCGGACCAGGCGGCGGTACTTGTCGTGGTCGTAGCCGCGGTCCGCGAGGACCACGTCCGGGCGGCGCCGGGGCCGGCCGCGCTTGCCCCGCACTGGCGGCACGGCCTGGAGCAGTGGGATCAGCTGGGTGACGTCATTGCGGTTGCCGCCGGTCAGGGTGGCGGCGAGCGGGATACCGGTGGCGTCGGTGATCAGGTGGTGCTTGCTGCCCGTCCTGCCCCGGTCGACGGGGCTTCGTCCGGTCTTGGGGCCCCCTTTAACGCGCGGATGTGGGAGCCGTCGACGGCCGCCCGGGAGAAGTCCAGGGCGTTCGCGCTGCGGAGCTTGGCGAGGAGGACCTCGTGCAGTCGGGGCCAGACTCCGGCCTCGGTCCACTCGGCCAGGCGGCGCCAGCAGGTCATGCCCGAGCCGAAGCCGAGTTCCTGCGGCAGGTGTTCCCAGGAGATCCCGGTGTGCAGCACGAACAGGATGCCCTGGAACACCAGCCGGTCCGGATGCCGCTTGCGCCCGGGGTGCCGGCTCCGGCGCTCCACCTTGGGCAGCAGCGGCTCGATCACCGCCCACAGCTCGTCGTCGACTTCCCACGGCTTCGGCCGCGCCACCTCGCACCCCCGGATCGTCGGTTCGGGAGTGATCCAACCATCTCGAAGATCATTTCGTTAGGAGTTCTAAGGCACAGGAACACAGCGGCCCCCCTGACTGCACTCGAGCCGGGGACTCCGCCTTACCCGCCTGACGTCACAGGGAGAACCGCATCGCCTGATCGTTCACCATGGCTCCGGCCACAACCCAAACAGGTCCAACAGCTCGGCATGCCCACGCAGTTGGGTGCGAAGCTCAGCCCCTTCGCGCCCAGCAGTCCCGGAACCAAGCCAGGGTCTTGAACAGGCTTTCCCTGTTGAGGTCGTCGTCCAGGACGGAGAGGCGGAGGCTGGGTCGCAGCTCCAGCTTACCCTCCGGGATCGAGACGCCCTCCATCCCGTTCATCCGTTCCAGCAATTCGGCGCGCAAAGCCCGGTCTGTAAACGGCTCACGGTTCGCCATGTGGGCGAACACGATCTCCGCTGTGCCGCCACGCCCGCTCCCGGGGTAGAGCGTCAGCGGCCAGATGCCCTGACCTGGGGTACCAGCCTGGCCCAGCATGAGGAACGCGCTCGTGGTGACCTCGCCGGCGCCGTATCCGATCCATCCCCCGAGGCTCTCCCAGTGAGCGAGCAGCTCGCGGACGGAGGAAACCGTCGCTGGAGCGTCGTCCGCCGTGAGTTGGCGCAGGAAACGTGCCGCCCGGGTCTCGTCTGCATGCCCTGCAGGATTCGAGGCTGAAGTGATCTCCGTTCCCTGATCGTCGGCACTCTCGAGGAGCAGGGCCAGATCATCAACGGTGAGGCGCTGCGCCGGATCCGCCGCGCCTGTGGTCGTGAAGTGGATGCCGTCAGCACCCAACCGGGCGCGCACGTCCCCGCCGTCCTGCCCTTTCCACCGGAAGCCGTCTGCGATCTTGCCGTCGGCGTTCAGCACTCGGTAGGCGTTGACCACGCCATCGCTGTTGGCGAGGTGGGAGCCCACCGCTTGGGCCCCTGAGCCGATGAACGCGGCCAGATCGCCGTAGGACGTCCAGGTGCCGTACGGCAACGCGGCGAGTACCTGATGGGCCAGGCGCCAGTCCCGGCTGCGCTCGGCGCGTCCGACACCGCGCAGCGGTGCCGGCCACATACGGATCGCCCGGTCGGCGAGGTCGTCGGCCCGAGCCAGGATCTCCTTGGCACCCCAGCGGTCCGTGGCGGCGATACGCCGGTTCATCTCCAGGTGGCTGCCTTCGAGCAGCCCCTGCTTGCGCTCGAAGGGATGGTTCGACAGCTCCGAGTTCACACCGGTCAGCGTCAGGTTCCCGAGGGTGTGCTGCAGCCGGGCGTGCAGATCTTCTGCCGCTTCTCCCTGTGTGGCGTCCTCCTCCAGCATGCGCATCCACTCGTCGCCGGGCGACTGCGGCATCACATGCTCGATCGTCAGCTGTGCCGCTGCGAAGTCGACCGGTTCGGGGTGGTCGTAGCTCTCCTCCATCCGCTGGAGCACCAGCCTTCGCTGGTTCGGCCGCCCGTACTGATAGAAGGGCGCGGTACGAATCTTCTCGCACAGTTCCTGGTCGTCCGGCCAGAAGCGGTTCTCGGCAGAGAGGAGTTGGTGCAGTCCGGCGGCCACGCCCACATCCTGCGGAAGCTGCGCGGGAACGGACTGGAAAATCCTGTTGAGGTTGTTGGTCGGCACGCGGCAGATCGTGCGTCGCACCAGAAAGCTCTCGATGTACGAAATGGCCTCGGCAGCCTCGGCGGAGTCGACTTCTCCCCGCTCGCGGCGGTCGAGTATCAGCATCAGCGCTGGATAGGTCACGACGGCCTGCCAGTCGTGCAACCGCTTCAGGTACCCGCGGATCAGAGGATCCTTCTCCTCTTCGGGGCGGATCACCTTCCGGAAGAGGGCGCTGCGGCGGTGCAATTCCTTGATGTACGCCTCGATGGTCGCCTCTGTCTGAGTCCCGTCTGCAGCTCGGCGCTCGAAGAGTTGCTGCTGAGCGGTGTACAGGTCCTGGCGACGGACCCGGTCGTCTCCGTCGAGGACCAGCTGCAGCCACATCAGTTGTTCGAGCTCGTCGTTGCTCAGGCTGTTCTGCAGCGGCAGCCAGTGGGTCTCGTACACCTGCTCGCCGCGGGTCGGCAGGCGCATGAACAAGTAGTTGCGCAGCAGGTCGGCCTGGCTTAGCTTCAGGCCGGTGTTGTTGAGCGATTCGAATATGCGGTGCACGTTGTCGCCTCGCTCCGCGGTCACAGTGACCAGCGTGAGCCTGGACGTGATCGCCTGCTCGATCCGCAGCACGTCCTTGGGAGCTGCAGTGCCGTCCGTCTCCACGAGTTCCAGCAGCTCTCGCTGGAAGAAGCTGTAGGCCGCGGCGATCCTGTCTCCCGCCGTATGCTCCAGCCGCGCTCTGTTCACGTGCGCGGCGTACTGCGGGCGGTCCGCCTGGGTGGGCAGCAGGCGGAAGCGATCGACGTCCTTCTTGCGCTTGTTGATGAGGTATTCCTCGTCGATGCGCTCCGCCTCGTCAGGCTCTGCTTCGGCGAGGTGATCACGGATAGCAGTGAGCGCGAGGGAGAGGGTGGTCAGCCGCTGCTGACCGTCGACGACGAGCCATCGCGGGAACGTCGCCTCATTCTGAGGCGAGGGGGCCAGCACCACAGAGCCGAGGAAGTGCGTGCTCACCGTCGCATCCGCGTCCACCAGCTCGGCCTGTTCCAGGATGTCTTTCCACAGCTGCGCCAGCTGCTTCTCTGTCCAGGAGTATGTCCGCTGGTAGAGCGGGACTTGGAACTGCTGGGCTCGTCCCTGCACCAGGTCGGCGAAGTGTGATTCCTCGGCTCGCATGTCGGTGTCTGTCCCCCATCGTCTCGGCCCGATCAAATCCTGGGAAACGACGATATGGCTCAGCACTGACAAGCACGCTGAGTTCGCAGATCACGCACCTGTGCGGGTAGGGGCACACACGCGCGTCCACAGGCGACGCCGGCGATCCGTCGCCGGTCTCTGCCCGCTACGCCTGAGCGCACCTCTGTACCAGGGGCTCCTTCACATCCACCTGCCTCACAGCTCGATCGGCGTCTCTCCGCCTGTCCCGTCCGCTGGGTGGGCCCGGGTGAGCAGCCGCTCCTCCAGCATCGTCGCGTAGATCCCTGCCTGAGTGGCGGGTGGGTGGCTGGGCGGCCAGATTCTGCGCCGGTACGAGAAGCGGCCGCCTCGGAAAGTGACCACGGTGATGGCGTGGATCGTCAGCAAGCCGTCCTCGCCCACGGCACGGACAGCGGCCAGGTTCTCCAACTGCCCTCCCCGGCGGGCGAACAGGTCGTCGAGAGCAGGCTCGGCCCGCCGCAGGAATTCCTCGACGTACTCCTGCGGCGGGCCGTGGGGCTCGCGGGCGTCAGTCACCGCAGTTGTGCATGGCGCTGTTCGTGGCGGCCAGGACCACCTCACCTGCTCCGCCCGCGAGTTCGATACGGAGTCCGTTGACGGCCAGGCCGCTGCTGTCGGCCCCTTCGACGGGCTTCTGCTCGTTCACGATGAGGCGCGCACCTCCATCCAGTGCCAGTTCGCTGTTGGGCTCTGTGGACACCGTGACTGGTTGCCCGGCGATCTTCAAGGTGAGGCTGGTGCTGCCGGCGGCCTTGTCGCACTGAGCGGTTGACGTTGCCGTCAGCCCGGACACCTCGATGACCGGCAGTCCCGGCAGCCCCACCTTCGCGTTGGCCACGGTGGAGGTCGCGGTCGCCTTGCCCGGTGCGAGCGTGGTCGTGACCTCGGGACAGAGCTTCTCCACGTTGATGAGGAGCGAGCTGTAGGTGGCGGCGCAGGGCGTCGAAGTGGTCGTGGCGTCTGCCGTACGGATGCGACCGGTGTCCGGCTGCGGCTCGACGTCGAGCAGCGGCAGACTGCCCAGCTCGGCTTGGGCCGACAACCCGTACGCCCGGCCCGTCGCATACCGCAGCTTCAGCTCGGCCGAGGTGTCGGAGCCGAGGTACAAGGAGTCGCCGGCGAAGGCGGCCCTGACGGGCACGGTGGCTGAGTCGTTCAGAGGCTGGTCGGCCTTCGAGATCGTGCACGTCGCCTCACCGGTCTGCGACGTCGTACCGGAGCAGGTCTGCTCACTCTCACCCGTACCCAGAGAGAACTCCACGTTCCGGCCGCTCACGGGATCGCCCCGGAAATCCGTGAGGTCGGCGGCGAGCCGAGCCGACGTGCCGTTGGCGATGTGCTTCACGCCGGTGTACGTGAGCTTGGTGGGCGTCTTGATGCCGAGCTCGGCGGATGCGGTCGACGGCTTGTAGTCGGAGTCGCCCGCGAACGTCGCGGTGACCGGGATCTTGCCGGAACTGGTCGTCGGCTGCGAGACCGTCTCGATGGTGCACGTAGCCGTTCCCTGCTCCGAGCTGGTGCCGGTGCACGTCTGCTCTGCGTCGCCCGTCCCGAGGGCGATCCTGACGTCACGCCCCTTGACCGGCGTACCGAACTCGTTGGTGAGCTTCGCCGAGAGCGTCGCCGAGGACCCGTTCTCCACGCTGTCAGGGCCGGTGTAGGTGAGGGCGGTGTCCACCTTTGCCGGCGGCTCGGGCGATGGACAGTCCTCCGCCTGCAGACACGGCAGGAAGTAGTACGCGGTGATGATGCCGAACGGCCGACCGTCACCGGACCGTGCGTCGTTGTGCGTCGCGTAAACCACGATCAGGCTGAGCTCGGTGTTCGTGCAGACCACCCGGTCGTCGGGAGCGGGCACGCAGTAGCTGGCCGCGCCGACCGTCTCCTGGATCTCCTCGTGATCGGGTACGACCCCGTGCTCTTGGATGTGGCGCAGCCCGAAGCCGTCCCGATCGGGATGGTCGCTCTGGCCGTACCGCAGCGGAATGTCGTTGCCCAATGTGCCGGTGAAGGAGTCGTAGACCCGCCAGTCGATCGGATTGGGATTCGGATCGCCGGGGTTGGCATGCGCGGCACCCGGCCCCGCGAGTGCTCCGAGCAGGCTCGCTAAGAGAAGCAGGGCCAGGGCAGCCAGGCGCGTGCGGTGCCGTGGGCGCAATCGTGTCGCTGTTGGTGTCACGGTTCCCCCTCCGTGGACTCCCCGCGCCTCATCGGCCGCAGGAGGCACCACGCTTCCCGGCGCCGTCTGAGCTGACAACCGGCATATCAGCCGTCTCGCGCTACGTCCCTGTCCTGCAGGGGACTTCGGCTCGCGCAGCACCGACTTTACGAACGCGCACAACGGCGAAGCGAGTGGGAGAGGCGATCCGCGCCCCATGGCTGGATCACTTCGACGACCCCGACCAAGATCGTCTCCCAGATTTCTCCCAAACGATCACCAGAGACGCAGGAAGGGCCTGATCCGGATTCCGGATCAGGCCCTTGACCTGGTACTTCTCTGTCGGGGTGGCGGGATTTGAACCCACGACCTCTTCGTCCCGAACGAAGCGCGCTGCCAAGCTGCGCTACACCCCGATGTCGCTGCTGTGGTGAACCGTCGCGGCGACATCGATTACTTTAGCGGACCGTCGCCCGTAGACGAAATCCGGTTTCGGCGGCCCCGGGGGCGGGGTCGCCGCCCGGCCTCCCGCCGTCAGGCCTCCCGACCCCCACCCCGCCCCGTAAGCGTCAGCAGCGTCGCCTCCGGGGGGCAGGCGAAGCGGACCGGGGTGTAGCGGTTTGTGCCGCAGCCTGCGGAGACGTGGAGGTACGAGTCGTGGTCGCCGGCGGTGTGCCGGGAGAGGCCCTTGGCGCGGTCCGTGTCCAGGTCGCAGTTGGTGACGAGGGCGCCGTAGAACGGGATGCGCAGCTGGCCGCCGTGGGTGTGCCCGGCGAGGACCAGCGGGTAGCCGTCGGCCGTGAACGCGTCGAGGGAGCGGATGTACGGGGCGTGCACCACGCCGATGGAGAAGTCGGCGCCCGACTCCGGGCCGCCGGCCACGCGGGCGTACCGGTCGCGCTTGATGTGCGGGTCGTCCACGCCGGTGAGGCCGATCTCGTACCCGTCGATCTTGAGCGTGCCGCGGGCGTTGGTGAGGCCGACCCAGCCCGCCGCGTCGAACGCGTCGCGCAGGTCCTCCCACGGGTTGTGGACGACGCCGACCGCGGGCGCGTTGCCGTTCAGGCCGTGTCGGCCCTGCAGCTTCTCGATCAAGTACCGGGCGGGGTTGCGGAGTTTGGGGCCGTAGTAGTCGTTGGAGCCGAAGACGTACGCGCCGGGGAACTCCATCAGCGGGCCGAGTGCGTCCAGGGCCTCGGGGACGCCCTCCGGGTCGGAGAGGTTGTCGCCGGTGTTGATGACGAAGTCGGGGCGCAGGCCCGCGAGGGACTGGAGCCAGCGCTGCTTCTTGCGCTGCCCGCTCACCATGTGGATGTCGGAGACCTGGAGCACCCGCAGCGGCCGCATCCCGTCGGGGAGCACCGGAACCGTGACCCGTCGGAGCCGGAAGGAGCGGGCCTCGAACCCGGCCGCGTACACCACACCGGCGGCTGTGGCCGCGGTGATTCCCACAGGTACTCCGTATCGCGCGCGCATACGCCCATCGTTGCAGAAGCGCTGCGGAAGTCGTACCGCTCTCGTACTACTGCGTATCGCTGCCGTGCCACTGCCGTACCGCTGCCGTACCGCTGTCGTGTCGCTGCCGTGCCACTGCCGTGTTGCTGGCGTACTGCTGCCGCACCGGCAGCCGTATCGGTGCCGCACCGCTGCCTGCCGCCGGGAAATCCGCGGGCGTCACCGGTCCCGTACCTGCGACACTTGGGCCATGACCACGCTCAAGTCCAAGCTGCAGGAAGACCTCACCGCGGCGATCAGGGAGCGCGACGAGCTGCGCTCCTCCACGCTCCGCCTGACCCTGACCGCCATCACGAAGGAGGAGGTCTCGGGCACGTCCGCCCGCGAGCTCTCCGACGACGAGGTGCAGAAGGTGATCGCCCGCGAGGCGAAGAAGCGCCGCGAGGCGGCGGAGGCCTTCGCCCAGGGCGGCCGTGCCGAGCAGGCCGAGCGGGAGAAGGCCGAGGGCGAGGTGCTCGCGGTCTACCTGCCCAAGCAGCTGAGCGACGACGAGCTGAAGGAGATCGTCGCGCAGGCCGTCGAGGAGGCGAAGGCCGCCGGGGCCGAGGGGCCGCGCGCGATGGGCCAGGTCATGAAGATCGTGAACCCGAAGGTCGCGGGCCAGGCGGAGGGCGGCCGAGTCGCCGCGGTGGTCAAGCAGCTCCTCACGGGCTGATTCGCCTCGGCGGTACGTGAAACCGGTGGTACGTGAAGCCCGGCGGTACGTGAGCCTGGTGGTACGTGAAGCCTGGTGGTACGTGAAGCCTGGTGGTAGTTGAAGCCCGGCGGTACGTGAAGCCCGGCGGTACGTGAAGGAGGGCGCCCCCTGGCCCAGGGGGCGCCCTCCTTCACGCTGCGCGCTCACGTACGGACGCCGAACGGGTCCTCACCGCGGTTGCGGCCACCGCCCTCCGCCGTTGCCGCCGCCGTTGCCTCCGCCGTTTCCGTTGCCGCCCAGGACGTCCGGCGGGATCGTGAAGTCCGGCCACGGGTTGCCGCCGCCGCCCGGCTTCTCCGGCTTGCCGGGCTTCTGGTCCTCGTCGTCGGCCTCGTCCTTTTCGTGGTCCTTCGGCTTGTCCTTGGGGATGTCGACGAGGTTGAAGTCCGGCGCGGGCTTGCCGGCCAGGGCGCCCGACATCGCCGCCTTCCAGATGGGCCCGGGGACCTCGCCGCCGTAGACCTTGGGGTAGTAGTTGCCGCCGATGGTGATGTCGGTCATCTGCCGCTTGTGCTCCGGGTCGCCGACCCAGACCGCGCCGGCCATGTTCGGCGTGTAGCCCACGAACCAGGCGGCGTAGCGGAAGTCGGTGGTTCCGGTCTTGCCCGCGCTGGGGCGGCTGCCGAGGCCGGCCTGCTTGCCGGTGCCGTCCTCGACCACGCCCTTGAGCAGGGTGTTCACGGTGTCGGCGGTCTTCGTCGACATGGCCCGGTTGCACTTGGTCTTCGGCACCGGCATGGACTTGCCGTCGGCGTCGATGACCGACTCGATCGCGATGGGCGTGCAGTAGATGCCCCGGCTCGCGAACGTCGCGTACGCGGCCGCCATCGTCAGCGGCGACATCTCCTGTGTGCCGAGCGCGATCGACGGGGCCTGCGCCATCTGCTCCCCGTCCGCGCGGTTGACGCCCATCTTCTCGGCCATCGAGGTCACCGGGCAGATCCCGATGTCGCTGATCAGCTCCACGTAGTAGGTGTTGACCGACTTGGCGGTCGCCTCCTTCATCCCGTAGGGGCCGACCTCTTTCTCGTTCTCGTTGGTGAGCTTCTCGTTCCGCGTGTTCGTCCACTGCCCGGAGCAGGTGTCCACCGGGCTGGGATACGGCATCTCGTACGGCGAAGCGTATTTCTGCGTCGGCGACTTGCCCTGCTCAAGGGCGGCCGCGGCGACGATCGGCTTGAACGTGGAGCCCGGCTGGTAGCCCGCTCCGCCGCCCATCCGCTTGTCCACGGAGAGGTTGTAGGACAGCTCGCCCTTGCTGATGTCGGAGCCGTACGGGCGGGACTGGCCCATGCCGAGGATCTTGCCGGTGCCCGGCTCGACGATGGTGACCGCCGTGGCCACCTGGTCGCTCTGGCGGACGTTGTCCTTTATGGCCGTCTGCACGGATTCCTGGGCCTGCGGGTCGAGCGTCGTACGGATCTTCAGGCCGCCCTTGTCCCAGATCTTCACCCGGTCCTCGCGGGTCTCGCCGAAGGCCGGGTCGTTCAGGAACGCGTTGCGGACGTAGTCGCAGAAGAACCCGGCGCCGCGCGTGGCCGTGATGCAGCCCTCGCGCGGGCGGCTGACCTCAAGGCCGAGCGGCTTCTTCTTGGCGGCGTCGGCCTCCTCCTGCGTGATGTCGCGGGTGGCGACCATGCGGTTCAGTACGATGTTGCGCCGCTTCCTGGCCTCCTCCGAGTCGTTGACCGGGTCGTACCGGCTCGGGGACTGGACGATGCCGGCGAGCAGCGCGGCCTCGTCCAGCTCCAAGTCCTTGGCCGACTTGGAGAAGTAGCGCTGAGAGGCCGCCTCGACGCCGTACGCCTGCTGGCCGAAGAACGTGATGTTGAGGTAGTTCTCCAGGATCTGCTTCTTGCCCAGCTCCTGCTCGACCTGGATCGCGTACTTGAGCTCACGGATCTTGCGGCCGAGGGTCTGCTGGGTGGCCTCGGCGACCTTCGTCGGGTCGTTGCCCGCCTCCTCGACGAAGACGTTCTTCACGTACTGCTGCGTGAGCGTGGACGCGCCCTGCGAGACGGTGCCCGACTGGGCGTTCTCGTTGAGCGCGCGCAGGATGCCCTTCACGTCGACCGCGCCGTGCTCGTAGAACCGCGAGTCCTCGATCGCGATGATCGCCTTCTGCATGTACGGCGAGATGTCCTTGAGATCCACGAGGGTGCGGTCGCGCGAGAAGACCGTGGCGATCGTGCCGCCCTCGCTGTCCAGGATCGTCGTGCGCTGACTGAGTGGCGGACGCTTCAAGTTGGCCGGGATCTCGTCGAACTCCTCGACCGACCCCTTGGCCGCCAGGCCGAGCGCGCCTGCCGCGGGCAGGGCGATACCGGCGAGCACAGCTCCCGCGAGGGCGCTGACGCCGAGGAACTTCGCGGCCTGCTGAGTCGGGGACAGGCCTCCGCCCGAGCGCTTTTTTCCCATGAGGGCAGCCTAATCCGTACGACCGCGTGCACTTCTGAGGCATGCACGCGTGACGCATGCACATGTGATGCATGCACGCGTGACGCAAGCACATGTGATGCCTGCACACGTGACGCCTACACACGTGACGCCTACACACGTCGCGCCTCACATGTGGCGCATGCACACCTGAGGCGCGAGCGAAAGTCCTAGTCAAAGGCCTACGTTCCGAATCGCCGGACAGGCGTAACGCCTTGGCCTAAGCTGGTCGTCACTGTCACGGCAACGACCCTTCGCGGTGCCCGAATCCGCCCGGTGTGTCACTCGGCGTCCGTTGTGGTGCAACTGAACTGTCCCGATTTTCCGTAGATAGTCGCGCTTGTCTTTGGCTCACTCCGTCGGGTGATCTGCCGCTTACGCATAGTCCGTTCGGGCCATTCAAGATTGGGCCCGAAGGGGGTGTTGCGCTGTGCCCGCCTTCCGTAACGTCCTCAACTGGCGGCGGTGAATATGCCGCTGCCGCCGTGGGGGAGCCTCGATTCGGGAGAGGACGGCGCCGGTATGGGCTGGGTAACCGACTGGAGTGCGCAGGCGGCCTGCCGCACTACCGATCCAGATGAACTGTTCGTTCAAGGAGCAGCGCAGAACCGGGCCAAGGCGGTGTGCACCGGATGCCCGGTGCGCACGGAGTGCCTGGCCGACGCGCTGGACAATCGCGTCGAATTCGGCGTGTGGGGCGGAATGACGGAGCGGGAGCGCCGCGCACTGCTGCGCAGGCGTCCCACGGTGACCTCCTGGCGCCGGCTCCTGGAGACCGCGCGTACGGAATACGAGCGCAGTACGGGCATCCTCCCCGTGGACGTCGACGAACTCGACGAGGTCCACGAGGTCCACGAGGTGCACGAGGTCCACGCGCAGGAGCACTACGAGACTTACGCCGCCGTGGGATAGCCGAGCCTGGGGAAGGTCCGGCCCTGCGCTCAGGCAGCCCCGGCCGGGCGGTCGCCGGACGCCAGGCGGTCGCCGATGTCGCGCAGACCGGCGAGGTCATGGACGTCACCGGGCAGGGCGGCCACTTCGGTCACCGGGACTTCCGGGTGCAGTGCGGTGAAACGATCGCGCGTGCGCTGCTCACGGGCTAGCAGTTGCATACGTTCGGCGTGCAACCGCAGCAGCCCGGCGGCGAGTTGCTGCGCGCCGGAGGTGTCGGCGGAGGTGTCGGCGGAGCTGTCGGCGGAGACGCGCGCGTCGGGCCGACCGGAGCCCGAAGAAGCCGTGGAGCCCGAAGAAGCCGTGGAGCCAGAAGAGGCAGCGGAGACCGTGGAAGCCGTGTCAGCCGTGTCAGCCGCGTCAGCCGTGGAATCGGGAGAGTCGGGAGAGTCGGGCAGCTGTCCCTGCTCCCGTTCTTCCTTCCCGCCGTCCTGATCCACAATGCGAGGCTCGGCAAGATTTTCCGCAGCGGCAAGCGCCCGCTCGGCCGACAGCCGGGCGGCGCCGCTGCCGTGCACCCGGTTGAGGACAAGGCCCGCCAGCGGCATCTCCTCCGCGGCAAGCCGCTCCACGAAGTACGCGGCCTCCCGCAGCGCGTCCCGCTCCGGCGCCGCCACCACGAGAAACGCCGTGCCCGGCGCCTGAAGCAGCTGGTACGTGGCGTCCGCGCGCGTACGGAACCCGCCGAACATCGTGTCCATCGCGGCCACGAACGTCTGCACGTCCTTCAGGAACTGGCCGCCGAGCAGCTTGCCGAGCGTGCCCGTCATCACCGACATGCCGACGTTCAGGAACTTCATCCCGGCCCGCCCGCCGACCTTCGCCGGAGCCATCAGTACGCGGATGAACTTGCCGTCCAGGAACGAGCCCAGGTTCTTCGGCGCGTCGAGGAAGTCCAGGGCCGAACGCGACGGCGGCGTGTCGACGATGATCAGGTCCCACTCGTCCCGGGCCCGCAGCTGGCCCAGCTTCTCCATCGCCATGTACTCCTGCGTGCCCGCGAAGCCCGCCGAAAGCGACTGGTAGAAGGGGTTGTTGAGGATGGCCTCGGCCCGCTCCGGGTCGGCGTGCGCCTCGACGATCTCGTCGAACGTGCGCTTCATGTCCAGCATCATCGCGTGCAGTTCGCCGGCGCCGTCCCCGTCGAGGTCCTTCACCCGCCGCGGGATGTTGTCGAGCGAGTCGATGCCCATGGACTGGGCCAGCCTGCGCGCCGGGTCGATGGTCAGCACCACGACCTTCCGGCCGCGCTCCGCCGCCCGCAGGCCGAGTGCCGCCGCAGTCGTGGTCTTGCCGACGCCGCCCGCGCCGCAGCACACGATGATCCGGGTCGTGGGGTCGTCGATCAGCGGATCGACATTGAGCGCCGGTACCGGATCCAAGGTCATACGTCCCCCAGTGTGCGATCCAAGGTCATACGTCCCCCAGTGTGCGATCCAAGGTCATACGAGCCCCCAGTGTGCGATCCAAGGTCATACGAGCCCCCAGTGTGCGATCCCACGTCGTACGAGCCCCCAGTGTCGATCCCACGTCATACGAGCCCCAGTGTGCGATCCCGTCATGCGATCCCAGGTCATGCGATCCCACGTCAGGCGACCCCCTGCTTGCGCAAGTCCGTGGCCAGGCGGTACAGCCCGGCCAGGTCGATGCCCTCGGTAAGCAGCTCCAACTCGTGCACGGGCAGCCCCAGTTCGGTCAGCAGCCCGCGCTGGCCGTGCTCCAGGGCGACCCGCTCCTCGTACTCCGCGGCCTGCGCGAGCAGCGGATCTACCAGCTGCTCCGCGAGCCCGCCCTTGCGCGCCCCGCCGAGCCCGGCGCTCGACAGCGCCTTCGCGAGATCCGTACGCCGCACATCCGTCGGCACCGGAACGTCCACCACCGACGGGCGCACCATGTTCACCAGGACCCGGCCCACCGGAAGGCCCGCGTCCCGCAGTTCGCCGATGCCGTCGACGGTCTCCTGCACCGGCATCTCCTCCAGGAGGGTGACCAAGTGCACAGCGGTCTCGGGTGACTTGAGGACCCGCATCACCGCCTGTGCCTGGTTGTGTATCGGGCCGATCTTGGCCAGGCCCGCCACCTCGTCGTTGACGTTCAGGAAGCGCGTGATGCGGCCGGTCGGCGGCGCGTCCATCACCACGTAGTCGTAGACGTACCGCCCCTTCTTGTCCTTGCGGCGGACGGCCTCGCAGGCCTTGCCCGTCAGCAGGACGTCGCGTACGCCCGGGGCGATCGTCGTCGCGAAGTCGACCGCGCCGAGCTTCTTCAGGGCACGGCCCGCGCTGCCCAGGCGGTAGAACATCTGAAGGTAGTCGAGCAGCGCCAGCTCGGCGTCGATGGCCAGCGCGAACACCTCGCCGCCGCCCGGCGCCACCGCGACCTTCCGCTCCTCGTACGGCAGCGCCTCCGCCTCGAAGAGCTGCGCGATGCCCTGCCTGCCCTCGACCTCGACGAGAAGCGTCCGCTTGCCCTCCGTAGCGAGCGCGAGCGCGAGAGCGGCGGCCACCGTGGTCTTACCGGTACCGCCCTTGCCACTGACGACCTGGAGCCTGCTCACGCGAGCGAGCCTAATTCCTCGCCGCGCGGGGCGTCGGCTCCGGGGGCGATCACGGTCGCGTTCGGGCAGTGAGGTCCGTTACGCCGCGTACGTGGCGCACGCCCGCGCGGAGCTGTCAGAGGCAGGCATTACAGTCGCCCGTATGACCAAGTGGGAATACGCGACCGTGCCCCTTCTCGTGCACGCGACGAAGCAGATTCTGGACACCTGGGGCGAGGACGGCTGGGAGCTCGTCCAGGTCGTCCCCGGCCCCAACAACCCCGAGCAGCTGGTGGCCTACCTGAAGCGGGAGAAGCAGCTGTGAGCGGGGCGGTAGAGGCGAAGCTCGCCGAACTCGGCCTGACCCTGCCGGAGGTCGTCCCGCCGATCGCCGCGTACCAGCCGGCGGTCCAGTCCGGGGTGTACGTGTACACGGCCGGGCAGCTGCCCATGGTGGACGGCAAGCTTCCGCAGGTCGGCAAGGTCGGTGGCGAAGTCACCGCCGAGGACGCCAAGGAACTGGCCCGCACCTGCGCGCTGAACGCCCTCGCGGCGGTCAAGTCGGTCGCCGGTGACCTGGACCGGATCAAGCGGGTCGTGAAGGTCGTCGGCTTCGTCGCCTCGGCCACCGACTTCACCGGCCAGCCCGCCGTGCTCAACGGCGCGAGCGAACTCCTCGGCGAGGTCCTCGGCGACAAGGGCGTGCACGCGCGGAGCGCGGTCGGCGTCGCGGTGCTGCCCCTGGACGCGCCGGTCGAGGTCGAGCTGCAGGTCGAGCTGCAGGACTGAGCCAGTAGCACGGAGATCGTGATCGTCGGCCGCCCCTCGAACATCCGCGCCACAGCGGATAGCCTCCGCCCATGGCGAATGGGCAGTGGTATCCACCCGAGTGGCCGGACCGTATGCGTGCGCTCGCGGACGGCACCCTGACGCCGGTGCCGCCGCGCCGGGCGGCCACGGTCATGCTCCTCAAGGACACCGAGGCCACCGAGGCCACCGAGGCCACCGAGGCCACCGAGGCCACCGAGGCCACCGAGGCCACCGAGGCCACCGAGGCCACCAAGGACACCAAGGACACCCGGGACACCCGGGGAGGCGAGGGCGCCGGGGCCGCGCTCCCCGGGGCCGGTGGCATCGCCGTACACATGCTGCGCAGACGCGCCTCCATGGCCTTCGCCGGGGGCGCGTACGCGTATCCGGGCGGCGGCGTCGACCCGCGCGATCACGAACGCCTCGTCGCCTGGGCAGGACCGGACCGCACCGAGTGGGCCGCGAGGCTCGGCGTCAGCGAGGCGACCGAGGCCCAGGCGATCGTCTGCGCCGCCGTGCGCGAGACGTACGAGGAGGCGGGGGTGCTGCTCGCCGGCCCCGCGCCCGACTCCGTCGTGTCGGACACCACGGGCGCCGACTGGGAGGCCGACCGCGAGGCACTCGTCCGCCGCGACCTCTCCTTCGCCGAGTTCCTGGACCGCCGCGGCCTGGTCCTGCGCAGCGACCTGCTCGGCGCCTGGACGCGCTGGATCACCCCCGAGTTCGAGCCCCGCCGCTACGACACCTGGTTCTTCGTCGCCGCGCTCCCCGAGGGCCAGCGCACGCGGAACGTGTCGACGGAGGCCGACCGCACGGTGTGGATCACCCCCGCCGAGGCCGCCGCCGGCTATGACCGCGGCGAGCTCCTGATGATGCCGCCGACCATCGCGACGCTCCGCCAGCTCCGCGCGTACAACACGGCCGACGCTGCCCTCGCCGCCGCGGCGGGCCGGGACCTGACGCCCGTGATCGCCCAAGCCCGCCTGGAGAACGGTGAGTTGGTGCTCACCTGGCCCGGGCACGCAGAGTTCACCAAGTACCTCCCGGCCGCGCACGACGGCCCGAACGCCGAGGGACCCTCCGCATGACCGAAGCCGCCGCCCTTCCCGGCCAGCCGCGCGGCGGGGTGCTCTCCGGCCCCGCCACCGACCGCACGATCAACGTCCTCGCCCCGAACCCGTCGGCGATGACGCTCGACGGCACCAACACCTGGATCGTCGCCGAGCCGGACTCGGACCTCGCCGTGGTGATCGACCCCGGGCCGCTCGACGACGACCACCTGCGCCAGGTCATCGGCATCGCCGAGCAGGCGGGCAAGCGGATCGCCCTCACGCTCCTGACGCACGGTCACCCCGACCACGCGGAGGGCGCGTCCCGCTTCGCGCAGCTCACCCGTACGAAGGTCAGGGCCCTGGACCCCGCCCTGCGCCTGGGCGACGAGGGCCTGGGCGCGGGCGACGTGATCACTACGGGCGGCCTGGAGCTGCGCGTCGTACCGACCCCGGGCCACACCGAGGACTCCCTGAGCTTCCATCTCCCCGCCGACCAGGCCGTGCTGACGGGCGACACGATCCTGGGACGCGGTACGACGGTGGTGGCGCACCCCGACGGCCGGCTCGGCGACTACCTCGACTCGCTGCGCCGACTGCGGTCCCTGACGGTGGACGACGGCGTGCACACGGTGCTGCCGGGACACGGGCCGGTCCTGGAGGACGCGCAGGGCGCCGTGGACTTCTACCTCGCCCACCGCGCCCACCGCCTCGCCCAGGTCGAGACGGCCGTGGAGAACGGCCACCGCACCCCGTCCGACGTCGTCGCCCACGTCTACGCGGACGTGGACCGCTCCCTGTGGCCTGCGGCGGAACTGTCCGTACGGGCGCAGTTGGAGTACTTGCGGGAGCACGGCTTGATCTGAGGCTTGAGGGGCTTGAGGGGGCTTGAGGTGGCCTCGAAAGGGGCGCGGGGCCCTGCGCGAAAGCCCGGCCACGACGCAGCGTCAGACGAACGAAAACGGGGCCCCACCGGCACCCGGTGGAACCCCGCAACGTTCAAACAAGAGCAACCCGCGGCCAACCCCGCGGCTAGCGAGACCGCTTGGCCAACCGCTCAACGTCCAGCAGAATCACCGCACGAGCCTCAAGCCGCAGCCAGCCACGCCCGGCGAAGTCCGCCAGCGCCTTGTTGACCGTCTCGCGGGACGCGCCGACCAGCTGGGCCAGCTCCTCCTGCGTGAGGTCGTGCACCACGTGGATGCCCTCCTCGGACTGCACGCCGAAGCGGCGCGACAGGTCGAGCAGCGCACGGGCCACCCGGCCGGGCACGTCCGAGAAGACCAGGTCGGACATCTGGTCGTTGGTCTTGCGCAGGCGCCGGGCCACGGCGCGCAGCAGCGCGGAGGCGACCTCGGGGCGGGCGTTCAGCCAGGGCTGGAGGTCGCCGTGGCCGAGGCCGAGGAGCTTCACCTCGGTGAGGGCGGATGCGGTGGCGGTGCGCGGGCCCGGGTCGAACAGCGACAGCTCGCCGATCAGCTCACCGGGGCCGAGGACGGCGAGCATGTTCTCGCGCCCGTCGGGGGAGGTGCGGTGCAGCTTCACCTTGCCCTCGGTGACCACGTACAGGCGGTCACCGGGGTCGCCCTCGTGGAACAGCGCTTCGCTGCGTGCGAGGGTCACCTCGCTCATGGAGGCGCGCAGCTCCGCCGCCTGCTCGTCATCGAGCGCCGCGAAGAGCGGGGCGCGCCGCAGAACGTCGTCCACGAGTTTCTCTCCTATGTCGACCTGCTACCGGGGTCCGTGGTCCCCATGATGCCGGACGGTCCAAACAGTGTGATCAGTCACAAGTTTGCCGTACCGGTGTGGCGTCCTGTGCGACAGGGGGCCCAATCGGGGTCTGTTCCCCGGGGTCACCGGCGGATGTCAGTGGCTGGCTTTACTCTGGCCGAGTGTCCATTACGCCGGTGAGAGCGCGGGACGAGGGGGGCTGGGACGGTGGCGGAGCGCGGGGATTCCGCTGTGGGCGAACAGCTTTCGGGGAGCGCGAAGAAAGCGGCAAAACGGACGAACGGGGAGGGTGTGGAGAGAGTGCCAGCGAAGAAGGCCACGACGGCGACGAAGCGGGTTGCGGCGGCGAAGAGGACGGCGAAGAAGGCGACGCCCCCTCAGAAGTCCACCACCGCCAAGCCGACCGAGAAGACGCCGACGGCCACCAAGAAGACGCCGACGGCCACGAAGAAGGCGACGGTCACGAAGAAGGCGACGGTCACGAAGAAGGCGACGGCCACGAAGAAGGCGGCCCCCTCCAGCAAGCCCGCCCTTAAGATCTCTCAGCCCGAGTCCAGGCTCTCCCTCGTCCGTCGCGCCCGCCGCATCAACCGCGAGCTCGCCGAGGTCTATCCGTACGCCCACCCGGAGCTGGACTTCGAGAACCCCTTCCAGCTGCTCGTCGCCACGGTGCTCTCGGCGCAGACCACCGACCTGAGGGTGAACCAGACGACGCCGCGCCTCTTCGCCGCGTACCCGACCCCCGAGGACCTCGCCGCCGCCAACCCGGAGGACGTCGAGGAGCTGATCCGGCCGACCGGCTTCTTCCGTGCCAAGACCAAGTCGATCATGGGTCTCGCGGCCGCCCTGCGGGACCGGCACGGCGGCGAGGTGCCCGGCCGCCTGGCGGACCTGGTCAAGCTCCCGGGCGTGGGCCGCAAGACGGCGAACGTCGTCCTGGGCAACGCCTTCGGCGTCCCCGGCATCACCGTCGACACCCACTTCGGCCGCCTCGTACGCCGCTGGAAGTGGACCGACTCCGAGGACCCGGAGAAGATCGAGGCGCTGATCTGCGACATCTTTCCGAAGAGCGACTGGACGATGCTGTCGCACCGCATCATCTTCCATGGCCGCCGCATCTGCCACGCCCGCAAGCCGGCCTGCGGAGCCTGCCCCATCGCCCACCTCTGCCCGGCGTACGGCGAGGGCGAGACGGACCCCGAGAAGGCGCAGAAGCTCCTGAAGTACGAGAAGGGCGGCCTGCCCGGCCAGCGCCTGAAGCCCCCGCCGGACTACCCGGGCACCGCCGCGCCCCCGCTGGCGGCCGGATGACCCGTCCGCGAACGAAGGCGATACGAGACCGAGCGCCACGGGTGCGAGGCCGGGTGTCCCGGACACGAGGCCGGGTGCCCCGGACACGAGACCGGGCGCCCCGGACACGAAGCCGAGCGCCCCGGGGGTGGAACGAACAGGGCGCTCCACGACGTTGTGAAGCCATGGACGGACGGGGGTGCCCATGACACGTGGGCCACACGCAAGCGAGACGTACGACGCCGCGGTGACGGTGAGCAGTGAAGGCCTGCCCGAGTGGCTGAAGCCGGTCGCGCACGCCGCGGCCACGGTGCGGCCCGCCGAGCTGAGCCGCTTCCTGCCGCCGGAGAACGGCGAGGGCAGGCAGTCCGCGGTGCTGATCCTGTTCGGCGCGGGCACCCCGGAGACGGGCCCCGAGCTGCTGCTGATGGAGCGGTCCAGCGCCCTGCGCTCGCACGCCGGCCAGCCCTCCTTCCCCGGCGGCTCCCTCGACCCGGAGGACGGTGACCCGCTGACCACGGGCCCGCTGCGTGCCGCGCTGCGGGAGGCCGAGGAGGAGACCGGCCTCGACCCGGCGGGCGTGCAGATCTTCGGCGTGCTGCCCAGGCTCTACATCCCGGTGAGCGGCTTC
Source organism: Streptomyces solicavernae (assembly GCF_029968095.1). Classification (GTDB taxonomy): domain Bacteria; phylum Actinomycetota; class Actinomycetes; order Streptomycetales; family Streptomycetaceae; genus Streptomyces; species Streptomyces solicavernae. The sequence continues at coordinate 8,232 of NZ_JASCIR010000041.1, read as the reverse complement.
GTGGTCTCGCCCGTACTGGCCTGGTGGCGCCGGCCGAGCCCGGTCGGCGTCGTCGACCCGGCCGAGACCGCGCGGGTCTTCACGGTCCCCGTGGCACATCTCACGGACCCCGCGAACCGTGTGACGGCCGTGCACCCGCGTGGCCACAAGGGGCCCGCGTTCCTCGTGGGATCCGCTCTGGTCTGGGGTTTCACCGCCGGGATCATCGACCGGCTGATGCACTTCGCCGGCTGGGAGAGACCCTGGGACCGCTCGAACGAGGTCCCTCTCGACTGGCACGCATGACAGGCTTGGGCCCGCGTGCCGGACGGCCGCACCCGATCGCGGCACGAGGCCGGACAACCGAGACACGAGATCGAACAGATGATGCGAGGCGAGGACTAATTCGGTGAACGTGCTGGACATACTGCTGCTCGTCGCCGCCGTGTGGTTCGCCATCGTCGGGTACCGCCAGGGCTTCGTCGTCGGCATCCTCTCGGTGATCGGCTTCCTCGGCGGCGGTCTGGTCGCCGTGTACGTACTGCCGGTGGTCTGGGACGCCCTCACCGACGAGCAGGAGGTCGGCACCACGGCCGCGGTCGTCGCCGTCGTCGTGGTGATCGTCTGCGCCTCCGTCGGCCAGGCCTTCACCACGCACCTGGGCAACAAGCTCCGCAGATACATCACCTGGTCCCCGGCCCGCGCCCTGGACGCCACCGGCGGCGCCCTCGTCAACGTCGTGGCGATGCTCCTGGTCGCCTGGCTGATCGGCTCCGCCCTCGCCGGTACGACGCTGCCGACGCTCGGCAAGGAGGTGCGCAACTCCAAGGTGCTGCAGGGCGTCTCTGCGGCGCTGCCCAGCCAGGCCAGCACCTGGTTCGCGGACTTCTCCTCGGTCCTCGCGCAGAACGGCTTCCCGCAGGTCTTCAGCCCGTTCTCCAACGAGCCGATCACCGAGGTCCAGGCCCCCGACCCGAAGCTGCGCGACAGCCCGGTCGCGGAGCGCGCCAAGGACTCCATCGTCAAGGTGGTGGGCACGGCCACGAGCTGCAACAAGGTCCTGGAAGGCACCGGCTTCGTCTTCGACGAGCACCGCGTCATGACCAACGCACACGTGGTCGGCGGAGTCGACGAGCCCACGGTCCAGATCGGCGGCGAGGGCCGGCGGTACGACGCGACGGTCGTGCTCTACGACTGGGAGCGCGACATCGCCGTACTGGACGTGCCGGACCTGCGGGCCAGACCGCTGCAGTTCACCGACGAGGACGCGACGAGCGGCGACGGCGCGATCGTCGCCGGCTTCCCGGAGAACGGCGCGTACGACGTCCGCTCCGCCCGCGTCCGCGGCCGCATCAACGCCAACGGCCCGGACATCTACCACCGCGGCACCGTCCAGCGCGACGTCTACTCGCTGTACGCGACGGTCCGCCAGGGCAACTCCGGCGGCCCGCTGCTCACCCCGGACGGCAAGGTCTACGGCGTGGTCTTCGCCAAGTCCCTGGACGACCCGGAGACCGGGTACGCGCTGACCGCCGACGAGGTCCGTACGGACATCAAGCTCGGCAGCACCGCGAACCAGCAGGTCGACACGGAAGGCTGCGCCCTCTGAAGCCGTAAGGCGGCGTGGGTCCGGGCGTCAGTCGCGAGCGGTGTGCCGCAGCCGCGCCGAGACCCAGCGGGCCCTGCGGCGGAGGATGCGGGGAATCCCCATGCCCGCTTGCGCGGGGTGCTCGGGGCGACCCGACGGGCCACCCCGCTGCTGGGAGCTCAGCGCTGCGGCCGAGCGGCGATTGCGTGCTGCGTCACTGTAGTCGTGCGTCCAGCCCATACCCGGACGTCTGCCCGTGGCTCATGGTCGGTAACCGCACCCACCGCGCCCAATCGGCCTATGCGCGGGGCAAGTGGCCGTTCGAAGAACGGCAGTTCGCTTCCGCAGTGCGGTAGTGACGGTAGTGCGGTAGTGCGACGGGCGGCGAACGGACCGTCAGAACCGCTACCGGTCCGGTTCCGCGTCCTTCAGCCAGTTCACCAGCTCCGTGGAGAACGCGACCGGGTCCTCCTCGTGCGGAAAGTGCCCGAGCCCGTCGAACAGCCGCCAGCGGTACGGCGCTTCGACGTACTCACCGGAGCCCGCCGCGCTGCGCGTGCGCATCACCGGGTCGAGCGAGCCGTGCAGATGCAGCGTCGGCACCCGCACCGGCCGCTTCATCCGCCGGTTGAACTGGATCCCGTCCGGCCGCGCGAGCGAGCGCACCATCCAGCGGTACGGCTCGATCGAGCAGTGCGCCGTAGACGGAATGCACATCGCCCGCCGGTACGTCTCCACCGCGTCGTCCTCCGGCAGCTGCGGCCCCGACCAGTCCCGGATCAGCCGGCCGACCAACGCGCCGTCGTCCGCGACGAGTTGCCGCTCCGGCAGCCACGGCCGCTGGAAGCCCCACACGTACGAACCGGCCGCGGTCTGCTTGACGTCGGAGAGCATCGCCGAGCGCCAGCGGCGCGGGTGCGGCATCGAGGAGACCGCGAGCCGGCGCACCAGCTTGGGCCGCATCACCGCCGCCGTCCACGCCAGATAGCCGCCGAGGTCATGGCCGACGAGCGCCGCGTCCGGCTCGCCGAGGGAGCGGACCACGCCGGTGATGTCGAGCGCGAGGTTCGCCGGGTCGTAGCCGCGCGGGGTGCGGTCGCTGCCGCCCACCCCGCGCAGGTCCATGGCGACGGCCCGGAACCCGGCGTCGGCCAGGGCCGTCAGCTGGTGCCGCCACGTCCACCAGAACTGCGGGAAGCCGTGCAGGAGCAGCACGAGCGGCCCGTCGCCGACCTCCGCGATGTGGAAGCGCGCGCCGTTGGCGGCCACGTCGCGGTGGATCACCTCGCGGTCGCCGGGGATGCCGATCCGTACGACGGAAGGCGGCGGGGCGGAGGAGGCGGCCGGGGTGGCCGGGGTGGCCGGGGTGGCCGGGGTGGCCGGGGTGGCCGGGGTGGCGGGTGTGGCGGGTTCCGTCATGAGGACGAGCGTGCCACAGGCTTCGCGTCCGCAGCCTTGTCCATGCTCAGACCCGTGGTAGAGGCGGGGACGGGCCGCGGATGCGGCTTGACGTTCTGCAGGACGGCGGCCGTCTCCTTGGCCGAAGCGACCGTCTTCTGCGGGCCCTTGCCCTTCTTGGCCTTCTTGAACATGACGAGCCCGATCAGCGCGAGCAGCGCCGCGACGAGCACGTTGGCCGCGAAGGAGAGCAGGAAGCAGACGGACAGATGCCAGTCCGTCCACGCGTGGATGCCGTACGCGAGGGCGAAGCTCAGCATCGGCAGCGAGAAAATCAGCACCGCCACGGCCGCGATGAACGCACCGCTGCCCATCCCGGCCCGCTTGACGTCCTGCCGCAACTGCGCTTTGGCCAGCGCGATCTCGTCGTGCACCAGCGCGGACATCTCGGCGGTCGCCGAGGCGACCAGCTGCCCGAGGCTGCGGTCGGCGCCTTCGGCTGCGCTCATCGCTGTCTCCCTCTGCATTTCTCGACGGTGGCTGTCTGTACCGGTGCCCGGTTTTCGCGGCGGCACCGCGCCCTGTTGTCCGGGCACCGCGCCCTGTTGTCCCGGCACCGCGCCCTGTTCTCGCAGCGGCCTGTGTCAGATCATGCCCGACTGTCGCGCGCCGCGCTGCGCCAGGGGCTTCATTCGGTGGCCCGTCTCTGGCATGCGGTCGAGTGGTCGCTGTTGGTTGTTGTTGGTCAACCCGGGGCGGCGCCGGACGGCCCACAGACGGCCCAGCGCGGTCCCGCCTCGGCAATCGCGCACGCCGCTGAGCTGCACCGCGTGCGGCGGGTAACGTCCGTCGAGTGCTGGCTCTCTTCGACCTTGACAACACCCTGATCGACCGACAGGGCGGGCTGGACGCCTGGGCGGCCGACTTCGCCCGCTCGCGCGGGCTGCCGGAGACAGCAGCGGCGCTCGTACGTACTCGCCTGCGTGACCGGGCGTATCCCGATGACTTCGTTTACCTGCGTGAGGCCCTGGGGCTCCACGACGACGCGGCGGAGCTGTGGCGTGAGTACATCGACGGCGTAGCTCGGTCCGCGCACTGCTTTCCTGGCGTGCGACAGAGCCTCTCAGCGCTCCGCGCCGAGGGATGGACGCTAGGGATCGCGACGAACGGCGCGGTCGACATCCAGCGCGCCAAGCTCGACGCGAGCGGGCTCGCCCCGCTCTTCGACGCGGTCACCATCTCGGCAGGCGTGGGCGCGCGGAAACCAGAGCGCGCCTTGTTCGACGCTGCCGCCACAGCGTGTGGCATCCCGCTGAGCGCTGGAGGGTGGATGGTTGGCGACAACCCGGACACCGACATCGCAGGGGCGCGAGCTGCCGGATTGCAGACCGTATGGGTGGCTGGTGAGCGCGAATGGACCGATGGCCCCCACAGGCCCGACATTGTCGTGTCGAGCGGAGCGGAGGCCATCGAAGCGCTGCGGAGGTGGACCAGCTAGACCGGTCTGTGCGGCGGTGCTGAGTGAAGCTCTTCGAGAGTAAGCACCAAATCGGGCGAGGCGTCTTTGAGACCTTCCCAGCGATCCAGAACCGCGGCGGCAGCGTCGGACAGCTCCGAGGGCAGGTCGACCTCGGAGAGCGCGTGTGCCGCTTCCCTCATCTCCGGGCCCCATCGCCACGCCCGAGCCGCGACCTTGGGGAAGTAGTCCGTCTCCGCTAGATAGCTGGTCGTACGCCCCTGAGCGATATCGAGCAGCTCAGCCTCTACCCCATGCTCACTTGCGAGCGCGTACGCGACAGCGGCAAGTACGCGGCTCGCCTTCTGGTAACTACTGTACGAAAGCTTCAGGGCGGAGGCTTGTCCGATGCCCCCCGCCAGTAGCCGCGTCTGAACCGCGCTCCCCGAGAACAGTCGAACAACCCTCGGCAGATCCTCGCTCGGCCCCGAGAGGTACAGGCGCGGGCTCTTCGACTCGGATGGCGGCGATCCGACCACCGCGCCATCAATGACCGTGGCTCCGGACGACCTTAGAATGCCACTGATTCTCGCCACCGTCGCGGGAGAGACGGCGTTCCCGTCGACATAGATCCCGGCGTAGGAGCACGCCGCCACGGCACTCGCCACGTTCTCCGCAGCAGCGGGCGGGCACAGGCTCAGGATGATGTCGGCTCGGTCGGCCATCTCATCAAGTCCGCCCACGGGCGAGAGGCCGTACCGCTCGGCGCGATCCTTCGTGCCCTGGCCGCGCCCGTCAGGGCACCAAAGGACTTCCGCCCCGGAACGCCGCGCCTGAGCCGCGATGGCGGCGCCCATGCTGCCGGGATGCAGAATGCCGACGACTGTCACCCGACAAGTTCCCTGATGTTCTGCTCCTCGGCCGGCGCACCTTCTGAGAGAGCCTTGGTGATGGCTTGGGCTGACTCGGTCGGGTTGAGCAAGTCGGTTCTGAGGACGAGGGTCCACGGTTCGGCCGCGTGCGCCAAAAGGTCTTCCCGGGTCTCGTGCCAGACCTTCACGCGGGCATCAACATCTTTGTCGCCGCGGCCGATGGAACGTGACTCGGTGGCTGTCAGGGCGCACCACAGGAGCACCCTGACCCAGTGCAGTGGGAATGCGGCCACTGCTGTGGCGCCGACCACCTGCCCCATGTGGAGAACGGGAACGCGGCCTGAGTCGGCAAGGGCCGCGACGCCTTGCCGGTCGATGGCGTACTCGGCGTCGTATCGAGCGTTCCGGTAGAGGAGTTCACCAGCGCGGGACAGTTCCTCAATGTGGTTCACCGTGGTGAGCCTGTAGCCCGTCGTACGACCAGGCCCGGCCTTGAGCCGTTCGAAGAGCGCGAACTCGGGTCGAAGCCGCGTGAGTTCAGAAGTGATGGTGTCCTTGCCTGAACCAGGAGGGCCGTACAGGATGACGCCGGACTTCACAGGGCACCTCCACTCAGCACGTCGCGCGCTTCGTCAACGAGGGCTACAGCGGCGCCGAGCCGGTTGTCCACGACGAAGTGGGGCCCTTGAGGTCGCATCTCCAAGTTCAGCGTCGCGACGTAATCGTCCCACGCTTCCATCTTCCAAGCGTCGCGAGCGGCACCCCGGAACTCGATGTACTCGCGCATGGATTCAGGGTCACATTCGACCCAGATGGTTGCGACCGAAACACGCTTCGAGCGGCAGCGATTCTGGAAACGCTGCATCCACTCGGTTTGCGAAAACTCCGAGATGAACGGGGCGTCGAGGATTGTGGAAATTCCGCAATCCACGTTGTCCCACGCCGCTTCCATGAGGCAACGGTATTCGAGAGGGCGAACCTTCTCGCGATACAGAGCGGAACTCCGGTCGTGAGCCTCGCCGCCAAGCGCGACCAACAGTTGATCCACCAGCGGGCGTGTCAGTGAGTCCTTATCCAGGATCGGCCATCCGGTCAGCCCACCGAGGAACTTGGCGAACTCCGACTTACCGGAGCCAGCGAAGCCGCCGACCAGTACGACGGTGGGGCCATCGGTGACACCACCACTTGTGCGGCGACGCCAGGCATCAAGTACCCGGCTTCGAAGCATCCCACCGTCGACATCGTCGGTGCCCTCCCGAATGCTGCTCAGCGCGCGCTGCACGGCTTCTGGCTGATCGTCTTGTGATTGCCCTCGTGGGGCAGGGAGTAGGACAGTGGCGGACTCCACGGGGGCATCCTCTCCGGGCAGCGCTCGGCGGAAGCCAAGTTGGGCTTCATTCCGTCGATAGAGTCGGCAATAGGCCCGGCGGTAATGCGGACCCGGATAGACCGACCCTTTCTCGTGACCCCAGATGGTTTGGAAGTTTGCGGCAATATTGAATCCATGACGCTCCGCGATTTCACGGAGCTTTTCACCCGTGTCTTCCAGGGTGAGCCCGATCTCCTTGCGATGCTTGCGCAGGAGTTCAGGATTCCATTCCGGGTTATGCCGAGCCATCTGCCCCTCCTAGATAGCTTCTCGTCGCCGCGAGTGTAGCGGCCCGAGTAGGCCCATGTAACTGGGCGATAGAGCTTGTATAAGCGGATGTATAAAAGCGCTGAGGCTTTGTCAGGTAGCGGGACGTGATACCGGTTTCGACCCTGCGGCGGTGAACTAGAACACACACCGAACGAGGAGGTGCACATGGCCCATGCCGCAGACACTCAGACCCGACGTCAACCCACTGGAAACTCAGTCCCCTTCGAGGGTCGCGACGCGCCGACGCAGCTCCCCGACTTCGGTGCGCAGCTTCTCAACTTCCTGGCGCAACTCGGCCATGGTCCCGACCGGATCAGCGAGTTGGGCGGTGCGTGCGGCATCCGGCGTAAGGAAGGCGCCCTTGCCCTGGTGACTCACTGCAAGTCCATCCGTCGTGAGCTGACGGATGGCGGAGCGGGCAACGGTGACCGTCACTTCGTATCGCTCCTGGATCTGAGCGAGCGACGGAAGCTGCCCGGACTCGGCGAACTCATCATCCGCGATACGCCGCCGCAGGTCATCAGCCACCTGCTGGTAGGCGAACTTGCCGGTCCACTCGACCATCTGCACCCCAAGTCTCGTCTCTGTCTCTGCCTCATAGTGCCCAAGCCTCAGAGGTAGAACCAGCGCTCCTTACTCCTTGTTCCGCAAGGGGACTTGACGCACTCTGCCTCACAGTGCACTCTGAGACACAGCTGAGTGAGTGACCGGCCCGCAAAGGCTGGGAGCTTGCGAAGCCGCTTGACCTGCAAGAAAGGGCCCCTACAGGGGTCATGAGGCCCTGCTTCGGTGGGGGCGAGGGACCCGGACCCCTTGGCAGTCCGGAGGGCTTAGACCGAAAGGTCACGTCTCCATACGCCTTCGCCGGGAGCTCGGGTTCCCGAAGGAGACATCAGCAACGCCTCAGCCCCGACTCAGCCGTGATGGGTGGCGGATCGAATCCGCTGTCGGGGCGCTGCCCCGCCGCTTATGCGGTGTGAGGGCTGCACGGCACCTTCCATGCTCACTCTTCGATCAAGGGAGTTCCCATGCTGAAGATCGGCTGGTCCGCCTTCGCGACCAACACCAAGACCGGCAAGCGGGTCTACCTGACCGGCCACACCACGGCCAACAAGCGAGTCCCGGCCAGGCACTACGAAGAGAAGATCCGCCGCGACCTCGCGGCCGAGGGCTTCAGGAACGCCACGATCCACCTCACCCACCACCAGGGCTGACCACACACCGCATCCCCAACGGCGAGCGCCCCCGGAGCGGCTACTCCGGGGGCGCGGTAGGGCCGTTGCTCGCTTGCTAGGGAGAT
>NZ_JASCIR010000040.1 GCF_029968095.1 Streptomyces solicavernae | reverse complement strand
CCCCGCCGTACGGGGCGGCTTCGGATACGGCAACGGCCGGAGCCTGTGGCTCCGGCCGTCAACTCGCAGGCGTTGGTGGGTGGTTATCCGCAGCGGTCCACGTCGGTGTCCGGGTCGAGGTGCAGCACGCCCTTGGTCGAGTTCTCGGTGGAATCGTAGTCGACCGTGATGGTCTCCTCACCGTCCTCGGCGCCGAAGTGGATGTCGGTGACTTCCACGATCTCGGGGATGCCGGTGTCGTCCTCCACCATGATCTGGTCCCCGGCCTGGAGCTCGTACGGGCTCACCTGCTCCAGCGTGGACTGCGGCTCATCGGCCACGCCCGGGGCCGGTGCCGCGGGCTCTTCCACCACGTCGTCCGGCTCTGGCGCAGCGTCGAGCGCCGGCTTGTCCATGGAGACGCCGGGCAGTTGCTGACCTCCGTAACGCGCCTTGATGGCCTCGATGGCGTTCAGGCGCCGCTCCTCCAGCTCCTCGAAGAAGGGGGGCAGCTCGACGTCCTGCCACAGCGCGGGGTCGCTGGCCCGGCGCGTCACTTCTTCCCACATGACGGCATCGTGCGTGTTGTGTCCCTTGGTGCCTGGCGGCAGGCAGCGCAGGACCTGGATCTCCTCGGGGCCGCTGCCGGTCTCCGAGAGGCCGCGGCCCTGGATGCTGGGCAGGGTGGTGCCCATGCGGCCGTCGCCCCACATCATCTTGGCGGTCTCGACGGAGTGCTGGTCGAGGGCCGTGCGCTTGCGGAGCTGGTCGCGCAGCGGACCGGTGAGGATCGCGGCATCGGGCCGCTGCATGCCGATGACGAGGTGCACGTCGGCGGAGCGAGCGAGGTAGCCCATGTTGGAGAGCGCGTCGATGGACGGGTCCTCTCCCTTGCGGGGCTTGGGCTTGCCGGTTTCGTCCTCCGCGAATCCGGCCTTCCACTCCTTGTTAACAAGGTCCTTGAAGATGATGAACTCGTCGACGATCACGAGGATCTTGTTGAAAGTGCCTTCCTCTACAAGGCCCGCCTCAATCAGGTTATAGCGCTCGTGCATCAGGTCAGATGCCTGGAGGATCGCGTAGCTGATGTCCTGAATACGGGTCACGAGAAGGATGCCAGGGAAGGTGGCGAGCTCGCGGTACTCAATGCGCTTCGGGTCGCAGAGCACGACCGGGATTCCCTGCATGGCCGCCGAGATGGCAAGGTTCCGGATGAGGACGGTCTTTCCACTACCCGTCGGACCGACAACCAGTTTGTGCGGGTGCCTGCTGCCGAGCACCCATTCCTGAACCTCGTTCTCGTTCACCGCGTACGGCAGGGCGTTCTTCTGGAGTGGGCGGTCCAGCGGATAGGGGGCATTCCTCGGGAATGCCGGGCGGGGCTGGAATTTGACGACATTGTTTTTCAGGTCCCAGATATCGCGCCAGGCGCCGGTTTCATTGTCGACTTTGGAATCGACCTGCGTGAGGACGGCCTGCCGGAAGCGCGGGGAGACGTCGTGTCGCGTCGCCGGGTACCTGACGGTGACGCCGACAGGCAGGTGCTCACTGTCGCCGTCGCCGTCGTCATGGAACTCGACGTCGACCTTCGCTGTCGCGCCGAGGACGTTCTGCAGGACACCTGTCGCACGGTCCCGTGTCGCGGCCCGGGAGGGCGTGTCGTCGAGGACGTCTGTCGTGGGGCTGTCGCTGTCGTGGATCAGCGGTGTCGCCGCCACGTTGTCGAGCGTCACGACAAGGCGGCGCCTGACGGTGTCCCATGTCGCGTCACCAGCCCCGCCGAGGCGCGCGGCGATGATGTCGCGGACCTCCTTGCGGGCCTTCTCTTCGCGTTCGTTAAAGACACTCGGGTACTCGATGACGACCCGGGTGGGCCGCCCGGACCGGTACTTGCCCACCTTGATCGCGTCCCGCTGGAACTCCGGGCCGAACTTGGGGAGCAGGGCGGCGTGCAGGTTGCGTACAGGGCGGGCGCGGCGGTCGACGAGGTAGCCGGCGCCTCCTCCGATGAGGAGGACGGCGAGCGCGACGGCCAGGCCGTAGGTGGCCAGTTGGGGGATGTTGAGCAGGCGTGCGGCAGCGATGGCGATGATGGCGACTCCCACGCCGTAGAAGCCGGCGGCGACCAGCGGGGGCCACTCCTTCTTCTCGGCGGTGGTGCTGGGCTGTGCCATGGTCCTCTCCTCTGTGGTGACTTGGGGTGATCCTGCGCCCCTCCCCCTGGGCCTTGACAGCGGGTGGTACGCTGAGACCGAGCATCGACGAAGGAGACGCACAAGGACTCAGCGTCACCCCCGCTTCCAACTCCCAGGAAGGCGGGGGTTTTTTTACGCGCCGTCACCTCCTGCTTCTGTCGCCCGCCTCTGCCGGGCCTGGAGCGAGCGCAGCTGTCCACCCCTCTTGGCGCCCTGCGGGCTGGGCCCGGTGCGCAGCTTCTCGACCTTCTCGAAGGGCCGGCCGCGGTTGTACTTGGCCTCCAGGCGCTCGACTTCGGCGGTCAGGGTGATGCGGACCATCTCGGAGAGGTTGTGATGGCCGTCTGGCCGCAGCTGGGTGCGCCACTGGGCGGCGCGCATGCGGGCGAGGAGCGAGGGCGGCAGGGAGAACGAGGCCGACTTCATGGCCTCGACCGGCAGAGCCGGGTCCGCGGGCTGCTCGTGACTCTTCGCCTTGCGCGTGCGGGTCTGCTTGCGAGTGGGAATCTTTTCGGTTACTGCTGTGGTGGTCATGTCGTCGCCTTCTGTCGTCGGAGAGCCGGGCGTTGACGACGTGTCGCCGGGTGTCGCTTCGCCTGGCTCTGTCGTGTCTGCGGGGCCTGTCGCCTGTCGCGACGGGGTCCTGTCGCGGGCAGGTGTCGTCGTGTCGTCCTGTCGTTTCTCGTCCGGGGCGTCGCTGTCGCTGTCGGGGGCGGCTGTCGCGGGGACGTGTCGCTGTCGCGGAGGTGTGACGCTGTCGCTCGGTCGGTCGCCGGTGCTGTCGTCGTCGGTCGTGTCGTGACGCGTCAGGTGCGCGCCGAGGGCGACATCGACCGGGTCGGGTTCTGTGCGTGCTCGAATTCCTGCTGGTGTTCGGCGCATTTTCGCGCCCCCTTTCGTGCCGTGTCGTTGGTGCGGTCGCCTGCTTTGTTCTGACCGTCCATCACTTTCTCGTCTCGTCGTCGAGGAGCCGGTCGTAGAACTGCTGGTAGATGTCGGCTACTTCGATGAGTTCGTTATCGAATTCACGGCAGGGCGTGTGATAGCTCTCCAGAGCTTCAGGAACTCGACTTCTGCGGGGAACGGGAGGATCGAGAAGGAGTTCACCGAAGCGGGTCTGCATTTCACCCTTGACGCGTTCGGCGTCGTCAGAGTCTTCGTAGGCCGCGATGATGTAGCCCGCGATACGCAGTTCCGGGTTTCCCTTGGATGCAATGCGCTGTGCGGTGAAGCGCATTTCTTCTGCGCCCTGGGCTCCCCAGAGAGTCGCCCGCGCGGTGATGAAGAGGTGCTCGAGGCCGAGCAGGCCGGTTGCCGAGATTTTCCCGACGTCTTTCGGTAGGTCGACGATGACGTCATCGACAAGTCCGTCGAGTTCTCCGGTAATTCGGGCACGCCGTAGGGCTCCGATTCCGTCCGGTGTTAGGTCAGCTTCGCGGTTGGCCAAAAAGCGGCTGGATGGCGCGACCATGACGCCGGGCCACATGGTGGGGACGAGTACTTCGCGCAGGGGCAGCGGGTCGTTGGGGGCCAGGACGTCCTTGATGCCGATGCGGCGCGAGGCCGGTTCGAGCACGTCGGTCGCGTTGCTCTGGGGGTCGAGGTCAAGAACCCCGACGGTTCTGCGCTTCCCGTCCGGTCGGCGGCGCCTGGTCGCCGCGTACGCCAGCTCGAGCGCGGCCGTGGTGCAGCCAGCGCCGCCCTTGCCCTTGCCTGTGCCAATCCACATGTCATCTCGCGTTCTCCCCGTTGCCTCTCGCGACTCCCCTGCAGAGTTACAAGAGACACGATAGGGCTCAACTGCTGACCTGCAGAGATGAGTTACGTAAAGAGACTTTCGGCCTGCACATGCGGGCCCTTTGGCCCTATGGTGGGAGGCGGCACATGTCCCGCTAGTCACAAGGGACTTGAGGGGACATCGCTCCTACCCGAGAGGCAACTGCCATGCACCGCACGTCATCTGAGGTCCGTAAGCCGCGCCGGCGGTTGCTCCGGGCCGCCACCACGGCCGCCTTGACGGCCTTGCTCGTCACGATCCCTCAGACCGCGATGGCCGCCGCCCAGCCCCAAGCCGCCGACGTTGAAATCGACAGCGGCGGCCTCGGAGAGCTGCTGCGCGACGACGCCCTCAACATCGTGGTCCTCATCGCCGGCCTCAGCATCGTCCTGCTCGGAAAGAAGCGCGACATCGCCGGCGCCTTCACCATCGGAGCAATCGTGCTGTTGGGCCTGGGAGTTGTCGGCCTTGCGACAGGGACAACCGCCAGCGACGTCGGCGAGGCCATGGTCGGTCTGGTCACCACCGAGGGCTGAGGTTACCGCCATGCAGATGCACAGCGATGACGAGCTCTACGCCGTCGACAGCGTTTTCCTCGGCCCGCCTCGGTTCACGTTGCCGTTCAAGGCCCGCTACCAGGCCTACGCCGTCGGCATCACGCTCACGATCGCCCTGCTCATCCTGCTCAAGATCATCAACCTGATGGCCTTCTGGCCGATCGCCTACGGGATGGTCGCCGTCATCTGGGCCACCCGCAAGATCACGCCGCACATCACGCACGACTCCAGCCTCACCACGCTGGTCCGCACCGTCTGGAACGACGTCCGCGCACCACGGTCAGCCTCCCAGCAGCAGGAGACCGTCACCGAGATGACCAGCACCGGCATCCGGCGGCACACCTACCTCTGACCGCGGCCTGTTCCACCGAGCCCTCTGCCCAACAGCGAAAGGCCACCCGTGTCCCGCGACACCACACGCAAGGGATTCCTGCAGCGCGCACGCCGCGCGAACTTCCAGTCCAACGGCCCCGACAAGCCGAAGGTCCGCCGCGAGCGCGGCGACCTCCAGCTCACCGACGTAGTCGGCCACCTCACCGTCACCCGAACCGGCCAGGTCACCGCCTGGTACCTCCTCGCACCGCAGCGCTGGAGCTTCCGCACCCACGCGGACGGCAACTCCCTGATCGCCCAACACGCCCAGCGCCTCGCGCAGCTGGTCGGCCGCCGCCTGCACATCCGCGTCACCCACCGCCCCTACCCCGTCGCCCGCTGGGCCGCCGCGCTCCACGACTCCGTCGTCAACCCGCTGCCCGGCTGGGACCGTTACCTACAGGAAGAGCAGCAGCGGGTGGCCCGGCTGCCACTGGCCGACAAGTGCGTCTACTACGGCGTGCAGATCGGGAAGATCTCCAGCGGAAGCGTGCAGAAGATCGCCGCCAAGGCCGTGCACCGGCAGCTGCGCCAACTGCAGCAGGACATCAGCGCGGTGGACCGCATCATGTCCGGCCCCGGCCTGGACGCCCGCCCCGCGCAGGCCACCGACATGGACTGGCTGATGACCCGCTCCATCGGCCTGGGCCTGCCCGCGCCCCTGCACAGCACCCCGCAGCCGACCGACATCTGGAACGAGTCCGACCTCGGCGAGTGGACGGACGGGATCCAGTGGGCAGCACCGAGTCCGTTCGCCGACCACATCCTCGTCTCCGGCAACCGCAGCGGCCGCCGGGAGCAGCGCTACGTCTCCGTCCTCACCCTGGGCCGCATGGACCTGCCCGACATCCCCGAGTCCGGCATGGGCCCGTGGCTGCAGCGTCTGGACCAACTGCGGTTCTCCTACGAGCTGTCCGCGACGATCGACGTTCGCGACGCTACCGAGGCCGGCAACGAGATCAACAAGCAGCTCGACCGGATCCGGCACCAGTACTCCCACCACCGCGAGCACGGCGTACAGCCCCCGCTGTCGCTGACCCGGCAGTCCCAGATCGGGCAGATCGTCGAGGACGACATCAGCCACGGTGCTGCCGGCCTGTCCACCCGCACCCGCGGCTGGTTCCGCATCGCGCTCTCCGCTCCCACCCTGGAGACCCTCGAGGAGCGCATCTCCAAGCTCAAGGAGAAGTTCCAGCCGAGCGTCCTGATCGCCCACCCGCAGGGCCAGTACGCGCTCGCCCGCGAGTTCATCCCCGGCGAGCCGCTCTCCAGCGAGGCCTACGCGCGGCGGATGCCCGTACGCACCCTCGGCGCGAGTCTGCCGTCGGTCACCAGCGACATCGGCGACCGACGCGGACCCAACCTCGGCTACACCTCCGGGGTCTCACGCAGGCCGGTGATGTGGCACCCGTGGAACTCGATGGAAACCCGGGACTCCAACGGCCTGAGCGTCGTCCTGGGCACCCAGGGCTCCGGTAAAACCGCGCTGTGCGGCTCGATCTGCTACCACACGAGCATGATGGGTGTGCCCTGGGTGGTCCTGGACCCCTCCGGCCCCATCGGGCGGCTGTGCGAGATGGAGGACCTGCGCCCGTACAGCAAGGCCATCAACCTCATGCACAGCGAGCCCGGCACACTGAACCCCTACCGGATGATCCCGGACCCCGACATCGCGCGGTACACGCGGGACAACCCGGAGTACCGCGGGGCGGACAACCCCGAGATCACGGCCATGCGGGCCTACCAGACCGACCTTCAGCGCGCCACGCGGATCCGCAACACCCTGGCGCAGGACGTGCTCACGATGATGCTGCCGCGTGAGATCGCGACGTCCCGCGAGACGCACATGGTGCTCACGCAGGCGTTCGGCCACGTCGAGGGCACGATCCACAACTCGCCGCGCGACGTGATCGACGGGCTGCGGAAGGTGCAGCAGAGCAGCAACTACGGCGAGCACGCCCAGTACCTGATCCAGCTGCTGGAGAACGCCGCGGAGACCCCGCACGGCCAGCTCATCTTCCCCGCGGCCGAGGGCGGGGACGACGGCTACCAGACTCGCCACTGGCGCCTGGTGGTATTCAGCTTGCAGGGCCTGGCACTGCCGGCGGAGCAGACGCCGCCCGAGGAGTGGGGCGTCGAGGAGCGGCTCAGCATGCCGATGATGCACCTGGCCGCCTGGTACGCCCAGTCCCGCATCTACCAGCGCGACATCGGCGAGCGGAAGGGCCTCTGGCTCGACGAAGCACATGATTTCCAGCGCGTCACCAGCGGCAGGGAGCTGCTGCGCAAAACCGGCCGCGACTCCCGCAAGCACAACACCCGGGCGCTGCTGTCCACGCAGGACGGCCAGGACGCGCTCACGGCCGGCCTGGAGAACTGGGTCGACTCCGTATTCGTCGGGCGCACCGTCGGCAGCGACGCCCAGCGCGCAGCCCTCAAGCTGCTGCGCATCGAGGAGGGTTCGGGCTACGAGGAGATGCTCGCCGGCCTGTCCCCCGAGGTGCACGGCAACGACAAGAGGAACAGCGAGCGGCCCCGCGAGTTCGTGTTCTCCGACGGCTCTGGCCGCGTCGAGCGGATCACGATCCCGCTGCGCCAGCGTCCTGCCCTGTACCGGGCGCTCAACACCCGCCCGCGGGACGAGGAGCGCTCGGACATGCAGGCCAACCCGTGGCTGTCGATGACCAAGGGCAAGGGGGGGCAGGCGTGAAGACGTCGATGTCTCAGAGGATGCGCCTGGCCCTGGCCGGTCGTCGCGCCGTGGTCGTGGGCCTGCTGATGATGATGTGCGTGCCGCTCACCGGCACCGCGCAGGCCGCTCCTGTCGGAGGTATGGCCCCCACTGCTGTCTCCGCTCCCATGGCGCCCGAGCCCGTGGATCCGTGCGAGGACGTCAAAGGCCCTGCGAAGGCGTACTGCGAGGACGGCCGGGACAATTCCCCGGAGGAGGGCGGGACCAACACCGGCAAGGACGACAAGGACAAGCCCAAGGACGACCCTTGTGACCTTCTGGACAAGGACTCGGCTCAGTTCGAGAGGTGCCGCAGCGGGGAGTCCATCGACCCCCTGGGCCTGATGAACGAGTGCAAGGCGGCCCCGGAGCCGGAGGTCCCCGGGACCGGGGTGACCGGCTGGTTCGACTCCGGTCCGAAGGAGGCGCCCAAGCCGCGGGACCCTGCGTCGAAGGACGCCGACGCCTACATCTACGAGCAGTACGGGTACGCCGGCCTGACCTGGAACACCTACGACCTGGGGTGCGGTGGCGGACTGCGCGCCCCAGAGGCCAGCTCGGAAAACATGTTCGCCAACCTGGCCTTCAGCTGGTCACGTGGCTGGACGTCCCTGACGGTGGTGCTGCGTCAGTTCGCCACCAGCGACGCGCTGTTCGACGAGCTGGACCCGATCATCGAGCGGGCCACCCGCGCGGTGCGTGACGCGGTGTACTCCCCCTGGATCGGCACCTCGCTGCTCCTGCTGGGCATCGTCATCATCTGGCAGGCCCGCAAGCAGAACGTTCCGGACATCATGCAGCGCGTCGCCTGGGCCCTGATGGTGATGACGGTGGCCACCGCGGTCGCCAGCTACCCCGTCGCAGCCTCGCAGTTCGCTGACGAAGCGATCGACACCACCGTCGCGGCCATCGACCAGGGCATCGCCAGCGTCGACCTCAACGGCAGCGACGACAATGGCCAGGAGAACGCCGAGGACAAGACCGGCGGCGTCCGGCCGGCCGGGTACGCACAGGAGAAGATCACGGCCGGTGACCCGTACGAGGCGCCGACCGGTGTCCGCGCCCAGGACCAGACCGCGCACGGCAACATGCTGGTACACCACGTGCTCTACCAGGAGTGGCTGCGCGGCGTGTTCGGCGACAACGACAGCAAGGTCGCGCAGAAGTACGGCATGCAGCTGCTCGACGCTCAGGCGCTGACCTGGCGCGAGGCCCGGCTGCCCACCGACGAGCGCCGGGAGGTCGTGAAGGAAAAGAAGGACCAGTTCGCGAAGATCGCCGAGAAGGTCAAGGCGGAAGACCCGACCGCCTACGGCTACCTCACCGGCAAGACGTCCGGCCGCCTCGGCGCCGGAGGCATCAGCAACGTCCAAGCCGCCGGCGCGAACAGCTTCAGCATGATCGCGGACGTGATCATCACTGTCGGGAAGCTGATGATCAGACTGCTCGTCATCATGTTCCCGGCGATCGCGGTCATCGGCCTGCATCGGGGCGCGTCGAACTCGGTCAAGACCGCGTTCGGAGCCGCCATGGCGGCCTGCATCAACATTCCGCTGTTCGCCGTCGGCGCGGGTGTCCAACTCCTCATTGTCCGCGAACTCGCGGACGAGAGCGTGGATCTCCCGAGCTGGGCCAAGGCGCTGGTCATGATCCTGACCACAGTCGTGCTGTGGAAGATGCTGCGCCCACTGGCCCGTCTGACCTCGATGGTCAACCCGAACCGGAACTACCTGGACGACGGCGCCGGCGCCGTCACCGGCCCCGGCAAGGCGGCGAGGCAGGCCGGCAAGTACTACCTGGGCACTCGCTACCTCCGGAAGTTGATGAGGCGCCAGACCGAGGCCGTCGAGGACATCAGCGAAGCCATCTCCGGCAAGGAGGAGTCGGCCGGCACCGACACGGAGGGGAGCTCGTACTGGGGAGACGACAGCTCCCCGTACGCCGACACGCCTCCTGCTCTCGATGGGCCGAACGGCGACGGCGGCGGCGCCCTGGAGCCGATGTACGGCAACAACTACGACTCCTACAACGTGGACAGCGCTCAGGCAGGCGGCGGCGAGTTCTTCCGCCCCGGTGCGGCAGCTGATAACGACGACGACTGGGGCGGGGTGGGCCCCGAGCTGGAGCGGGTCGACACGGGCACCAGCAGCACTATCCGGCCCTACAGCGGCACCGACCACGGGTCCTCGGATGATGCCGCTGGAGCTTTCCCGGGCCAGGCCCCTGCGGCCCCGCACGGGCCTGGCCCGCAGGGCCCCCCGGCGTCGGGCAACGGCGGCGTGGTGGGTGACATCCCGTCGCCGCGTGAGCACGGTACCCCGTACTACGGGGCAGACGGTGCGGTTCC
The DNA here is from genome assembly GCF_029968095.1 of Streptomyces solicavernae. Classification (GTDB taxonomy): domain Bacteria; phylum Actinomycetota; class Actinomycetes; order Streptomycetales; family Streptomycetaceae; genus Streptomyces; species Streptomyces solicavernae. The sequence goes on along the minus strand of NZ_JASCIR010000040.1, from coordinate 29,197 downwards.
GCCTGCGGCCGCCATGCCGGACCGCGACGCAGCGCAGCCCGAGTCGGACGAGCCGCGCGTGGTGCCGCCGTCGGTCGACCAGGACGGCGGGATCGTCTACACGATCTACAACCCCGCCACCGGCACCTACCAGGTCCGCGACGAGCGTGAGGGTGATCGCTGATGGGTACCGGAACGCCGCTGTGGCAGTGGCCGCTCTACAGCCCGAAGAGGCTGGTCGGCACCCTCGTGATCCTGGCCGTGCTCATCGTCGGAGTGGCTGTCCTGCTCAACCTCAGCTCCGAGGAAGGGGGGCGCCCGCAGGGCGTCCCCGCCCCCGGGGTGTCCAACTCCCCTGTTCCCAGGCCGAGTTCGCCGTCCGCTGAGCCGACGCGGACCCCGACGCCGGACTACGGAGCGGCCATCGACACGGCGCGGCAGTTCGTCACCGCCTGGGCGCGCCCCGAGGAGGAGTCGTGGAAGGCCTGGTACGCGGGTGTGGCTCCGTACGCCACTGACGATCTCGCGAAGCGGCTGTCCACGGTCGACCACCGCAACGTCCCCGCGACGAAGGTGACCGGGAAGTCCCGGCTGACCGACACCGGAGGCGTCGGCCGCACCGAGGTCGCCGTTGAGACCGACGGCGGCATGGTGTCCGTGGTCATAGTCCAGGCAGGCAAGGACAGCTGGAAGGTCGCGGACTTCCAGCCCGGCGCACAGGCGGTGGAATGACGATGAGAAGGCTCCTGATGCTCGGCGCCATGGCCGTCGCCGGCTGCCTCATGGCCGCGTACGCCGTGGTGAACACCGTTACCGCCCCGCTGCAGGGCATGGACCTCAAGGGTGTGGCGTGTGCCGCCCTGAAGTACAAGCTCGGCAAGGGCCTGAAGCTGTTCCAAATGACCAGCGACATGAAGCAGAACGCCGAGACGATCATCTCGGTCGGGGCATCGATGGGGATCTCCCAGCGGGGCCAGGTCGTCGCGATCGCCACCGCCATGCAGGAGTCGGGGCTCAAGAACATCGACTACGGCGACCGTGACTCGCTCGGCCTGTTCCAGCAGCGCCCGAGCATGGGCTGGGGCACGCCGGAGCAGGTCACCGACCCCCAGTACTCAGCGCGGAAGTTCTACAACGGCCTGCAGAAGGTCCATGGCTGGGAGTCGATGCCGATAACGGACGCCGCGCAGGCCGTGCAGCGGTCCGCTTTCCCGACCGCGTACGCCAAGCACGAGCAGGCGGCCAGCCAGATCGTGGCGTCCGCGCACGCCGAGTCGACCGGCACGTCCGTGCAGCAGATCAACTCCTCCTCCGGGTGCACCCCGACGACCACGCCGGCCAGCGCCCAGACCCGCGGATACGTCTCCCGGGCGATGACGCAGATCGGCAAGCCGTACGTCTGGGGCGGCACCGGCCCCGACGGCTTCGACTGCTCAGGCCTGATCGTGTGGGCCTGGCGACAGGAGGGCTACCAGCTGAAGGTCCGCACGAGCCAGCAGATGCACAAGGTTGCCGTCCCGATCCCTCAAGGGCAGGAGAAATCGGGTGACTTGATCTTCACGCGGATGGCTGCGGGCGGTCCTGAGCACGTGCTGATCGTCGTGAAACCAGGCCTCGCCCTGGAGGCGCCGCGCACCGGCCTCGACGTCCGGGTGCGCAAGTACGACCCGGCCGCCGAGGAGATGACGTTCGGCCGCATCCCGCAGTCCCAGCTCACCGAGATCCCCGCGCAGGTCTGAGAGGAGCACCGCCATGAGCAACGACACCACGACGCTCGAACTCGTCCTGCTCCCGGCGCCCGACCCGGTGCATGCACTACAACCGCGGGCGCACCCGCCTGCGCGGCCGGAACCCCGAGCCCGCGCTGCGCGCCGACAGTGGGGGCGGACGATGAACCGCGACGCCGCCCTCGACGGGGCACTGGACGTGGAGGCCGGCTTTGGGGACATCCTGAGTTCAGCCAGCGAGGCGGAGGGCTGATGGGAGCCATCGAGCAAGCCCGGCTCCGGGAACGACTCGCCCCTCACGCGGACGAGTTCCGCCCGCGGATGACGCGGGCGGGCGATGCGCTGCTCGTGGAGCTCCTGCGGGAGTACGGCCCGGACGACATCACGGCCGTCGTGCAGCTGCTCCAACAGCCACCGCCGTTGTGGCTGAGCGACACGGAATGAAAGTGGGGAGGGCCGGCCAAGTCCGGTCCTCCCCACAGTCGTTGAGCAGGGTGTGCTGAACAACCTCAACACGAACCCCGAACTGCTTGACAAGCGTTCAGCGGCTGAACAGTATGGAGTGGTCGGGATCGCACGACCCGGAAACGCCCGAGGGGCACGGCTCTCGTTGGTAGCGGCTGCCGTGCCCCTCACCTCACAGCGGAGGTACGACCATTGTCCATCACCCTGACCCCCATCGATGAGCAGGCCGCGCTCGACGCCTCTCGGATCCTCGCTGAGCTCTCCGTAGCTCCGACCGAGCCGTCCGTGCTGCGGATCGCGTCCGAGATCCTGCCGCCGGTCACCGACAGCGTGCGTCGCGCCGTCGCCGACCCCGGCGCCGAGGACGACGATCTGCTCGCGCTGACCATCGCCGTCGGCGTACTCAACTAAGGACCCATCATGACAACCTCGCGCAGCTACCACGTGCACGTCGTGCTCTCCGCGGGCGGACTGTGGCAGGGCAGCGTCAAGGAGCTGCCCGAGGTCACCGACTCCCACCGGTCGCTGTCGTCCCTGGAGACCCGCCTTCGCCGCAAGATCTCGGCGGCTGCGGGGATCTCCGAGGACGACGTGGCCATCGAGTCGGACATCACCACCGGCAACAAGAAGCTCGACGAGCGGCTCGCCGAGGCACGTGAGCTGCGCCGCCAGGCCGACGATCTCAACTCCAGGGCTCGCCAGGCGGCGGCGCCGCTCGCCAACACCCTCGTCTCCAAGGGCGTCTCCCAGCGGGACGTCGGCACGCTGCTCAGCGTCAGCGGCGCCCTCGTGAACAGCATGCTCAAGAAGACCTGACGCTTCGCGGGTACCGCCCGGGTACACCCCGTCCGCCTCACCAGCGGCCGGCCGGTCGGCAGCCACCTTGACCGCACACCCTGCCCAACATCAGGGAGCACTCATGAACCCGACGCTCACCCCGTCTGCCTGGCCGCAGTCGCTGTCGGCCAGCATCAACGGTCTGCGCGAGTCCGCCGAGCGGGCACGCACCGCCTACCAGGGCGCGGACGCCGCCGCCGAAACGCTGCGTGCCGACGCGGCCGCCGCCGAGAAGTCCGCCGAAGGACCGCTGGCCGCGACCGTCGTCTACGACGGCTACATCCGACGTCAGTACGCGACCGTGCTGAACGAGATCGCCTTCAGCCATGCAGGCACAGCCCTGTCGCTGTCCCGTGTGTGGCACCGCGCGGCGTACGCCTACGCCTACGGCGTCGCCAGCACCTTCGCCGACCTTCAGCAGCATCGGCGACCCGAGCTCGCGTACGTCGCCTACGACCAGGCCGCGCCTGCGCCGTCGAAGTCCGCCCCGGAGGACCTGCGTTCGGCCTACCGCTCCGCCTGCGACGCGCACCTGCGCATCGACCGAGGAGCGCAGCCGTACGGCCGTGAGCCCTGGGCCACGAGCGCCGAGCAGTGGCACCTGTACGCCGAGCTCGTCGGCTGCCAGGTCCTGGCCGAGCTCGGCGCCCAGGCGGTGAAGCAGTGACCCCCGCCGCACCGCAGGCCGAAGTCCTGGAGCGCCTGCGCGGCGAGCACATCGGTGCCGCGCGCACCGAACTCTGGGCGTCCGTCCCGCACGCCTGATCCGAGGTCGCTGCTGCACGCACGGGTGCGTGCAGCAGTCCCCGCGCGCCGTCGCGCGCACCGACTCCCGGCCGAGGCGTGTCTGCCCAACAACACCGCGCCTCGGCCGGGTCCATCCCCCTCTCACGGAGGACACCGCCGTGCACACCACTGCCCGACTCACGCACTCCGAGTTGGCCGACCACGTCGCCGCCAGCCCCCTCTCCCTGACCCCCTCTCCCACCGTGCAGGAGGCCGCGGCGGTCATCGCCGAGGACCTACTCACCCACCGCCGCCCGCAGCCGCTGCTCGCCTGGGAGGCGGGCCGCTTTCCCGAGACCGCCCTCGCCCGTCGTACGAACTCCCGCGAGTTCATCGAGCAGCTCGGCGTCGACAAGCTCGTCGCTGCTGTCGAAGAAGCACTCCTCTCCGTACGGGCCCTGACGATCCGCCAGCCATGGGCGGGCGCGATCACTCACCTCGGCAAGCACTGCGAGAACCGCTCCACCCGGATCCACTACCGCGGCCTGCTCCTGGTCCACGCCGCCAAGCTGACCGCTGGCCCGACGTTGGTGCGCCAGGTCAGGCGGATGGACCCCGAGCTGCCACTGCCGCTCCAGGCCGTCATCGGAACCGCCCGGGTTGCTGGCTGCCACCGCGCCCGCTACACCGAGCAGGGCGACGTCTGCTGCCGCCCCTGGGGCGAGCCCGGCACCGCCGACTCCCTCGTCTGGCACTGGGAGCTCAGCAACGTCCGCCGGCTCCCCTCGCCCGTGCACTGGTCCGGAAAGCAGAGCCTGTGGCGGCCGACCGCCGAGCTCCTGGACGCCGTGATCTCCAGCGAGGAGGCCACGCGATGAGCAGGAACGTGTACGGCACGGCGGGGCGCTCTGCGCAGCGGCGAGCCGACCAACTCCGGTGCGAGGAGCTGCGGTTCCAGCACCGCCGAGCCGTCCGGTGGATCGTGCCGGCACTTGTCCTCTGGTACCTCGCAGCCGGGGTCATCGATGCCCTCCTGCCGACCGGCACCGCATGGCTGCTGGCCGCGGCCGCCCCGTACGTTCTCCTCAAGCGGTTCTACGTCCCCGGCCCTGACGTGCAGCGGTGGGCAGCCGGCGCGCGAGCGGAGCGTCGTACAGGCGAGCGGCTCGAACGCCTCGCGCGACGCGGCTGGCCCGTGCTACTCGACAGGTCCCTCCCCCGCACCCGCGCCAACCTGGACGCGCTGGTGCTCCTCCCCGACGGCCGGAGCGCGGTGTACATCGATACGAAGTCGACGCGCGGCGGCGGTCAGGCCGCGCTGAAGGCGGACACGTTCGTCCTCGGCAAGTCCGCCTACCCGAAGGCCATTCCGACCGTCCTGGCCGAGGCACAGGCAGCGCAGCAGGTCCTGGGAGTTCCAGTCCGCGCCGTGATCGCGGTGGACGGAGCCAAGGTCCCGCACGGCCAGCTGAAGCACTCAAGCGGGCTGACGGTCGTCAGCTCCCGCGACCTGCGCAGCCTGCTCACGGCGATCCCGCACCAGCGTGACCCGCAGTCCCTGGAGGCCCTCACGGTCAGGGCCACCTCCGGCCTGCCGCCCTACGGCGACCGCTGACGGCCCCTGTTGAGCGCCAGGCCTCCCTGGCGCTCTTCAAGGGCCCCTCAGAGGCCCGCACGTTCCATCGTCCGTCCCTGTGTGAATGGAGCCTCCTGGTGGCAGCCCGCCCCCTGATACGGCACATCCAGCTCGAACTCGCCGACACCGCCGCCCGTTTGGCCCGCGTCGACGCCACTCCCGAGCCCGCCGAGCCGCGCCCGCGCTGGCACTACCTGTGCCGCCGCCGGACCCTGCTGGACGGCCTGGTCGACGATGCCGAGCGTCTGGCCCTCGCCCACGCGCGCTCCGGTGACCTGGGGGCCGCAGCCGCGGTCCACGAGCTCGTCGAGCACTACCAGCACCTGCATCACCTCGCCCGCCGCGCGATCGAACTCCACCAGCCCGTGCTGGCCCGGTCCATGCACCGGTTCGCCCCGCGCCAGCCCTGATGAGCCCTGCAAGGCCGCGATGTCAGACCCGCCCGGCACCCTCGAACCGAGACCCAAGGAGCGCCCGATGAGCCGCCAGATCTACCTCGACACCGAGTACATCCCGTCCAACACCAGCAACCGCGGCCTTGTGTCCATCGGCCTGGTCGATGACTCCGGGAACGAGTACTACGCCGTCAACGCCGACCACGACTACGCCGCCGTGCAGGCTCACACGTGGCTGCGCGAGAACGTGTGGCCCTCGCTGCCGCGCACCTGGACACTCGCCTTTGACCGCGCCCACCCCGACGTGAAGCCGCTCGACCAGATCCGTGCCGAGCTCGCCCAGTTCTTCGCCAAGGACGGCACCGAGCGAGCGGAGCTGTACGCGTGGTTCGGCACTCAAGATCACTTCCGGCTGCTGGGGCTCTGGGGGCATGACTGGGAGGAGATGCCCCGGCAGATCCCGACGACGATCCACGAGCTCTGGCACGTGGTCGGCGCGGCCGGTCTCAAGGAGAACCTGCCCGAGCACGACGGCGACGTTCACCACGCTCTGGCCGACGCCCACTACGCCCGCACGCTGCACCGGCACGCTGACCTCTCCACTCTCCCGCCCACGCTGCCCATCGAGGAGGCCGCCGAACTCGCGCGCTACCGCACGGCCAACGCCCGCGGCACGCTGTTCCGCTTCGACGGCGCGCAGATGCGCGGTGAGTTCTTCGAGGGCGAACTCGTCCTGATGGACCGGCTGCTCTCCTCGGTCACCAAGGCAGCACGGCAGGGAAACCTCGAGGAAGTCGCAACGCTCCTCAAAGCGCACGAGGAGCAGGCCGCCCGTGCACTGGCCGAGCAACAGCGCCGCGACTGCTCCCACATCCCCGAGTGCACCTGGGAGCGTGACGACGGTCAGACGGAGTCGGGCCCCGAGGTACAGGCCGTCGTACGGCCCACCTGCTACGAGGTGTGCGCCCTGCCCGAGCACGCCCCTTGTGCCGGCCACTACACCCTCACGGTCGCCGAGTGGGAGCACGACCGCTGGACAGTCAGCCACTTCAACGAGCTCCTCGGGCCCGACGGCACCTTCGCCGAGGCCTCCCTCGACGACTTGCAGGACCGTTCGTGGATGGAGGAGCGCAGCTGGGACCGCAGCGTCGCGCTGTCCCGCGCCCGTGAGGCCGCGCCGGACGTCCGCGTCAACAGCATCCCGGCCTCCGCCGTGCTGCGCCGCCTCATGGGCGCCAACCATCCCGACCAGGCCCCGTTCTCCGGCTCGGTGCGAGACGATGAGGTCACGGAAAAGGGGGAGGGCAACTGATGCGTTGGCGTCTGAACGCGGAGAGCTGGAAACCCGAGGACTGGCAGCAACTGCACCGCCTCGTTGGCTTCTTGGTAATCGGGCTGATCGCCGGAGCACTGCTCATCGGCCTCTTCTTCGGCGTGGCCTATGGCGTCCAGGCCTTGGCCAGCGGCGCCATCATCGGCGCGGTCGTGGGACCGTCCTTCGGCGGCATCTGGTGGGTCTACAAGCTGGGCGGAAGCGGCGCCGCCGCTCTTCTCAGCAGGACACAGCCGAAGAGCTCCGACCGACCGAACCACTCCTGAGGAGAAACGAATCGTGCGCATGCTCATGGTCCAGCTGACCATGCCGTTGTGGAGGCGGGGCTACGAGACCTACGCCAAGGCGTTCGGCCTCCTGGCCGTCGGCGTCCTGGGCGGGGTCGTAGGCCTCGGCCTGGTTCCGCTCGCGGAGGACGCCGCGGCGGGCTCCGGTCTCTGGGACGTGCTTGCGCTCGCTGGCGGTCTGCTCGGGATGGGTCTGGTCCTGCTCGGCGCTCTGATCGTGGCGTTCCTCGCCGCGACCTCGCCGTACTGGGCGATCCGGGGTGCGCTGGAGGTCCGCAGGCTCAACCACCCGGCCTGCTGAGGAAGTTCACGGGAGGGCGGGTGGCCTTGTGCTGCCCGCCCTCCCGCATGTTCGGCCCTGCCTCCTCGTCTGCTCACCCCGTACGCGGGGGATACTGCTCGCGTGGAGGAGCAGACGCCGCGACGGCTGGACATCGAGGACGCGTGGTACCGGCAGGTGCCGCCGTCCGCTGTGCCCGTGCCCGCGGCCCACATGCCGCCCGACCTCCACGGGCACCGCGGGATTGTCGCGGACCCCGACGTCGGCATCATCACCGACCTCCGGATCATCGGCACCGTCCGGCATGGCTCCGACGGTGCCGTGGTCGACGTGCTGCCCGAGATCGACTACTGGCGCAGCAGGATCATCCCCGACCGCCCCGTCTATCCGCGACGGGTCCCGCTGGAGCGGCTGTACGTCGAGCACCGACTCCCGTACGAAGCGCCGACCGCCGATCAGCCTGTGCCGCCCGAGCCGTCCTCCGCAGACGCCGGAGCATTGCTGCGCCGCCTGGCCCCGGCTCCGGACCAGCCCGGAGCCCGGATCCCGGTGCCCGCCCGTACGGTCACCAACCTGCACGGCCGCAGAGTCATCCAGTCCACGCAGCTCGGCTTCGCCTGGAACCTGCGCGCCATCAGCGAGCCCTACGAGACCGCCGACCACGACATCCGCGTCAACCTCTGCGGAGTCGAGGCCTACTTCCGGTGGGTCATCACCGGCGTCCAGCCCGAACCGGTGCCGGTCGACCTGTACCTGCTGTGGACCGAATAGTCAGGCGCCAAATTCAGGTCCATCCCTCACTGGAGCCCAGGGCTCCCAGGAGCGCCCCGTATCCAGCCGGTGCACCATGGGCTGGCTCTAAGGACCGCTAGGGTTCGATGCGTCGGTACAGCACCATCCTGGAGGACCTCCATGTCGACCCCAGAGCGCCGCAAGCCCAAGCGGAAAAAGGGGGGCGGTCAGCTCGCCGAGGCGCGTGCCGAAGCTGCTGCCAGCAACACGGTGCCGTCTGGCCAGCCCTCCGGGATTCATGCGCTGGAGCCGGAGGAAGGCGAGCTGTTCGAGCATGACCCGGCCGACGTGGGCCCCAACCCCATGAACCGTCGTCTCGCGCTTCGGAACATGGACGAGATGATCGCCAGCGTGGAACGTCAGGGCGTCCACACCCCGGGCGCCGCCATGAAAACCACGCTCTTCATCGAGCGCTATCCGGAGTGGAAAGAACAGGTCGAGTACCCGGACCGCACATACATCCTTGGTCCCGGACATCGGAGGCACGCTGCAGCGCAGGCTGCTGGCAAGCCGATGCTTCTGATCCTGCGCAACGACTGGGCCAAGGACCGTACGGTCGAACAGAACCTGATCTCCGAGAACCAGGACCGTGACGATCTCTCCCCCATCGAACAAGCCCTGCAACTCGACCTACTGCGACAGCGCGGGCTAACCGGCGAGCAGATCGCGGAACGCTCGGGCTACAGCAACCGCGGAACGGTCAGCAAGTTCCTGAACCTCCTCGTCCTTCCTCAAGAAGTCCAGACAGAGATCCACGAGCGTCGGCTGTCACACAGTGAGGGATACGTGCTGTCGACGGTCAGGGACACGGACAAGAAGAAAGACTCTGAGACCGCGCACGAACTGCAGCTGCGCGCCTTCGGCTGGATGCGCGACGAGGGCCTCACGGCAGAGGCTGCGAAGAGCCGCCTGCAGATCCAGTCGACCGTGTTTCCCGTGGGAAACACGAAGATCGACGCTGCCAGTGCCTCCGATGCCGGGCAGGACGGCCCCAAGGCAGCCGGTGTTTCCCATGGGAAACACGAAGCAGGCGAGACGGGCACCTCGGGCGAGCTTGCTGGGGCTGCCGCTGAGAACGTCGCTGCCGAGGTGCCAATTCCCCATCAGAGCGCGACGGGTGGCGAAAACGAGCGCGGTCGAGAGAGCTCGAAGCCTGCAGACCTGCAGGCCGGAGGGGATGAAAGCCAGGACCAGGAGGAGCGGGACAGACGCACGGCTGCGGTGGAGTCTGCCGAGCGTCGCAGCCTCGCCTGTCAGTTGCTCCTCGCACAGGAGAAGTACTCCAGCGCACCCGAACTGACCACGCTCCTGGTCAACGCCGTCCTCAGCCCCGGCGAGTGGAAGAGCGCTGCCGCTCTCGCTCACTCCTGGCTCAGTGAGTTGGGTAAGGGGCCGAAGAACGAGCGGTGGCCCTCCACCTACTTCACCAAGCTCTCTGAAAGCGACGACGTGAACCTCAAGCGTCGGGCTGCATTCGCCATCGCGCTGGCTGCCAACGAGGCGCACGCCTCTGCCCACACCCACACCTGGGATGAGCGCGCCCAGGCCCACGTGAACTTCCTCATCACCAACAAGGCTGTGGCGTACGAGCCCACCGAGTACGAGCAGGAGCTCCTCGGGCTGGTCTCCGAGGCGCAGTGACCACCTCTTCTTCCCGCTCCCCGGAGGCACCAATGACAGCCAGCATCGCGCATGAGGCCCGTATCCGGACCCTCGACAAGACCCGCGTCCTGGTCTTCGCGTTGAAGGCCGGCGGTACCGCCAAGACCAGTTCCTGTACGAGCCTTGCTGCGATTCTCGGAGCGCGCGGATACAAGGTGCTCGTCATTGACCTTGACCCTCAGTGCAACTCCAGCCAGATCCTGGGCTACCGAAGGTTCCGTGACGGCCAGCCCGGCATCATCCAGGTGATGAAGCAGGAGGCCTCTCTCCAAGAGGCCGTTGTTCAGGCTCGCTACCAGGCCGACGAGATCGACCCCGAGGACCCGGACGACGCGTACGACCCAATCGAGAACGTGTACATCGTGCCGGCGAACAGCAACGATCCCGACGTTGACGAAGCCGAGCGGCTCCTCAACGACCCCAAGTGCGCCGACTCCTACTGGCTCCGCGAAGGCCTGGCCGATATGGACGGGCAGTGGGACGCCGTCCTCATTGACTGCCCCGCTACCTACGGCCGCGCCACCGTCACCGCGTTCGTCGCCCTCGATAAGAACGTCGACGGGGAGGTCATCCCGCCGATCCTGTGCACCCTCAAGGAGGGCGACGCGCTCGTCCGGCTTGAGAAGAAGCTCCAGGAGATCAGGGACCTGCGGAAGTACGCGGTCAAGGGCATCCAGCCCGAGATGAAGCGTGTCCTTGTTTGCTGTGCGCCCAACAGCAGCTTCGGCAGAGCGGAGCACTGGAAGACCCTTGGAGAGCTTCAGGAGACCTACGGCGACGTCCTCTTGCCCCTCATCCACTGGTCAGGAGTGATCCCGTCGATCTATCGGGACGAGTGCCCCGTCCCGATCCTGGCGCCGAACAGCATGCCCGCCCAGGAATACAACAAGGTCGCCACAGCCCTCGGCTTCACTCAGATCTCCTGAGCTCGTACGTACGACGTGTTTCCCGCAGGAAACACGAGGGCTGAGTCGAGCCGCAGGTGCGGTACCCAGGTCCAGATGCGCTTAAGGAAGCGGACGTATCCCTGACGGCAGGGCGCTGAAGCAGCATGATCGTGGTTATGACTCTGCGAGCGAGAGATGCGCGAACGCGCCAGGTCATCGTGCTCACCGACGATCCCAGCAGCGCCGACGCGCTACCCGAGGGCACGCTCGACAACGGCCGCTACCAGTGCCTGAGTTGCCATAAACCGATGTCGTTGTCCCGTCGCCGCGGCCCGACTTCTACGTACCGGCCCCGCTTCGCTCACGGCAGCCGCAAGGCCGACGACCTCCAGGTGGTTGATGCTGAAGACCTATGCGGGGCGCGCGCCGAGGTACGCGAGCGCGTCGACCAGGAGGTCGAGGTCATCATCGACCTCCGCGATCACCTGGTAAGGGCCTGGCCCGGCACCCCCACCCGGATCGAGTGCCCTCAACCACCCGATGACGGCGCCCCGGTGCCGCCCGTAGTCGTCGCGAAGGACGGGGACCAAATGCTCGTGATCGAGCGGCAGCGCGGGGAGCTGACGGAGGAGTCGGTGCGCCGCCGGGTAGCGGCCGTTCGGCACACGTACGGCACGGGGGCTCGGCACGTGTGGTTCTTCGCCGAGAACCTGACGCATTTCCGCCAGGGGGGCCTGCGTGACAAGTCCGTGCGGCCGGCGGGGGAGACGGAGTCCGTGCGGCACCGTCGGGTCCGGCCGACCGAGCAGCAGCTGCAGATCGTCGATGCTGGGGGAGCGGTGTACTGGGTCGACGGGGACAACGTGCTCGTGCCGTATGGCGGGCACGAGTTCCAGCACGAGCCGCGGCGAGGCGAGGAGTTCGACTGGGCGGGGATCGAGTGGCGCCGTACGGACTGGCGGATCAGCCACCCCGTCCCTGCACCTGGGGCGCAGTGGTGGGGGCTGGTCGAGATCGGCTTGTCGACGTTGCGCGTCGGGAAGCTCGGCTTCCACCCCTCCGAGGCTCACGACGTCATGGAGCGCCTGGAGCGAGTACAGGCGGCACGGTGGAACAGCTCGAAGCGGGCAGCGCGCGAGCAGGCTCGGGCGAAGCAGGAGCAGCTGAAGGCGGAAGCGGCCCGACCCTCAACGCCTGCTGCGGAGACTGTCAAACCGCCAGCTCCCACGCCGCTTCCCGCCGCCCCGCCATCGCCTGCTGATCCGGCGGCTCCAACTCCACGACCGCAGCCCGAGGCCGCCGAAGAGGACGCCTCGACTGCTGCACCCCACGACGACGAAGGCACGCTCGGCCCGGTGGTGCCGCCGAAGCCGTCCGTGCCGCCTCCCGTACCACCGGCAGTGCCGGCACCGGGTCCTGAACAGCGGCCTCGGAGCTGGCGGGAGGTACTTCGTCCGCTGTTTCAACGCCGCAAGCGTGGCTGATCATGGTCTGACTGGTTGTCAGTAGGGCCTGCTTCACTGGGCGTTGCGTTGTGGATCGACGACCTTGGGGGAGTGCATGCCGTTCATCGGCCGGTACGAGAAGGCGGACGGCACGCAGGTGCGCGCCCACTGGCGGTGGCCGGCGGGCGCCCGCCGGGAAATGACCATCTTCGTATCGGTCGTCGCGATCGTGATGGCGTACAGCGCTTCGGGGACCGGGGCGAGCGGTGCGGCGCAGAAGTCACCTTCGAGGCCGGGGCCGAGGTCGACCGTGCAGTACCCGGTGGAGTTCAAGGACGTCCCGCGGCCCCGCCCCGAGCCCGCGGTGTCGTACCCGATCCCGTGGGCGACGGGCGGCATGCGGTGAGCAGGCACATGGGGAGGGCTCGCAACGATCGTTGCGAGCCCTCCCCATGATCAGGCGGCTTCGTCCAGCTGCTCAGGTGCTGCGGTACATCGGAAGCCGGTGTCGTCGTCCTGCATGAAGTCGGCTGCTTCGTTGTAGCTCGACGGCGCGCCCTGGAACAAGAACGAGCTGAACGCGCTGCCCTTGAGCTGGTAGGTACCGGTCTTCCGGTCTGCGGGAGTTCGCAGCCATTCCCACACGTTGCCGACCATGTCGTACACCCCGTACGGGGAAGCCCCGGAGTGGTACTTGGACACGGGGGTTGTGGACTCGATGCCCGTCTCGCGGACGTTGCACTTGGCCGGAGTCGGCTGCTCCCCCCAGGGGAAGGTCTTCCCAGCCGTCCCGCGCGCGGCCTTCTCCCACTCGCTCGCGGACGGGAGCCGCTTTCCTGCCCAATCCGCGTACGCGGATGCGTCCAGCCAGGAAACCTCGACCACGGGGTGGTCGTAGAGCTCACGGAGCGGGCTGCCCTCCGGCCAGTGCTTCGGGGGGTGGTGGCCGGTGGCCACGACGAACCGCGCGTAATCGGCGTTCGTCACGGGGTGGGCGTCGATGTAGAACTCGTCGACGAACTCGGGCTCGCCGTCCTCGCCTGACAGGTAGATGCCGGCGGCGACGCAGGCCATGGGCTTGCCGTCCTTAGGGTGGCGGACGTACTTCCCGGAGAACACCGGCTGTTCGACGATCTGCTGTGGGGGGATGTTCGGTTCGCTGGTGAGCAGGCCGACGAACCGGCCCTGTACGTCGGCGTTGGCCTGGGCGAGGAGCGTGTCCAGAGCGGCCTGGTTCTCCATCCGGACGCTCTGCACGTTCTCGGTCTCCCACTTGGTGACGGCCCGCTCGCTGACGCCGATCCGCTCGGCGAGCGCGGCCGCGCTCATCCTCGCCGCGGTACGCAGCGCGCGAACCTCTTTGCCGGTCCAGTTCGTTACGAGTGGCACGGTTCTACCGTTCCTTGGCGATTCTTCTGTGGGGGAGGGGCGCGCCTACAGCTCGTCGCCGGCGATGTCGGCGTAGAGCGAGCGGAGCTTGTCCAGGGTGGGGTCGTCCGCCGGGAAGGTCCGGTCGTCGATGGCGGTGATGGGGCGGACACCGATGGAGGTGTTGGTGGCGAAGGCCGCCCGCATCTGGCTCAGGTCGTTGAGGGTGACCTGCTGAGTGCGGTAGGGGTGCGCGTTCTGCAGCAACTTCATGGTGACTCCGGGCAGTACGGGACCCTCGGGCCAGATGACAGCGCCGTCCTGATCGACGAAGCCGACATTCCAGGTGCCGCCCTCGCTGATCACGCCGTCGGCATCGGCGAAGAGCGCGTCGTCGGATCCAGCCAGTTGAGCCTCGCGCCGGGCCTTGAGCTGGGGGAAGAGACCCATGTGCTTCACCTGGGCGGTGTCACGGGTGAAGGTCTGTGTCCGCACGGTCATCGGGGGAGCGGGGAATTCGCCAGCGGACCGGACCGTGACAAGGATCTGCGGGTGCGCTTCGGCTCCGGGGTGGCCCATCTGCAGGTCCGGGTCGAAGATTGTCACGCGGATGACGAAGCTGCCCTGCCGGTTCTGGGCTCCCTGGCGTACGTACTCGCGGACGCGGTCGACGTCGAGCTCAGCGCCGAAGACCTCGCGGCAGTCGCGGACGAGCCGCTCCATGTGCAGCTGCAGGCCTCGGATCCTCCCGTTGTCGCAGCGCATGGATGTGAAGTGCCCGTAGTTGGTCAGCGCGAGGGCGGCCAGGGCGTCGGGGTGTACGGGGCGTCCATTCAGTTCTGCCATGGCCCCAGTCTTGCAGCCTGCCACCAGGCGCGTCCCGGGCCTCCGGCATGAAAGTTCTGAAAAGTTCGGTCCGAGCTCAGTAGGCGTCCGTTCCTCCTGTCCACTTTTCAGTGGAGGCTGAAGAAGCCCTGGTGAACCGACCCCTTGGACTCTGATGACCACGCCTTCGCTCTGCGGCCGCCTGCTGCGCCGCGCGGCAGAACGCCGCTGGTACCTCGAAGTCCTGATCGGCTCCGAGCCTGTGAACACTCCGTCGTGGCTCCGCTTAGGCGCGACGGTGTTCGACACGGCCCGACGGCAGTGGGGTGAGGTCGTCGACCTCGGGTTCCCCCGCGAGAAGCGCCAGCTGAGCAGGGCGTGGCTGCGGCCTCCAGGAGGCGGCCGTGAATGGAACCCGCAGATAGCCGACCTGAGCCCCACCGACTACGACCATCCTCGCGATGGAGGACCCGAATGAGCCGCCCCCTCAACCTCAGCTCCGACGACTACAGCCCGGACGACCGTGCCGAGCTCCCCGCGCTCATGACCGACCTCACCGCCCAGCTCGCACAGCTGCTGACCGCCTACGCGCCCGAGGGGACTTGGGCGTTCACCGGTGACGTGCTGGACGAACTGCGCGCGGCCGACGAGCTGCTGGACCAGGCCTCGCGTGCGATCAGTTCGGCCCGGAGCGGCGTACGCCGCATCGACGGCCGCGCCCGCTCGCGGTTCCTCGACCGCACGATCCACCACAAGGTGCCGGCCTCGACCTAGGCCTGGCCAAAGCCTCTCGGCCCAACCCGCGTTCCCCGTGCCGGGACGCCGAGAGTTCGGCGAGGCCGGGCCCACCACCGCACACACCGGCCTCGCTCAAGCGGCCCTCGACCTCCATGTCTGCCCAACACTGACCGGAGGTCGAGGGCCTTCCCGTCTTTCCAGGAGCCCTCGTGCCGTCGACCTGTTGCTTCGCACCCTTGCGCCCGTCACGCCTGCGGGAGCTCCAGGCGCAGCGCGTCGATGCGCCGCTGGATGGCGGCCGCGGTCGGCTGGGCTCGGCTGCCGTCGAGGACCAGGAGGTCGACGAGTTGCTCGCCGAGCCACACGATCCGCGCGGGATCGTCGGCGAGTTCGCCCCACAGCGCGAGGGCGCGCTGCAGCGCGCCCTCGTACGACGGGCTGTTGAGTCGGCTCCAGCCGCGCGCCGCTTCGAGGTAGAGCGCGCAGGCCTCGACCGCGCGGCCTTCCCGGGCGGTGGCGTGCACGTGTCCGTGCAGTTCCTTCGCGCGCAGAGCGTGCGGGTGCTCCAGGCCGTGCTGTTGGCCGAGGTCGGCGTCGAGGTCCTCGGCGAGCTTGAGGGCGATGTATCCGCGGTCGGCGGCGAGCGCCTCGCTCACGGTGGCCACACGGACCTCGAGCTCGGCCGGCACCTGCTGGGCGTCCGGATCGTCGGCGAGCAGGTGGGCGTCGCTCGCTTCAACGACTTCTCCGTCGATGCCGACCGCGAGCTCCCAGACCTGCCCGTCGGGATCCTCAGCGCGTACGAGTACGGGCCCGCGCCTCTGACGGGCAAGGCGGGCAACGTGTTTGAGCGCGGCCGCGCGAGCTCCGTCGAGGGTGCCATCGGCGGCCCGTACCTCAACTCCGTCTACCCAGCTGCGGCCGTCGTGCGCGAGCGCGACCTTCACTTCCGTCATCCACAGCCCCCTTCCGGCATAGTTGGTCCTGTCGTGGCCGCACCGCTTCGACACCATCAGACCACGTCAACTGGCCTGCGCCTGCGAGCCGCTGAGGTCGTCGGGCGGAGGGGAGGGAACTCCGGGAGGGTGCATCTCCGTTGCTGCTGCGATGACCTGACCCGACTTCAAACATCAGTGGCGACACACGACGCAGGACCCTCTAGTATCAGCTGCTACACCGCTAAGCTTCAGGATTACCTCAGTAGAAAGTGGGGTTGGCGAGATGGCCGACGAGCCGGACCAGGATCACGCACGCCGTTCGACCCGCGTCACGGCAGACCTGCCGGAGGCGGAGTACGCCGCGCTGGAGGAGGCCCGAGTTCTGAACGCCGCGTCTACCACCGACATCACCAAGGCCCTGCTGCGCCTGTACGCGTCGGATCCGCGGATGGCGGACCGGGTCACCACCGAGATCATGAACATCCGCCGCGAGAAGCTGGAGTCCCGCCGGAACGGTCGGATCTGGACCCGCCGCCGCGGTCGCGGAGATTCGAAGGAGGCATCTGCCGCATGAGCCCCTAGACCTCAGGGTCGAGCTCGGGCGGGAGTTTCGTCGCCGAAAAGTGGGCGAGGCCCCCGGCACCACCCGGAGACCTCGCCCGAAGCTGACCGCACACCTTTGCCCACACAGCCCTCACCAGGCTCGTGTGTCTGCCCAACACCCAATGTCGAAGCACTTCGGCCAGTGGCCGCGGTGTGTGTCTGCCCAACCCTTTGGAGGGTAGCAGTGCTCGCCCTGCTCATCGAGAGCGCCAGGTACCACAACCGAGACATTTCTGTCATCCCCGGTTCCGGCGCCCGCCAGCTCACCTCGTCCGCCTGCCTGCAGGCGGGAGGTGCGCGATGAAGGTCTACCGCGCCAAGGTCCGGCCGGGATTCATCGCCGTCGACAACAAGGCCGAGGACGCCGACCTCTCCTGCCGCGCGCTCGGGCTCCTCGTGCGCTGGCTCCGCTTCCCCGAGGGCGCCGAGATCCCTGACGCCCGCGAGCTCGTCAAGCAGCGCCGCCGCCGCGGCTGCACGCGCATCGAGGGCCGCGACGCCCTCTACACAGCGTCCTACGAGCTGGAGGCGGAAGGCTTCCTGGTACGGGACCTGGTCCGCACCGAGAACGGACATCACGAGTGGGTCGCCTTCGTGTACCCCTACGCCGTGCCGCCCGAGGAGCGCTCGGACCCCAACGACCGGAAGAAGCCCAGGTCAGGCCGGGATCCTGAAAATCCGGAACCCGGCCCGACCAGCACGGATACCGAGTCCCGGGATCCGGATTTTCAGGATCCGGGAAACCAGGATCCGGAAAACCAGGACTCCTCCTATACAAACCGAGAACAGACCTCCTCCTCCCCTCCCTCCTCCTCAACCACAAGAGCGTCGACGGCTGAAGCTCCCACAAACGAGGAGGACGAGAAGACCCTCGACAGCCCTGCATCTGCTCCGGCTGCGCCGGAGGTTCCCGCTGCGCGGAAGCCCGCAGAACAAGACGTCGAGGTCGAGCAGTTCGTCGCCGGCCTTCCCGGCATGGACCGGCAGGGGCCCAGGTCCTGTGCCCGGCTGTACGAGCCGGTTGCTGCTGCGCTGTCGGCAGGGTGGGCGCCGCAGGACCTGCGGGCGCACCTGGAACGTGAAGTGCGCCCGTCCGAGGTGCGCAAGAGCCTGGCCGGGGTGTACGTCTCGGTGCTGCGCGACCTGCCCTCGCCCCCGTCGCCGTCCCGGCCCGCCCCGAAGGCGGTCCGTCCGGACCGGTGCGAGCGGCACCCGGACCTGAGCACGGTGGACGGCTGCCCGCTCTGCCGGATCGAGCCCCCGGCTCCGCGCGGCATGGGCAAGGCCGTCCTCGCCGCCCTGGCCAACCGCGCCTGACGACCAGCGCAGCTTCCGTACAAATGGAAGCGGCGCCCGAAGGTGTGGGACCGGCCGGGCGCCGCGACGAAATCCCCGGAAGGGAATGTATGAACACCGTAATGGGCGGCTCCGATGGAGAGTTCACCCGTGTACCGCCTCAGGACCTCGAGGCCGAGCAGGCGGCGCTGAGCAGCATGCTCCTGACCGTCGACGCGCTGGTCGAGGTGCGCTCCGTGCTGACCGGGCCCGACTTCTACCGCCCCGCGCACGAGTCGGTCTTCGACGCGATCTGCGCCCTCAACGACCGGGGCGAGCCCGCTGACCAGATCACGGTCGTTGCCGAACTTGAGCGCCGCGGAGACCTCGCCCGCGTCGGCGGCATCCCGTACGTCAGCATCCTCGCGGGCTCTGCTCCCACCGCCGCGAACGGTGAGTGGTACGCGGAGCGGGTGCGGGAGTGCGCGGTCCGCCGCAACTCGATCGCGGTTCACACTCGTGCGATTCAGGACCTGTACGCGGGCGAGGCCGAGCTGGCGGAGATGTGCGACCGCCACGAGGCCGAGCTGCACGTCGCGCACCGCGATGCCCGCGCCCGCGTCCCGTACAAGCGGCTCGGCCAGATCCTGGAGCGGACGGTCGACGACCAGGAGGACACCGAGAACCGCCAGGGCGTGCTGACCGGGTTCACGGACCTCGACCAGCTGACCAACGGATTCCAGCCGGGCGAGCTCGTCGTCGTGGCGGCGCGGCCCGCCATGGGCAAGTCCACGCTCGCGATGGACTTCCTGCGCGCTGTGGCGATCCAGCAGAACATCCCCACAGCCCTCTTCAGCCTGGAAATGGGTGACCTGGAGATCGGCCAGCGGGTCCTCTCCGCCGAGGCCGGGGTGGGGTTCCACAAGATCCGCGGCTACACCCTGACCGAGGACGACTGGGGCCGGATCGGGAGGCGGCTGCCCGAGATGATCGACGCGCCCATGTTCGTCGACACGAGCCCCAACCTGACCATGGCGGAGATCGCCACGCGGGCCCGTGAGATGCACAGCCGTGAGGGCATCGAGCTCATCGCAGTCGACTACCTGCAGCTCCTGGAGTCTGGACGCCGCTCCCACGGCAACCGCCAGGAGGAGGTCGCGCAGATCTCCCGGCGCCTCAAGCTCCTCGCCAAGGAGCTCAACGTCCCGATCATCGCCCTGTCGCAGCTCAACCGCGGCCCGGAGTCCCGCGAGGACAAGAAGCCCGTGGTGTCCGACCTGCGCGAGTCCGGGGCTGTCGAACAGGACGCCGACATGGTGATCCTGCTCCACCGCCCCGACGTCTACGAGAAGGACAGCCCGCGCGCCGGCGAGGCCGACCTGATCATGGGCAAGTGCCGCAACGCGCCCACCTGCACCCTCACCGTCGCCTTCGCTGGGCACCTGTCGCAGTTCCGGGATATGGGCTCCGACCGCGACTACCGCAACACCCTGCCCCGGCGCGAAACGCCCCAGAAGGCCACTGAGGCGCTCCCGGCCCCCCGGACGGCCCGAACTCTGCCCTCCATCACCGCAGTGCCGCAGAACGCCGTACAAGATCCTTCCGGGGCAACTCCAGAGGAACCGCAGCCGGTTGAGTCCCCGGCGGCTCACGCTCCGGCCCAGCCCGCGGCGGCCGAAAAGCCCGCGCCGAAGGCGTCCGAACCGAAGCCGGCAGCCGCGCCCCGGTGCAAGGCTCCCAACGCCAAGGCCAGGCTCGAGTCTTTCGTCGCGGACAGGGTGGCGCGCGCCCTCGACGAGCACAATGGCGATCAGGAGGCCGCGCTCAACGCGCTCGCCGGAGACGGCGGTTCGGCGATCCCGGACGTCATGGAGCTGTGGGCGCAGACCCGCGTCGAGTCCGCGTACGAACCGACCGCGTACCCCAAGATGCCGGACCCGCTGGTCCGTAAGCGCAGGGACGCATCCGACGACGTCTGGGAGGCCCGCCCGAAGTACCGCAGCAACAAGCCGCTGCCCGACGACGTCGAGGTGACCGAGCTGGACGTCAACGCCGCCTACCTCGGCGCGCTGCAGTCCGCGCACCTGCCCGTACGGAGCCTCACCCACAACCCTGAGGGCGACGGCTGGAGTTGGGACGACCTCGACTGTTACGGCAGGGGCGCCGACCTCTCGGGCATCGTGAGGATCAAGCCCATCGCCTGGGACCACCCGCACCTGCCCAACCCGCTCGGCGACGACCGCGAGACGGCCGGGTCCCTGTGGGTTCCCACGTCGATCCTCCTCGGGATCCGCGACATGGCCTCACCGTCGTACGGCTCCCTCTGCGAGATGCCCACGATCCTGGAGGCCTACGTCGCCCCCGGCACTGCGGCGCTCTTCAAGGATGTGGTCCAGGTCCTCAACACGGCGCGGATGACCGCGATCGAGACCGGAGACTCCGTCACCAAGGGCTACGTGTCCGCGATGTACAGCAAGCTGGTGTCCACCATGGGCGACTCCCGCGCGAACCGGGACCTGGGCCGACCGGACTGGGTGCACATCATCCGGGGGGCCGCGTTCGCCAACCTCCGCCGCAAGGCCGTCCGCGCGCACGAGGCCGGCCTCGGCATCGTCCACGTCGGTGGCACCGACGAACTCCACCTCACCGGCGACGTCTGGGCCTCCCAGCGCAACGGCAAGCAGCTGTTCACCCAGGGCCGCGCCCTCAACCAGATCAAGGCCAAGCGGGTCCGGAAGGCAGGTGAGCGTTGATGGCGGGCAAGAAGACCCGGCGCTCCAGGGAGCGGCACTCCGGCGGATCGCTCCTGGGCGGTGCCGGCCGCCTGCCCTGGGGGCGCGGCGAGGACTCCGGAGGCAAGGCCTTCGACACACAGATGTCCTCCGAGGTGCGCATCCTCATGGAGGAAGGCGAGATCGTGCCGCGCCGCGACGATTCCCCCAGCCACAGGGCCCAGTTGGCCTACCTCAAGACCCACAAGGGCGGCACCGCAGCGATGGAGGAGGCCGGCGTCAAGCGGCGCACGGCGAGGAACTGGTTCCGCAAGCGGAACCCCGCAACCCCCACCGACGAGAACAAGGAGCGGATCAACCGGGCCTACTGGCAGCTCAAGGCCCGCAACTGGGCGCGCACCGGCACGCGGCTGCCGCAGAAGGTGCGGGCCTCCGTCGAAGGGCAGGTCCTGGAGCGTGCCCGCGGCCAGCGAATGAGTGTGATCCCGGTGGACCACCGGGACGTACGCCCGCAGGCCCAGGGCGCCCAGAAGCGGGCGACCGAGCGTACATACCGGCCCTCAGAGCAGGCCTGGACCAAGTTGGTCGGCTCCTGGGCGGCCGACGACGAGGTCGACATGGACACCGCCTGGATGGACAACGCCGGCGACCTCGGCTCTCCGCCCGAGCTGTACTACGAGGTCGGCCATGTCGGCTTCTCCCTCTGACTCGCAACTCGCAACTCGCAGAAGAACGGGGGAACGTGATGTTGAACCGCAACGACTCGCCCATCGTTCTTGCTCGCCATGAGCGCTCACCTGCCTTCCGTAGGCCTCTGAGGGCCGTGGTCCGGACCAAGTAGCCCTCCTGAGGTAGCAAAGTGGGGGTCTCTCACGAGACCCCCACTTCCGTTCGTTGTATTGACAAGTGTTCAGCGCCTGAACATTATTATGGAGTGGATGGCAGCTGCTGACCTTGGAGGAAGCATGACGAAGGACATCGTGGCGAAGGACGTTGTGCTGACCGCCGCCGTGTACAAGGCCGCCGAGGCGGACCGCGACTCCGAAAGCGCCGATCTCGCCCGTGCCGCTGCCGCCGCGCTGCAGATGATGGCCGACGCCATCCGGAACGGCGACGACCACGACCAGGTCATCGAGGAGCTGAAGGCCGCACGCGTCAACGAGGCCCTCGCCGACGTCCTGGACGTCGCGTCCGACGCGGCGATGGACGCTCTGGACGACCCGTACGAGTTCGACGGGCGGCTCATCGCCGACAACCTGGGCGGCGCGGCGTCGACCCTCCGCTCCGCGTTCAAGTGGCTGTAGCCGCCGTCGCACGAAGGGCGCTGAAAGCAGGAGGGTGGTGCCAGCATCTGGTCGGCACCACCCTCCTCCTGGTGTCTGACCGCCTGTCACGCAGCAGTCCAGGAACTGCTTGCGTCAGACCTCCGCGACGTGGACGGGGTTGATGTCCAGAAACCCAAGGCGCTGGTCCACGGTCGCCTCGGCCTCGCGCTGTCGCTGGACGTGCGCCTTGTCGGAGGTCCATCCGTTCTTGGTGCGGCACTGCTTGCCCGGCCCGGCATCGCACCTCTCGCAGGGCAGTCGCAGGACCTCGACCGCGACTGCGCGGTTGCGCTCGCGCAGGCGACGAACGGTGGCGGCCTTGGACTCCCACCCGCGCCCCACGTCGCCCATCGCGTCGGCGTACGTGGTGGTCTTCGCCGACTTCTCGGTACTTCCGCCGAGTTGGGCGGTGCGGGCCAGGTGGAGCAGCCGCCGCTGGCTGGGCACGAGAGCGGGGCCGCCGAAGTCCTCTCGGTCGGTGCCTCGGGCTGCTGCACCCCACGGATCGCCGCTGGTGAACGTGCGAGCGAGCGGGGCGTCACCGTTCACGATCCGGGCCAGGAGACCGGTCTGTTCGCCAGTCTCGCGCAGGCGGGTGGCCGTGGAGCGCAGGAAGTCGATGGTGTCGGCGAGTTCGACCGGAGTCGCCGGAGTTTCGGCCGCGCGGGCGAGCCGACGCAGCCGGAGCTCCACGCCGGCAAGCTCGACCGCGAGCTCGTCCAGGGTGATCCTCGCCCCGGCCATGACGTCGGTCAGCTCGGCCTCTGCCTCGGTCTCGTACGCGTCGTCATCGTGGTGCTGCACGTCAAGTTCCCTTCTGCGGATGGTTCAGACGAGACCGGAGATGGTCATGACGCCGCCGTAGAGCAGCTGGTCGCGGCCCACGGCGATCAGGTCGGACAGGTCGCCGGCGGCGACCTCCAGGTGCTCGGGCGGAACCGAGCCGGCCGGGGCCGTGAGGAAGATGGCGGTGCCGTGGTAGTGCGCGGCCGCGAGCCACGCGGCGGGCGGTGTCCACGGGGCGGGCGGCTGGTACCAGCGCCCCGTGCCCTGCCGCTCGATGTGGAGCAGCCCCGTGCGGTCCGAGGCGATCGTCCACTCCGGCAGGGGCCGCGGTTCGTCTCCTTGAGTGAAGTCGACTGCTGGCAGCCCGTCGGAGAGGCGGTCGGCCCGGAAGCCCAGCGGGCCGTGCCGGTGGCCGTCGCCCGGCTGCAGATAGAACAGGGGCGGGCTGTCGTCGGGGGCCGTGAAGACGCAGTAGTCCTCGGTCGGGGTGAAGCCGCGGCGGCGCTCCTTGGGCGGCAGATCGGCCTCATCAACGTGCAGCCTGCGGCGTCGGCGTTCCAGGGCGAGCTGCGACCAGGACCAGATGCGGGTCCCGCCGCACTCCTCGTGCGTCCACACCGGCATCTGCAGCTCGGTGGCCTCCCGCTGGCCAGGCCTCTGCACCTTGCGCAGCGCGAGACCGAGATGGACTTCACGCTCGCGGGTCACCACGACCGGCCGGTCGCACAGGAAGCACACGAGCGGGTCCGTCGCTCCGGGCTTACCGTGCTTCTCGGCGTGCTCGACAAGCGCCAGGAGCTGATCCTCGTCGACGAGTTCCTGCACACCCCAGGCGACCATGTACCCGGTGACGTACGACGACTTGCGGTACTCGCTGGCGCCGACCGGCTCGGCGAAGCCCATCGTTTCCGGCTGCTCCTGGCCGTCGTCGGCGAATGCCCCGCGTTCGTACTCCCGGCGCACGTCCTGCAGCGCGGCCTCGTACGACTGGCCCGTCCTGTCGGCGCGGCGGCGGGCTGCGCTCTTCAGGGCGTGGTTCTTGGCTCCCATGGGAGGTCCCCTCGCGGCATGCGCGGTCCCGTGACCCGGGCACACCTGGGCGTACAGGGGTACCTGGCAGTGGAGTTCTTCGACCGTCGTCCGATTCCCGCTGCGCGGGTTCTGGTGTCGTCGCCGTCCGGTCACGGGCCGGACTACTCGACCAGGGTCGTCAGCGACTCAAGCGACCCGACATAAAGGGTAGGGCAAAAGAGCGGAGGGCCGGAGCAACAAGCTCCGGCCCACGCCTGCAAGTTGACGCCTGGATCAGTCCTCGGTGCTGTTGAGGACGCCCTCCTGCTCCATCTTCTTCAGGTACCGCTGAACGGTGCGGGGGCCGACGGAGATGTCCGGGCGCTCGGCGATGGCGGGTCCGCTGATGGCCTCTCCACGCTCATGCATCTCGACCACGACCTGCACAACGGCGTCGTACGCCGCCGCCTTCTGGCTAGTTCGCGTGGCCTCCTCGCGCTGCTCGCGTGCGACGCGCTCCTCCTTGCTCTCCACCGACGGCACCGAGGACATCACCGGGCTCTGAACGCGCAGGGCCTGCGCCTGGAGGATGTGGGCCTCCGCCTGCTCGCTGCGCGGCTCCGGGATTGGGAGAGAGGCCTCGGGGCTGCTCATGCTGGCCGACACGTACGGCTCGTCCTGCTCCGGTGCGGCCTCCACGGTGCGCGACCCGACGGGGAGGGCGGTCTGCTCCTCGGTGTTTTCCAGCTCGCGCCGGGGCTCCGTCGGAACGGCCAGGATCTGCGGCGCGGGCGGAGTGTTGGTGCCGGCGCGCGAGATGGCGATCTTCAGGAGCTGTTCGGTCGTGGGGTCATCCCCGAGCTGCTTCGCCTCGTAGACCTTCACGTCGGTGAGCTCGCCGAGGCGGAGCTCGCTCCTCAGGTCGAGGGGGGCCTTGAAGCGCCAGGCGCGGCCGTAGCTGTTGCGGAGCGCGGTAATGGCGCGCATGCGTTGCTGGCGCTTCTGAAGGCCTTCCTGGTGTGACTGGATTTTCCACAGCCGCATGTAGCGGTACAGGTGCGCGGTGGCGAACGGGGCCAGGACCCAGTCGACGACGGGAATCGGGTCCGGCCGGGTGCCCTTGGCCTCGCCGATCTCGACCCGGTAGATGTGCGCGATGATCTCGGTGATCCCGATCCACAGCGTGGGCAGCGCGGCGTGCGTGATCTGCGCGTCGAGGTTGTTCGTGCTGTTCACGTTCAGATGGATCGTCACATAGGTCAGACCCCAGGCGAGCCACCGCGGCCAGGCCAGCGGCCGGTCCGTACGGATGAGGATCAGGTACAGCAGGCTGAAGACCGGGATCGCGATGTCGATGGCGATCGGCACGAGCTCGGGGTGGTCGACGCCGGCCTCGGCCACGTACTCCCGGACGTTGTCGAAGGACATGAACAGGCCGATGCCGCCGATACCCAGCGCCCCCAGCACGATGAAGGGGAAGGTCCACTTCTCGGCCTTGGTCAGCGGCGGGAAACGCCGCTTGGACGGCGCTTCCTCCTGAGACACCGACTCCGGGGACGTAGGCGGCTCGATGTCGGTCATTGCTGCTCTCCTCCGTGACGGGCGGTCAGCGCGGTTCCCCCGAAGGGGCGTTCATCCTAGCCCCAATAACCCGTTAGTTGCTTGGGACTTGCCCATAGTTGTTCAGGCGCTGAACGCTTGTCAAGCGCGTGCGCGAGTCGAGCTATAAGCCACGGCGCACGGGAAGCGACTTCAGGCCAGATTGGGCCAGTTCTGATACACCCTCTTGTGTCGTATCAAAATTGATCCGTACCGTTGTGGGCATGGACAACGCTGCTGAGAAGAAACAGGCGGCCCTCAACGACCTGCGCATCTGGCGCAGTTGGTTCGACCGCCGCGACCCGCTCATCTACGCGGCCCACGTCTCGGGCGCCACCCTCGCGGAGATCCGAGAGGCCAGCGGAGTCGCGAAGAACACCGCCCGTACCGCCATCGCCGCACAGGAGGAAGCTATGACCGCCACCACCGACACCCTCGCCAAGTTCCACCACCCGAACTTCGTCTCCGCCGAACCGGGCCGCTTCGAAGGGGAGTGGAAGTTCACGTGGAAACCCTTCACCGGGCGCGAGGAAGAACCGCTCCGCCCCGTGGAGTCGTACGGCAACGACGACCTGTCCTCCGAGGACAGGAAGATGCTCGAGCTGGAATACCGCGCCGCAACGGAGATGTGGGGCACCGCCCGCTTCCACCTCAAGGCCCGCCCCCAGATCAGCTCCATGGCGATGCCCTGGAACACCTACCGGAGGGCCCGCGCCGCGATGGAGGACACGTACGACTCCCTGCTCTCCACTGCCGACACCAACTGGCGCGCCCAGGTCATGAAGCTGACCGACCTCCACCACAAGGTCTTGGCGGCCGCGAAGGACTGGGACAAGGCCGCGGCCGAACTCGCCCTGATCCACAAGGAGTACGAGCGCACCGTCGGCGCTGAAGAGTCATACTCCATTTCCCACCTGGTCTCCGGCTACGAGACCAACACTCAGGGCTGGGACCTGCGCTACCACCACGAGTACGACCCGTCCGACCGCTACATCCCGCACGGGGAGAAGTTCCAGACACCCGCAGTGAAGGAATCGATGGTCGAGATCGAGCGACAAAAGTCCCGGATCCGCGAAGTCGCCGACCTCGCCGGCGACCGCTGAACAGCAGAGCACACAGGTGGGGTTGGAGGCATCCGAACTGCCTCCAACCCCACTCGAACTGAACAGGAACCCCGAGCACTCCCGCCTGCCCAACATGTGGACCGTCAACCGCAGGCACCCCTTGGGCCACACCACCAGGAGGAACCAGTGTCATACCCGCAACTGAGCACCCCCGAGGCGAAACTCGCCGACGCGAAGAAGCTGTTGAGCCTCCCGCATATCGTCGCGATCTGCGGCTCCACCCGCTTCATGACCGAGATGAACGAGGCCGATCTGCGGGAGACCAAAGCCGGAAGGATTGTCGTCAAGCCGGGCTGTGACATGAAGTCGCCGCACGAACTTTGGTCCGATCCTGTCGAGGCCGAGGCGCTGAAGGTTCGACTCGACGATCTACACCGGGCGAAGATCCTGATCGCTGATGAGGTGCTCGTCGTCGGCAACTACATCGGAGATAGCACCCGAGCCGAAATTGCCTACGCCCAGTCGCTGGGCAAGCCCGTGCGGTTCACGCACCCCGAAGTCGACCTCGACGCCTGACCGCCCGCTGCCACCTCGACAACCAGGGCCGGCAGCCCGCCGCCTGACCGTCTTCGGCCGCCGCCCGCCCCACCCCCTCCGCAGGCATCCCTTGGAATTGATCACCTAGGAAACCGCGCGGAAGACCTCCAGGCGCTTCTGCCGGTCCTTGCGCCGCCGCTTTTCCGCGAGTTGGTCCTCGTACTCCTCGACCGCCAACCGGAACCGGTCAGCGAAGCCGGGAGAGTTCAGCCGTTGGTTGGCCGGCATCTGCCGCACAGCAGCCACTGCGTCCTCGGGCGAGGTGTAGGCCGCCAACATCGGATTCAGCTGATACACCCCCGGCCGCTTCTTCATGACTAGCTGTGCCAGGTCCAGCTCGCGAAGCGCCGCATTCACCGCCGTACGGCTCAGGCTTAGCCACTCGGCGATGGTGCCCTGATCGACCACGATCCGGCCGCCCGCCTCACTGTGGGCGCGCATCTTCAGCAGCACCCGGTACGCCGCTGGCAGCAAGTCCAGGTCAGCAACAATGCCTTCCGCGTTCACCGCAGCGAAATGCAGTCCGCTCACTGTCCGGCCCCTTCCTCCTGCTGCTTCCGCAGCTCCCGCTCCTCGCGCCGACGTGCTCGATCCTGGGCACGCTCCTCACGAAGCTTCTCGATCTCCTCGCGCATCTTTGCCAGAGACGGGAAGCGCACCAGCTTCGGCAGAGTCTGATCCTCCCGGATCGTCCTGATCGCGTCGCTCTGCTCGACCTTGACGTACTGCGGCTCCTCGCTCTCGGTACCGGGGATGAACTCGGCGACGCGGTAGCTGTAGGGCGGGTTGAATTGGTACACCCCGCGCCTCACCTTGAACACGATGCCGTGCGACATGATCACGGCCAAAGCCTCGTTCACCTTCGTTCGGGAGACATCGAGGACGGTAGCCATGTCGTCCTGGCGCAAGTGGATCTGGCCGCCTGCCCGCTGACAAGCAATCAGCAGGAAGATCAGCCGCAGTGGCAGGGCTTCTCGGAAGAATTGCGCGATGATGAAGAAGAACTCAAGGCTGTCCAGCGAAAAACCCTGGGGCTGGTCCGGCGGCCCGTAGAACTCCATCTTCTTCCGACGGGGACCCAACCCCACCGGCCGGTCCGGATATCGCTTGGCGAGGTCGTCGAGCGTCTCCACTGGTCGCAACGGTTGATCCCACGCCGCCGCCGGATCCTGCATCGGGAGGCGCGGCTGCGTCACGCCATCGGTACGGGTGCGACGACGCTTCGGCTGGATCGACACGAACTGCTCTCCCCAGAGTCGGGTTCCTTCAGAGCCGCAGTATGTCAGCTGTGCTTGACATTGGTTTCGCTCCGACACGACATCACATGAAGTTGTGTCCCGCCTGGGGGGACACAACTTCCCTTCTGTGCCAACCGTCGAACCGCCGTCCGCATGTTGCCTCTACTTGAAACGCCAACACTCCTAATGTCGCGTCTACTTGAAACACACGTCCTGTTATGCATCCTCACGAGAGACACAACAGCGGGGATACGTCCCATCAACCGGGACGTATCCCCAGACGCGTAACGGCCTGACCTGCAGGTTTGTTCGCGCACTCAGTATTAGGTGGGCTAGATGCTGCGCAGCGGACGGGCACGGCGGACTTCGGCACAGACTGTGTCGACCTGAACGTCCTGGGATCTCCATCATCCGTTCTCTGAAAGCCCTCTGAGCGGTTCTCGCCTCATGGACTTGCAGCCTTGCAGGAGCCCCTCTCGTGGGCTGCCTGACGGCCTTTCACTCCCTGTGCTCTGCGCGCCGAAGGTGTGGAGCACAGCTCCTCGAACCATTCGATCTTGAAACAGGCACCCGAAAACCGACGCCCCCTCAACCCTCCAGCCCGCCCCTCGACTTCGCGGAGCGAAGTCGACATCGCGTCGCGGAGC
>NZ_JASCIR010000004.1 GCF_029968095.1 Streptomyces solicavernae | reverse complement strand
GAGCGGAACCGCCACCCGTGGTCCACCGGCCCGATCCCCCCGCCGAGCGCGAAGCCCGCGGCGATCGCGCCCGTCACGTACTCCTTCGCGGAGCGCACCGCGTCCGGCACCGTGAGCCCCTTCGCGAGGCCCGCCGCGACCGCGCTGGCCAGGGTGCAGCCGGTGCCGTGCGTGTGGCGGTTGTCATGGCGCGGGGCGCGCAGCCAGTGCTCCTCGGCGCCGTCCGTGAGCAGGTCCACGGCGTCGCCCTCCAGATGCCCGCCCTTGATCAGCGCCCAGCGCGGCCCGAATGCGAGCAGGGCGGCGGCCGCGCGCCGCAGTCCGTCCTCCGACTCCACGCGTACGCCGGTGATCTGCGTGACCTCGTCCAGGTTCGGCGTCGCGACCGTGGCGACGGGCAGCAGCTTCGTACGGACGGAATCGAGCGCGGAGGCGGCGAGGAGCGAGTCGCCGTGCTTGGAGACGCCGACCGGGTCGATCACCGTGGGCGCGTCCGTGCCGGCGAGCAACTCCGCGACCGTCTCGACGAGTTCGGCCGACGCCAGCATGCCGGTCTTCACGGCCTGTACGCCGATGTCGTCGACGACGCTGCGGTACTGCGCGCGCACCGCCTCCACCGGCAGCTCCCAAGCGCCTTGCACGCCAAGGGAGTTCTGCGCGGTGACCGCGGTCAGGACGCTCATGCCGTGCGTGCCGAGGGCCAGCATCGTCTTCAGGTCGGCCTGGATGCCCGCACCGCCGCCGGAGTCGGACCCGGCGACGGTGAGCACGCGCGGGGGTGCCTTACGAGACGGTGCCGTACGAGATGTCATGACTCGATCTCCCCGAAGTGGTCCCAGCCGCTCTTGCTCGTCCAGGGCGCCCCGTCGACCGTCACCTGAGGCAGCGCCGAGGGGTTGAGCACCTCGCCGATCACCTTCCAGCGGGCCGGCAGCTGCACGTCCTGCGGGAACGTCGCGACGATCGCGTGGTCCTCGCCGCCGGTGAGCACCCACTGCAGCGGGTCGACGCCGACGGCCTGGCCGATGTCGTTCATCTGCGAAGGGATGTCGATCGAGGCGGACTTGACGTCGATCCTGACCTTGCTGGACTCGGCGATGTGCCCGAGGTCGGCGATCAGTCCGTCGCTGACGTCGGCCATCGCGGTGGCGCCGAGACCGGCGGCCGCGGGGCCCGCGTGGTACGGCGGCTCGGGCCTGCGGTGCGCCTCGACGAAGGCGCGCGGCGAGCGGAAGCCGCGCGAGAGCACGGCGTGCCCGGCGGCGGACCAGCCCAACCAGCCGGTGTACGCGACGACATCACCGGGACCGGCCCCCGCGCGTGTGACGGGCTCGTGGTTGCGCAGATCGCCGAGTGCGGTGATCGACACGGTGATGGTGTCCCCGCGTACGACATCGCCGCCGACCACGGCCGCGCCCGCGACCTGGCACTCGTCGCGCAGCCCGTCCATCAGCTCGCTGGCCCAGGTGACCGGCAGCTCGGCCGGTACGACGAGGCCGAGGAGCAGCGCCGTCGGTACGGCGCCCATGGCGGCGATGTCCGCGAGGTTCTGCGCGGCGGCCTTGCGGCCCACGTCGTACGCGGTGGACCAGTCGCGGCGGAAGTGCCGCCCCTCCAGGAGGATGTCCGTACTGGCCACGACCCTGCGGTCGGGTGCGGCCACGACCGCGGCGTCGTCGCCGGGGCCGAGGCGTACCGCCGGAGTGGTGGTGAGCCGGGACGTGAGCTCTCTGATGAGCCCGAACTCCCCGAGCTCGCCCACGGTGCCCTTCATCGAGTCTCGCCTCTTCCTGTCGTGCCCGGTGTCGTGCCGGGTGTTCTGCCGGGCGTCGTGCCGACGGCCCCAGTGTGCGCGCGGTCGCGGGGCCTCTCGGCCGCGGGTACCGTCAACAGGTACGTCAACTTCGCATGTCCGTACGCCCCGGAGCGCGCGCCACAGGCTCCGCGGGTCTCCCCGCGACGCACGGTGACGCGATACCGTGGCGCCCGCTCGTCTCCCGTCAGCCGCCCTTTCCGAGGGCGCTGAACGCTCGATTCTTCCGTTCCCCACATGATCCTCGTGGCCGCCCTGGAGGTTCCGTGGTACAGGCGTACATCCTGATCCAGACCGAGGTTGGCAAGGCGTCCACGGTCGCCGAGCTGATCGGCAAGATCCCTGGCGTGATCCAGGCCGAGGACGTGACCGGTCCCTACGATGTCATCGTGCGTGCCCAGGCGGACACTGTCGATGAGCTGGGCCGCATGGTGGTCGCGAAGGTCCAGCAAGTGGACGGCATCACTCGCACCCTGACCTGCCCGGTCGTGCACTTGTAGCCCCCGTCTACGCTTGGCCGGTGAACCTTTCGAGCCGCCGGCTGATCTCTCTGCCCGCCCTCGCGCTGCTGTGGGCGACCGCGGGCTGTTCTTCGACGGACGACCGGGCGACGGCCCCGGTTCCCTCCCCCGACGCCGATACGGCACGACTCTGCCAGAACCTCCACGAACAGCTGCCGGACCGGATCGACGGGCTCGACCGCGAGGACCCCGAGCCGCACTCCGAACTGACGGCCGGATGGGGCGGCTCGGCGATCATACTGCGCTGCGGAGTACCCCGGCCCGCCGCGCTCGCGGACCCGCAGGCGTACGGCGCGGAGGTCAACGGCGTGGGCTGGCTGACCGAGGAGCAGGAGGACGGCTCGTACCGCTTCACGACGACGCTGCGCGAGGCGTACGTCGAGGTCACGTTCGACGCGGAGCACGCCAAGCAGGGCGCGGGCTCGCTCACGGACTTCGCGAAGCCGGTCAAGAGGACGGTGCCGGAGGGCATCGCGAGCTGATCCCGCAACTACGGGAAAGGGCCCGGCCGTTGGACGGCGGCCGGGCCCTTCTCGTACGTACGTGTACGCGCTACCGCAGTCCGGTCGGGCGGCGCAGGGCCGCCTGGACGAGGCGGTCGACCAGCTCCGGGTAGCTGACGCCGGTCTCCTGCCACATCCGCGGGTACATGGAGATGGGCGTGAAGCCGGGCATGGTGTTGATCTCGTTGATCACGAACCGGCCCTCCTCGGTGAGGAAGAAGTCCGCGCGCACCAGGCCCTCGCAGGACGCCGCCTCGAAGGCCTCGACGGCGAGCCGCTGCACCTCGGCGGTCTGCTCCTCGGTGAGCGGGGCGGGCACGATGCCGGAGGCCGAGTCGATGTACTTGGCCTCGAAGTCGTAGAAGGCGTGGTCGGAGACCGGCGGGATCTCGGCGGGCACGCTGGCGCGCGGGCCGTCCTCGAACTCCAGGACGCCGCACTCGATCTCGCGGCCGCGGAGCAGCGCCTCCACGATGATCTTCGGGTCGTGCCGCTGCGCCTCCTCGATCGCCTCCTCCAGGCCCTCCGGGGAGTCGACCTTGGTGATGCCGAAGGACGAGCCGGCCCGCGCGGGCTTCACGAACAGCGGCCAGCCGTGGTCACCGGCGAAGCCCACGATCTTCTTGCGGGCGGCCGCCTGGTCCAGCTCCCACTCGCGCGGCTTGATCACCACGTACGGGCCGACGGGCAGCCCGAAGGAGGTGAAGACCCGCTTCATGTACTCCTTGTCCTGCCCCACGGCGGAGGCGAGGACGCCCGAGCCGACGTACGGCGTCCCGGACAGCTCCAGGAGGCCCTGGAGGGTGCCGTCCTCGCCGTACGGGCCGTGCAGGACGGGGAAGACGACGTCGACCTCGCCGAGTGCCTTGGGCACCGATCCCGGCTCGGTGACGACCACTTCGCGGTTGGCCGGGTCGAGGGGCAGCACCACGGCGCCGTCCGCGGAGTCGGCGAGCCGGTCCACGTCCGGGACGGTGCGGTCGGTGATCGCCATCCGCTCCGGGTCGTCGACGGTGAGCGTCCAGCGGCCGTCGTGCGTGATGCCGATGGGCAGCACGTCGTACTTCTCGCGGTCGATGGCGCGCAGGACGGCGCCGGCCGTGACGACCGAGATGCCGTGTTCGGAACTGCGCCCGCCGAAGACGACCGCGACGCGCGGCTTGCGGGGTTCCCCTCCTGGCTGGGAGGGGACCGGGCTCTGGGAGGAGGTCTCGCTGCTCATATCGCGTCGAGCGTACCTGCTGGTAGTGACCGAGTCAGCGTGCGCGCGGCGTCGAGTCGGCGTACGGGGGCGCTCGGCGTCCGTACGCCGCGGCTCAGCGGCGCTCGGCCTTCGCGCTGCGCCCCATCAGTTCCTTGAGCGCCACCAGCGGGGGCGTGCCCTCGTGCACGATGCCGACGACGGTCTCCGTGATGGGCATGTCGACGCCGTGCCTGCGCGCCAGATCGAGGACGGACTCACAGGACTTGACGCCCTCGGCGGTCTGCTTGGTGACCGCGATGGTCTCGTCCAGGGTCATGCCCTTGCCGAGGTTGGTGCCGAAGGTGTGGTTCCGGGAGAGCGGCGAGGAGCAGGTGGCGACGAGGTCGCCGAGGCCCGCGAGGCCGGAGAAGGTCAGCGGGTCGGCGCCCATGGCGTGCCCGAGCCGGGTGGTCTCGGCGAGGCCGCGGGTGATCAGGGAGCCCTTGGCGTTGTCGCCGAGGCCCATGCCGTCCGCGATGCCGACGGCGAGGCCGATGACGTTCTTGACGGCGCCGCCGAGTTCGCAGCCGACGACGTCGGTGTTGGTGTACGGCCGGAAGTACGGGGTGTGGCAGGCGGCCTGGAGGCGCTGCGCGACGGATTCGTCGGTGCAGGCGACGACCGCGGCGGCGGGCTGCCGGGCGGCGATCTCGCGGGCGAGGTTGGGTCCGGTGACGACGGCGATGCGCTCGGCGGGCACCTTGGTGACGTCCTCGATGACCTCGCTCATCCGCATCGCGGAGCCGAGTTCGACGCCCTTCATGAGGGATACGAGGACGGTGTCGGGGGCGAGCAGCGGCGCCCAGGCGGCGAGGTTGCCGCGCAGCGTCTGCGAGGGCACCGCGAGGACGGTGAAGTCGGCGCCGGCGGCGGCCTCTGCGGGGTCGGTGGTCGCCCGCACGCGCGCGGGGAGTTCGACGCCCGGCAGGTAGTCGGGGTTGGTGCGGGTGGAGTTGACGGCCTCGGCGAGTTCCGGGCGGCGGCCCCACAGGGTCACGTCGCAGCCCGCGTCCGCGAGCACCATGCCGAAGGCCGTACCCCACGAACCCGTACCGAAGACTGCTGCCTTCACAGGCGGTGTCACTTGGTGTCCTCCCCGGCCGTGCCGGTCTGTTCGCCGATCGGTGCGCCGGCCTGCTCGCCGACGTGTTCGCCGGTCTGTTCGCCGGCCGTGCCGGACGGCTTCTGCTGTGCGGCCTTGCGGCGCTGCGCGATGCGTACCTGGCGCGGGTCGTAGGGCGCCGCGGGGGCCTTCTCGCCGCGGAGCTCCTCCAGGAGCGCGGTGACGGCGGCCATGATGACTTCCGTTGCCTCCTTGAGGAGTTCGGGCGTCATCTCCTTGTCGTAGAAGCGCGCCAGGTCCACCGGCGGTCCGGCGAGGACGTGGTGCGTCTTGCGCGGCAGGATGTGCGGCTTCTTCGCGTACGGCGGCAGGAGTTCGTTGGCGCCCCACTGTGCGACGGGGATCACCGGGCACTTGGTCTGCAGCGCCACACGCGCGGCGCCGGTTTTGGCGGTCATGGGCCACAGATCGGGGTCGCGGGTGAGCGTTCCCTCGGGATAGAAAGCGACGCATTCACCGCGTTCCACGGCGTCGATCGCGGCCCGGAACGCACTGAGTGCGTCGGTGCTCTCGCGGTAGACGGGGATCTGTCCGGTGCCCCGCATCACGGCGCCGACAAATCCGCCCTTGAATAGCCCGTGCTTGGCGAGGAAACGCGGCACACGTCCCGTGTTGTACTGAAAGTGCGCATACGCGAAAGGGTCGACATGGGAATTGTGGTTCACTGCGGTGATAAATCCGCCGTCGGCCGGAATGTGTTCCACACCACGCCAGTCCCGCTTGAGAAGAACCACCAGCGGCGGTTTTGCGATGACCGCCGCCAGGCGGTACCAGAAGCCGATTCTGCGGCGGGGCACTCGGACACCTTCCTCTGCTGACTTGTCATGCGCTGGTGCGCCGCACATTGTCGCCCCAGGTTCTTCGTCTGTCGAGAACACCGTATGCCAAGCCCTTCGGACGGCCCGTCCACAGGGCCGCCCACCGGTTGTCCACAGGGCCGCACACGGCCGGGGCCGGCAGGCGAGAATGGGCCGCGATGCGCACACAAGCCGACCGTGCCGAGCCGTTCGCGTGGAGCCTGGTCATCCCCCTGAAGCCCCTGGTGCGGGCCAAGAGCCGGCTCGCCGCCGCCGCGGGCGACCTGCTGCGCCCCTCCCTGGCCCTGGCCTTCGCACAGGACACGGTGGCGGCGGCGCTCGCGGCGCGGCCCGTGCGCGATGTGGTGGTCGTCACGGACGACGCCCGCGCGGCCCGCGCCCTCGCGGCCCTGGGCGCCCGCGTCGTACGGGACGAGCCGGGCGGCGGCCTCAACGCCGCGCTCGCCCACGGCGCCCGCACGGCCCGGGCGCTGCGCCCCGCGGCGCCGGTGGCGGCCCTGAACGCCGACCTGCCCGCGCTTCGCCCGGCGGAATTGACGCGAGTGCTGAATTACGCCCGCGTATTTCCGCGCGCATTTCTCCCCGACGCCGCCGAAATCGGTACGACGCTGCTGTGCGCGGCTCCCGGAGTTCCGCTGGCCCCGGAGTTCGGCGGCGCCTCGCGGGCCCGGCACGCGGCGTCGGGCGCCGTGGAGATACCCCTGCCCGACGTCGCGAGCGTCCGCCAGGACGTGGACACCCCCGAGGACCTGGCCGCGGCCCTGACCCTGGGCGTCGGCCCGCATACGGCCGCGGCCGCGGACCGGGCCCTGTTCAACCGGGCCCTGTTCAGAGGGTCAGCAGCGTCACCAGAGTGACCCGCCGCTCCCCCGCCGCCTCGTCGACCTCGATGCGCACCCGCTGACCGGGCCGCAGCATCCGCAGCCCGCCGGCGTCGAAGGCCGCGCCGTCGAAGGGCACCGGAGTGCCGTCGTCAAGCAGCACACTGCCGCTGCGGGTCTCGGGGTCATACGTGTACGCGGTGGCCTGCATGCCCGCAGCGTAACGGGCACCGCGCACCGCCCGTACCGCACGGGCACAGCGCACCGCCCGTACAGCACGGGCACAGCGCACCGCCCGTACAGCACGGGCACAGCGCACCGCCCGTACCGCGCGGACCCCGCACACCTCCCGCACCGCCAACTCCCCTCAGGCACCCGGCCCCGGACACACCGCGGGCCGGGCTCCCCGAGGGGAGCCCGGCCCGGCGCGTGAGGTGCCCTGCCGACCGCTACTTCTTGCGTGCGGTGGTCTTCTTGGCGGTGGTCTTGCGCGCCGTCGACTTCTTCGCGGGCGCCTTCTTGGCCGTCGCCTTCTTCGCCGGCGCGGTCTTCTTCGCGGTGGCCTTCTTGGCCGTGGTGGCCTTCTTCGCGGCGGTCTTCTTGGCCGGAGCGGCCTTCTTCGCGGTGGCCTTCTTGGCCGTCGTCTTCTTCGCCGCGGTCTTCTTGGCGGTGGTCTTCTTGGCCGCCGCCTTCTTCGCGGTGGTCTTCTTCGCCGCCGCCTTCTTCGCGGTGGTCTTCTTCGCCGCCGCCTTCTTGACCGTGGTGCGGCTCGAAGGGCCGCCGGAGAGGCTGCCCTTGGGCGCCTTCTTCACCGCGACATCGTGCTTGGGAAGCTTCTTCGAGCCGCTCACCAGGTCCTTGAAGCCCTGGCCCGCACGGAAGCGCGGAACCGAGGTCTTCTTCACGCGCACGCGCTCCCCGGTCTGGGGGTTGCGTGCGTAGCGGGCCGGACGGTCGACCTTCTCGAACGAGCCGAAGCCGGTGACCGAGACCCGGTCGCCGCTGACGACCGCGCGGACGATCGCGTCCAGGACCGCGTCGACGGCGTCGGCGGCCTGCTGACGGCCACCGACCTTGTCGGCAATCGCTTCTACGAGCTGCGCCTTGTTCACGTCTTCCCCTTCGGAGACATTGCCAGAACCAATGTGTTCAAGCCTTTTCGCACGTTAGGCAGATATATACCGCAAATCAAACACGAAACGGGCTGATCACCCTTGTGCCGCAACGAACTGGGATCTTCAGTGAGTTCCGTCAGTTCGGCCCTGATCGGCATCCGCGGAGAATCGCTCAGAGTCCAGTTCGATCATGAACTGCTCCAGGCGCCTGGCCGCGTCGGTGAGATCGTGTTTGGCCGCGGCCGTAATGACCAGCAGCTTCCGGGTCAGCGCCATCCGTACGCCCTCCGGGACTTGCAGTGTGCGCACCTTCGCATGCGCTTCTTTCAGCCGGTCCGCGACGATCCCGTAGAGCTCAAGTTGGCTGTCGCGGTCCATGCACTGATTGTGCCATCTAGGGCGAGTTGTCGCCTCGCGAGGTCTCAGCGCGCCGCCCAAATGGGGTTTTCGGGCTGCGAGGTGGGCTTAAGTCGTGCTGGCCACGCGCCTGCGTCCGTCTCCTGCCCCGTACCCCAACTCGCATACGTCATCGGCGTGTTGGGCCTTGTCAGCGCTGGCCTGTGACAAACGAACGAACCGCGGTCTGCGTGCAGACCGCGGTTCGGAGGTGGGGTTCGATTCGGTTGCCCGAATGGCCGATTCAGGCCTGGACGGTGCGCGGCTTGTGTGCCGGGCGCTGGGTCTCGTAGGCGGCGATGTCGGCCTCGTTCTGCAGCGTGATGCTGATGTCGTCAAGGCCGTTCAGGAGGCGCCAACGGGAGTTCTCGTCCAGCTCGAACGAGGCGGTGACGCCCTCGGCGCGCACTTCGCGGGCCTCCAGGTCAACGGTGATCTCGGCCTGCGGGTCCTGCTCGGTGAGCTCCCACAGCGCGTCGACGACCTTCTGGTCGAGTACGACCGTCAGGAGGCCGTTCTTCAGCGAGTTGCCGCGGAAGATGTCGGCGAAACGGGAGGAGATGACGGCCTTGAAGCCGTAGTTCTGCAGCGCCCACACGGCGTGCTCGCGCGAGGAGCCCGTACCGAAGTCGGGACCGGCGACCAGGACCGAGGCGCCTTGCCGCTCGGGCTTGTTGAGGACGAACGACTCGTCCTTGCGCCAGGCCTCGAACAGCCCGTCCTCGAAGCCGTCGCGGGTGACCTTCTTCAACCAGTGAGCGGGGATGATCTGGTCGGTGTCGACGTTGCTGCGGCGCAGCGGGACGGCCCGGCCGGTGTGCGTGGTGAATGCTTCCATGGCTGTTCAGACTCCAGCGGGCGTGGGGGCGTCGGTCAGGTCGGCGGGCGCGGCCAGGCGGCCGGTGACCGCGGTGGCGGCGGCGACCTGCGGCGAGACCAGGTGCGTACGGCCGCCCTTGCCCTGTCGGCCTTCGAAGTTGCGGTTGGAGGTGGACGCGGAGCGCTCACCGGGCGCCAGTTGGTCGGGGTTCATGCCGAGGCACATCGAGCAGCCCGCGTGCCGCCATTCGGCACCGGCGGCCTTGAACACCTGGTCCAGGCCCTCCTCGACGGCCTGCAGGCCGACCCGCGCGGAGCCGGGAACGACCAGCATCCGTACGCCGTCGGCGACTTTGCGGCCCTTGACGATCTCGGCGGCGGCGCGCAGGTCCTCGATGCGGCCGTTGGTGCAGGAACCCACGAAGACGGTGTCGACCTTGATGTCGCGCAGCGGCTGTCCGGCCGTGAGCCCCATGTACTCCAGGGCCTTCTCGGCGGCCAGGCGCTCCGAAGCGTCTTCGTACGAAGCGGGGTCGGGGACGTTCGCCGACAGCGGGGAGCCCTGGCCGGGGTTGGTGCCCCAAGTCACGAACGGCGCCAGCGAATCGGCGTCGATGACGACCTCGGCGTCAAAGACCGCGTCGTCGTCCGACTTCAGCGTCTTCCAGTACGCGACGGCCTCGTCCCAGTCCGCGCCCTGCGGGGCGTGCGCGCGGCCCTCGATGTAGTCGAAGGTGGTCTGGTCGGGGGCAATCATGCCCGCGCGGGCGCCGGCCTCGATGGACATGTTGCAGATGGTCATCCGGGCCTCCATCGAGAGCTTCTCGATGGCGGAGCCGCGGTACTCCAGGATGTAGCCCTGGCCGCCGCCGGTGCCGATCTTCGCGATGATCGCGAGGATCAGGTCCTTCGCCGTTACGCCCTCGGGCAGTTCGCCGTCGACGGTGATGGCCATGGTCTTCGGGCGGGCCAGCGGCAGCGTCTGGGTGGCAAGCACGTGCTCGACCTGCGAGGTGCCGATGCCGAAGGCCAGCGCGCCGAAGGCGCCGTGCGTGGAGGTGTGCGAGTCACCGCAGACCACGGTGGTGCCGGGCTGGGTCAGGCCCAGCTGCGGTCCCACCACGTGGACGACGCCCTGCTCGACGTCGCCCAGCGGGTGCA
This sequence comes from Streptomyces solicavernae, assembly GCF_029968095.1. GTDB lineage: Bacteria > Actinomycetota > Actinomycetes > Streptomycetales > Streptomycetaceae > Streptomyces > Streptomyces solicavernae. The sequence continues at coordinate 331,781 of NZ_JASCIR010000004.1, read as the reverse complement.
GCCGTACGCCGAAGTCCGCGCAGTTCTTGCGCAGCGTCTCCAGCTGGGCCCGGGAGACCGGGTCGGCGATGGGCTTGTCGATGTCGAGGGTCGGGGTGTTGTGGTCCTCGGTGGCGATGGTCAGGTCGAGCCGGCGGACCTGGCGGCCGCCCTTGCGGAGGCCGTCGAAGGCCTGCGGGCTGGTCACCTCGTGCAGCAGGTGCAGATCGATGAAGAGGAGGTCGGGCTCGCCCTCGGCGCGCCGGACGACGTGGTCGTCCCAGACCTTCTCCGCGAGTGTCCTACCCATCGCTTTCCCTCCGGCCGGCTGGTGTGTGCCCGGCCACTTCTAGAGATGTGAGCGGCAACGTCCGTACCCCTCGTACCGAACGTGGTCCGCTGGACCCGTTGGTCTGCGGGCCGCTGTGGTTACAGGGTGACAAGTTCCCTGGGAAATTGAACTTGCGTTTCACAGAGTGAGACGCGAGTATCGACGCATGGACAACTCTAGCGGCGTCGGCGTCCTGGACAAGGCAGCCCTTGTCCTGGGCGCCCTGGAGTCCGGTCCGGCCACCCTCGCGGGTCTGGTCGCGGCCACCGGGCTCGCTCGACCTACTGCACATCGTCTCGCTGTGGCCCTTGAGCACCACCGCATGGTGGCGAGGGACATGCAGGGCCGGTTCATCCTCGGCCCGCGGCTCGCCGAACTGGCGGCCGCGGCCGGCGAGGACCGCCTGCTCGCCACGGCGGGCCCGGTTCTGACCCATCTCCGTGACGTGACGGGCGAGAGCGCGCAGCTCTACCGCCGCCAGGGCGACATGCGCATCTGCGTCGCCGCGGCGGAGCGCCTGTCCGGTCTGCGGGACACGGTCCCGGTGGGCTCCACGCTCACCATGAAGGCCGGTTCGTCGGCGCAGATCCTGATGGCCTGGGAGGAGCCGGAGCGCCTGCACCGCGGCCTTCAGGGCGCCCGTTTCACGGCCACGGCCCTGTCCGGCGTACGGCGCCGCGGCTGGGCCCAGTCGATCGGCGAGCGGGAGCCGGGGGTGGCCTCGGTGTCGGCGCCGGTGCGCGGCCCGTCGAACCGCGTGGTGGCCGCCGTCTCGGTCTCCGGACCGATCGAGCGGCTGACGCGGCACCCGGGCCGGATGCACGCCCAGGCCGTGATCGACGCGGCGGGCCGCCTCTCCGAGGCGCTGCGCCGTACCGGCTGAACTCCCCTTGTACGTAAGGCCGGATCCGCCTCAACGCCGCGGCGGGTCCGGTCGTCCGAAGCGCGCGAACCGTCCATCGCGCGCTTCCCAATGGCCTGCCGTGATACGGGAGTTGGCGTCTCGTACGCGAACGGCCGCAGGTTGCACGGCAGTTGCTCATACGCGAGAGGCCCTCCGCATTTCTGCGGAGGGCCTCTTCGATGCGTACCCCCGACCGGATTCGAACCGGCGCTACCGCCTTGAGAGGGCGGCGTGCTAGGCCGCTACACAACGGGGGCGAGATCGCGTGTTTCCACGTGATTCAGCTGGCCTACCAGGACTCGAACCTAAACTAACGGAACCAGAAACCGTCGTGCTGCCAATTACACCATAGGCCAATGCTTGTCAAGCAAGTCAGTACCCCCGACCGGATTCGAACCGGCGCTACCGCCTTGAGAGGGCGGCGTGCTAGGCCGCTACACAACGGGGGCCCTAGCGATCCTGCATCAGGAACAGTGGGTGCGACCCGATCTGTTCCCGCGGGAAGGATCTGTACCCCCGACCGGATTCGAACCGGCGCTACTGCCTTGAGAGGGCAGCGTGCTAGGCCGCTACACAACGGGGGCGTTGCAGATAAGCTCTGCGAGCTGGCCTACCAGGACTCGAACCTAGACTAACGGAACCAGAAACCGTCGTGCTGCCAATTACACCATAGGCCACCAAAACGCAACTCCCTGCTGGGAGCTTTGTTCGGCTTGCGCTTTCCGGCCGGACTCTCGGTCCGGCGGGCGGCGCAGAAAGAACATTACCCGAAGGTGGACGGCGCTCCAAAACGGGTATCCCCGGCCAGCAGTCCGGGCAGCTCCGCGAGTCCGGTGATCCGCCGTACGCCGGGCGGGACTTCGGCGCTCGGAGGCTCGGCCCCGCTGCGGTCGAGCCAGATCCCGAGCAGCCCGGCGTCGTGGGCGCCGCGGGCGTCGGTCTCGGGCTGGTCGCCCACGTACGCGACTTCCGCGGGGTCGAGGGCGAGGGTCGCGCAGGCGGCGTGGAAGGCCTCGGGTGCGGGCTTGGCGACACCGAGTTGGGCGGCGCAGAGCAGCGCCTCGAAGCGGTCGCGCACGCCCAGGAGGCTCAGCTTCCGCTCCTGGGCGTCGGCGTGGGAGTTGGAGAGGACCGCGTGCCGGTAGCGGTCGGCGAGTGCGTCGAGGGCGGGCAGGGTGTCGGGGAAGAGGGCCCAGGCGGCTTCGTAGTGATCGATGTAACGGTGGAACCAGGCGTCGGACTCGGCGTCGGCGAGGGCCGGCTCGTCCAGGAAGTCGCGTACGCGGTCACGGCGCTGGGTGAGGAAGTCCACTTCGCCGACGCTGAAGCGGGCCCAGTGACGTTCGGTGGTGACCTTCCAGCGGGCCAGGGCGTCGGCGGCGGTGCCGTAGCGCGCGAGGGCGCCCTCGGCTTCGAGGTGGGCGCGCATGCCGAGGGTGTCGGCGGTGGCGTAGTCGAAGAGGGTGTCGTCGATGTCCCACAGGACGGCTTCGATTGGCATGGGTCGACGGTACGGCGAAGAGGCGGCGGTGAGGTTGCGTTCCCCGGCCATCACGCCCGGTCAGTCGACGGTTACGTCCGACCCGCTCGCGGGCGGCTCGCCGGTTTCGCGCTCGATGACGAACGATCCCTTGCCGACGACCGTCCGCACGTGCCCCATCTCGGCCAACAGGACCAACGTCTTGCGGGCGGTCCCCCGAGCGATCCCGAACTCCTGCATCAGCCGGTCGACGCCGGGCACGGCACGGCCCATCGGATAGGTGCCGTTCGCGATCCGGGAGATCAGGACCGCGGCGAGCTGCAGGTACAGCGGGTCCGCGGCTTCCGGGTCCAGTTCGTCGTCCGGGCCGTAGCCCTCCGGGATGTCCACCATGACAAGACCGTATGAGGGCAGGGATGGCGAGGCATAGTGATGGCATGCCATGGCAGGGCATGACCAGGTTGAGGGATTGTCCCGTACGACAAGACCCTCGCGGACTTCGGTGTCGACCTGGACCGGCACCTCGTCGGGGCCGAGGGAAGTCCGGCGTGAGGCCCGTGCGCATGTGTGTGCGCTGCCAGGCCGTCACCGACAACCCGACCGTGGTCCACGAGGTGCACCAGAACACCGGCCCCGGTTTCAACGTCTACGCCTGCGAGGCGTGCGCCCCGTTCTTCCTGCCCGTGCCGGACGTGTTCGCTCACCGCCGCCCCGAAACCCCGCCGGAGCCGGGCAGTTGACCGAAATCTGACTCTCGCGTCCACACCGCGTGGCGGCTCGTTTGACCGTTCGTAATCGCCTTGCCAGGATCGGTTCCAGAAAGCAAATCACCGCGCATATGGCTGCGCAGACCCTGTGGCCGTCCCTTCGGGGGCGGTCACAGATGTGTTTCCGGGGAGACCCGGCGCGAGCAGACAACGCCCGAGGGGCGGCGGCCCAGTGCTTGGGCCACCGCCCCTCGGGCGTACGGGATGACGGATCAGCCGGCGAGCTTCGCCAGCGCCGCGTCGATGCGGGTCAGGGACTTCTCCTTGCCCAGGATTTCCAGGGACTCGAAGAGGGGCAGGCCGACCGTGCGGCCCGTGACGGCTACGCGGACCGGGGCCTGGGCCTTGCCGAGCTTGAGGCCGTGCTCCTCGCCGGCGGCCAGGACGGCTTCCTTGAGGGCCTCGGGGGAGGTCCAGTCGGCCGACTCAAGCTTGGCGCGGGCCGTGGTGAGCAGGGCCGCCGGGTCGCCCTTGCCCATGGCCTTGGTCCAGCTCGCCTCGTCCTCGACCGGCTCCTTCAGGAAGAGGAAGTCGACGTTGGCCGTGATGTCCGAGAGGACCGTGAGGCGGGTCTGGGCGTGCGGGGCGATGGCGTCCCACTTGGCCTGGTCGAAGTCCTCGGGGGCCCAGTTGGCGTGCGGGGCCTGGAGCCAGGGCTTGCAGCGGTCCGCGAAGTCCTTGACGTCCAGCATGCGGACGTGGTCGGCGTTGATCGCCTCGGCCTTCTTGAGGTCGAAGCGGGCCGGGTTGGCGTTGACGTCGGCCAGGTCGAACTTCTCGATCATCTCCTTGATCGTGAAGACGTCCTGGTCGGCGGAGAACGACCAGCCGAGCAGGGACAGGTAGTTGAGCAGCCCCTCGGGCAGGAAGCCGCGCTCCCGGTAGAGGTTGAGGCTGGCCTGCGGGTCGCGCTTGGACAGCTTCTTGTTGCCCTCGCCCATCACGTACGGGAGGTGCCCGAAGGTGGGGACCTCCTTGGCGATGCCCAGCTCGATCAGGGCGCCGTAGAGCGCGACCTGGCGCGGGGTGGAGGAGAGCAGGTCCTCGCCGCGGAGCACGTGCGTGATGCCCATGAGCGCGTCGTCGACCGGGTTGACCAGGGTGTACAGCGGGGCGCCGTTGGCGCGGACGATGCCGTAGTCCGGGACGTTCTCCGGGGTGAAGGTGAGCTCGCCGCGGACCGCGTCGGTGAAGGTGACCGGCTCGTCGGGCATGCGGAAGCGGATGATGTGCGCGCGGCCCTCGGCCTCGTACGCCTGCTTCTGCTCGTCGGTGAGCGTGCGGCAGGTGCCGTCGTAGCCGGAGGGCCTGCCGGCGGCGCGGGCGGCCTCGCGGCGGGCGTCCAGCTCCTCGGTGGTGCAGTAGCAGGGGTAGGCGTAGCCGCCGTCGGTCAGCTTCCGCGCGACGTCCTGGTAGATGTCCATCCGCTGGGACTGGCGGTACGGGGCGTTGGGGCCGCCGACCTCGGGGCCCTCGTCCCAGTCGAAGCCGAGCCAGTGGAAGGAGTCGAGGAGCTGCTGGTACGACTCCTCCGAGTCGCGGGCCGCGTCCGTGTCCTCGATGCGGAAGACGAGCTTGCCGCCGGTGTGCCGGGCGTAGGCCCAGTTGAAGAGGGCGGTGCGGACCAGGCCCACGTGGGGGTTGCCGGTCGGGGAGGGACAGAAACGGACGCGGACGTTGGACGCGTTAGCCACGCTTGATCACCTTGTTGGTGAGAGTGCCGATGCCTTGGATGGTGACGGCGACCTCGTCGCCGACGTTGAGGGGGCCGACGCCCGCCGGGGTGCCGGTGAGGATCACGTCTCCGGGGAGCAGGGTCATCGCCTCGGTGACGTTGACGATCAGGTCCTCGATGGAGTGGATCATCTGGCTCGTGGAGCCGAGTTGGCGTTGTTCGCCGTTGACCGTGCACTGGATCGCGAGGTCGCTCGCGGCGGCGATGTCGAGGCCGGTCTCCACCCAGGGGCCGATGGGGCAGGCCCCGTCGAAGCCCTTGGCCCTGGCCCACTGCTTCTCGCGGCGCTGGACGTCGCGGGCGGTGATGTCGTTGGCGCAGGTGTAGCCGTAGATGACGTCCTTGACGCGCTCGCGCGGAACCTCGCGGCACATGCGGCCGATGACGACGGCGAGCTCGGCCTCGTGGTGGAGTTCCTCGGTGAAGCCGGGGTACACGATGGGGTCGCCGGAGCCGATCATCGAGGTGGTCGGCTTGAAGAAGGCGAAGGGGGCCTCGGGGACCTCGCCCCCCATCTCCGTGGCGTGGTCGGCGTAGTTGCGGCCGAAGGCGACGATCTTGTTGCCGAGCACCGGGGGCAGCAGGCGGACCTTGCTGAGCGGGACCTTGACGCCGCTGAGCTCGAAGTCGGCGTACGGAATGCCCTTGATGATGTCGAGGACGAGTTCGCCGTCCGTCGCGGTGGAACTGTCGCCCTCGACCGCGCCGAAGGCGACGTTGCCGTCGATGGAGAACCTGGCGATGCGCACGGAATGCGGGCCCCTCTGCTTGCTTGCCTGGAGACTCACGGCCTGGAGACTCGCGCCTCCAGGCGGAGAGTCACGCCTCCAGGCGGAGACTGACGCTCCAGGCTAACGCGCTCGGGGGTGCGACCTCGCGCTATTACTCCGCGGCAGGCGTGAGCGGCGTTACTCCACGGCCGCCGTGAGCGGCGTTACTGCGCGGCCGCCGCGACGGGGGCCTCCATGAGGATCGTGCGGCGCGGGTTGGCCGTGTTGGCCGGGAGCTCCGCGAGGTCGGCCGTCGGCTGCTCGGGGGCGGCCTGCAGTTCCTCGGCGTCCTGCAGGTGCGCCAGGGTGGTGCGCCGCGGGTTGGCTATGTTGCGGAACATCATCGTCGTCTTCACGGCGGCTTCGACCTCTTGTGCTCTCTGTGGACCGGGGGTTGACGGCTGGGCCATCCCTGTAAAGCGCCAGGCTAAACATTCGAATTCCCCGCAAAGGCGGGAACTCCCTTGATCTTCATGTGAGTTTGCTCACGAGCGGTCGGACAAGTCAGACAGAACGGACCAGTTGGGGGCGTAGACGGAACGGACATTCCGTTACCGAATCACCCATCCCGCTCCCGATCATGGCGACTGGGACACCCCTCCCACCCGAGCCGTACGCAAGGAAAAGTCCGTTATCGCCGGGATGCTGCTCGACATCTCGTCACACTTCCGTCACCGGCTGTCACAGACGTCACAGCCCGGCGGCAGGGCTTGTTGGAGATCCGGCACTGTGCTGGAATTCCCGGAACCGCCGCAGGTATGAACCGGCGCGCACGGGCGCAACGCAGCGTCGAGTGGCGGTGGGAGAGGGGGAGACGCGCCGGTCACTCACGACCACCCGGGGCCCGCAGGGGCCCCATGACGCCGACACCGTCCCACCGCTCGCGCGGCGGGGCGCCTGGTCCAGAGGTTGCGACGCTAGTGCAGGGACGTTTCAAGAGGGAAGGCAGCGCCGCGGCGGAGCCGGAGCTGCGCGGCGGTACTGGCCCCGTGCCCGGCAACTCCTCAACCCCCGACGCCGCGGGCTCCGACGGCGGCGGCCGCGGCAAGGGCACGGGTGTGTCCAGTGGCGGCCCGGCCCCCGCGAGTCCGAAGAAGCCCTCTTCCACCGGCTCACGAATAGCCCTGCGCAACTGGCGCATCTCCACGCGTCTCGTCTCCCTGCTCGCGCTCCCCGTGGTCGCCGCGACCTCGCTCGGCGCCATCCGCATCAGCGACTCCATCCACGAGATGGAGCAGCTGGACCGGATGAAGCTGCTCACCGACATGACGAAGCAGGCCACCGAGCTGGCCGCCGCGCTGCAGGACGAGCGCGACAAGTCGGCGGGCCCCCTCGCACACGGCGCCAAGGCCTCGGACTTCGCGGTCAGGGGCGCCCGCGCCAAGACCGACCGCGCCCGCCAGTCGTTCATCGACAACACCTCGGACATCGACGACGCCCGCGGCGACCGGGCGATCGACAGCATCCGCCAGAACGTGGTGCAGATCTCCACCCAGCTGCGCGTCCTCAAGGACATCCGCCGCAACGCGTACAAGGAGGGCCTGCCCACCTCGCAGACCGTCTCCAGCTACAACCAGCTGATCGAGCAGCTCCTCGGCCTCTCCCAGGACATGGCGCTCGCCACCAGCAACCCGGAGATGATCCAGCGCACCCGTACCCTCGCGGCGTTCTCGGCCGCCAAGGAGTACGCGTCGATCCAGCGCGCCGTGATCTCCGCCGCGCTCCCGCCGAACAAGACCGACTTCGGCAAGCTCTCCGACAACGACCGCCTCTACGCGCTCTCCGCGCTGCGCAACGAAGAGGCCAAGCTCGACAGCTTCCAGCGCTCGTACGAGGGCACCGGCGGCAACGCGGCCGAGCTGATGAAGCCGCTGGACGACTCCAACGCCGTCATCAAGGACGCCAACGACTACGCGGCCCGCGTCCTGGAGAGCGCCAGCGGCCTGAAGAACCGCGAGAAGCGCTCGTACCCGGACTGGAACGACGCGGCCACCACCAAGCTGCGGCAGATGGCGCTGATCGAGACGACGCTCCTGAACGACATGGAGCAGGAGGCCCGCAACCTGCGCGACGAGTCGCAGCGCGAGGCCATCATCAACGGTGCGCTGATCCTGCTCGTCCTCGGCGTCTCCCTGGTCGGCGCGTTCGTCGTGGCGCGGTCCATGATCCGCTCCCTTCGCCGCCTTCAGGACACCGCCACCAAGGTCGCCCAGGACCGGCTGCCCGACCTGGTCAAGCAACTGTCCGAGTCCGACCCGCAGGACGTCGACACCTCCGTCGAGTCGGTCGGTGTGCACTCCCGGGACGAGATCGGCCAGGTGGCCACGGCCTTCGACGACGTGCACCGCGAGGCCGTCCGCCTCGCCGCCGAGCAGGCCCTGCTCCGGGGCAACGTCAACGCGATGTTCACCAACCTCTCGCGGCGCTCCCAGGGCCTCATCCAGCGCCAGCTGTCGCTGATCTCCGAGCTGGAGTCGCGCGAGGCCGATCCCGATCAGCTCTCCTCCCTCTTCAAGCTCGACCACCTCGCGACCCGCATGCGGCGCAACGGTGAGAACCTGCTCGTCCTCGCCGGTGAGGAGCCCGGCCGCCGCTGGACCCGCCCGGTCCCGCTGGTCGACGTGCTCCGCGCCGCCGCGTCCGAGGTGGAGCAGTACGAGCGGATCGAGCTGGCCGCCGTGCCGACCACCGAGGTCGCGGGGCGCGTCGTCAACGACCTCGTGCACCTGCTCGCCGAGCTGCTTGAGAACGCGACCTCGTTCTCCTCGCCGCAGACCAAGGTCAAGGTCACCGGTCACGCGCTGCCCGACGGCCGGGTCCTCATCGAGATCCACGACACCGGCATCGGTCTGTCGCCGGAGGACCTCGCCGCGATCAACGAGCGGCTCGCCTCGCCGCCCACCGTGGACGTGTCGGTCTCCCGCCGCATGGGTCTGTTCGTGGTCGGCCGCCTGTCGCAGCGGCACGGCATCCGCATCCAGCTCCGCCCGTCCGACTCCGGTGGTACGACGGCCCTCGTCATGCTTCCCGTCGATATCGCGCAGGGCGGCAAGAAGGTGCCGGGCAAGGCCGGTGCGCCCGCGCCGTCCGGCGGTCCCGCCGCGGCCCAGGCCGCCGCCGGTGTCGCCGCCGCGCGCCGGGGCGGTCAGGGCGGTGCGCCCGCCGGTCGCCTCGGGGCCACGCCGAGCCGCGGCCAGGACGGCCTGACCGCCGGGTCGGGCCCGCGTGCGGCGCTCCCGAGCCGGGGCAACGGGCCTGGTCAGGGGCAGGGTTCGGGGGCCGGTGCGCCCCAGGGCCAGAGCCAGAGCCAGAGCCAGAGTCCGGGCCAGGGACAGAACCAGGGCCAGGGTCCGGGTGCCGGTGCCGGTGCCGGTGCCGGGCAGCCGCAGGGTGGTGCGCCGCGGGCGCCGCAGGGGCCGGGCGGTCTGCCGACGCGCCCCGGCGCCGGTGAGCCGCAGCACCGTCCGGTCGACCCGCAGGACCACCCCGGTGTGGGGGACGCGCTCAACGGCGGTCAGCGGTCCGACGTGTTCGGCGGGCCGCGGGCCGGCCAGCCCTCGGGTCTCGCTGACTCCGGCCCCGTACCGCCGCGGCCCCGCGGTGACCAGGGGCAGGGCCGCCCCGAGGCGGGCCGGCCGCAGCTGCCGCCGCGCGGTGGGCCGCGGGCCGAGCTGCCCGGCGGGAACCCGCAGCCTCAGACCTCCTCCTGGGGCGCCAAGCCGGAGCTGCGCCCCTCCGTCGACGCCGCGCGCGAGCAGCACGACTCCGCGCCGCCCGTCGACTCCACCGCGCAGCTCGCCCGGTTCGAGCCCGAGGACCGCCAGGGCCCCGGCTCCACCGCCGAGTTCGCCCGCCCCGACTTCGACGCCCCGCATCCGGACGCCGTACGCCCGGACGCCGTACGCCCCGACTCCGTACGCCCGGACTCGTCACGCCCCGACGGCACCGGCCCGCACTCCGTGCCGCAGCAGCCCGGGCCCGACGCGCGCGGCGCCAACGGTCCTGGTTCCACCGGGCAGTTCGGCCGTCCCGAGCTGCCGCAGGGCCCGCTCGGCGGCGGTGCGCGCAACGGCGCCCGGGACACCGGCGAGCACCGGCCGCCGCACCCGCCGGAGCAGCCGCAGGCCCCCCGCAGGCCGGAACCGCAGCAGCCCGACGCGCTGACGGGCCCCGTCGACCTGCCCCCGGACGACGGCCGTACGCCGCTGTACGACACCCTGGAGACCAACTGGTTCCACGGGCAGCAGCAAGAACGCCAGCAGCAGGGCCAGCAAGGACAGCAGGCCCAGCAGGGCCAGCAAGGACACCAGGCCTCGCAGGGGCGGGCGCAGAACGGCGGCCCGCAGCAGAACGGCGGCCGTCCCGCCGCCCCCGGCCGGCGCCCCGAGCCGCAGGCCGCCCCGCCCATGCCGCCCGCTCCCCCGGCCGCACCCGGCAACGGCGGACCCGGCAACATGGCGCCCGGCAACGGAGCCCCCGGCAACGGCGGCCCCGGCAACTGGCGTCAGTCCCCCAACGACGAGCTGGGCCGCCAGGCCGAGCGCGTCAAGCAGCCTTCGGCGGGCGGGGTCACCACCTCCGGCCTGCCGCGCCGTGTGCCACGGGCGAACCTCGTGGCCGGTACGGCACAGCAGCAGCAACAGCAGCAGGGCGGCCCTCAGGTGTCGCGCGCGCCCAACGACGTGCGCGGCCGGCTGACCAACCTCCGCCGCGGAATCCAGCAGGGTCGTGAGGCCGGCACCGGCCAGACCGGCAGTTTCCGCGGCCCCTCTCACCAGCAGGAGCGTTAGTTGAGTCCGATGAGCCAGGCGGCGCAGAACCTGAACTGGTTGATCACCAACTTCGTGGACAACACCCCCGGTGTTTCCCACACGGTGGTGGTGTCGGCCGACGGTCTGCTGCTCGCGATGTCCGACGGTTTCCCGCGGGACCGCGCCGACCAGCTGGCGGCGGTCGCGTCCGGCCTGACCTCCCTCACCGCGGGCGCGTCCCGCATCTTCGAGGGCGGGCCGGTCAACCAGACCGTGGTGGAGATGGAGCGCGGCTTCCTCTTCATCATGTCCGTCTCCGACGGTTCCTCGCTTGCCGTACTGGCGCACCCCGAGTGCGACATCGGCCTCGTCGGATACGAGATGGCGCTCCTCGTCGACCGGGCGGGCAGCGTGCTCACCCCGGACCTGCGCGCCGAACTCCAGGGGAGCCTGCTGCACTAGCCAGGAGTACCAGCCAGGTAGCACCAGCCAGGAGCACCAGCCAGGCGTGCGCACCGCAGCGCACCCCGCCCACCCGTCCGGCCCGTCCCCCACCGGCCCCGTAAGACGGCTAGCCGACCACTTGCTGTCCAAGACCGGAGGATCCATGACCCCGCCCACCGCCGCTCACGATCCGTACGGAGGCCATTCCGCGTACGGGCCTGAGGGCGACCAGCCACTGGTGCGTCCGTACGCGATGACCGGTGGCCGGACCCGGCCGCGCTACCAGCTCGCCATCGAGGCGCTGGTCAGCACGACGGCCGACCCGGCCCAGCTGATGGGGCTGCTCCCCGAGCACCAGCGGATCTGCCACCTCTGCCGTGAGGTGAAGTCGGTGGCCGAGGTGTCCGCGCTCCTCGGTATGCCGCTCGGGGTGGCGCGGATCCTGGTCGCGGACCTCGCCGAGGCGGGCCTCGTGGCCATCCACCAGCCCGGCGGCGACGAGAGCGCCGGCGGACAGCCAGATGTGACACTGCTCGAAAGGGTGCTCAGTGGACTTCGCAAGCTCTAACGACCCGGGCTCGTCGGGTCGTTCCACCACGTCCGCGAAGATCGTGGTGGCGGGCGGCTTCGGCGTGGGCAAGACCACGTTCGTCGGCGCCGTCTCGGAGATCAACCCGCTGCGCACGGAAGCCGTCATGACGTCGGCCTCGGCAGGCATCGACGACCTGACGCACACCGGCGACAAGACCACCACCACGGTGGCCATGGACTTCGGCCGCATCACGCTCGACCAGGACCTGATCCTGTACCTCTTCGGTACGCCCGGTCAGGACCGGTTCTGGTTCATGTGGGACGACCTGGTGCGGGGGGCGATCGGCGCCGTCGTCCTTGTCGACACGCGCCGTCTCGCCGACTGCTTCCCGGCGGTGGACTACTTCGAGAACTCGGGCCTGCCGTTCGTCGTCGCCCTCAACGGCTTCGAAGGACACCAGCCGTACCAGCCGGACGAGGTCCGCGAAGCCCTGCAGATCGGCCCCGACACCCCGATCATCACGACCGACGCCCGGCACCGCTCGGACGCCAAGTCGGCGCTGATCACGCTGGTCGAGCACGCGCTGATGGCCCGGCTGCGGTAGGGCCTGTCCGGCGGATACGGCTCAAGTCGGCGACGGCGTAAGGCAGTTGCCGTAGGCCCCCTGGAGCGGGCTGTGTCCTTTGACACGGCCCGCCCGGGTGTTCATAACGTTTCGACAGAGAATTCCGCCACGGCCAACACGGCTTGCGTTCACGCGGTACCGCTGCGCTCACATCACGCTCACCTTTTGCCGGACCTCCCTCTTTATGCCCGTTTTATCTGAGGCGCAGGTCACCGGAATCAAGCTCTCCCCACTGTTTGGAGGAGCCGCCGCTGACGTGCTGAAATTCGCTGAACTGCCCAGTAGCCGGGGCATGAAGACGAAGCGGCACGATGCAGGTGCCCTCGCCGAGAGGTTGTTGGTCGAGTGAGGCGAAGCAAGAACAGCCCCGAGCCGCAGGAGCGGGGCAACTTCACCCCGCCGTCGCGCGGAGCTGCGGCACCCGCCCCCACGCCGGCGCCGGTGTCCGGGGCCGACGCGGCGCCGACCGGCAGCGGGAGCAGGCTCTCGCCCCGCAACTGGCGGGTGGCGACCCGCCTGAACGCGATTCTCCTCATACCCGTGATCGTCGCCATCGTCATGGGCACCTTCCAGGTCAAGGGCGACATTGACACGTGGAGCGAGGCCGAGGACGCGGAGAAGACCGCGCTGATCGTGCGCGCCGCCGAGAACTACGGCCAGGCGCTGCTCAATGAACGTGACCTGTCCGCCGCCCCGCTGCTCAGCGGCAAGGGCGCGAACGGCACGGTCGACAAGGCCCGCGACGCCACCGACGCCGCGAAGGCCGCCTTCGACGAGGCCGTCGAGGACATGCCGGAGAAGCAGGGCCTGGAGCGGCGCCTCTCGCTCTTCAAGGAGAACGAGTCCAAGCTCGCGGACCTGCGCAAGTCGGCCTACACCCGCGCCATGGACCCGGTGAAGACCGAAGAGGGCTACGTCGAGGTCCAGCACTCCCTGATGGAGTTCGCCAACGAGCTCGGCCTCGGCACCGGCAACATCACCAGCTACGGCCGGACGATTTACGCCATCTCGCTGTCCAAGGCCGCCGTGTCGCTGCAGCGCTCCATCGGCATGCACCTCCTGATCCGCCCCGCCTCGGACGCGAAGACGCTGCAGGGCCAGTCCACGGCGTTCAGCTCGTACGCGTACCTTGAGTACATCGCGATCAACGAGTACATCTCCGCCGGCACCGAGCAGGACGAGCAGAACCTCAAGTCCGTGATGGCGGACAAGCAGGCAGAGGGCAAGAAGAAGCTGGCCGCGGCCGCGCGGGAGGCCCGCGCGAAGGGCCAGGAGGTCACCCCGCCGCCCTCTGTCGAAGAGATGATCAAGCTGATCGGCAGCGGTGCGAAGCCCTCCACCCTGCGTGCCCAGGGCGTCACGCCGGAGGCCTGGTTCGCCGCCACCACCTCCAAGTTCGACGGCTACCGCGAGATCGAGACCGAGCTGATCGACAAGGCGGTCGCCGAGTCCGCAAAGATCGCCGACGACGCCGAGCGGGACGCGTACATCAGCGGCGCGATCGTGGTCGCCGCCGTGCTCGCCGCGTTCATCGTCGCCGGTCTCATGGCCCGCCAGATGAGCACCAGCATGCGCCGGCTGCGCACCGCCGCCTTCGACGTGGCCGAGCAGCGCCTGCCGATGCTGGTCGACCAGCTGTCCCGCACCGACCCGGGCCGGGTCGACACCCGCGTCGAGCCCATCCCGATCACCACGCAGGACGAGATCGGCGAGGTCGCCCGCGCCTTCGACCAGGTGCACCGCGAGGCCGTCCGGCTCGCCGCCGAGCAGGCCCTGCTCCGGGGCAACGTCAACGCGATCTTCACCAACCTGTCGCGCCGCAACCAGTCGCTGATCGAGGGCCAGTTGACCCTGATCACCGACCTGGAGAACAACGAGGCCGACCCGGACCAGCTGGAGAACCTCTTCCGCCTGGACCACCTCGCGACCCGTATGCGCCGCAACGGCGAGAACCTGCTGGTCCTCGCCGGCGAGGAGCCGGGCCGCCGCTGGGACCAGCCGGTCCCGCTGGTCGACGTGCTGCGCGCCGCCTCCTCCGAGGTGGAGCAGTACGAGCGCATCGAGCTCGCCGGTGTCCCGGAGGCCGAGATCCACGGCCGCGCCGTGACCGACCTGGTGCACCTGCTCGCCGAGCTCCTGGAGAACGCCACCACGTTCTCCTCCCCGCAGACCAAGGTCCGGGTGACGGCCACCCGGCTGCCCGACGGCCGGGTCATGATCGAGATCCACGACAAGGGCATCGGCCTCACCGCCGAGGACTTCGCGGACATCAACCACAAGCTGGCCAACCCGCCGACCGTGGACGCGGCGATCTCGCAGCGCATGGGCCTGTTCGTGGTCGGCCGCCTGTCCGACCGGCACAGCATCCGCGTCCAGCTCCGCCCCTCCGGCGAGCAGGCCGGCACCACCTCGCTCGTCATGCTTCCGGACGCCATCACGCACGGCGGCAGCGGCAACGACCTGCCGGAGAGCGAGTTCACGGTCTCCCGGATCGTGCCCGAGCAGCAGCAGGCGCCCGCGTACGAGGCCCCGCCGCTGCGCACCGCCGCCGAGCTCGGCTTCGACGACAGCCGCTACGACGAGGGCAACCCGAACCTCGACCCGGTGGGCCGCTCCCTGCTCCGCGAGGAGCGCCGCGCCGCCCTGGAGTCCCAGTCCGGCGACCGCCCCCTCTTCCGCGACGAGGCCCCGCAGCAGGCGTACGGCCAGGGCGGCCAGGAGTACGACCAGGGCGTCCAGGACTACGCGCGGCAGGACGCGTACGACGGCCGGCCGGACGCGTACGCGCACCAGGGCGGCTACGAGCAGCAGGACGCGTACGCCGAGCACGGCGGCCACGGGCCGGGTTACGCACCCCAGGACGGCGGCTACGACGGCTATCCGGAATCCGGGTACGCGGACCAGGGCTTCGCCGGCCAGGGCGCGCAGCAGAACCCCGCCCAGGACCCGTACGACACGTACGCCGACTACAACGGCCAACCCCAGCAGGGTGGTTGGCAGCAGCAGGGCGCCCCGGCGGACGCCTTCGGGAACGGTTACGAGCCGGAACCGGAATCTGCTCCCAGCGCTCCCGAAGCGGACCGTGAGCGCGTAGGCTTCGACCGTCAGGGACCTGCCCCTTCGGCTGTGCACGAGCTGACGGACGCCGGCCTGCCCCGCCGCGGCTCCACCCCCACGGGCAACGGCCACCGGGAAGCGGCCGGCGACGTGTGGACGCCGGGACCGGTCCGGGACAGCACTCCCCCGCAGCCGCAGGCGGAGCACGCACCCGCAGGAGCGGACGGCAACGGTGCCGGCGACGACGATTGGCGTTCCGCCAACGACGACCGCTGGCAGCGCGCCGAGCAGCTCCGCCAGCCCAGGGCCGGCGGGGTCACCGCCTCGGGGCTGCCGCGCCGGGTGCCCAAGGCCAACCTGGTCGAGGGCACGGCGGAGCAGACCCCGCAGGGCGGGCCCCAGGTCTCCCGCGCCCCCGAGGACGTACGGGGCAGGCTGAGCAACCTGCGCCGCGGCGTCCAGCGGGGACGTGACGCAGGAAGCGACTCGAACGGCCAGGCCACTGGGAACAACCACAGTGGTCCTGGTGGAAACTACAACCAGGAGCGTTAGTGTGAGCCCGATGAGCCAGGCGGCGCAGAACCTGAACTGGTTGATCACCAACTTCGTGGAGAACACCCCCGGTGTCTCCCACACAGTGGTGGTCTCCGCCGACGGACTCCTTCTGGCGATGTCCGAAGGGTTCCCCCGCGACCGCGCCGACCAGCTGGCGGCCGTCGCTTCGGGTCTGACCTCGTTGACCGCGGGCGCGTCCCGCATCTTCGAGGGCGGCAGCGTGAATCAGACAGTTGTGGAGATGGAGCGAGGATTTCTCTTCATCATGTCCATTTCCGACGGCTCCTCCCTTGCCGTACTCGCACACCCGGAAGCGGACATCGGTCTCATCGGGTACGAGATGGCGCTTCTCGTCGACCGGGCGGGCACCGTCCTCACCCCCGACCTGCGCGCAGAGCTGCAGGGAAGCCTTCTCAACTAGTTCTCAACTAGCAGACAGGCAGTGCGTATTCGCGTTCCGTGGCCGTAAGGTTCGGGGCGCGGCACCACTTTGATGGATGCCCGGCACAGTCGGAGGAGGAAGCACGTGGCAAGTGGCGCAACACCCCCAGAGGGTTCGTCTTCGGCCAACTGGTCATACGGCCAGGCCCAGGGCGGCCAGGGCGGCGAGGGCACGCCGAACCGCTACAACTTCCCCTCCGCACCCAGCCGTCGGCAGCAGCAGCCGTACGCACCGCCTCCGCAGCGCCCGCAGCAGCCGTACGACCAGCAGCGCCCGCCGGCGCCGCGCGCCCCGTACGAGCAGCAGGCACCGCGCATCCAGCCCGTGCAGCCGCAGCCGCGCCCCGCGGAGCAGCAGCCGGCCGGGGGTGCGCACAACCCGCTCGTGCGTCCGTACGCCATGACGGGCGGACGCACCAGGCCGCGGTACCAGCTCGCCATCGAGGCGCTGGTGCACACCACGGCGCAGCCGCACCAGCTCCAGGGACAGCTCCCGGAGCACCAGCGGATCTGCAACCTGTGCCGGGAGATCAAGTCCGTCGCGGAGATCTCGGCACTGCTCTCCATCCCCCTCGGGGTGGCCCGGATCCTGGTCGCGGACCTCGCGGAAGCCGGACTCGTGGCCATCCACCAGCCCGGCGGCGACGAGAACGCCGGCGGACAGCCAGATGTGACACTGCTCGAAAGGGTGCTCAGTGGACTTCGCAAGCTCTAGCGGCGGTGCAGCCCGCTCTACCACCAGCGCGAAGATCGTGGTGGCGGGCGGCTTCGGCGTGGGCAAGACCACGTTCGTCGGCGCCGTCTCGGAGATCAACCCGCTGCGCACGGAAGCTGTGATGACGTCGGCGTCGGCGGGCATCGACGACCTGACGCACACCGGCGACAAGACGACCACGACGGTCGCGATGGACTTCGGCCGCATCACGCTCGACCAGGACCTGATCCTGTACCTCTTCGGTACGCCCGGTCAGGACCGGTTCTGGTTCATGTGGGACGACCTGGTGCGGGGTGCGATCGGCGCCGTCGTCCTTGTCGACACGCGCCGTCTCGCCGACTGCTTCCCGGCGGTGGACTACTTCGAGAACTCGGGCCTGCCGTTCGTCATCGCGCTCAACGGGTTCGACGGGCACCAGCCGTACCAGCCGGACGAGGTCCGCGAGGCGCTGCAGATCGGCCCCGACACTCCGATCATCACGACCGACGCCCGCCACCGTGGGGACGCGAAGTCGGCGCTGATCACGCTGGTCGAGCACGCGTTGATGGCCCGCCTGCGCTAGCGCGCTGCCGCTCGGCTCTCTGGTCCCGTACCCCTGGTTGGGGGTGCGGGACTTTTTCTACCTGAATGGTGTGCCCCGAAAGGGGCGCGGGGAACTGCGCGACCAGCCACGACGGCGCGAAAGCCGAACGACGGCGCCGCAGACTTTCGGGAAGGGGTGGGGTGGGGTGGGGTGGGGGAAAGCATGGGCCCCCCGCCACGAGGGTGCGTGACGGGGGGCCCAGGAGCCGGGAGGAAGGCCTCAGCCCTGCCAGCTGTGCGGGGCACGGAAGCCCGGCGTGCGTTCCAGGCGGCGCCAACCCGCCTTCGTACGACCGCGCGTCGGCGCCGGCGCCTGCGGCTGCGCGGCCGCGCGGGCCATCAGGACGGCGGTGATGGCCGCCAGCTCCTCCGGCTCGGCATGCCCCTTCTCGACCCGCAGCAGGTGATCGGCAGAAGTAGGAGTGCTCATGAGTTCGGGGTCTCCGTAACGTAAGAGTCGGGACGAGAAGTCACTGGGGCGGGTTGCCGTGCTTGCGGGACGGCAGGTCCGCGTGCTTGTTGCTGAGCATCGCCAGCGAGGCGATCAGGACCTCGCGGGTCTCGGCGGGGTCGATGACGTCGTCGACGAGGCCGCGCTCGGCCGCGTAGTACGGGTGCATCAGCTCGGCCTTGTACTCCTTGACCATCCGCGCCCGCATCGCCTCCGGGTCCTCCGCGTCGGCGATCTGCCGCCGGAAGATCACGTTGGCGGCGCCTTCCGCGCCCATCACCGCGATCTCGTTGGTCGGCCAGGCGTACGTCAGGTCCGCGCCGATCGACTGCGAGTCCATGACGATGTAAGCACCGCCGTACGCCTTCCGCAGGATGAGCGAGATCCGCGGCACCGTGGCGTTGCAGTACGCGTACAGCAGCTTCGCGCCGTGCCGGATGATGCCGCCGTGCTCCTGGTCCACACCGGGCAGGAAGCCCGGCACGTCGAGCAGCGTCACGATCGGGATGTTGAAGGCGTCGCACATCTGCACAAAACGCGCGGCCTTTTCCGAGGCCTCGATGTCCAGGACACCGGCAAGGGACTGCGGCTGGTTCGCGACGATGCCGACGACCTGCCCGTCGAGCCGGGCCAGCGCGCACACGATGTTGCGCGCCCACCGCTCGTGGACCTCCAGGTAGTCGCCGTCGTCGACGAGTTCCTCGATGACCTTGTGCATGTCGTACGGCCGGTTGCCGTCCGCCGGGACCAGGTCCAGGAGCACGTCCGAGCGGCGGTCGGCCGGGTCGTCGGAGGGGTGGGCGGGCGGGTTCTCGCGGTTGTTCTGCGGCAGCATCGACAGGAGGTAGCGGACCTCCGCGATGCAGGTCTCCTCGTCGTCGTACGCGAAGTGCGCGACGCCCGAGGTCTCCGCGTGCACGTCCGCGCCGCCGAGCCCGTTCTGGGTGATCTCCTCGCCGGTCACGGCCTTCACGACGTCCGGGCCGGTGATGAACATCTGCGAGGTGTCCCGCACCATGAACACGAAGTCCGTCAGGGCGGGCGAGTAGGCGGCGCCGCCCGCGCACGGGCCGAGCATGACCGAGATCTGCGGGATGACACCGCTCGCCCTGGTGTTGCGCTGGAAGATCCCGCCGTAACCGGCGAGCGCCGAGACGCCCTCCTGGATACGGGCGCCCGCGCCGTCGTTCAGGGAGACCAGCGGCGCACCCGCGGCGATGGCCATGTCCATGATCTTGTGGATCTTCGTGGCGTGCGCCTCGCCGAGCGCGCCGCCGAAGATCCGGAAGTCGTGCGCGTAGACGAAGACCGTCCGGCCCTCGACCGTGCCCCAGCCCGTGATGACGCCGTCCGTGTGGGGCTTCTTGCTCTCCAGGCCGAATCCGGTCGCCCGGTGCCGGCGCAGCTGCTCGACCTCCTTGAACGAACCCGGGTCGACCAGGAGCTCGATCCGCTCCCGGGCCGTCAGCTTGCCCTTCGCGTGCTGGGCCGCCGTCGCCTTCTCGCTGGGTCCGGCCAGCGCCTGCGCGCGGATCTCGTGCAGCTCGGCCACGCGGCCGCGGGCGTCGGCGGGCTCGCCCGGGGTGTCGTCCAAAACGGTCATGTAGCGACCTTACGAAGCCGGCCAAGGAAACGGGCCGTCGACTCCTCACAGTCTCCGGCCCGTTTTCCTGGTACCCCCGGACAGAACCGTACCTGGAACCCTTCGGGGTGCAGCTGATGTGACTGCTGAAGGGGGCGTCGGCTTGTGGGGGTTCCACAAAACCGCGAAGCGGCTCAGCCGAGCGCGACCCTGCAGTGATGAGCGCCGCCCGCCGTCCCCGGAGTGATCCGGAGCCGCAGTTCGCGCCCGGTGGAGAGCACCTCCACCGACGGATCGTGCGCGGTGACGCGGGCGGCCCGATGGTGCCAGACGAGCTCGAAGGGCCGCCCGGTGCGGGTCGGCTCGCTGACCGTGAGACCGGCGGTGCGGCCGCGGTGGCGCAGCAGCACGCTGGACGGCCCGGTGACGGTGAGACCCCTCACGGTACCGGGCGTCCAGAAGTTGGCCGCGGTCAGGCCGAGGGAGCGGACGGCGACGGCCTGGCGGGCGGCGTCGTTGGCGAGGATCCGCAGCCAGCCCCGGTCGGCGGCGCGCTCGGCCAGCTCGGGAGGCGAGGCGCCGGGCATGAGGAGGTACACGTACGAGGCGTCGGTGGGGTCGGTGCCGTGGTCGAGCCACAGGGTCTGCCAGCGGCGGGTGCGGCGCTCGGTGGAGCTGGTGGTGTTGATGTCGGACCAGGCGCCGGTGCGGTCCTCGCGGAGGGTGCGCAGGCGTCCGCCCGCGGGCAGGACCCAGCCGCCGTGGCCCTCCAGATGGGCCCAACGGCCCTTCACTGTAAGGGAGTTGGAGCCGGACTCGCCGAGGTTCCGGTTGTCGACGACCGTCTCCACCGGCACGCCGTCGCGCGCTGTGATCCCCGCGCCGAGGCAGATCACCGCATCGTCCACGCAGAACCAGGACTTACGGGCTTCCAGGGTGGAGCCGAGCCCCTTCAGATGCTGGCCGACGGCCGCGAACTCGCCGTCGGTGGCGCCGCCGACCCACTGCACGCCGGGCTTCGGCTCGCCCCACTCGCCGCCCGCCTTGTCGGCAAGTCGCTTGGTGGACACGGTGGTTCCGGGCAGCCGGTAGAAGTCGACGGTCGGCCAGAACCAGTCGGTGTACTGGTCGCTCTTCCCCTCGGGCCCCCACCAATAGAGCATCCCGGCGCCCGTGTGCCAGCCGCGCGGGTTCTCGCCGTTGCCGCACTCGTAGTACGCGATCCGCTCCGAGGCCATCGAGATGTTCGCGGCCCAGCCGGGGCGCCGGTGCACGGCCCGGTCCATGGACGTGAACAGCCGGTGCGCGACCGGTTCGGGCGCGGCGGATACGGGCGCCGCCTGGACGGTGTGCAGCCGGGCCAGGTCGTCGGTGCCGAACTGGCGGCCGGTGAGGATCGGGGTGACCGTGTCCCGCGCGATCCAGCCCTTGACCATGCCGTGCCAGCGGTCCCGTTCGGCGGGACTCGCGCCCTGGGCGAGCAGGGCGATCGCGGCGATCAGGGCCTGGCCGTGGAAGTGGTCGGAGCGCATCACCCGGCGGTCGTCGGACTTCAGATAACCCCGGCTGATGGCACGGCCGTTGACGCTGTCCATCATCAGCCCGTCGTGGATGAGCGGCGCGAAGGCGTGCTCGACGCTGTCCAGGATGATCTGCCGGTTGGGGTCCCGCACTTCCCACGTCGACCCGGCGAGCAGCGCGAAGAGCCGCCCGAGCCCGTCGAGCAGGACCTGCCCGTACGTACCCGAGTACGCGACCCAGGTGTGCTGCACGAACGAGCCGTCGGCGTAGAGCCCGTCGCCCTTGGTGACGTACGGGAAGACCGGGGAGAGGGCGTCGCGGGCGAGGGCGATCTTCTCGGGCCTCTTGCCGACGACGCCGCGCAGGGCGACCGAGCGGCACAGGTCGACGCGGTTGGCGCCGGTCGAGGTGCCGGTGTAGTCGCCGAGCATGCGGTCCGGGATGAAGTGGTCGACGGCCGCGCAGGCCGCCTCGCGCTGGGCCTCGCTCAGCTCGTCGTGGAGCGTGGCGGTGATGTCGAGGAGCAGGCGGGGGGAGCCGATCTGCCACTCCCACCAGTTTCCGTAGCGGGTGGTGGACGGGTTGTAGACGGTCGCGGAGAGGTGGTCGAGGCCGCGGCGGATGTCGGCGAGGAGGCCGGTGTCGCCGGTCAGGCCGGTGCCTTCCTGGGCGTAGGCCCTGGTCATCGTCCAGAGGCGGCTGTAGCTCTGGGTGATGCCGGCGGGCGGGTCGAAGGAGTGGCCGGGCCACAGGGAGTCGGCGGTGGGCGCCATGGTCGCGCGAAAGCCGCGGGCCAGCTCGCCGGTCTCCTTGAGGCGGGCGGCGAAGGGCTCGGCGGCCGGGTCGTAGCCGGTGCCGAGCTGGATGGTGAGCCAGCGGGCCCTGAGGGTGTCGTACGGGTCCGCCTGCGCGGCGCTGGCGGGTGGTCCGTGTACGGCCATCGCGGCCCCCGCCGCCGTGGCGGTCGTGGCTGTCAGGAACGTACGGCGTGTCGTCGGCACGTCTCAACCTCCGCTGTGGGTACGGGCGTTGCCCCGGTCGGCGTGGTCCATACCGTTACCGCCGCGGCCGCTCCCGGCAAGGAGTCCGACACACCCGAATCCCACCCGCCTCCCCCAACTGTTGAAATTTGAACTTCATCGCGCTACGGTGAATCTCGTTGAAAGTTAAACCTCCTGCTTCGGAGTCTTTCCGGAGCCCGTCCCCCTCAGGAGCAGTCATGGGCATCTTCGGCCGCAAGAACGAGACCACCGCCACCGTCCCCGCCCCCGCGGGTGTCAGCCCGGAGCTGGCCGCGCTGACCGGTGACTACGCGATCGACCCGTCGCACTCGGCGCTCGGCTTCACCGCCCGGCACGCGATGGTCACGAACGTCAAGGGTGCCTTCCTCGACTTCGAGGGCAGCCTGCGCCTGGACGGCTCGAACCCGGCCGCGTCCACCGCGAGCCTCGACATCAAGATGGACAGCGTCGACACCGGCGCCGCGGACCGTGACGGCCACCTCAAGAGCGCCGACTTCTTCGACGCCGAGCAGTTCCCGGCGATGACCTTCCGCTCCACCTCGGCCGAGGCCCTCGGCGGCGACGACTACCGGATCACCGGCGACCTCACCATCAAGGGCGTCACGAAGCCGGTCACGATCGACCTGGAGTACAACGGCTCGGCGAAGGACCCGTTCGGCAACGAGCGCGTCGGCTTCGAGGGCAAGGCGGAGATCCTGCGCTCGGAGTGGGACCTGACCTGGAACGCCGCGCTTGAGACCGGTGGCGTGCTCATCTCGGACAAGATCAAGCTGAACTTCGACATCTCGGCGATCAAGAAGTAACCGTCCGCGAGGCCTGGGAGAACCCCGGGCGTCCGCGAGGCGGGGTCCCCCGGGCCCCGGGAACCCTCCCCCATGAGCTGCGCCCGCCCTCCGCTCCCCCGTCGGAGGGCGGGCGCTCATGCCCCGAGCCGGGCCACCGCCGCGCGCAGCGCGGCCTCCCGCGCCTCGGCCGTACGCGCCTTCAGGAGCGGCAGCAGCACGAGATACGCGTCCGTCCGGCCCAGGTTCTCGTACGCCCGTCTCGCCTTCGGGTCCGCGTCGAGCGCCGCCGCGAGATCCTCCGGGACGGTGGCGTCCTTCTGTGAGGCGTACGCCGCGTCCCAGCGGCCGTCCGCCTTCGCCGCCTCGATCTCCGCGAGCCCCGGCTCCCGCATCCGCCCGTCGGCGATCAGCTCCGCGACCCTGCGCACGTTCACCTGCGACCACACGCTGCGCGCCCGTCTCGGCGTGATCTTCTGGACGTAGTACGCCGCGTCAACTGCCTTGCGCTGACCGGTGATCCAGCCCCAGCACAGCGCCGCGTCGTTCACCTCGCCCGCCGTCACCGACGCGATGCCCGAGCCCTTCTTGGCGACCTTCACCCAGAGCCCGGCCTGCACGTCGTGATGCCGCTCCAGCCAGCCCTCCAGCCCGGCCAGGTCCGCGAACTCCAAGGTCTCCGTCATACGTCCGATCGTGCCACCCGCCACTGACAATCGCCGTCGAACTCGCACCACACGACCTTGCCCGGCACCCGCTGCCCCACCCCCCACCGGTCCGCGAGCGCGCCGACCAGGTGCAGCCCGCGCCCGCCCTCGTCCTCCGGCTCCGCGCCGGGCGACCGCACCTCTCCGCCGCCGCTGTCGTGCACCTCGACTCGTACGGCGCCGTCCGCGCGTGCGGCGATCCGCAGCAGATAGCCGCGTCCCGGCGGTACGCCGTGCAGCAGGGCGTTGGTGGCGAGTTCGCTCACGCACAGCGCCACGTCGTCGGCACGCCGGGTGAGGTCCCAGTCCTTGAGGGCGCGCCGGGCGAGTTCACGGGCGCGCGAGACGGACCTGCGCTCCCTCAGGTAGAACGCCTCGCGCACGGAAGGGAGTTGGGCTTTCTCGTTCATGCGGCGACTGTCACAGGCAGTGACTACGCTGAGGCAGTGCGTCAGGTCGTACATCGGCTATGCACGAGTCACATCGGATCGCACGCGGTCCGGAACGGGGAACGGGATGCGCATGAACCCACCGAAGAAGCGGCGCAAGAGGACCACCTCTTGGCACGCGATCGGCGCGCAGGTCGCCAACTTCCGCCGGTACGCCGGGATGACCCAGCCGGAGCTGGCGCGGACGTTGCGCATCAGCGAGGACAAGATGGCGTCGATCGAGCAGGGGCGGCGCCCCTTGCAGATCGCGCTCGCGCGCAGCATGGACGATCTGCTGGAGACCGAGCGGGCGTTGGCGACGGCGGTCGAGAAGGTGCCGGAGCGGGAGAAGTTTCCTGTGTTCGTTCAGGACTTGATCGACTACGAGCAGGAGGCGCTGACCTTGTACTCGTACGAGAACCAGGTAGTGCCGGGCCTGTTACAGACAGAGGAGTACGCGGCGGCGGTCTTCGGTTGCCTGTTCCCGCCCATCACTCCCGAAGAGCGCGAGGACCGGGTAAAAGCGCGACTGAACCGGCACCGGATCTTCGAGCGCGAACCGTGGCCGCCGATGATGAGCTACCTGGTGGAGGAGGTGGTGCTGCAGCGGCCCATCGGCGGGCCACACGTTCTACGCGAACAGCTCCGGCATCTGCGCCGCTGCGCCGAACTCCCCTTCCTGGGCTTGCAGATCATCCCCACGCAGCGGGAGACCCACGCCGGTCTCAACGGCGCCATGGTGCTGCTTGAGACTCCCGACCATGACCAACTGGCCTATATCGAAGGCCAACGCGTGAGCTTCCTCGTCGATGATCCAGACGAGGTCAGTGTCCTCCAACAGAAGTATGGGATGCTGCGATCACAGGCCCTCAGCCCCGAGGAAAGCATGGGCCTGCTGGACGATCTGGCAGGAGAAACATGAACTGGTTCAAGTCCAGCTACAGCGGCGACGAGGGCGGCAACTGCCTCGAAGTCGCCTACGACTGGCGGAAGTCGACCCACAGCGGCAGCGAGGGCGGCGCCTGCGTAGAGGTCGCCGCCCACCCCGCCGCCGTGCACATCCGCGACTCCAAGAACCCCGGCGGACCGGTCCTCGCCGTCGAACCGGCCGCCTGGGACGCCTTCGTCAGCGCGCGGTGGAGCTGAGGATCGCCTCTCGGAGCGAGGTCGTCATCGCGTCGAGGCAGGAGGCGAAGTTCTCGCCGTCGGCCGCTTCGATCCATCGCGCGAGGGCGTTCTCGTAGACGATGGTCGCGGTCTGCGCCACGAGTCGCGCGGTGTCTCGGTCCGTGCCGCGGTCCGTCAGTGCCGTGGCGATCGACGCGGCGACCTCCGCGCGCTTCGTCCGGTCGCGTTCCTGGAGTTCCGGGCTGGCGTCGATCACCGCGCGGCGCTCCGCCGCGTCCTGAGACTGCTCGACAAGCTGTGCGCCGACCCGGGCAAGGGCCTCAAGGGCCGCCGCCATGGGCGGCGTATCGCGGTGGGCCGCGCGTACGGCCTTGTAGACCGCGGGCGGCAGTTTCTCCGAGCCCGCGAACAACACCGCGCGCTTGTCGGGGAAGTAGCGGAAGTACGAGCGGCGGGTGATCCCGGCGCGCTCCGCGATGTGCGTCACCGTCACGTCGTCGTACCCGCGCTCCATGAAGAGCTCAAGTGCCGCCTTCGCCAGACGCGCCTGCGTGCCGGAATCCCACCTCGCCATACCCCGACCCTAACAAGTGATGACACACTGAGACATCACATTCAGGGAGGGACCCCCATGACGTCCCGGACCACGGCACGCACGCTCAGCGGGGCTGGTCCGGATCGCGGATGCCGTCGATGATCCGGGTCCAGTTCTCCTTCCCGTGGCCGTCGGCGATCGCTCGGTGATAGTGGGACCGGACAGCGCGCGGCAGCGTCAGGTCGATCCCGACGGCGGCGCTCGTGGCGACGATGTGGTCCGCCGTGGCGCCCATCATCGTCGCCGTGCTCAGGTGCCCCGGATGCTCGCCCGCGTCGATCTGCGCGCCGACGTTCTCCTCGCCCGCCTGGAGCATCGCCGGGATGTCGGCCAGCGTCGGCATCAGCTCCGGGACCGCCTCAGCGGCGGTGATCCCGGCCGAGCCGAGCAGCGCCGTCGCGTGCATCAGCGCCGAGAGGCTCGTCAGGAAGACGTCCAGGTGGGCCTGGTACATCAACTGCGCGAGGCCCGCGTCCTCCCCGAGGTAGCGCGGCGCTCCGATCCGGGCCAGCGCCGGGCGGTGCGCCTCGAACGCCTCGGACGGCCCGCTGTAGTACACGTACGCGGCGTCGGTGCCCACCATCGGCGCGGGCGTCATCACCCCGCCGGTGACGAACCGCGCCCCGTGCCCGGCCGCCCAGGCCTCGGCCTCGCGGGCGCGGTCGGGGGTGTCCGAGCTGAGGTTGACGATGGTGCGACCGGCCAGGGCCGTTCCGGCGGCGCGGAGTACGTCGTACATCGCCTGGTAGTCGGTGAGGCTGAGGATGACCAGCTCACTCGCGGCAACCGCCTCGGCGGGCGAGGCGGCCAGGACGGCGCCGTCGGCGACGACGCCGTCGGCCCGGCCCGCGGTGCGGTTCCAGACCGTGACCGGGTGACCGGCGGCGAGCAGCGAGCGGACCATGGCCTGACCCATGGGGCCGAGGCCGATGAGCGTGACGGGCGTGGCGTTCACGCGGCGTCCCTTTCGTTCGTGGTGGTGGAGGAGGAGTTCGTGGTGGTGGGGGAGGAGGCTTCGGCGCGCAGGCCCTCGTAGATCCGCGCGAACCCCTCCGTGCCGTGGCCCGCGGCGATCTCGCGGCTGATGAGCGCCTGGACGGCGGCGATCGGGGCGGGGTCGACGCCCTCCTCCTCGCTGGCGCGCACGAGGTGCGCCAGGTCGGAGAACTCCAGGCTCTGTTGGCCCGGGACGGTGTAGTCCCCGCCGTCGACGATCTTCGCGAGGTCGGCGAGTTCCTGGGTCATGGCGGACAGGAACGGGGCCTGCCGGGCGGCGAACCCGGACGCGCTCATCCCCGCGGAGGCGGCCATCGCGGCGCCGTGGAAGAAGCCCGCGAACATCTGGTACATCCCCGACAGCATCGCCAGGTCCACCAGCGCGGCCCGCCCGGCGTCCACTCCGTGGAACTCGCTCGGGGCCCAGAGGTCGGAGGTCGGCAGCAGGGCGTCGTAGGCGGCCCGCGAACCGCTGCAGAAGATCTGGCCGTCGCGGGATCCGATCATGGCGGGCACGGCCATGATGGCGCCGTTGAGGTAGTCGATGCCGTTATCGGCCGCCCATGAGGCGATTTCCCGGGACTCGTTCGGCGTGGTGGTCGTGAGGTTGAGGAGGGTGCGGCCGCGCAGCTCCTCGGCGACCGGACCGAGGGTCTCTTGGACCGAGGCGTGGTCGAAGAGCCAGGCAACGACCACCGGGCTCGCCGCCACTGCCTCGCGGACCGAGCCCGCGGCCCGAGCGCCACGGGCCACCAGCTCCGTGGCACGGCCAGGGGTACGGTTCCAGACGGTCACGGAGAGGCCGCCCGCCGAGCAGCGCGGACGCCAGGGCGCTGCCCATCGCGCCGAGGCCGAGCAGGCCGGCCTGGTTCAACTGGCTTGTTCTTTCGGGGGGTTCGCACCGCGCAACGGCCCCTACATCTGCGGGATCGACGCCGCACTCGACGTCGTCAGCGGCAAGTGGAAGGGCCTCGTCCTCTGGGAGCTGCACTCGCACGGCATCCGGCGCTTCGCCGAACTGCGCCGCGCGCTGCCGGGGGTGAGCGAGAAGATGCTGACCCAGCACCTGCGCCAGATGGAAGAGGACGGTCCCGTCCAGCGCACGGTGTACGCGGAAGTCCCGCCGCACCCCGACTCCGAGGTGTCGACTTCCGCTTAGAACCCGCCACCGCTCAGCACCGCTTCCGCTCAGAACCCGCCGCCGAAGTCCCCGCCGCCGAACCCTCCGCCGTCGCCGAAGCCGCCGCCGAAGTCGCCGGAGCCGAAGTCCGAGCCCGAGACGTCGCCGCCCTCGGAGCCGCCCGCGCCGTAGTCCGTGGCCGCGTACGCCGGGCTGGCCATCATGTGGCCGAGCATCGTGCCCATGAGCAGGCCCGGCAGCAGGCCGCCGCCGAAGTAGCCGCCCGCCCAGGGGCCGTACACCGGGCCCGCCTCGTAGTACGGGCGGCGGCCGTGGGGCGTGTCGACGGTACGGACGTCCGGGCTCTGGCCCTCTTCGATCCGCGTACGGTCCGCCGCGCAGACCGGCACGTCTCGCGGCGTACCGCCCTCGGGGGCCCAGGACAAGTCCGCGACCGCCGGGCCGTGGCGCGGATCGAAGAAGCACGGAGGCCTGCGGACCGGCAGCTCACGGCCCTCGCGGCGCGCGGCGAGCACGGCGAGCGAGAAGCGGCCGTCCTCCAGCGCCTCGGTCACAGCGCGCACGTCGTCCGGCCGTTCCGCCTGGCCCAGCAGGGACTTGGCCCGGTCGTACGCGTCGAGGGCGTGCTCGTAGTCCGTGCGCATCTCGTCCGTCGCTCCGGGCTCGCCCGGGTGGAAGTCCAGGCGGTCCAGCTCCTCGCCGAACGCGGTGATGTCCTCGTCGACGACCACCCGCAGCTTGGCCAGCGCGGCCCACTCGGCCTCGGCCTTGCGCTTCCGGTTGCGCCGGACCAGCGCGTACGCACCGGCGCCGCCCGCGAGGGCGACCGCGCCCAGACCGATCAGGCCGGCGGGGTCGAAGTCGTCGGCGGCGGTGTCCCAGGAGGCGGGGGCGGTGCCGTTGGCGCTGGTGACGGCGAGGTCGGCGAAGTTGTTCAGGCGGGCGGCAAGGGTGTCGCCCTCAACGGCGCGTACGAGGTTGCCGACGCCGTCCTGCGACAGGACCGACTCGTCGGCCCTGGCGTCGAACTCGGCTCCGACCTGGATGCCGTAGAGCCCGGTGACGCCGGTCTGGGTGCGCAGGTTCGCGAACAGGTCCTGTTTCGGATAGTCCGCGGGCAGCACCGCCACGAACACCGGCTTGTCCGCGTTCTCGATCTTCGTGGCGAGGGCGTCCGCCTCCGCGGCCGGCAGCAGGCCGGAGGCCGCGGGGTCGACGTAGACGGGGCTCTTCTTCAGGGCCTGTGCCACTTCGGACACGGGCGTCTCGGCCTGCGCCCCGGGGGCCGCGGCGAACGCGGCACCCAGGGCCAGAAGGACTACCAGGACCACTCGGACGGTGATCCGTACCGATATGAGAGGCCTCATACCTCGACGGTAACTCGAACGGCCGCCTTTCGACCGGGCCGAGCAGAGGCTTATTCCGTGGGCTCGACCCCGGCGCGCAGCAGCCCGTACGTGTACGCGTCCTCCAGGGCCTGCCAGGACGCGGCGATGACGTTCTCCGCGACGCCGACGGTGGACCACTCGCCGGTGCCGTCGGAGGTCGAGATCAGCACGCGGGTCGTGGAGGACGTGCCGTGCGTGCCCTCCAGGATGCGGACCTTGTAGTCGACGAGCTCCAGCTTGGACAGCTCCGGGTAGAACCGCTCCAGGCCGACGCGCATCGCCATGTCCAGGGCGTTGACCGGGCCGTTGCCCTCGGCCGTGGCGACGATCCGCTCGCCCTTGGCCCACAGCTTCACCGTGGCCTCGTTGGCGTGGGTGCCGTCGGGGCGGTCCTCGACGATCGCGCGCCAGGACTCGGTGCGGAAGTAGCGGCGCGGCCGGCCCTCGGCCTCCTCACGGAGCAGCAGCTCGAAGGAGGCGTCGGCCGCTTCGTACGAGTACCCCTTCAGCTCGCGCTCCTTGACGCGCTCGACGACGCGGCCGACCAGCTCGCGGTCGCCGCCCAGGTCGACGCCGAGCTCCTTGCCCTTGAGCTCGACGGAGGCGCGGCCCGCCATGTCGGAGACCAGCATGCGCATGGTGTTGCCGACGAGCTCGGGGTCGATGTGCTGGTACAGGTCCGGGTCGACCTTGATCGCGGAGGCGTGCAGGCCCGCCTTGTGGGCGAACGCCGAGACCCCGACGTACGGCTGGTGCGTGGAGGGGGTGAGGTTGACGACCTCGGCGATGGCGTGCGAGATCCGGGTCATCTCGGCGAGCGCGCCCTCGGGCAGGACGGTCTTGCCGTACTTGAGCTGGAGGGCGGCGACGACCGGGAAGAGGTTGGCGTTGCCGACGCGCTCGCCGTAGCCGTTGGCGGTGCACTGGACGTGGGTGGCGCCCGCGTCGACGGCGGCGAGGGTGTTGGCGACGGCGCAGCCGGTGTCGTCCTGGGCGTGGATGCCGAGCCGGGCGCCGGTGTCGGCGAGGACGGTGGCGACGACGGCCTGGACCTGGGCGGGGAGCATGCCGCCGTTGGTGTCGCAGAGGATCACGACGTCGGCGCCGGCCTCGGCGGCGGTGCGGACGACGGACTTCGCGTACGTCGGGTTGGCGCGGTAGCCGTCGAAGAAGTGCTCGCAGTCGACGAAGACGCGGCGACCCTGCTCGCGCAGGTACGACACGGTGTCGGCGATCATCGCGAGGTTCTCGTCGAGCGTGGTGCGCAGGGCGAGTTCGACGTGCCGGTCGTGCGACTTGGCGACGAGCGTGACGACCGGGGCGCCGGAATCGAGGAGGGCCTTGACCTGCGGGTCGTCGGCGGCCTTCACATGCGCCCTGCGGGTGGCGCCGAAGGCCACCAGCTGGGCGTGCTTGAACTCGATCTCCTGCGCGGCGCGGGCGAAGAACTCGGTGTCGCGGGGGTTGGCGCCGGGCCAGCCGCCCTCGATGAAGCCCACGCCGAAGTCGTCCAGGTGCCGGGCGATGGTCAGCTTGTCCGCGACGGTGAGGTTGATGCCCTCGCGCTGCGCGCCGTCGCGCAGCGTGGTGTCGAAGACGTGGAACGAGTCGTCGGGATTTCCCGTGCTTACCGTCATGCTGATCTGGCTCCTGTATTTGGATCTCGGTCTACCGGAATGACCGGTTCCACCGTTCCCCTATGATCCCTCGCGCTCCGCTCCCGGTGTGATGTGGGCCGGAAAAACAGAAAAACCCCTCGCGGGTGCGAGAGGTCTGCGCGCGGGTCTGGGACGACGGTGTCCGCCCGTACGGCTTTTCGTACGTGACGGTCACTGCGGACCGGCGCGCTCGCTGCGAATAATCATCGCTTTACGGAACACGCGGTGAGTTTTGCACAGGTTGCGGCGTGTGCGGGCGCTGGTCTCACTATGCGGTCGGCCGGTGACGTGGCGTCCGTCACGGGCCGGTCGCCCGAAGGGGATCGGCAGCGCCCCGAAAAGTTCGCACGCGTCGTTGCGGCGGTGCGGGTCTGGTCCGGACCTATGATGCACGCGCTTTCTGTTGTGCACACGACACCCAGTCGGACCACCCCCCACCCTGTCGGAGGCAGCACGTGAAGCGCACCCCCCTCGCCCTCGCCGTGACCCTGGCGGCACTCCCCCTGTCCCTCATCCCCGGCTCCGCGTCCGCCACCCCCGAATCCACCCCCGGATCCACCCCCGGATCCACCCTCGGATCCACCCTCGGATCCGCCTCCGGCGAGCCCTCGCCCGAGCCCGGCGTCCGCGTCGGCGGCGACACGTACGAGCGCAGCTCCGCCCTCGCCCGGTTGCTCGGCGAGCGCAGCGCGGGCAGCTACCTCGACGCGCGCAGCGGCGAGCTGATCACCACCGTCACGGACGCCGCCGACGCCGAGCGGGTGCGGGAGGCCGGCGGCACCGCGAAGGTCGTCGAGCGCACCGGCGCCGAGCTGCGGGCCGCGACGGCCGCCCTGGAGAAGCACGCGAAGATCCCCGGCACCAGCTGGGGCGTGGACCCCAGACGCAACCAGGTCGTCGTCGAGGCGGACACCACGGTCTCGGCGGCGGATTTCGCGCGGATCGAGCGGGTCGCGGACGGACTCGGCGGCGCGGTCCGCGTGGTGCGCGTACCGGGCGAGTTCAGGAAGGAGGTGGCCGGCGGTGACGCCGTCCACGGCGGCGGCCTGCGCTGTTCGGCGGCCTTCAACGTGTCCTCCGGGTCCGCCCGGTACTTCCTGACCGCCGGGCACTGCACCGACTCGGCCGCGCAGTGGAGCGCCTCGTCCGGCGGCCCGGTGATCGGCGAGCGCACGGGCTCGAACTTCCCGGGGGACGACTTCGGGATCGTCAGGTACACCGACGGCTCGGCGCCCGCCGGGCATGTGAACCTCTACAACGGCGGCTTCCAGGACATCACCTCGGCCGCCGACGCCGTGGTCGGCCAGGCGGTCAGGAAGTCCGGCTCCACCACGAAGGTCACCTCCGGCTCGGTCACGCAGACGAACGTCACCGTGAACTACGGCGACGGCAACTCCGCGTACGGGATGGTGCGGACGAACGTCTGCTCGTCGAGCGGCGACAGCGGCGGCGCGCACTTCGCGGGCACCACGGCCCTCGGCATCCACTCCGGCTCGGGCGGCACCTGCGACAACGGGGTCGGCTCGGCGGTGTTCCAGCCGGTCAAGGAGGCGCTGTCGACGTACGGCGTGAGGGTGTACTAGCGGGCTCGCCGGGCGGAGAGAGCGGCGCACCCCCCGTCCCGGGGTGCGCCGCTCTCGTTCTTGGGGGGCGAGCGGGGCTGCGCCTCTCACGCTCCGCTCACGTTCCGCTCACGCTCGCCTCACGTACGGTTCACGTGCCGTTCACGTGCCGTTCACGTGCCGAGCGTGTCGTCCAGGAACTCCCGTACGTGCGCGAGGACTTGGGCCCGCTCCGCGCCCGGCAGGCCGACCGCCACATGCAGCGAGAAGCCGTCGAGGAGGGCGCGCAGCCGGGCCGCGAACCGCTCCGGGTCGACCGAGCGCAGCTCGCCGCCCGAGATGCCCTCGGCGAGGAGCGCCACCAGGTCGCGGTGCCAGGCCTTCTCGATGGCGGCCTGCCGCCCGCGCGACTCGGCCTCGGCGTCCGCGTACTGCGAGCGGTTCCAGACCTCCATCCACAGCGTCCAGTGCGGATCGCGGGGCGCGTCCGGGACGTACAGGTCGACGTACGCGTCCAGGCGGGCGCGGGCCGGTTCCGTGGAGTCGAGGAGGGCGCGGCGCCGCTCGCCGAGGCGGCCCTCGCTCCACTCCAGCGTCTGCAGGAGCAGCTCGTCCTTCGTCTTGAAGTAGTAGAGAAGGTGGCCGCTGCTCATGCCGACCTCGCGGCCGAGCGCCGCCATGGTGAGCCGGTCGAGCCCGCTGTCCGCGATCATCGCCATGGCCGCGGACAGCACCTGGTCGCGCGGCGGTGCGTTTCTGCGCGCGCGGGCTCCCGGAGCCATGCGGGTCTCTCCTCGGGTCACATCGTGGATCACACCTTGGGCTGCTGCTGGGTGATGCAGTGGATGCCACCGCCCCCCGCGAAGATCGTACGGGCATCGACGAGGGTGACGGTCCGGTCCGGGAAGAGCCTCCGGAACGTCCCGGCGGCGAGCTCGTCGCGCGGGTCGTCGAAGGAGCAGAGCACGACGCCGCCGTTGCAGAGGTAGTGGTTGATGTACGAGTAGTCGGCCCAGCCGCCGTCCTCCTCGCGGGTCTTGGTGGGCGCCTGCACTTCGACGACCTGGAGGCGGCGGCCCTTGGCGTCGGTCTGGGTGCGCAGGAACTCGACGTTCTCCTGGCAGGGCTTGTGGTCGGGGTGGTCCGGGTCCGGCTGGGCGTGCACGACGACCACGCCCGGTCCGGCGAAGGCGGCGACGATGTCGACGTGGCCGAGGGTGCCGTAGCCGTGCGGGGGGTAGTCGGCGGCGAGGCCGCGCTTCAGCCAGATCGCCTTGGTGGTGCCGAGCTTGGCGTGGATCTCCGCCTCGACCCGCTCCTTGGTCCAGCCGGGGTTGCGCTCCGGGCCGAGCTGCACGGTCTCGGTGAGCAGCACGGTGCCCTCGCCGTCGACGTGGATGCCGCCGCCCTCGTTGACCAGCGGCGAGCTGTGCACGGGCACCCCGGCCAGGTCGGCCACGTGCGAGGCGATCTTCGCGTCGTGGTCCCAGGTGGCCCAGTCCTGTGCACCCCAGCCGTTGAACACCCAGTCCACGGCGGCGAGTTGGCTGCCGTCGGTGACGAAGGTCGGGCCGATGTCGCGCATCCAGGCGTCGTCCAGCTCCCGCTCGACCAGCTCGATGTCGGGGCCGAGCAGGGCGCGCGCCGAGGCGGACTGGCCGGGGCCGTGGACGACGGTGACCGGTTCGAAGCGGCGTACGGCGCGGGCGACGGAGGCCCAGGCGGCGCGGGACTCGGCCAGCTCCTCGGAGGAGGAGAACGTGGTGTTGGGTCCTGGCCAGGCCATCCAGGTGCGCTCGTGCGGGGCCCACTCGGGCGGCATGCGGAACGTCATGGGGAATCCTTCGCGTACGACTAAGAGTTGAGGGTGTGTCGGAGTCACAGGAAGTACAGGCGGTTGAGCGACATCGACTCGATGGGCTCGGAGCGCAGCGCGTCGCCGTCGAGGGTGACGAGTCCGCTGCGGGCGTCCACGTTCACGGCGCCGATACGGGAGTTGAGCTTCAGGTCGGCGGGACCGATCCCGCGGGTGCCGCGCACCGCGACGCGACGGCGCCGGGTCGGCATCAGATCGTGCCCGCGGTCGATCGCGGCCTGCGCGACGAACGCCACGGAGATCTCCGCCGGCGCCCCCCCATGTGCCCCGAACTGCGGCCCCAGGACGAGGGGTTCGCAGGTGTCGGTGGCGGCGTTGGGGTCACCGGTGACGCCATAGGCCGGGAAGCCCGACTTGAGGACCAGCTGCGGCTTGGCCCCGAAGAACTGAGGCGACCACAGCACGAGGTCGGCCATCTTGCCGACCTCGATGGACCCGACCTCGTGCGCGAGCCCGTGCGCGATCGCCGGATTGAGGGTCAGCTTCGCCATGTAGCGCAGGACGCGCGCGTTGTCGTCGTGGACCCCGTCGCCCTCCATCGGGCCCAGCTCGGCCTTCATCTTCCCGGCCATCGCGAACGTACGACGGACCGTCTCCCCGGCCCGGCCCATGCCCTGCGCGTCCGACGAGGTGATCCCGATCGCACCCAGGTCGTGCAGCACGTCCTCGGCGCCCATCGTCCCGGCCCGGATACGGTCCCGCGCCATCGCGGCGTCACCGGGCAGGTCCGTCTTCAGGTCGTGGACGGAGACGATCATCCCGTAGTGCTCGGCGACCGCGTCCCGCCCGAAGGGCAGCGTCGGATTGGTGGACGAGCCGATGACGTTCGGCACTCCCGCCATCTTCAGCACATTCGGTACGTGACCGCCGCCGCAGCCCTCGATGTGGAAGGCGTGGATGGTCCGGCCGTCCAGGACGCTCAGGGTGTCCTCGACCGACAGGCACTCGTTCAACCCGTCACTGTGCAGCGCGACTTGGACGTCATGGTCCTCCGCCACCCGCAGTGCCGTGTCCAACGCCCGCGTGTGCGCGCCCATGTCCTCGTGCACCTTGAACCCGGACGCCCCACCCTCGGCCAGCGCCTCCACCAGCGGCACACCGTCCGAGGACGAACCCCGCGCGAGAAAGCCGATGTTGACCGGCCACGCGTCGAAAGCACCGAAGGCGTTCCGCAGCGCCCAGGGCGAGTTGACGCCCACACCCCAGACCGGGCCGAACTCCTGGCCGATGATCGTGGTGACACCCGACGCGAGGGACGCCTCCATCACGCGCGGCGACAACAGGTGCACATGCGTGTCCACGGCACCGGCGGTGGCGATCATCCCCTCACCGGAAACGATCGTGGTGCCGGTGCCGACGACGACGTCCACACCGTCGAGCGTGTCCGGGTTACCGGCCCGCCCGATCGCGGCGATCCGCCCTTCCCGGATACCGATGGACACCTTCCGGATGCCCTGCACCGCATCGATCACGAGGACGTTGCTGATCACCACATCGCAGGTCTCGCGTACGGCGGCGGCCTTCAGGTGGAGCCCGTCACGGGCCGTCTTGCCGAACCCGGCCAGGAACTCGTCGCCGTGCGCCTGCGAGTCCGACTCGACCCGGACGACGAGCCCGGAGTCACCGAGGACGACCCGGTCGCCGGCGCGCGGGCCGTGCACGGCGGCGTACTCGCGCGGGTCGATGTGCGGACCGCTCGGCATGCCGTGCGGGCTGTGCTTGGTGGGCCTGCTCATGCCCCGTCTCCCTTCGTGACCCCCAGATAGCCGCAGGCCGCGGCGCGGCGCAGCGCTTCTTCCTTCGCGCCGGGCGCGTCCAGCTCCCCGTCCACGAGCCCGGCGAACCCGATCGCGACCCGCGCACCCCCGATCGGCATCAGCCCCACCTCCGCCTCACCACCCGGATCGAAGCGGAACGACGCCCCGGCGGGAATCGCCAGCCGCATCCCGTACGCCGCCGACCGGTCGAAATCCAGCCGCGGATTCGCCTCGAAGAAGTGGAAGTGCGACGTCACACTGACCGGCACGGGCGCGGTGTTGCGTACGCGGAGACGTACGGCCGGTTCCGGCTCCGTGTGCGGCGGTCCGGGCAGGACCGCGCCCGGGGCGGCGTCGCCGAGGGAGCCGCCCTGCAGCGGGTCGGAGACGACGGCGAGGCGGGAGCCGTCGTCGAAGACGGCCTCCACATGCACCTCGGTCACCACGTCGGCGACGCCGGGCAGCACGTCGTCCGGGCCGAGCACGGCGCGGGCCCGCTCTATGGCCTCGGCGAGGCGCAGTCCGTCCCGGGCGGCCTCGCAGACGGTGTCGGCGATCAGGGCGGTCGCCTCGGGGACGTTCAGTCTGAGACCGCGGGCGCGGCGGGCGCGGGCCAGCTCGGCGGCGTTGAACAGCAGCAGCCGGTCCCGTTCGGTCGGCGTGAGTCGCACGGCACTCCCTCACTTCCAGTTAGTACAGCACTCTAAACCCTGATCCGGGATCGGCAAAGGATTGGCTCGCAGTCTTGACGTACTTCACGGTAAGCAGCCTAGATGGTTTAGAGCGCCACTCAAACTTACGCCACCGACAGGGGACGCCGATGCCGATGCCGATAGAACAGCGCGGAGTAGACACCATCCCGGAAGCGGAGCGCACCAGCGGCCCGCGCGATCTGATCTCGATCCTGCTCGGCTCCAACCTCTGCCTGGGCGTGATCGTCTTCGGCTGGCTGCCGCCGTCCTTCGGGCTCGGCCTGTGGCCGTCGGTCACGGCGATCCTCGCGGGCACCGCCGTCGGCGTCCTGGTCACCGCGCCGCTCGCGCTGATCTCGCTGCGCACCGCGACCAACCTCTCCACGTCCAGCGGCGCCGCCTTCGGCGTCCGGGGCCGCCTCATCGGCTCCGTCGTGGGCCTGCTGCTTTCCCTCGGCTACACCGCGCTGACGCTGTGGATCGGCGGCGACGTCATGATCGGCACGCTGGCGCGGCTGACGGGCCTGCCGGACGGCGGCCTGGTGCACGGGCTCGTCTACGCGCTGCTCGCGGGCGCCACCGTCGTCGGCGCGGTCTTCGGCTACCAGCTGCTGCTCCGCCTCAGCAAGGCGCTCGCCGTCGGCATGACGGTCCTGCTCGCCCTCGGCGTGATCGCGTACGCGGGCGACTTCACCACCGCCGCCCCGCCCGACACCCCGTACCTGCTCGGCTCGTTCTGGCCGACCTGGCTGTTCGCCGCAGTCGCGGCGGGCCTCAGCGGTCCGGTCGCGTTCATCACCCTGCTCGGGGACTACTCCCGCTACATCTCCCCCACCCGGCACTCCTCGCGGACCGTCCTGCGCGCGACGGGTGTGGGCCTGACGGTGGGCCTGCTGCTCCCGCAGCTCTTCGGTACGTTCACGGCGCTCGCCGCGCGCGCCGGCCTGGACTACGCGGGCCCGCTGGTCGATGCGGCGCCCGGCTGGTACCTGCTCCCGCTGCTGCTCGCCGCCACCGCGGGCTCGGTCGGCAACGCGGGTCTGATGCTGTACTCGATGGGCCTCGACCTGGACGCGATCGTCCCGCGCGCCAGCCGTACGCAGGCCACGGTGATCGTCGCCGTCGTCGCCACCGCGTTCGTGTTCCTCGGGCACTTCGCGTGGGACGCGCAGTCGGCGATGACGTCGTTCGTGCTGCTCCTGACGGCGATCGGCACGCCCTGGGCGGTGATCACCCTGATCGGCCACCGGCGGCTGCGCGGCGCGTACGACGCGGAGGCCCTCCAGGTCTTCAACAACCGCTCCCGCGGCGGGATCTACTGGTACCGCTCCGGCTGGGAACCCCGCGCCACGGTGGCGTGGACAGCGGGCGCGCTGACCGGCCTGGCCGCGGTCTCGACACCGCTGTACGAGGGCCCGCTGCTTGCGCTGACCGGGGGCGTGGACTGCAGCTTCGTACTGTCGGGGGTGGTGGGGGGTGCGGTGTACGCGCTGCTGCCGCCGCGCCGCACCGCGAACGCACCATCGCCGGACGAGCTCGTACTGGTGAGCCCGTCCGGCGATCGCACTTGAACGCGGGCTTGGGGTCGCGACCGCCGAATCCAGCCCGTCCGGCGATTGAGGACGAGGCCGGAGGCCGATGATCCAGCCCGTCCGGCGATTGAGGAGGAGGCCGGAGGCCGATGATCCAGCCCGTCCGGCGATTGAGGACGAGGCCGGAGGCGATCGACGATCAGCTGGTCGACGCCCACCGGCAAGCCCCGGCAAGACCACCTCAGCCCAGCACGTGCATCCAGCCGTGCTTGTCCTCGGCCTTGCCCCGCTGGATGTCGAGCAGCGCGTCCCGCAGCCGCATCGTGGCGGGGCCCGGCTCGCCGTTGCCCTGGGTCCACTCGGCGCCGTCCGTCTTGACGGTGCCGACCGGGGTGATCACCGCGGCCGTACCGCAGGCGAAGACCTCGGTGAGCGTGCCGTTCGCGGTGTCCTCGCGCCACTGGTCGATGGAGACGCGCTCCTCCACGGACTCGTACCCGAGGTCACGGGCGACCTCAAGGAGCGAGTCGCGCGTGATGCCCTCCAGGATCGAGCCGGTGAGGGCCGGGGTGACGATGCGGTCCCCGTACACGAAGTACAGGTTCATGCCGCCGAGTTCCTCGACCCACTTGTGCTCCACGGCGTCCAGGTAGCAGACCTGGTCGCAGCCCTGCGCGGCGGCCTCGGCCTGGGCGAGGAGCGAAGCGGCGTAGTTGCCGCCGGTCTTGGCGTCGCCCATGCCGCCGGGCACGGCACGCACGCGGTCCTGCGAGGCCCAGATGGAGACGGGCTTGACCCCGCCGGGGAAGTACGCGCCCGCGGGGGACGCGATGACCACGAACAGGTACTCGCTCGCGGGCTTCACGCCGAGCCCGACCTCCGTGGCGATCATGAACGGCCGCAGGTACAGCGACTCCTCGCCGCCGTGCGCCGGCACCCACGCCTTGTCGTGCTGGACCAGCACGTCACAGGCCTCGACGAAGGTCTCGACCGGCAGCTCCGGCATGGCCAGGCGGCGGGCCGAGGCCTGGAAGCGGCGGGCGTTGGCGTCGGGCCGGAAGGTGGCGACGGAGCCGTCGGGGCGGCGGTAGGCCTTCAGGCCCTCGAAGATCTCCTGGGCGTAGTGCAGGACGTTGGTCGCCGGGTCGAGGGAGAGCGGTCCGTACGGCACCAGCTGGCCGTCGTGCCAGCCGCGCCCTTCCGTCCACTTGACGGTGACCATGTGGTCGGTGAAGTGGCGGCCGAACCCGGGGCCGGCCAGGATCGCGTCGCGCTCCTGGTCGGAGAGCGGGCTTGAGGAGGGCTTGAGCTCGATCGTGGGCGTCGTCATGAGTGCTTGTCCTTCACCGTTTTTTGTGTGTGTCGGACCGCGCTCACGTCGCCCCGAGGCGACTGTCTCGTACTCGCATACCCGAAATTCGCGGCCCCACGTCCGATTATCGCCCGGCCGGGGCTGTGACTGAAAACGGTGCAGGGCTGAAAACGGTGTGGTTGCGGTCCAGATGTCGATGGTGGCACCCGGCGGCGCATACGAGAAGCCGCCGGGTGCGTGTGCGACCCGGCGGCTTGGTTACCCCTGAGGTGGAGCTGCCGGGTCAGCCGGCTACTCGCCCGGCGAGCGCGTCGCCGATCTCGTCCGTCGTACGCGGGGTCTCGCCGCGCTCGCCCAGGTCGGCGGAGACGGCGTCCTCGATGCGCGCGGCCTCGGCGTCGTACCCGAGGTGGCGGAGCAGCAGGGCGACGGAGAGGACCGTGGCCGTGGGGTCGGCCTTGCCCTGACCGGCGATGTCCGGGGCCGAGCCGTGCACGGGCTCGAACATGGACGGGAACTCGCGGCTCGGGTTGATGTTCCCGGAGGCCGCGACGCCGATGCCGCCGGAGACGGCCGCGGCGAGGTCGGTGATGATGTCGCCGAAGAGGTTGTCAGTGACGATCACGTCGAAGCGGGCCGGGTCGGTGACGAGGTAGATCGTCGCGGCGTCGACGTGGATGTAGTCGGTGGTGACCTCGGGGAACTCCTCGGCCACGCGGTTGAAGACGTCCGTCCACAGGTGTCCGGCGTACGCGAGGACGTTGTTCTTGTGGACCAGGGTCAGCTTCTTGCGCGGGCGGGCCTGCGCGCGGGCGAAGGCGTCCCGGACGACGCGCTCGACACCGAAGGCCGTGTTCACGGAGACCTCGGTGGCGACCTCGTGCGGGGTGCCCTTGCGGATGGTGCCGCCGTTGCCGGTGTACGGGCCCTCGGTGCCTTCGCGTACGACGACGAAGTCGATCTCGGGCTGGCCCGCGAGCGGCGTGGCGACGCCGGGCAGCAGCCTGCTCGGGCGCAGGTTGACGTGGTGGTCGAAGAGGAAGCGGAGCTTCAGCAGGAAGCCGCGCTCCAGGACGCCGGACGGGACGCTCGGGTCGCCGATGGCGCCGAGGAGGATCGCCTCGTGCTGCTTCAGGGCGTCCACGTCGGCGTCGGTGAGGGTCTCACCGGTGGCGTGGTACCGCTTGGCGCCGAAGTCGAACTCCTTCGTCTCCAGCTTCACATCCTGCGGGAGCACGGCACGGAGAACCTTGAGCCCCTGGGCCACGACCTCGGGGCCGATGCCGTCGCCGGGGATGACTGCGAGATTGATGCTGCGAGACATGGTTTTGAGGGTACGCGGTTGTCTTACCCGGTGACATTCCGTGTCCGTTATTTGGACGCACCCCCAGGGGGCTCCGCCCCCGGCCCCCCGCTCCTCAAACGCCGGAGGGGCTTTTCTGCCGTCGTTCGGCGGCCCCACCGTCGTGGTCGGTCGCGCAGTTCCCCGCGCCCCTAAAAACCAGCCCCTCCGGCGCTTGAGGAGCGGGGGTCCGGGGGCTGACCCCCGAAGCGCCGCAGCCACGCGGCGCCAGCCGCATTATCGACACAGCCGGGAAGGGGCGGGGCGGGGAGGAAGAACCACCGAACCGCCACCCCACGTTCACCCCTGAGCCTGGCCCCCGCCGGAAGTTACTGGCAAGTTCGTCCGTCATGGACACACCGAACGTG
This sequence comes from Streptomyces solicavernae, assembly GCF_029968095.1. Lineage (GTDB taxonomy): Bacteria > Actinomycetota > Actinomycetes > Streptomycetales > Streptomycetaceae > Streptomyces > Streptomyces solicavernae. The sequence goes on along the minus strand of NZ_JASCIR010000004.1, from coordinate 290,273 downwards.
GGCATACCCGAACAGCTGGCGCAGCGCCTGAGCATGCCGGAGCAGCATGAGTACCTGCGGGCCAAGCACGCCCGCCCCAGGGTCTCCCGGCGCGGAGCGCTCATCGGCGGGCTCGCGACGGCAGGCGCGGCGGGCGGCGCGGGGGTGCTGATCGGGTCCGGGACCGCCGCCGCAGCCGCCGCCCCCGCGCTCGCCACGAGCAGCGCCACCGCGCAGGTGGACGGCTCGCTGGTCGCCCCCTTCGGCCGCCACCTCGCCTTCGGTGCGGACCCGGCGACGCAGATGCGGATCTCCTGGCAGGTCCCGTTCGCGGTGCAGCGGCCGTACGTCCGGATCGGCACCGCCCCCTGGGAGCTGAGCCGCAAGATCGAGGCGGAGGTGCGTCCGCTGCACACCCCGGCCCTGTCGAAGAAGCTGCCGGAGGTGGACCAGTACTACCTGCACGCCGCGTTCGACAACCTGAAGCCCGGCACCACGTACTACTACGGCGTCGGCCACGACGGCTTCGACCCGGCGGCGCCGGAACGCCTCGGCACGATCGGCACCTTCCGCACCGCGCCCGCGAAGCCGGAGAAGTTCGTGTTCACTGCCTTCGGCGACCAGGGCGTGAGCTACCACGCGCTCGCCAACGACCAGTTGATCCTCGGTCAGAACCCGTCGTTCCACCTGCACGCGGGCGACATCTGCTACGCGGACTCCAGCGGCATGGGCAAGGAGTCGGACACGTACGACGCGCGCGTGTGGGACACGTTCCTCGCGCAGACCGAGTCGGTGGCGAAGTCGGTGCCGTGGATGGTGACGACCGGCAACCACGACATGGAGGCCTGGTACTCACCGAACGGCTACGGCGGCCAGTCGGCCCGCTGGTCGCTCCCGGAGAACGGATTCGACCCTTCGGGCGCGCCGGGCGTGTACTCGTTCCGGTACGGCAGCGTCGGCGTCGTCGCCCTGGACGCCAATGACGTCTCGTACGAGATTCCCGCCAACAAGGGCTACACGGACGGGAAGCAGACCGCCTGGCTGGACAAGCGGCTCGGGGAGCTGCGGGCGGACGCGGACGTCGACTTCATCGTGGTCTTCTTCCACCACTGCATGTACTCGACGTCCACGCACGCCTCGGACGGCGGGGTGCGCGACGCCTGGCTTGAGCTGTTCACCAAGCACCAGGTGGACCTGGTGATCAACGGCCACAACCATGTCTACGAGCGCACGGACGCCATCAAGAACGGCGAGGTCGGCAAGGCCGTGCCGGTCGGCGAGAGCACGGACCCGACGCGCGACGGCATCGTGTACGTCACGGCCGGCGGCGCGGGCAAGGAGCTGTACGGCTTCGGTCCGGGCGTGGAGGACAGCTACGAGGGCCACGTGAGCGACCGGGAGTCGATCCTCACGTTCCACTGGACCAAGCTGCGGCTGCCCGACCCGGACACGGTGGAGTGGTCACGGGTGCGGTACACCGGCTACTCGTTCCTCGCGGTGGAGGTGGAGACCGGCACGACCGGTACCCGCCCGCGGATGAAGGTCTCCGCGCTCGCCGAGAGCGGCGAGCGCATCGACCACTTCGATGTCGTACGAGGCCGGGGCGGCGCCGCTCAGTGACCCGTCTCGCCGCCGTTGTCCCTCCGGTCGAGGGCGCGCTGGAGGGCGGCGGCGGCGTTCTTGCGCTCGGTCTCACCGATGCGCGGGGCGCGACGGACTCGGCGGGGGGCGACGGTCGTCTCGGTCATGAGGAATCGACTCCTTGAGGACGCAGCGGAGTGCGGAGAGGGGTTAACGAGACGCCGGTCGAGGCGGGGAGCGGGGGCGGCAGGGGTTGCCTGCGGGGTGCCCGGCTCACGACCGCCAATCGCTGGATCGAGCGAGACGTTCGGCTCCTACAAAGCTAAGCGAGCATCGAGCCGCTGTCTCTACAATTACTCGGACTTCCTACTATCTGAGACGGCGATCACGACCGGGAGTCCTCTGTCCACGGCCCCGGGGCGGGCGGCAGACTCGCCGTATGACCGAGACTGCGCACTGGACCCCGGCCCACGGAGAGCCCTACCGGCCCGTCCCCTACCGCCCCGACCGGATGCCGCACGACGAGTCCCTGGCCCGCGCCGCCGAGCTGCGGGAGCGGATGCAAGGGCGGCGCACCGTACGGCAGTTCGCGCCCGACCCGGTGCCCGAGCAGGCCGTACGGGACGCGATCGCGTGCGCGGCGACCGCGCCGTCCGGGGCGCATCAGCAGCCGTGGACGTTCGTGCTCGTACGCGACCCGGACGTGCGGCGGCGGATCAGGGCGGCCGCCGAGCACGAGGAGCAGGTCAGCTACGACGGGCGGCTCGGCGAGGAGTGGCTGGCGGCGCTGCGGCCGCTCGGCACGGACGAGGTGAAGCCCCATCTGACGGACGCCCCGGCCCTGATCGTCGTCTTCCAGCAGCGCTACTGGCTCGGCGCGGACGGCACCCGGCACAAGCACTACTACGTCGACGAGTCGGTGGGCATCGCCGTCGGCATGCTGCTCTCGGCCCTGCATCTGTCGGGGCTCGCGGCGCTGGTGCACACGCCGAGCCCGATGCGGTTCCTCGGCCAGGTCCTCGACCGGCCGGAGAACGAGAAGGCGTTCGCGGTGATCCCGGTCGGCTACCCGGCACCGGACTGCCACGTCCCGGACCTGGTACGGAAGTCGCTCGACCAGGTGCTGGTGGAAGTCTGACCCGCACGTACACCGCCCCCCCCCCGCACATACACCGCCCCCGCACGTACACCGCCCCCGTCCGGTGCGGTCACCGTACGGGGGCGGGTGTTCAGGCGGGCAGTGAAGCTCAGCCCATGTGCGGGTAGGAGTAGTCGGTCGGCGAGACCAGGGACTCCTTGATGGCGCGGGTCAGCGTCCAGCGCATCAGGTTCTGCGGGGCGCCGGCCTTGTCGTTGGTGCCGGAGGCACGGCCGCCGCCGAAGGGCTGCTGGCCGACGACGGCACCCGTCGACTTGTCGTTGATGTAGAAGTTGCCTGCCGCGAAGCGGAGCTTCTCCATCGCGTCGGCCGCGGCCGCACGGTCGGAGGAGATGATCGAGCCGGTCAGCGCGTACGCGGACACCGACTCCATCTGCGCCAGCATCTCCTCGTACTTGTCGTCCTCGTAGACGTGGACGGCGAGGATCGGGCCGAAGTACTCGGTCGTGAAGACCTCGTTCTCCGGGTCGGTGCACTCGATGACGGTCGGGCGGACGAAGTAGCCCTCCGAGTCGTCGTACGTGCCGCCCGCGACGATCGTGCAGGACGCGTCGGCCTCGGCGCGGTCGATCGCGGCCTTGTTCTTCGCGAAGGAGCGGTCGTCGATGACGGCGCCGATGAAGTTCGTCAGGTCGGTGACGTCACCCATCTTGATGCCGTCGACCTCGGCCGCGAACTGCTCCTTGAAGCCGTTGTTCCAGATCGAGGCGGGGACGTACGCACGCGACGAGGCCGAGCACTTCTGGCCCTGGAACTCGAAGGAACCGCGGGTCAGGGCCGTCTTCAGGACCGCCGGGTCGGCCGAGGGGTGGGCGACGACGAAGTCCTTGCCGCCGGTCTCGCCGACGATGCGCGGGTACGAGCGGTACTTCTCGATGTTGTTGCCGACCGTCTTCCACAGGTGCTGGAAGGTCTTGGTCGAACCGGTGAAGTGGATGCCCGCGAGCTCCGGGTGCTCCAGGGCGACCTCCGAGACCGCCAGGCCGTCACCCGTGACCAGGTTGATGACGCCCTTCGGCAGACCGGCCTCCTCCAGGAGCTGCATGAGCAGCACGGCGGCGTGGGTCTGCGTCGGGGACGGCTTCCACACGACCACGTTGCCCATGAGGGCGGGCGCGGTCGGCAGGTTGCCCGCGATGGCCGTGAAGTTGAACGGCGTGATCGCGTACACGAAGCCTTCGAGCGGGCGGTGGTCCAGACGGTTCCACACGCCCGGCGCGTTGGCCGGGGGCTGCTCGGCGAGGATCTGGCGGGCGTACGAGACGTTGAAGCGCCAGAAGTCGATGAGCTCGCAGGGGGTGTCGATCTCGGCCTGCTGGGCGGTCTTCGACTGGCCGAGCATGGTCGACGCGGCGAGCGTCTCGCGCCACGGGCCGGAAAGGAGCTCGGCGGCGCGCAGGATGATCGCGGCGCGGTCGTCGAAGGACATCGCGCGCCAGGCCGGGGCGGCGGCGAGCGCGGCGTCGATGGCGTCCTGCGCGTCCTGCGTGGTGGCGTTGCGGGCAGTGCCGATGACCTTCTGGTGGTTGTGCGGCTGTACGACCCGGAAGGTCTCGCCGCCGCCCATGCGGCGCTCGCCGCCGATGAAGCACGGCAGGTCGATCGGGTTCTCGGCCAGCTCCTTGAGCTTGGCCTCCAGGCGGATGCGCTCGGCGGAGCCGGGGGCGTAGCCGTGCACCGGCTCATTGACGGGGGTGGGGACCTGGGTCACGGCGTCCATTGCGTCCGTCCTCCTTGGTGAGGTCTGTGATGAGGGGTGAGGGGCTCGGCCCCGGGGCCAAGTTCTTGTGGCTCGACGGTCAGTTCTTGGTGAGCGACGGTCAGTTCTCGGTGAGCGACAGTCAGTTCTCGGTGAGCGACAGTCAGTTCTTGGTGAGTGTCGAGCGGGCGAAGAAGAGCAGGTTGGCCGGCTTCTCCGCGAGGCGCCGCATGAAGTAGCCGTACCAGTCGGTGCCGTACGCGGTGTAGACCCGCATGCGGTGTCCCTCGGCGGCCAGCCGGACGTGCTCCTCGCTGCGGATGCCGTACAGCATCTGGAACTCGTACTCGTCCAGTTTGCGGCCGGCACGGCGGGCGAGTTCCTGGCTGATGGCGATGAGCCGCGGGTCGTGGGACCCGATCATCGGGTATCCGGCGCCCTCCATGAGGATGCGCGTGATGCGGACGTACGCCTTGTCGATCTCGCCCTTGTCCTGGTACGCGACCTCGGCGGGCTCCTTGTAGGCGCCCTTCACGATCCGGACGCGGCTGCCGTTCTCGGCGAGGCGGCGGGCGTCGTCCTCGGTGCGGAACAGGTACGCCTGGATGACGCAGCCGGTCTGCGGGAAGTCCTTCCGCAGCTCGTCGTGGATGGCGAACATCGAGTCGAGGGTGGTGTGGTCCTCGGCGTCCAGGGTGACGGTGGTGCCGATGGCGGCGGCGGCCTCGACGACCGGGCGGACGTTGGCGAGGGCCAGCTCGTGGCCGCCGTCAAGCGCCTGGCCGAACATCGACAGCTTCACGGACATCTCGGCCTTGGTGCCGAGGCCGAGGTCCTTGAGGTGCGCGATCAGGTCGAGGTACGCGTCCCGGGCGGCGGCGGCCTGCTCGGGCGTCGTGATGTCCTCGCCGACGACGTCCAGGGTCACTTCGAGGCCCTTGGCGACGGCCTCCTGCACGACCGGCACGACCTGGTCGACGGTCTCGCCGGGGATGAACCGCTCGACGACCTGCTTGGTGCCCGGCGCGGCCGACACGAAGCGGCGCATCTTGTCGCTGCGCGACGCGGCGAGAATCACGGGAGCCAGCACGGGGCACCTCCAGAACGGATGTGAAGGGAGCAGCGCCCGAACGGTCGGGGACCGTAAGGGAGCGGCAGGGGGAACCACCGTGAAACCTAAGGTTCGCTCCGATCCTGAACCATCGACAGGTGTCACGCATCCGTGCCCTGCATCTCAGACATCTGTATGGGACAGGCTTCCGGGTGCCGCACAATGGCCCTCGTGAAGGGCGACTACCAGGACCTGGTCGATGAGATCTCCGCGCTGCTCGGCGCGCCCGCGACCTTGGAGAACCGGGATTTCGAGCTGATCGCGTTCGGCGCGCAGGACAGCGACGGCGCGGCCGAACTGGACCTCGATCCGGTGCGTACGCGCTCGATCCTGACGCGGAAGTCCACGGCGGCGGTGCGGTCCTGGTTCGAAGGCTTCGGCATCACCCGCGCGGACGGCCCGGTGCGCATCCCGGCGGCCCCGGACGCGGGCGTGCTTCGCGCCCGGATCTGTCTGCCGGTACGCCATCGGGGCGTGGTGCACGGGTACGTGTGGCTGCTCGACTCCGAGCCGGGCCCCTCCGCCGCCCAGTTGGACGCGGCCCTCCAGGTGACGGAGCGGATCGGGGTGCTGCTCGCGGCGGAGGCCTCGGCGGGCGACGACGTGGCCCGCGAGCTGCGCGCCCTGCTCACCGCCGCGTCGGCCGCGCAGCGCGAGGCGGCGACGACGGCGCTGCGGGACGCGCTCGGCGCGGCGGCGGACGAGCTGCACGCCCTGGTGTGCGTCGCGCCGTGGCCGGCGTCGGCGACACCAGGTGCGCGGCGGGTGGCGGGCACGGTGTCGGTGAGCGCGGTCCCGGGACCGCCCGGCGGCCCTGCGGCGGCGCAGACCCTTGCCGCGCTGGTGCGGCTGCGCTCGCCGGAGGTGCTGGGTCCCGCTCGTACGGCGGCCATGCGCCTGGTCGACGCGGTGGGCGGCGCGGGCACGGCGGGGATCGCGGTTCCGCGGCGCGGCCTGGCCGAGCTGGCGGCGGCCTGGCGGGAGGCCGGGGCGGCGGCGCGGGCGGCGGCGGCGCGGCGCGCTGCGGCGGCGAGCGGGGGGCCCGGCGGTACGGCGGTCGGGGCCGAACGGGTCGCGGAGTGGGCCGGGTTGGGCCCGTACCGGCTGCTCACCGCGCTGCCTGCGGAGGCGGCGCACGATCCGGTGGTGGAGCAGCTGCTCACCCGGCCCGAACTCGCCCGCACCGCAGAGGTGTTCCTCGATCAGGCGGGTCAGGCGGGCCGCACGGCGACGGCCCTCGGCATCCACCGCCAGACGCTGTACTACCGGCTGTCGCGGGTGGAACAGCTCACGGGGCTGGACCTGGACGCGGGCGAGGACCGGTTGCTGCTGCACATGGCGTTGAAGGCGGCGCGGCTGTAGGCCTCGAAAAAGCGGGCCCGGGTGCACACCGCACCCCGGACCCGCCAACTCCCAAACTAATCCGCCAGGTTGACCGACCGAGCCGACGTCGCGCCGATCTCCGCCGCCAGCTCCGTGAGGACCTGCGCCGGGACCGTGTCGTCCACCGTGAGGACCGCCAGCGCCTCGCCCCCGGCCGCCGCGCGCGACACCTGCATGCCCGCGATGTTCAGGCCGCCCTCGCCGAGGACCCGGCCGACCGTGCCGACGACGCCGGGGCGGTCCGCGTACCGCAGCACCACCATGTGGTCGGCGAGCGCCAGGTCGATGTCGTGCTCGCCGATCGCGACGATCTTCTGCAGGTGCTTCGGGCCGGCGAGCGTGCCGGAGACCGCGATCTCCTCGCCGCCGGTGAGCGTGCCGCGGACCGTGACGACGTTGCGGTGGTCGGGCGACTCGGACGTGGTCGTCAGGCGCACCTCGACGCCGCGCTCCTGCGCGAACAGCGGGGCGTTCACATACGACACCGTCTCGTCGACGACGTCCTCGAACACGCCCTTGAGCGCGGAGAGTTCGAGCACCTTCACATCGTGCTGGGTGATCTCGCCGCACACCTCGACGTCCAGGCGGGCGGCGACCTCACCGGCGAGCGAGGTGAAGATCCGGCCGAGCTTCTCGGCGAGCGGCAGACCCGGGCGTACGTCCTCGGCGATGACACCGCCCTGGACGTTCACCGCGTCCGGCACCAGCTCACCGGCGAGCGCGAGGCGCACCGACTTGGCGACGGCGATGCCCGCCTTCTCCTGCGCCTCGTCCGTGGACGCGCCGAGGTGCGGGGTGCAGACGACCTGGTCGAACTCGAAGAGCGGGGAGTCCGTGCAGGGCTCCTTGGCGTACACGTCGAGGCCGGCGCCGGCGACGCGGCCCTCCTTCAGCGCCGAGAACAGCGCCTCCTCGTCGACGATCCCGCCGCGCGCGGCATTCACGATGCGGACGCTGGGCTTGACCTTGTGCAGCGCCTCGTCGCCGATGAGACCGAGAGTCTCGGGCGTCTTCGGCAGGTGCACGGTGATGAAGTCGGAGACTTCGAGGAGCTCGTCGAGCGAGAGCAGCTTGACGCCCATCTGCGCGGCCCGCGCGGGCTGGACGTACGGGTCGTACGCGACGACCTTCATGCCGAACGCCGACATGCGCTGGGCGACCAGGACGCCGATGCGGCCGAGGCCGACGACGCCGAGGGTCTTCTCGGCCAGCTCGACACCCGTGTACTTGGAGCGCTTCCACTCGCCGTTCTTCAGCGCGGTGTTGGCCTGCGGGATGTTCCGCGCGGTGGCGACGAGGAGGCCGCAGGCGAGCTCGGCGGCGGTGACGATGTTGGACGTCGGGGCGTTGACGACCATCACGCCGGCCTTGGTGGCGGCGGAGACGTCGACGTTGTCCAGACCGACACCGGCGCGCGCGACGACCTTGAGCCTGCTCGCGGCGGCGATGGCCTCGGCGTCCACCTTGGTGGCGGAGCGGACCAGGATCGCGTCGACATCGGCGAGCGCGGGGAGCAGCTCGGCGCGGTCGGCGCCGTTGCAGTGCCGGATCTCGAAGTCCGGACCCAGCGCGTCCACGGTCGCGGGCGACAGCTCTTCGGCGATGAGTACGACGGGTTTGGCAGGGTTCGAGCTCACGTGTGTCCTCACAAGTCCAGTGCGGACGGCCGTCCCGACGGCCGCAGGCGGTGGAGGGGGAAGCGGCGCCGGGCAGGGGCACCCGCCCGGTGTCGCGGAGCCGCGTGGAAGACGCACGACGCTGTGGGCCTGACGCGTATGTAGTACGGCAGTGTAGTGCCGTAGCGGAGGTGGTCTTGCGCCTCTGCGGAAGGGATCACCCGTCCGTGTACGACGGGTTGGACAACAGGGCCGGAGCCTGCGGCTCCGGCCCTGTCGGCTGAGGCTTACGCCTCCTCGTTCACCCAGCTCATGAGCTTGCGCAGCTCCTTGCCGGTGGTCTCCAGCAGGTGCTCGGAGTCCGCGGTCTTGTACTCGTTGTACTTCTTCAGACCGCCGTGGTACTCGTCCATCCAGTTCTTGGCGAAGGTGCCGTCCTGGATCTCCGCGAGGACCTTCTTCATCTCGGCCTTGGTGGCGTCGGTGATGATGCGCGGGCCGGTGACGTAGTCGCCCCACTCGGCCGTCTCGGAGATGGACCAGCGCATCTTCTCCAGGCCGCCCTCGTACATGAGGTCCACGATGAGCTTCAGCTCGTGCAGGCACTCGAAGTACGCGATCTCCGGCTGGTAGCCGGCCTCGGTCAGGGTCTCGAAACCGGCCTTGACCAGCGCGGCCGTACCGCCGCAGAGCACGGCCTGCTCGCCGAACAGGTCGGTCTCGGTCTCCTCGGTGAAGGTCGTCTTGATGACGCCGGCGCGGGTGCCGCCGATGCCCTTCGCGTACGAGAGGGCAAGCGCGAAGCCGTTGCCGGTCGCGTCCTGCTCGACGGCGGCGATGCACGGAACGCCGCGGCCCTCCTCGTACTGGCGGCGGACCAGGTGGCCCGGGCCCTTCGGGGCGACCATGCAGACGTCGACGCCGGCCGGGGGCTTGATGAAGCCGTACCGGATGTTGAGGCCGTGGCCGAAGAACAGCGCGTCGCCGTCCTTCAGGTTGGGGGCGATGTGCTCCTCGTAGACCTGGGCCTGGATGGGGTCCGGGACGAGGATCATGATGACGTCGGCCTCGGCGGCGGCCTCCGACGGGGTGACCACGCGCAGGCCCTGCTCCTCGGCCTTGGCCTTGGACTTGGAGCCCTCGTGCAGGCCGACGCGGACGTCGACGCCCGAGTCGCGCAGGGACAGCGCGTGGGCGTGGCCCTGGCTGCCGTAACCGATGACCGCGACCTTGCGGCCCTGGATGATGGACAGGTCGGCGTCGGCGTCGTAGAACAGCTCGGCCACTGGAGATCTCCTATGTGTGCTGGTTGTGCGTCCCACCGTACGGCGGGCTTGTAAGGGAAGTCTGACGGTCTCGGTATGCGGGCGCCGCTCAGGCGGAGCGGTCGAGGGCGCGCAGCGAGCGGTCCGTGATGGAGCGCGAGCCGCGGCCGATGGCGATCGTGCCGGACTGGACGAGCTCCTTGATGCCGAAGGGCTCCAGCATCTTGAGCATCGCCTCCAGCTTGTCGCTGGACCCGGTGGCCTCGATGGTGACGGCCTCGGGCGAGACGTCCACGGTCTTGGCGCGGAACAGCTGGACGATCTCGATGATCTGCGAGCGGGTCTCGTTGTCGGCGCGGACCTTGGCGAGGACGAGTTCGCGCTGGACGGCCTGGCCGGGCTCCAGCTCGACGATCTTCAGGACGTTGACGAGCTTGTTCAGCTGCTTGGTGACCTGTTCGAGGGGCAGGTCCTCGACGTTCACCACGATGGTGATGCGGGAGATGTCGGGGTGCTCGGTGACACCGACGGCGAGCGAGTCGATGTTGAAGCCGCGGCGCGAGAACAGGGCGGCGATCCGGGCGAGGATGCCGGGGGTGTTCTCGACGAGAACGGAGAGCGTGTGCTTGGACATGGTGTCTGTTCCTTCGTCTCTCTCGGTTCTCAGTCGTCTGCCATGTCGCCGAAGTCGGGGCGGACGCCCCGGGCGGCCATGACCTCGTCGTTGGAGGTGCCGGCGGCGACCATCGGCCAGACCTGGGCGTCCTCGTGGACGATGAAGTCGACGACGACGGGGCGGTCGTTGATGGCGTTGGCCTCGGCGATGACCTTGTCGAGGTCGGCAGGGTCCTCGCAGCGCAGCGCGACACAGCCCATGGCCTCGGACAGCTTCACGAAGTCCGGGACGCGGGTGCCCTTGCGGGCGGCCTTGCTGGCGCCGACCTGGGAGCCGGTGTTCTCGTGGCCGGTGTCGTCGGCGTGCAGGACGGTGTTGGAGTAGCGGCCGTCGTAGAACAGGTTCTGCCACTGGCGGACCATGCCCAGGGCGCCGTTGTTGATGACGGCGACCTTGATCGGGATGTTGTTCAGGGCGCAGGTGGTCAGTTCCTGGTTGGTCATCTGGAAGCAGCCGTCGCCGTCGATCGCCCAGACCGGGGCCTCGGGCTTGCCGGCCTTGGCGCCCATGGCGGCGGGGACCGCGTAGCCCATGGTTCCGGCGCCGCCGGAGTTGAGCCAGGTCGCGGGCTTCTCGTAGTCGATGAAGTGCGCGGCCCACATCTGGTGCTGGCCGACGCCGGCCGCGAACACCGTGCCCTCCGGGGCGAGTTGGCCGATCCGCTGGATGACCTGCTGCGGGGCGAGGCTGCCGTCCTCGGGCAGGTCGTAGCTGAGCGGGTAGGTCTCGCGCCACTTGCTGAGCAGGTCCCACCAGGCGGCGTACCCGTTCTTGGCGGCCTCGCCGGCGTTTCCGTCGGCGGTCTCGGCCTGCACGGCCTGGACCAGGTCGGCGATGACCTCGCGGGCGTCGCCGACGATCGGCACGTCGGCGGCGCGGTTCTTGCCGATCTCCGCGGGGTCGATGTCGGCGTGCACGATCTTCGCGTACGGGGCGAAGGAGTCGAGCTTGCCGGTGACGCGGTCGTCGAAGCGGGCTCCGAGGGCGACGATCAGGTCGGCCTTCTGCAGCGCGGTGACGGCGGTGACCGCACCGTGCATGCCCGGCATTCCCACGTGCAGCTCGTGACTGTCGGGGAACGCGCCGAGCGCCATCAGTGTGGTGGTGACGGGCGCCCGGGTGAGTTCTGCGAGGACCTTCAGCTCGGCGGTGGCGTGCGCCTTGAGCACACCGCCGCCGACGTAGAGGACGGGCCGCTTGGCCTGGGTGATCAGCTTGGCCGCCTCGCGGATCTGCTTGGCGTGCGGCTTGGTCACCGGCCGGTAGCCCGGCAGGTCGGTCTGCGGCGGCCAGCTGAACGTGGTCTTCACCTGCAGCGCGTCCTTGGCGATGTCCACCAGGACCGGGCCCGGACGGCCGGTGGAGGCGATGTGGAAGGCCTCCGCGATCGTCTTCGGGATGTCCTCGGCCCTGGTGACCAGGAAGTTGTGCTTGGTGATCGGCATGGTGATGCCGACGATGTCCGCCTCCTGGAAGGCGTCCGTGCCGATGGCCTTGGAGGCGACCTGGCCGGTGATCGCGACGAGCGGGACGGAGTCCATGTGCGCGTCGGCGATCGGGGTGACGAGGTTGGTGGCGCCGGGGCCCGAGGTCGCCATGCAGACGCCGACCTTCCCGGTGGCCTGCGCGTACCCGGTGGCCGCGTGACCCGCGCCCTGCTCGTGGCGGACCAGGATGTGCCGGACCTTGGCGGAGTCCATCAGCGGGTCGTACGCCGGCATGATCGCGCCGCCCGGGATGCCGAATACCGTCTCGGCCCCGACTTCCTCAAGAGAACGAATGAGGGACTGCGCACCCGTCAGCTGCTCGGCGGGGGCGGTCTGCTGTCCAGAGGGTCGGGGCCGCGGCTGCGGATGGGACCCGGTGGCCTGCTCGGTCATCGGCTTCTCTTCTCGGAGCTAAGAGGGTGTTTTGTGAGGGTTTGTGAGGTGCCAGTGCAACAAAAAACCCCTCGTGCCAGAGGCAAGCGAGGGGAGCGCGTCGGTGCCGTTCGCGCTGAGATCTCTGCGGGGTCCGCAGTCTCAGCTTCAGCCGACGCGCTTTCCAAGTACGAGAATTCGGGTGCGCATGGCACTGACCTTCCCCCTGACCCCCGGGGACTGTCAAGTGGGTGGGACAGCGGTCTCATTATGTGAGCGCAGCCGGGTGTCTCTGGTACCGCCCCTGGCGCCGCCGATCACGGCGCCGCCCACGAAGACCGGCTCGGTCTGCGGCACGGGGTAGACGCCGCCTGCGAGCGCCCGGCGCAGCCGCGGTTCCTCGACCGGGCCGGAGAAGGCCATGCCCTGCCCGTGCGTACAGCCCATCTCCCGCAGGGCGACGACCTGCTCGGGGAGGTCCACGCCGTCGGCCACCGACTGCAGGCCGAGGTCGCCCGCGATGCGGAGCAGGCCGCTGGTGATCTTGTGGAGCCTGGCCGATTCCACCACCCCCTCGATCAGGGAGCGGTCCAGTTTCAGTACGTCCACGGGGAGGCGGCGCAGCGCGTTGATCGCGGCGTGGCCGGTGCCCAGGCCGTCCAGGGCGATGCGGACGCCGAGGCGGCGCAGCGCGGCCAGGCGCCGCTCCAGCTCGTCGAGGGGCGTGCGGGGGTCGCTGTCGGCCAGCTCGATGACGAGGGCGCCGGAGGGCAGCCCGTAACGCGTCAGGAGCGCCTCGATGGAGCCGAGGGGCAGGGAGCGGTCGAGGAGGCCCTTGCCGCTCATCCGGACGGTCACGGGGACGGCGTGCCCGGCGCGGCCGCGCTCGGCGGCCTGCTCGACGGCCTCCTCCAGGAGCCAGCGGCCCAGCTCGGCCGCGCGGTCGTGGTCGTCGGCGACGCGCAGGAACTCGGCGGGGGTGAACAGGAGGCCCTGGGCGGAGCGCCATCGGGCCTGCGCGGCGACGGCGGTGACGCCTCCGGCGTCGAGGGACACCACCGGCTGGTGCAGGAGCACGAACTCGCCCTCGTGCAGCGCGCTGCGCAGGCGCGTGGCGAGCTCCGCCCTGCGGACCACCTCGGCCTGCATCTGCGGTGCGTACAGGACGACGCGGCCCTTGCCCGCGGCCTTGGCGCGGTACATCGCGAGGTCGGCGTTGCGCAGCAACTCGCCCGCGGTGACGCCGGGTTCGGCGAAGGAGACGCCGATGGAGGCGGCCACGCGCACGTCCCGGCCGTCGATGGTGTACGGCTCGGAGAGTCTGAGCCGGAGGCGGTCGGCGAGCTCGTGGATGTGCCGTTCGCGGGCGGCGCGGTCGCGGGTGCCGTCGCCGACGATGAGCGCCGCGAACTCGTCGCCGCCGAGGCGGGCCGCGGTGTCCCCGGAGCGCACGGATTCGGCCAGTCTGCGGGCGGCCTGGACGAGGAGTTCGTCGCCCGCCTGGTGGCCGATGGTGTCGTTGACGCCCTTGAAGCCGTCGAGGTCGATGAAGAGCACGGCGGTGCCGCGGTCCCCGATGCGTCTGCCGCCGAGGGCGCCCGCGACGCGCTTGGTGAACAGGGCGCGGTTGGGCAGGTCGGTGAGCGGGTCGTGCTCGGCGTTGTGCTGCAACTGGGCCTGCAGGCGCACCCGTTCGGTCACGTCACGGCTGTTGAAGATGAGGCCGCCGTGGTGGCGGTTGACGGTCGACTCCACGTTCAGCCAGGTGCCGCTGCCGGAGCGGAAGCGGCACTCGATGCGCGTGGTCGGCTCGTCCTGCGGTCGTACGGCGAGGAAGCGGCGGATCTCGTGGACGACGCGGCCGAGGTCGGCGGGGTGGATCAGGGACGCGAGCTCGGAGCCGACCAGTTCGTCCGCGTCCCGCCCCCAGACTCCGGCGGCGGCCGGGCTGACGTACCGCAGGATGCCGTTCGGGGCGGCGATCATGATGACGTCGCTGGAGCCCTGCACCAGGGAGCGGAAGTGGTTCTCCTTCTGGGCGAGTTCCTGGGTGAGCGTGATGTTGTCGAGCAGCATGATCGCCTGGCGCACGACCAGGGCGAGCACGACCGTGCAGGCCGTGAAGAGCACGACGCGGTCGACGCTGCGGCCGTCCAGGGTGTTGTAGAGGATGCCGACGGTGCAGACGGCGGCGGCCAGATACGGGGTGAGCGCGGCGAGCGAGCCCGCGATCGGCCGCGGTCCGCGCCCGGCGGTGCGGCGAAGCCCGGTCGCGTCCGCCGCGCCTCCGGCCCCGGCGTGGGCCCCCGCGTGGGCTCCGGCGGGCTCCGCCTCGGCCGGCTCGCGGGCGGCGACCCAGGGGGCGTACGCGAGCAGCAGGGAGCCCGCGAACCAGCCGGCGTCGAGGATCTGGCCCGAGCGGTAGTTCTCCCGCAGCAGCGGGGACATGAACAGCGCGTCGCACATCACCGTCAGGGCTATCGCGGCGATCGCGGTGTTGACCGCCGAGCGGTTGGACGCGGAGCGCCGGAAGTGCAGCGCGAGGACCATGCTGACGAGCGCGATGTCGAGCAGCGGGTACGCGAGCGCCAGCGCGGTGTGCGCGACGCTGAGGTCGCCGAACTCCGCGGTGTGCGCGAGGGCCAGGCTCCACGCGAGGGTCAGGAGCGAGCCGCCGATCAGCCAGGCGTCGAGGCCGAGGCAGACCCAGCCGGCGCGCGTGACGGGCCGTTTGGCGAGCACGAGCAGCCCGACGATGGCGGGCGGCGCGAAGCACAGGAAGAACAGGTCGGCGAGGCTCGGGTTCGGCACGGGCCGGCCGAGCACCACCTCGTACCAGCCCCAGACGGCGTTGCCGAGGGCGGCCATCGCGGAGGAGAGGCCGAAGAGCAGCCACGCGGGCCTGAGCCGGCTGCGCTTGCCGCGCGCGTAGACGAAGCACGATATGGCGGCCACCGCGGCGGCGGCGCTGAGCCCGAAGTCCCCCATGATGTACGAGAGTTCGGCAGAGCCCCAGCCGAGGGCGGCGCCCGCCGCGTACGCCGCGCAGACGCCCGCGAACAGCAGCTGGTTCAACTGGCTGCGGCGCGGGTCGAGGAGGCGGGCCTGCCACGCTCCCGGCGCGGTCACCGGGCCACCCACCTCGGGCGGGGCCACCGGGCCTTCGCGTCCCCGGCCGACGCGGTCCTGCCGCGCAGCGTCCGGGCGTACGGAGTTCTGGTGCGGTGCGCTGCGCCGCGGTGCGCCCTGCGGTCGCACGCGGGCAGCGGAACGCGCGGCGGTCGCCGCCTGCGGCCCTGTCGCGTCGGAGTGTTCGTCCATCGGCCGTGCATCGCCGTCGCCCCCCTCGTCCCTCTGCTGTCTCCCCGGCGCCGAACTCGGTCCGACGCAGCCCCTGTCGGGACGATACACCAGTCTCGTCACTCAGGGACATAGTCTCTCTACGCTCCGTGACGGGTAGCGGAGATGCAAGCACGGGGCGCACGCGGGCGATGGCGGAGCGTGCGCAACATCCTTCAGGAATGGCCCAGTTGAGGCGTTTATTTCGTGGTGTGTACGACGTTGTCCACGGGGTCACCGTCGGCGAACCGGTTCAACTGCGCTGCGAGCAGCCGCTTGGCGCGCGGCAGGAAGGCCGAGCTGCTGCCGCCGACGTGCGGGCTCACCAGAAGGTTCGGAGCATGCCACAGGGGGTGCCCGGCGGGCAGCGGTTCCGGGTCGGTGACGTCGAGCGCCGCACCGATCCGGCCGCTCTCCAGTTCGGCCAGGAGGGCCTGGGTGTCGACGACCGGACCGCGCGCGACGTTCACCAGGAGAGCGCCGTCCCGCATCCCGGCCAGGAACTTCGCGTCCACGAGCCCCTTCGTCACCTCGGTGAGGGGCGTGCAGAGGATCACGACGTCGGCGTCCGGGAGCAGGGCGGGCAGTTCGGCGAACGGGTGCACGGGGCCGCGCTCCGTGGTGCGGGCGGAGCGCGCGACGCGCACGACCCGCGCGCACTCGAAGGGGGCGAGCCGGTCCTCGACGGCGGCGCCGATGGACCCGTAGCCCACGATGAGCACCGACTTGTCGGCCAGGGCCGGGTAGAAGCCGGAGCGCCACTCCTCCTTGCGCTGCCCCTCGACGAAGCCGGGGATGCCGCGCAGCGACGCCAGGATCAGGGCGAGGGCCAGCTCCGCGGTGGAGGCCTCGTGCACCCCGCGCGCGTTGCACAGCCGCACGCCGGGCCCCAGGTCCCCGACGGCGGGCAGGACGTGGTCCATGCCCGCGGTGAGGGTCTGCACGACCTGGACCGAGCTCATCGCGGGCAGCGGCCGGACGCAGACCTCCGCGGGCTTCATGTACGGCACGACGTAGAAGGCGCAGTCCGCGGGGTCGGCCGGGAAGGCGTCCTCGCCGTCCCAGACCCGGTACTCGAAGCCGTCCGGCAGCCCGGGAACCGCGTCGGGCGCGAAGGGGATCCATACGTCTCGTGCGGTGCGTGCCGTGTCTGCCGTCTGTCCGGCGTCTGCCATGCGTGCGGTGCGTGCGCTCATGCGAGGAGGCTAACTTCCGTCTTCTGACGGGCGGATGCCGTGTTCGGCATGCGGTACGCGCGCGTGGTGGGGGTTTTCGGGGCCGGTGGCACGCGCGCGTGGTGGGCGGTTCCGGGGTGGTCGGGGGCGGGCTGAGCGCGGTGCTCGGTGGCGCAGACGTTAGTTTGGGGCGCGGTTCGCAACGTGGGGAGGAACGGGCAGGTGGAGCGCAGGACGATCGGCGCGGGGGCGCTCGATGTGGGCGCGGTCGGCCTCGGCTGCATGCCGATGAGCTGGGCCTACACCGGCTCGCAGCAGCGCGGGGACGAGTCCCTGCGTACGGTGCACGCCGCCCTCGACGCCGGTGTGAGACTCCTCGACACGGCGGACATGTACGGGCCGTTCACCAACGAGCTGCTCGTCGGCCGGGTGCTGAAGGAGCGCCGCGCGGACGCGTTCGTGTCGACCAAGTGCGGGCTCCTCGTGGGCGAGCAGCACATCGTGGCCAACGGGCGGCCCGGCTATGTGAAGCGGGCCTGCGACGCCTCGCTGCGCCGCCTGCAGACCGACGTCATCGACCTCTACCAACTCCACCGCGCCGACCCCGAGGTGCCGGTCGAGGAGACCTGGGGCGCGATGGCGGAGCTCGTCGCGGCGGGCAAGGTGCGCACCCTCGGACTGTGCGCGGTGGGCGCGCGGGCGCAACGAAGCGCGCAGCGGAACACGGCCGCCGCCGGCCGCCGGAGGGGCTCGCGGGGGCGCGGGCCGGGGGCGGCGCTGTACGAAGGAACGATCCGGCAGTTGGAGCGGGTCCAGCAGGTCTTCCCGGTGAGCGCGGTCCAGGCCGAGCTGTCGGTGTGGTCGCCGGAGGCGCTGGAGACGCTGCTGCCGTGGTGCGCGGCGCGCGGGGTCGGGCTGCTCGCGGCGATGCCGCTGGGCAACGGCTTCCTGACCGGCACGCTGACGCCGGGGCAGGGCTTCGAACCGGACGATCTGCGGGCCCGGCACCCCCGGTTCACGGCCGAGACGATGGCGTCGAACCAGTCGATCGTGGTGGGCCTGCGCCGCATCGCCGAGCGCCACGGCCCGGAGGTCACCCCGGCCCAGGTGGCACTGTCCTGGCTGCTCACGCGCGGTCCGCAGGTGGTGCCGGTGCCGGGCACGAAGCACGCGCGGTGGGCGACGGAGAACGCGGCGGCGGCCGAGCTGCGCCTGACGGTCCGCGACCTGACCGAACTGGCGGCACTGCCGGTGGCGGCGGACTCGTGGGAGTAGGGGCGCCGGAGTCGTGGGAGCAGGGGCGCCGGGGGGCGCGCGATGGCGTGCGAGGGGGCGTGCGGTGGCGTGCAGGGTGGGGGCGGTGAGCCGGGGCCGGTCAGGCGCGGCGCTCACGGGTCGGGCTGCGGCGGTCGCCGTACGTGATTCCTGTTGCGGGGAACTCCGGCGGCTGCTGCGGTGTATGAACAGGTGAAGCAGTCACCGTCGAAGGGATGCCCGCCGTGCAACGACCAGCTGCGGCAGCCGCGTTGGCCCTCTCCGCCCTGCTCCTGGCCGGGTGTTCCGGCGGCGCGGACGGGTCGGGCGACGGCCCGGAGGCGAGCCCCGGCGGCACCTCCTCGCCCTCCGCCCCGTCGAGCGGGGCCGCCGACGACTCCGTACCGCCCGACAAGGGCGAGGTGAAGGTCGTCGGCACGCTCACCGAGAACCTGAAGTCCCCGTGGGGTCTCGCGGAGCTGCCGGGCGGCGACCTGCTCGTGTCGTCGCGGGACGAGGGCACGATCACCCGCATCGACGGCAAGACCGGCGAGAAGACCGAGGTGGGCTCCGTACCCGGCGTCGCCCCCGGCGGCGAGGGCGGCCTGATGGGCCTCGCGCTCTCGCCCGACCACGCCTCGGACCACCTGGTGTACGCGTACTTCACCACCGCCTCCGACAACCGCATCGCCCGCATGCTGTACGACGAGAAGAAGCCCGCCGGCGAGCAGCTGGGCGCCCCCGACACCGTGCTGCGGGGCATCCCGAAGGGCTCGATCCACAACGGCGGCCGGATCGCCTTCGGCCCGGACAAGATGCTGTACGCGGGCACGGGCGAGACCGGCGACACCGGCCTCGCGCAGGACAAGGAGTCCCTCGGCGGCAAGATCCTTCGGATGACACCGGACGGCCGCCCGGCGCCGGGCAACCCGGAGGCCGACTCGCTGGTGTACTCGTACGGCCACCGCAATGTGCAGGGACTCGCCTGGGACGGGCAACAGCGGCTGTGGGCGGCCGAGTTCGGGCAGGACACCTGGGACGAGCTGAACCTGATCAAGCCCGGCGGGAACTACGGCTGGCCCGAGGTCGAGGGCAAGGGCGAGGACCCGGCGTACGTGAACCCGGTCACCCAGTGGCGGACCGACGTGGCCTCCCCCAGCGGCATCGCCTGGGCCGAGGGCTCGATCTGGATGGCGGGCCTGAGGGGCGAACGCCTCTGGCGCATCCCCCTCGACGGCACGAAGACCGCGGCGGCCCCGCAGGCGTTCCTGACGGAGAAGTACGGGCGGCTGCGCACGGTCGTCGCGGCGGGCGGGGCGAAGCTGTGGCTGGTGACGAGCGAGACGGACACCCGGGGCGAACCGGAGGAGGGCGACGACCGGGTGCTGCGCCTTGAGGTGAAGTAGTGAAGCAGGGGGCGCCGTCACGGCGGCTTGGCGAGGGCTCAGGGCGCGGACGGGAGGCCGAGGATCAGGTCCGTGTACTTGGCGACGGCCAGCAGCAGTCCGACCACACCGAGGCCAACCCCCGCCCAGGCCACCGACTTGATCCACGGCGCCTGCACCCGGCCGGGCCGGCCGAACGCGGGACGCGCGAGCACGCCGACCCCGATCACCACCGCGAGCAGCGCGAAGGCGCCGCCGATCAACGCGGTGAGGTGCCACTGGTCGCCGTACAGGGCCTGGATCTGGTCGGCGACTCCGGCGGTCCGGGCCGTCTCCAGCTGGCCGACGAGGTTGGAGCGGGCGGCGGCCACCGTGCCGACCCAGCTGCCGGTCAGGGACACGACACCGAGCCCGGCGGCGACCACGGCCGCGGCGCCCTGGCCGACGCCGTAGGACGGGTCCTGCGGTGCGGGGTCGGTGGAGTCGTCGTCCAGGTCGGTCTCGGGCTCGTCGGACGGTACGGCTCCGTCGGCCGCGTGGGCTGCGTCGGCCGCGTCCGGCTCGGCCTCTGCTACTTCCTTGGCGTCCACCGACGTGTCCACCGACGTGTCCACCGACTTTTCCCCAGCCGCGTCCGTCGCCGTGTCTCCCGGCGTCGCCGCTGCCGCTGTCTTCGTCTCTGTGCTCATTTCGCGCACGCTAGGTGCCGCGTCTGAGAGGTTTCTTAACGCGCCGGAGCGCCGTCCTCGGCCTCCGCGCGTGGTGCCGGTATGGCCGCCGCCGTACCGCACTCCGGCGGCTCGATGCTGATACGCGGGAGCCAGCGGTCGAGCCGGCGCGGCAGCCACCAGTTGGCGCCGCCGAGCAGGTGCATGAGGGCCGGTACGAGCAGCGTGCGCAGCACGAACGCGTCGAGCGCGACGGCCGCCGCGAGGGCGATGCCGAACATCGCGATGACCCGGTCGCCGCTGAGCACGAAGGCCAGGAAGACCGAAATCATGATCACGGCGGCGGAGTTGATCACCCGGCTGGTCTCGGCGAGCCCGACCCGGACCGCGCGCCGGTTGTCGCCGGTCTCCAGCCACTCCTCGTACATCCGGCTGACCAGGAACACCTGGTAGTCCATGGAGAGCCCGAAGAGCACCGAGACCATGATCACCGGGAGGAACGGCTCGATCGGCCCGGCCCGGCCGAGCCCGAGGAGCTCGCTGCCCCAGCCCCACTGGAAGACCGCGACGACCACGCCGAAGGCCCCGGCGACCGCGGCCACGTTCATCGCGGCGGCCTTCAGCGGGATACCGACGGACCGGAACGCGAGCAGGAGCAGCAGACAGCCGAGCCCGATCACCACGCCCACGAAGAGCGGCAGCTTGCCGACGATGACGTCGGCGAAGTCGTCGTAACCCGCCGTGACGCCGCCCACATGGACGTCGAGCGCGGCGCCCGACTCGGCCCGCGCCTTTGGCAGCACCTCGCCGCGCAGCCGGTCGACGAGGTCGCTGGTGGCCTCGGACTGCGGCGCGGAGTCCGGTACGACGGTGAGGAAGCCGACCTCGCCGCGCTCGTCGTACGTCACCGGGGTGACCGTCGTGACGCCCTCGGTGCCGCGCAGCGTGGCGGGCAGCTGGTCCAGGGCGACCTTGTCCTCGGCGTCGTGGATCTCCGCGACCAGGGTGAGCGGACCGTTCACGCCGGGCCCGAAACCGGAACCCACGGAACCGGAACCCCCGGAACCGGAACCCACAGAACCGGAACCCACGGAACCGGAATCTCCGGAACCGTTCCCGCCGCCCGTGGCGGGGTCGCCCGCGAGCAGGTCGTACGCCTGCCGGGTCGTCGAGGAGACCGGGTTGTTGCCCTGGTCGGAGGTGCCGAGGCGGAGGGAGAGCGTGGGCAGGGCGAGGACGGCGATCACGACGAGCGCGAGGGCGCCCAGCAGCTTCGGGTGCTTCTCGACGAACGCGGACCAGCGGGCGGCGAGCCCGGTCGGCAGTTCGGGCTGCGGCCCGTGCTCGGCGAGGGCGCGGCGCTCGCGGCGGGACAACGCGCGCGTGCCGATGAAGGACAGCAGTGCGGGCAGCAGTGTCACGGAAGCGGCCACGGTCAGCACGACCGTGAGCGAGGCCGCGATCGCGACGCCGTTGAGGAAGTTGAGGCGCAGGATGAGCATGCCGAGCAGGGCGATGCACACGGTGGCGCCCGCGAAGGCGACCGCGCGCCCTGTGGTGGCGACGGCGTTCTGCGCGGCCTCGGCGACGGAGAGGCCGCGTTTGAGGCCGCGGCGGTGCCTGGTCACGATGAACAGCGCGTAGTCGATGCCGACGCCGAGGCCGATGAGCAGGCCCAGCATCGGCGCGAAGTCGGCGACCGTCATGACGTGGCCGAGCAGCACGGTGCCCGCGTACGCGATGCCGACGCTGACCAGGGCTGTCGCTATCGGCAGCAGGCTCGCGGCGAGCGATCCGAACGCGATGAGCAGCACGACGGCGGCGACGGCGACGCCCACGGCCTCCGCGAGGTGCCCGCCTGGCGCCTCGGTGAGGCCGACGGCGCCCCCGCCGAGCGCCACCTTCAGGTCACCGGAATCGACCGCACGCGCGGTGTCGACGACCGCCTGGGCCTGTCCTGGCTCGACCTCGTGGAGGGGCCCGTCGAAGGTCACGGTGGCGTACGCGGTGTGCCCGTCGCGGCTGATCTGCCCGGCGCCGTCGGCGTGGTACGGGCTGACGACGGAGGCGACGCCGGGCAGTCGCGCGATCTCGTCGAGGGTCCGGGTCATCGTCTGCTGGACGCCGGCCGCGTCCACGGTGCCCTCGTCCGTGTGCCAGACGACGGTGTTGCTGTCCCCCGCGAGGTCGGGGAAGCCGGACTCCAGGAGCTCGGTGGCGCGGCCCGACTCGGTGCCGGGGACGTCGTAGTCGTTGGAGTACGCGGTTCCGGCGAAGGACGCGGCGGCGCCGACGCCGACGAGGACGAACAGCCACAGCAGTACGGCTACGAGGCGGCGCTTGACGCACCACCGAGCAAGTGCTGCCACTGAGCTGCTCCCTGGATGTTCAGTAGATCTTCATCGGGAACAGCCCGGCAAAGAACACTCACCCGATACATATCCGACATCGGGCTCTACAGGGAGCACTCTGACACCAAGACGAGATCATTTGCCCCTTTCGTGGCCATCCTCACAGGCGAGAACGGCCACGAGAGGGAGCGGCGGCGCGTCAGCCGGACACGCTGTCCCGGCCGTTCTCGATGTGCCCCATCAGCCGCCGCCGGAACGGCCCGTCGCCCGCGGCCACGATCTCCAGGTCGTACCAGCCGTGCGCCTCGTCCGCCTCGTACGCGACGCTGCGGCTCTTTCCGGGCCGTACGCGGACGGTGCGCGGCGCGGTCTCGGTGTACGCGAGCGGCCGCACCGTGAAGGTCAGGTCCGCGGTGCCGGTGTTGCGCAGCGTGAGGCGAACGGCACGCGCGCGTGCGTCGATTTCCGTGCTCACCGCGGCGGTCCCGTCCGCACTGCCGGCGAACTCGCGGCGGAAGCCGTTGGGCCCGGTCACCGTGAAGTCGTACGCACCGTCGGTAAGGGGCACCCGCAAGGGTGCGGCGCCCCTTACATCGACGTGCTGCGGCACCTCGTACTCCCCCGCGTACGGGTAGAGCGCGAAGTGGGCGCTGGAGCGGCCGGTGTTCGTCAGGCGCAGCTCGACCTGCTTGCCGTCGCCGCTGAGCGTGCCGTGCGCGTCCGGCTGGTACGGCAGCGCGCGGGCGGGTCGGCGGCCCGGCTCCTGGCGCGGCATCTCCTGGTCCCCCGGCGGCTCGGGGCGCCAGCGGCCGGAGAAGGGCGGTACGGGTCCGGGCTGTTCGACGTCCGGCTGGGGGCGGCCGCGCGTGAAGTCGAAGGCGCCGGTGAGGTCGCCGGTGACCTGCCGCCGCCAGGTGCCGATGTTGGGCTCCTCGATGCCCGTCCACCGCTCCAGGAAGCGGATCACGGAGGTGTGGTCGAAGACCTCGGACGTGACGTGCCCGCCGACCGTCCACGGCGACACCACCAGCATCGGCACCCGCATCCCGAGCCCGGTGGGCTGTCCCTGCCAGTGCTCCTCGGTCACGTCGGCGGGCGGCACGGGCGGCGGGACGTGGTCGAAGAAGCCGTCGTTCTCGTCGTAGTTGATGAACACGGCGGTGTGCCGCCACACCTCGGGGTGCGAGCCGAGGGCGTCGAGGATCTTGTAGACGAGCGTGGCGCTGTGGATCGGCGAGGACGAGCCGGGGTGCTCGGAGTCGAGCGCGGACGGCACCAGGTAGGACACCTCGGGCAGCTCGCCCGCGGCGACGTCACGGCGGAACTCCTCGGCGAGCGTGCCCGTCGGCACCCGGCGCAGGGCCCGCTCGAACAGCGAACGCTCCCCCGCGTCAAGGGACTTCACGCCCTCGTCGAGAGTGGCGAGCAGCTTCTCCCGCTCGGCCTCGTCGGCGGCCTCGCGGACCTTCGCGTAAAACGCCTCCATATAGGTGTGCTCGGTCTTCGCCAGGACCTTGCGGGCGATGGCCTTGAAGGTGGTGAAGAACTCGATCTGGTTGTCGGTGAAGTTCTCCCACTCGGTGTACGTGCGCCAGCTGCGCCCCGCCTTCTCCAGGCGCTCGGCGTACGTGCCCCAGTCGTAGCCGGGGTGCGTGCCCTCCGCGTAGGCGTCGTTGCCGACCGCGCGGTCGCCGTTCGCCTCGTTGCCGGTCTTGCCGCTCCACAGGTGGTTGCGGTTGGGGCTGGTGGAGGAGTGGATGGAGGAGTGGTAGGCGTCGCAGAGGGTGAAGGTGTCCGCGAGCTCGTACTGCAGCGGAATGTCCTCGCGCGTGTAGTACGCCATCGTCGCCGCCGACTTGGCGGTGATCCAGTTGTCCATCCAGCCCTTGTTCCAGGCCTTCGCACCGCCGGACCAGGAGTGGTCGAGGTCACCGATGTACTGCAGGTCCTTCTGCTGCGCCTCGGCCGCCGCCCGTACCGGGAAGGGCAGCACGGTCCGGCCCAGCGGCGCGGGCTGCTCGAACACCGGCTTGCCGCCGGGGAGCCGGACCGCGTTGCGGTCGCCGAAGCCGCGTACGCCGCGCAGGGTGCCGAAGTAGTGGTCGAAGGAACGGTTCTCCTGCATGAGGATCACCACGTGCTTGACGGCCTTCAGGCCTCCGGCGGGCGGCTCGGCGGCCAGTGCGGCCTGCAGCGAGGGCGGAAGCAGCGAGCCCGCCGTGGCGGCACCGAGCGCGCCGCCGCCGAGAGCGAGCAGCCGCCGCCGCGAAAGCCCTGCGCCTGAAGTGTCCGTGGTCAAGTGATCCTCCCGAGTTCGGTGTGCCGCTCGGGAAGCTATGCAGCAGGGATGGATGAGGGAAGACGTACGGCCGACTCGGCGGTGAACGGTCCAAGCACCGGGGGCGGTTGTCCAAACCACCGCCAACGCCGAGGGCGGGACCGGAAGTTCCGGTCCCGCCCTCGGCGCGTACGAAATCGGGGTCAGCCCTCGACGCCCAGCTTCTCCAGGATCAGCTCCTTGACGCGGGCCGCGTCGGCCTGGCCGCGGGTGGCCTTCATGACCGCGCCGACCAGGGCACCGGCCGCAGCCACCTTGCCGCCGCGGATCTTGTCCGCGATGGCCTGGTTTCCGGCGATGGCCTCCTCGACGGCGGCGGTCAGCGCGCCCTCGTCGGAGACGACCTTCAGGCCGCGCTTCTCGACGACGGTGTCCGGGTCGCCCTCGCCCGCGAGCACGCCCTCGATGACCTGACGCGCCAGCTTGTCGTTCAGGTCACCGGCCGCGACGAGTGCGGCGACCCGGGCGACCTGCGCCGGGGTGATCGCCAGCTCGTCGAGCGCCTTGCCCTGCTCGTTGGCGCTACGGGCCAGCTCGCCCATCCACCACTTGCGGGCCTGGTCCGCCGGGGCGCCCGCGTCGATCGTGGCGACGATCGGGTCGACCGCACCGGCGTTGAGCATCGACTGCATGTCGTGCTCGGTGACGCCCCACTCCTCGCGCAGCCGGTTGCGGCGCACGCGCGGCATCTCGGGCAGCGCGGCCCGCAGCTCCTCGACCCACTCTCGGGCCGGGGCGACGGGGACGAGGTCGGGCTCCGGGAAGTACCGGTAGTCCTCGGCGTTGTCCTTGATGCGGCCCGAGGTGGTCGAGCCGTCGTCCTCGTGGAAGTGCCGGGTCTCCTGCACGATCGTGCCGCCGGTGGAGAGCACCGCCGCGTGCCGCTGGATCTCGAAGCGCGCCGCCCGCTCCACGGAGCGCAGCGAGTTGACGTTCTTCGTCTCGGAGCGGGTGCCGAACTCCTTGGTGCCGTTGGGCCGCAGGGAGAGGTTCACGTCGCAGCGCATCTGGCCCTGGTCCATGCGCGCCTCGGAGACGCCCAGGGACTTGATGACCTCGCGCAGCTCGGCGACGTACGCCTTGGCGACCTCGGGGGCCCGCTCGCCCGCGCCCTCGATGGGCTTGGTGACGATCTCGATGAGCGGGATGCCCGCGCGGTTGTAGTCGAGCAGGGAGTGGGACGCGCCGTGGATACGGCCGGTGGCGCCGCCGACGTGTGTCGACTTGCCGGTGTCCTCCTCCATGTGGGCGCGCTCGATCTCCACGCGGAAGACCTCGCCGTCCTCCAGCTGGACGTCCAGATAGCCGTCGAAGGCGATCGGCTCGTCGTACTGCGAGGTCTGGAAGTTCTTCGGCATGTCCGGATAGAAGTAGTTCTTCCGGGCGAAGCGGCACCACTCGGCGATCTCGCAGTTCAGCGCGAGGCCGATCTTGATCGCGGACTCGACGCCGGTCGCGTTCACGACCGGCAGTGAGCCGGGCAGGCCGAGGCAGGTCGGGCAGGTCTGCGCGTTGGCGTCCGCGCCGAGCGCGGTCGAGCAGCCGCAGAACATCTTCGTCCTGGTGCCGAGTTCGACATGGACCTCCAGGCCCATGACGGGGTCGTACGACGCGAGTGCGTCCTCGTACGACACCAGGTCAGTCGTGACAGTCACGGTGAAACTTTCCCTCTCAGCCCAGCAGGACGTCGTCGTCGCCGAGCCGCTTCAGCTCGCGGTAGAGGATCGCCAGGCCGGTGACGATGGCGGCGGCGGAGACCGCGGCGTCGGCGAGACGCAGCAGGTCGTTGTCCTGGCGGGCCATCTTCGCCTGCTTGGCGACGCTCAGCGCGCCGAAGGCGGTGCTGGCCAGCGAGACGTACACGCCGGTCTTGGACTTCTTGAAGTTCTTGGCCTTCTTTGCCATGGCAGTCACAGCGACGGAGCCTCCTCAAGCAGCGGGTGACCCCACTTTTCCACGAAGGCGGCCTCGACGGCGGCGCCGACCTGGTAAAGCCGGTCGTCCTTCATGGCGGGGGCGATGATCTGCAGTCCCACGGGCAGGCCGTCCTCCGGCGCGAGGCCGCAGGGCAGCGACATGGCGGCGTTGCCCGCCAGGTTCGTCGGCAGCGTGCACACGTCCGCGAGGTACATCGCCATCGGGTCGTCGGCGCGCTCGCCGATCGGGAAGGCGGTGGTCGGCGTGGTCGGCGAGACGATGACGTCAACCTGCTCGAAGGACTTCGCGAAGTCCTGCGTGATGAGCGTGCGGACCTTCTGCGCGGAGCCGTAGTACGCGTCGTAGTAGCCGGAGCTCAGGGCGTACGTGCCGAGGATGACGCGGCGCTTGACCTCGTCGCCGAAGCCGGCCTCGCGGGTGAGCGCGGTGACGTCCTCGGCGGACTTCGTGCCGTCGTCCCCGACGCGCAGGCCGTAGCGCATCGCGTCGAAGCGGGCGAGGTTGGAGGAGCACTCGGACGGCGCGATCAGGTAGTACGCGGCGAGCGCCAGGTCGAAGGACGGGCAGTCCAGCTCGACGATCTCGGCGCCCAGCTCCTTCAGGAGCGCGACCGACTCGTCGAAGCGCTGCACGACACCGGCCTGGTAGCCCTCGCCGCGGAACTGCTTGACGACGCCGACGCGCATCCCGGCGACGGAGCCGTTCCGCGCGGCCTCGACGACCTGCGGGACCGGGGCGTCGATGGAGGTGGAGTCCATCGGGTCGTGCCCGGCGATGGCCTCGTGCAGGAGCGCGGCGTCCAGAACCGTACGGGCACAGGGGCCGCCCTGGTCGAGGGAGCTGGAGAAGGCCACCATGCCGTAGCGGGAGACGCCGCCGTAGGTCGGCTTGACGCCGACGGTGCCGGTGACGGCCGCGGGCTGGCGGATGGAGCCGCCGGTGTCCGTGCCGATGGCGAGCGGGGCCTCGTACGACGCGAGCGCGGCGCTCGAACCGCCGCCGGAGCCGCCGGGGATGCGGGTGAGGTCCCACGGGTTGCCCGTCGGCCCGTACGCGCTGTTCTCCGTCGACGACCCCATGGCGAACTCGTCCATGTTGGTCTTGCCGAGGACGACGACGTCGGCGGCCTTCAGCTTCTTGACCAGCGTCGCGTCGTACGGCGGGAGCCAGCCTTCGAGGATCTTCGAGCCGACGGTCGTCGGGACGCCCTCGGTGGTGAAGATGTCCTTCAGGGCGAGCGGCACTCCGGCCAGCGGGCCGAGCTTTTCGCCCGCCGCGCGCCTGGCGTCGACGGCGCGGGCCTGCGCGAGGGCGCCCTCGCGGTCGATGTGCAGGAAGGCGTGCACCTTCTCGTCGACGGCGTCGATCCGGGCGAGGTGGGCCTCGGTGACCTCGACGGCGGTCAGTTCGCCGGAGGCGATCTTCGCGGCGATCTCGGCCGCGGTGAGCTTGATGATGTCCGTCATGATCGGTTAGTCCTCCCCCAGGATCTGCGGCACCTTGAAACGCTGCTGTTCCTGGGCCGGGGCGCCGGAGAGCGCCTGCTCGGGGGTGAGCGACGGACGGACCTCGTCCGCGCGCATGACATTGGTCAGCGGCAGCGGGTGGGAGGTCGGCGGTACGTCTTGGTCGGCGACCTCGGAGACGCGGGCTACCGCGCCGAGAATGTCGTCGAGCTGGCCGGCGAAGTGGTCGAGCTCTTCGTCCTTCAGCTCCAGACGCGCCAGCCGAGCGAGGTGGGCGACCTCCTCGCGCGTGATGCCAGGCATGCGGATCCTCACTGGGATGAGCGTGATGTGTCTGGCCCAATCC
The DNA here is from genome assembly GCF_029968095.1 of Streptomyces solicavernae. GTDB lineage: Bacteria > Actinomycetota > Actinomycetes > Streptomycetales > Streptomycetaceae > Streptomyces > Streptomyces solicavernae. Next base: position 261,685 of record NZ_JASCIR010000004.1, on the reverse strand, counting down.
TATGGGGCCCGGGCCCGTGCCCGTGAAACGGTGATGCGGGCCGGGACGCGTCCCCGTGAAACAGCGCCCGGCTCGGGTCCGGTGTCCGCAGGACCGTTACTGCACCACGTGCCCCGAGGGCCGATCCGCTTCCTCCTGGGTGTCGGGGTCGGCCTCGGCCGACAGCTCCGCGGGGCGGCGCCAGCCGCGCGAGCCGCGGGCCCGGAGCCAGGACGTGGTCTCGACGGCGGGCATCGCCGCCGCGACCAGCCAGCCCTGCACCGCGTCACAGCCGAGGTCCCGCAGCCGCTCCCAGGTCTCGTCGTCCTCGACACCCTCCGCGACGACGAGCAGTCCGAGGGAATGGGCGAGGTCGACGGTGCAGCGGACGATCTCCGCGTCCTCGTTGTCGATGGCGAGGCGGGCCACGAAGGAGCGGTCGATCTTCAACTCGCTGACCGGCAGCCGCCGCAGGTGGACGAGCGAGGAGTAGCCGGTACCGAAGTCGTCGAGGGACATCTTCACGCCGTGCCCGGTGAGCCCGGCCAGGGTGTCCGCCGCGCGCTGCGGGTCCTCCAGCAGCACGTGTTCCGTTATCTCCAGCTGGAGCGCGCCCGCCGGTACGCCGTGCCGGGCGAGCCGGGCGGCGACCGCTCCGGCGAAGCCGGGTGTGTGCACGTCACGCGGCGACACGTTCACCGCGACCGGCACCTTCAGGCCCTGCTTGTGCCAGCGCGCGACCTGGGCGAGCGCGGTCTCCAGGACGTACTCCGTCAGGTGCGGCATCAGGCCGGACGACTCGGCGATGGCGATGAACTCGTCCGGCGGGACCTTGCCGCGCTCCGGGTGCACCCAGCGTACGAGTGCCTCCAGGCCGGCGACCTGGCCGTCGAAGCGGACCTTCGGCTGGTAGTGCAGCTCGACCTCGCCCGCGTCGAGGGCGCGCCGCAGGTCGCCCAACAGGCCGAGGCGGTCGGGGGTGTTGGAGTCCCGCTTCGACTCGTACACCTCGACGCCCGTTCTGTCCCGCTTCGCCTGGTACATCGCGACGTCCGCCCGGCGCAGCAACCCCTCGGCGTCCAGGGCGTGGTCGGGGAAGACCGCGAGCCCGGCGCTGGCCTCCAGGACGAGGGTCAGCCCGTCCAGGTCGAGCGGGGAGCTGAGCTCGGCGACCAGGCCGCGGGCGACCCGCTGGGCGCTGGTCGTGGAGTCGCAGGTCGGCAGGAGCACCGCGAACTCGTCGCCGCCGAGCCGCGCGGCCTCCGCACCGCGCGGCAGGGCGTGCCGGAGCCGGTCGGCGATCTGCAGCAGCAGCCGGTCGCCCGCGAGATGACCGAGAGTGTCGTTGACGGAACGGAACCGGTCGAGGTCGATCAGGACGAGGGCGGAACGCGCCCCCATCCGTTCGGCCTCGTCGAGCGCGGTCCAGGTGCGCTCCAACAGCCACTGCCGGTTGGGCAGTCCGGTGAGCGGGTCGCGCAGCTGCTCCTCGGCTCTGGCGCGGGCGATCCACAGCGTGGAGTCGAGGGCGATCAGCGGGACCGCGAAGAGCGGCAGGAGGACCGGCAGGGCGGTGGCGACGACGCAGATCAGCGGGGCGATGCCGAGCAGCGCGACGCCGACCAGGGCCTGGCGGACCACGGCGGTGCGGGCGACGGTCGGCAGGCCCTCGCCGTGCGGCGCGCTCATGTACCACAGGAGCAGGCGGGTCACCAGGAGGTACGCGGCGGCGACCAGGACGATCTCCGGTGCGCTCCAGCCGTTCCAGCTGTCCGGGGTCCAGGGGTTCTCGACGGACGGGGCCTGGCCGAAGGCGGCGAGGACCAGGGCTCCGGCGCCGATGCCGAGGATGTCCACCGCGCCGTGCAGGACGGCCTGGCGCCAGCGGCGTCTGCGGGCGGCGGCGACCAGGACGACGACGGTGAGGCTGACCATGCCCGCGGGCACCCAGCCGTAGAGGAGGAGGACGGCGAGGGTCAGGGCGGCTCCGGAACCGGTGCCGCCCCACCAGCGTTCGCGGCCGAGGAGGACGAGATGGCCCACGATGACGCCGGTCAGGACGGCAAGTGCCCAGCCGACGACGCCGCCGGGGAAGAGTGCGTGCTGATCGGTGAAGGCTCGGACGAACCCCGCTGCCAGGACCACGGCCGCGGTGGCCGCGACCGCGGCCGGCAGCGCGGGCGCAAGGAAGCGGCGCAGCCCTGACACCGGATCGGCGCTTTCGGTCGGTTTCATTCCCGTCCCTCTCACAGCCGTCGGTGCCCACGCCACGCGGCCCTCGTGTTCAGAAGTCACCGCGTCTGAAACCTTTCTCCGGGCTCGCGAGGAGCAGGAGATACCCCATTCGGCAGCGGGGCACGGCAGGCGCACTCCTCAACAGTAGGCCGCAGAAGGCTTCTACGGGCAGCGGTCGACAACGGTTGCCCGAATGCGACCCGGCCACCCGTATGCATCTGGTATGCGCTGAACGGGTGGCCTTCAACCGCTACTCCTCGGCCGAAAGCGCGACGCCGCGAGCGGCGTCGGGCCCCTGCTCCAGGAGCACCGCGAAGCCATCTTCGTTCAGAACCGGGACTTTGACCTGCATGGCCTTGTCATATTTCGAACCCGGATTCTCACCAACCACCACAAAAGACGTCTTCTTGGAGACGGATCCGGTCACCTTGGCTCCAAGACGCTGTAGGGCCTCTTTTGCGCCATCTCGCGTATATGTCTGAAGCGTTCCGGTCACGACGACCGTCAGCCCCTCCAGCGGACGCGGCCCTTCGTCGCCCGCGCCTTCCTCCTCCATGCGGACTCCCGCGGTCCGCCAGCGGTCGAGGATCGCGCGGTGCCAGTCCACCTCGAACCACTGCGTGAGGGAGGCCGCGATGGTCGGCCCGACGCCTTCGACGGCGGCCAGCTCCTCCTCGCTCGCCTGCTGGATCCGGTCCATGGAACGGAACTCGCGGGCCAGGGCCTCGGCGGCGACCGGGCCGACGTGGCGGATCGACAGGCCGGTGATGACGCGCGCGAGCGGGCGGTCCTTGGCCTCCTGGATGTTCTTCAGCATCGCCAGGGTGTTGGCCTTGGCCTCGCCCTTCTGGTTCGCGAAGAACGTGACGACCTTCTCCTCACCGGTCTTCGGGTCCCGCTTGGGCAGACCGGTGTCCTGGTCCAGGACGTACGACTTGATGGGCAGAAGCTCCTCGACGGTGAGGTCGAAGAGGCCGCTCTCGTCCTTCAGCGGCGGCTCGGCGGGCTCCAGGGGCTGGGTGAGGGCGGTGGCGGCGACATAGCCGAAGTTCTCGATGTCCAGGCACTTGCGGCCCGCGAGGTAGAACAGCCGCTCGCGCAACTGGGCCGGGCAGGAGCGGGAGTTGGGGCAGCGCAGGTCGATGTCCCCCTCCTTCATGGGCCGCAGCGGCGTGCCGCACTCGGGGCACTCGGCGGGCATCACGAACTCCCGCTCGCCGCCGTCCCTCAGGTCCGCGACCGGGCCGAGGATCTCCGGGATGACATCGCCGGCCTTGCGCAGCACCACCGTGTCCCCGATGAGGACGCCCTTGGCCTTGACGACCTCCTGGTTGTGCAGCGTCGCGAACTCGACCTCCGAGCCCGCCACCGTCACCGGCTCCACGCACGCGTACGGCGTGACGCGGCCCGTGCGGCCGACGCCTACGCGGATGTCCACCAGCTTGGTGTTGACCTCCTCCGGCGCGTACTTCCAGGCGATCGCCCAGCGGGGCGCACGCGAGGTGGAGCCGAGGCGGCCCTGCAGCGGGATCTCGTCGAGCTTGACGACGACACCGTCGATCTCGTGCATCACGGAGTGGCGGTTCTCGCCGTAGTACGCGATGAACTCGCGGACGCCGTCGATGCCGTCGACCACCTTGTTGTACTGCGCGGTGGGCAGGCCCCATCCGCGCAGCAGCTCATAGGCGTGGCTCAGGCAGTCGATGTCGAGGCCCTCTCGGGCGCCGATGCCGTGCACCACCATGTGCAGCGGACGCGTGGCGGTGATGCGCGGGTCCTTCTGGCGCAGTGAACCCGCCGCCGCGTTGCGGGGGTTGGCGAACGGCTTGTCGCCCTGCTCTACCAGGCGGGCGTTGAGCTCCTCGAACTTCTCCATCGGGAAGAAGACCTCGCCGCGGATCTCCACGAGCTCCGGGATGCGCTCGCCCTTCAGGCGCTCCGGGATGTCCGCGATCGTGCGGACGTTGGGCGTGATGTCCTCGCCGGTGCGGCCGTCCCCGCGCGTGGCGGCGCGGGTGAGCCTGCCGTGCTCGTACGTCAGGTTCACCGCGAGGCCGTCGACCTTCAGCTCGCACAGGAAGTGGTAGTCCCCCGAGCCGACCTCCCTGGCCACGCGGTCGGCCCAGGAGGCGAGTTCCTCGTCGTCGAAGGCGTTGTCCAGGGACAGCATCCGCTCGCGGTGCTCGACCGCGGTGAACTCCGTCTCGTACGACCCCGCGACCTTCTGCGTCGGGGAGTCCGGGGTGCGCAGCTCCGGGTGCCGGTCCTCCAGGGCCTCCAGGGAGCGCAGGAGCTGGTCGAACTCCGCGTCGCTGACGACCGGCTGGTCCTTCACGTAGTACCGGAAGCGGTGTTCCTCGATCTGCTCCGCGAGCTGGGCGTGCTCCTCGCGCGCCTGAGCGGGCACGGAGCTCCCGGTCGAGGCAGTCTGTGCGTCCTTGTCGCCGGCCACCGTCTTCGTCCTCCCGTAACGGTTACTCAGGGTTGTCCGCGAGTGATCTCGCCGCCGTGACACAGTGCGCGAGCGCCTTGCGGGCGTACGCGGGAGAGGCCCCCGCGAGTCCGCAGGACGGCGTGACCACGACCGCGTCCGCGAGCAACCCCGGATTCAGCCCCAGCCTGCGCCACAGCGTCCTGACCCCACTGACGTTACTGGCAGGGTCTGACAATGCGGCGTCGGTGGACGGCACGACGCCCGCGAACAGCTTCGTACCGCCCTCGACGGCCTCTCCGACGGACTCCTCGTCACGTTCGGTGAGGAGGCCGAAGTCGAAGGAGACTCCGGCGACGCCCGCGCGCCGCAGCAGCGCGAACGGCACGTCCGGGGCGCAGGAGTGGACGATCACGGGCACGTCCGCGGCCTCCAGGACCGAGCGGAGCGTGGACTCCACGATCTGCCGGTCCACGGCGCGGTGTGTGCGGTAGCCGCTGGCGGACTTGATCTGCCCGCGCAGCACGGCGGTCAGGGACGGCTCGTCGAGCTGGAGCACCGGCGTGGCGCCGGGCACGCGGCGGCGCACGTCCTCCAGGTGCCGGACCAGGCCCTCGGCCAGCGAGCCCGCGAGGTCGCGGCAGGCACCGGCGTCGGAGAGCGCGGCCTCGCCGTTCTTCAGCTCCAGGGCGGCGGCGAGCGTCCACGGCCCCACCGCCTGCACCTTGAGCGGGCCCTCGTATCCGTGCGCGAACTCCTCCAGGGCGTCCAGGTCCTCGCCGAGCCAGGATCTGGCGCGGCGGGTGTCCATTCCGGGGCGGTCGCCGATGCGCCAGCCGCTGGGCTCCACGCGCGCGTAGACCTCGACCAGGAGGCCCGCCGTACGGCCGATCATGTCGGCGCCGGGTCCGCGCGCGGGCAGCTCCGCCAGGTACGGGAAGTCCTCGAAGGTTCCGGTGACGGATTTCGCGGCCTCGCGGGCGTCGCCGCCGGGCATGGAGCCGACGCCGGTGGCGGGGCCGAAGACGTACTCGCTCATCGGCCGGGCCGCACCGTCAGGTCGTTGACCTCCGCGTCCCGCGGCAGGTCGAGGGCCATCAGGATCGTGGTGGCCACGGACTCCGGGTCGATCCAGCGGTCCGCGTCGTACTCCTTGCCCTCCTGCTGGTGCACCTTGGCCTGCATGGGGCTGGCCGTGCGCCCCGGGTAGACCGTGGTGACGCGCACGCCGTTCGGCTTCTCCTCGGCCCGCAGGGCGTCCGCGAGCGCCTTCAGGCCGTGCTTGGAGGCGGCGTACGCCGACCAGTCGGCGTGGGCGTTCAGGCCGGCGCCGGAGTTCACGAACAGCACCTGGCCCTGGGCGACGCGGAGTTGGGGCAGGAAGTGCCGGGTCAGCTCGGCCGGGGCGATCAGGTTCACCTCCAGCTGGCGGCGCCAGATCTTGGGGGTGAGGTCGCCGATCCGGCCGAGGTCGACGACGCCCGCGATGTGCAGCAGCGAGTCGACCCGGTCGGGCAGGCTCTGGTGCGAGAACGCCCAGGAGAGGCGGTCCGGTTCGGCGAGGTCGCCGACGAGGGTGCGGGCGCCTTCGTACCGCTCGGCGAGTTCCTTGGCGCGGCCGGCGTCGCGCGCGAGGAGGACGAGGTCGTCGCCGCGCGCGTGCAGGCGGCGCGCGACGGCGGCGCCGATGCCGGAGCCCGCTCCGGTGATCACATGGGTAGCCATGCGGGCCATTCTCGCAACAGGCGGATCAGCGGGTGCCCATGGACTCCTCCAGGTACGCCAGGGCGCCGACCGGCTCCTCCGCGAAGAAGACCAGGTCGGTGAGGGGAACGGGCAGGAAGCCCTCGTCCTCCATGCGGCGGAACTGGGTCTTCAGGCCGTCGTAGAACCCCGCCGTGTTCAGCAGGACCACCGGCTTCGTGGTCTTGCCGTGCTTCTTCAGCTCCAGGATCTCGGTGGCCTCGTCGAGCGTGCCGGTGCCGCCGACCATGATCACCACCGCGTCGGCGTGCTCCAGGAGCGCCGCCTTGCGCTCCGCGAGGTCGGCCGTGACCAGCATCCGGTCGGGCTCGGTGACCGGCCGCGCCTTGGCCTGCAGGAACTCCACGGAGACGCCGAAGAGCCGGCCGCCCGACTGCTGCACGCCGTCCGCGACGACCTTCATCAGGCCGACGTCGGAGCCGCCCCACACCAGGGTGTGCCCGGCCTTGCCGAGCAGTTCGGCGAACTCACGGGCGGGGCGCGTGTAGCGGTCGTCGAGGTCGGCCGCGGAGAGGAAGACACAGATGTTCATGCCGTTCACCGTACGGCCCGCCACCGACACTCGGGCCCCCGCCCGCGGCCGGCCAACTGCACGCGCGCGTACGGGGGGATGCGGGAAGATCCGGCACCGCGCGTGTGCTGTACGGGGTGACGTATGCCGCACTCGTACGGAGTGACGCAGACCGCAACTCACGGGAGGCCGCCGTGGCCGAGGGACACGAGATCACCGTCGAGCAGAGCGCTCAGCACGTGCGCGTGGTGCGGGACGGGCAGGTGATCGCCGACAGCACCCGCCCGCTGGTGCTGCGCGAGACCGGCTACCCCGCGCGCTACTACCTGCCGCCGCAGGACGTCCGCACGGAGCTGTTGACGCCCTCGGAGACGCACACGTACTGCCCGTTCAAGGGCACCGCCTCGTACTGGTCGTTGCCGGGGGCGCCGGATCTGGTGTGGGGATATCCGGAGCCGAAGCCTCAAGTGGCCGGGATCAAGGACCACTTGTGCTTCTACGAGGTCGAGGAAGTGACCGGCTGAAACCCGGAACTACACCGCCGCCGTCGTGCGCTCCGTGGTCGCGATCGTCGCCGAGCCCACCACGCGCGTGCCGTCGTACAGCACGATGGCCTGGCCCGGGGCGACGCCGCGGACCGGCTCGGTGAACGTGACGTGCAGCGTGCCGTCGGCCGGCGCCACGCGGACCGGGGTCTCGCCGCCGTGGGCCCGCAGCTGGGCCGTGTACGCGCCGGGGCCGGCCGGGGCGGTGCCGCACCAGCGGGGCTTGATCGCGGTGAGCGCGGTGACGTCGAGCGCCTCGACCGGGCCGACCGTCACCGTGTTGTTCACCGGCGAGATGTCCAGGACGTACCGCGGCTTGCCGTCCGGGGCCGGGGTGCCGATGCGCAGGCCCTTGCGCTGGCCGATGGTGTAGCCGTACGCGCCTTCATGGGTGCCGAGTTTCGTGCCGGACTCGTCGACGATGTCGCCCTCCGCCTTGCCGAGGCGGTTCGCGAGGAAGCCCTGGGTGTCGCCGTCGGCGATGAAGCAGATGTCGTGCGAGTCGGGCTTCTTGGCGACGGCGAGTCCGCGCCGCTCGGCCTCCGCGCGGATCTCGTCCTTGGTGGTCACGGTGTCGCCGAGCGGGAACATGGCGTGCTCCAGCTGCCGGTCGTCCAGGACGCCGAGGACGTACGACTGGTCCTTCGCCATGTCGGACGCGCGGTGCAGTTCGCGGTTGCCGTCGGCGTCCGTGACGACCTGGGCGTAGTGGCCGGTGGCGACGGCGTCGAAGCCGAGGGCGAGGGCCTTGTCGAGGAGGGCGGCGAACTTGATCTTCTCGTTGCAGCGCAGGCACGGGTTGGGCGTGCGGCCCGCCTCGTACTCGGCGACGAAGTCCTCGACCACGTCCTCGCGGAAGCGCTCGGCGAGATCCCACACGTAGAAGGGGATGCCGATGACGTCGGCGGCGCGGCGGGCGTCGCGGGAGTCCTCGATCGTGCAGCAGCCGCGGGCTCCGGTGCGGAAGGACTGCGGGTTGGCCGAGAGGGCCAGGTGCACTCCGGTGACGTCGTGCCCGGCCTCCGCGGCGCGGGCGGCGGCGACGGCTGAGTCGACCCCGCCGGACATGGCGGCGAGGACACGGAGGCGGCGCTGCGGGGCGGCGGGGGTCTCAGTCATAACTCCTCCAGGGTAGTCGGAACCTTCGAGGACCCCTCGCGCGTTTCTACGATCATGGGGCACGGGGGAGCACGGGGAGGTTCAGGGTGGCCGAGGGTCGATCCGGCGAGGAACAGTCCGGCGGCGAGAGGGAGGAACGGTCCCGCGGCGAGCAGCGGCACGCGCGGGCGCGGTCCGGGCGCGGCATCAGCCGGCGCGGGCTGCTGATCGGCGGTGCCGTCACCGTCGGCGCGGGCGCGGCGATGTTCCACGAGGAGCTGGGCCGCCTGTGGTGGCGGGTGCCCGGCATCGACAAGCAGCGCACCAACGGAGAGGTGGACCACACGGGCGCGCAGTGGATCGCGGCCTCCGAGGCGAACCTGCGGTACGCGGACCGGCCCGCGGACTTCACGGTCGACCGCATCGTCGTCCATGTCACGGAGGGCAGCTACGCGACGGCGGTGCGGGTCTTCCGCGATCCGCTGCACGCCGCGGCGGCGCACTACGTGATCCGCGGGAAGGACGGTCATATCGCGCAGATGGCCCGCGAGCTGGACGTGGCGTTCCACGCGGGCAACCGCGAGTACAACGAACGCAGCATCGGCATCGAGCACGAAGGCTTCGTCGACAAGCCGGAGACCCTGACGGACGTGATGTACCGCTCGTCGGCCCGCCTGGCGGCGGACATCTGCGCGCGGTACGGGATCCCGGTGGACCGCAAGCACATCATCGGCCACAACGAGGTGCCGGGCGCCACGCACACCGACCCGGGGCGGCACTGGGACTGGGACAAGTACATGCGCCTTGTGCGGGCCGCCGCGAAGAAGCGCGCCAAGTCAGCGGCTAGCTGAGCCCCGCCGACCGCGCCCGTTCCACCGCCGGGCCGATCGCCTTGGCCACGGCCTCGATGTCGGCTCGGGTCGTCGTGTGGCCGAGGGAGAAGCGCAGCGTGCCGCGGGCCAGGTCCGGGTCGGTGCCGGTGGCGAGGAGGACGTGGCTCGGCTGGGCCACGCCCGCCGTGCACGCCGAGCCGGTGGAGCACTCGATGCCCTGGGCGTCGAGGAGGAGGAGCAGCGAGTCGCCCTCGCAGCCGGGGAACGTGAAGTGCGCGTTGGCGGGCAGCCGGCCGAGGGTGTCCGGGCCTGCCGGGGCCGGGTCGCCGCCCAGGAGCGCGTCCGGTGCGGCGGCGCGCACGGCGGCGATCAGCTCGTCCCGCAGGCCGCCGATCTCCTGCGCGAACCACTCGCGGCGCTCGGCGGCGATCCGCCCGGCCACGGCGAACGCGGCGACGGCGGGCACGTCCAGGGTGCCGGAGCGGACGTGCCGCTCCTGCCCGCCGCCGTGCAGCACGGGCACAGGGCTGTACTCCCGGCCGAGCAGCAGCGCCCCGATGCCGTAAGGGCCGCCGACCTTGTGGCCGCTGACCGTCATCGCGGCGAGCCCGGAGGGGCCGAAGTCGACGGGCAGCTGCCCGAAGGCCTGAACGGCGTCGGCATGCAGCGGAACGTGGAACTCCGCGGCTACGTCGGCGAGTTCACGCACCGGCATGACCGTGCCGATCTCGTTGTTGGCCCACATCACGGTGACGAGGGCGACGTCACCGGGGTTGCGTTCGATCGCGGCCCGCAGCGTCTCGGGATGCACCCGGCCGTACGCGTCCACGGCCAGGTACTCCACGGTCGCGCCCTCGTGCTCGCCGAGCCAGTGCACCGCGTCGAGGACGGCATGGTGTTCGACGGGGCTGGCGAGGACGCGGGTGCGCGCGGGGTCGGCGGCCCGGCGCGCCCAGAACAGGCCCTTCACGGCGAGGTTGTCGGCCTCGGTGCCGCCGGAGGTGAGGACGACTTCGCTGGGGCGGGCGCCGAGCGCGTCGGCCAGGGTCTCGCGGGCCTCCTCGACGGTACGCCTGGCCCGCCGCCCGGCGGCGTGCAGGGACGAGGCGTTGCCGACGACGGTGAGCTGCGCGGTCATCGCCTCGACGGCCTCCGGAAGCATCGGAGTGGTCGCGGCGTGGTCGAGATAGGCCATGGTGCGGTCGATTCTACGAGCCGTACGGAGGGGGCACGGCGGGCGCAGGGGGGCACGACGGGGTCCGGCGGCACCCTGGCGCAGGCTGTCAGCACCAAATAGCCTTACGCTCATGACAGCCAACCGGGTTCTTGACGACGACTGGGCACTCGACGACTGGGCACTCGACGACTGGGCACTCGACCGCACCTTCCGCAGCCCCACCGGCACGGTCCGCTGGGCCGCGCTCGGCGATCCCGCCCTGCCGCCCGTCGTCCTCGGCCACGGCACGCCCTTCTCGTCGTACGTCTGGCGGTCGGTGGCCCGCGCGCTCGCGCCGCGCCACCGGGTGTACGTCTGGGACATGCCGGGCTATGGCGCCTCGGAGATGCGTGCCGGGCAGGACGTGACGCTCGCCGCGCAGGCGCGGGTGCTCGCCGAACTGCTCGGCCACTGGGGCCTGGAGCGCCCGGCCGTCGTCGCGCACGACTTCGGCGGCTGCGTCGCCCTGCGCGCACACCTGCTGCACGGCGCGCGGTACGAGCGGCTCGCCCTGGTCGACCCGGTGGCGCTCGCGCCGTGGGGCTCGCCGGCCTACCGGCTGCTCGGGGCGAACGCCGAGGTGTTCGCGCAGCTCCCGGCGCCGCTGCACGCCGCGCTCGTACGCGAGTACCTGAGCTCGGCGAGCCACCGCGGACTGCATCCGGCGGTGCGCGAGCGGCTCGCGGCGCCGTGGTGCACGCCGCAGGGGCAGGCCGCGTTCTATCGGCAGATCGCGCAGAACGACCAGCGGTTCACGGACGAAATCCAGGGCCGGTACGCGGAGTTGGAGCTTCCGGTGCTGGCCTGCTGGGGCACGGACGACACCTGGATCCCGGTCGCGAAGGGCCATGAGCTGGCGGCGGCGATCCCGGGCGCGGAGCTGCGCCTGATCGAGGGCGCGGGCCACCTCGTACAGGAGGACGCACCCGCGCAGCTGACGGCGGAGCTCGTACGGTTCCTCGGCTGAGACGGCCCTGCGCCGGGAGTCGAGGCGAACACGACGCCCCCTGGGGGTCAGCCGAAGTTCCAGGCCACCGTGCCGTTGGCGGCGGTCAGGGCCGCGAGGACGAGCAGGTCGGCGACGCCCAGGCCGAGGCCGAGGAACGCGCGGCCGCGGCGGGCGGTGCCGCCGCGCAGGGCGAGGCAGGCGAGGACGATGGCGATCGGCCCGAGGACGACGTTCAGGACGAGCAGTCCGGGCAGGCCGAGGACGAAGGACGCGACGGCCATGGAGTCGGGGCGGCGGGTCGCGTCACGCGACGGGCCGGCACGGTCGGCGAGCAGGGAAGAGGTCACGGAACTCACTCCGAACGGCGGCGCGCGAGCTGCTCGCGCACGGCGAAGACGGCCAGCCAGCCCGCGATGACGGCGGCGGCCACGAGGGACACGGAGAACGGGAGTTGGGCGACGGAGCCGAGCAGCACGCCCAACAGCAGCAGTGCGGCGACCAGTGCGATCACGATGCGCCTCGCAGATTCTCAGATTCGCTGATTCTCAGATTCGCTGATTCTCAGATTCGCTGATTCTCAGATTTCTCGGATTTTCAGAGTACGACTGTTCACTGACTCCTGAGTCTAAAGGGTGCGCGAGGTCCCTCGCGACCGAGAACAGTTGTTTACTGAGTTCCATGAGTCACACCCCCGGCGCCCCGGGCCCCCGCCAGGCCCAGAAGTTGCGGACCCGCCAGGCCCTCATGTCCGCGAGCCTGGAACTCCTGGAGCAGCAGAGCCTCAGCAGCCTCGGCCTGCGTGAGGTCGCCCGGGCGGTCGGCATCTCCCCCGCGGGCTTCTACCGCCACTTCTGCGGCATCCCGGAGCTCGGCGTGGCCCTGGTCGAGGAGACCCTGGGCAGCCTGCGCACCCTGATAGCCACGATCCTGGCCGAGACCGGCGACACCGAGCGGCGCATCGCGCACACCGTCGAGCTGATCGCCCGCCATGTCGCCGAGCAGCCCGCCTACTTCCGCTTTCTGGTACGCGAGCGGACCGGCGGAGTGGCCCCGGTGCGCCGGGCCATCGCGACCCAACTCGACCTGTTCTCCGAAGAGTTGACCGAGGTGCTGGCCGCAGAGTCCGAGCTGCGCGGCTGGCAGCCCGAGGACCTGCGCATGCTGGCGGGCATGTACGTGGACCAGATGGTGATGACCGCGGCCGCGCTCCTGGAGGCCGGGCCGGACGACACGGCAGAGACCGCCCGCATCACGCGTACCGCCCGCCGCAGGCTGCGCCTGATCAATGTGGGCAGCGAGCACTGGCTCGACGAGGGTCAGCCGTCGTCCGCGTAGAGCCCGACGACCGACGCCGCCGACCGGCCGCTGTGCCGGTAGCGCACGTCGATGCGGCGGTCGCTGAACACCGCGTCCTGCAGAACCTCCAGGTCGACCGCCGGCCGCGCTCCGCGTACACCGGGACGCCGCTGCCGGAGAGCGCCTCGACGTCGCGGCAGATGGTGCGTACGGAGACTTCGAGGCGCTCGGCGAGTTCAGGCGCCGGGACGCGGCCGTGGGTCTGGAGCAGCAGCAGGATGGCGAGCAGCCGTTCGGACTTCACGCCCTCCAGGATCGCCCACCGACAGGCGTACGGGGATCAGCGGGCCAGGACCGTACGGGCCAACTGGCGGGACTGGGCGACGAGTCGGCCCGCGCTGTCCCAGACCTCGGCGTCCTCCTCCAGGAAGCCGCCGGCCAGGTTGCGGGTGGCGATGGCGACGCGCAGCGGGCCCGGGGCGGGGCGGCAGCGCACGTGCACGGTCAGTTCGACGGTCGGCACCCAGCCGGAGAGGCCCAGCTCGAAGGCGGTCGGCGGGAGGGCGTCCACGGTGAGGAGCAGGGAGAGCGGGTCGGCGTCACGGCCGTCGGCGAGGCCGAACCAGGCGCGCATCTCGCCCTTGCCGGAGGGCGCGCCGAGGGCCCAGCCGAGGGTGGCGGGGTCCAGTTTCAGCCAGAGCCGCTCGGCGATCGCGGTGCTGCCCTGCACGGGGGCGTCGTCGGGCGCGTCCTGCGGGCCGAAGCACTGGTCGACGGGCGGGATGGTCGGCGGCTCGGCCGAGGTGCGGACGTCGTCCGGCAGGGCGTCCAGGTCTCCGTACGAGGCTATGACGCGGATGCGTTCCACCTCGGTGCCGTCTTCCTCGTACTGGAAGAGGGAGGCCTGGCCGGTGGAGAGGGTGCGGCCGGCGCGGACCGTGTCCGTGCGGATCACGGCAGGGCCGGGCTTCGATGCGGTGAGGTAGTGCGCGGAGATGGTGAACGGGTCGGGGTGCGGCAGGGCGTCGGCGAGGGCACGGCCGATGACGGCGAGCAGATAGCCGCCGTTGACGGCGTTGATGATGGTCCAGCCGGCGGAGAGTTCCGTGTCGTAGACGCCGTCCGCGCGGCGCACCACCACGGTGTCGCGGTCGAACTCGCTGTCGCCGACGGCGGCCCGTGCCGTGGACTGCGTCGCGGCCTGTGTCGCGGCCTGCGTCGCGGACTGTGCCGTGGCCTGTGCGGCCTGCGTGCCCTGAGTCATGGCTGCACGGTACAACAGGAAACTACTGAGCGGTAGCTTTTTCGTCGACGGCGGACCGCCGGTTCCAGGCGCGCGGGGCCCGCCAGTGCCGGGCGATGGCGAGCAGCCGCAGCACGAACGCGGTGACGACGGCGAGGCCGCTGGTGTAGGCGTTGAGGGCGTCGAAGTGGATGCAGAGGACCACGATGCCCGCGCCGACCATGGCCGGAACCGCGTACAGGTCGCGGTCCCAGCGCAGCAGCGACGGCACCTCGTTGGCGAGTACGTCGCGCAGCACGCCGCCACCGACGGCCGTGGCGAGGCCGAGCACGGCGGAAAAGGTGAGGCCGAGGCCGTACTCGTACGCCTTCACGGTGCCCGCGACGCAGAACAGGCCGAGGCCCGCCGCGTCGCAGACGCTCACCGCGCGGTTGATCCGCTCCACCTCCGGGTGCAGGAAGAAGACCAGGGCGGCGGCGAAGAGCGGGGTGAGGAAATAGCCGAGGTCGGTGAAGGCGGCCGGGGGGACGGCGCCGATGATCACGTCCCGGAAGATGCCGCCGCCGAGCGCGGTGACCTCGGCGAGTACGGCGATGCCGAAGACGTCGAAGTTCTTGCGTACCGCGAGAAGCGCGCCCGAGATGGCGAACACGAAGATTCCGACCAGATCGAGGCTGTGCAGGACGGAGGGTGTGAAGAGTTCCTGGAACACGGGGTGCATTGTGCCCGGTGCGGGCGGGTGCGGGCCGAACTCGTCCGCCCCAGGGGGCTCCGCCCCCGGCCCCCGGCACTCGCTCCTCGAACGCCGGAGGGGCTTCCTCTTCGCGCTCCGCGCTCGTCCTCAATCGCCGGACGGGCCGAGTGCTCAGCCCGTCCGGCGATTGAGGTGCCCCCGACTCCTGCGTCGACTACTCCTGCGTCGGCCACTCCTTCGTCTGCTGCTCTTTGTCTGCTGCTCCTCCGTCGACTACTCCTTCGTCGGCTCCGGCACCTCCACCCCCGCCGCCTCCGCGGCCGCGACCGCCGCCGTCAGCAGGACCGTGTCCTGCGGGGCCTGGTCGTCCGCGTTCTCCGGGTGGTGGCAGGCGACCTGGTGGCCGGTGGCCAGGGAGCGCATCGGGGGCTCGGCCGTCTTGCAGATCTCCGTCGCCTTCCAGCAGCGGGTGTGGAAGCGGCAGCCGCTGGGCGGGGCGATCGGGGACGGCACGTCGCCGCGGAGCAGGATGCGCTCGCTCTTCGCCGCGCGGCGCCGCGGGTCCGGCACCGGCACGGCGGAGAGCAGCGCCTTCGTGTACGGGTGCATCGGCGACTCGTACAGCGACTTGCGGTCCGCCAGCTCGACGATCTTGCCGAGGTACATCACCGCGATCCGGTCCGAGACGTGCCGGATGACCGACAGGTCGTGGGCGATGATCACGTACGTGAGACCCAGCTCGTCCTGCAGGTCGGCCAGGAGGTTGACCACCTGGGCCTGGATGGAGACGTCGAGCGCCGAGACCGGTTCGTCGGCGACGACCAGCTTCGGCTTCAGGGCCAACGCCCGCGCGATGCCGATGCGCTGGCGCTGGCCGCCGGAGAATTCGTGCGGATAGCGGTTGTAGTGCTCGGGGTTGAGGCCGACCACCTCAAGGAGCCGCTGGACCTCCTTCTTGACGCCGCCCTCGGGCGTGACGCCCTGCAGCTTGAACGGCGCCGAGACGATCGTGCCGACCGTGTGCCGCGGGTTCAGCGACGAGTACGGGTCCTGGAAGATCATCTGGACGTCGCGCCGCATCGGGCGCATGCCGCGCACGCCGAGGTGCGTGATGTCCCGGCCCTCGAACTCGACGTTGCCCGCGGTGGGTTCGAGCAGCCGCGTGATCAGCCGGCCCATCGTGGACTTGCCGCAGCCGGACTCGCCGACGACGCCCAGGGTTTCCCCCGAACGGACGTCGAAGTCGATGCCGTCGACGGCCCTGACCGAGCCGACCTGGCGCTTCAGGACACCCTTGCGGATCGGGAAGTGCTTCTGCAGGCCGGAGACCTTGAGCAGCACCTCGCCCGGGGCGGGGTTCTCCACGGTCGCCACCGAGCTCACCGAGCTCACCGAGCTCACCGAGCCGCCAGCGGGCGCGGGGGCGTCCGCCGCTGAGGCGTCCGCGGCGGCCGGACGGTCCTCGTTGTTCTCGCGCATCTCGCGGAGTTCGCGGAGTTCACTGTCTTCGCTTCGCTCTTCGCTTCGCTCTTCGCTCACAGCTTGGGCGCAATCTCTTCGGTCCAGATACGTTCCCGCTGTTCTGGCGAGAGGTGGCAGGCGCTCCAGTGGCCCGGGTCGCTCTCGGCCAGCTCGGGGCGTACCTCGCGGGTCACGTTGTCCTTGGGCAGGTCCGCGTACGGGCAGCGCGGGTTGAAGGCGCAGCCGGAGGGGATGTTGATCAGCGAGGGCGGGGAGCCCTTGACCGGGATCAGCCGCTCGGTCTGCTCCTTGTCGATCCGCGGCATCGAGCCCAACAGGCCCCAGGTGTACGGGTGCTGGGGCTCGTAGAAGACCTTCTCGGCGGGACCTCGCTCGACGCAGCGGCCGCCGTACATCACCAGGATGTTGTCCGCGAGCTCGGCGACGACGCCGAGGTCGTGGGTGATGATGATGACGGCCGAGCCGAACTCCTTCTGCAGATCGCGGATCAGGTCCAGGATCTGCGCCTGCACCGTCACGTCGAGCGCGGTGGTCGGCTCGTCGGCGATGAGGAGTTCGGGGTTGTTGACCAGCGACATCGCGATCATCGCGCGCTGGCGCATGCCGCCGGAGAATTCGTGCGGGTAGGCGTCCACGCGCTTGTCGGGCTGCGGGATGCCGACCCGGTCGAGCATCTCGATGGCCCGCTTGCGTGCGGTCTTCTTGTCGACGTCGTGGTGGACGCGGTACGCCTCCACGATCTGCTTGCCGATCGAGTAGTACGGGTGCAGCGCGGAGAGCGGATCCTGGAAGATCATCGCCATCTCGCGGCCGCGCAGTCGGCGCACCTCGTCCGGGTCGGTGGAGAGCAGCTCCTGCCCGTCCAGCCAGATCTCGCCGGAGATCTGCGCCTTGCGCTTGCCGTACTGGCCGGCGGTGTGCAGGCCCATGATGCCGAGCGAGGTGACGGACTTGCCGGAGCCGGACTCGCCGACGATGCCGAGGGTCTGCCCCTTCTCCAGCTGGAAGCTGAGGCCGTCCACGGACTTGACCAGGCCGTCGTCGGTGGGGAAGTGCACCTTCAGGTCGCGTACTTCGAGGAACGCGGAGGGTGCGGGAGAGTCGGTCGCGACCGGCTCGCCGACGGCGGCTCCGGTCTTCTTCAGGTCGCTCATCCGAGCCTCACTCGCGGGTCGATGACGGCGTACATCAGGTCTACGACGAGGTTGGCGAGCGCGATGGCAAGGGCCGTGCACAGGGTGACGCCGAGGATCATCGGCAGGTCCTTGCCCTGGATCGCCTTGACCGCCTCCTGGCCGAGGCCCGGCAGGTTGAACGTGGTCTCGGTGAGGATGGCGCCGCCGATGAGGATGCCGAGGTCCAGGCCGAAGACGGTGAGGATCGGGGTCATCGTGGAGCGCAGCGCGTGCCGCCGGATGACCACGGGCTCGGTGACGCCCTTGGCGCGGGCGGTACGGATGTAGTCCTCGCCGAGCACTTCGAGCATGGTGGCGCGGGTGAGGCGCGCGTACATCGCGGCCTGCAGGAAGGCCAGCACGATCCAGGGGAGGATCATGGTCTCCACCCAGGTGCCGATCGAGTCCTTCGTGGTGAGCGAGTCGTCCATGCTGATCCAGCCGAGGCTGTGGACGAAGACGCCCATCGCGATCATGCCGGTGAAGAAGATCGGCATGGAGACACCGCCGAGGGCGGTGATCATGGCGCCGCGGTCCCAGAAGCTGCCCCGCTTGAGCGCGGAGACGACACCGACGGTGACACCGCCGATGAGCCAGAGCACGGCCGCACCGCCGGCCAGCGCCAGGGTGACGGGCAGGGCGTCCTTGACGGTCTCCCAGACCGGAAGTTCCGTACGGAACGAGTAGCCGAGGCAGGGTGCACCGCAGTGCGTGACGTCGTCCCCGCTGCCGTAGTCCCGGCCGAGCGGGATGCCCTTGACGAACTCCCAGAACTGCACGAGCAGGGGATCGCTCAGGCCCAGCTTCTGCCGGATGCCCTCCAGTTGCTCGGCGCCGGAGTTCTTGCCGGCGAAGAGCACGGCGATGTCCTGGCCCGACCACTTGGGCAAGACGTAGAAGATGAAGAAGGTCGTCAGGATGACGACCAGCAGCATCACGATGACGGCGCCCAGGCGCCGGATGAGATAAGCAAGCACTGTGCGCGGCCCGCCGGCGGCCGGAACTCCGGGTCGCGGAGCTCCGGCCGCCGGCCGGGGCCATCACCTGCCCTTCGGACTGGCGGGGTTCGGCGGTTGGGAGGTGGTGGCTACTACTTCACGCCGAGCGAGATGTAGTCGTAGCGACCGCTGTAGGCGGCGGAGGTGTAGACGTTGGTCACCCGCGAACCGCGCCAGGTGATGTTCTTCTCCTGGATGAACGGCATCCACACGGCCTGGTCGATGATGCGGTGGCTCAGGTCCTTGTAGATCTTCGCGGCGGCCTCGGGGGACTCGGCGGCAATGGCCTCGTCGAACATCTTGTCGATCTTCGGGTCGCTGATCTGCGACTCGTTGTAGTTGCCGTTCTCGAAGATGAAGCGGCTGTCCCACAGTGGCTGGCCGAAGCCCTGGCCGGACGGGAAGTCCGGGCCCCAGCCGGCCATGATCATGCCGTAGCCGCGCTTCTCGACGACGGAGGGCGAGCCGGTGATGCTGGCGGACTCGGAGCCGACGATGGTGTCGACCTCCACCTTGATGCCGACCTTGGCGAGGTCCTGCTGCAGCTGCGTGGCCGCTTCCTTCTCGTGCGGCTGGTCGCTGCGCGCGCTGATCTTGGTGGAGAAGCCGTTGGGCTTGCCGCACTCCTTCAGCTCGGCCTTGGCCTTCTTGACGTCCGGCTTGCCCTTGCGCTCCAGGATCCCGTACGGGTCGTACGTGGGGTCCGAACCCTCGATCGACTTGGGCAGCGGGCTGACCGCGATGTCACCGGCGGCGAGCTTGCCGCCGCGGACCTTCTGCAGGGCGGCGAAGTCCGTGCCGTAGAAGACGGCCTTGCGGCAGTGGATGTCGTCGAAGGGCTCCGCCTTCGTGACCAGGGCGACGTACCGGATGAAGTCCGTCTCCATGTTGTCGACATTGGCCTTGTGGTCCTGCATGGCGGTGATACGGCCCGACTGGGTCATACCGGTGCCGTTCATGTCGATGTCGTACTTGCCCTCCATCAACTTCTTGTCGTTCTCCTCCTTGTTGGTGGAGAACGTCACCGTCACCTTGTCCGGCAGGGCGGGCCGGACCGGGTCGGAGGACTCGTTCCACTCGGTGTTGCGCACGAGCGTCAGGGACTTGCCGGGGCGGTACGACTCGAACTTGTACGGGCCGGACGAGAACGGCATGTTCGCGTACTTGGCCTTGGTGTCCTTCTCCTGCTTCACGGGCGAGCCGGAGGGCATGGCCAGCATGTACTCGAAGTCGCTGTTGGGCTTCGGGAGCTTGAAGATGATCGTCTGGTCGTCGGGCGTCTCGATCGCCTTCAGGCCGAGCTTGTCCTTGGACTTGTCCTTGTACGGGCCCTCGTACTCACCCTTGGGGTCGAGCACGTTCTTCAGGTAGGCGGGGCCGCCGGTGATGACCTCGGTGGCCCAGATCCGCTCGATGCCGTACTTGATGTCCTTGGAGGTCAGCTTCGAGCCGTCCTCCCACGTCAGCCCGTCACGCAGCTTGTACGTGTACGTCTTGCCGCCGTCGGTGATCTTGGCCTTCTCCTTGGCCAGGTCGGGGACCAGGTTGTTGGAGGCCTCGCCCGGCTTGGTGTCGTACGTGACCAGGGTGCGCGTGTAGAAGCGCATGAAGTCCCAGGTCATGCCGTAGTAGGCGCGCTGCGGGTCGGCCGAGTCGATGGGCTGCTTCGCGATGAACCGGAGCGTGCCGCCCTTCTTCTTCGACGGGTTGGCGACCTTGTTGATGCCCGCGTTGTAGCCGGCGCCCTCGCTCTCGGTCTCGCTCTCGCCGCCACCGCAGGCCGTGGCGGTCATGAGCGCGGCGACGACCAGGGCCGCACCTGCGGTGAACCTTCGTTTCGTGGAACCTCTGGGCATGTGTCTCGCATCCTCCGGGATTCTCGGGTCCTGGCGCTGGCGGCCTAGGAGCCTTGGGGAAGAAGCCACCTGACGGTGCGGCAGGGGCCGGTCAGATGAGGTCTATCGGGTTCCCTTGGGGTCCAGGGCGTCACGCAGCCCGTCACCGAAGAGGTTGAAGGCCAGTACGGTCACGAAGATCGCCAGGCCGGGGAAGACCATGAACATCGGGTCGTGCTCGTAGACCTGGAGCGCGTCCCTGAGCATGCCGCCCCAGGAGGCGGTCGGCGGGCGGACACCCACGCCGAGGAAGCTCAGGGCCGCCTCGGTGAGGATGTTGGTCGGGATCATCAGGGTCGTGTAGACGGTGATCGGGGCGACCAGGTTGGGCAGCAGTTCGCGGAACAGGATGTGCCGCCTGCCGCCGCCGAGGCTGCGCGCCGCCTCCACGTACTCCCGCTCCCGGAGCGAGAGCGTCTGGCCGCGCACGATCCGGCCGATGTACGGCCAGCCGAAGAGGCCGATCACCATGATCAGCGTGACGATGCGCACGCCGCTGCCGGAGAGGCCGAACAGGTCGTCCGGGAGCACCGAGACCAGGGCGATGATGAAGAGCAGCTGCGGGAAGGAGAGCAGTACGTCCATCGCGCGGCTGATCACGGCGTCCACCCAGCCGCCGAAGTAGCCGGCGACGATGCCGAAGAGCGTGCCGAGGACGACGGCGACGAGGGCGGCGAGCACGGCGACGAGCATCGAGATGCGGGCGCCGTACACGATCCGGCTGAACACGTCGCGGCCCGTGTTGGGTTCGACGCCGAAGAGGTGGTCCCCGCTGATGCCGCCGAGCACGCCCTTGGGCAGGTTGGTGAGGTCTTCCAGGGTGTCGAGGTCGCCCACGTTCGGCGGGTGGCCGAGGAGGCCGACGATGACCGGGGCGAAGACGCTCACCACGACCAGGAGCACGACAACGATGCCACCGGCCAGCGCGACCTTGTCCTGCTTGAGGCGGTTCCAGGCGATCTGCTTGAGGGAGCGCCCTTCGACCTTCGTGGCCCCGGACCCGCCCGCGGCCTCGCCGGGCACGGCTTTCGCCGTGTCCGTGGGTGTGTCATGCATTGGCGCCGTCATCGTGCAGGGACCCCTCTCAACCGGTGGTGACCGGCCCACACTTGCCGCTGTAGCGACTGGTTCCTATGCGTGGCGCGAGCGGCACCGGCATGGTTCGCCGGTTGGTCTCAGGCAGCTCGCACACAGGCCCGAATGGCCGTACATCCGGGGAGTCTTCAATGTGTCCGCGATCACCCGCCAGCCCTGTCCGGGAATGGATGCGCAACCGTGATGTGGCCAGCAGGCTTCCGTTATGCGAACGCCGAGAGCGGGATCGCGGGGGTGCAAATTCGGCCAACTGGCAGCAGATGGGCCTAAGTTGTGAGTGATTCCCACTCCGTGGGCGAGGGGGTTTGGTCAACTCGCCTGTGGTGCGGGCGGGTCAGTACGTGCCCTGGTGCGGGTAGCCGTACCCCGCGCCGCCCGGGGCGACCTGTGCCTCGCGGTCGTAGAACGGGCGCGCGTTCGCGCGGAGCCACATCGCGACCGGGTCGTACGCGTCGGACAGCGCGACCGTCGACACCGGCAGCCCCTCCGGGACCGCCGCGATGGACTGCTGCATCATCGCCCGGACCGCGTCGACGGACGCCGCGTCCGTGCCGTACACATCCAGGCCGATCGCCAGATACGGCGCGCCCACCGCGGGCTGCACCCAGGCGCGGCGCAGCGAGCGGACGACCGGCGTCCGGTGGGCGTTCTGCGTCAAGTGGGCGTAGAACTGCGGGATTTCCACGGCGGGTTCGGACAGCCGCAGGGGACCGGCGGGGGCCTTGTCCAGGCCGGTCGCGATGCGGCGGAGGTCCAGCCACGGGATGCCGACCCCGCCGCCGGGCGCGTGCGGGTTGAGCCAGAGGCCGTAGTGGTCGGGGAAGAGCGTGCGGGCGACGTCGGCCCCGGTGACGACTTCGTGCGCCCGGTTCCAGCCGGAGGCGGCGAGCTCCTGGGCGGAGGTCACGCAGGGCGCGTAGCCGAGGCCCGTCACGTCCATGTTCCCGTACTGGGCGTCCGGGGACCCCGCCTGGCCGTGCCAGAGGAGCATCCACACCTGGCCCTCGGCGATCGCGCCGAGCAGCGCTTCGTACGCGTCGTACCGCCCGGGTGTGACCTGGCGCAGCATGTGCTCGACCTGTCCCCGAGTTCTCGGCTCCGCTCGAACAGGGGAGGCCCCACTGCCCGCAGCCGTGCCCGACGCACTCACTAGTTGACCGCCCCTTCGCCCCGTACGCATCGACTGCCGTCCCCGTAATTCCCCGGCCCGGGCACCCGAGCCGCGACGGGGACGCCCTGGTTATGAAACCAGCTTATGCGTCGCGGTTCGCAGCGGCGCTCCACAGCCAACATCCCGCGCACAAAAGGAACGCAAGGCTCCGGCCCCGAGGGGCTGTTGCCGTCCGCGTGGCGAGGGGCCGGTCGCCGGCCCAGTCGCCGTCCGCGTGACGAGGGACGGCGAGGGACGGCGAGGGACGGCGAGGGACGGCGAGGGACGGCGAGGGACGGCGAGGGACTAGGAGTAGTTGCCGTCCGCGTGGAACGGCCGCAGCCGCTCCCGCATCCAGTCCGCCACCGGGTCCTGGGCCACGTCGAGCAGGACCAGGTTCACCGGCCACGCCACCGGTACGCGGCCCAGCGCACGGCCGAGCGCGTCCATCGCCGGGTTGCGGTCGCCCTCCAGGGCGGACAGCTCGACGCCCACGAACATCACCGGGCTCTCGCCCTCGATGCTGGCCAGACACCGGCGCGCGCTGCGCACCACGCCCGTCGCCGCGAACTCCTCGCCGGCCGCGGCCAGGAAGTCGACCGGGTCGTCCTGCCAGTCCGGCTCGAAGAGGCGGACCCGGCCGCCGGTCGTCGGCCCGTCCAGCTCGGTACGGCCGGTGCGGCACAGCTCGGCCACCGCGGGCGGCGGCAGCGGCACCCCGACCGTGCCCTCCGGGTTCACGGCGATGCCCAGCTTCGGCGGCAGGCCGCGGGCGAACTCCACGGCGGGCGCCACGGTGTACGGCATGTGCGCGCCGGCGACGCGGCGGAGCTGTTCCTCGGAGCTGAAGACCGGCACGTAGGCGGCGCCGCCGATGTCCATCGTGGGCAGGTCGAGGTCGGTGCTGTCCCGGCTGCCGCCGTTGGGCAGCGGCACCCAGACCCGGCTGCGGCCGAGGACCTGCAGAATCCGGCCGCCCGCCGATGCGGGTCCGGGCTCGGCCGGCGTGCCGAGCGAGGCCGCGAGGACCTCCTCCAGCTCGTTCGCGGGCCAGCCTCCGTACGGATGCCCCTGGGGCTCCTGTGCACCCTGTACCGGAATGTCCATCTCGTCCCTCTGCCGCCCTGCTCAGCTGTGTGTCCAACCTGCGCCACAGACCCTAACGCTCAGCCCGGTCAGCACGCTCAGCCCGCTCAGCCCGGTCAGCACGCTCAGCCCGGTCAGCACGCTCAGCACGCTCAGCGCCCGAACCCGATCCCCCGCAGCCGGTCCGCCGCGTCCCGGTCGAGGAGCACCGCCGAGGCGCAGCCCGCCGGGATACGGCCCCGCTCCGCGTCCCGCACCAGCCGGCCGACGGCCCTGCGGTGCCGCGCGAACGCGTACCGCGAGACGCCGCGGCCGCGCGAGCGCTGGCCCGCGAGGGCCGTGTCCGGGTCGACGTCGAGCAGCAGCAGATGCAGTCCCCGGCCCCGGCGCCGCGCCTCGCGGGCGAGCCAGCTGCGCACCCAGGACTGCGTACCGCAGTCGTGCACGACGACGCTCGCGCCGGAGCGCAGGGCGCGGCGCAGGCCGGTGTAGTGCGCGAGGCGGACCAGGGGGCGGTAGAGCGCGTACGGCAGGAAGCCCGGCATGCGGCGGGCCCAGCGGTCGCGGGCGTCCTGGGAGTCGAAGCGGGGCGAGGCCACCACACGGTCGATGAGCGTCGTCTTGCCGCTGCCCGGCAGCCCGGAGACCACGACGACGTCGCCCGCGCCGAAGCACAGCTGCCGCGGCGCCCGCCCCGCCCGGTCCCGCAGGTCACGGACCACCGGCGCCGGACCGAGCGCGGCCCCCCGGACAGGCCCGAGCGCCTTCGCTGCCGCAGCGCCCGGCTGCTCGGGCACCGTGACGCCGCTCGTCGCGGTCATCGCCGGATACGCGCTCGCCTTGTGCACCGTGATCGTCCTCCCCGTTCGGTCACACGACTCTTCTCCGCCCACTGTAAAGAGACGGTAATGCGGCACAAGCGGATTACGGCATTACCTGTGGCACAGCCCTCCTCACCCGCTCTCCTCCAGAGGACTCCCACCACACCGGAACCGGTTCCACCACGGGCCGGGTCACAGATCCGCAGCGCCCCGACCACTCCGGGCGGCGGCGTGCAATGATGTGCGGGCCAACTCCATACCGGCCGCTTGAATCCGCGCGGGAGAGCCCCCGGCCGGCGTCGTACGCATGCAACTCATACGACGCAACCTCGGGGCGCCGAAGGAGCAAGATCCTCCCTTGAATCTCTCAGGCCCAGTTACCGCGCGGGCGAGGCAGATCTGAAAAGCGAGCCGCGCTGTGTGGCTCCACCCAAGGTGCAAGCCGGGCTCCCGGCGAACCTCTCAGGTTGTGAATCCCCGGTTGTGAAACCGCGGGTTCCGATGACAGATGGGGAGGACGACCTCGCAGTCATGCCCCGGGAGCCACACACATGAGCCAATCCGTATCGCCGCGCCTGACCGCGCTCGACGCGCTGCACCGTTCGCTCGGCGCGACCATGACCGACTTCGCGGGCTGGGACATGCCCCTGCGCTACGGCAGCGAGCGCGACGAGCACAACGCCGTCCGTACCGCCGCCGGCCTCTTCGACCTGTCCCACATGGGCGAGATCACCGTCACCGGCGTCCAGGCCGCGGACCTCCTCGATCACGCCCTGGTCGGCAACATGGGCTCCATCAAGCCCGGCCGCGCCCGCTACACCATGATCTGCCGCGCGGACGGCGGCATCCTCGACGACCTGATCGTCTACCGCCTGGAGGCCGACACCTACCTGGTCGTCGCCAACGCCTCCAACGCCCAGACCGTCCTGGACGCCCTCACCGAGCGCGCCGCCGGCTTCGACGCCGAGGTCCGCGACGACCGCGACGCGTACGCGCTGCTCGCCGTGCAGGGCCCGCACTCCCCCGCCATCCTCAAGGCGGTCACCGACGCCGACCTGGACGGCCTCAAGTACTACGCGGGCCTGCCCGGCACCGTCGCGGGCGCCCCCGCCCTGATCGCCCGCACCGGCTACACCGGCGAGGACGGCTTCGAGCTGTTCATCAAGCCCGAGCACGCCGAGCAGGTCTGGCAGGCGCTCACCGAGGCCGGCCAGGAGTACGGCCTCGTCCCGGCCGGTCTGTCCTGCCGCGACACCCTGCGCCTGGAGGCGGGCATGCCGCTGTACGGGCACGAGCTGAGCACCGGGCTGACGCCGTTCGACGCCGGGCTCGGCCGTGTCGTCAAGTTCGAGAAGGCCGCTGATTTCGTCGGCCGCGCCGCCCTGGAGGCCGCCGCCGAGCGCGCCGAGCAGAACCCGCCGCGCAAGCTCGTCGGCCTGATCGCCGAGGGCCGCCGGGTGCCCCGCGCCAGCATGGCTGTGGTGGCCGACGGCGAGGTCATCGGCGAGATCACCTCCGGCGCCCCGTCCCCGACCCTCGGCAAGCCGATCGCGATGGCGTACGTCGACGCCGCGCACGCCGAGCCCGGCCCTGCTTCCTCGACGGGTGTCTGCGTGGACATCCGCGGCAGCCACGAGCCGTACGAGGTCGTCGCGCTGCCCTTCTACCAGCGGCAGAAGTAGCCCCCTCAGCGGCAGCAGCAGTCCCCGTACCCCCTTCCGCATCACCACTCCCCCGCGTACAGGAGAATTCAGGCCATGAGCAACCCCAAGGAACTGCGTTACAGCAAGGAACACGAGTGGCTGTCGGCCGCCGCCGACGGTGTGTCCGCGGTCGGCATCACCGAGCACGCGGCGAACGCTCTCGGCGACGTGGTCTACGTGGAGCTCCCGGAGGTCGGCGCGACCGTGACCGCCGGCGAGACCTGCGGCGAGCTGGAGTCGACCAAGTCGGTCAGCGAGCTGTACTCGCCCGTCACCGGTGAGGTCGTCGAGGCCAACCAGGACGTCGTGGACGACCCGTCGCTCGTCAACTCGGCCCCGTTCGAGGGTGGTTGGCTCTTCAAGGTCCGCGTCTCCGAGGAGCAGCAGGACCTGATGTCCGCCGACGAGTACACCGAGTTCTCCGGAAGCTGAGGCGCCGTACCCATGTCTGTGCTGAACACCCCTCTCCACGAGCTCGACCCCGACGTCGCCGCCGCCGTCGACGCCGAGCTGCACCGCCAGCAGTCCACCCTCGAAATGATCGCGTCGGAGAACTTCGCTCCGGTCGCCGTCATGGAGGCCCAGGGCACCGTCCTCACCAACAAGTACGCCGAGGGCTACCCGGGCCGGCGCTACTACGGCGGCTGTGAGCACGTCGACGTCACCGAGCAGATCGCCATCGACCGGATCAAGGACCTGTTCGGCGCCGAGTACGCCAACGTCCAGCCGCACTCCGGCGCCTCCGCCAACCAGGCCGCCCTGTTCGCGATCGCCCAGCCCGGCGACACGATCCTCGGCCTGGACCTGGCGCACGGCGGCCACCTCACCCACGGCATGCGCCTGAACTTCTCCGGCAAGCAGTTCGACGTGGTCGCCTACCACGTGGACGACGCCGGTCTGGTCGACATGGCCGAGGTCGAGCGCCTCGCCAAGGAGAACCAGCCGAAGGTGATCATCGCGGGCTGGTCGGCCTACCCGCGCCACCTGGACTTCGCCGAGTTCCGCCGCATCGCCGACGAGGTCGGCGCGAAGCTGTGGGTCGACATGGCGCACTTCGCGGGCCTCGTCGCCGCCGGGCTGCACCCGAACCCGGTGCCGTACGCGGACGTGGTGACCTCCACCACGCACAAGACGCTCGGCGGCCCGCGCGGCGGCATCATCCTGGCCCGCAACAAGGACTTCGCGAAGAAGCTGAACTCCGCGGTCTTCCCCGGCTTCCAGGGCGGCCCCCTGGAGCACGTGATCGCCGCCAAGGCCGTCTCCTTCAAGGTCGCGGCGAGCGAGGAGTTCAAGGAGCGCCAGGAGCGCACGATCGAGGGTGCCCGCATCCTCGCCGAGCGCCTGACCTCGGACGACGCCCGCACCGCAGGCGTGAACGTCCTCTCCGGCGGCACCGACGTCCACCTCGTCCTGGTCGACCTGCGCGACAGCGACCTGGACGGCCAGCAGGCCGAGGACCGCCTGCACGAGGTCGGCATCACGGTCAACCGCAACGCCGTCCCGAACGACCCGCGCCCCCCGATGGTCACCTCGGGCCTGCGCATCGGCACGCCGGCCCTCGCCACCCGCGGCTTCGACGCCGAGGACTTCCGCGAGGTCGCCGACATCATCGCCGAGGCCCTCAAGCCGTCGTACGACTCCGAGTCGCTGAAGGCCCGCGTGACCGCTCTGGCCGAGAAGCACCCGCTCTACCCAGGCCTGAAGTAAAACCGGGGCTTTTTCGTACCCTTTAGTGCGTACGTACCCTGTAGTGCGTACGTAACCTTTAGATCGTACGCAACCTTTAGTTCGTACGTACGAAAGGTCGGGGCACCCCGCACACTGGACAGTGAACAGTGCGCGAGGTGCCCCGCCCCACGTACGCACGCCCCGCACGTCCTGCACCGCCTTTGTTTCTCTGCGTCACCCCGGCAGACAACGGCGTCTACCAATCACCCTTGGAGTTCCCGTGGCCATCTCGGTCTTCGACCTGTTCTCGGTCGGTATCGGCCCGTCCAGCTCCCACACGGTGGGCCCGATGCGCGCCGCCCGCATGTTCGCCCGCCGCCTCAAGAACGAGGGGCTGCTCGCCCACACCACCGCCGTCCGCGCCGAGCTCTTCGGCTCCCTCGGCGCCACCGGCCACGGCCACGGCACCCCCAAGGCCGTCCTCCTCGGCCTGGAGGGCGACTCCCCGCGCACCGTCGACGTGGAGCACGCCGACGACCGCTTCGAGCACATCAAGCAGAGCGGCCGCATCAACCTCCTCGGCGCCCACGAGATCGGCTTCGACTTCGACGAGGACCTGATCCTGCACCGCCGCAAGGCCCTGCCGTACCACGCCAACGGCATGACGATCCACGCGTACGACGAGCAGGGCGCCCTCGCCCTGGAGAAGACGTACTACTCGGTGGGCGGCGGCTTCGTCGTGGACGAGGACGCGGTGGCCGGGGAGAACCCCCTCGTCCTGGACGACACCGTCCTGAAGTACTCCTTCCGCACCGGCGACGAGCTGCTCCGCCTCGCCGACGAGACCGGCCTGTCCATCTCCGCGCTGATGCTGGAGAACGAGAAGGCCTGGCGCACCGAGGACGAGATCCGCGAGGGCCTGCTCGACATCTGGCGCGTCATGCAGTCCTGCGTCTCGCGCGGCATGACCCGCGAGGGCATCCTCCCCGGCGGCCTCAAGGTCCGCCGCCGCGCGGCGGGTTCGGCCCGCAAGCTGCGCGCCGAGGGCGAGCCGCTGGCCCACGCCATGGAGTGGATCACGCTGTACGCGATGGCGGTGAACGAGGAGAACGCGGCGGGCGGCCGCGTCGTCACCGCCCCGACGAACGGCGCCGCGGGCATCATCCCGGCGGTCCTGCACTACTACATGAACTTCGTGCCCGGCGCGGACGAGGACGGCGTGGTCCGCTTCCTCCTCTCCGCGGGCGCGATCGGCATGCTCTTCAAGGAGAACGCCTCCATCTCCGGCGCCGAGGTCGGCTGCCAGGGCGAGGTCGGCTCCGCCTGCTCGATGGCGGCGGGCGCGCTCGCCGAGGTCATGGGCGGCTCCCCCTCGCAGGTGGAGAACGCCGCGGAGATCGGCATGGAGCACAACCTGGGCCTGACCTGCGACCCGGTCGGCGGGCTCGTGCAGATCCCGTGCATCGAGCGCAACGGCATGGCGGCGGTGAAGGCCGTGACGGCGGCCAAGATGGCGCTGCGCGGCGACGGCTCCCACAAGGTCTCCCTCGACAAGGTCATCAAGACCATGAAGGACACCGGCGCCGACATGAGCGTCAAGTACAAGGAGACGGCGCGGGGCGGGCTCGCGGTGAACATCATCGAGTGCTGAGGCACATCGTGCATACGAGGAGGGCGCCGCGGTCCACGACCACGGCGCCCTCCTCGTACGTACCAACTACCCGCTCAGTGCAGCGCCTTGAGGCCGATCACGCAGCCCACGATCCCCGAGAGCAGCGCCAGCTTCAGCAGCGACACCGGCTCGCCGCCGAACACCATCCCGTACACGACGGTCAGCACGGCACCGATGCCCACCCACACCGCGTACCCGGTGCCCACCGGCAGCGTGCGCAGCGCGAAGGCCAGGCCGGCCATGCTCAGGGTGAGGCCGACACCGAACACCACGGTGGGCCAGAGGCGGCTGAAGCCCTCGGACTTGCCGAGCGCGGTCGCCCACACGGCCTCCAGGACACCGGAGACGACCAGAACGATCCAAGCCATGACGGAACGGCTCCCTTCGGCGCCGTCGTCAATACCGGGTACGGCGCACCTCGTCCGGGAGCCGGTCGGGCTCTGCCTCCAGAATCGCACAACCCGTGCAGGTCAGAGCGGTGACTCCGGCCACAGCGGCGCCGCGCTCGCCCCGCGGCTCGCATTGTGCCGACCCTGTGGACGAACGGGGCGGCCGGGTTTCGGGCCTGAGGCGGCCGGGCACTTTCTCAGACCCACGGCACCCGGCCCGACCACCGGAAGGCGGCTTCATGATCCGCGGGATAGACGTCAGTTCGTACCAGTCCGACTTCAGCACCGAGGGCGTCGACTTCGTCATCGTCAAGGCGACGGAGGGCCGCTCCTACGTCAACCCCCGCATGAACGCCCAGGTGAAGAAGGCCCGCGAGGCCGGCTGCGTGGTGGGCTTCTACCACTTCCTGTGGCCGCACAACATCAAGGCGCAGGCGGAGTACTTCGTCTCGAAGGCGGCGGAGAGACAGGGCGACATTCTGGCTTGCGACTGGGAGAGGACAGGGGAAGGGACTAATGCGAGTAATGCACAGAAGGACGAGTTCATCAGAGAGGTGAAACGCCTTCGGCCTTTGAACCGGTCTATTCTCTATTGCAATCGGGATTTCTGGTTGAACGTCGACCGAACTTCCTACGCAGGGGACGCCCTCTGGATAGCCGACTACGTCACGGCAGGAAAGCCCCGCATCCAGGCCAAGTGGCGCATCCACCAATACACTTCGACGCCGCTCGACAAGAACGTCGCAGACTTTTCCAGCCGAACGGCGATGCGGAATTGGGCGACTATCGACTGAGCAGCTGAGGGCAGGACATCCGTACGGCGGCGAGCCGGTGCGCACGGCGGGCCGAACGCGGCCGTGGGCCCGCGCCACGGAGGTGCGGGCCCACGGTGGGCGGGGCTCAGGCCTTGCTGAGGTGGGCCCAGAACTCGTCGAAGGAGAGGGCCTTGTCCTGGTTGGTGTCCTGCGCGCCGATCACGGCCTCCGCGACGGAGTCGGTCACGTTCCAGTCGCCGCCCTGCGCGAGGGCCTGCTTGAACTCGGCCGCGGTGATGAAACCGTCACCGTCCGTGTCGATCCGCTGGAACTGCGCGCGTGCTGCCTCGATGTCCGCCACTGGGGCCACCCCTTCTTGGTGCGTTACTGACGGAGGTCAGATTAATCGGGGGCGGTTCAGCGGAAGACGCCGGTGTGGCCGAGGGAGTAGCGGCCGGGCTGCGGGTAGACGGCGAGGCCGTGGGGGCCGTCGCCGACGGGGATCTTGGCGAGCTGGACGCCGGTGCGGGTGTCGATGGCGTACACCTCGGAGTCGTACCGTCCGGACAGCCAGAGGACCTTGCCGTCGGCGGAGACGCCGCCCATGTCGGGGCTGCCGCCGTCGGGGAGCCACCACTTCTTGGTGAGCTTGTTCTTCTCGAAGTTGAAGACGGAGATGGAGCCCTCGCCCCGGTTGGGGATGTACATCTCCTTGGAGTCGCGGCTGATGTACAGGCCGTGGGCGCCCTTGCCGGTGGGCATCAGCTTGGGGGTGGTGAACTTCTCGCCGTCGAGGACCCAGACGCCGTGGGCCATCATGTCGGCGATGTAGAAGGTCTTGCCGTCCGGGGAGATCTTCACGTCCTGCGGCATGGCGCCCTCGAAGGGCAGCTTCTGCTGGTCGATGACCTTCATCTTCTGGGTGTCGACCTTGAGGAGTTCGGAGGAGAACTCGCAGGACACGATGAAGTAGCGGCCGTCCATCGAGAAGTCGGCGTGGTTCACGCCGTAGCAGCTGACGGGTTCGGTGTGGACGCGCTTCATGGTCTGCGGGTCGCGGAAGACCAGCTCGCGGTCGAGGGAGGCCATGACGACGGCGTGCTTGCCGTTGGGCGTGAAGTACAGGTTGTACGGGTCGTGCACCTCGACGTCGGGCCCGCGGCGCTTGGCCGTGGCGGGGTCGATGGGGGTGAGGGTGTGGCCGCGGTTGTTGTTGACCCAGAGCGTCTTGAGGTCCCAGGAGGGGACGACGTGCTGGGGCCGCGTACCGACCTCGATGGTGTCGACGACCTTGAACTTCTTCGGGTCGATCACGGAGACGGTGTTGGACTTGGTGTTGGGGACGTACACCCGGGAGGGGAAGTCCTTGACCACCGGGGAGAGCTTGTTCGGCCGGTCGGCGGCGTAGACGTCCTTGGGGTCGAGGACGGGCGGCATGCCGGGGAGGCCGTCGATTTCGACCTCCTTGGGCTTGGCGGGCTTCTTCTCGCCGAGGGCGGCCTTCGAGGTCTGGTCGTCGGGGGCGCCGCAGGCGGCGAGGGCGGCGCTCGCGGCGAACAGGGCGGCGCACATCAGGACGCGGGTGCGCCGAGTGAGGGGCAGGGACTTCGGGTGGGGGTTCATGTGGTCAGCAGCTCCGTGGTGGTCACCGCGCCGAGGCCGCGGTGTCGTACGACAGGACGTGCGGCGGTCCGTTGACGTCACTCCGCTATTTAAGGGCGGGGCAGGCCAATGGGTAATGATTCACCCAAATTAGGACGTTTATGGGTCGGGGCTCGGGCGGCCGCCCTGCACAGCCCGCACAGCCCGCACAGTCCGCACAGTCCGCACTTAACCAGCGTTTACAAGGTGAGTGCCGCGCGTCACCATGGATTCATTTGTTCACGAGCCGCGGGTCTGTCATCATTGAATGCAACGACCCCCATTGACCCGGGCCAGGTCGTCTCTGCGGCCGTGGATCACACCCCCCGAAGATCCGCGGCGCACCACACAGAAGCCCCCACGGCGCCGCAACACGGCGCGAGGGGGCTTCTGTGCGTACAGGGGCGCATCAAGCGCGTACGGGGTGCATTCAGTGCGTACGGGGTGCGTTCAGCGGGCAGAGGCGCGTTCAGCGCTCGGTGATGCGCATCTCGAACCATGTCGTCTTGCCGCGCGGGAGCAGGTCCACGCCCCAGCGGTCGGAGAGCTTGTCGACCAGCATCAGGCCGCGCCCGCTCGTGTCCATCGCCTGCACCGGCATCAGGCAGGGCAGCCCCCGCGAGGGGTCCCGCACCTCGACCCGGATCCAGCCGGGCCTGCGCCCCATCTTCAGGCCGAACACCCGGGCGCCGGTGTGCCGTACGGCGTTGCCGACCAGCTCCGAGACCAGCAGCACGACGACCTCCGCGACCTGCGGGGTGAGCCCCCACTTGCGGAGCACCACGACCTGCGCGAGCCGGCGCGCGGTACCCGCGGACTCCGGCCGGGACGGCAGCGGCACTTCCTCGTCCGTGGGGTTGCCGAACAACTCCAGGGCTTTCAGGGCCTGTTCGTCCTCCACGGCCGGGGTCCACCGCATGGCGGTCACAGCACCGTGCCGCCGCGGTCGTTCACTGCCCTCAAGCCCCGCCATGCACCCATCATGGCGGGCCGGAGCGCCTTCCGGGGCCGTTCCTGCGGAATACGCCCCCCGGAACCACCAATTCCAGGGGTACGCACCGGCATATGCCTAAGGCACACATGATGCCGGTACGACCCATCTGACCTGCATTGACCGGCAGTTGGCGGTCGTACGAACCCGTCAACGGACGCCCAGCGCTCAAGGCTGCCTCAAGGAACGGACAAGCCGGAGCCGCACCACTTCCATTCCCCCGAGAGTGTCAACTCCTCAGGAACGTGGAGCTGTTGATGCTCCAGGGGCGGAAGTGGCTCAGAGGAACTTGGCCTTGCCCGGGCCCTCCTCCACGAAGCTGCGCATGCCGCGCTCGCGGTCCTCGGTGGCGAACAGAGAGGCGAACCAGGTGCGTTCGACGGCGAGGCCGGTGTCGATGTCGGTCTCCAGGCCGGTGTCCACCGCTTCCTTCGCGGCGCGCAGCGCGAGCGCCGGGCCCTGGGCGAGCTTCGCGGCCCACGCCTGCGCCTGCTCGTACACCTCCGCGGCGGGCACGACGCGGTCCACCAGGCCGATCTCCCGGGCCTCTTCGGCCTTCACCATGCGGCCGGTGAAGATCAGGTCCTTGGCCTTGGAGGGGCCGACCAGGCGGGCCAGGCGCTGGGTGCCGCCCGCGCCCGGGATCAGGCCGAGCAGGATCTCCGGCTGGCCGAGCTTGGCGTTGTCGGCGGCGATCCGGTAGTCCGCGCAGAGCGCCAACTCGCAGCCGCCGCCCAGCGCGTAGCCGGTGACGGCGGCGACGACGGGCTTCGGGATCCGGGCGATGGCGGTGAAGGAGTCCTGCAGGGCACGGGAGCGCAGCACCATGGCCGCGTGGTCCATGTTCTGCATCTCCTTGATGTCCGCGCCGGCCGCGAACACCTTCTCGCCGCCGTAAAGGATCACGGCACGCACGTCGTCGCGGTCGGTCGCCTCCTGGGCGAGCTCCTTGAGCCGGTCCTGGGTGGCGATGTCGAGGGCGTTCATCGGGGGGCGGTCCAGGCGGATCGTGCCTACGCCTGCGGAGACTTCGAGATTCACGGTCATGGGAGGGAGGCTAACGGGCGTTCACCCGTGGGGGTCCGGGGCGTCGGCTCCGAACCCCCCAAAAAGCTACTTCTCCCACTCGTCCCAGTCGAGGTTCCAGGCGTTGAGGCCGTTCCACCACTGGATCTGCTTGTCCTTGGAGTTCTTCACGATGACCACGTCGCCGATCATGGACTGGTCGTAGAACCAGGCCGCGGGCGTCTTGCTGTCGCCGCCGCCGCGCTGGTCGCGCAGGCCGACGCAGCCGTGGCTGACGTTGGTGCTGCCGAACGTGGAGGGCGCCGTCCAGTAGTTGCCGTGGATGAAGGTGCCGGAGGTGGACAGGCGCATGGCGTGCGGCACGTCCTTGATGTCGTACTCGCCGCCGAAGCCGACCGTGTCGCCGTTCATCCGGGTCACCTTGTGCTTCTCGGTGATGACCATCTGGCCGTTGTACGTGGGAGTGGCCGGGGCGCCGGAGCTGATCGGGATGGTCTTGATGCGCTTGCCGTCGCGCTCGACCGTCATCTTCTTCGACTTGGCGTCGACGGTGGAGACCTGGCTGCGGCCGACGGTGAACGAGACGGTCTTGGCCTGCTTGCCGTAGACGTCGGGGCGGCCCTCGACGCCGTCGAGGTTGAGCTTCACGGTGACCTCGGTGCCCGGCTTCCAGTAGTTCTCCGGGCGGAAGTCGAGCCGGTCGTTGCCGTGCCACTTGTGGCGGATCTCGACCTTCGGCTCGGCCGTGACCTCGATGGCCTTCTCGACCGCCTCGGGGCTCGTGATGCCGCGGGTGAAGTTGACCGAGAACGGCATGCCCACCCCGACCTCGGAGCCGTCCTCGGGGGTGAAGTAGCCGATGAACGTGTTCTGCGGGGTGAGCGTCGTGAACGTGGTGTCCTTGGCGGACGCGCGGCCCGCGGAGTCCTTCGCCGTGGCGTGGACCGTGTACTTCGTGGCGGCGGCGAGGTGGTGGTCGGGCTTCCAGGCGGAGCCGTCGGCGGTGATCTCGCCCGGTATCTCGTTGCCCTTGGTGTCGGCGACCTCGACCTCGGTCAGCCTGCCGTCGTCGGCGGTTATCTTCAGGGCGCCGCTGGTGGCCACGGACTTCGCGCCGTCCTTGGGCGCGATCGTCACCACGGCCTTCGAGGGCTCGTTGGCCCTCGCCCGGCCCGCGCCGCCCTCCCCCTCGCCGCCCGCTCCCCCACAGGCGGTGACGGCGAACAGGGCCGCGGTCAGTACGGCGGTCAGGCCGGCCCGCGCCCGCCCGCTGCCCCGGCGCCCCCGCGCGCCCACCGATGCCCCCGATATCGGTCGCCCGTTCACGATGTGTCTCCCCTCGCCAGGCCCGAGCGGGCCCCGCACCCCTCGCGCAACTCGCGCACACCACAAGATTACCGGCACGACCTGCGACGACGACCTCTCCGGATTGTCACCGTTCGGTCCCAAGTGGGGGCGAGGGGCGGGGGCTTGCGGGAGGGGTCAGCCGTGCAGCGCCGAGCCCGCCTTCCACTTCTTCCAGTCCATGTTCCAGCCGCTCAGCCCGTTGTCCGGATCGACCTTCTCGTCCTTGGAGTTGACGACCTCCACCACGTCCCCGATCAGGCTCCGGTCGAAGAACCAGCCCGCCGGGGTGTCCGAGCTGCCGCCCTTGATGTCCCGCAGGCCCACGCAGCCGTGGCTGACGTTCTCGTTGCCGAACGTGGCGGCCGGAGTCCAGTAGTTGCCGTGCAGGAACGTGCCGGAGGTGGTGAGGCGGATGGCGTGCGGCACGTCCGGGATGTCGTACTCGCCCTTGCCGTCGCTGTCCGTGAAGCCGACCGTGGCGCCGTTCATCCGGGTCACGTCGAGCATCTGGGAGATCACCATCTTGCCGTTGTACGTGGTGTTCTTGCCGCCGCCCGCGGTGATCGGCAGGGTCGACAGGAGCTTGCCGTCCCGGCGTACCTCCATGGTGTGCTCGGCGGCGTCGACGCGGGAGACCTGGCTGCGGCCGACGGTGAAGCCGAACTGCTTCTGCTGCAGCCCGAACACGCCCTCCGCGCCCTCCACGTCGCGCAGGCCGAGGTCGACGGTGACCCGGGTGTCCGGCTGCCAGTAGTCCTCGGGGCGGAAGTCCAGGCGGGTCTTGCCGAACCAGTGCCCGGCGATCTTCACGGGCGGGTCCGCGGTCACCCGCACGGCGCGCTCGACGGCCTCGCGGTTCTCGATCTCCCGGTTGAACTCCAGGGAGACGATCATTCCGGTGCCGACGGTGGAGCGGTTCTCCGGCTTCACGTACGCGACGAACCGCTCGTCCGGTACGTACGTCGTGAACGTGACGTGCCGGGCGTGCCGCCGACCGTGGCCGTCGAGGGCGACCGCGTCCACCGTGTACTTGGCGGCGAGGGCGAGCCGCTGGTCCTTCGGCTCCCAGCTCAGGCCGTCCTCGGAGATCTCGCCCGGTACGGCGCTGTCCTGCGCGTCCTGGAACTTGACCACCTTGACGGACTCAAGCCGCCCGGCCGGGACCTCGACCTCCAGCTTCTGGTCGGCGCTGACGCTGCGCTCGCCGTGGCCGGGGCTGATCCGGATCGCGTCCTCGGCGGTGCCCTTGCCGAACATCGCGTCGAGCGAGCCGGTCCCACTGCCGGAGCAGCCGGTGAGGGCGGCGAGGAGGGCGGCGAGGCCCACCCATGTCAGTACGGCGGCCCTACGGGCCGGTGCGCGCCGGGCGCGTGTCGCAAGCTGTGTCACGCGTGTACAACGACGAGTGCGGTCCGGGGGAAACGTCACCGCACGGTCGTACCGCCCCGTCACACCGTCGTACCGCCCCGTCACACCGTCGTACCGCCCCGAGAACACCGTCGTACCGCCCCGTCAACCGATCGGCTGATCCCGGTTCGAGCGTGATGGCCGATGTTCCGGGGGCGGGCCGGCCGGGACGCTCGGGGTATGGCAGTCATCGAAGTGAGGGACCTGAGGAAGGTCTACGGGGGCAGGCCCGCCGTGGACGGGGTGTCGTTCGCCGTGGAGGAGGGGGAGATCTTCGGGGTGCTCGGCCCGAACGGCGCGGGCAAGACGACCACTGTCGAGTGCGTGGAGGGGCTGCGCGTCCCCGACGCCGGGTCCGTGCGCGTCGCCGGACTCGACCCGGTCGCGGACCACCGCGAAGTCACCCAGCTGCTCGGCGCCCAGCTGCAGGAGAGCGAGTTGCAGGCGAAGCTCACCGTGCGCGAGGCGCTTGAGCTGTACAGCGCGTTCTACGAGAAGCCGGCCGACTGGCGGCCGCTGGCCGAGCGGCTCGGGCTCGACGAGAAGCTGGGCGCCCGGTTCGGGAAGCTCAGCGGCGGCCAGAAGCAGCGGCTCTTCATCGCGCTCGCCCTGATCGGCGGGCCCCGCGTGGTCGTCCTCGACGAGTTGACCACGGGCCTCGACCCGCGGGCCCGCCGGGACACCTGGCAGCTGATCGAGGAGGTGCGGGCGAGTGGTGTGACCGTCCTGCTCGTCACACATTTCGTGACTCCTCCCCCCCGGATAAATCCGGGGGGCTTCTCCTGTCGGTGGCTAGGCCACGTCGGGAAGGACCAGCCCGGCCCTGAGTGCGACGTTCCAGGCGCCTACCCGGTCCGCGTGGTCGCGGTGGTCACAGGCGGTGCACTGGAACTTTTCGCCGTCGCGGTTCTCGCCGTCCACGTGCCCGCATTCGGGGCAGGTGCGGGAGGTGTTGCGGGGATCCACCGGGATTAGTACACGAGCGGCGCTTTCAGCCTTCTGCGCGAGGATGCCCAGGAACACCCCCCAACCCGAATGCTGCGGTTGAGCCCGGCCTTCGAGGCGGCACCGTTCGACAGGAACGTGCCGGGGATCTCGGGGTCGGGCTTCGGCTTGGGGGTGCGGACCATGTTCGCGATGTTCAGCCGCTCGTGTGCGATCTGGTCGTAGTCGCGGACCAGGGCAAGCGCGGTCTTGTGTGCGTGGTCGGTGCGCTGGCGCCGTACCTTGCGGTGCAGCGCGGCGACCTTCTCCACGGCCCGGCGGTGCTTTGCGGTGCGGTTCTCCCGCTTCCGGCGGCCAAACGCCTTGAGGGCCCGCTGAGCCTGGGCGAGGGCATCGGCGTTGCGCTTGCCATGCCGTGGATTGGCGACGTGTACACCCTCAGATGTGGTGAGGAAGTGCGTGACACCCATGTCGATGCCGGTGACCGCGTCCGTGGCCGGGAGTGGTTCGGCGAGGACGTTGTCGCAGGCGAGGACGACATACCACTGTCGGCCCTCACGCTTGATACTGACGGTCTTAACGCGACCCTTCACCGGTCGGTGCTGGTGCACGCGGACATTCCCGACGCCTTGCAGGCGCACGCGGGTGACGGGGTCGTGCGGGGTGGAGTCCCAGCGGCAGCCGTCGCCGTCCTTGGGGAAGTCCACGGTGTCGAACCAGTTGACGCCCCGGAAGCGGGGATAGCCGGGCTTTTCTCCGGCCTTCACGCGTCGGAAGAAGGCTTGGAACGCCTTGTCCAGGCGGCGCAACGTCGCCTGCTGCGAGCTGAACGACCAGCGGCCTTGCCGCTCGGGATCGAAGGCGCGAACGTCCTTGAGCTGCGCCGACTGCTGCCCGTACTTGATGCTCGCCTTCGAGGCGTGCCGCCAGGCGTCGCGGCGTTCCTGCAAGGCCCCGTTATAGAGGGAACAGTGATCCCGCAGCATCTCGCCGAGGGCCTGCGCCTGGCGGGTGGTGGGGCGAAGGAGGAACTTGTATGCGCGTATCACGCCTGTCCCTCCTTCTGCTTCTTCGTCCAGGGGCGTTCCCACTGGGTGTTGATGTACTTCTCCACCGTGTCGGCGCTGACCGCGCCGACCGAGGCGACGAAGAACGAAGAGGACCACAGGGTAGGCATCTGGCTCTTGAGATGCGGGAACTCCGAGCGGAGCACGCGGGAGGTGAAGCCCTTGAACTGGTTCGCCACGTAGGAGGCGGAAGCCTTCGGCTCGTGC
Source organism: Streptomyces solicavernae (assembly GCF_029968095.1). Taxonomy (GTDB): domain Bacteria; phylum Actinomycetota; class Actinomycetes; order Streptomycetales; family Streptomycetaceae; genus Streptomyces; species Streptomyces solicavernae. The sequence continues at coordinate 222,371 of NZ_JASCIR010000004.1, read as the reverse complement.
TTGACGAACAGGTGCACGTGATCGGGCATCACCTCAAGAGCGATGATCTCCCAGCCCTTCTCTGCCGCCTTCTGCCGGATCAGCTCGTCCAGGCGGACCGCGACCCGGCCACCGAGCACGCGACGACGGTACTTGGGGCACCACACCACGTGGAGCCCCAAGTCATACACACCGCCGGAGTACCGGCGAACCTTCCTGGCCACGGCCATGACGATCACTATACACATGCCATGTATCTAGTTGGCTCGGGTCAACAGTGCAGACCCGTGGGCACAGTTGAGGTCAGAGCAGCCCTGAGAAGCGATTCCCCCCATGCCTAAAGGCACGGGTCCCCCCCCGCTAGCTATCGGATGGAGGAGGCGCAGCGCCTCTGCGACCGGATCGCGGTGATCGACCGGGGCCGGATGCCCTGGTCGCGAAGGGCACCCCGAACCGGGAGATCGCCGCGGAGCTGTTCATCAGCGAGGCCACGGTCAAGACGCATCTGACGCACATCTACGGCAAGTTGGGCGTGAAGGACCGTGCGGCGGCGGTGGCCACGGCGTACGACCGGGGGATTCTCGGCTGACGTGCCCGGCCGGGCAGGGGGCGGGTAGGGGGGGGCGGGTAGGGGAAGCTCTCGTGGCGCCACGTGCGCACGTCCGCATACCGAACATCCTCCACCGCCCAACGGACCATTTCCGGCCAACCTTGTGACGCGGTCCTGACACGTCACCGCTGCGCTGGCACGCTTCCCCTGCACCGAACGTGTCAGCACCCCCACGCTTCACGGCACTTCACCGCCGGCGCGTTCGTCGCGCACCCCCCACGTGCACCGTGCACTGCCTTGTTCTGCCCGGGCGGCCACCCACCGTCCGTTCCCGTCGGCCGCGCGATCCGCGGCCCGCAGAAGGAGTCAGCCGTGACACGCACCTCCCCACGCACCTCCCCCTTCGCCCGCCGCAGACGCACCGGCGCCGTCGGCGCGCTGCTCGCCACCGCCGCCCTGCTCTCCGTGGGCCTGCAGTCCGGGCCCGCCGCGGCCGCGGGCAAGGCCGACCCGGGCGCGCTGCCCGCCAAGCTCTCCCCGTCCGAGCGCGCCGAGCTGTTGCGCGAGGCGGACGCCGAAAAGGCCCGTACGGCCAAGGAGTTGGGACTCGGCGCGAAGGAGCGGCTCGTCGTCCGGGACGTCGTCCAGGACCGCGACGGCACCACCCACACCCGCTACGAGCGCACGTACGACTCACTCCCCGTCCTCGGCGGCGACCTGGTCGTGAGCAAGAGCGAGGCCGGCCGCACCGAGGCCGTGGCGAAGGCGAGCCGGGCCCGGCTGAGCGGTGTCGACACCCGGGCCGAGGTGACCGCGAAGGCCGCCGAACGCCAGGCCCTCGGGCTCGCGAAGGCCGACGGCTCGACGCGGACCGAGGCCCGGAAGGCGCCCCGCAAGGTCGTCTGGATGGGCCACGGCGGCAAGCCGGTGCTCGCGTACGAGACCGTCGTCGGCGGGCTGCAGAAGGACGGCACGCCGAACGAACTGCACGTCGTGACCGACGCCCGCACCGGAAAGAAGCTGTTCGAGCGGCAGGCCGTGCACAACGGCACCGGAAACACCCAGTACAGCGGTCAAGTCCCGCTCGGCACCGCGCAGTCGGGCAGCGGCTACACGCTCACCGACACGGGCCGCGGCGACCACCGCACGTACAACCTGAACCGCGGCACATGGGGCCAGGGCACCCTGTTCAGCGGGGCCGACGACACCTGGGGCGACGGCAGCCCGTCCCACGCGGAGACCGCGGCCGCCGACGCGCACTACGGGGCCGCGCTGACCTGGGACTACTACAAGAATGTGCACGGCAGGAGCGGCATCCGCGGGGACGGGGTCGGCGCGTACTCGCGCGTCCACTACGGCAACAACTACGTCAACGCCTTCTGGCAGGACAGCTGCTTCTGCATGACGTACGGCGACGGCGAGGGCAACGCCAAGCCGCTGACGTCCATCGACGTGGCCGCGCACGAGATGACCCACGGCGTCACCTCCCACACCGCGGGCCTGATCTACAGCGGCGAGTCCGGCGGCCTCAACGAAGCGACCAGCGACATCTTCGCGGCCGCCGTCGAGTTCCACGCGGCCAACTCCGAGGACGTGGGCGACTATCTCGTCGGCGAGAAGATCGACATCCGCGGCAACGGCACCCCGCTGCGCTACATGGACCGGCCGAGCCGGGACGGCGCGTCGAAGGACGCCTGGTACGCGGGCATCGGCAACATCGACGTGCACTACTCCTCGGGCCCGGCCAACCACTGGTTCTATCTGCTGTCCGAGGGCAGCGGGAAGAAGACCGTCAACGGCGTCGCGTACGACTCGCCGACCTCGGACGGGCTGCCCGTCACCGGCATCGGCCGCGAGAAGGCCGCGCTGATCTGGTTCAAGGCGCTGACGACCAAGTTCCACTCCCGCACGGACTACGCGGGTGCGCGCGCCGGGACTCTCGCGGTGGCCGGTGAGCTGTACGGCACGTCGAGCGCCGAGTACAAGGCGGTGCAGGACGCGTGGGCGGGCGTCAACGTGGGCGAGCGGTCCGGCGGCGGCACCCCGGGCGACGGCACGGTGTACGAGAACACCGCCGACGTGGCCATCCCGGACAACGGGCCGGCGGTCACGTCGTCCATCTCCGTGGCCGACCGGACGGGGAACGCGCCGGCCGGCCTGAAGGTGGGCGTGGACATCGCGCACACCTGGCGCGGCGACCTGGTGGTCGACCTGGTCGCGCCGGACGGGTCGGTGTACAGCCTGAAGCCGTACCAGTCCTCGGACTCGGCGGACGACGTGCGGACCACGTACACGGTGGACGCCTCCGGTGAACGGGCCGCCGGGACCTGGAAGTTGCGGGTGCAGGACCGGGCGGCGCGGGACACGGGCCAGATCAACGGCTGGAAGCTGACCTTCCCGTAAACGGCCCGTAGGGAACCCGGCCCATACGGAACCCGGCCCATACGGAACCCGGCCCGTACGGAACCCGGCCCGTACGGATCGGGGCAGACTGGGTGGCGTTGCGGCAACGTGCCGGGGACGCCACCCAGTTCGCATAACGGACAGCGCGCCACGAGTATTGGTCAAGATTCGGTCAACCTGGCGACACCCCCTGACATGTACGCGCCGCCAATGACACTCTCTCCCCGCACGGCACAGCCGCAACACGGCACCAGCACCAGGTACTTCCCCGTCCGGATGGGCCCAACGCCGCCCGGACACCCCCACATCCAGGGAGTAAAGAGTGTCGCCCCACATAACGCGCCACGTGTCCACCAGACGAGCCGCCACCGCCGCCGGCACGGCGATCGTCGCCGCCGCCCTGATCGGCGCCGGCCTCACCACCGCCTCGGCGGCGCCCACCGCCGAGAAGACCCCCGGCGCGTCGCCCACCAAGCTCTCCGCCTCGCAGCGCGCCGAGCTGCTGCGCGACGCGGACGCCGAAAAGGCCCGTACGGCGAAGGAGTTGGGCCTTTCCTCGGCCGAGAAGCTCGTCGTCCGCGACGTCGTCAAGGACCGCGACGGCAGCGTCCACACCCGCTACGAGCGCACGTACGACGGACTGCCCGTCCTCGGCGGCGACCTGGTCGTGCACGAGACCAAGTCCCGCAGGACGGAGGGCGTCACGAAGGCGCACGCCGGTGACCTGAAGGTCGACACCGCGCGCGCCAAGGCCGCGCCGAAGGGCGCCCGCGCCGTCGTCTGGGCGGCGAGCGGCACCCCGCGCCTCGCGTACGAGAAGGTCGTCAAGTCGACCAAGAAGGACGGCACCCCGAGCCGGCTGCACGTCGTCACGGACGCCCGCTCCGGCAAGAAGATCTTCCAGTGGGACGACATCCGCACCGGCGCCGGCCACACCCAGTACAGCGGCGACGTGGAGCTCGGCACCAAGCAGGAGTCCAGCGGCTTCTCGCTCACCGACACCGGGCGCGGCGACCACAAGACGTACGACCTCGGGGGCGGCACCTCGGGCCAGGGCACCCTGGTGGCCGGTGACGACGACGAGTGGGGCGACGGCACCCCCGCCAACAAGGAGACCGCGGCCGCCGACGCGCACTACGGCGCCGCGCTCACCTGGGACTACTACAAGAACGTGCACGGCCGCGACGGCATCAAGGGCGACGGCGTCGGCGCGTACTCCCGCGTCCACTACGGCAACAACTACGTCAACGCCTTCTGGGACGACAGTTGCTTCTGCATGACGTACGGCGACGGCGAGGGCAACGCCAAGCCGCTGACGTCCATCGACGTGGCCGCGCACGAGATGACCCACGGCGTCACCTCCCACACCGCAGGGCTGATCTACAGCGGCGAGTCCGGCGGTCTCAACGAGGCGACCTCCGACATCTTCGGCTCCGCCGTCGAGTTCTCCGCGAACAACAAGGAGGACGTCGGCGACTACCTGATCGGCGAGAAGATCGACATCCGCGGCGACGGCACCCCGCTGCGCTACATGGACAAGCCGAGCAAGGACGGCAAGTCCAAGGACAGCTGGTACAGGGGCATCGGCCAGATCGACGTCCACTACTCCTCGGGCGTCGCCAACCACTTCTTCTACCTGCTGTCCGAGGGCAGCGGCGCGAAGGAGATCAACGGCGTGAAGTACGACTCGCCGACCGCCGACGGCAAGCCCGTCACCGGCATCGGGCGGGACAAGGCCGAGAAGATCTGGTTCAAGGCCCTCACCACGTACATGACGTCCAACACCGACTACGCCAAGGCCCGCACGGCGACGCTCGACGCCGCCAAGGACCTGTACGGCGCGGACTCCGCCGAGTACAAGGGCGTGGACGCGGCCTGGGCGGGCGTGAACGTCAAGGCGGCCAAGGGCAAGAACAAGCACTGACCTTCGGTCCCCGATCTTCGGTCCCCGACCTTCGGGCGACCGGCGGTCAGCTCGCGGCGGGCGGCATCCGGAACTCCGGGCGCCGCCCGCCGTGGCGTGCGCGGACGGCCGTGACACGGGGCCAGGGCCCGGTTTCGGGGAGGGCCCGGAAAGGGAATATGCCGCGACGCGGAGCCCGCAACGGGAAGGGGACCGCGACGCATGTCGGAAACCGTGACGCGCTCACAGGCGGCCACCCGCCACCACCTCACCGGCGCCGCGCAGTTGGTGGACTCCCTCGCCCCGCTGCTGCGCGACTGGCTCCCGCGTCAGCGCTGGTTCGCGGGCAAGGGGCGGCCCGTCACCGGCTTCGCCCCGGTCGCGGTGACGGGCCTCCGGGCGGCCGCCGCGGAGCCCGGTCTGCTGCACCTCCTCGTCGACGCCCGGCAGCCCGGCCGGGACACGGACTGCTACCAACTCCTGCTCGGCGTACGGCGAACGGTCCCCCCGCATCTGTCGGACGCGCTCCTCGGCCGCCCCCGCAACGGCCCGCTCGCCGGGCTCGCCGTGTACGAGGCGCTGCACGACCCGCTGCTCGCCGGGCACCTGCTCGACCTGCTGCGCACGCCCGGGACGCAGGGCGCGCTGTCCTTCGAACGGCCCCCCGGACCGGCCGTCCCCGACGGTCTCGCGCCGCGCGTCCTCGACGTGGAGCAGACCAACTCCTCCCTCGTGTACGGCGATACGTACATCCTCAAGCTGTTCCGCCGTGTCGCCCCCGGCACCCACCCCGAGCTGGAGCTGTCCCGCGCCCTGGCCGGCGTGGACTGCCCGCGGGTGCCGACCCCGGTGGCCTGGGCGGGGGCGTGGCCGCCCGGTGCCGCCGAGCCGTACGTGCTCGGGCTCCTGCAGCCCTTCGTCGCGGGCGCGACGGACGGCTGGACCCTCGCGCTGCGCGCCCTCGCCGACGGCGCCCCCTTCACCCGCGAGGCCGCCGCGCTCGGCCGGGCCACCGCCGAGGTGCACCGCGCCCTGGCCCGCGCCCTGCCGACGGCCGCGCTCGCCCGGCCCCGGACCAAGGCCCTCGCCGCCGCCATGGCGGAACGCCTCGACGCCACCGCCCGCGCCGTGCCCGAGCTGCGCCCGTACGCCCCCGCCCTGGCCGCCGCGTACACCGCGCTCCGCGCGCTCGACGACACCCGGCGCACGGTCCAACGCGTCCACGGCGACCTGCACTTGGGGCAGTGCCTGTACGGGGCCGACCGCACCTGGCACGTGATCGACTTCGAGGGGGAACCGGCCCGCCCGCTCGCCGAGCGCCGCCGCCCGCACCCGGCCGTACGGGACGTGGCGGGCATGCTGCGCTCCTTCGACTACGCCGCGTACACCCACCGCGCGCCCGCGTGGGCGGCGGCCTGCCGGGAGGCGTACTGCGACGGCTACGCCGAGGCCGCCGGCCACGACCCGCGCGCCGAGGAGACCCTGCTGCGGGCGTACGAGACGGACAAGGCGGTCTACGAGGTCCTGTACGAGGCCCGGCACCGCCCGGACTGGCTGCCCGTGCCGATGTCGGCGGTGCGGCGCTTGGCGGGCGCTCGTCCGTAGGACACCTCGCCGTACGTCATACCGGCATGCTGCCACCCGCCACCGACAATCCGTCTTCGGGGAACGGCAGTTCGCGGCTGTGCAGCACACCCAGCCCCTGCGTCGCCCGGGTCAGCGCCACGTACAGATCGCTCGTCCGGAACTCCGCCGGCTCGACCACCAGAACCTTGTCGAACTCCAGGCCCTTGGACTGCCGCGCGTCGAGCAGCACCAGCTGGTGCGTGAGGTCGGGCGCCGCGCCCGCCGTGACCCCTTCGAGCACCTCGGCGAGCTCCGCGTGCAGTCCGCGCGGCGCGATCACCGCGAGCCGCCCCTCCTCCGGCAGCTCGCGCGCGACCGCCTCGGCCACGGCGCCAGGCAGATCGTCGGTGCGCCGCACCCACGGCCGTACGCCCGTCGACCGCACCGACCGCGGCGGCTCGAACTCCGGCGACTGTGCGCGCAGCACGTCCGCCGCGACGTCCATGATCTCGGCGGGCGTGCGGTAGTTGACGCCGAGCCGCACCAGCTCCCAGCGGTCCTCCACGTACGGCGAAAGGATGTCCGCCCACCGGCCGACCCCGGCCTCCGAACCCGTCTGCGCCGGGTCGCCGACCAGGGTCATCGAGCGGGTCGGGACGCGCCGCATGAGCAGCCGCCACGCCATCGGCGACAGCTCCTGCGCCTCGTCCACGATGATGTGGCCGAACGCCCAGGTCCGGTCGGCGGCGGCACGCTCGGCGGCCGTGCGGTGGTCGGCCTCCTCCTGGCGCTCCGCCATCCGCTCGGCGTCGATGATGTCGTGCGCGGAAAGGACCTCGGCCGCGTCCTCGTCCGCCTCCTCCTTGTCCTCGAACTCGTAGGTACGGGAGGAGTACGACATGTCGAGGACGCCCTGCGCGTACTCGATCTGCTGCTGCCGCTCGGCCTCCTTCGCGGCGCGCTCCGCCGAGTCGTCCACGCCGAGCAGCTCCGCCGCCTCGTCAAGCAGCGGCACGTCCGCCTCCGTCCAGGGGGCGCCCGGCGCACGCCTGATCGCCTCGGCGTCGGCGTCCGGCACGTACCCGCGCGGGTCCTCAAGGAACTCCGCGACCAGGCCCTGCGGGGAGAGCGGCGGCCACAGCGAGTCGATCGCGGCGTGCACCTCGGTGCTGGTGGCGATCTCCTTGCCGAGCTGCGCGACGTCATCGGGCCCGAGCAGGTTCGGCCCGCCGTACGGGTCGCCGCCGAGCCGGTCCACGAGCTGCTCGGTCAGCGCGTCGATCAGGGCGAACACGAAGTACGGCCGCGCCAGATTGTGCGGCAACCGCGTGTTCCGGGCCCGCGCGCGGGCGTCCTCGGCCATGGCGCGCTCCAGGTACAGCGTGCCGTAGTCGTCGTGGTCGATCTCCAGGGCCGGGTCGGGCACGGACTGCCGGTCGTGTACGAGTGCGGCCAGCGCGTCCGCCAGGTCCGCGCGCCCCTTCACGGCCGCGGCCGCCGGGGTGTCCGTGCCGGTGGCGTGCACGCCGGGGTACAGCTCACCGATGGTGGCGAGGAGTACGCCGGTCTCTCCGAGGGAGGGCAGCACCTCGCCGATGTAGCCGAGGAACGCCGGGTTCGGGCCGACGATCAGGACGGCCCGCTTGGCCAGCAACTCCCGCTCCGCGTACAGCAGATACGCGGCCCGGTGCAGCGCGACGGCGGTCTTGCCGGTGCCGGGCCCGCCCTCGACGACCATGACGCCGCGGTGCGGGGCGCGGATGATGCGGTCCTGCTCGGCCTGGATGGTCTGCACGATGTCGCCCATGCGGCCGGTGCGGGCCGCGTTCAGGGCGGCGAGCAGCACCGCGTCCGCGTTGTGGTCCTCGAAGCCGGTACGGGTCGGGTCGTCGAGGTCGAGGATCTCGTCGTGGAGTTCCGTGACCGTACGGCCCTCGGTGGCCAGATGGCGGCGGCGCCTGATTCCCATCGGGGTGTGCCCGGTGGCGAGATAAAAGGGGCGGGCGACGGGCGCGCGCCAGTCGATCAGGAGCGGGGTGCGCGCCTCGTCGTCGGCGCGGATTCCGATGCGCCCGATGTGGTGATGACCACCACCGGCCTTTTGGGCGTGGTCAATTCGCCCGAAACAGAGACCGGATTCGACACCGGCGAGTTCTGCGGCGCTGCGCGCCTGCTCGTCGGCGGTGATGTCCCGCTCCAGCTTCGCCTGCCTACCGTTGCCCAGCTGCGCCAACGCGAAGCGCGCGGCCGCCTCCCGCTCGGCCCGGAGCTCGTCGAGGCGGGTGTAGAGGCGGTCGACGCATTGCTGCTCGCGCTGCAGTTCGGCCTGCAGTTCGGCCTGCACTTCGCGGTGCAATGCAACGGAATCCCCGGTTGACAATTCCACTCCTCATGGGCTACGGTGTCTTTAGTTGGCCACCCCGAGAAGGAAATTTCCTTCGAGTCGGTGGCCTTTTCTGTGCGCACGCAGAAACACCCAATATAGCCCGAGGAATACGCCGCCCGCCAATTCCCTACGGGTTCAGCACATCCGCCAGCTCCTGCACAAGCCGCCGCTTCGGCCGCGCCCCCACCATCGACCGCACCGGCTCCCCGCCCCGGAACACCATCAGCGTCGGCGTCCCCAGCACCCCGTACGCGACCGTCGTCCCCGGATTGCGGTCCACGTCCAGCTGCACGACCTTCAGCCGCTCCCCCTCCTCCCGGGCCAGCTCCCGCAGCACCGGCCCGAGCTGCCGGCACGGGCCGCACCACTCGGCCGTGAACTGCACCAGCACCGCCCGGTCCGCGACACCCAGCACCTCCGCCGCGAAGTCCTCATCGGTCACGTCGACGAGCTCAGTCATCTCAGTCACCTCAGTCACCTCAGCCACCTCAGCCACCTCAGCCACCTCAGTCATCTCTCCGCACCCTCCGTCGTCGTCAGCTCACACCGCGGCGCCGGCCCACCCGGGGCCTCCGCCTCGGCCGCGAGCACCGCACGGGCCCGCTCGGCCCGCTCCAACTGCGCCCCGACCTGGGCGCGCACCGAGGTCAACTCCCCGATCAGCGCGTCGAGTTCGGTGAGCTTGCGGCGGTACACGGCGAGCGAGTCCGGACACGAGTCGCCCTGCGGATGCCCGGCCCGCAGACACTCCACGAACGGCCTGGTCTCCTCCAGGCCGAACCCGAAGTCCTGCAAGGTCCGGATCTGCCGCAGCAACCGCAGGTCACCCTCGTCGTACGTCCGATGCCCCTTGCCGTCCCGCCGCGCGGGCAGCAGCCCGCGCGACTCGTAGTACCGAAGCGTCCGCGTACTGGTACCGGCCCGCTCCGCGAGTTCACCGATGCGCATGCGTACGACGCTAACCCTTGACCCTGACGTCAAGGCCAGCCCTTGGATCTCCGCTCCCGGGAACCACTCGTGCGTTCACGCATGTCGATGCCATCGGGCGACATTTGTACGACGGATACGACGCTTACGACGCTTACGAGTGAGGAACGCTTGATGCCGACGCCGACGCCGGAGCCGACGCCGGAGCCGACGCCCAAGTTGGCGCTGCCGCGCGGCAAGCAGGGCCGGTGGCTCGCGGCCGGTGCCGCTCTCGTGGTGCTCGGGGGTGGCGGGTTCCTGGCGTACGAGGTGCTGTTCGCTGATGACACAGTGTGCTGTGCCCTTCCCCCGCCCCTCCACAACGTGCCGCGCGGCCCCGACGGGGAGATCGACATCGCCTCGCAGTCCCTGCGGCCCGAAGTGCTGGTCGGCCACGACTTCTCGATCCACGTACGGCCGGGCGGCGACGCCGACGACTGGCGGCTCGCCGAGTCCGGGGAGGCGGAGGGGGTCGTACACGCGCGGGGGGTCAAGGACGTGGACGGCACGCGGTACTTCAGGTTCCGCGCACTGAAGACGGGGACGGCGCGGATCGTCCTGGAGGAGGTCGACGGGAAGCGGACGATGACGTACCCGGTCGAGGTCAAGGAGGGCACGCAGGTGAGCGGTGTCCTCGACGACCCCGAGGACCGGTACGGCCGCCCCGGCGAGGACGTCCCACCGGACAACGTCCGCACGCTCGAAAGGGACTTCGACGGCGACGTCACCGTGCGCCCCGGCGAGACCTTCCGGATCGCCAACCACTACGACAACCAGCCGGGCTACACGTGGCAGATCGTGGGCCCACCCGACGAGTCGGTCCTGGCGGACTACCTGTCCGGCGTGCACACCACCGGCGACGCGGCGACCGTACGCCAGGACTGGTACAAGTTCACCGCCTCCGGCAAGGGCACGACCGAGGTGAAGCTGTTCGGCTGCTACCGGTGCACGGACGGCATCAAGGCCGAGACGGCCGAGAGCGAAAAGTTCTCCGTCACCAAGACCCTGACTGTGACGGTGCGTTGAACGGCAGTCCGGGAGGAAGCCGTGCCCCGCGCCCAACCCGGGTACGAGGCACGGCCGTTGGCCGGACGATCAGCCGACGCCCAGCTGCCCGCGCTTGACACCGGCCACGAAGGAGGCGAACGCGTCCGCGGGAACGTTCAGGACAGGGCCGGCGGAGGTCTTGGAGTCCCGGACGGGGACGGTGCCGTGGGTGCCGGCGAGGTTGATGGCGACCTCCACGCAGTCGCCGCCGTTGTTGCTGTACGAGGACTTGAAGAACTGCGGTTCCATCAGGCGGTGCCCCACCCTCCGCCTTTGACGCCCTCGATGAAGGAGGAGAACGCGTCCGCGGGAACGTTCAGGATGGGGCCAACCGGGTTCTTGGAGTCGCGGACGGGGACGGTGCCGTGGGTATTGGCGAGGTTCACGGCTACCTCGACGCAAGCTCCGCCGTTCTCGCTGTACGAGGACTTGAACCAGCGGGGGGATTCGGTCGTCACGGGGTGCCCTTTCGTAACCGGTTGATCATGGCCACGGACTCCGCCTGGGAGAGCGATTCGGCCTGGAGTTGATGGTATGCCGTCAACAAGGGCACCACAGAGGCTGTTTCTTGTTCGAGTTGGCCTCGGTGCGCGGACTCTGCGTAGGAGATCAGGGAGCGATTCGACATCGTCAGGACGTAGAGCGGCAGACTGAGCGGACGGCGGTCCCCCAGGTCGAACGGGGCCACCTGGAGCAAGGTGTTCGGTTGCGCAGCGAATTTGGTCAGGCTCGCCAACTGTTCATCCATGACCGCGGGTCCCCCGACGGGTCGCCGCAAGCAGCTTTCGTCCAGTACGACGAAGACGAGCGGGAGCGGGTCCCGGTCCAGCGCCGCCTGACGCGTCGCGGGAAGGGAGTTGCGCTCCTCCCCTTGCTCAGGCGTGATCGCGCCGCGTTCGACGGAGCGTGCCGTCAGCGCCGACGCGTACCCGGGCGTCTGGAGGATGCCTGGGATGACACCGACCTCGTACAGCCGGATCTCCGCAGCGCGCGCTTCATGCGTGACGTACTCAGGGAACCCCTCCAGCAGCGACGTATGCCGTGCGGCGCGGCACTGGCGGACGAGCCTGTCCCCGGTGCCGAACGCTCTGTCGGCACCTTGCGCAAAGCGGCGAGTTGGGGGTCGACGACCAGTTTCGATCGCGGAAATGTGCGTACCCGAGCAACCGATCCGCTCCGCCAGCTCGTCCTGCGTCCAGCCCCGCTCGTCGCGTAACTCACGCAGACGCTGGCCGAATGCGGCACTCGGCGATTTCTCGGGGTCGAGCTCCTTGCGGTTCACCATCTGGGCACCCAACTCTCCGCACAAATAACGCAAGTTGAAGACGCTTCGACCCTAGGCCAACCTGAAGCTCCTGGTAGCCACTCCGCTACAGAGAGGAGCAATTATGTGCGCAGACCACATGCCCGCCCCCGCCCCAGCCATCGGCACCCTCGTACGGGACGTAAGGCGCGACCGGCTCGGTGAGTTCCGGGGCGAGTGCTGCGGGCGCTGGTTTCTCCGGCCCGAACGGGGCGGGAGGGAGTGGGAGGCCGCTCCCGAGGACGTACAACTCGCCGACCCCGCACAGCGCCTGCGCGCCGGCACCGCGCGGGCGAACGCGCGCAGCAGGGGGGAGGTCCTGTGAACCGTCGAAGCGCAGCTCAGGATGTGACCGTCGAGGACGCCGAGGCGGCCCGCCGCGCGCTGGCCGAAGCGCTCACGGAAGCGGGGATCACGCTGCCCTCCCTGCGGGTCGACCCCCTCGCGTACGTGGGCGAGCCCGCCGTCCCCCTCGTGGAGTTGGGCCGCTGCAACATCCCCACCGCGCGAGCGCTCACCGCCGCACTGCGCAGGGGCGTCAGTCCGCGACCCGCGCCCCGATCGCCCGGGCCCGCTGCCGCGCCTCGGGGCTGAGGCCCTTGCGGCGGGGGGAGGTGCGGCGGTTGTACGCGGTGGGCTGGGAGACGTAGCTCAGGGAGCGCGGGCCGGGTTCGGCGATCACGCATGCGAACCGGGGGTCGCCCGCGTACACGATCTCGTCGACGCCCTTGCGGGCGATGCGGTCCCAGGGGCGGAGGAAGAGGCCGGACAGCTTCGGGGACACGGACTTCTCCGGCTTGTCCGGGTCGGGCAGGCGGAACTGGGCCTTGCGCCCGCGCGGGTCGTACTGGACGCCGCCCGGCTGCCGCCGCCAGGGGTAGGTCTTCAGGATGCGGCGCATCCGCCGGAACTTGCCCAGCCTGTCGCCGGACATCACGGCGTTGTACGCGATCACGCACAGCACCAGGGCCGCCGGAATGGCCGCCCACTCCGGCAGCACGCCCACCGTCACGTACAGCACGCCCACCCACAGCGCCCACCAGCCGACGAACTTGGCCGTCTGGCCGGCCACGGAGCGGGACCAGGCTGCGGGAGTGCCCGGGTCGTCCCAGGCCACCGGCCCGGCGAACGGTCCTTCGAGCCCGCCCTGCTTCGCGTACACGCTCACTCCTCAGTCGTCCCGGGTCAGCCGAAGTCGGCCGTGATGCCGTCCTTGATGGTGCCGGACTCCCCGTCGTTCCGGTCGGCTTGCACGGCCCGCTCGATCTCCGGCAGCGGATCCTGGAAGGACACGGTGTGCGCCACGCCCTTCAAGAGGTCGCGGTAGTGCCCGCGGGAGCCGACGGCCGTGGTGCTCAGCGACAGCACCGCCAGCTGATACCCGGAGGGCGCGGGGATGTACACGTCGCACTGGTAGAGGTCCTGCGCGGGCATCCCAGCGACCGCGGGCGCGGTGACGAGGGTGTCGCAGAACGATCCGGGCCGCCCGCCGGGAAGCCGGAGCAGTTCCACGTCCGTGACGTTCTCCCGCGCGGACGCCGCGCGCACCGCCATGGCTTTCGGGGGCGCCCACTCGACGTCCTTCAGGGCGGCCGTGACCACGGACATCGCCGACGAGCCGTCGTCGGCGAAGTGCATCCCGAGCGAGCAGCCGATGACGCCCTCGGCGCGCATCTGCGTGACGAAGAACCGCATGTCCCGCAGCGCGCCCGCGTACACAGCGCGCTGCTCCTCGGGTACGCAGCTCAGGATGAGCGCCATGACGCTGGTGAAGTGGTCCTCGTACTCGGTGCCCGGGGCCGGGTCGAGCGCGGCGAGGGGGACGTCGAGATAGCCGTCGGGCAGCGCGTACCACAGCTTGGCGGTCGTGTCCCGGGCCGAGTCGTCGATCACGAGGCGCAGCGAGGGGTCGGCCGCGCCGCCCTCGGTACCCGCACCCCCATGGCCTTCCGTCACCTGGTTGTCCGTCACCTGGTTGTCCGTCGCCTGGTTGTCCGTCATCGCAGCACCGCCCGCAGCGTCGCCTGGATCGGGGCGATAGCGCCGGGTCCGTCGAAGATCCCCGCGCGGCCGCCGTCGATGCCCGTGGCCGTGTCCCCGCCCGGCTTCAGCGCGTCGATCTGGTCGGCGGCGAGGCCGAAGCCTGCGGTGCCGACACCGGCGATGGGTGACGCGAGGGCCAGGCCCTTGGTGAGGCCCTCGCCGCCGCCGACGCCGCGGACGATCAGGTTCCCGATCGGACCGGCGTCGGTCATGCTGGGCATCAGCCGCCCGGCGGCCGTGACCGTGTCGTCGGCGAACCGGCCCAGGAACTGCCCGGCGCTGACGGCTTCGTTCGCGAAGCGGGTCGACTGGATCGCGCCGTTGAGGCCCCGGGTCGCGGCGCCCACGCCGGGCACGGCCCCGAGGGCGTCACCGGCGAGGCCGATGGAGTTCGCCCAGAAGTCCGAGTCGAACTCCCCCTTGGTGAAACCGTCGGCGAGTGAGGCCCGTACCTTCGGGTCGGCGAGCCGGGATCCCATGGTGGCCAGGCTGAGCGCGCCCGCGGCGAGCAGCATGGCGATCCCGAACGGCCCCGTGCACAGCAACGCGAGCAGCCCCGCCACCGCCGCAAGGACGCTGAGGATGTTCGTCAGGTTGTCGCCGATCCAGCTGAGTGCCTTGCTCAGCCAGCCGGGCTCCTCGGGCGCCAGGTCCTTGGTGGAGTCCTTGAGCTTCCGCGCCAGGTCCCGCGCGTCCGACTCGTGCGTACTCTCCAGTTCCCGCGCCTTGCGCAGCACGTCGTCCAATGCGCCCTGCGCGTTGTTGACGGCGGTGACCGCTTCGTTGAGGCGGGTGGTGGCCGCGTTGAGGCGGGCCTGGGCGGCCTCCAGCTCCGGGCCCTCGGTGAACGTCTGGTCCTTGAGCTTCAGGTCCGGGTTCTGCTTGGCCGACTCGTGCTGGGAGTTGGCCGCCTTCAGGTCGCCCTTGTGGTCGGCCGCTTCGGCGTCGTACTTCTTGGCCAGCTCCTTGCGGCTGGTCAGGCCGCCGTGCCAGGAGCCGAGGTGGCCGGCGGCGAGGCTCAGCGACTTGTGGGCGTCCTTCATGTACTTCGGCAGGTCGCCGTCGAGGGCCTCCCGGAAGCCCACGGCGGCGTCGCCTTCCCAGAAGCTGGACTCGCCGAGGAGTTTGTCGATCTTCTGGTACGCGGTCTGCAGCGCGGTCGCCGATTTCGTGAGCTGCGTACGGAGCTTCTCGACTTCGCCCGCCTCACCGGGAACGGGATTCCAGCCGAGGTGTACGTAGGGGTTCTGGGCCATCGTGCTCACTTCCCCGCAGCCGCGGCGCGCTTGAAGCTCTCCTCCAGGGAGGTCTCAATCTCGCGGTAGTTGTCCGTGTTCTGCTGCAGGCCCTCGGTGACTTTGCCGATACGCTCTTTGATCTGCTCGTTCCCGTACTTCCAGCGCTCCTGGAAGTCGTCGCACGCCTCGTCCAGCTCCGCTGTGCCGACCTGGTCGGACCGGACGTGCTGGAGGGCCTGGCGGACCTGTTCGAGGGAGTCATGTGCCTCGGTGAGGTCCTTGTTGAACGCAGCCAATTGATCAATATCGGTCTTGAAATGATCTCCCACGTGGGCCCTCCCGTTTCCGCGCACCAGAATTCACATCGGCCGACGAATGCGTCCGATCATGCCATGGCCCGAATGGCACGTCACATCACCGTCCACGATTTCCGGGGCCGCCGGATGGATATCGAGCGTCAACCGACAACTCACCAGACATCAGCTGAATTCCGGAATTGACGTAATTAGCGTTATTGGCGTGATTGATACAATTGGCATTATTGGCGCTATTGCCCGATATGCGCGCTAACGCCCCTTCGCCCCGCCGAGCAGATTCCGCTCGGCGGGGCGAAGTTGCGAAGTGCCTGCAGCTGCGGCGCAGCGGCTACGCGCAGTCGTGCGCGCTGGATGTGCTGGAGCCGATCACCACATCCGCGCCCGCGAGGGTCGTCAGGTGCACGGCGTTGACCGTGAGGCCCTTGTCGGCGCCGTCCACCGGGATCTGCTCGTTGACCACGAGCTTGCCCGCGAGTCCGAGGTCGACCTCGAAGCCCGGCGTGTCCGGTATCTCGACCGGGGTACCGGCGACCGTCAGTTCCAGCTCGACGCTGCCGGTCGACGCCTCACAGCTGCTGGTCGACTTCGAGGTGAGCCCGGAGACGCCCACGACCGGGAGGCCGGGCAGGCCGATGCTCACGTCGGCGACGGTCGCGGTCGACGTGACCGCGCTCGGGCCGACCTTCGCGGCGACCTCGGCGCAGAGCGCGTCGGCGTTCAGGACCACCGCGTTGACGCCCTCGGCGCACTCGGGGCCCAGGCTCTCCGCCTCGGCCGTGCGGAGGGTGCCGGTGTCCGGGGTCGGGTCGATGCTCAGCGGGAGCAGCGGGAGCGGAACCTCGGCGGCGAGACCGTACGAACGGCCCTCCATGTGCTGGAGTTTGAGGTCCGCCTCGGCCTTGGACTTCACGTACGCGTCGTCGCCCGCGAAGGTGGCGGTGAGCGGCACCGTGCCGTCGTCCGTCAGCTTCTGGTCCGCGACCTCGACCGTGCAGCTCGCCGTGCCGTCGGCGTCCGTCTCTCCGTCACAGGTCTGCACGGCGCCGCCGCCGTCCTCGGAGCCGAGCTCGAAGGAGACCTCGCGGCCCTCCACGGGCTCGTCCGAGTCCTTGGTCCTCAGCTCGGCGGAGAGGGTGGCCTCGGAGCCGTTGGCGATGCTCTTGTCGCCGGTGTAGGCGAGGGTGGTGTCCTCGGGCTCGGGCTCGGGCTCGGGCTCGCCGCCGTCGCCGTCGCAGTTGGTGCTCTTGAGGTTCTCACCGTTCTCCGGGGTGAGCCGGTACTCCTTGCCCTGGATCACGGGGTAGACGAGCTCGGCGGGGCCCTGGTTCCCCTCTGTGGGGTAGCCGTTGCCGTCGAAGTCGTACATCTGCTGGTAGTGGAGGTGGACGACCCCGGTTCCCACATTGCTTGCGGCGCCGATCCGGTCCCCCTGCCCGACCTCGGTTCCCTCCGGCACCCGGTCCTTCATGTGCAGGTACTGGGTGAACCAGCCGTTGCCGTGGTCGATGTGCACACCGCCCGGTTCGACGTGCGACACCGTGCCGCCTGCCGAGGCCACGATAGCGGCCCCTTCGGTCTCGCCCTCCGTCCACTGCATGTCGATGCGCTTCTGCTCCTGACTGCCGTCGTCAGGGCCGTGCCCTCCGTACGTGAACATCGCCCACGTCTGGTCGCAGGAGAACGGCGCCTTGAAGTCCGGGCGGTCCGGTGGATCCTCCGCCGCGGCCGTCGGCATGCTGAGCAAGCCCGCCGCCAGGATGCCGCCGAGCACGGTGGCTATGCGTCTCTTCACTGCTTTCCCTCCCCGTTCACGGTCGCCACTTGGTGTGGCCATGACTATGGGAGAGGGGACCCACCGGCCCCGGCCAGGGGATTACGCCCTGGCGCAAACGGACCCTTCGCCTCCGGCACCGCCGCCCCCGCCACCGCCAACCCCGGCACCGCCGCCCCCGCCACCGCCACCGCCAACCCCGGAGCCACCGACCCCCGCCCCGGCCAGCTCCGCCCCCAGCGGGGTCGCCACATGCAGCACCTCGCCGCCCAGCCGCGTGCTGGTGACCAGGCCCGCGTCCCGCAGCGCCGTCGCGTGCCTGCTGGCGCTTGCCGCCGACACCCCGATGCGCAGGGCGAGTTCACTGGTCGAGCAGGGGTGGGTCAGCGCCCGGATCGCCAGCGCCCGCGTGCGCCCGAGCACCGGGGCCAGGCCGTCGACCGCCGCGCACGCCCGGCCCCGGGTACCCGCCCCGGCCCCGGCCCCGGGCGCTCCCGGCCGCTCCCCCTCCCGGGCCGGATAGACGAGCACCGGCGGCAGCTCCGGGTCGATCAGCGTGACCGGGGCCACGCAGAAGAAGGACGGAACGAGCGTGATGCCCCGCCCGCCGAGACGCAGGTCCCGGTCGACCGGATAGTCGGCACTGAGTACGGGCCAGGCCCACCGCATCGTCGGCGACAGCGTGCCGAGCAACCGCCCGACCCCGCCGTCCAGGACGCGCCGCCCGCACGCCGCACGCTCCGCGAACAGCGTCTCGTCCAGCCCGGCCAGGCAGGGGTGGACCAGCTCACGGTGGTACACGGCGAGCGCCCGCGCCAGCTCGCGCCTCCCCTCCCGGTCGCCGTCGGCCAACTGACGTACCCACAGCGGACGTTCACGGGTACGGAACACCGCAGCGAGGTCGGCGGCGAGCGCCCGGCGCCGAGTGCTCCGGATCAGCTCCAAGCCGTCCTCCAAGGGTGGCTGGCCCGGTGGAGTGAGGAAGTCCGGAAAGCTGCCGCGCGGCGGTACGAGCGCGGTGAGCCGGTTCAGCACGCCCCGCAGGTCCGGCCGCCCGCGCCCGCGCAGCCGGTCCCGTACGTGGCCGACCCAGGGTCGGCAGCGGGCGGCCGGTCTGGACGCCTGGAGCTGATGGAGACTGAGCGTCAGCTCCCACATGACGTCCGGGCGCGCGGCCACCGTCGTACGCGCAAGGTCCTCCGCCGTGAAGTGAATACGCAGTGCCATGCCGTCCCCCGATCGTGGTCACCACGCGAGCGAAGCCATCACCGTAAGTGATGCCGATAAATGAACGATTGACACGAACAGGCCCCGAATCGGGCGCGCAACGGGGCCGGTTGACCTGTTCTCCTCCCACGCATCCCGCCTTCTCGTCCCACGCATCCCGCCTTCTCGCCCCACCCGCCCCACCCGCCTCAATTCCGTCCACCCCGTGCACGCCCCCGTACCCCCTATGGGCTAAACGATCTCCGTGGGTACATGGCGGGACCACCGGCTGCACAGTCTGCTCATGTGACCGTCATGACCGTCCGGCGCGTGGCCGCCGCCGCTCTGTTGCCCGTGTTCCTGCTGGCCGTCCCCGGGGGCGCGTCTGCCGCCGATCGTCGGCCCCGTGCGGACAGTTGCGCGTACGCGGGTGTCGACCTGCCGCTCGAAGAGCTCGGTGAGGTG
Source organism: Streptomyces solicavernae (assembly GCF_029968095.1). Classification (GTDB taxonomy): domain Bacteria; phylum Actinomycetota; class Actinomycetes; order Streptomycetales; family Streptomycetaceae; genus Streptomyces; species Streptomyces solicavernae. Next base: position 203,228 of record NZ_JASCIR010000004.1, on the reverse strand, counting down.
GCGCGGAAGCAGGGCGTCGGCGAGGCCGTACGGAGGGCCTGTCGTCGTACGACGCCGCCTCCCGCGCCCCCGAAGCCCCGGCCGAAGCCGCCGCCGAAGCCGAAGCCCGGGCCGCCCCGAGTCGTGCCCGAGCCCCCGCCGCCCAGCACTCCGGCGCCCCCTCCCCCTCCGCCCGAGTCGCCGAAGCCCTCGAAGACTCCGCGCCCGACTCCCTCGGCCTCGCCCTCCTTCTTCCCGCCCCCGCCGCGCGCCCGGCCGCAGCGCGCCGACGCGCAGGGCGGTTCGCCCGTCACCCGGACCCTGCTGCTGGTCGCGCCCGCGGTGATCGCCGCGGCGTTCGGGGCCGCCAACGCGGGCGGCGGCGCCATCGGCCGTGCGGGCGGCGGCGGTTCCTCCTGAAACCGTGAACGCCGCGACCGCCGTGAGCGCCGTGAACGCCGTGAACGACCGGGGCCACCTGCCCCACCCCGAACTCTTCCCCTGAAGGGAACTCAGTTGAGCAACTGGCTCGCGCTCGCCCTCGCCATGGCGGCCGCCTGCGCCGCCGTCGTATTCACCGCGTTCCTGCGCGACCGCCGCGTCGCCGAGGACGAGGACCCGGACGACACCCCGGACGTCATCGAGTACATGACGATGATGATCGGCGTGGTCTACGCGATCGTCCTCGGCCTCGCCATCGCCGGCGTCTGGGAGGGCAAGGCCGCCGCCGAGGACACCGCGCGCGCCGAGGCCTTCGCGCTGCACGAGATCCGCGAGCGCGCCACCGACTACCCGGCCCCGACCGCCGAACGCATCCGCTCGGGCATCGACGCGTACATCGAGCACTCCCTCAAGAAGGAGTGGCCCGCCTTCGCCGACTCGGGCGAGCTCACCGACCGCGGCGACCGGCTCCTGAGAGACGTACGCAGAGCCGTACTCGACCACAAGCCCCGCACCGACAGCGAGAGCCGCGCCTCCTACGCCCTCGCCGACCAGATCACCGCGGCCGTGGAGGCACGCAACACCCGGGCCCTGGACTCCGGTTCCACGCTCGGCGGGACGGTGTGGTTCGGGCTCATCATCGGCGGGCTCGTCAGCGTCGGCATGCTCTTCGCGCTGCAGCTGCGGCGCTCCACCCGCGAGCTGATCCTGGCCGGGCTGTTCACGGCGCTGATCTCGTTCCTGCTGTTCCTGGTCTGGCAGTTCGACGACCCGGCGGCACGGGACGCGGCGGGCCTGATGGAACCGTTCGCGTCACTGTTCCCGGGGGCGACGGGGAGCTGAGCCCGGCGGCACACAGCCGCAGAGAATCCGGGTACGACGACGGCGGGCCGCCCCACGCCAGGGGCGGCCCGCCGTACCGTCGGCCGATGCTCAGACCTTGGATGCTCAGACCTTGAGGGACTTCTTCTCCCCCGGCCCCTCCGCCTGCTCCGGCAGCTCCACGTCGGAGGCGTCGGACGCGTCGGACGCGTCCGTCGCCGGCGCGTGGTCGTCGACCAGGGTGCGCTCGTCGAACGGGATCTGTCCGGCGAGGACCTGCGCGGCGCGCTCCTTGTCGATCTCCTTGGTCCAGGTGCCGACCAGGACCGTGGCGACCGCGTTGCCCGCGAAGTTGGTGAGGGCGCGGGCCTCGCTCATGAAGCGGTCGATGCCGACGATCAGGCCGACGCCGTCGACCAGTTCGGGGCGGTGCGACTGCAGGCCGCCCGCGAGCGTGGCCAGACCGGCGCCGGTGACGCCCGCAGCACCCTTGGACGCAATGATCATGAAGACAAGGAGCGAGATCTGCTCGCCGAGCGACAGCGGGTTGCCCATCGCCTCGGCGACGAACAGCGAGGCCATCGTGAGGTAGATCGCGGTGCCGTCGAGGTTGAAGGAGTACCCGGTCGGCACGGTGATGCCGGTGACCGGCTTGCTGACACCCAGGTGCTCCATCTTCGCGATGAGCCGCGGCAGCGCCGACTCCGAGGACGAGGTGGAGACGATCAGCAGGAACTCGCGGCCCAAGTACTTCAGGAGCTTGAAGATGTTGATGCCCGTGAAGAGCTTCAGCAGCGTGCCGAGTACGACGAAGATGAACAGGGCGCAGGTGACGTAGAAGCCGATCATGATGACGGCGAGGGACTTCAGGGCGTCCAGGCCGGTCTCGCCGACGACCGCGGCGATCGCGCCGAACGCACCCACCGGGGCGACCCACATGATCATGCCGAGGACGCGGAAGACGAGGCGCTGGATGTGCCCGATGCCGCGGATGATCGGCTCGCCGGAGGAGCCCATGGCCTGCAGGGCGAAGCCGCAGAGCAGGGCGACGAGGAGGGTCTGGAGGACCGACTCGCCGGTGAACGCGGAGACGATCGTCGTCGGGATGATGCCGAGCAGGAAGTCCGTGGTGGACTCCGAGCCGCCCTCGGCCTGCGCCTCGCCCGCGCCGCGTACGGCCTCGGTGAGCTGCAGTCCGTGGCCGGGCTCCAGGATGTTGCCGACGACCAGGCCGATGGCGAGGGCGACGGTCGACATCACCATGAAGTAACCGAGCGCGAGCCCGCCGACGGCGCCGACCTTGGCGGCCTTCCGTACGGAGCCCACGCCGAGGACGATGGTGCAGAAGATGATCGGCGAGATCATCATCTTGATCAGGTTCACGAAGCCGCTGCCGAGCGGCTTCAGCTCCACCGCGACACCGGGCGCGGCGAAACCGACGGCAATGCCGAGCAGCACCGCGCCGATGACGGCGATATAGAGAAAGTGGGTTCTGTCCCGCTTGGCGGCCACGGTGCCTCCTCGCACATACGGCTCTGTCTGGCGACCCTGTCGACACCCGGGGGGCTTCACGCCGGCTTCCGGAAACGCGGCTCACGTCACGACAGCGGTCCCGGAGAATATCCATCACGGCGTGACCGGGGTCATCCTTGTGTTCATTGAGTTCGATTCCCGAGGTTCGGATGCCCACCTTCTGCGTTTCCGCCCCGAATTCCGACGCTGTCACTACGTTGTGATCTGTGCGGACACAACAGGTGAAGCGCGCCTTCAGGTATCGCTTCCATCCGACCGAGGAGCAGGCGGCGGAGCTGTCACGCACGTTCGGCTGCGTGCGCCGCGTCTACAACATGGCGCTGCAGACGCGGCGCGAGGCCTGGGCCGTGCGCGGGGAGCGCGTGACCTGTCAGGAGACGTCGGCTCTGCTCACCGCCTGGAAGAAGACGGAGGAGTACGCCTACCTCCGCGCGGTGTCTTCGGTGCCGCTGCAGCAGAGTCTGCGGCACCTCCAGGCCGCGTTCTCGGCGTTCTTCTCCGGGCACAGCCGCCATCCACGGTTCAAGTCGAGGAAGCGGTCCAAGAGGTCGGCGGAGTACACGGCTTCGGGCTTCCGCTACTGCGACGGGCGCCTCCGGCTCGCGAAGATGTCCGAGCCCCTGGACATCGTCTGGTCGCGCCCCCTGCCGCCCGGCGTGTCCCCGACGACGGTGACCGTCACACAGGACCGCTCTGGCCGGTGGTTCGTGTCGCTCCTCATGACCGATGAGGTGGCGGCGCTGCCCCCGGTGGCGTCGGCGGTCGGCGTGGACGCCGGAATCCACTCACTGGTGGCCCTCTCCAGTGGCGAGAAGGTCCCCAATCCCCGGTTCGGGAAGAACGCGCAGGCCAGGCTCGCGAGGGCGCAGCGGTCGGTGTCCCGCAAACAGCCCGGTTCCAGGAACCACGACAAGGCCCGCGCCAAGGCCGCCCGGATACACGCCAGGATCGCCGACCGTCGCAACGACTTTCTGCACAAGCTGTCCACGCGTCTCGTTCGTGAGAACCAAACGATCGTGATCGAGGACCTTGCCGTCCGGAACATGCTGAGGAACCCCCGGCTCGCGGGGGCGATCTCCGATGCCTCGTGGGGGCGGCTGCGGTTCATGCTGACGTACAAATCCCACTGGTACGGGCGCGAACTGATCGTGATCGACCGGTTCTGCCCCACCAGCAAGACCTGCTCGCACTGCGGCCACCTGGTCGCGGACCTGCCGCTGCGCATCCGGAACTGGGTGTGTCCCGCCTGCGGGGCTCATCACGACCGGGACGTGAACGCGGCACGGACCACACTGGCCGCCGGGCTGGCGGTGTCTGCCTGTGGAGCGGACGTAGGACCCGAGCGGAGGCTCTCCGGGCGGGCGGTCGGCGTCGAAGCAGGAAAGCCCGGAAGGAGCGCCGGTCGTCGGCGCGGAGTCCGGGCGTCTCCTCCCGCTGGGACGAGCGATGCCAATTAGTTCGTGCTTGTACGACCAGGCACCATGGCGGTATGCCCCGTGTCCCCCGCCCCCGCAGTCTCGCCGCGCAGCTGTTCGCCATGCAGGTCGTGCTCGTGGCGCTGGTCGTGGCCGGGTGTGCGGTGTTCGCGTACGTCACCGCGCACCGGCAGGCCGAGGGCGCGGCGCAGCGGCAGGCGGAGGGGACGGCGCGGGCCGTCGCCGAGTCGCCGTCGGTGCGGGAGGCGGTGCGGGGGCCGGATCCGAGCCGGACGTTGCAGCCGTACGCGGAGAAGGTGCAGCGGGCGACCGACGTGGACTTTGTGACGATCATGGACACGGACGGGATCCGCTGGACGCACCCCAACCCGGTCAACATCGGGGAGGAGTTCCTCGGGCACATCAAGCCCGCCCTTGCGGGCCGTACGTTCCACGAGACGTACACCGGGACGCTCGGTCCTTCCGTGCGGGTGGTGACGCCGATCGAGGACCGTGGGCGGATCGTCGGCCTGGTCAGTGCGGGGATCACCATCGAGGAGATCACCGAGCAGGTACGGGAGCAGCTGACCGCGCTGATCGGCGTCGCCGCGGCGGCGCTGGCGCTCGGCGGGCTCGGTACGTACGTGGTGAACGCCCGCCTGCGCCGGCACACGCACGGCATGAACGCGGCCGAGCTGTCGCAGATGCACGGGTACCACCAGGCGGCGCTGCACGCGGTGCGCGAGGGGCTGCTCATGCTCGACGGGCAGCGGCGGATCGCGCTGATCAACGACGGGGCGCGGGAGCTGCTCGGCCTCGGGGACGGCGCGGTCGGCCGGGGCATCGCCGAGCTGGGGCTGCCCGCGCCGCTGACGGGCGCCCTGCTCGCCACCGAGCCGCGGGTCGACGAGGTGCATCTGACCGGTGACCGGGTGGTCGTGCTCAACACCTCGCCGGTGTCGGGGGGCGAGCGGCGCGGCACCGTCGTCACGCTCCGCGACCACACGGAGCTGCAGGCGCTGACCGGCGAGCTGAACCACGAGCGGGGCTTCACGCAGGCGCTGCGCTCGCAGGCGCACGAGGCGGCGAACCGGCTGCACACCGTGGTCTCGCTGATCGAGATGGGCCGCGCGGACGAGGCCGTGGAGTTCGCGACGGCGGAGCTGGAGCTGGCGCAGGCGCTGACCGACCAGGTGGTGACGTCGGTGGGTGAGCCGGTGCTCGCGGCGCTGCTGCTCGGCAAGGCGGCGCAGGCCAACGAGCACGGCGTCGAGCTGGTGGTGTCCGCGGACAGCCGGATGGACGACGGGCTGCTCCCGGACTCGCTGCCGCCGCGTGACCTGGTCACGGTCCTGGGCAATCTGATCGACAACGCGGTGGACGCGGCGACCGGGACGCGGGGCGGCCGGGTTACGGTGACCGCGCGCGCCGCCGACGCGGAGCTGCTGCTCCGGGTCGGCGACAACGGTCCCGGCATCCCCGCGGGCGCGGACGTGTTCCGGCGCGGCTGGTCCGGCAAGGGTCCGGGGCGCGGCATCGGGCTCGCCCTGGTCCGGCAGGCGGTGCACCGGCACTGCGGCTCGGTCGAGGTGACGGAGTCCGCGGAGGGCGGCGCGGAGTTCACGGTCCGTTTGCCGCTGCAATGAGAGGTGCCCGTATGACGCGACCAGCGAGACAGGGTGCCGAGATCCGGGTTCTGGTGGTCGAGGACGACCCGGTCGCGGCCGACGCGCATGTCCAGTACGTGGACCGGGTGCCCGGATTCCGTACGGTCGGCAAGGCCCACTCGGGCGCGGAGGCCCGCCGGGTTCTGGACCGTACCGAGGTCGACCTGCTGCTTCTCGACCTGTACCTGCCGGACGGGCACGGCCTGCAGCTGGCGCGCTCGCTGCGGGCGGCCGGGCATCAGGCCGACGTGATCGCGGTGACGTCGGCGCGGGACCTGACGGTCGTGCGCGAGGGCGTCTCGCTCGGTGTGGTGCAGTACGTCCTGAAGCCGTTCACGTTCGCGACGCTGCGGGACCGGCTCGTGCGGTACGCGGAGTTCCGGGGCGCGGCCGGGGAGGCGGACAGCCAGGACGAGGTGGACCGGGCGCTGGCGACGCTGCGCTCGCCGGGTCCGGCCGCGCTGCCGAAGGGGCTGAGCGCGCCGACCCTGGAGCGGGTCACGCAGACGCTGCGGGCGGCCGCGCCCGAGGGCCTGACGGCGACGGCCGCGGCGGCGGAGGCGGGCCTGTCCCGGATCACCGCCCGCCGCTATCTGGAGCACCTGGTGTCGACGGGCCGGGCGGCGCGCAGCCCGCAGTACGGCCAGGTCGGCCGCCCTGAGCTGCACTACCGGTGGCTGAGCGGCTGACGTCCGCCTCCCGCGCGCCCCCGCGCACTCCCGTCCCGCGCGCCCCCGCGCACTCCCGTCCCGCGCACTCCCGTCCCGCGCACTCCCGTCCCGCGCACTCCCGTCCCGCGCACGGGCATTGACCCACGCCTCGGCACCGCATCCTTGGATGTTCCTACGAGGAATGCGCGCCCCGTAATCCTGGGCGAACGCACCGTAGGCGACTGTCGAGTAGCGCCCTAGCGTGACCGCGTGTACCAGAGCCAGGCTGCAGGCGCCACGCCGCCCTTCAACAACCTTGCGGCCCGGCGGCTGCGTGAGGCGCTCGGGATGGCGCACGGCCATGTCGCGTACAGCCTGCGGGCCAGTTACGGACTGTCGTACGTCACCCCGGAGACCGTCGCCGACTGGGAGCGCGGCCGGACCCGGCCCAGCTCGGCCGAACTGACCGCGCTCGCCGGGGCGTTGTGGTGTGCGCCGGGTGAACTCCTGGGCGCGGCGACGACGTTGCGGGAGCACCGGATCACCCGCGGTCTCGCCTCGCAGGACGTGGCCCGGGAGGTGGGCGTCGAGCACGGCGCGTATCTGGCGATGGAGGAGAGCGGGCGGTGGCGGGGCAACGAGCGGCAGTCGGCGGCGCTCGCCGAGGTGCTCGGTCTCGGCCTGCGGGACTTCATCACGGTCACGGGCCGCGAGGAGACCCTGGCCGACCTGCTGCGCAGCGCGGCCACGGCGCGCTGGGAGGGCTATGTCCGCCCGGTGACCAAGCTGGTGCCGCTGCCGAAGGCGACGGTGGAGGCGGTCCTCGACGGGCTGCACGGCGAGTACCACGCGCGGATGGTGGCCACGCTGAGCTGGGGCGGCATGGAGGCGGGGGACGGCGCATCGGGGCCGGCGTTCCTGGAGCGGATCGTCGAGGAGTTCTGGTCCTCGGTCCGCGACCGCGAGGGCTGACGGCCTCGTCGTACGGGAGACCAGCCGCGGTCAGAAGACCGACTCCGCCTCGTCCATCCGTGCCGCCGGCACCGTCTTCAGCTCGGTGACGGCCTCCGCGAGCGGCACCATCCGGACGTCCGTGCCGCGCAGCGCCGTCATGTGCCCGAACTCCCCGCGGTGCGCGGCCTCGACGGCATGCCAGCCGAAGCGCGTGGCGAGGACCCGGTCGTACGCGGTGGGCGTGCCGCCGCGCTGGACGTGGCCGAGGATGACCGGCTTGGCCTCCTTGCCGAGGCGCCGCTCCAGCTCGTGCGCGAGGGCGGTGCCGATGCCCCGGAAGCGCTCGTGGCCGAACGGGTCGATGGCGCCCTTGCCGTAGTCCATGGTGCCGTCGGCGGGGTGGGCGCCCTCGGCGACGCAGACGACGGCGAACTTCTTGCCGCGGGCGAAGCGCTCCTCGACCATCTTGACGAGATCGGCGGGGTCGAACGGGCGCTCCGGGAGGCAGATGCCGTGCGCGCCCGCCGCCATGCCGGACTCCAGGGCGATCCACCCGGCATGCCGGCCCATCACCTCGACGACCATCACCCGCTGGTGGGACTCGGCGGTGGTCTTGAGGCGGTCCATGGCCTCGGTGGCGACGCCGACGGCGGTGTCGAAGCCGAAGGTGCGGTCGGTGGAGGAGATGTCGTTGTCGATGGTCTTCGGCACGCCGACCACCGGAACGCCCGCGTCCGAGAGCATGCGGGCGGCGGTCAGGGTGCCCTCGCCGCCGATCGGGATGAGCGCGTCGAAGCCGCTCTTCTCGATGAGCTCCTTGGCGTTGTCGCAGGCCGCGCGGAAGCGGTCGCGCTCCAGGCGGGAGGAGCCGAGGATGGTGCCGCCGCGGGCCAGGATGCCGCTGACCGCGTTCAGGTCGAGGGCCTGGTAGCGGCCGTCGAGGAGGCCCGCGTACCCGTCCTCGAAGCCGATGACCTCGTCGCCGTGGTTGGTGACGGCGCGGTGCACGACCGACCGGATCACTGCGTTCAGGCCGGGGCAGTCGCCGCCTGCGGTGAGAACTCCGATACGCATCGTGCTGCTTCTCCTGCTCCGTAGTCGTACACCTGAGCCGGTTTTCGATTGTTCCACGCGCTTCGGGGGCACGCTTGCGGCGGGCGCTTTATCCACCCGCAAGGGTATTGTCAAGAGGGCATTCCCGCCCCATCGAGTATTTTTGTAGAGCCTTGAGCGAGCGACGCAGCACTGCCCCGAGCGGGCGACGAACTTGAGCGAGCGACGAAAGGGAGAGCACGCGTGACGCGCAGCGTGTACGTGACCGGGATCGACCGGGGCGACGGCCGCCAGGTCGTGGAGCTGGGAGTCATGGAGCTCCTGACCCGTCAGGTGGACCGGGTGGGGGTGTTCCGTCCGCTCGTGCACGACGGGCCCGACCGGCTCTTCGACCTGCTGCGGGCCCGCTACCGGCTGAGCCAGGACCCGGCGTCCGGCTACGGCATGGACTACCACGAGGCGTCCGCGCTGCAGGCCGAGCGCGGCACCGCCGAGCTGGTCTCCCGCCTGGTCGACCGCTTCCACGCGGTGGCACGGGAGTACGAGGTGGTGCTCGTCCTCGGCACCGACTTCGCCGACACCCAGCTGCCGGACGAGCTGTCCCTGAACGCCCGCCTCGCCAACGAGTTCGGCGCCTGGGTGCTGCCCGTGGTCGGCGGCCGGAAGCAGACCGCCGAGTCGGTGCGCGCGGAGGCCCGCAACGCCTACCGCGCGTATGAGGTGCTGGGCTGCGAGGTCCTGGCGATGGCGGTCAACCGGGTCGCCCCCGACGACCGGGACGCGATAGCGGAGGGCCTGGCGTCCCAGCTTCCGGTGCCCTGCTACGTCCTGCCGGACGCGCCCGCCCTGTCCGCCCCGACCGTCGCGCAGATCACCCACGCCCTCGGCGGCACGGTCCTGCTCGGCGACGATTCGGGCCTGGCCCGGGACGCCCTCGACTTCGTCTTCGGCGGCGCGATGCTGCCGAACTTCCTCGGCGCGCTGACGCCGGGCTGCCTGGTCGTGACCCCCGGGGACCGGGCCGACCTGGTGGTAGGGGCGCTGGCCGCACACAGTGCCGGTACGCCGCCCATCGCGGGCGTCCTGCTCACCCTGAACGAGCGGCCCAGCGAGGAGATCCTGCGGCTCGCCTCCCGGCTGGCGCCGGGCACGCCGGTGGTCTCGGTGGCCGGCAACTCCTTCCCGACGGCGGGCGAACTCTTCGCCCTGGAAGGCAAGTTGAACGCCGCGACTCCTCGTAAGGCGGAGACCGCGCTCGGTCTCTTCGAGCGGTACGTCGACACCTCGGGGCTGCTCGGCCGCCTTGAGGTGTCCCGCAGCGGCCGGGTCACGCCGATGATGTTCGAGCACAAGCTGATCGAGCAGGCCCGCGCGGACCGCCGCCGCGTAGTCCTCCCGGAGGGCACCGAGGAGCGTGTCCTGCGCGCGGCGGACGTCCTGCTCCGCCGCGGGGTGTGCGACCTGACGCTGCTCGGCGACACCGAGGCGATCCGCAAGAAGGCCGCGGACCTCGGCATCGACCTGGCCGACGCGCAGCTCATCGACCCGCAGACCTCCGAGCTGCGCGAGAAGTTCGCCGAGCAGTACGCGGCGCTCCGCGCCCACAAGGGCGTCACCGTGGAGCTGGCGCACGACGTGGTCGCCGACGTGAACTACTTCGGCACGCTGATGGTGCAGGACGGCCTCGCGGACGGCATGGTCTCCGGCTCGGTGCACTCGACGGCGGCGACGATCCGCCCGGCCTTCGAGATCATCAAGACCCGGCCGGACGCGAAGATCGTCTCCTCGGTCTTCTTCATGTGCCTGGCCGACCAGGTCCTCGTCTACGGCGACTGCGCGGTCAACCCGGACCCGAACGCCGAGCAGCTGGCCGACATCGCCGTCCAGTCGGCCACCACGGCCCGGCAGTTCGACGTGGACCCGAAGGTCGCGATGCTCTCGTACTCGACGGGCACCTCCGGTTCGGGCGCCGACGTGGACAAGGTGCGCGCGGCGACCGAGCTGGTCCGCGGGCAGCGCCCGGAGCTGAAGATCGAGGGCCCGATCCAGTACGACGCGGCGGTGGAGCCCTCCGTGGCGCGCACCAAGCTGCCCGGGTCCGAGGTCGCGGGGCAGGCCACCGTGCTGATCTTCCCGGACCTCAACACCGGCAACAACACGTACAAGGCCGTGCAGCGCTCGGCCGGCGCGATCGCCGTCGGACCGGTCCTGCAGGGCCTGCGCAAGCCGGTCAACGACCTGTCCCGCGGCGCGCTCGTCGGGGACATCGTGAACACCGTCGCCATCACGGCGATCCAGGCCCAGACGCCCGCCCACTGACCCCCGATCGAAAGCAGCACCGTGACCGCGACCCGCATCCTTGTCCTCAACTCCGGCTCCTCGTCGGTGAAGTACCAGCTCCTCGACATGCGCGACGACGCCCGCCTCGCCGTGGGCCTGGTGGAGCGCATCGGCGAGGAGACCTCCCGGCTCAAGCACACCCCGCTCACCGAGGGCGGCCGGGCGCGGGAGCAGAACCGGGCGATCGCCGACCACGACGAGGCGCTGAAGGCGGTCGCCGAGGAGCTGGCCCGCGACGGGCTCGGCCTGGACTCCCCCGAACTGGCCGCGATCGGGCACCGGGTGGTGCACGGCGGCCAGCTGTTCACGCAGCCGACGGTGATCGACGGCGCGGTCCTGGGGGAGGTGGAACGGCTGATCCCGGTGGCGCCGCTGCACAACCCGGCCAACCTGACGGGCATCCGTACGGCGATGTCGCTGCGCCCGGACCTGCCGCAGGTGGCGGTCTTCGACACGGCGTTCCACACGACGATGCCGGAGTCGGCGGCGCGCTACGCGATCGACGTGGCGACCGCCGACGAGCACCGCATCCGGCGGTACGGCTTCCACGGCACCTCGCACGCGTACGTCTCCCGCAGGACCGCCGAACTCCTCGGCAGGCGCCCCGAGGAGGTCAACGTGATCGTGCTGCACCTGGGCAACGGGGCCTCGGCGTCGGCGGTGCGCGGCGGGGTGTGCGTGGACACCTCGATGGGGCTCACGCCGCTTGAGGGCCTGGTGATGGGGACGCGTTCGGGGGATGTCGACCCGGCCGTCATCTTCCATCTGATGCGCGTCGGCAAGATGTCGGCGGACGAGATCGACGTGCTGCTCAACAAGAAGAGCGGCCTGACCGGCCTGTGCGGCGACAACGACATGCGGGAGATCCGGCGGCGGATCGACGAGGGCGACGAGGCGGCGCGGCTCGCCTTCGAGATCTACGTCCACCGGCTGAAGAAGTACATCGGCGCGTACTACGCGGTGCTCGGCCGGGTGGACGCGGTCGCGTTCACGGCCGGGGTCGGTGAGAACGCGGCGCCGGTGCGCGAGGCTGCGGTCGCGGGCCTTCAGGAGCTGGGCCTCGCGGTCGACGGCGAGCTGAACGCGGTGCGCTCGGACGAGCCGCGGATCGTCTCACCCGAGCACGCCCGGGTCGCCGTCGCCGTGGTGCCCACCGACGAGGAGCTGGAGATCGCCCGGCAGACCTACGCACTTGTGGCGAACCGGGCAGGAGAACACCACGACTGAGCGCACCCCCGCCCATTTGTAGTTTCCGCCAGATGGAATATTCCTTAGCGAAACAAACCGATAGGATCCGCCTCATGCGCCGTTCCAAAATCGTCTGCACTCTGGGCCCCGCCGTCGACTCGTACGAGCAGCTGAAAGCGCTCATCGAGGCCGGGATGAACGTGGCCCGCTTCAACTTCAGCCACGGCACCCACGCGGAGCACCAGGAGCGTTACGACCGGGTGCGTGAGGCCGCCAAGGACACGGGCCGAGCCGTCGGCGTCCTCGCCGACCTGCAGGGCCCGAAGATCCGTCTGGAGACCTTCGCCGAGGGCCCCGTAGAGCTGGTGCGCGGTGACGAGTTCACCATCACCACCGAGGACGTCCCGGGCGACAAGTCCCTCTGCGGTACGACCTACAAGGGCCTCCCCGGCGATGTCGCCAAGGGGGACCAGGTCCTGATCAACGACGGCAACGTCGAACTCAAGGTGACCGACGTCGACGGCCCCCGGGTCCGCACGATCGTCATCGAGGGCGGTGTCATCTCCGACCACAAGGGCATCAACCTGCCCGGGGCGGCCGTGAACGTCCCCGCCCTGTCCGAGAAGGACGTCGAGGACCTGCGCTTCGCGCTGCGGATGGGCTGCGACATGGTCGCCCTGTCCTTCGTGCGCGACGCGAACGACGTCAAGGACGTCCACAAGGTGATGGACGAGGAGGGCCGCCGCGTCCCCGTCATCGCCAAGGTGGAGAAGCCGCAGGCGGTCGCCAACATGGCGGACGTCGTCGCCGCCTTCGACGCGGTCATGGTGGCCCGCGGCGACCTGGCCGTCGAGTACCCGCTCGAAAAGGTCCCGATGGTGCAGAAGCGGCTCGTGGAGATGTGCCGCCGCAACGCCAAGCCGGTGATCGTCGCGACCCAGATGATGGAGTCGATGATCACCAACTCCCGCCCCACGCGCGCCGAGGCCTCCGACGTGGCCAACGCGATCCTGGACGGCGCGGACGCGGTGATGCTGTCGGCCGAGTCGAGCGTGGGCGCGTACCCGATCGAGACGGTCCGGACGATGTCGAAGATCGTCGCCGCGGCCGAGGAGGAGCTGCTGTCCAAGGGCCTGCAGCCGCTCGTACCGGGCAAGAAGCCGCGTACGCAGGGTGGTTCGGTGGCCCGTGCCGCCTGCGAGATCGCCGACTTCCTGGACGCCAAGTCGCTGGTCGCCTTCACCAAGTCCGGCGACACCGCGCGCCGCCTGTCCCGCTACCGCGCCGCGCAGCCGATCCTCGCCTTCACCAGCGAGCAGTCCACCTGCAACCAGCTCGCGTTGAGCTGGGGCGTGGAGTCCCGCCTGGTCCCGCACGTCGACAACACCGACGCGATGGTCGACCTGGTCGACGCCGAGCTGCTGAAGCTGAAGCGCTTCAACGCCGGCGACACCATGATCATCACCGCCGGCTCGCCCCCCGGCGTCCCCGGCACCACCAACATGGTCCGGGTCCACCACCTGGGCGGCGAGAACGCCTGACGCCGCCGTCAACCACGCACTGAGGGCGCCCCCTTCCTTCGCGGAAAGGGGGCGCCCTCGGCGTATGCGGCCCCGGCGTACGCGGCCCCGGCGTACGCGGCCCCGGCCGTGCCTCGCTCCCGCTCGGCTCAGTCGGTGATCTCCTGGTGGAAGCCCGGCACGGTCAGGTTGCCGCCGAACTGGGCCGCCTGCACCGCCTCGACGTTCGTCAGGTAGATCGTCGGGATGTTCAGCGGCGGCGGGTGCTCCGGGTCGAAGGTGACCGGGATCAGGCCGAAGAGGTGGCCCGAGAGACGCTCGGTGTACATGATCGTCTTGCCGCCGCGGATCGTGGACGTAGCGCCCTTCGCGGACTTGATGTGGTACGTCTCGCCGCCGGGGCCCTCGACCGTCTGGTGCAGGTCGCCGATGTCCGTGCCCTTGCTGATCACGTACTTCATGACCTGCTTGGTCTTGCCGCTGGGCGTCTTCAGGTTGACGATGCCCTCGTAGTCGGCGCCCTTCAGGAGCAGCGAACTCGCCTTCAGGTGCCAGGGGTCCTCGGGAATCGGCGCCGGCGGGACCTCGTCGTCGCCCGCGACCTTCTTCTCCTCGACGCACGGGAACGGCTTCTTGCCGTCCGCGTCCGGCGCGAGCGGATCGGTGTCCTCCGCGGGCTTCAGACCGTCGACGGTGTCCTTCGCCTTGTCGGCGGCGTCCTTCGCCCCGTCGGTGACCTTGCCGACGGCGTCCTTCGCGCCGTCGACGGTGTCCTCGACCGGGTCCGTGGCGTCGCTCTTCCCGCCCTCGGACGCGGGTTCCTGCGAGGCGGACGGCTCGGGGGCCGGCTCCTCGGACTCCTTGTCGTCGGTCGGGTCGTCCGGGGTGAAGAAGTCCTTGATCGCGTCGCCGACGCCCAGCGGGTCGAGCGGGTTCTTCGACTCGGACGGGGACGGCTCGGGCTCCGGCTCGTCGGCCTGGCCGCCGGCTGCCTTGTCGCCGTCGCCGGTGGACGGGGAGGGGGTGGGCTCGTCGCCCTCGGACGGAGTCTCGTCCTTCGCCTCGCCCTTGGCGTCCTCGGCCGCCTTCTCGGCCTTCTCCGCCTCGGCCTTGTCCTTCTCCTCGGCCTCCTCGGCTTCCTTGTCCGGCGCCGTCACGCAGGGGCCGTCGCGGAACGGGTTGTCCGGCACCGGCTTGGCGTGCGCCAGGGTCGGGGTCAGCCCCATGCCCATGAGGATGCTGGTGGGCATGGCGGCGATGGCTATCGCCTTGCCTGCGGGCATGTTCAGCCGTGTGATCAGCGGCTTCTTAGGGGCGGCGTGCCGCGGCCCGGTTCGGTTACGGGAACCGGCCTCGGTGGCCTCGTAACTCACCTCGTCACCCGGCACGGTGCCTCCCGTTCGTCTCGTTCATCGAGCCCGTTCCTGTCAGGTCGTCGAGCGCACCGTTCACAGCAGGCTCCGCCCGGTCGTCGTCCGTGGCGGGCTCGTCGGACCTGCCGCCCCGGTGTGCGCCACGGCCGCCGGTCTCCCCGGCCGGAGCCCAGGAGATGCCGAGCGCGCCGCCGATCAGCGCGAGCAGGAACCCGACGACGAATCCGCCGATGTTCGACACCACCAGGGAGACCAGCGCGAGGAGGATCGCGGCGACACCCGCGAAAACCCGCGAGTGGTGCTGGAACCACATGGTCAGGCCGAGCACGATCAGCAGAACGCCGATGATCAGTGAACCCGCCCCGGCGGTGGTGGCCATGGCGAGCGTCAGGTTGCCGAGCTTGATGTTGCCGTACGGCAGATAGGCGATCGGCAGGCCGCCGAGGATCGTGAGGAGGCCCGCCCAGAAGGGCCGGCTGCCCCGCCAGGCCCGGAACTTCCTCCGGTGGATCGTGAGGAAGTGGTCGTTCGGCCCCTCTGTCACGGCGCTCATGGGACAACAGCTCCTTGGAACCGGCGGTACGTGAAATCAGTGCGGATCTGTGGTGGCGGGCGGGGAGACCGTTGCTCCGCGCCCGCCGGGGTCCTGCCGTTACCTTCCGGTCGGACGACGGGAAAGTGACGGCAGGGCCCCGCCAGCTGCCCTGCGGGCACCCCCTGTTGACGGGGGCCGCGGGGACGAGGGCGAGTGCCTAGAAGCACTCCTTCTTGCCCTTGTGCAGCTTCATGCTGAGGCCGCTCAGCTTGAAGGTGCCGGCGCTGGTCGCCCACGCCGTCTGCTCGATGTTCTTGAGGATGGCCCGGTCGGCCTCCTGCGCGAAGCCGTTCGGGTTCGCCTGCTCCTTGCCGCCCTTCATGCCGGGGCCCTTGGTGGACTGGCCGGCGGCGACACCGATGTTGAGGCCGCGGAACTCCGCGTCGGCGTCGAGCTGCGCGACGTCGATGTAGAGGTTCTCGGCCTTGACGGGCGTGCCGTTGCCGCCCGCCCTCAGCTGGAGCGTGATGTCACCGAGCACCGGCACGTGGGAGACCACGGACTGGCACATGTTGGTGATCTCCGCGGACTTGAACGCGGAGACGGAGACGGGGTGGTGGGCCTTCTTGCCCTCCATGTCGACGCCGACGTCGACACCGCCGTACTGGACCAGACCCTTGCCGTCGAGCTTGTCGGCCGACACCTTGAACGACTGACCCGACACACTGAACGATGCCGCGAGCGCGCCCTGCCCGAGGGCGACGCCTATCGCGGCAGTCGCCGCGACGCTCGGCACCATGACCACGGCGAACCGCTTCCACCTGGTTCCGCCACGAGCCACGGATTCCATGACTTTCCTCCTTCTCGGACGTACATCTCCGGCTCTGACCGCGCCTTGCGGCACGGCCGGGCAGGGATGGGAGAAGTGCTACGTCCTCGGGAAGGAGCGCCCGTGTCGCAGACGCCAACCGCGCCCGCACCACCGGCGATCACCCCCGAGCGACAACCACTGGTCGCGCCTGCACGCAACCTCTCGGACAGGCCCCGCCGTTCGGCGGAGACCCCCCTGTCCTCGACCGTCGGCGGCGCCTCCGGCCACTCGGTGGGGACCCAGGGGCCCGACGCCCCGAGCTGGTTGTCGGGAAGTGCGGGCATGGACCGAGCGTGGCCGATCGTGGTGCATTCGGAGCGCCCGCACAAGGGGTTCGTTACCCGCTGGTAACGGCTGGATAACCGGGCCACGACGGGGTGACATCGTGCGGCCACACTCGGTGCAGCCAACCTCTGGAACATATGCGGAAATTGATGAGCAGAACCGGACAGAACCCACCCGGCGATTTACTCCAAGTAACAGCGGCCGCGATTACCAAGTTTTGGTAAAACGCGGCCGCCGAATCGCTGTGTCGCCAAATTTTCACAAGGCCGCTGCGGTCCCGGCCGTTTAGCGCCAGGTCACCAACTGGCCCTGCGCGGAGGGCCGACGAGCCCGTGAAGCGCCGCCGCGCTGTGTGCCCGTCAGCCCTTGCGGTGCGTGCCCGTCAGCCTTGCCGTGCGTGGCCGTCAACCTTGCCGTGTGTGCCCGTCAGCCTTGCCGTGCGTGGCCGTCAGCCTTGCCGTGTGTGCCCGTCAGAACAGCGCGCGGGCGAGCGCCGAGCGCGCCGAGGCCACCCGCGGATCATCCGCCCCGACGACCTCGAAGAGTTCGAGCAGCCGTACGCGGGCGGCGTCGCGGTCGTCGCCGAAGGTGCGCTTGACGGTGTCGACGAGCCGCCCGAAGGCGTCCTCGACGTGACCGCCGACCAGGTCGAGGTCGGCCGCCGCGATCTGCGCCGCCACGTCGGCGGGCTTGTCGGCGGCGTCCTTGCGCACCTGCTGGGCATCCAGGCCCTGCACGCGCTGCAGGAGGTCGGCCTGGGCGAGGCCGAGCTTGGCCTCGGTGTTGCCCGGGTCGTCGGCGAGCACATTCCGGTACGCCTGCACCGCACCGCCCAAGTCCCCGGCGTCCAGGGCCTGTACGGCGGCTTCCAGCAGGGCGTCGTACGGGCCGGCCGGGACCTCGGCGGGGGCCGTGTCGTCCGGGGCGGCGTCCGGGTCGACGGTGATGCCGGTGATGCCGAACCGCTCCTCGGCGACCTGGACGAGCTGGTCGATGGTCTCGCGGATCTGGGCCTCGGGCGCGGCGCCCTGGAAGAGGGGCAGGGCCTGGCCTGCGACGACGGCGAAGACAGCCGGGATGCCCTGGATCCCGAACTGCTGCATCAGCATCTGGTTGGCGTCGACGTCGATCTTGGCGAGGAGGAATTTGCCGTTGTACTCGGTGGCGAGGCGTTCGAGCAGCGGGCCGAGCTGCTTGCACGGCTCGCACCACTCGGCCCAGAAGTCGAGGACGACCGGGACCTCGGCGGAGCGCTGCAGGACGTCGTTCTCGAAGCCGGCCTCGTCGACGTCGATCACCAGACTCGACGGGGACACTGCCGGGACGGCGCCGCCGCCCTGCCGCGCCTGTTCGGCACGCGTCTGCTCCGCCTTCGCCTTGGCCTCTTGGGCCGCCTTCACCGCGGCGAGGTCGACGACTCCGCTCATGGACATGTTCCGTGGCTGCATGAGTACATCCTCCCCCTTCCGCGCGCGACTGCGAAAAGCGCGGTGAAAAGCCCTGCCCAGGGCCTGCCGAATCGTGCGCGGGTCCGGCAGAATCCGTGGGACCGCGGCCCGCCCGCAGGCCCCCCGCCGGATTGCGAGGCGTACGGACAGGTCACGGTCCGGGTCCCGAGGAGGACCGGTACTGCGGTGGCGCGGGGTCCCCACCCCGCACCTGTGGTTGCCGCCCGGGAGGCTCCCCGTCGAAGTCCCACGAGCGTCTAGCTTTCGCTACGACTCGTAGCGTATATCGCCGCCGTTCCGTCTGCCCAGCCGTCGCCGGTGATCTCCCTCACGGAATCGCCGTGGGGTACGCCGGACTTACCGGCGGGTATCGTCGGCCGCATGTGCCGTACAACCCCATCTGCCGGGCGCAAGGGACGCCCCCGGAGCGCCGAGGCCGACGCCGCGATCCTGTCGGCGACCCGCCAGGCCCTGGTGGACCTCGGCTGGTCGAAGCTGACGATGGGCGACGTCGCCGCCCGCGCGGGCGTCGCGAAGACGACCCTGTACCGGCGCTGGGCGGGCAAGAGCGAGCTGGTCGTGGACGCGGTGGCGGTGCTCTTCGACGAGCTGGAGCTGCCGCCGGACCGCGGCAGCCTGGCCGCGGACGCGGAGTACGTGGTCCTGCAGTTCGCGGCGCTGCTGGAGCGGCCGGAGGCGCGTACGGCGCTGATGGCGGTGGTCGCGGAGTCGACCCGCGACGAGGCGCTGCGCACGCGCATCCGGCACGCGATCGTGGACCGCCAGAAGCGGCTGGTCCTGGAGGGCCGCCGCCGCGCCCAGGAGCGCGGCGAACTCCCCTACGAGTCCGACGAGTCGGCGGCGGCCCGCACCGCGGATCTGATCTTTGACGTGGTCGCGGGGGCGGTGGTGCACCGGTCGCTGGTCAGCGCGGAGCCGGTGGACACTCAGTGGGCTCGGGCGTTCACGGTGCTGTTGCTGGGGGGTCTGGCCGCGGCGACCGGCTTCGCACCGTCGCCCCGGTGACCGTCGACCCGGTGACCGTCGTTTCGCCCTCCGGGCGCCTCCTCCCCGCCCCGCCGCTCACTTCCAGGCGCAGCTGCCCAGCGAGGCCTTGCCCGCCTCCACCAGCCGCTCCGCCTCCCGCGCCGGCAGCAGCGCGCTGTGTGCGCCGCGGCAGACGACCGTGCGGTCGCCGTGGCCCGCGAGGTCGGCGAGGATCTGGTCCCAGTGCCGGTACTGGACGTCGTGGCCGGTGTCGGCGTAGCGCCGTACGACCTCACGGCCGGGCAGCGCCTGCTGCCAGCGGGCGAGCGTGGACGGAGGGACCGTCGTGTCCTTCTCGCCGGCGTAGAGGAACGCCGGGGCCTTCAGCGCGGACAGGTCGGGACCGGGACGGTCGCAGTAGAGGCGCTGTTCGTGCACCTGGGGCGCGACATCCGACTGCTGGCCCCGCTGGTTGAAGGTCCGCGCGCCCTCTTCGTACGCGGTGTCGACGAAGCCGGGGATGGACCTGACGGGGCTGTCGTCGGGCAGCGCCCACCACTTGCGCGGGTCCTTGACGGAGTCCTTCAGGGCCGCGGCGAGCTCTTCGTCGGAGAGGTCGCAGTACGAGGGCTTCGCGCCGTACGGCGGCAGGGCGGCGGCCAGGTGCAGTGCGCGGACGCGTTCCGGCGCGCGGGCGGCGAGTTCGGCCGCGTAGGGGCCGCCGCCGGAGATGGCGATGACGGAGACCTTCTCGACGCCGAGCCGGTCGAGCACCCCGAGCGCGTCCTCGACGAAGTCCTTCTTGCCGAGTGACGGGTCGAACTCCGTGTCGCCGAAGCCGTTCCGCTCCACGGAGATGAGGCGCAGGCCCATCGAGTCCCGGGTGGAGGCGAAGAAGTCGGTCATGTGCTGGGCGCGGGCGGAGGTGCCCGTACCGCCGATGAAGAGCACCGGCCGGCCGTCGCGCGGGCCCGCGTCGGTGAAGTGCGCCGTGCGCCCGGAGGGCAGCTTCGCCGCGCGCACGTCGGGGCCGAGCGAGTCGAACTCGTCCTGGACCTCGGGGAGTCGGGGCGTGTCGGCCACGACGGGCCCCGAGCCGGCGACGAGGAGCGCGCCGACCACGGCCAGGGCGGAGGCGCCGAGGGCGGTGACGGCGAAGTGCGTGTGACGGCGGGGTGCTCTCAAGATGTCCTCCGGGGCAGGTGCGTGTATCGCGAACGCACCTACCCCGGAACATGAACCGGAATCCTGGCTACCGGAATCCTGACTACCGGAATCCTGACTACGGGAATCCTGGCTTCAGAACCCCGGGGGCTCCGTGTACACCCCCCACTCGTCCCGCAGCGCATCGCAGATCTCGCCGAGGGTGGCCTCCGCGCGGACCGCGTCCAGCATCGGGCCGATCATGTTGCCGCCGTCGCGGGCGGCGGCGAGCATCGCGTCGATCGAGGACCGCACCCGGGCGTCGTCCCGGCCGGACTTGCGGCCGCCGAGGGCCCGCACCTGCTCGCGCTCCACCTCGTGGCTGACCCGCAGGATCTCCAGGTCGCCGGTGACGGACGGAGTGTGGACGTTGACGCCGACGACCCGCTTGTCGCCCTTCTCCAGGGCCTGCTGGTACTGGAAGGCCGACTCGGCGATCTCGCCGGTGAACCAGCCGTCCTCGATGCCGCGCAGGATGCCGGAGGTGATCGGCCCGATGGGGTGCCTGCCGTCGGGGTGCGCCCTCAGGCCGCGCTCCTTGATCTGGTCGAAGATCCTCTCGGCGTCCGCCTCGATGCGGTCCGTCAGCTGCTCGACGTACCACGAACCGCCGAGCGGGTCCGCCACGTTGGCGACGCCGGTCTCCTCCATCAGGACCTGCTGCGTGCGCAGCGCGATCTCGGCGGCCTGTTCGGAGGGGAGCGCCAGGGTCTCGTCCAGGGCGTTGGTGTGCAGGGAGTTGGTGCCGCCGAGCACGGCGGACAGGGCCTCGACGGCGGTGCGTACGACGTTGTTGTACGGCTGCTGCGCGGTCAGCGAGACGCCGGCGGTCTGGGTGTGGAAGCGGAGCCACTGCGCCTTGTCGGTCTCAGCGCCGTAGACCTCCTTCATCCAGCGGGCCCAAATGCGCCGCGCCGCACGGAACTTGGCGATCTCCTCGAAGAAATCGACGTGCGCGTCGAAGAAGAAGGAGAGGCCGGGCGCGAACACGTCCACGTCGAGCCCGCGCGAGAGCCCCAGCTCCACGTACCCGAAGCCGTCCGCGAGCGTGTACGCCAGCTCCTGCGCGGCCGTCGCCCCGGCCTCGCGGATGTGGTAGCCGGAGACGGAGAGCGGCTTGTACGCGGGGATCTCGCGGGCGCAGTGCTCCATCAGGTCGCCGATGAGGCGGAGGTGGGGCTCGGGCTCGAAGAGCCACTCCTTCTGCGCGATGTACTCCTTGAAGATGTCGGTCTGCAGCGTGCCGTTGAGCGCGGCCGGGTCGACGCCCTGGCGCTCGGCGGCGACGAGGTACATGCAGAAGACCGGCACGGCGGGGCCGGAGATCGTCATCGAGGTCGTCACCTCGCCCAGCGGGATGTCCTTGAACAGGACCTCCATGTCGGCGGCCGAGTCGATGGCGACGCCGCAGTGGCCGACCTCGCCGAGCGAGCGCGGGTCGTCGGAGTCGCGGCCCATCAGGGTCGGCATGTCGAAGGCGACGCTGAGTCCCCCGCCGCCGTTGGCGAGGATCATCTTGTACCGCTCGTTGGTCTGCTCGGCGTTGCCGAACCCGGCGAACTGGCGGATCGTCCAGGTCCGGCCCCGGTACCCGGTGGCGTGCAGCCCGCGCGTGTACGGGTACTCGCCGGGCCAGCCGATGCGCTCGAACCCCTCGTACGTGTCCCCGGGGCGTGGCCCGTAGACCGGCTCGACCGGATCACCGGAGAGCGTGCTGAAGTCGGCGTCGCGCTTGCGTGCGGCGTCATAGCGGGCCTGCCAGCGGCGGCGGCCGTCCTCGATCGCGTCAGCGTCCATGCCTACCAATTTACTAGGACGTCCTAGTAAATGTCGATGGCCGACCGGCGCCCAACCCTCCGGGGACCCGGGAAAGGAGCCTCTGAAAGAGGCTCTGACCAGGAGCCGTCGACGAGTGGCGCAGGGGGCGGCGGCTACGCCTTGGCGGCCTCGGGCGCCGGGTCCGCGACCTTGGCGGCGAGCTCGGCGGAGATCTTGCGCTCGACGAAGAAGGCGGCCGTCGGGACGGTGCCCGCGAGCAGCACCCACAGCTGCTTGCCGACCGGCCACTTGGCCTTGGAGCCGAGGTCGAAGGCGAAGATGAGGTACACGACGTACAGCCAGCCGTGCGCGATGCTGACGACCTTCGTGAAGTCCGCGGCCCCGTCCAGGCCCAGGGCGTACTTGCCGATCATGCCGAGGCACAGCAGGACCAGGAGGACACCGGTGATGTAGGCGAGGGCGCGGTAGCGGGTCAGCACGGATCGCTTCATGCGTACGAGCGTAACCGCCCGTTATGCGCGATCTTCAGGCGGCCCCGGCCCCGGCCCCGGCCGACGGGGACGCGGGTTCAGCTCTCCTCGAAGTCCTGCGCCGCCACCCGCAGCGGCCGCAGCATCGCGAAGATCTCCGCGCACTCCTCGGCGTCGTACGCGCCCAGGCCGAAGTCCATCGCCATCAGGTCGCGGGTGGCCGCGTCGACCGTCTCGCGGCCCTTGTCCGTGATGGAGGCGAGGGTGCCGCGGCCGTCGTTGGGGTTGGGGCGCTTGTCGACCAGGCCCGACCTCACCAGGCGGTCGACGGTGTTGGTGACCGAGGTGGGGTGCACCATCAGGCGCTCCCCGATCTTCGACATCGGCAGCTCACCGGCCTTGGAGAAGGTGAGCAGCACCAGCGCCTCGTACCGCGCGAAGGTCAGTCCGTAGGGCTTGACGACCGCGTCCACCTCGGCGAGCAGGATCTGGTGGGCACGCATGATCGAGGTGATCGCGGCCATGGACGGCACGGAACCCCAACGCTGCTTCCAGAGGTCATCGGCTCGCGCGATGGGATCGAACGACAGACTGAGCGGCTTCGGCACGCACCTGACCTTACCGGGCGGTCACATGCCGGTCAGCCCCGTCTCGCAGTACGGTCTGCGACCCGTACGGCCGACTCCGTGCCGGGGGGCCGCCCCGCTGACCCGTACGGCCGACCGGACCGCCTCCACCCGGCCCACCGCCTCCCCCCTGACCTGGTGCTGAGCGGTGTCGCAGCCCGGCGGGCGAATGTCCGTCATGCCACGATTGCCCGGTCCTTTCGTGCGCCGTTGCCCAAGGGGGCAGGATGCCCGCCCACACCACCCGCACCGACCACCGCAGCCGCCGCGGCCGCCCGGGCCGCCGCCGGCTCGCGCGCGGCGGGGCCGCGCTCGCCGCGCTCGGGCTCGCCCTCGGCTGCAGCCCGGAGTCGGACGACCCGCAGACCGAGGACGCGGCGCTCGTGAGCGGCCCGTCCAAGCCGTCGGGCGGCCAGTCCGAGTTCTGGGTGGACCCGGACAGCCCGGCCGCCCGGCAGGTCGCGGCCTGGCGGGCGGAGGGCCGCGACGCCGACGCCGAGGTGCTGCGCCGCATCGCCGGCCAGCCGATGGCGGCGTGGCCCGCGGGCGACGATCCGGGTCCGACGATCAAGGCGGCCACCCGCGGCGCCGCGAAGGAGAACCGCACCGCCGTCCTCGTCGCGTACAACATCCCGCACCGCGACTGCGGGCAGCACTCGCGGGGCGGGGCCGTGAGCGCGGAGGCCTACCGGCAGTGGATCGGCGCGTTCGCCGACAACATCGAGGACAGCAAGGCCCTGGTGATCCTGGAGCCGGACGCCATCCCGCACGTCGTGGACGGCTGCACCCCGGCCGAGTACCAGGAGGAGCGCTACCGGCTGCTGTCCGAGGCGATCGACCGCCTCAAGAAGCAGCCGAACGTCAAGGTCTACCTGGACGCCGGGCACTCCGCCTGGATCCAGGACCGCGGCAAGCTCGCCCGGGCGCTGCGGAAGGCGGGCATCGACCGCGCGGACGGCTTCGCCCTGAACGTCTCCAACTTCCAGACCGACGCGGCCACGAAGGCGTACGGCAAGGACCTCTCGAAGATCCTTGGCGGCAAGCACTTCGTGATGGACACCGGCCGCAACGGCAACGGCCCGATGCCCGGCGGCGACGAGGCCTGGTGCAACCCGCCCGGCCGCGCCCTCGGCAAGCGGCCCGGCACCAGGACCGGCGACCCGCTCGTCGACGCCTACCTGTGGATCAAGCGCCCCGGCGAGTCCGACGGCGAGTGCCGGGGCGGCCCGCCGGCGGGCAAGTGGTGGCCGGAGTACGCGCTGAGCCTGGCGCGCAACTCGAAGGGATAGCCCGTTCGCTCGAAGGCACAGCCCGTTCACTCGAAGGCACAGCCCGCTCAGCTCCCTCCCGAAGGCGCGCTCGACACTCTGGTCGTGGCCGTGGGGGCCGCCGGGGCCGCCTGGGTCGTCGGGGTGGCCTCCGGTGCGGGTGGGGCGGCCTTGACCAGTTCGGGCCCTGGGGCAGCCTCGGCCACCGTCGCGCCCGCCCGCCGCGCGCGGAACTCTCCGAACGCCCAGATGCTGACCGGCGCGAGCGAGATCACCAGGGCGAGGACCGCCCAGGTCCGCATCGCGGCGTGGGTGTGGCCGAGGAGGAGCGAGGCGGCGAGCGAGACGACCAGCAGCGTCGCCCAGGACAGATGGACGCGGAAGGTCAGCAGCCGGTCGGGGCTGGCGTCGTCGCCCTTGGGGGTGACGACGAACTTGCAGGGCCTGCGCAGGACCGCGGCCCCCAGGGACTTGGCGTAGATCGGCGCGGAGAGCGCGGACATCGCCATCCCGGCGAGGCCTCCGGAGCCCTCGGGTTCGTGCGGGGAGACGTTGTGCCGCCGGTTCCACAGATAGAGGCCCACCTGGAGCGCGGCGGCGTCGCTGTAGAGCATCAGCCAGATCGACGCGGCGACCTGCGTGCCGGACGCCCCGAAAACCAGGAACAGGAAGCAACTGAGGATGCCGAGCGTCCAGTTCACGGCGGTCATCGGGTAGTAGACGAGCATCAGCGAGTAGTTGAAGAACCGTCCGGGAGGCATCCGGAACGGCGCCCGCCAGTACTGCTTGAGGACCGTCTCGTACGTGCCGCGCGACCAGCGGAGCTGCTGGGTGAAGAAGTCGGTCCAGGAGGCGGGGCCCTCCCCGACGGCCAGGACGTCCGGGGTGTACACGGAGCGCCAGTGCCGGCCGGTGCGCGGGTTCCTGGTGCGGTGCAGCTCGAAGCCGGTGGCCATGTCCTCGGTGATCGAGTCGCAGAGCCCGCCGACCTGCTTGACGGCGGCTATGCGTACGGCGTTGTTGGTGCCGACGAACATGGGGGCGCGGTAGGCGTTGCCGGCGCGCTGGATCAGCGCGTGGAAGAGGAACTGCTGGGACTCGGCGGCCTTGGTGACGGGGGTGTCGTAGTTCCCGTACACCTGGGGTCCGACGACGAAGGCGACGTCCGGGTCCCGGAAGTAACCCATCATCCGTTCGAGGAAGTTGGGGAGCGGTACGTGGTCGGTGTCCACGGAGGCGAAGAAGTCGTAGTCGCCGCCGTGCATCGCGAGCCAGGCGTTGTAATTGCCGTGCTTGGTGCGGGCCTTGTGGACGCCCGTCTCGCGGTTCCACTCGGGCACCCCGTTGCGGGTGAAGTGCCGGACGCCGAGTTCCGCGCAGAGCGCCTTCACCGCGCCGTCGTCGCCCTCGTCCAGGAGCCATATGTCGAGCGGCCCCCTGTGGCGTATTCGGGTCGCGCCCTCAAGGGTGGCGCGGACCATGCCGAGGGGTTCCTTGCCGGGGACGTACGTGGTGAGGAAGGCGACGCGGGTGCCCGGCTCGGGTGTGACGGGTATCGGGTCCCGCGCCACCAGCGTCGCGTGGGCGATGGAGACGACGTTGACGACCATGAACAGCTCGATCAGGCCGATCGCCACGAGCATCGTGACATCGAGGCCGACGAGCCAGCGCTCGCCGCCCTCGCGCTGCGTCCAGTGGCTCGGCCAGACGAGGTAGACGAGCAGGAGGCCGGTGAGGACGGGGGCGAGCGTCATCAGGAGGACGGCGCGTATTCGGTGCGGCTCGCGGGAGAGGAGCTTGGTGTACTGCACCCGGTAGCCGCCGCCCTTGCCACCGGCCGGCTCGGTGAGCGGCCCCGCGAGTGTGCTGTGGGTGTCGTAGTCGTAGCCCTCCGGCCGCACAGCGCCTCCAGGTCTCGATGATCTGGCGATGGCAAGTTCAGGTACGAACAAGCCAATAACCCTACAAAAAGGGATATTTGCCGGAGTGTCGAACCGGACTCGTCCGTGTGAGCGGTTCCGGGGCGGGCCGTTATGGGGCAGGCGGTTCCGGGGCAGGCCGTTCCGGGGCAGGCCGTTCCGGGGCAGGCGGTTTCACCGGGGAGGGGACACCGCGTGGGAACGCCAGGAGTGCGCAGGGAGGTACGGCGGTTGGCGGTCCCACCCCGCGCGACGGGAACGCGGGAGCGGGTCGCGCAACGCGTGGGAACCACGTACCAGCGCCACGAAGACCGCCGTGAGCGCAGCCAGTTCCAAGTGGTTCGGGCTGCCTCTGACCACCTTGATCATGTGCCGCTCCGCCTTGCTGGTGCGGCGGTGTATCACCAGGACACCGGCAGGGCTTTGGGGCCGCGGATCAGACCACCCGTCTGCCACTCGATCCGCTCGGGCGGCACCGCGAGCGCGAGCGTGGGGTAGCGGTCGAGCAGGGTGGCGAGGATGATCTCGGACTCCATCCGGGCCAGCATCGAGCCCACGCAGTGGTGCGGGCCGTTCCCGAAGGCCATATGGGCGATGGGCCCCCGGTCGAAGTCCAGTGCGTCGGGCTCGGGGAAGGCCTCGGGGTCGCGATTGGCCGCGAGGTACGACGAGTAGACCGCCTCGCCGGCCCGGACCACGACACCGGCGATCTCGACGTCCTGTGTGGCGATCCGCGGCAGGCCCACTCCGCTGCGGTGCGGGATGTAGCGCAGCAGCTCGTCTACGGCCTGCGGGATCAGCTCCGGTTCGGCGCGCAGCCGTTCCAGCTGCCGCGGGTGGGTGAGCAGGGCGTACACCATGTTGGCGCTGTTGTTGCGTACGGCGTGGGCGCCGCTCACCAGGATGGCGGTGGCCAGGGAGACGGCCTCAGGCTCCGTGATCTCGCCGGCGTCCGAGGCCGCGGCGAGGACTCCGGCCAGGTCGTCGCGCGGCTCCTCGCGGCGCCGGGCGAGCAGGTCGACGACGCACTCGCGCACCGTCATCCGGGCGTCGCTGCTCCGCTCGGGGGCCGGCCCTGGCGTCATGATCAGGTTCGCCCAGGACGTCATGTCCTTGCGCATGTCCTGGTCCATGCCGAGCAGGTCGGCGACGGCCGCGAGCGGGAAGGGGCCGTGCAGGTGCTCCACGAGGTCGGCCGGTGAGCCGTGCCGCTCCATCGCGTCGAGGAGGCCGTCGGCGGTGCGCTGCGCGGCGGGCCTGAGCTTGTGCATGCTCTTGCCGGTGAACGCCCGCGCCACCACCCGGCGCATGTCGTTCAGGCGCGGCGGGTCCGCGTAGTTGAGGGACGCCTGCTGGGAGGCGATCGCGTGCGGCGAGGAGCTGGTGACCGTACGCCCGACCAGCTCCGCCCTGCTGAAGCGCGGGTCGGTCGTCGCCGCCTTGACGTGGGCGTAGCTCGCCATCAGCCAGGCGCTGCCCTCGCCGAACGGCAGCTGGACCCGGGTGGCCCGCCCGTCGCGCAGCCGGTCGTGCAGGAAGGGGTCGAAGTCGAGGCCCTGGAGGTCGTCGAGGCTCCAGCAGTGGACCGTCTCGTCCGAAGCCGGTTCCGTCCCGGGGCCGAAAGGAGCGCGCGGCTCTGACGTCATGCTTCATCTCCCTGCTTCGCTGTGTGCACTGTCTGTTCGGTCCGGCTCGGTCTGTTCGACCTGGCTCGGTCTGGCTCGGTCTGGCTCGGTCTGTTCGGTCCGGCTCGGTCCGGGCTCGGTCTGTTCGGTCCGGCTCGGTCCGGCTCGGTCTGTTCGTTCCGGCTCGGTCCGGCTCGGTCTGTCTCGGCCTGCTCTGTTGTCGCTCCCGGTCGCTCCCGGGTCGCTCCCGGCGGTCGATTCCGGCGGTCGCTCCCGGCGGTCGATTCCGTGGGGCGCGCGGGCTGCGCCATGCCTTCCCGTTCGCCCCCGGTCCGCCGCGCGCGGCGCCCAGCGTCACCGGATTGGCCGCGTCACCGGCGGAACCGTCCCGCGCGCGCAATGCGCACGGGTCCGTGAGGCTGTGTCCGAACAGGAAGGAGAGCCGCCGTGGCGACTCTGTGCAGACCGACGGTGTCCGTGCCCGAGCATGTGCTCACCATGGAGCAGACCCTCGACCTGGCCCGGTCCGTGCACACGGACCATCCGCAGCTCGACCTGGCCCTGCGGCTGATCGAGAACACCGGCGTCGCGAAGCGGCACGTGGTGCGCCCGATCGAGGAGACCCTCAGGCACCCCGGCTTCGAACAGCGCAACGCCGTCTACGAGGCCGAGGCCAAGGCACGGGTTCCGGAGGTGGTACGTCAGGCGCTGGTCGACGCGGACCTGCGCCCGAAGGACATCGACCTGATCGTCTACGTGTCCTGCACCGGCTTCATGATGCCGTCGCTGACCGCGTGGATGATCAACACGATGGGGTTCCGCACCGACACCCGGCAGTTGCCCATCGCCCAGCTGGGATGCGCGGCGGGCGGGGCCGCGGTGAACCGTGCGCACGACTTCTGCACGGCGTACCCGGAGGCGAACGCGCTGATCGTCGCCTGCGAGTTCTGCTCCCTGTGCTACCAGCCGAGCGACCTGGAGGTGGGCAACCTCCTCTCGAACGGCCTCTTCGGCGACGGCGTGGCCGCAGCAGCCGTCCGCGGCCGCGGCGGCACCGGCATCGAACTGCGGCGCAACGGCTCGTACATCATCCCCCGTACGGAGCAGTGGATCGCGTACGAAGTGAAGGCGACCGGGTTCCACTTCCGGCTCGACCGGCGCGTTCCCGGCACCATGGAGCCGCTTGCTCCGGTGCTCAAACAGCTGGCCCATGCGCATGGCTGGGACGCCGCGGCCCTGGATTTCTACATCATCCACGCAGGTGGGCCGCGGATCCTCGACGACCTGAGCAAGTACCTCGGTGTGGCATCCGAAGCATTCCGCTTCAGCCGGACCACACTGACCGAGTACGGCAACATCGCGAGCGCCGTCGTCCTGGACGCGTTGCGCCGGCTCTTCGACGAGAACGGCACCCACGACACCGCGCGAGGTCTCCTGGCGGGATTCGGCCCGGGGATCACCGCCGAGGTCGCACTGGGCAACTGGAGCACGGGACGAGAGGCCGCCTAGGCGAGACCACTCAGGCGAGAGACCGCGTCACGGAGGAATCGACAACGATGCTGAGGGACGGCCCCGACACCGCGCAGCCACCCGTCACGCACTGGCCGGCACTGCATCTGGACGGGGTCGACTTCGACCCCGTCCTCGCCGAGCTGATGCAGGCGGGACCGGTGACCCGTATCAAGCTCCCCAACGGAAGCGGGTGGGCCTGGCTGGTCTGCCGTTACGACGACGTGCGGATGGTGACCAACGACCCCCGGTTCAGCCGCAAGCTGGTCGTCGAGCACGATGTCACCCGCCTGGCCCCCCACTTCATCCCCGCCCCCGGCGCGGTCGGCTTCGAGGACCCGCCCGACCACACCCGGCTGCGCCGCGCCGTCGCCGGGGCCTTCACCGCCGGCGGTGTGGAGCGGCTCCGTACGCGGGCACAGGACATCCTCGACGGGCTGGTCGACGGGATGCTGCGCGACGGGCCGCCGGCGGACCTGACCGAGCGGCTGCTCGCGCCGTTTCCGCTCGCCGTCGTGTGCGAGCTGATGGGCGTTCCGGAGGCCGACCGGTCGACGGTGCACGAATGGACCACGCTGATCCTCTCCTCGGCCCACGGTGCGGGGCGCAGCGAGCGGGCCAAGGCGGACATGCTGGCCTACCTCGGCGGGCTGCTGCGCGAGGGGCGCGGCGCGGGCGGCGACACCGTCATCGGTCTCCTCGTCGGAGCCGTCGAGAGCGGAGAGGTCACCGAGGAGGAAGCCACCGGCCTCGCCCTGCTCATCCAGATCGGCGGCGAGGCGGTCACCAACAACGTAGGCAACATGGTCTACATCCTGCTCACCCGGCCGGACCTCCTTCAGCGGCTGCGCACCACACCCGAGTTGCGGCCGTCGGCGCTCAACGAACTCCTGCGCTACATCCCGCACCGCAACGCCGTCGGCCTCTCCCGGATCGCCCTCGAAGACGTCACCGTCGCCGGCCACCTCATCCGCGCGGGCGAGGCGGTCTACGTCTCCTACCTCGCCGCCAACCGCGACGCGGACGTCTTCCCCGACCCCGACGAACTGCGGCTCGACCGCAGCCCCAACCCGCACGTCTCCTTCGGGTACGGACCCCACTACTGCCCCGGAGCCGTCCTTGCCCGCCTGGAGTCCGAACTGCTGGTGGACGCGCTGCTCGACCGGTTCGCGGAGTTGCGGTTCGCCGTCGAACCGGACGAGTTGCGCTGGCGTCCCGGAGCTCTCATCCGGGGGCCCGAAGGTCTCCCGGTGACCTGGTCATGACCGCACACCTCGCCCGTTCGGGACTCCTCGTGCCGCCCGGCCAGGGCCGGACCCTGATCACCACCGCCCAGCAGGTCACGTTCAAGGTCACCGGGGAGCACTCCCAGGTGACCTCCAGCTTCGAGGTCGTCGTACCGCCCGGCTTCGACGTCGGCGCCCACCTGCACACGCGCAGCGAGGAACTCTTCTACGTCCTGGAGGGCGAGCTCGACGTGATGGCGTTCGAGCCCCGCGTCCGCACCGGGGACGACTGGCGGCAGTGGCGGGCGCTCGACGGCCGCCGCGTCGTCCGGGCGACTCCCGGAACCGTCATCGTGGTTCCGCCCGGCTGCCCGCACGCCTTCGCCAATCCGACGGGCGAACCGGCCAGAATGTTCTTCCAGGCCTCACCGCCTCCGGATCACGAGCGGTACTTCGAGGAGCTCCTCGCCCTGCTCGACTCCGGCGTATCACCGGACCCCGCGGCGATCCAGGAACTGCGGGCCCGCTACGACATCGAGCAGCTCACTCCGCTGCGCCACGAACTGTCCTGACGACGACCAGTCCTGACGAAATGTCCTGACGAAATGTCCTGACAACGACCAGTCCTGACGAACTGTCCGCACACCTTTCCCCCTCCACTTGGCCCCTCCACTCCGCCCCTCTTCATGCTCGGGAGACTTCATGCTGCGCACTCGGCGCACCCTGCGCACCGCCATGCGTGCCCTGCCCACCTCGGTTCTCGTCCTGGCCTCCGTGGCCGTGGCCCCGGCCCCCGCCGCCGAACCCCTGCCCGCCCACTGGTGCACCGTCAACGGCGAAGAGGCCCCGCCCGGCTCGAAGGTCGAGGGAACGCCGGGCCCCGACACGATCCTGTGCGAGGGCGACGTGCAGAACGTCATCGTCTGGGGAGGCGGCGGCAACGACAAGATGCGGGTCAAGGGCCTCGTCGTGGACGCGTCGGTGCTCGGCGGCGAGGGCGCCGACACCATCCAGGTCAACAACCTCTTCCCCCGCAACGCCGACTCGATGGTCCGCGGCGGCGGAGGCGACGACACCATCATCACCGCCCTTGTCGTGGGCACCGCCGAGCACGGCGCCACCGTGCACGGCGACCACGGGGACGACGAGATCACCACGGGCGCCGTACAGGGCTATCCCGGCACGTACAAGCGCGGCGGCGGCCAGGTGTTCGGCAACGACGGCAACGACGTCATCCGCACCAGCTCCGTCGACATCGGCGGCCGGGTCGTCGGCGGCAGCGAGAACGACCTCATCGAGCCCAAGTCGCTGGGCACCGAGTCCTCCGGGACCGTCCAGGGCGGACCGGGTGACGACGTGGTCCAGGCGCAGGATGGCGGGGTCCTGACGATCGGCCCCGGTTGGGCGATGGTCGACGGAGGCCCGGGAACGGACGACTGCAGGGTGAAGCACGCGTCGGAGGGCGAGCGGATCCGCAGCTCAGTCGCGGCCTGCCCCTGAGGGACGGCGGCCCCGCTGGGCGCCGTGGGCGCGCTCCACGGACAGGCCGCCGGGCAGCATGAGGAACGTCAGGACGGCGCCGGCGACGAAGATTCCCGCCGCCGCCGCGAAGACGGTGTGACAGCTCTCCAGGGCGGCCCGCGCCACGACACCCGGCGTGGGCCGCCTGTCCGCCAGATGGGCGGCGGCGGAGCCCGCGGCGAGGGTGCTCATGAGCGCCGTGCCGACCGAACCGCCGATCTGCCGCATGGCGTTGACCGTGGCCGAGCCGACACCCGCGTCCCGGGGGTCGATTCCCGCGGTGCCGAGGTTCATGGCGGCCGCCGTGATCAGGCCCATGCCGAGGCCGGTGGCGACCTGGCCCGGCACGAGGTCTACGACGTACGCCCGGTCCGGCGAGAGGCCGGTCAGCCACGCCATGCCGGCCGCCGCGAGCAGCATGCCGCCGCTGACGCGGGCACGGGCGCCGAGCCTGCGGAACAGCCCCGTTCCGCTGCCGATCGCGCTGAGCACGACGGAGCCGGACATGGGCATGAAGGCGAGACCGGTCCTCGCGGGGCTGTAGCCGCGGGTGTGCTGCAGGTAGTACGCGAGGAACAGGAAGCACCCGAACATGCCGAGGCCGGTGAGGAACACGGCCACCAGAGCCGTCCCGCGGACCCGGTCGAGCACGATGCGCAGCGGCAGCAGCGGGTGGCGGGCCCTGTGCTGCCACCCCACGAAGCCCGCGATCAGTACGGCGCCGGCCGCGAGGAAACCCCAGCTGTCCGGGGACGCCCAGCCGTTCACGCCGGCCTGCGCGAGGCCGTACACGACGCAGAAGAGCCCGGACGAGGCCAGGGCGGTGCCCGGCAGATCGAGCCTGGGCGGGGCGGTGGGCCGTTGCCGCCCGAGCAGCAGCGCGCCGCCGGTGACGGCGACGGCGGCGAAGAGGACGTTGACGTAGAGCGTCGAACGCCAGCTCAGATGCTCGGTGAGCAGGCCGCCCAGGAGCAGCCCCACCGCCCCTCCCGAGGCGGCGAGCGCGCCGAACACGCCGAAGGCCTTGCCGCGTTCGGGACCGGTGAACGTCGTCGTGAGCAGGGCGAGGGCGGCGGGTGCGAGGAGGGCCGCGCAGACGCCCTGCAGGGCACGGGCCGTCACCAGGAGCTCGAAGGTGCCCGCGGCGCCGCCGAGCGCGGAGGCGGCGGCGA
The DNA here is from genome assembly GCF_029968095.1 of Streptomyces solicavernae. Lineage (GTDB taxonomy): Bacteria > Actinomycetota > Actinomycetes > Streptomycetales > Streptomycetaceae > Streptomyces > Streptomyces solicavernae. The sequence goes on along the minus strand of NZ_JASCIR010000004.1, from coordinate 169,849 downwards.
ACCCGATCTGGCCGACGAGGAAGGCGCGCCTGCGCCCGAACAGATCGGCCACCCGCCCGCCGAGCAGCAGGAGCGTGCCGAAGGCCATGGCGTACGAGGTCACCACCCACTGGCGGCGGCTGTCGGAGAACCCGAGGTCGGCCTGCGCGGAGGGCAGGGCGATGTTCACGATGGTGGCGTCGAGGACGACCATGAGCTGAGTGAGGCCGATGACCGCGAGGATCTTCCAGCGGCGCGGATCGGGCGGCGGCGCGGCCTCGGCAGGCCCGCGGCCGGTGCGGGTTCCGCCCGTGGGCTCCGATGTCATGGTGCGCCTCCGTGCGGTGCGCGGGATCTGCCTGAGCCCCATCTGACCCGCTGCGGGGGCGGGGCGCATCCGGTGGGGACCCGAACATGGGGACCCGGACATGGGGACCCGGACATGGGGACCCGGACATGCGGAGAGCCCCCGCGGGGCGGGGGCTCTCGGGACGTTCGCACGGGCCGTCAGCCGGCGAGGTGGCGCTCCACCGTCTCGACCTTCGACGTCATGCCGTCCGTCACGCCGGGGCGGATGTCCGCCTTGAGGACGACGGAGACCCGCGGGGCGCGCGCCTCGACGGCGGCGACGGCGCGCTTCACGACGTCCATCACCTCGTCCCACTCGCCCTCCACCGAGGTGAACATCGCGTCCGTGCGGTTCGGCAGGCCGGACTCGCGGACGACGCGGACGGCGTCGGCGACGTACTCCCCCACGTCCTCGCCGACGCCGAGCGGGGTCACGGAGAACGCGACGATCACGCGGTCACCGTGCCTTCCTCGCGGGCGCGGGACGCGATCACCGCGGCCTCGGCCTCGCGCTTCAGCATCTTCTCGGCGAAGAAGCCGCCGGTCGGCAGGACGGAGAGGACGAAGTAGAGCGCGGCCCGCTTGACGTCCCACTTGGTGCGGTTCCAGGCGTCCAGCCAGAACAGCACGTACAGGATGAACAGGATGCCGTGGATCGCGCCCATCACCGGCACCGCGTTGAACTCCGTGGTGCGCTTGAGCACCGAGCAGACGAGCAGCAGCAGGAACGAGATGGCCTCCGGCGCGGAGACCAGGCGCAGGCGGCGGAGGGCGGAGGCGGTCTTGAGGTCCACGGGTCACCTTCGTCGGGGGGCGAATGCGGTCGGGGGCGATCGGGCCGGGCCGGTCCGGCCGGCCGTCGGCGATCGCCTTGCGGCTGATCTTGTGAACGTACGCACAAGCTCGGTTCCCATTGTGGCAGCCGCACTTTGCCGACTCTTTATCAGGGTCCGATTCGGGGTCGACTAACGTCGGACCGTGGCTCAGTTCCGACTGCAAGGCAGCAAGGTGCTCGCCGTCTCCCTGGCGGGCGACGCGGTGAAGGCGAAGAACGGCTCGATGGTCGCGTACGACGGCCAGGTGGCGTTCAAGAAGATGTCCGGCGGCGGGGAGGGCATCCGCGGCATGGTCACACGGCGCCTCACCGGCGAGCAGATGACCGTGATGGAGGTGAAGGGGCACGGCACGTGCTTCCTGGCCGACCGCGCGAGCGAGATCAACCTGGTGCAGCTGCAGCACGACACGTTGTACGTGGAGTCCAGCAACCTGCTCTGCACCGACGCCGGGCTGCGCACCGGCACCAGCTTCACCGGGCTGCGCGGCGCCTCGCAGGGCAACGGCCTGTTCACGACGACCGTGGAGGGCACCGGCCAGGCGGCGATCGTGTCGGACGGCCCGGCGGTGGTCCTGCGGGTGTCGCCGCAGTACCCGCTGAGCGTCGACCCGGGGGCGTACATCGCGCACCAGGGGAACGTCAGCCAGAGCTTCCAGTCGGGCGTGAACTTCCGCACGTTCATGGGCGAGGGGTCCGGCGAGTCCTTCCAGATCCGCTTCGAGGGGGACGGCCTGGTGTACGTCCAGCCCAGCGAGCGGAACACGATCGGCGGGGAGGTCTGATGCCGTTCCGTGAGGTCAACTCGAAGATGGTCGAGGCCACGGTGAGCCCGGGGCAGCGGCTGTTCAGCCAGCGCGGGGCGATGCTCGCGTACCAGGGGGACGTGTCCTTCACGCCCAATGTGCAGGGCGGGCAGGGCGGGGTGATGTCGATGGTCGGGCGGCGGGTCGCGGGCGAGGCGACGCCGCTGATGACCGTCGAAGGCCAGGGCACGGTGATGTTCGGGCACGGCGGCCACCACATCGAGGTGATCAACCTCGCGGGGGACACGCTGTACGTGGAGGCGGACCGGCTGCTTGCCTTCGACGGGACGCTGGAGCAGGGCACGATGTTCATGGGCGCGCAGGGCGGCGTGATGGGCATGGTGCGCGGCCAGGTCACCGGCCAGGGCCTGTTCACGACGACCCTGAAGGGCCACGGCGCGGTGGCGGTCATGGCGCACGGCGGAGTGGTTCAGCTCCCGGTCACCCCGCAGGCCCCGGTGCACGTCGACCCGCAGGCGTACGTCGCTCACCACGGGGACGTACGCAACAAGTTGTCCACGGCGCTGGGCTGGCGGGACATGGTGGGGCGCGGCTCGGGTGAGGCGTTCCAGCTGGAGCTGTCCGGCAGCGGCGCGGTGTACGTCCAGGCATCGGAGGAGAAGCTGTGAGCACGCCCGTGGTCCTGGACCCGATGACGCTGCCGAGCGACGACAACGTCAACCCGTACACCTTCTGCGTGGAGTTGAAGGGGAGCCAGTGGTTCCTGCAGAAGGGGAAGATGATCGCGTACTACGGGTCGATGGACTTCCAGGGCATCGGGCACGGCCGGCTCGACCGGCTCGTACGGACGTCGTTCCATTCGCCTCTGCACGCGAGCGACTGGGTGGTGGCGGAGGGCAGCGGCAAGATGCTCCTCGCCGACCGGGCCTTCGACGTCAACTCCTTCGACCTGGAGGAGGGCAACCTGACCATTCGCTCCGGCAACCTCCTCGCTTTTCAGCCAAGTCTCGCGCTGAAGCAGAGCATCGTTCCGGGGTTCCTGACGCTCATCGGCACGGGCAAGTTCGTGGCGGCGAGCAACGGCCCGGTGGTGTTCATGGAGCCGCCGATCCGGGTGGACCCGCAGGCGCTGGTCGGCTGGGCGGACTGCCCCTCGCCGTGCCATCACTACGACCACGGGTACCTGACCGGCGTGATGGGCGGCATCCGGGCGCTCACCGGGATCGGCGGGGCCTCGGGCGAGGAGCACCAGTTCGAGTTCGTGGGCGCGGGTACGGTGCTGCTGCAGTCGTCCGAGACACTGATGCCGGAGCAGGCGACGGGCGCCGCGCCGCAGGAGCCCGGGGTTCCGGGCGGGGGCGGGCCGGGCGGCCAGGGGGCACCGAGGCTTCCCGGCCAGCTCGGGGACCTCCAGCGTCGCTTCGGGCTGTGAGCGGTAGTCTGCGGAGTGTGACGGCTTCGAACAGCGGAGTTCGAACGGCGGCGCGCGGCACCCCGTCAGGCGGGGTGTGACGCCCTGCCAGGCGGGGCGCGACGCCCCGCCGGAACGCCCGTCCGGGCCGTGTGCGCCGTCACACCTCCCATTCTCGTTTACTTTTCAACTTCTTAGGTAGAATCGATACATGGAGACCGAAACGGCCACCCCCTGGCTGACCGAAGCCGAGCAGTGTGCGTGGCGCACACACCTTGAGGTCAACCGGCTGCTCACGTACCAGCTGGAGAAGGACCTGCAGCCCTTCGGCCTCACGATCAACGACTACGAGATCCTGGTCAACCTCTCCGAGTCCGAGGACCAGCGGCTGCGGATGAGCGACCTCGCGACGGCCACACTGCAGTCCAAGAGCCGCCTCTCGCACCAGATCACCCGCATGGAGAACGCCGGCCTGGTCCGCCGCGAGCACTGCGAGTCCGACCGGCGCGGGCTCTACGCGGTCCTGACGGAGCAGGGCATGGAGACGATGCGCAAGGTCGCCCCGCACCATGTCGAGTCCGTGCGCAAGCACTTCATCGACATGATGGCCCCGGAGGCGCTGCAGCAGCTGCGGGCGACGCTCACGCCGATCGCGGAGCAGCTGCGCGCGGAACGCGGCAGGCCGTAGCAGGCCCCCGCGGGGACCCAGGGCTCGTCCGGCCCCAACCCGCGTCCGCCCCTAACCCCCGAGCGGCAGTTCCACCCGGAACAGGGCCCCGCCTTCCGGCGACCGGCCGACCGTCAGGCGGCCGCCGTGGCGTTCGGCGACGTCGCGGGCGATGGCCAGGCCGAGGCCCGCGCCGCCGTCGTCGCGGCTGCGGGCGTCGTCGAGCCGTACGAACCGCTGGAAGATCCGCTCCCGTTCCGCGTCCGGCACCCCGTCCCCGTCGTCCGCGACGGCAAGCACCGCCACGCCGCCCTCGGCGTGCGCCTCGACCGTGATCCGGGAGCGCGCGTGCCGCTGCGCGTTGTCCAGGAGGTTGCCGAGCACCCGCCCCAACTGCGAGCGGGAACCGGCCAGTTCGAGCCCCTCGTCCACGGCCCGCACCGCCACCGGCACCCGGTCCCCGGCGCGCTGCGACACCTCCTCGCGCACGAACGCCGCCAGGTCGAGCCGCGCCTCGCCCGGCCGCTCCCCCGCGTCGAGCCGGGCGAGCAGCAGCAGGTCGGCGGCGAGCTGCTGCAGCCGTACGGTGTCCGCGACCGCGCCCGGAACGTCCAGCAACTCCGGGTGGGCGGCGCCCACTTCGAGCTGGGTGCGGAGCGAGGCGATCGGGCTGCGCAGCTCGTGCGAGGCGTCCGCGACGAACCGCCGCTGCCGCTCCACGCTCGCCTCCAGGGCCGTCAGGGTCTCGTTGGTGGTCCGCGCGAGCCGCGCCACCTCGTCGTGCGCGTCCGGCTCCGGCACCCGCCGTGACAGGTCCTCCGAGGCCGTGATCGCGGCCATCTCGGCGCGGATGCCCTCCACGGGGCGCAGCGCGCGCCGCGTCACCAGCCAGGTGGTACCGGCGACCACGAGCAGCAGCAGCGGAAAGCCGATGAGCATCGCCGTGGCCGCCGTGCCGACCGCGCTGCGCTGGGCCTCAAGGGGCGCGCCCGCGTACACCCGGACCGTCTCGTCCCGCAGGTCGTCCACCTCGACCTCGGCGAAGCGGTACGCGGCCTCGTCGCCGTCGACCGTCGCCCGGCCCGTGGTGTGCCGGGTGACCTCGCCCAGCTCGCCGGGGCCCGGGGCGTCGTCCTCGTCGTCGTCCCGGTCCGCGCCCGGCGCCGGGACCGGGCGCACCGCGGACGCTCCGGTGCCGTGGATCGCCTCCAGGTCCTCGGAGGCGGCGAGCACCCGGTCGTCCTCGTCGACGACCTGCACGGGATGGTCCTCGCCGTCCGGAAGGTCCAGGTCCTTGTACGGCGTACGGGCCGCGAGCTGTGAGGCGACCTGCCGGGCCGCGTTGTCCGCGTCGGCGTCGGCCCGGTCGCTCAGGTTGCCGCGCAGCGAGAGCAGGACCGCGACGCCCGCGGCGACCAGGGCCACGGCGACGACGAGGGTGGCGCCGAGCGTGGCCTTCGCCCGGATCGACCCGAACACGCGGCTCACCGCGCCTCAAGCCGGTAGCCGGCGCCGCGCACCGTCCTGATCAGCGGGGCGCCCAGCTTGCGGCGCAGCGCGCTGATGTAGACCTCGACGATGTTCGGGTCCCCGTCGTACGCGAAGTCCCAGACGTGCTCCAGGATCTCGGCCTTGGACACGACGGTCCCGGCGCGCGTGGCGAGCTGTTCGAGGACCGCGAACTCCTTTGCGGTGAGCGTCACTTCGGCTCCGTCGCGGCGGACGCGGCGGGCGGCCGTGTCGACCTCGATCTCGCCCAGCGCGATGACGGGCGAGGCCCCGCTGCTGCCGCGCCGCCGCAGCAGCGCCTTGACGCGGGCGACGAGGACGACGTACGAGAACGGCTTGGTCAGATAGTCGTCCGCGCCGGTGTCCAGGCCCTCGGCCTCGTCGTACTCGCCGTCCTTGGCGGTCAGCATCAGGATCGGGACGTCGTGGCCCGCGGCGCGGAGGGCGGCGCAGACGCGGTAGCCGTTCATGCCGGGGAGCATGATGTCCAGTACGACGAGGTCGTACACGCCCTCGCCCGCCCGGTGCAGCCCCTCCAGGCCGTCGTGGACGACGTCCACGGCGTACCCCTCGGCGGTGAGTCCCTTGGCCAGGGACAGGGCGAGTCTCTTCTCGTCCTCGACGATCAGCAAGCGCATGCGCAAAGGGTCCCAGACGGTTCCTGAACGCTGCCTGAAGGCTTCTCCTCACCCCTGCGGCGTTGAGGAGGCGCGTGCCCCGGCCGAGGTTGCGGGCCGGACCACCCGGGCCCTACCGCGACGTAAGCCCCGCCACCAGCTCATCCGCCGCCGCGTAAGGATCGAGCTCGCCCGCCACGATCCGCTCGGCCAGCGTGGACAACCGCCGGTCCCCGTGCAGATCCGCGATCCGCTCCCGCAGGGCGGTGACCGCGATCGTCTCCACCTCGTGCGCCGCCCGCGCCCTGCGGCGCTCCGCGAGCACCCCGCGCTCCTCCATCCACGCGCGGTGCTTCTCCAGCGCCTCGACGACCTCGTCGACGCCCTCGCCGCGCGCCGCGACCGTCTTCACGATCGGCGGGCGCCAGTCGCCGGGGCCTCGGGACTCCCCGAGGCCCAGCATGTGGTTGAGCTCGCGGGCCGTCGCGTCCGCGCCGTCGCGGTCGGCCTTGTTCACCACGTACACATCGCCGATCTCCAGGATTCCGGCCTTGGCCGCCTGGATGCCGTCGCCCATGCCGGGTGCGAGCAGGACTACGGAGGTGTCGGCCTGCGAGGCGATCTCCACCTCGGACTGGCCGACGCCGACCGTCTCGACGATGACCACGTCGCAGCCGGCGGCGTCGAGGACGCGGATCGCCTGCGGCGCGGCCCAGGCGAGGCCGCCGAGGTGCCCGCGCGTGGCCATCGAGCGGATGTAGACCCCGGGGTCGGAGGCGTGCTCCGACATCCGCACCCGGTCGCCGAGCAGCGCACCGCCGGAGAACGGCGAGGACGGGTCGACGGCGAGCACCCCGACCCGCTTCCCGGCCCGCCGGTACGCCGAGACGAGCGCCGACGTGGACGTGGACTTGCCGACGCCCGGCGAGCCGGTCAGGCCCACCACGTACGCCCCGCCGGCCAGCGGGGCCAGCGCCGCCATCACCTCGCGCAGCTGCGGGGACGCCCCCTCCACCAGTGAGATCAGCCGGGCCACGGCCCGCGGCCTGCCCTCCCGTGCCTGAGCCACCAGGGCGGGGACGTCCTGCATCACTGCTCCCGTTCTCTTCGCGTACGTGGGAACGACTGCGCGGTCAGGCCTTCGGGACCTTGACGACGAGCGCGTCGCCCTGACCGCCACCGCCGCACAGCGCGGCCGCGCCGACCCCGCCGCCGCGGCGCTGCAGCTCCAGGGCGAGGTGCAGCACGATGCGGGCGCCGGACATGCCGATGGGGTGGCCGAGGGCGATCGCGCCGCCGTTGACGTTCACCTTTTCCGGCGTAACGCCCAGGTCCTTCATTGACTGCACGGAGACCGCGGCGAAGGCCTCGTTGATCTCGATCAGGTCGAGGTCGCCGACGCTCAGGCCGTCCTTGTCCAGGGCGTGCTTGATGGCATTGGAGGGCTGCGACTGCAGGGAGTTGTCCGGGCCCGCGACGTTGCCGTGCGCGCCGATCTCGGCGATCCAGTCGAGCCCCAGCTCCTCGGCCTTGGCCTTGCTCATCACGACGACCGCGGCGGCGCCGTCGGAGATCTGCGAGGCGGTGCCCGCGGTGATCGTGCCGTCCTTGGCGAAGGCGGGGCGGAGCTTGCCCAGGGACTCGGCGGTGGTCTCGGCGCGGATGCCCTCGTCCTCGGCGAAGACGACCGGGTCGCCCTTGCGCTGCGGGATCTCGACCGGCGTGATCTCGGCCTCGAACAGGCCGTTCTTCTGCGCGGCCGCCGCCCGCTGGTGGGACTGCGCGGCGATCTCGTCCTGCTCGGGGCGGGCGATGCCGAGGCGGGTGTTGTGCTTCTCCGTGGACTCGCCCATGGCGACGCCCTCGAAGGAGTCGGTCAGGCCGTCGTACGCCATCGAGTCGAGCATCTCGATCGCGCCGTACTTGAACCCCGAGCGGGACTTGGGGAGCAGGTGCGGGGCGTTGGTCATGGACTCCTGGCCGCCGGCCACCACGACGTCGAACTCGCCGGCGCGGATCAGCTGGTCGGCCAGGGCGATCGCGTCGAGGCCGGAGAGGCAGACCTTGTTGACGGTGAGCGCCGGGACGTTCATCGGGATGCCCGCCTTGACCGCGGCCTGCCGCGCGGGGATCTGCCCGGCCCCGGCCTGCAGGACCTGGCCCATGATGACGTACTGGACCTGGTCGCCGACGACGCCCGCGCGGTCGAGCGCGGCCTTGATCGCGAAGCTGCCGAGGTCGGCTCCGGAGAAGGACTTGAGGGAACCAAGGAGTCGTCCCATGGGCGTGCGGGCCCCTGCGACGATCACCGAGGTCGTGCTGTTCGTTCCAGACATGAGGCACGGCCCCTTGGATGAGGAGTGAACGAGTTGGGGGGTCTGGGGGGATCCCCCCAGATGGAAGGTGAACCTCAATGTACTGAGGCGTACGGGCTCGGGTCACCGGCCTTTCGGTGTGATCGCGCGCACGTTGCGTGATCAGGGCCGACGCGCTCCACTGGTGCCCATGCTGACACGCATCGACCACATCGGGATCGCCTGCCACGACCTGGACAAGACCGTCGAGTTCTACACCTCGACGTACGGCTTCGAGGTCTTCCACACCGAGGTCAACCAGGAACAGGGCGTCCGCGAGGCCATGTTGAAGATCAACGAGACGTCCGACGGCGGCGCCTCGTACCTCCAGCTCCTGGAGCCGACCCGGGAGGACTCCACGGTCGCCAAGTGGCTGGCCAAGAACGGCGAGGGCGTGCACCACATCGCCTTCGGCACCGCGGACGTCGACGCGGACGCCGCCGCGGTCAAGGACAAGGGCGTACGGGTCCTCTACGACGAGCCGCGGACCGGCTCGATGGGGTCCCGGATCACCTTCCTGCACCCCAAGGACTGCCACGGCGTCCTCACCGAACTGGTCACTTCCGCGGCGGAGCCCTCCCAGGACCACTGACCTCGGCATCCCTGGGCCGGTAGGGTTGGGGGCGGCCGTCGCGCGTATCGGGGCGGCCGTTTTCCGGGGTCCGGGGTCCGGGGTCACGCGTGTCGAGCGGCCGTCGCGTCAAGGCGGCATCCCCTCGTACGCCGTGGATCTGTCACCATTCCCCCGGGGGCCCGTTCGGCGGACGGACTGGGCTCGTACGGAGAAACTTGTCGCCAGGGGACGGATGGGACCGCGCAGTGCGGGGCTACGAACGCCAGGACAACTCGCGGGCTGAGACCGGCCGGACCGACAGCCTCTCGCGGTTCGAGGCCGAGATGGACCGGCTGAAGACCGAGCGGGAGAAGGCCGTTCAGCACGCCGAGGACCTCGGCTACCAGGTCGAGGTGCTGCGCGCGAAGCTGCACGAGGCGCGCCGCAGCCTCGCGTCCCGCCCTGCCTACGACACCGCCGATCTCGGTTACCAGGCCGAGCAGTTGCTGCGGAACGCCCAGATCCAGGCCGACCAGCTGCGCGCCGACGCCGAGCGTGAGCTGCGGGACGCCCGCGCCCAGACCCAGCGCATCCTCCAGGAGCACGCCGAGCAGCAGTCCCGGCTGCAGTCCGAGCTGCACGCCGAGGCCGTGTCCCGGCGCCAGCAGCTCGACCAGGAGCTCAACGAGCGCCGCCAGACCGTCGAGTCGCACGTCAACGAGAACGTGGCGTGGGCCGAGCAGCTGCGCAACCGCACCGAGCAGCAGGCCCGCCGCCTGATCGACGAGTCGCGCACGGAGGCCGAGCAGTCCCTGGCCGCCGCCCGCGCGGAGGCCGAACGGCTCACCACCGAGGCACGGCAGCGGCTCACCGGCGAGGCGGAGGCCGGCCGGGCCGAGGCCGAGGCGGTCCTGCGCCGGGCCCGCGCCGAGGCCGAGCGCCTCCTGAACGCCGCCTCGCAGCAGGCCCAGGAGGCCACCGACCACGCCGAGCAGCTGCGGTCGAGCACGGCGAGCGAGTCCGAGCAGGCCCGCCGCAAGACCGCCGAGCTGAACCGCACCGCCGAGCAGCGCATGACGGAGGCCGAGTCGGCGCTGCGCGAGGCGCGGTCCGAGGCGGAGAAGGTCGTCACCGAGGCCAAGGACGCCGCGGCGAAGGCCCTGGCCACCGCCGAGGCCACCAACGAGCAGCGGACCCGTACGGCGAAGGAGCAGGTGGCCCGCCTGGTCGGCGAGGCGACCAAGGAGTCCGAGGCCACCCAGGAGGAGGCCGCCCAGGCCCTCGCCGACGCCCGCGCCGAGGCCGAGAAGCTGATCGCGGAGGCCGCCGAGAAGGCCCGTACGATCACGGCCGAGGAGACCGCATCCCAGCTCGCGGCGGCCGCGCGCAGCGCCGAGGAGTCGCTCAACAAGGCCGCCGAGGACGCCGAGAGGACCACGAAGGCCGCGAGCGACGAGGCGGAGCGGATCCGCAGCGAGGCCGAGACCGAGGCGGACCGGCTGCGGGCCGAGGCGCACGACATCGCGGAGGAGCTGAAGGGCGCCGCGAAGGACGACACCAAGGAGTACCGCGCCAAGACGGTCGAGCTGCAGGAGGAGGCGCGCCGGCTGCGCGGCGAGGCCGAGCAGCTGCGGGCCGAGGCGGTCTCCGAGGGCGAGAAGATCCGCGCCGAGGCCCGGCGCGAGGCGGTGCAGAAGATCGAGGAGGCCGCGGCCTCCGCCGAGGAGCTGCTGACCAAGGCGCGCGGCGACGCCGATGAGCTGCGCACCGGGGCGAGCGCGGACGCAGAGAAGGTCCGCACCGAGGCCATCGAGCGGGCGACGACGCTGCGCAAGCAGGGCGAGGAGACCCTGGAACGCACCCGCACCGAGGCCGAGCGCCACCGCGACGAGGCCCGGGAGCAGGCCGAGGCCACCAAGGCGGAGGCCGAGGAGGCGGCGCGGCAGCTGCGCCAGGAGGCGGACGCGGCGATCGAGCGCCGGCAGGCCGAGGCCGCCGAGGAGTTGACCCGGCTGCACACCGAGGCCGAGGAGCGGGTCAGCGCGGCCGAGACGGCGCTGCAGGACGCCCGCACCGAGGCCGAGCGGATCCGGCGCGAGGCCGCGGACGAGACGGAGCGGCTGCGCGCCGAGGCCGCCGAGCGCATCCGCACGCTGCAGGCGCAGGCCGAGAACGAGGCCGAGCGGCTGCGTACGGAAGCGGCCGCGGAGGCGTCCGAGTCGCGGGCCGAGGGCGAGGCCGTCGCCGTACGGCTGCGCAGCGAGGCCGCGACGGAGGCGGAGCGGCTCAAGACCGAGGCGCAGGAGACGGCCGACCGGGTGCGCGCGGAGGCCGCGGCCGCCGCGGAGCGGGTGTCGGCGGAGGCCGCCGAGGCGCTGTCGGCCGCCCAGGAGGAGGCCGCGCGGCGCCGCCGGGAGGCCGAGGAGCTGCTCAACTCGGCGCGCACGGAGGCCGACCAGGAGCGGGAGCGGGCCGGCGAGCAGAGCGAGGAGCTGCTCGCCGCGGCGCGCAAGCGGGTCGAGGAGGCGCAGGCCGAGGCGCACCGCCTGGTCGAGGAGGCGGACCAGCGGGCCGGTGACCTGGTCGCCGCGGCCGAGCTGACGGCGCAGCAGGTGCGGGACTCCGTGGCGGGGTTGCACGAGCAGGCGCAGGAGGAGATCGCGGGCCTGCGTTCGGCGGCCGAGCACGCGGCGGAGCGCACCCGCGGCGAGGCCACCGAGGAGGCGGAGCGGGTCCGCACGGACGCGTACGCGGAGCGGGAGCGGGCCGCCGAGGACGCGGCGCGGCAGCGGCGCGAGGCCCAGGAGGAGTCCGAGGCCGCCAAGTCCCTTGCGGAGCGCACGGTCGCGGAGGCGCTGGCGGAGGCCGAGCGGCTGCGGTCGGAGGCGACGGAGCACGCTCAGCGGTCCCGTACGGAGGCGTCCGAGCGGCTGTCCGCGGCCGAGCAGGACGCGTCCCGTAGCCGCGCGGAGGCCCGCGACGACGCCAACCGGATCCGCACGGACGCGGCGGAGCAGGCCGACCGGCTGATCGGCGAGGCCACCTCGGAGGCCGAGCGGCTGCAGTCCGAGACGCAGGCCGCGGCGGAGCAGCTGCGCGCGGAGAGCCAGGCCGCCGCCGACCAGCTGCGCACCGAGACGCAAGCCGCGGCCGACCAGCTGCGCGCGGAGTCCCGGGCCACCGCGGACCAGCTGCGCGCGGAGTCGGAGGCCACCGCCGAACAGCTGCGCGCCGACAGCCAGGCCGCCGCCGACCAGCTCCGCGCCGAATCCCGCGCGGAGGCCGACCGGACCCTCGCCGACGCGGGCAACGAGGCGGAGCGGCTGCGCGCGGAGGCGGCGGAGACCGTCGGCTCGGCGCAGCAGCACGCGGAGCGGATCCGCAGCGAGGCCGAGCGGGTCGGGGCGGAGGCCGCCGCGGAGGCGGAGCGGCTGCGCAGCGAGGCGCAGGCGGAGGCCGAGCGCATGCGCGACGAGGCCCGCGCGGACGCCAACAAGCGGCGTACGGAGGCCGCCGAGCAGGTCGACAAGCTCATCACGGAGTCGACGGCGGAGGCCGAGAAGCTGACGGCGGAGGCGGCCGAGAAGGCGCTGAAGACGACGGCGGACGCGGAGACGCAGGCGGACACGATGGTCGGCGCCGCACGCAACGAGGCGGAGCGGCTTGTCTCCGAGGCGCGCACCGAGGGCCACTCGATGGTCGAGAAGGCGCGTACGGACGCGGACGAACTCCTCGTCGGCGCGCGCCGGGACGCGACCCAGATCCGGGAGCGGGCCGAGGAGCTGCGCGAACGCATCACCGGCGAGATCGAGGAGCTGCACGAGCGGGCGCGGCGCGAGTCCGCCGAGCAGATGAAATCTGCGGGAGAACGCTGTGACGCCCTGGTGAAGGCGGCCGAGGAGCAGCTGGCCGAGGCGCAGGCGAAGGCCAAGGAGCTGAAGGCGGACGCCGATTCGGAGGCGAGCACGGTGCGCATCTCCGCCGTGAAGAAGGCGGAGGGCCTCATCAAGGAGGCCGAGCAGAAGAAGGCCGACGCCGTACGGGAGGCGGAGCGGCTCACCTCGGAGGCCGAGCGGGAGGCCGCGCGGCTCGTCGAGGAGGGGCAGCGGGAGCTGGACGTCCTGGTGCGCCGCCGGGAGGACATCAACGCCGAAATCTCCCGGGTCCAGGACGTCTTGGAGGCCCTGGAGTCCTTCGAGGTGCCCTCGGCCGGCGGCAACGGCAAGGCGGGCGGCGGCTCCGGGGGCGTCAAGGCGGGGGCGACGGTCGGGGCCCCTCGATCGGGTGGGAAGTCCTCGGAAAACTAGGGCCGGTCCGGCGGGCCTTCGCGGAACAGGCCCTGGCGGGAACGCCATCTTCCGTACTCGGCAGGGGTGTTGGGAGACAGCGCTGGCAAGCGGTCCGGTCATGTGCCACCCGAAAGGGGTGTCATTCTCCAGATCAAACGGGCAACTGCTCGATGACACGCCGCCAAGACCCCTAGGATTCCTCCTAACACCTCACCGGTCCCATTTGACAGGAACCCCATGAGCGACACTTCCCCCTACGGCTTCGAGCTTGTGCGGCGTGGGTACGACCGCGCTCAGGTGGACGAACGTATTTCCAAGCTCGTCTCCGACCGTGACTCCGCTCTCGCTCGTATCACTGCTCTGGAAAAGCGCATCGAGGAGCTCCACCTCGAAACGCAGAACGCCCAGGCCCAGGTGAACGACGCGGAGCCGTCGTACGCCGGACTCGGCGCCCGCGTCGAGAAGATCCTCCGGCTTGCCGAGGAGGAGGCCAAGGACCTGCGCGAGGAGGCCCGTCGGGCCGCCGAGCAGCACCGCGAGCTGGCCGAGTCCGCCGCCCAGCAGGTGCGCAACGACGCGGAGGCGTTCGCCGCCGAGCGCAAGGCCAAGGCCGAGGACGAGGGCGTCCGGATCGTAGAGAAGGCCAAGGGCGAGGCGACCGCGCTGCGCACCGAGGCGCAGAAGGACGCGCAGTCCAAGCGCGAGGAGGCCGACGCCCTCTTCGAGGAGACCCGCGCCAAGGCCGCGCAGGCCGCCGCCGACTTCGAGACCAACCTCGCCAAGCGCCGCGAGCAGTCCGAGCGCGACCTGGCCTCGCGTCAGGCCAAGGCCGAGAAGCGCCTCGCGGAGATCGAGCACCGCGCCGAGCAGCTGCGCCTGGAGGCGGAGAAGCTGCGCACGGACGCGGAGCGTCGCGCGCGCCAGACGGTGGAGACCGCGCAGCGTCAGGCCGAGGACATCGTGGCGGACGCCAACGCCAAGGCCGACCGCATCCGCAGCGAGTCCGAGCGCGAGCTGGCGGCCCTGACCAACCGCCGCGACTCGATCAACGCGCAGCTGACCAACGTCCGCGAGATGCTGGCCACCCTCACCGGTGCCGCCGTGGCCGCGCAGGCCGCGCCGGGCGGCGAGGAGGAGCCGGTCAGCCGCGGAGTTCCGGCCCAGCAGACCCGCTGACCACTGCTTCTGCGGTACCCCGAGCGCGACGAAGCCCTCTGTCACTCAAGTGGCAGGGGGCTTTGTGCCGTTTTAGCGTGGCCGCATGATCGAGCTTGAGGGCCTGACGAAGCGGTACGGGGAGAAGGTCGCGGTCAACCATCTGACCTTCACCGTCAGACCCGGCGTCGTCACCGGCTTCCTCGGGCCCAACGGCGCGGGCAAGTCCACCACGATGCGGATGCTCCTCGGCCTGGACCACCCCACCGCCGGTGACGTGCGGATCGACGGCCGGCACTACGAGCAGATCCGGCACCCGCTCAAGTACATCGGCGCCCTGCTCGACGCCAAGGCCATGCACGGCGGGCGCAGCGCCTTCAACCACCTCCTGTGCCTGGCGCAGTCCAACGGCATCCCGAAGTCCCGGGTGGCCGAGGTACTGGACACCGTCGGCCTCACCGCCGTCGCGAGGAAGAAGGCCAAGGGCTTCTCGCTCGGCATGGGCCAGCGGCTCGGCATCGCGGGCGCGCTGCTCGGCGATCCGCAGATCCTGATGTTCGACGAGCCGGTCAACGGTCTCGACCCCGAGGGCATCCACTGGATCCGGAATCTGATGAAGGGCCTCGCGGCGCAGGGCCGTACTGTCTTCGTCTCCTCGCACCTGATGAGCGAAATGGCCCTCACCGCCGACCACCTGGTAGTCATCGGCCAGGGCCGTCTGCTCGCGGACACCTCGATGGCCGACTTCATCCGGGAGAACTCCCGGTCGTACGTACGACTGCGCTCACCGCAGCAGGAACGGCTCCGGGACGTCCTTGGACAGGCCGGGGTGCCCGCCGTCGAGGCCGGAAGCGGAATCCTGGAGGTGGACGGGGCGCGGTCGGAGCTGATCGGGGAGCTGGCCGCCGAGCACCATCTCGTACTCCATGAACTGAGCCCGCAGCAGGCCTCGTTGGAGGAGGCGTTCATGCAGTTGACCGCCGAGTCGGTGGAGTACCACGCGCACTCCGATACGGGGCCGCCGGACACCAACGGGTGGGCCGGAGGCACGGGCACGGAGGCCGTTTCCGGCGGCGGTTGGGGCGAGCAGTGGGCCCGGGAGCAGCGGAAGCGGAAGGCGGGGGGCTGAGCGGATGTCCTCGGGACGCGTACTCGTACTCAAGTCGGAGTGGACCAAGATCCGGTCGGTGGCGTCGACGGTGTGGACGCTGGGCCTCGCCGTCGTCGTGACGGTCGGCCTCGGCCTGCTCATCTCGATCCTCGTCAGCAACGACTTCGACTCCATGAACGCCCGCGAGCGGCTCGCCTTCGACCCGACCGCGATCAGCTTCGCGGGCATGGGCCTCGGTCAGCTGGCGATGATCGTCTTCGGGGTGCTCGTGGTGTCGAACGAGTACAGCACCGGGATGATCCGCACCTCGCTCGCGGCGGTGCCGCAGCGCGCGGCGTTCCTGTTCAGCAAGATCGCGGTGGCCACGGCGCTCGCCCTGGTGGTGGCCATGGTCACCAGCTTCATCACGTTCTTCGTCGGCCAGGCAGCGATGGGCGAGCACCGGGCCTCGCTCGGCGACCCCGGAGTGCTGCGGGCGGTGATCGGCGGCGGGCTCTACATGACGCTGATCGCGCTCTTCTCGATGGGCGTCGCCGCGATGCTGCGCAGCCCGATGCTGTCGCTCGGCATCCTGATGCCGTTCTTCTTCCTGGTCTCCAGCATCCTCGGCAACGTCTCGGCCACGAAGAAGATCGGCCAGTTCCTGCCGGACCAGGCGGGCCAGAAGATCATGCAGGTGGTCAGCCCGCTGGACGACGACACTCCGTACGGGCCCTGGGGCGGGTTGGCGATCATGGGGGCGTGGGTGGTGGTGGCCGTTCTGGGCGGGTATGTACTGCTCAAGCGGAGGGATGCGTAGGGGTTTGTGGGAGTTCGTAGGTGTTCGTAGGGGCTCGTGGGAGTTCTTGCGATTTCGTGCGAGTTCATGCAAGTTCATGCAAGTTTTCCTCCTTGGGCCGGTCGCGCAGTTCCCCGCGCCCCTGGAAGGGCGCACCCTCGCGGGGCGAGTGCAGGAGGCAAGTCGTGAAGGGGCGGAGCCTTGTCGAGCTCGGGCTCGGTGTCGTGCCGTTCGAGCAGCCGCTGACGTACCCCGGGCCGCCCGTGCCCTGGCCCGCCCTGTTGCGCGGGGACCGGCTGCTGCGGCTCACGGGCGGCGCGGGTCCGCTCGGCGGGATGTACGTCGAGGGCGGGGGGCGGCTCGACCAGGTCCTGGACGACCTGGACCGTCGCCACCCGGTGCTCGCCGTCGGCTCCAACGCCTGCCCCGCCCAGGTCGCGTACAAGCTCGCGCGGCGGTCCCTCGGCTCGGACGTGCCGATGCTGCCGGTCACGGTGCGCGGCCTCGGCATCGGGTGCTCCGCACATGTGGGGCGGGCCGGGTATGTGGCCGCCGCCCCCTACCCGGACCCGGACAGCACCCGCACCCTCGTCCTCAGCTGGCTCGACGACGCCCAGCTCGCCGCCGTCGACGCCACCGAGCTGCCGTACTACCGGCGCCGGTGGCTGGACGAGGGCTACCTCCGCGGCGACGGGCCCGGCGCCTGGGTCTACACCGGGGAGCGGGGCGTACTCGCCGGTCCCGACGGGCGGCCGCTGGCGGCGGGCGAACAGGAGGCGCTGCTCGCCGGGCTGCTCGCGGGCTCGGCGGCGCTGCGCGCGCTGCTCGGTCCGGACGCGCGGGCCTGGGTGCGCGCGGCGCGGGCCGACGAGGCGGTACGGGCCCGGGCCGCGCGGCTCTTCGCGGAGGAGGGCCTGGTCCTTCACCCGACTTGGCCGGAACCGTCAAGCCGTGGATATCCTCCTAACCCTTACGGGGGCGTGAGCACTGCCCCGACGTCCTGAACCTCTCGATGGGTGCGGAGAATGATCGAGGCAGCCGGTCTGACCAAGCGCTACGGCGCGAAGACGGCCGTGTACAACCTTTCCTTCCAAGTCCGGCCGGGCACCGTGACCGGCTTCCTCGGGCCGAACGGCTCGGGCAAGTCGACGACGATGCGCATGATCCTCGGGCTCGACAACCCGACGTCCGGTCGCGTCACGATCGCCGGGCACCCGTACCGCAAGCTGCCGAACGCGCCGCGCCAGGTGGGCGCGCTGCTCGACGCCAAGGCCGTGCACGGCGGCCGGCACGCCCGCAACCACCTGCTCTCGCTCGCCCAGCTGTCCGGCATCCCGGCCCGCCGGGTCGACGAGGTGCTCGGCGTCGTCGGCCTCCAGGACGTGGCGAGGAAGCGGTCCAAGGGCTTCTCGCTCGGCATGGGCCAGCGCCTCGGCATCGCCGCCGCGCTGCTCGGCGACCCGCAGGTGCTGCTCTTCGACGAGCCGGTCAACGGCCTCGACCCCGAGGGCATCCTCTGGGTCCGGAACCTGATGAAGTCGCTCGCCGCCGAGGGCCGTACGGTCTTCGTCTCCTCGCACCTGATGAGCGAGATGGCCCTGACCGCCGAGCATCTGATCGTGATCGGCCGCGGCCAGCTGCTCGCCGACATGAGCGTCCGTGAGTTCATCGCGGCCAACTCGGCGGGCTTCGCGCGCGTCCGTACGCCGGAGACCGAACCGCAGCAGCGCGAGAAGCTGACGTCGGCCCTGACCGAGGCGGGCGGCCAGGTGCTGCCCGAGCAGGACGGCGCGCTGCGCGTCACGGGCCTGCCGCTGCCCCGCATCAGCGACCTCGCGCACGAGGCGGACGTACGCCTGTGGGAGCTGTCGCCGCACCAGGCCTCGCTTGAGGAGGCGTACATGCGGCTCACCCAGGGCGCGGTGGACTACCGCTCCACGGCCGACCAGCTGGGCGGCTTCCAGGAGCCGCAGGCCGCGGGCATGCCGCCGGGGATGGCGCCGCCGGTGCCGGTGCCCGGCCAGGACCAGCCGGGCTGGTACCCGCCGCCGGCCCCGCAGCACGGCGACCGGCCGAACCCGTACGCAGACCAGGCGCAGGCGCAGGCGCAGGCACAGGCGCAGGCACAGGCGCCCGAGCACACGGCGATGCTGCGCACGCTGCCCGCCGCGGCCGCGCAGGAACAGCAGACGGCGATGCTGCGCAAGCTGCCCGAGCCGCAGCAGCCGCAGGCCCAGCCCCAGGCCCAGCAGCCGCAGGCCCAGCCGCTGCCGCCCGCCGCAGCACCGACCGAGAGCGCCACCAGCGACAACGAGGACGCCACCCGATGAGCACTCCGCCCCCGCCCTCCGCGCCGCAGCCGCAGCAGCCGCCCCAGCCCCCGTCCGCGCCCCCCGCGCCGCCCGCTCCCCCGCAACACCCGCAGCAGGCGCCCCAGCAGCCGCCGCAGGAGCACACCGCGATGCTGCGCACGCTGCCCGCCCCGCAGAACGCCACCCCCCAGCAGCCCCAGCCCCAGCCCCAACAAGCCCAACAAGCCCAACAGCAGTGGCAGTCGGCCCCGCAGGTGGACACGTACGTCTCGCCGATCCCGATCACGAAGACGCACCTCGGGCACGCGCTCACCTCGGAGTGGACGAAGCTCCGCAGCGTGCGCTCCACGATGTGGACGCTCGGCGTGATGCTGGCCCTGGTCCTCGGCATCGGCACGCTGATCGGCATCGTCGCCGCCTCGGCCGACCTGGACCTCGACGGCGCATCCGCCATCGGCCTCGGCTCCTTCGGCATCCTGCTCGGCATGCTGTGCGTGATGACGCTGGGCGTGCTGACCATCGGCTCCGAGTACGGCACCGGGATGATCCGTACGACCACGACGGCCTGCCCGTCCCGCAGCCGGATCCTGGCCGCCAAGTCGATCGTCTTCTTCGCCCTGGTCTTCGTCGTCACCACGCTCGCGGCAGCGCTCGTGGCCGCGCTGCAGACCGCCATGGTCGAGGGCGCGAGCGCGACCGGCGAGGAGTGGCTGCGCGGCACGGTCGGCGTGGGTCTCTTCGTCGCGACGCTCGGGCTGCTGTCGCTGGCGGTGGGCGCCCTGGTGCGGCACTCCGCCGGAGCGATCACGATCATGATCGGTGTGGTGCTGCTGCCGCTGGTGCTCGCCATGTTCATGTTCTCGAAGTCCATGGCGGACCTGCAGCTGTTCCTGCTGCAGTACGCCGTGCCCAGCCAGCTGATCGCCTTCTACGGCGACTCGGTCGCCGGCGGCACCGGCCCGACGGGCTGGGAACCGCTGTGGATCATGATCGGCCTGACGGCCGTCGCCCTCGGCGCCGCGTTCCTCACCACCGAGACCAGGGACGTCTGACCGACGGACGCCCTCTGACGGACTCCTCGGATGCGGGTGCCGGGCGAGGCGGACGCCTCAGAACCTCGGCGCGTTACGGGACCGCTGCACCCGCGTGGTGCGGCGGTCCCGCGCGTTCCAGCAGGCCTTGTGCCAGTGCCTGCGGTCGTCGACGCCCCCTCCGTGCTCCGGCCAGGCCACCACGTGCGGCACGGACGAGCGGATCTCCTGGTCGCAGCCGGGGCAGCGGTACGTCTTGCCGGGCCCGCCGGAACCGGCGACGTGCCGGACGGTGAACTCCTCGCCCTGCCACGACTCGGTGTACTGGTGCCCGCCGTAGCGCGGACGGTCGTCGTCCGCTCCCCTGCCGTTGGAGCCTGCGCCCTTGGGGCGGTTGCGGCGCGGAGACACGGAACACCTCATGTGCGTACGGGAAGCCGATGGGACCGCTCCAGCCTACGCGCCGCTTCCCTGGGTACCCGTGCCTCGACGGAGGGACCGCCCTTCCGGGGCACTCTCCCGTATGAACCGGGGCACTCTCCCGTATGAAAATGGGCCAACCTGTATGCCAGGCCGTGCCCTTGGCACGTGCTGCGCGTTGTTGCGCGTAGGGGAGGCCGCGTCGGCGCCGAGAGGCAGGAGTGCGATGCGTGTAGGAAGTTTTGTACTGGCCGCGCAGTTCCCGGGCCAGGGCCAGGGAGAGGCGCTGCACCGGGCCCTGCGCATCGGTGAGGTCGCCGAGGAGTCCGGGCTCGACTCGGTCTGGCTGGCCGAGCACCACTTCGTCCCGTACGGAGTGTGCCCGTCCGCGGCGACGTTCGCGGCGTTTCTGCTCGGCCGCACCCGGCGCATCCGCGTCGGCACCGCGGTGAGCGTGCTGCCCACCCAGCATCCGGTGGCCCTCGGCGAGCAGGCCGCGCTCCTCCACCTCACCAGCGGCGGCCGCTTCACGCTCGGCGTGGGCCGCGGCGGGCCGTGGGTGGACCTGGAGGTCTTCGGCAAGGAGATCGGGGCGTACGAGAAGGGCTTCCCCGAATCCCTGGACCTGCTCCTGGACTGGCTGCGCAAACCCCGGGTCGGCGCGTCCGGTGAGCAGTTCGACTTCCGTGAGGTGGCGGTGGTTCCGCGTCCCGACGAGGCTCTGTCCGGGCCCGCGGGTCCGGAGGTCGTGGTGGCCTGCACCTCGCCCGCGAGCGTGCGGCTTGCCGCGGAGCGGGGCCTGCCGATGCTGCTCGGCATGCACTGCGGGGACGAGGAGAAGGCGGACATGGTGGCGCTGTGGCGGTCGAGCGCGCTGGCCGCGGGGCACACCCCGGACGTCGTACGGGCGGCCGGGCATGTGTCGGCCGGGGTGGCGCAGGTCGCGGACCGGGACGCGCAGGCGGCGGAGACGTTGCTCAAGGCGATGCCGGGCTGGCTGAAGCAGGGCCTGGACGCGCATGTCACGGTCGACGGCCGGGAGCGGCGGATGCGGGACCCGCTCGCGTACACCGAAATGCTCTGCGGGATCCACCCGGTGGGCACGCCGCGGCGCTGCGCGGACCGGCTCGCGGCGACCGCGGAACGCACCGGCATCACGCGGTTCGCGCTGCTCATGGAGGGCTCCGGGGACCTGGCGGCGACGGAGGAGAACGTGCGCCGGCTGGGCGCGGAGGTGCTGCCGCAGCTGGCCTGAGGGTGCGGTGTGCCGACGGGTGGGCTGCCGCCCCGGACTTGTGACACCTCCCGCGTACGGGACGGCAGCAACAGGGTTCAGCAGTCCCTGAGTTCCGGCGACTGGTTCAGCAACTGGCCCCGTACGGAAGTGAACTTGGCCAGCCGGTCGTCGGACTCTTCGCCGAGCGGGAAGACCGCGACGCGGTGGCAGTTCTGGAAGGCGAGACGCACTCCGAAGTGGCGCTGGAGCGCCCCTCGTATCGCGTCGCTCGCGAGTGCACGCAGCAGCTGACCACGCGCCTGCTCGTTCGGCGGCGGCGTCTGGTTGTCGGCGAACTCGCCGCCGTCCACCTTCAGCTGGGCCACCAGAGAGCTGATCATCTCCCATGCGTAGGGCAGGGAGGTCCGGACGCAGTCGACGAAGGCGGCTTCGTCGACCTCGCCTCGCTCGGCCTGTTCCAACAGTGCCGGTGAGACGTCGAGCGACATGGGTTCTCCTCTCGCACCCCCGGGGAGCGGGGGCTGACGGACAGGCAAGGGGCGACGCATACGCAGCGTGCACGCGTGACGACCACCCGCTTCCACGGTATGCAACCTGTCCTGCTCGCACCAGGAGAATGCACGCACAACCGGCCAAGGGCGAACAGTGTCCTTCCCGGTAAATAGGGCGCAGTTCGCCGCTCCGTTCCGGGGCCGCCGCTCGTTCCACGAGGGCGTTTCGCGCGGAGCGGGGGCGTCCAGTAGCGTTGCCGACCATGCGTCTCGTCATCGCCCGCTGCTCCGTGGACTACGCGGGCCGGCTCACCGCCCACCTCCCCCTCGCGCCCCGCCTCATCCTCGTGAAGGCGGACGGCAGTGTCTCGATCCACGCGGACGACCGGGCCTACAAGCCCCTGAACTGGATGTCGCCGCCGTGCACCCTGAAGGAGGGTTCGGGGGACGACGCGGGCGTCTGGACGGTCGTGAACAAGGCGGGCGAGAAGCTCATCATCACGATGGCGGAGATCCTGCACGACTCCTCGCACGAACTGGGCGTCGACCCGGGCCTCATCAAGGACGGCGTGGAAGCGCACCTGCAGGAGCTGCTCGCCGACCGGATCGAGACACTTGGCGAGGGATACACCCTGATCCGTCGCGAGTACCAGACGGCGATCGGCCCGGTCGACATCCTGTGCCGGGACGCGGACGGGGCGACGGTGGCGGTGGAGATCAAGCGCCGCGGCGAGATCGACGGCGTCGAGCAACTCACGCGCTACCTGGACCTGTTGAACCGCGACCCGCACCTGGCGCCCGTACGCGGGGTCTTCGCGGCCCAGGAGATCAAGCCCCAGGCCCGCGTCCTCGCCACGGACCGCGGCATCGACTGCGCGGTCCTGGACTACGACGCGCTGCGGGGCATCGAGGACGACAAGCTGCGGTTGTTCTGAGGGCTGAGGGCTGAGGGTCTGGGGGGTCTGGGGGTCTGAGGGGCAGGCCCGCGGTACGGGTTCGGGGGCCCCGGCCCCCTCAGGCCCCAGCCCCCTCAGGCCACCGCCCCCTCCGGCGCCGCCGACCCCGACTCCGGCCCAGACCCCGGCCCCGTACGCGACGGGCTGCCCGCCGCGCTGCTGGGCGGTTCGCTGGAGCCCGGGTCCGGGTCCGGGTCCGGGTCCGGGTTCGACGGGTCCGGGTCGGGAGAGGACGGCGGAGGCTCCGACGTGGGGGGCGTCGAGGTCGTCGGGGGCCTGGACGAACTCGGCGGCCTGGAGGACGTGGGCGGCTCGGACGAGCTCGGCGGCGCCGAAGTCGTCGGGTCGTCCGATGCGGACCCGCTCGGGCTCGGGGACTCGCTGCCACTCGGACTGTCCGAGGGCGAGCTGCTCGGCGTACCGGACGTGCCGGGCGCGGACGGGGCGGCCGGGCCGCTGCTCAGGTCGTCCGCCGGCTGCTCGGGCGGCAGGCCGTCGTCGTCCGGCCGGCCGGTCGTACGGTCCGGCTTGACCGTCCGGGCCGGCCCCTCGTCCTCGGAGATCGCGCCGAGCGTGACCACGGTGCCGAGCACGGCGGCGAGCAGCGCGCCCGCCCCCGCCGCCGCGAGGTTGCGCCGCGTACCGGCGACGACGGCCCTGCGCGCGCTCCCCGCCCCCGGCCCGGCGGCGGCCGCACGGCTCACCACCGTCCGCACCTCGTCCGCAGCGAAGCCGGAACCGCCGGAACTGCCAGCACTGCCCGACCGGCCGGACCTGCCGGAACTGCCAGCACTGCCAGGCCCGCCAGGACCGCCGGAACCACCAGGACCCCCGGAACCCCCGGAACCGCCGGGGTCCGGCAGCGCGGCCGGTGTGGCCGGGAGGCCCGCGGGCGGGGTCGTGCCGTCACGGTCGGAGACCAGGGCGAGGGCGCGGCGGCCCGCGACGGTGCCCCGCTTGTCGGCGAGGGCGCCGCGCATCCCGATGGACGCCTCCAGCTCCGTACGGGCCCGCTCCAGGCGGCCGCCGAGGAGCGCGAGGACGCCCAACTCGTGGTGGAAGTACGCCTCTTCGGCCACCTCACCGGCGAGCCGCGCCGCCTCCTGGCCGATCCGCAGGACCCGCTCCCAGGCGCCCCAGGCGAGCCCCGCCGCGAGCGCGGGCGCCGCGGTGCGGGCGAGCAGGACGGCCGAGCCGAGGTGGCCGGCCTCGGTGCCGGGCACGAGGGCGGTGAGCGCGGCGTGCAGCGCGTCGGACTCGGCGGTGGCGCGGTCGGCGGTGACCGAGGGGTGACCGGCCCACCAGGAGTAGTGCTGCGCGGCGGCGTGCGCGCGGGCGGGCGCGACGTCCCCGTACCCGGCGGCTTCCAGCTGGGTGAGGACGCCCGCGGCGAGGCGGTGGCGCGCACCGGTGGGGCCGACGAGCCCGGCGGCGGCGAGCTCGCCGAGCGCGGCGTCCGCGTGCGTGTCGCCGACGAGGGCGGGCAGATGCGCCTGATGCGGCACCTCGCCGCCGAGCGCGACCGCGAACTCCAGGGCGGTACGGGCGGATTCGCTCAGCCGGGACGCGAGCAGCGCGGCGGGCGCGGCGGCCTCGGCGAGGGACGGCAGCGGCACTGCGGCGCCCTCCTCCGGACCGCCCTCGGCGTCCGCGGCCTCGGCGAGCAGCCGGTCGCGCTGCCGCAGCAGCGCCCCGGCCTGCATGAACCGCAGCGGGAGCCCTTCGGACTCGAACCACAGGTCGCCGGCGAGGGCCTCTTCCTCGTCGACGAGCGGGCGGCCCGTGGCGAGTTCGAGGAGCTTGAGTCCGGCGGCCCGGTCGAGGCCGCCGAGGAAGATCTCTTCGAGGTGCGAATCGGCGAGCGGCGCGGCCACGTCCGGGGTGGCGGCGAGGAGGTAGGCGCACTCGGGGGTGGCGTCGAGGAAGTCCTGCAGGGTGGCCCCGCCGAACTCCAGGTCGTCGAGGACGACGACGGCCCCGATCTCGTGGACGCAGCCGCGGAGTTGGGCGTCGTCGGGGCGGTGTCCGGGCGAGGCGTAGACGGCGGCGTACAGCTCGTGGAGGAGTTCGGCGGGGCCGCGGCGGTGGCCGGAGAGCCGGACGACCCCGTCGGGCGCGAGGTCGGCGCAGTCCTCGGCGACGGCGTCGAGGAGCGAGGTGCGCCCGGAGCCGGCGGGCCCGGTGAGGCGTACGGAGCGGCCGCGGGCGAGCAGCCGGGCGAGCCGTTCGCGTACCTCCTGGCGCTCCAGGAGCGGCGGCCGGACCCGGGCGGGGCCGGGCGGCGCGGGCGGTACGGCGGCGGTGGCGCGGGCGGCCCGCTCGTCCGGCTCGTACCGCTGCGGGCGCGCGGGCTGCTCGCCGGGCGGGCATGGCTCGATCTCGCTGCCGTCGACCGGGTTGACGGTCAGCAGGTAGTCGCCGGAGGTCAGCTGCACGGTCCGTACGGGCGCGGCGGCCGGGAACTCGGAGGCGGCGGGGTAGCCCCGGCTCGCGGAGTTCGGGGCCGCGTCGCGGTGCGGTCCGGGCTCGCGGGCGGGCGGCGCACCGGCGGGGCCGTGCGGGCCGCGGCCGTCCTGGCCGTGCTCCTCGGGTCCCCGGCTCGTCGGGTCCATGGTCAAAGCCCCCATAAGCGTCGTATGCCTTGACTTCCCCGGCCTTCGCATACGGCTCTGTCGCTTCTGGTCCGGCACTCACGGGATCACGGGAACGGGATCGGTGAGCGACCGAACCTTAGACCTTGGGCCGGTGCCGCGGAACACCTGGGGTGGCGTGCCGTCCGGGACGTCACGGTCTCACCGGATTTGTCGTTGGCGTGCGCGCTCGATGGCGCGGGTGACCCACCGCGGTGGCGCGCGCGACCACGCGGTGGCGCGCGTTACAGGGGATGCGCCCCGATTCCGCCCTCGATCGCGAGGATGCGGTGCAGCCGGGTGGCCACGAGCAGCCGCTGCATCTGCGGCGGTACGTTGCGCAGGACCAGGCGGCGCCCGCAGCGGCCCGCCTGGCGGTGGGCGCCCATGATCACGCCGAGTCCTGTGGCGTCGAGTGCGGCGAGGTCCGAGAGGTCGAGGACGAGGTCGCCCGCCCCCTCGTCCAGGGCCGAGTGCAGGACAGTCCGGGCGTCCGCCGCGCTTCGGACGTCGAGGCTGCCCCCGACGGTCAGCTCGGCATGGTCGCCCCTGATGTGCATATGCGCTCCCGAGAGTGCTGTGGCGTCGTCGCCACCGTCGTCACGTACGTCCCCACTGTGGTCTCACTGAACTGACTGGCCCACGGACGCAGAAGTTGCCGTCCGTGAGCGAACCGATACGCAATTCACCCCTGAGGGGGACCCGGCCGGTGCGTACGGGTCGCGTACGGGCGTCCGGCCGGGGCACCGCGGTTCAGTGCTCGTAGAACCCCTGCCCGCTCTTGCGGCCGATGTCGCCGGCGTCGACCATGCGGCGCATCAGCTCCGGCGGAGCGAACTTCTCGTCCTGGGATTCCGTGTAGATGTTGCTGGTCGCGTGCAGCAGGATGTCGACCCCGGTCAGGTCGGCGGTGGCCAGGGGGCCCATCGCGTGGCCGAATCCGAGCTTGCAGGCGATGTCGATGTCCTCGGCGGTGGCGACGCCCGACTCGTAGAGCTTGGCAGCCTCCACCACGAGGGCCGAGATCAGCCTAGTGGTCACGAAGCCCGCGACGTCACGGTTCACGACGATGCAGGTCTTGCCGACCGACTCGGCGAACTCCCGCGCGGTGGCGAGGGTTTCGTCGCTCGTCTTGTAGCCGCGGACCAGCTCGCACAGCTGCATCATCGGCACCGGCGAGAAGAAGTGCGCGCCCACGACCCGCTCCGGACGCTCCGTCACCGCCGCGATCTTGGTGATCGGGATGGCGGAGGTGTTGGAGGCGAGCACGGTCTCGGGGCGCACCAGCTTGTCGAGCGTACGGAAGATCTCGTGCTTGACCTCAAGCTTCTCGAAGACGGCTTCGACTACGACGTCCGCGTCGGCGGCGCCGTCCAGATCGGTGGTCGTGGTGATCCGGGCGAGCGCGGCCTCGGCGTCCTCGGCGCTCAGCTTCCCCTTGCTGACGAACTTCTCGTACGAGGCCTTGATGCCGTCGGTGCCACGGGTCAGGGCTGCGTCGGTCACATCGCGCAGGACCACGTCCCAGCCCGCCTGGGCGGAGACCTGAGCGATACCGGACCCCATGAGTCCGGCTCCGACGACGGCGAGCTTCCGTGCCACTGTGCGATCCCCTTTGACAGTTGCGGTCTTACCCGTGGTTGACAACGAACTCTCCGGCGGAGACTAGCGGGCGTGAGGCCGCCTTGGGGGCGTACGAGATACGCGTCACGCCCACCCGTCGCGCGACCACCCGGTCCGCACCGCGCAGTTGGGGCGTTTTGGCCGGAAGTTCCGCGGACGTTCCGGGCCCCCGCCCCACGCCCCGCGGAGTAACCTCGGCCCCATGGTCATTCTGTCGCGCATCTACACCCGCACCGGAGACACCGGCACCACCGCCCTCGGCGACATGAGCCGCGCCCCCAAGACCGATCTGCGGATCGCCGCGTACGCCGACGCCAACGAGGCCAACGCCGTGCTCGGCACCGCGATCGCGCTCGGCGGGCTCGACGAGGAGGTCGTCAAGGTCCTCACGCGTGTGCAGAACGACCTGTTCGACGTGGGCGCGGACCTGTCCACGCCGGTCGTCGAGAACCCGGAATACCCGCCGCTGCGCGTCGAGCAGTCCTACGTCGACAAGCTGGAGGCGGACTGCGACCACTTCAACGAGCAGCTGGAGAAGCTGCGTTCGTTCATCCTGCCCGGCGGCACGCCCGGCGCGGCCCTGCTGCACCAGGCGTGCACGGTCGTACGGCGCGCCGAGCGCTCCACGTGGGCGGCGCTCGAAGCGCACGGCGAGACGATGAACGCCCTGACGGCGACGTACCTCAACCGCCTGTCCGACCTGCTGTTCATCCTGGCCCGGGTCGCCAACAAGGAGGTCGGGGACGTGCTGTGGGTGCCGGGCGGGGAGCGGTAGCCCTCACGCGGACCTGCCGGAGGTGAGCGGGGGCTTCTTCGGGAAGAGGGTGTACGAGCCGGCGATCACCACGTTGATGCCGATCACGAACAGCATCTTCTGCTGCCACTCCTCAAGCGAGCCGGTCCGCCCCGCCTCCCCCACGTACCAGATCGCCCCCTGCAGCAGCCCCATGGCGATCACCGCGGCGAGCACCCAGCGGGCCGCCAGCTTCCACTCGTGCAGCGCGCGGGCGGTGCCGTACTTCGGGGTGTGGGGCGGCGGGCCGCCGAAGAAGCGGTGGGCGACGCGGACGTCGACCCACTTGATCGTGTAATGGCCGAGCGCGACCGAGTAGCCGATGTAGACCGCCGCGAGGCCGTGCTTCCAGTCCGGCTCGGCGCCGCCCCGCAGGTCGATCGCGGTGGCCACGAACAGCACCACTTCGAGCAGCGGCTCGCACAGCAGTACGGCGACACTCGCGCGTGGCATCCTCGCCCAGTACCGAAGGGCCAGGCCCGCGGCGAGCAGCACCCAGAAGCCGACCTCGCAGATGACGATGAGCGTGACGATCACGGGACTCTCCTCTCACGGTCCCTCCAGCGTCCCGTCCGCCGCGCGCCCGCTCGTCGTCTGCGCAGACGAAGTGCGCGTACATCGAAGGATGCAGTCGCGCTCCGACCCGCCTCCATCTGCGTACGGACGCCAGGGCCGCGCCCGCCGTGTTGGATGGCAGGGTGACCTCCGAGAGCCCGCCCCGTGCGGCCGACCGCCCGCCGCGCCGACGCGCGGGAGTCGCGAGCCTGCCCCGGCCGCACCGGATCGACGTCCTGATCGCCCTCTCCGGGCTGCTCGGCGGGCTCGCCCTCTGGGGCATCGGCCTCGGCATGCGCACGCCGCCCGTCCCCTCGCTCCCGGACGCCTGGCTCCTCGTACCGCTGGCCCTCATGTCCGCCCTGGAGCTGATGCGCCGCACGCTGCCGCAGACCGCGCTCGCCCTCGGCACGCTCGCGCTGGTGGCCGACCAGTTCACGCCCGGCAACCTCGTGACCGTCATCCTCTTCGCGGACCTCGCGTACGCCGCCGTCCTGTACGGCTCGCCCGCCGCCGCCCGGCGCCTTCCATGGGCCACCGGGCTGGCCACGGTCGCCGCCACGCTCGGTTTCCTGGCCTGGTTCCAGCAGCCCGAGGCGGTGCTGCTCGGCCTCATGGTCGGCCTCATCACGTTCACCCCCGCCACCACCGGCGCCATCGTCCGCAACCACCGGGACGCCGCCGAGACCGCGCGCCTGCGGGCCGAACAGACCGCGCTGCTCGCCGAGACGGACCGGGTGCAGGCCGTCACCGCCGAGCGCGCCCGGATGGCCCGGGAGCTGCACGACATGGTCGCCAACCACCTCTCCGCCATCGCCATCCACTCCACCGCCGCGCTCTCCCTGGACGACCCGCGCACCACCCGGGACGCCCTCGGTGTGATCCGCGAGAACAGCGTCGACGGACTGGCCGAGATGCGCCGCCTCATCGGCCTGCTCCGGGACGGCAGCG
This sequence comes from Streptomyces solicavernae, assembly GCF_029968095.1. Lineage (GTDB taxonomy): Bacteria > Actinomycetota > Actinomycetes > Streptomycetales > Streptomycetaceae > Streptomyces > Streptomyces solicavernae. The sequence goes on along the minus strand of NZ_JASCIR010000004.1, from coordinate 140,480 downwards.
ACGACCACGAACCGGCCGCGGCGCCCACCCTCGACGGCCTCACCGCCCTCGCAGGACAGGCCCGCGCCAACGGCCTGGACGTCACGCTCGACGACCGCCGCGCCCACTCGGCCCGCCTGCCGGCCCCGGTCGAGCTGGCCGCGTACCGGATCGTCCAGGAGTCCCTGACCAACGCCCTCAAGCACGCCGCGCCGGGCCCCGTCCACGTGGTCCTGGCGCTGGCCGACAGCACCCTGACCGCCACGGTGACCAGCGCTTTCGGCGACCCGTCGGGGCCGCGCGCGCCGGGCTCGGGGGCGGGGCTCGTCGGCATGCGGGAGCGGGCGACGCTGCTCGGCGGGGAGTTCGAGGCGGGGCCGCGCGACAGCGACCGCGGCAAGGTCTGGTGCGTACGGGCCGCGCTGCCCGTGGGAGAAGCCGTGCCGCAGACATCTCAAGGAGGAAGCGAATGATCCGGGTCCTGGTCGCCGAGGACCAGTCCGCGGTGCGCGCGGGCCTCGTCCTGATCCTGGGCAGCGCGCCGGACATCGAGGTCGTCGGCGAGGCCGCCGACGGCGAGGAGGCGGTGGCCCGCGCCCGCGAACTCCGCCCCGACCTGGTCCTGATGGACGTCCAGATGCCCCGCCTCGACGGCGTCGCCGCGACCCGCCGGGTGGTCGCCGAGCAGCTGGCCGACGTACTTGTGCTGACCACCTTCGACCTGGACGAGTACGTCTTCGGGGCGCTGCGCGCGGGCGCCGCCGGGTTCCTCCTGAAGAACACCGACGCGGCCGACCTGATCGAGGCGGTACGCACGGTCGCGCGCGGCGAGGGCCTGATCGCCCCGGCCGTCACCCGCCGCCTGATCGCCGAGTTCGCGGCGGAGCCGGCCCGCGCGCAGGGCGCCCCCGACCCTGCGGTCCTGGAGGCCGTGGACGCCCTCACCCGCCGCGAGCGCGAGGTCCTGTCCTGCCTCGGCCAGGGCCTGTCCAATGCGGAGATCGCGGTACGACTGGACATGGCGGAGGCCACCGTGAAGACCCATGTGAGCCGACTGCTCGGCAAGCTGGAACTGCGCAGCAGGGTCCAAGCGGCCGTTCTGGCTCAGGAGTTGAGGATCTGAGGCGATACCGTCGGTCGGCTGCTGCGCCGTCGTGGCTGGTCGCGCAGTTCCCCGCGCCCTATGGGGCAGGAGCGCCCTAAGCCACGTTGACCCGCTGCCCCGGAGGCGCCGCCTCCAGCCAGGCCAGGAAACCGGTCAGCGCATCCTCGCTCATCGCGAGCTCGATCCGCGTCCCGTCATGCGTGCAGCCGAGCACCACCGCGTCGGAGAGCAGCGCCAGCTCCTCCTCGCCGTCGGGCGCACGCCGGTCCACGACTTCGATCGCGGACCGCTCAAGCACCCGCCGCGGCCGCGGCGCGTACGAAAAGACCCGGAACCAGGCGATGCGATCGCCGTTGTACCGGGCCACTCCATAGCTCCAGCCCTTGCCGGACGTATCCCCGGGCTCGGGCGCGTTCCACCTGAGGGAACAGTCGAAGGTGCCGCCGGAGCGCTGGATCAGGCGCCTGCGCAGCCCGAAGACGAAGAGCCCCACCAACACGAGCACGACCACCAGCGCGCACACAACCACAGCGAGGATCATCGGCACCGACCTCCTCGCTCCGTCCAGTCACGCAAACCGACCTTGCACCTGCATCGCCTCAGCCGCGGCCCGGTCCGGATCGCTCCGGTCCTGGCCGCGGCTGAGTCGCACACTCCGCGTCGCGCTGTCGTCAGCGCGCCGCCACCGCGCGAAGGCGGACGTCCGCGCGCCGTTCGGCGGCCGCGTCGGCCTCCGACTTCGCACGCTCCAGCGCCCGCTCCGCACGCTGTACATCGATCTCGTCGGCCATTTCCACGGTCTCGGCCAGCAGCGAAAGCTTGTTGTCCGCGAACGAGACGAAACCGCCGTGCACCGCGGCGACGATCGTGCCGGCCTCCGCGGAGGTCGTACGGATCATCACAGGGCCCGACTCCAGCACACCGAGCAGCGGCTGGTGACCGGGCATGACGCCGATGTCGCCGGACGTGGTGCGCGCCACGACCAGGGTGGCCTCGCCGGACCAGACCTGGCGGTCGGCGGCGACCAGCTCGACGTGCAGCTCAGCAGCCAAGGGTGGCTCCTCGGGTCACCACCCGGCGGTTCTGCCGGGTGTTGGGTCAAATTCTAGTGGGCGTACCGGGAGGGGCGGGACGCGCCCGCCCCTCCCGTGAGTCAGCGGACTCAGGAGACGCCGAGCTCCTTGGCGTTGGCCTTGAGGTCCTCAATGCCACCGCACATGAAGAACGCCTGCTCGGGGAAGTGGTCGTACTCGCCGTCGCAGATCGCGTTGAAGGCCGCGATCGACTCCTCGAGGGACACGTCCGAACCGTCGACGCCGGTGAACTGCTTGGCGACGTGGGTGTTCTGCGACAGGAAGCGCTCCACGCGACGGGCACGGTGGACAACGAGCTTGTCCTCCTCGCCGAGCTCGTCGATACCGAGGATCGCGATGATGTCCTGGAGGTCCTTGTACTTCTGCAGGATCGTCTTGACGCGCATGGCGGCGTCGTAGTGGTCCTGCGCGATGTACCGCGGGTCCAGGATGCGGGACGTGGAGTCCAGCGGGTCCACGGCCGGGTAGATGCCCTTCTCGGAGATCGGACGGGAGAGAACCGTCGTCGCGTCGAGGTGGGCGAACGTGGTGGCCGGGGCCGGGTCGGTCAGGTCGTCAGCAGGGACGTAGATCGCCTGCATGGACGTGATCGAGTGACCACGGGTCGACGTGATGCGCTCCTGGAGGAGGCCCATCTCGTCGGCCAGGTTCGGCTGGTAACCCACGGCCGAGGGCATACGGCCCAGAAGGGTCGAGACCTCGGAACCGGCCTGCGTGAAGCGGAAGATGTTGTCGATGAAGAACAGCACGTCCTGCTTCTGCACATCGCGGAAGTACTCCGCCATGGTCAGACCGGCGAGGGCCACGCGCAGACGGGTGCCCGGCGGCTCGTCCATCTGACCGAAGACAAGCGCGGTCTTGTCGATGACGCCCGACTCGGACATCTCGTCGATGAGGTCGTTGCCCTCACGGGTGCGCTCGCCGACACCGGCGAACACGGAGACACCGTCGTGGTTGTTGGCGACGCGGTAGATCATCTCCTGGATGAGCACCGTCTTGCCGACGCCGGCACCACCGAACAGGCCGATCTTTCCACCCTTGACGTACGGGGTGAGAAGGTCGATGACCTTGACGCCGGTCTCGAACATCTCGGTCTTCGACTCAAGCTCGTCGAAGTTCGGCGCCTTGCGGTGGATGGACCAGCGCTCACCGACGTTGGCGTTCTCCTCGGGGACGTTCAGCACCTCACCGAGGGTGTTGAACACCTTGCCCTTGGTGAAGTCGCCGACGGGGACGGTGATGCCGTCGCCCGTGTCGGTCACCGCGGCCTGGCGGACCAGACCGTCGGTGGGCTGCATGGAGATCGCGCGGACCAGGCCGTCGCCGAGGTGCTGGGCGACCTCAAGCGTCAGGGTCTTCAGCTCGCCGTCGGCGGCCGGGTCGGCCACCTGCACGGTGAGGGCGTTGTAGATGTCCGGCATCGCGTCGACGGGGAACTCCACGTCGACGACCGGGCCGATCACCCGGGCGACGCGGCCCGTGGCAACGGCCGTATCAACAGTGGTCGTCATTACTTGTCACTCCCCGCGGTCGCGTCGGCCAGGGCGCTCGCGCCACCGACGATCTCGCTGATTTCCTGGGTGATTTCGGCCTGGCGGGCCGCGTTGGCAAGCCGGGAGAGGTTGTTGATCAGCTCTCCGGCGTTGTCGGTCGCCGACTTCATCGCGCGGCGGGTCGCGGCGTGCTTGGAGGCAGCCGACTGCAGCAGCGCGTTGTAGATACGGCTCTCGACGTACCGCGGAAGCAGGGCGTCCAGGACGTCCTGACCCGACGGCTCGAAGTCGTACAGCGGGCGGATCTCGTCCTTGGTGCCCGCCTCCTCCGCGACCTCGTCGAGGCTGAGCGGAAGCAGTCGGGACTCGACCGCGTTCTGCGTCATCATCGAGACGAACTCGGTGTAGACGATGTGGAGTTCATCCACGCCGCCCTCGGCCGTGTCCTTCTCGATGGCCTCGATCAGCGGCCCGGCGACCGCCTTGGCGTCCGCGTACGAGGGCTCGTCCGTGAAGCCCGTCCACTCCCCCGCGATCTTGCGCTCGCGGAAGTTGTAGTGGGCGATGCCGCGGCGGCCGACGATGTACGTGTCGACCTGCTTGCCCTCGGCCTGGAGCTTCTCGGTGAGCTGCTCCGCCGACTTGATCGCGTTGGAGTTGAAGGCACCGGCCAGACCACGGTCGCTCGTGAGGAGCAGGACCGCGGCCCGGGTCGGGTTCTCCACCTCGGTGGTCAGCGGGTGCTTGTCGTTCGCACCCGTCGACACCGCGGTGACCGCGCGCGTGAGCTCGGTCGCGTACGGCGTGGAGGCCGCCACCTTGCGCTGTGCCTTGACGACACGCGAGGCGGCGATCATCTCCATCGCCTTCGTGATCTTCTTCGTCGCGGTGACGGACCGGATGCGACGCTTGTAGACCCGGAGCTGGGCTCCCATGAGTCAGGTCCCTTCCGTCGTCACTTGGAGACGTCGACGGCTGCCGGAGCGTCCTCGCCGATCAGCTTGCCGTCGGAGGTCTCGAACTGCTTCTTGAACTCCGCGATGGCGTCCGCGACGGCCGTGAGGGTGTCGTCGGACATCTTGCCGCCCTCCTTGATGGAGGTCATCAGGCCCTGCTCCTTGCGGTGCAGGTGGTCCAGGAGCTCGCGCTCGAAGCGGCGGATGTCGGCGACCGGCACGTCGTCCATCCTGCCGGTGGTGCCGGCCCAGACGGAGACGACCTGGTCCTCGGTCGGCATCGGCTGGTACTGAGCCTGCTTGAGCAGCTCGACCATGCGCTGACCGCGCTCCAGCTGGGCCTTCGACGCGGCGTCCAGGTCGGAACCGAAGGCGGCGAACGCCTCCAGCTCACGGAACTGGGCGAGGTCCACGCGGAGGCGGCCGGAGACCTGCTTCATCGCCTTGTGCTGCGCGGAACCACCGACTCGGGAGACGGAGATACCGACGTTCAGCGCGGGGCGCTGACCGGCGTTGAACAGGTCCGACTCCAGGAAGCACTGGCCGTCGGTGATGGAGATGACGTTGGTCGGAATGAACGCCGACACGTCGTTCGCCTTGGTCTCGACGATCGGCAGACCGGTCATCGAGCCCTTGCCCATCTCGTCGGAGAGCTTGGCGCAGCGCTCCAGGAGGCGGGAGTGCAGGTAGAAGACGTCGCCCGGGTAGGCCTCACGGCCCGGCGGGCGGCGGAGCAGCAGGGACACGGCGCGGTAGGCGTCGGCCTGCTTCGAGAGGTCGTCGAAGATGATGAGGACGTGCTTGCCCTCGTACATCCACTGCTGGCCGATGGCCGAACCGGTGTAGGGGGCCAGGTACTTGAAGCCCGCCGGGTCGGACGCCGGGGCGGCGACGATCGTCGTGTACTCAAGGGCGCCGGCCTCTTCGAGGGCACCACGCACGGAGGCGATGGTCGAGCCCTTCTGACCGATGGCGACGTAGATGCAGCGGACCTGCTTGTTCACGTCGCCCGAGCGCCAGTTGTCGCGCTGGTTGATGATCGTGTCGACGGCCAGGGCGGTCTTGCCGGTCTGGCGGTCACCGATGATCAGCTGACGCTGACCACGGCCGATCGGGGTCATCGCGTCGACGGCCTTGTAGCCGGTCTCCATCGGCTCGTGCACCGACTTGCGGTCCATGACCGTGGGGGCCTGCAGCTCAAGGGCGCGGCGGCCGGTGGTCTCGATCTCGCCGAGGCCGTCGATCGGGTTGCCGAGCGGGTCGACGACACGGCCGAGGTAGCCCTCGCCGACGGCGACCGACAGGACCTCGCCGGTACGGGAGACCGACTGGCCCTCTTCAATTCCGCTGAACTCGCCGAGGACGATCGAACCGATCTCGCGCTCTTCGAGGTTCAGAGCGAGACCGAGGGTGCCGTCCTCGAACTTCAGCAGCTCGTTGGCCATGGCCGAGGGCAGGCCCTCGACCTTCGCGATGCCATCGCCGGCCAGGGTGACCGTACCGACCTCCTCGCGCGAGGCCGCGTCCGGCTTGTACGCCTGGACAAAGTTCTCCAGCGCGTCCCGGATCTCCTCCGGCCGGATCGTGAGCTCCGCCATCTGGGTTCCCTGCTCTCCTTGTTGGGCCCGAAGTTTTCTTGGGGGTCTGGGGGCGCCCCCCAGAAAAACTGTCTGCACGACCCAACTCGGGCCGTAGTCATGCTTGTTGAGTTGATTCGCCGAGCGTTACGCCCAGGTCGACCGTGTGGCCGTCAGCCGGCCATCCGGCGGCTCGCGTCTTCGAGCCGGTCCGCGATGGAGCCGTTGATGACCTCATCGCCCACCTGCACCCTGATCCCGCCGAGGACCTCGGGGTCCACGTCGAGGTTGAGGTGCATCTGGCGCCCGTACAGCTTCGCCAGCGAACCCGCCAGCTTCTGCTTCTGTCCGTCGGACAGCGGGACGGCCGAGGTGACGATCGCGACCGTGCGGTCCCGGCGGTCCGCGGCCAGCTTGGACAGGGACTCAAGTCCCGCTTCCAGGCTACGTCCCCGCGGGTGGGTCACCAGGCGTGCGACCAGTCGCTCCGTCGTGGCCTCCGCGCGGCCGCCGAGCAGGCTGCGCAGCAGCTCGCCCTTGGCCGTTCCGGCGGCGGTACGGCTGGTCAGCGCGGCCCGCAGCTCGGTGCTTGAGGAGACGATCCGCCCGAAGCGGAACAGCTCGTCCTCGACGTTGTCGAGCTTGCCGGCACGCTGCGCGGCGGTGAGGTCGGCCACGTCGGCCAGTTCCTCAAGGGCGTCGACCAGGTCACGCGACTGCGACCAGCGGGAGCGGACGACGCCGGCCACCAGATCGGCGGTCTCGGCGGAGACCTGTCCACCGAGTACCCGGCCCACGAGCTCGGCCTTCGCCTCAGCGGCCTGCGCCGGGTCGGTCAGGACCCGACGCAGCGACACCTCGCGGTCGAGCAGCGCGGTGACGGCGGCCAGCTCGTCCGCGAGCGCGGTCGCGTCCACCGACGTGTTGTCGGTCAGCGCGTCGAGACGCTCACGTGCGGCGGCCAGTGCCTCGCGGCTCGCTCCGTTCATCGCGCGGCCTCGGCCTTCTCCTCAAGCTCGTCAAGGAAGCGGTCGATGGTGCGGCTCTGCCGGGCGTGGTCCTCAAGGGACTCGCCGACGAGCTTGCCGGCCAGGGTGGTGGCCAGCTGGCCGACGTCCTGACGCAGCGACTGCGAGGCAGCCTTGCGGTCCGCGGCGATCTGCGCGTGGCCGGCAGCGATGATCTCCTCACGCTGCCGCTGGCCCTCGGCGCGCATCTCGGCGATGAGCGTGGCGCCCTGCTCCTGCGCCTCCTGGCGCAGCCGCGCGGCCTCGTGCCGGGCCTCGGCGAGCTGGGCCTTGTACTGCTCAAGGACGCTCTGGGCCTCGGTCTGGGCGGCCTCGGCCTTCTCAATGCCGCCTTCGATCGCTTCCCTGCGCTGCTCCAGAACCTTGTTGATGTTCGGGAGGAGCTTCTTCCAGAAGAAGAAGAAGACGATGGCGAAGGCGATGGTGCCGACGAGCAGCTCGGGGCCGGGCGGGATGAGCGGGTTCTGCTCTTCCCCGGCCGCCAGCTGAATCATGCTGTCGATCACGTCAGTGCCTTTCGTCGAAACGTGGTCAGTGAGGGCTCAGCTCACTTGCCGTAGACGAACGGCAGAACGATGCCGATGAGGGCGAGCGCCTCACAGAAGGCGAAGCCGAGGATCTGGTTGGCGCGGATCAGGCCGGCGGCCTCGGGCTGACGGGCCAGGGCCTGCGTGCCGTTACCGAACACGATGCCGACGCCGATGCCGGGGCCGATGGCGGCGAGGCCGTAGCCGATGGAACCGAGGGATCCGGTGACGGCGGCGAGTTCGATGGTCGCGGACATGCCGTTACTTCCTTCTCTTTCAAGGACCGGTGGGGGTTGGCCACCGGGCGATCTGGGGGTGGTGCGGGCGGGTTGGCTCAGTGGTGCTCGGCGAGCGCGCCCTGAAGGTACGAGCAGGCAAGCAGCACGAAGACGTACGCCTGGACGGCCTGCACGAAAAGTTCGAAGACGATCATGGCCATCGTCATGGCGAAGGACACGCCGGCCGCCGGAATCATCCAGCTGTTCAGCAGGTACCAGGAGGCGACGGTGAACATCACCAGCATCAGGTGACCGGCGAACATGTTGGCGAAGAGCCGGACCGCGTGGGTGAAGGGGCGGACCAGCAGGTTCGAGAAGAACTCGATCGCCGAGACGAGCCACTTCACCGGCCCGAGCGAGGCGTCGTATCCGGTGATGTTCTTCCAGCCGCCGACGAAGCCGTGGCGCTTGAAGGTCAGCGGCACCCAGATCAGGTACACGATGGCGGCGAGCACGGCCGGGTAGGCGATGATCGATCCCACCGGGAACTGGGCCAGCGGAATCACGGACCAGATGTTCATGATCCAGATGAAGAAGAACAGCGAGACCATCAGGGGGACGAACTTCTCGCCCTCCTTCTTGCCCAGCGTCTCGTAGACGATTCCGCGGCGTACGAAGTCGTATCCGGCCTCGGCGGCGAGCTGCAGCTTGCCCGGGACCACCTTCGCCTTGCCGAAGGCGAGGGTGAAGAAAGTGACCACGACGCCGGTCGCGATCAGGGCGAGCAGCATCACCTTGTTGAACTCGAAGCCGGCGACGGTGAAGATCGGCTGGAAAAGGAATGAGTGCAGGCCCGGCGCCGGGAAGCCACATCCGTTGTCGGACATGATGCGGCAGCTCCAGTCAAAGGCGAGCTGGGTCTGGTCAGCACTCACCGCGGGCTCCTTCGGCGTGACGCATAAGTACGGCAACCTCGTTGTGTCGGCGCGGCGTGCAGCCGCGAGTCGGCACCGGTCTGGTGTTTCGGATATGGGGGCGGCTATCAGGCGTTGAGCCTCGCGATGAAGCAGGCGTCAGCTCAGTTGCCCGCGCCCGCAGTGCCGCAGTTGGCACCGGACGATAGCAGGAGTTCTTACGGCTCTTTATCCCGGCCCTACCCCTCATGACGAGGACCCCGACTTCTCGTTCTTCGAGCTGTCCGAAGAGTCGGGGTCGACGTAGAAAATCTTCGCCTTGAGGTGGGCACGGGCCTGTGCGGCTACCCAGGCCACCGCCGCGACGATGATGGTCACGGCGAAAGTCTTCGGGTTGAAGAGAGTGGTGTCCTTGAAGACGGCGACGAACACGAACAGCACCAGCAACTGCACGACATAGAGCACGAGTCCCATCGCCTGGAACAGGTGCGGAAAGTGCTTGGCGGTGAACTGGAGGCCGAGAATCCCGAGCCCCATGAAGAGGCACACCACCGCGGTCGCGACGACGGCGCCGATCGCTCCCTCGCCACCCGCGACGATTCCACTGACGACGGCGGCGATGGCGCCGACGGCGACGGTGGGCACGACGATGGGCACGAGAGTTCGGGCGTCATTGGACTGCATGGCGGCAGCTCCACTTACTACAGAAGGGGACGAGTTGTCGTCATGGACGAGCGTAAGCCCGGGAACGGAGAGCTCCTTGGTGCCAAGCGACCGTCGCACTACGGTCCTTCGGCCCTACCCCGGGATCTCGTGAACGGTATCACAAACTATTTGATGAGGTCTTTACCCACCGGGTGTGCCAGCCGTCACACATGAGAGTTAATGCGCGCGTCTGCGCGCGCATACGCCCGACTTGTCTGCTATTGGCACTGTTTGGCGGCGGCTAGACGCGGGAGTGGTCCGGCGTGGATGTTTCTTCCGGGTAACGGGAGCGGCCGCCGATCGCCGTGGAGCCCCCGCCGCGTACCGCAGGCCGCCGTGCGGCGGCCGCATCCGAGGCCGGTTCACCGGCGTCCCCGGACGGCTCGGCGGCTTCGGCGGCTTCGGCGGACTCCGCCGCCCCCACAGCCTCCGCGGCCCCCCGCCCCCTCCGGTACCGAGGTGGCACGAACGCGTCCATCCAGCGCGGCGTACGCGGCGTGAAGCGCGGCAGGAGCAGCAGGACCAGGCCCACGAAGCTCAGCACGACGACCACCAGGACGATCCACATGGACGCCGAGTGCACCGAGTACGCCAGGGCGCCGAAGGCGATGAGCGCCGACCAGAAGTACATGATCAGGACCGCCCGGCTGTGCGAGTGGCCGATCTCCAGGAGCCGGTGGTGCAGGTGGCCCCGGTCCGCCGCGAAGGGCGACTGCCCGCGCCAGGTGCGGCGTACCACCGCGAGGATCAGGTCCGCCGCGGGCACCGCGATGATCGTCAGGGGCAGCAGCAGCGGGATGTAGACCGGCACCGTCTGGTGCACCGCGGAGCGCTCCGAGCCGGCGAACAGGTTCATCGCGTCCGGGTCCACCTGGCCCGTGATGGAGATCGCGCCGGCCGCGAGGACCAGGCCGATCAGCATCGAGCCGGAGTCGCCCATGAAGATCCGCGCGGGGTGCATGTTGTGCGGCAGGAAGCCCAGGCACATGCCCATCAGGATCGCCGCGAACAGGGTGGCCGGGGCGGCCGACTCGATGCCGTACGAGAACCAGATGCGGTACGCGTACAGGAAGAACGCCGCGGCGGCGATGCAGACCATGCCTGCCGCGAGGCCGTCGAGGCCGTCGACGAAGTTCACGGCGTTGATGGTGATCAGGACCAGGGCGACCGTCAGGAGCGTGCCCTGCTGGTCGCTGAGGGAGACGGATCCCACACCGGGGACCGGCAGCCACAGGATCGTCAGACCCTGCATGACCATCACGCCCGCGGCGATCATCTGGCCGCCCAGCTTGATCAGGGCGTCGATCTCGAACTTGTCGTCCAGGACACCGATCAGCCAGATGACGGCGGCGCCGGAGAGCAGCGCGCGAGGCTCGTTGGAGTTCTCGAAGACCTCGTTGAGGTTCTGCAGGTGGTCCGCGACGAGCAGGCCCGCGCACAGGCCGAAGAACATCGCGATGCCGCCGAGCCGCGGGGTCGGTTCCCGGTGCACGTCACGCGCGCGGATCTCCGGCATCGCCCCGGCGACGATGGCGAACTTCCGCACCGGCCCGGTCAGTAGATAGGTGACCGCTGCCGTGACGCAGAGCGTCAGCAGATATTCACGCACGGGCTTCCCCACAGGTATCGCTGGCCATCTCAGCCCCACACCCTAGCTTCGCGCGCATATGGTTGAGGACTTCCGGGTAGCGACGATGGTTGCACGAGTACCGGTCCACCTCGCTGCGCCTACCCCGGATCCGGAGGCGTACGGCCCGCGCGAGGCGCGTTATCCAGCCGGACCTGGGCGCGTTATCCAGCCGGATGGCGCGTTATCCAGCCTGACAGGGGGACGTCATCCGGCCCGGTGCGGGCGGGTCATCCCGGATAGGGCGGAAACCGTCGTACGAGCTCCCGCACCTCGCCGCGCAGCCGGCCGGGCTCCGCGTCCGAGTGCAGGGCCGCCGCGAACAGCTCCGCGATCCGCGTCATCTCCTCCTGGCCCATGCCCTGCGTGGTGACGGCCGCCGTGCCCAGGCGCAGTCCGCGGACGTCGCCGTGCGGCAGCGCGCAGGTGTCGAGGACCAGGCCGGCTGCGGCGAGGCGGCCGCGGGCGGTGCGGGCGTCGAGGGCGAAGCGGCCGGTGTCCGCGGTGAGCAGGTGGGTGTCGGTGCCGCCGGTGGTGATCAGCAGGCCGCGCCTGGTCAACTCCTCGGCCAGGGCACGGGCGTTGGCGACCACCTTGTGCGCGTACGTCGTGAACGCCGGGGCCGCCGCCTCGCCGAACGCGACGGCCTTCGCGGCGATCGTGTGCATCTGGGCGCCGCCCTGCGTGAACGGGAACACGGCGCGGTCGATGCGCTCCGCGAGGTCGGACCCGCACAGCAGCATGCCGCCGCGCGGGCCGCGCAGCACCTTGTGGGTGGTGGCGCACACCACGTCCGCGTACGGCACCGGGCTGGGCGCCGCTCCCCCGGCGACCAGGCCCATGGGGTGGGCGGCGTCGGCGATCAGGTACGCGCCCACGTCGTCGGCGATGTCCCGGAAGGCGGAGTAGTCGAGGTGGCGCGGGTACGAGATCGAGCCGCAGACCACGGCCTTCGGCTTGTGCGCGCGGGCGAGGGCGAGGATCTGCTCGTAGTCGATGAGGCCGCTCTCGGCGTCGACGCCGTAGCCGACGAACTCGAACCAGCGGCCGGAGAAGTTCGCGGGCGAGCCGTGCGTGAGGTGACCGCCGTGCGGCAGGCCCATCGCGAGGACCGTGTCGCCGGGGCGAAGCAGCGCGGCGTACGCGGCGAGCACCGAGGAGGAGCCGGAGTGCGGCTGTACGTTGGCGTGCTCGGCGCCGAACAGGGCCTTGGCGCGGTCCACGGCGATGCGCTCGGCGACGTCGACGAACTCGCAGCCGCCGTGGTGGCGGGCGCCGGGGTAGCCCTCGGCGTACTTGTTCGCGAGGGGTGAGCCGAGCGCGGTGAGGACGGCGGGCGAGGTGAAGTTCTCGGCGGCGATCAACTGCAGGCCGGTCGACTGGCGTTCCAGCTCGGCGAGCAGGATCTCCGCCAGCTCGGGGTCCTGGCGGCGCAGGGCGTCGACATCGGGCCCGAGGGCGGGGGCGGTGGCGGCGGCGGCCGCGGTGGTGACCGGCATCATCGGCTCCGGCGGGGAGAGGGTCCTGGGTCCCAATCTAGGCCGACCACCGGCGCCCCGCCCGGCGTGCGCATCCCCGGCCCCCTGCGGCCCGTTTCCGTCCTACGCCGGCAACCCCGCCGCCGGTACCCCCGTGAGCGCCGTGACGACCGGGTCCAGCGCCTGGTTGATCTCGTCGCCGATGGAGCGGAAGAACGGCAGCGGGGCGCCGTACGGATCGTGCACCTCGTCCGCCTCCGCGCTCGGCGCGAGCAGCCAGCCGCGCAGCGCCGCCGCGGCCCGTACGAGCGCCCTGGCCCGCTCCACCACGCCGTCGTCGAGGGGATCGGGCAGGGTCGCCGGATCTATGGCGCGGACGAGCCGCGTGAACTCCTTCAGGGTGAACGTGCGAAGCCCCGCGCTGTGGCCCATCGAGACGACCTGCGCGCGGTGGTCACGGGTGGCGGTGAGGACCAGGTCGGCGCGGATGACGTGCTCGTCGAGCAGTTCGCGGCCGATGAAGCCGGTGGAGTCCGCCCCGAAGTCGGAGAGGACCGCCGCCGCGTTGGTCTCCATCGCGGCGCCCTCGTGCCCCCAGGTGCCCGCGCTCTCCACGATCAGGCCGCGGGTGTCGAGGTCGCCGAGGCGGTGGGCCAGGGCATGACGGTTCAGCCGCTCGGTGATCGGCGAGCGGCAGACGTTGCCGGTGCTGACGTGGAGGATGCGGAAGCTGTCCGTCGGACCGGCGAAGGCGCCGGGAAACGTTTCGGGGAAGCTCGCTATGCCACGCCCCTCGGGGGCCGTCAATTGGCCACCTCAAGGTCGGGTACCACCTTGCGGAGCTCGTCGGCGTCGAGCGCGCCCGCGCGAAGGAGTACGGGCACCTTGCCGGTGACGTCCACGATGGAGGAGGGCACGATGCCGGGCGTCGGCCCGCCGTCCAGGTAGACGGAGACGGAGTCGCCCAGCATCTCCTGCGCGTCGTCGCAGTTCTCCGGCGCCGGGTGCCCGGTGAGGTTCGCCGAGGTCACCGCCATCGGGCCGACCTCGGTGAGCAGCTCGATCGCGACGGGGTGCAGCGGCATCCGGATCGCGACGGTGCCGCGGGTGTCCCCGAGGTCCCACTGCAGCGACGGCTGGTGCTTGGCGACCAGGGTGAGGGCGCCCGGCCAGAACGCGTCGACGAGCTCCCAGGCCATCTCGGAGAAGTCCGTGACCAGGCCGTGCAGCGTGTTCGGGGAGCCGATGAGCACGGGCGTGGGCATGTTGCGGCCCCGCCCCTTGGCGGCGAGCACGTCCGCCACGGCCTCCGAGGAGAAGGCGTCCGCGCCGATTCCGTAGACCGTGTCGGTGGGCAGCACGACCAGCTCGCCGCGGCGAACGGCGGACGCGGCCTCGCGCAGACCCGTCACGCGGTCCGTCGCGTCGTTCGTGTCGTATCGCCGTGCCATTGAGCGAGCCTCCTCGTACGCGTACAGCTTCTCGGTGTTCTGCGGTGGTTGCGCCGTCACGGCAGCGCCTTGCGGGCGGTCGCGAAGCGCGGCCGGTTGTTCAGGTCGGGGTGGTCGGCCGCATCGGCCCAGCCCCGTTCCTCGGTGAAGATCCAGGGGACCTGGCCGCCCTGGGTGTCGGCGTGCTCGATGACGACGACGCCGCCGGGGCGGAGCAGCCGGTGCGCGGTGCGCTCCAGGCCGCGGATGGTGTCGAGCCCGTCCTCGCCGGAGAACAGCGCCAGCTCCGGGTCGTGGTCGCGGGCCTCCGGGGCGACGTACTCCCACTCGGTGAGCGGGATGTACGGCGGGTTGGAGATCACCAGGTCCACCTGGCCGTCCAGGTCCGGCAGCGCGGTCAGCGCGTCCCCCCGGTGCAGCCGGACCCTCGTCCCCTCGACGTTCTTACGGGTCCACCGCAGCGCGTCCTCGGACAGCTCCACGGCGTGCACCCGAGAGCGCGGCACCTCCTGGGCCAGGGCGAGGGCGATCGCACCGGAGCCCGTGCACAGGTCGACGATCAGCGGCTCGACCACGTCCATCGCGCGGACCGCGTCTATGGCCCAGCCGACCACCGACTCGGTCTCCGGCCGCGGCACGAACACCCCGGGACCCACCTGGAGTTCGAGGTAGCGGAAGAAGGCACGGCCGGTGATGTGCTGGAGCGGCTCGCGGGCCTCGCGGCGGGAGACGGCCTCCCAGTAGCGGGCGTCGAAGTCGGCGTCCTTGACGTGGTGCAGTTCGCCCCGCTTCACGCCGTGCACAAAGGCGGCGAGCTCCTCCGCGTCGAAACGCGGCGAGGGCACGCCGGCGTCGGCAAGCCGCTGGGTGGCCTGGGCCACTTCCGCGAGCAGCACGCTGCGGGGGCTTGGGGGTCGCTCCCCAAATGATCGCTGCACGCTCGTCCTCCGGAGTTCGTATGCGAGGGGGCTTACTGCGCGGCCGCGAGCTTCGCCGCGGAGTCCGCGTCGACGCAGGCCTGGATGACCGCGTTCAGGTCGCCGTCGAGCACCTGGTCCAAGTTGTACGCCTTGAAGCCCACCCGGTGGTCGGAGATCCGGTTCTCCGGGAAGTTGTACGTACGGATCTTCTCGGAGCGGTCGACCGTGCGGACCTGGCTGCGGCGGGCGTCGGCGGCCTTGGACTCGGCCTCCTCCTGCGCCGCGGCGAGCAGCCTGGAGCGCAGGATACGCATCGCCTGCTCCTTGTTCTGCAGCTGGGACTTCTCGTTCTGGCAGGAGGCCACGACACCGGTCGGGATGTGCGTGATGCGTACGGCGGAGTCCGTGGTGTTGACGGACTGGCCGCCGGGGCCGGACGAGCGGTACACGTCGATCCGCAGGTCGTTGGCGTGGATCTCGACGTCGACCTCCTCGGCCTCGGGCGTGACGAGCACGCCGGCGGCGGAGGTGTGGATGCGGCCCTGCGACTCGGTCGACGGCACCCGCTGCACGCGGTGCACCCCGCCCTCGTACTTCATCCGCGCCCAGACGCCGTTCCCCGGTTCGGGGGTCTGGCCGCCCTTGGTCTTGACGGCGACCTGGACGTCCTTGTAGCCGCCGAGCTCGGACTCGGTGGAGTCGATGATCTCGGTCTTCCAGCCGATGCGCTCCGCGTACCGCAGATACATCCGAAGGAGGTCGCCGGCGAACAGCGCCGACTCGTCACCGCCCGCGCCCGCCTTGATCTCCAGGAGGACGTCCTTGTCGTCGGACGGGTCGCGCGGCACGAGCAGCAGGCGCAGCTTCTCGGTGAGCTCCTCGCGCTGCTCCTCAAGCTCCTTGACCTCGGCGGCGAACTCCGGGTCGTCTGCGGCCAGTTCACGGGCCGTCTCGATGTCGTCCCCGGTCTGCCTCCAGGAGCGGTACGTGCCGACGATCGGGGTCAGCTCGGCGTAGCGCTTGTTGAGCTTGCGCGCGTTTGCCTGGTCCGCGTGGACCGAAGGGTCGGCGAGCTGCTTCTCAAGATCGGCGTGCTCACCGATCAGGTCCTCGACCGCCTCGAACATCTCCGGGCTCCTGTGTACGTAAAAGGGAAGGGAACGACCAAAAACGCCGGTCCTCGTCGCCCCGGGCGGGAGCGACCGAGGACCGGCGCTGTGGCTCGCTACTTCTTGGCGGAGCCGGCGGCCTTGCCGAAGCGGGCCTCGAAGCGGGCCACGCGGCCACCGGTGTCGAGGATCTTCTGCTTGCCCGTGTAGAACGGGTGGCACTCGGAGCAGACCTCGGCGCGGACGGTGCCGCTGGAGATCGTGCTGCGGGTGGTGAACGACGCGCCGCAGGTGCAGCTGACCTGGGTCTCGACGTACTCGGGGTGAATGTCGCGCTTCAAGGTGTCTCCTAGTTCCGGGAGGGCGCCGGGTCGCAGACGCGGGATGCGGGTGCGTGAACCGGGGCCGACGTACCAGTCTGCCAGGACTGGGCCGCATCCCCCAAAACGGGGGGTGGGGGCGGGTTATTCCCAGCGCTGTCCCGCACTGTCGGCCCGCGCGCTACTTGCTGCTCACCACGGTGCCCGCCTCCCCCTTGTCGCCCGCCGAGCCCTTCGTCGCGGAGGCGGGGATCGGCCGGTCGGCGCGCAGGGCGGCCCAGACCTGCTTGCCCTGCGGCTCCAGCGGCAGGACGCGGTTCGGGTCGTTCGGGTCGTACGTGACGGGGAGCGTCACCATCTTCATGTCGTTCGACTCGATGCCCTTGAGGCTGTTGGCGAAGCCGATCAGGCTCTTGACGTCGTCCAGCTCGGAGTCGGTGGTGACCGTCCTGGTGGCCGTGTCCGCGAGGTCGTACAGCTTCTTCGGGCTGGTGAAGACGCCGACGTCCTTGATCTGGTCGAGCAGCGCCTTGATGAAGGCCTGCTGGAGCTGTATGCGGCCGAGGTCGCCGCCGTCGCCCACCGCGTGCCGGGTGCGGACCAGGCCGAGGGCCTGCTCGCCGTCGAGGGTGTGGGTGCCGGCCGCCAGGTTCAGGTGGCTGTCCGGGTCGGAGATGGCCTTCTCGGTGGTGACGTCCACGCCGCCGAGCTCGTCGATGAGCTTCTTGAAGCCGGTGAAGTCGACCTCCAGATAGTGGTCCATGCGGATGCCGGACATCTTCTCGACGGTCTTCACCGCGCAGGCGGGGCCGCCCACCGAGTACGACTCGTTGAACATGTGGTGCGGCCCGCCGGGGTCTCTCGTCCCGGCCTCCGTCGTGCACGCCGGCCTGGTGACCAGGGTGTCGCGGGGGATGGAGACCACGCTTGCCTTCTTGTGGCCCTCGTAGACGTGCACGACCATCGCGGTGTCCGAGCGGGCGCCCTCCTGCCCGGCGCCGCCGTACTTGGAGTTGGCGCCGTCGCGGGAGTCGGAGCCGAGGACGAGGATGTCCATCGAGCCGTTGTCGACGTCGTCGGGCCGGTCGGTGCCGAGCGCGGCGTTGATGTCGACGCCGTTGATGTTGCCGTTCAGCTTGAAGTAGACGTAGCCGAGGCCGATGCCTCCGGCGAGCACCACGGAGGCCGCGGCCCAGGCGGTGACTGCCAGGGCCTTGCTGCGCCCCCGGCGCTTGCGGCGCGTTCCGGTGGCGCCCTTGTCGCGTCGGCGCTGCACCGTACCGGGATCGTCGCTCTCGTCGGCCATGTGCTCCTCAGTCCTCGGTCGTCGGGTACCCCCTGCTCTCAGGGTCTGACGGCTCGACGCCACCTTTACGCGGCGCTTTGGTGCATCCACTGGTCAGACGTCGAATCCCGAAAAAGGGTTGCACAGGGCGTTAAGCGCTCCGTAAGGCCGAAGGGCCCGAGCTGCCCGGGAACCGTCCTTTCGCGCCCGTCCGGGTAACCGCTCTCACCTGCACGGTCGCGGTACGGAGCGGGCCTTGAGGGGCCGTCCCGAGGGGGCGCTGAGCTGTGGGAAAGGTCTCGGGGCAGCGGGCCCCGCACAAAGAAAGTCCCGCCTGGTCACCATCGTGACGAGGCGGGACTTCCGAGGGTCCGCTGGACCCGGTCAGTCGTTGCCGTTGCCCGGGGTGGGCGTGGTCTTGGCGATCTGCATCAGGAACTCGGCGTTCGACTTCGTCTGCTTCATCTTGTCGAGAAGCAGCTCGATCGCCTGCTGCGAGTCGAGCGCGTGCAGCACCCGGCGCAGCTTCCAGACGATGCTCAACTCCTCACCGTTCAGGAGGATTTCCTCCTTGCGGGTGGAGGAGGCGTCGACGTCGACGGCCGGGAAGATGCGCTTGTCCGAGAGCTTCCGGTCGAGCTTGAGCTCCATGTTGCCGGTGCCCTTGAACTCCTCGAAGATCACCTCGTCCATGCGCGAGCCGGTCTCGACGAGCGCGGTGGCCAGGATGGTCAGCGAGCCGCCGTCCTCGATGTTCCGCGCGGCACCGAAGAAGCGCTTCGGCGGGTACAGCGCGGTCGAGTCGACACCACCGGACAGGATGCGCCCGGAGGCCGGGGCCGCGAGGTTGTACGCACGGCCGAGGCGGGTGATCGAGTCGAGCAGGACGACCACGTCGTGACCCAGCTCGACGAGGCGCTTGGCGCGCTCGATGGCCAGCTCGGCGACGGTGGTGTGGTCCTCGGCGGGACGGTCGAAGGTCGAGGAGATGACCTCGCCCTTCACCGACCGCTGCATGTCGGTGACTTCCTCGGGCCGCTCGTCGACGAGGACGACCATGAGGTGACACTCGGGGCTGTTGTGCGTGATCGCGTTGGCGATGGCCTGCAGGATCATGGTCTTGCCGGTCTTCGGCGGGGCCACGATCAGACCGCGCTGGCCCTTGCCGATCGGCGACACGAGGTCGATGATCCGGGTCGACAGGGCGCCGGGCTCGTTCTCCAGGCGCAGCCGCTCCTGCGGGTACAGGGGCGTCAGCTTGTTGAACTCCGGGCGGCCGCGGCCGGTTTCGGGCGCCATGCCGTTCACGGAGTCGAGGCGGACGAGCGCGTTGAACTTCTCGCGCCGCTCGCCGTCCTTGGGCTGGCGCACGGCGCCGGTGACGTGGTCGCCCTTGCGCAGACCGTTCTTGCGGACCTGGGCGAGGGAGACGTACACGTCGTTCGGGCCGGGCAGGTAGCCGGACGTACGGATGAACGCGTAGTTGTCGAGGATGTCCAGGATGCCCGCGACGGGGATCAGGACGTCGTCCTCGGACAGCTGCGGCTCGCCCGCGTCGTCACGGCCGCGACGGCCACGGCGGTCGCGGTAGCGGCCGCGGCGACCGCGCCGGCCGCCCTCGAACTCGTCCCCGTCTTCATCGGCCCGACGGTCCTGACGGCCGCCGCCGCCCTGCTGCTGACGGCCCTGGCCGCCGCCCTGGCCACCCTGGTCGTCGCCCTTGTTGCGGCGGTTGCCGCGGTCGCGGCGGTTGCCGCGGTCACCGCGGTCGCGGTCACGGCCGCGGCCCTCGGCGCTGTCCGCGGCGCCCTCGGCGCGCTCGGAACGGGAGTCCGCGGCCTCGGTCTTCGCCTCGGGCTTCGACTCGGCCTGGCCCTCGGGGGCGCCGGCCTCGGCGGTGGCGCGACGGCGGCCGCGGCGCTCACCTGCGGGGGCGTCGTCGGAGGCCGGCTGGCCCGGGATGTCGATCTGCTGCTGGGCGGCGGGCTTCTCGGCCTTCTCCGCCTTCTGAGACTTCTCCGTCTTGGCGGGCTTCTCGGCCTTCTCGGCCTGCGGCGCCTTGCCGGCGCTCTCGGTCTCGCCGGTACGGGCCTTGGAGGTGGCCCGGCGCTTGGGCTTGGTCTCGGCGTCACCCGTCGACTTGGCGGGGGCGGAGCCTCCGGCGGCCTGGGCCTCCTTGATGACGTCGATCAGCTGGCTCTTGCGCATCCGCGCGGTGCCCCTGATCCCGAGGCCCGATGCGACCTGCTGAAGCTCGGCCAGCACCATGCCCTCAAGGCCGGTGCCGCGGCGCCGCCGCGTGCCGGCCGAAGCACCGGTGGCAGGCGCGGCAGAGGCGTCCGTGGCGGGCGCGCCGGCGGTGTCGACCGCGTTGTCGGCAGTCACGCCCATCAGATCGGTGGTGTCGCTCACGAAGGGTCCTTCCCTGGAGCGGACGTCGGCCTGTCTGGCTCGGCGACCGGTTGTGCTGTCCGGCGGGTGCCTGTGTGGTGCGGACCTGCCGGGGCGGTGGTCCCGCCGGAAGTGGCGGAAGAATTCATTGATGACGGCGCTTCCCGAATCCGTGACACCGGTTCGTGCTGTGTCACTCGGATCGGTCGCACCGACTCCGGAGCGTGCTCAGTGCCGCTCGATGCGTGCCATCGAACAGTTCGGGGGCTCCCGGAAGAAGGTCTGTCCCCTGCTTACCTGACAGGGACACGAGGCACCACGCCCATCAGGGCTCGGGTGCAGACTTGAGGTTAACACTACCGGATCCAACAAATATTCCCCCTCTCTTGCTCCGGCATTCGCGTATCAGGGCGCAAGCGGCAGCACGCTCGCGCCCGTAGCGTCGAGGGCGAGGCGGTTGGCCGCCCAGCCCTCGCCCGCGAGCGTGGCGACCTTGTCGGCCGTGCTGCTCTCCGCCAGCGCCAGGACCGTCGGGCCCGCGCCGGAGATGACCGCGGGGACCCCGTCCGCGCGCAGCCGCTCCACCAGGGCGACGCTCGACGGCATGGCGGGGGCGCGGTACTCCTGGTGCAGCCGGTCCTCGGTGGCCGCGAGCAGCAGCTCGGGGCGCCGGGTGAGCGCCTCGACGAGCAGGGCGGCCCGGCCCGCGTTGGCCGCGGCGTCGACGTGCGGGACGGTGCGCGGGAGCAGTCCGCGGGCGGTCTCGGTGAGGACCGGCTTGCCCGGTACGAAAACCACCGGAACGACGGAATCGGCGGGGTCCATCCTGATCGCGCGCGCCGATCCGCCCTCCATCCAGGAGAGCGTGAAGCCGCCGAGCAGGCAGGCGGCGACGTTGTCGGGGTGCCCCTCGATCTCCGTGGCGAGTTCGAGCAGCGCGGTGTCGTCCAGCTTGACGTCACCCCCTATGGTCACGGCCCGCGCGGCGACGATGCCGGCGCAGATCGCGGCGGACGAGGAGCCGAGGCCGCGGCCGTGCGGAATGCGGTTGGCGCAGACCACCTCAAGGCCGCGGGGCTGGCCGCCGAGCAGGTCGAAGGCGGTGCGCAGGGAGCGTACGAGCAGATGCTTCTCGTCGCGCGGGAGGGTGTCGGAGCCCTCGCCTGCGATGTCGACGTGCAGACCGGAATCGGCCACCCGGACTACGACGTCGTCGTACAGACCCAGCGACAGGCCGAGGGCGTCGAAGCCCGGGCCGAGGTTGGCGCTGGTGGCGGGGACGCGCACCCGGACGGCGGCGGCGCGGAATGCGGGACCGGCCATCGCTCGATGACTCTCCTTGTTGAACTGCGAGTTCGTGCTCTCGCAAGGGAAACGACTGAGTTACGGAAATACCCGAAGGCCGCTACCGGCGGCACCGCGGCATATGCGGCAGGCGGGTTCGGTACAGCCTATCGAAGGAAGGTTCAGTGGCGACACAGGGCGCACAGGAGGCGCACGATGCGTGTCGTAAGCCCCCTGTGCACCCCCTGTCAGGGAATGCGGGTTATGCCCTGAGACATCCGCCCGCAGGGGCACCCGCTCGAAGGGATGCCCCCAACAGGCGCCGTTCACACCGGCAGTTGTGCCAGGCGTCAGGCCAGGCCGAGGCGCTCGGCGGCGGCCGCGGCGTCGACCGGGACGGTGACGGGCTGGGGGGCGCCGGCGACGGCCCAGTCCGGGTCCTTCAGGCCGTTGCCCGTGACCGTGCAGACGATGCGCTGCCCCTTGTCGAGCCTGCCGTCCTCGGCGGCCTTCAGCAGACCGGCGACGGAGGCGGCCGACGCGGGCTCCACGAAGACGCCCTCGCGGGAGGCCAACAGCTTGTAGGCACGCAGGATCTGACGGTCGGTCACCTCGTCGATGAAGCCGCCCGACTCGTCCCGCGCGGCCTCGGCGAAGGCCCAGGAGGCGGGGTTGCCGATGCGAATCGCGGTGGCGATCGTCGACGGGTCCTTGACGACCTCGCCGCGCACGATCGGCGCCGAACCGGAGGCCTGGAAGCCCCACATGCGCGGCGTGTGCGAGCTGAGGCCGTCGGCCGCGTACTCCTTGTACCCGCGCCAGTAGGCCGTGATGTTGCCGGCGTTGCCGACGGGCAGGACGTGGATGTCGGGGGCGTCGCCGAGGCGGTCCACGATCTCGAACGCGGCGGTCTTCTGGCCCTCGATGCGGACCGGGTTGACCGAATTGACCAGCGCCACCGGGTAGTTCTCGCTCAGGCCGCGGGCGAGCACCAGGCAGTCGTCGAAGTTGCCGTCGACCTGGAGGATCTTGGCGCCGTGCACCAGGGCCTGGCCGAGCTTGCCCATGGCGATCTTGCCCTGCGGGATGAGGACGGCGCTGACCATGCCGGCCTTGCCCGCGTACGCCGCGGCGGAGGCGGAGGTGTTGCCGGTGGAGGCGCAGATGACGGCCTTGGCGCCCTCCTCCTTGGCCTTGGTGATGGCCATGGTCATACCGCGGTCCTTGAACGAACCGGTGGGGTTGGCGCCCTCGACCTTCAGGTGCACCTCGCAGCCGGTGAGTTCGGACAGCGCCTCTGCGTGGACGAGCGGAGTGCCGCCCTCGCCGAGCGTGACCACGGGCGTCGTCTCGGTGACGGGGAGACGGTCGCGGTACTCCTCGATGATCCCGCGCCACTGGTGGGCGCCGGTTCGGATGGCGGTCATGGCTTCCTTACTCCCCTTCAACACGCATGATGCTGGCGACACCACGCACGGTGTCGAGCTGCCGCAGAGCGTCGACGGTGCCGGTGAGGGCGGCGTCCGCGGCGCGGTGGGTGACGACGACGAGCGATGCCTCGCCGTCCTTGCCCTGCTGGCGCACCGTATCGATCGATACGCCGTGCTCGGCGAAGACCGTCGCCACCTGGGCGAGCACGCCCGGCTTGTCGGCCACGTCGAGGCTGATGTGGTACCGCGTCACGACCTCGCCCATGGGGCTCACGGGCAGTCGGGTGTACGCGGATTCGCCGGGCCCGGTGGCGCCGGCGAGCTTGTTGCGGCAGACGGCCACGAGGTCGCCGAGGACCGCGGAGGCGGTGGGGGCGCCGCCCGCGCCGGGGCCGTAGAACATCAGCTGGCCGGCCGCGTCGGACTCCACGAACACCGCGTTGTACGCCTCGCGGACCGAGGCGAGCGGGTGGCTGAGCGGGATCATCGCGGGGTGCACGCGGGCGGTGACGGACTCGCCGTCGGCGGCGCGCTCGCAGATCGCGAGCAGCTTGATGGTGCAGCCCATTTCCTTCGCGGACGCGAAGTCGGCGGCGGTGACCTCGGACATGCCCTCGCGGTACACGTCGTCCAGACGCACGCGCGTGTGGAAGGCGATGCCGGCCAGGATCGCGGCCTTGGCGGCGGCGTCGAAGCCCTCGACGTCGGCCGTCGGGTCGGCCTCGGCGTACCCGAGCGCGGTGGCCTCGTCCAGGGCCTCCTGGTAGCCGGCGCCGGTCGAGTCCATCTTGTCGAGGATGAAGTTGGTGGTGCCGTTGACGATGCCCATGACACGGTTGATCTTGTCGCCGGCGAGGGACTCGCGCAGCGGGCGGATCAGCGGGATGGCACCGGCGACGGCGGCCTCGTAGTACAGATCGCGGTCGTGCTCGTCGGCGGCCTCGTGCAGGGCCGCGCCGTCCTGGGCGAGCAGCGCCTTGTTGGCGGAGACGACCGAGGCGCCGTGCTCGAAGGCGGTGGTGATCAGCGTGCGCGCGGGCTCGATGCCGCCGATGACCTCGACCACGACGTCCAGGTCGCCGCGTTTGACGAGCGCCGTGGCGTCGGTGGTGATCAGGGACTTGTCGATGCCCTCGCGCACCCGGTCGGGGCGGCGGACGGCCACGCCCGCCAGCTCGACGGGGGCGCCGATCCGGGCCGCCAGGTCGTCGGCGTGCGTCGTCATGATGCGCGCCACCTCGGAGCCGACAACCCCGCAGCCAAGCAGCGCGACCTTCAGCGGACGCGTACGCATCATCCGACCTCACTTCTCATTACATCTACGGTTGGACCAGTCTCACCCACCGGAACGGAGTTTCTACCCTACGTCCGGATTGTGAGACGGAAATTTCACGGGGCGGTCGGTCCCGCCCCGCCGGACCTCGGTCATCCGACGTCCAGACGCAGGAGATCCTCCTCCGTCTCACGCCGCACGATCACTCGGGCCTCGCCGTCCCTGACGGCGACGACCGGCGGGCGCAGCGCGTGGTTGTAGTTGCTCGCCATGGAGCGGCAGTACGCGCCCGTCGCGGGCACGGCGATCAGGTCGCCGGGCGCCAGGTCGGCGGGCAGGAACGCGTCCTTCACCACGATGTCACCGCTCTCGCAGTGCTTGCCGACCACCCGGACAAGGATCGGCTCGGCGTCGGAGCGGCGCGACACCAGGGCCACGGTGTACTCGGCGTCGTAGAGCGCGGTGCGGATGTTGTCGGACATGCCGCCGTCGACGGACACGTACGTGCGCAGTCCTTCGAGCGGCTTGACGGTGCCGACGCGGTAGAGGGTGAAGGCGGTCGGGCCGACGATGGCGCGGCCCGGCTCGACGGAGATGCGGGGCGTGGCGAGCCCGGCGGACTCGCACTCCCGCGTCACGATCTCGCTCAGCGCCTTGGCGATCTCGTGCGGCTCACGCGGGTCGTCGTCGCTCGTGTACGCGATGCCGAGCCCGCCGCCGAGGTCGATTTCCGGCAGCTCGACGCCGTGCTCGTCCCGCACCTCGGCGAGGAGCTGCACGACGCGCCGGGCGGAGACCTCGAAGCCGGCCATGTCGAAGATCTGCGAGCCGATGTGCGAGTGGATGCCGGTCAGTTCGAGGCCGTCCAGCTTGAGCGCCCGTCGTACGGCTTCGGCGGCCTGACCGCCCGCGAGGGCGATGCCGAACTTCTGGTCCTCGTGGGCGGTGGCGATGAACTCGTGGGTGTGCGCCTCGACGCCGACCGTCACACGGATCTGCACGCGCTGCCGCTTGCCGAGCCGCTCGGCGGTGTGCGCGACCCGCACGATCTCCTGGAAGGAGTCGAGCACGATCCGCCCGACGCCCGCCTCGACGGCCCGCTCGATCTCCTCGGGGCTCTTGTTGTTGCCGTGGTACGCGATCCGCTCGGCGGGCATGCCCGCGGCGAGGGCGGTGGTGAGCTCGCCGGCGGAGCAGACGTCGAGGTTGAGCCCTTCCTCCTGCAGCCAGCGCACGATGGCCCGGGACAGGAAGGCCTTCCCGGCGTAGAACACGTCGGCCTCGGTGCCGAAGGCGTCCCGCCAGGCGCGGCAGCGGGCCCGGAAGTCGTCCTCGTCGAGGAAGTACGCCGGGGTGCCGAACTCCTCGGCGAGCCGGGCGACCTCGATGCCGCCGACGCTGACGGCGCCCTCGGCGGCGCGCTCGACGGTGCGCGACCAGACCTTCGGGTCGAGGGCGTTGAGGTCGGCGGGCGGCGCGGTCCAGTGGCCCTCGGGCAGGACATCGGCGTGGCGGGGCCCGGCGGGGTGTGCGGAACGGCTCATGATGCGGTCTCTCTCACAGATGTTCGGGGGCGCTGATGCCGAGCAGGGTCAGGCCGCCGGCGAGCACCGTCCCGGCGGCTTCGGCGAGCGCGAGCCGGGCACGGTGGGCGGCCGAGGGTTTCTCGTCGCCGAGCGGCAGGACGGTGTGCTGGTACGCGAGTACGGCATCGGCCCCGCCCACGAGGTGCCGCGCGAGCCGGTCGGGGGCGCGGTGGTGGGCGGCGGCTTCGAGTACGGAGGGATGGTCGGCGAGGAAGGCGAGCAGCGGGCCGTCCGCGTCCCCCGCCTCGGGGGCGAACCCGAGCTCGGCGGCGTTACGGAGCAGGGCCCGCACCCGCGCATGCGCGTACCGGACGCGGAACAGCGGGTTGTCCTCGGTCTGGGCGAGCAGCGCGGCCGGGAAGCGCGGGGTCTCCTGGGGCGGGGCGCTCAGCAGGGCCCAGCGGGCGGCGTCGGCACCGAACCGCTCGAACACATCGCCCGCACTGCGCGGTACGGGCGCGACGCGCAGCGTGTGGTCTCCCCCGGGCACGACCCCGGCCCGCGCGCCGAGCGCCCGAAGCAGCCGTACGACACCGTCGGTGACGATCCCGGCGCGCACCTCGTCCACCGGCGCGAAGGCGAAATCCCGCCCGGCGAGCGCGTCCCCGTGTCCGTAGGCCGCGCCCTGCGCGAGGACGTCCCGTACGAGAGGGGAGCCGCCCGCGCCGTCCAGGGTGAAGTTCAGAAAGCCGGGCCCGGTGATCTCGACTCCGGCGATGCCCGGCTCGCGTACGAGCGCGGCGCTCAGCACCTCGGCGACCTCGCGCGGCGGGCGTCCGGCCTGGCCCGCGAGCTGCAGCGCGACATTGGAGGCAAAGTCCCCGCGCCCGCCGGGCCGCGGCCGCTCGACCACTACGCGTGCGGGCACGACCACGCTCAGCTGCTCATCCTCGGCAGCACGGCGCACGACGCGCAGCACGGTTCGGGAGAGCTCGGCGGGGGTCACGGGACAAGCGTATGGGAGGAGGGGGGTGGGTAGGCGAACCGGTTTCGCCGTCTTCTTGCGATGTGGACGGCCCGCCCGTTCCCGCACCTCAGCGGCGCGTGCGCCCGCCGGCCTCTTCGGCGCGCTCCCCCATGCGCCCGGACCTGACCCCGGGCCGCCGTCCGTTCCGGCACAGCTGCCTTACGACTCCGAGGAGTTCGGCCGGTTCGAAGGGCTTGCTCAGGAATGCGTCGACCCCTACGGCGAGGCCGCTCTCCACCTCGTACCGCGTGCAGGCGCTGACGATCGCGACGGGCACGTCCTGCGTCGAGGGTTCGGAGCGCAGCCGCGCGGCGGTGCGGAGCCCGTCGAGCCGGGGCATCACGACGTCGAGGGTGATCACATCGGGGCGCACCTGCTGAACGACGTCCAGGCACTCGGCACCGTCGGCCGCGGTCACGACCTCGAAGCCCTCAACTTCGAGATTGACCCTGATCAGCTGCCGGATCACCTTGTTGTCGTCGACGACAAGGACCCGGCCCAACGCCCCTGGCACAACTTGAGAGTAGGACCGCAAGGCGCCCCGCGTCCGGGTTTTCCCCACTTCCGCCCGGCAGCGGCACACGGCCTCCGCCTCACCCCGGGGGAGGCGCCGACCCCCCTGCCGAACCCCCTGCCCACCCCCGGAAATACCCGTTCCTGGCCACCCCCGCGAAGCTGGTAGGGTTCTACCCGTCGCCGCGCCTGCCGCGGTGGACACGCCCCCGTAGCTCAGGGGATAGAGCAACGGCCTCCGGAGCCGTGTGCGCAGGTTCGAATCCTGCCGGGGGCACCTTGGACGAGGTGCCTGTAGACCCCGTACTCAGCGGTTTTGCTGAGGCGGGGTCTTTTTCTTTGCCCGACCGGCCACCCACATCCCCCACTCGCCCACGACCCATCACCCTGCGTGATGCCCGCGCGCCCGAGGGTGCGTACACATCTTGCCGATCTTGTGCTTGTTTGCAGGCGGGGGCATGGAAGCCGGACGAGGGCGCCCATCTCGCTGAGGGGCGGTTACCGGGCCGTGATAACACGGAGTGACCAACTCGAAGGAGAGTACGGCCTCATGGGCATCTTCAGCCGTCGTCAGAGCGCCACCGTCGAGCGGACTCCGGTCGCCGGTCCGCCGGCCGGTGGTGGCGGGGTCGCGCTCGATCCTGCGCTCCGTGCGCTGACCGGGCACTGGACGATCGACGGGCCGCACAGCCGGATCGGGTTCTCCGTGCGGCACGCGATGGTCACGACCGTGCGGGGTGCGTTCGCCGACTACGACAGCGCGCTCTACTTCGACGGGGACCGGCCCTCCGAGTCGCGGGCCGAACTCGTCATCCGCGTCGGGAGCGTCGACACCGGGGTCGAACAGCGGGACGCGCATCTCGTAGGCACGGACTTCTTCGACGCGAACCGCTTCCCGGAGATGGCGTTCCGCTCCAGTTCGGCCGTGCACGAGGGCGGGGAGAGCTTCCGTATGACGGGCGACCTCACCATCCGCGACGTGACCCGGCCCGTCGACCTGCAGCTCGACTACCTCGGCTCGGTCATGGACCCCTTCGGCTACGAGCGCGCGGGCTTCGACGGGACCACCACCATCGACCGCACCGAGTGGGGCCTGGTCTACAACCAGCGCCTCGCGGCGGGCGGCACGATGGTGAGCGAGAAGGTGCGGCTGCAGTTCGACATCTCGGCTGTACGGGCCGGGAGTTAGGGCCGCCCGGAGTCGGGGGCGGCTGCGGCTCCGCTACCCTTGCTGATCTACGCAGTGCGCAGGAACGAGGAGGTGAGTCCCATCAACGCTGCAGTCGGTCGGGGGTTCTCGCCTTGTCGTGGTGCGGTTGCCGGACAGCGGTGACCTGAGAGGGCCCCTTTCACTTCGCGTAAAGGTGCTTTCTCTCATGGGTTCTTCCCGTTTCTCCCTCCCTGTCTCCTCCTCTGCCTCCTCCCCCGTCTCGTCCTCTGCCTCCTCTCCGGCCTTCCCCTCCGACGTCGTCGGGCAACTCCGGCGGGCCGGTTGTGTGTTCGCCGAGGACGAGGCTGCGCTGATCTTTTCCGTGGCGCGGGATGACGGGCACGTCGGCGCCATGGTCGAACAGCGTGTGCGCGGGCTGCCGTTGGAGCAGGTCGTCGGGTTCGCCGAGTTCTGCGGGCTGCGGGTCGGGGTCGAGGCCGGGGTGTTCGTGCCCCGGCGGCGTACGGAGTTCCTGGTGCGGCACGCCCTGGAGGTACTGCCCGCGCAGGGCGTCGTACTCGACCTGTGCTGCGGGAGCGGGGCGCTCGGGCTCGCCGTCGCGGCGGGCGGGGCGGCGGGTGAGGTGCACGCCGCCGATATCGATCCCGTCGCCGTGGCGTGTGCGCGGCGCAACCTCGCCGGGGTCGGCGGGCAGGTGTACGTGAGCGATCTGTACGCGGGGGTGCCCGCGCGGCTGCGGGGCCGGGTGGACGTACTGGTCGTGAACGCCCCGTACGTACCCAGCGGCGAGATCGGGCTGCTGCCGCCCGAGGCGCGGGAGTACGAGCCGCTGATCGCGCTCGACGGCGGGGGCGACGGGGTCGAGGTGCAGCGGCGGGTAGCCGCCCAGGCTCATGCGTGGCTCGCGCCCGCAGGGCGGCTGCTGATCGAGACCAGTGAGCGGCAGGCGGAGCGGACCGTGCGGGCGATGGTGGACGGGGGGCTGGTCGCGCGGGTCGAGGGGTGCGATGAGCTCGGGGCCACCGTCGTGATCGGCACGGCGCCCCCGACCGTCTGAGCAGCCGCAGCGCCCTCAGGCCGATGTCTTCTTGCGCGGCGTCGAGGTCGACTTCTTCGCCGCCGTCTTCTTGGTCGCGGCCTTCTTCGCGGTTCCGGCCGAGGACGTCTTCTTCGTCGCCGTGGAGGTCGACTTCTTCGTCGAGGAGGACGCCGTCTTCTTCGCGCCCGAGGCATTCGCGCCCGAGGCGGTGGACTTCTTGCCGCCCACGGCCTTCGGCGTGGACTGCGTCTTCTTGCGCGTACGGCCGATCGGCGTGACCTCCGCCGGTTCCGCCTCCTCGCCGCGGGCCGCCTGGGCCGCCTTGACCGAGCTCTCCAGGGCGGCCATCAGGTCGATCACCTTGCCGCCGCCGGCCGCCGCCTCGGGGGCCTTCGCCGGTTCCGTGCCCTCGACCTTCGCGGAGATCATCTCCTCGACGGCCTCGCGGTAGTCGTCGTGCAGCGTCTCCAGGTCGACCTCGCCGAGGGTGTCCATCAGGGCGTCCGCCAGGTCCAGCTCCGCGTCCCTGACCGTGACCTGGGTGTCCGGGGCGACCTCCTCCGGGGTGCGGATCTCGTCCGGCCAGAGCAGGCCGTGCATGGCGATCGCATCGCCGACGACGCGCAGCATGCCGAGGCGTTCGCGGCCGCGGAGGGCGAACTTGGCGACGGCGACCTTCTTGCTGCGCTTGAGCGCCTCGCGCAGCAGCGTGTACGGCTTGGCGGCCGGGACGCCGTTCGCGGCCAGGTAGTACGCGGCGTCCATCTGGAGCGGATCGATCCGTTCCTGCGGGACGAAGGCGACGATCTCGATGGTCCTGGCCGTCGGGATGGGCAGCGACGCCAGGTCCTCCTCCGTGATGGGGATGATCGACCCGTCGGCGTCCTCGTACCCCTTGCCGATCTCGTCGGCCGAGACCTCCTTCTCCTCCACTTCGCAGACCTTGCGGTAGCGGATCCGGCCGCCGTCGGCGGTGTGGATCTGGCGGAAGGAGACGTTGTGGTTCTCGGTGGCGTTGACGACCTTGATCGGGATGCTGACCAGGCCGAACGAGATGGCGCCGTTCCATATGGATCGCACAGTGAGAACCCCTTACGCGGGTGGGTACGGGAGTGACACACGAGCAGCACGTAGGTATTCGCTAGGATTCGCCCGTTATGTCCGTACGGGTCATCCTCATCGTATGACGCCCATCACCGAGGTGGAGGGGCGGCGGCTCGCGCTCACCAACCTCGACAAGGTGCTGTATCCCTCCATCGGATTCACCAAGGGCGAGGCGCTGCACTACTACGCGACCTGCGCCGGAGCGCTGCTCGCGCACCTCTACAACCGCCCCGTCTCGTTCCTGCGCTTCCCGGACGGGCCGGACGGCCAGCAGTTCTTCACGAAGAACGTGCCGCCCGGCACGCCCGGCTGGGTGCGCACCGCCGAGGTGCCGCGACACCGGGAGGAGGGCACCGCGACCCACGTCCTCGTCCAGGACATGTCGTCCCTGGTCTGGGCGGCCAATCTGGTGACCGAGTTCCACACCCCGCAGTGGCAGGCCGACTCCCCCGGCACGGCCGACCGGATGGTCTTCGACCTGGACCCCGGCGCGCCCGCGACGGTCGTGGAGTGCTGCACGGTGGCGCTCTGGCTGCGCGAGCGGCTGGCGGCGGACGGCCTGCACGTCTGCGCCAAGACCTCCGGCTCGAAGGGCCTGCACGTCCTCGTGCCGATCGAGCCGACGCCGTCCGAGAAGGTCACCGCGTACGCGAAGGAGCTGGCCGTGGAGGCCGAGCGGGAGCTGCCGGGGCTCGCGCTGCACCGGATGACGCGGAGCCTGAGGCCCGGCAAGGTGTTCGTCGACTTCAGCCAGAACGCGGCCGCCAAGACCACCGCCACCCCGTACACGCTGCGCGCCCGCGCCGAGCCGACCGTGTCCGCGCCGGTGACCTGGGAGGAGATCGAGGGCTGCGAGGAGCCGGGCGAGCTGTCGTTCCTCGCCCCGGAGATCGCGCCCCGGCTCGCCGCGTACGGGGATCTGCTCGGCCCGCTGATCAACCTCAACCGGGCGCGGAAGCTGCCGCGGAGGTTCCGGTGACTCCGCCTCCCGCACGGCCGCCGGCCCCGCCGGTCCGGGTCGCGCTCGCCGAGTCCGTGGCGGAGCTGCCGACGGAGGGGCCGTGGGCGTACGAGCCGAAGTTCGACGGGCACCGGCTCGTGCTGTTCCGGGGCGCGGGCCCGCGCGGGGTGCTGTTGCAGGCGCGGTCCGGGCGGACGGTGACCGCGGCCTTCCCCGACCTGGCCGAGGCGGCGCGGGCGCTGCCGGAGGGGACGGTGGTCGACGGCGAGGTGGTGGTGTGGACCCAGGGGCGGATCGACTTCGCGGCGGTGCAGCGGCGCGCGGCGGCCACACCGGGGCGCGCGCCGGAACTCGCGCGCACCCTGCCCGCCTCGTACGCGGCGTTCGACCTGCTCGCCGAGGCGGGCGCGGACCTGCGCGCGCGGGCGTACGGGGAGCGGCGGGAGCGCCTGCTCGCGCTGCTCGCGCCGCTCGGCCCGCCGCTCCAGCCGGTGCCGATGACGACGGATCCGGAGCTGGCGGCCCTCTGGTACGAGTCGCTGCGCGCGACCGGTGTGGAGGGCCTGGTCATCAAGCGGCTCGACCAGCCGTACCCGAGCGGCCGCCGGGCCTGGCTGAAGCTGCGGCACAGCGACACCCGGGACGCGGTCGTGGTCGGCTTCACCGGCAGCCCGGCGCGGCCGCAGGCGCTGGTCCTGGTACTGCCGGGGGACGACGACCCGCTGCTTTCGAGCCCGCTGGCGCCGGCGGTGCGGGCGCGGGCCGCCGAGCTGCTGCCCGCGCCGGACGGGGAGGCCGGGATGAACGCGATCGGCTTCGGCGACATCACGTACCGGACCGTTCCCGCGGAGCTCACGGCCGAGGTCCGGCAGCAGGCGACGCGGCACCGGACGGCGGCGGTGGTGCGGTTCCGCAGCCCGGAGCCGTAACCCATTAATCAAGTTTGACTAATGCTCGTCAGTGGCGTACTTTTCTGGCGAGTAGTCAAGCTTGACCAGCCAATGCGACCGACCTTCCGGAGGAGCCTGCATGACCGTTCTGCCCGACACCGGATACGCCCCCACCGCCGAGGACCGGGAGAGCCTGGACGCCTGGTTCGCCGAGTACGACGCCGCGAGCGGGCGGCGGGACATCGAGCGCATGGCCGACCTGGCGGTGTTCCCGCTCAACCTGGTGAGCGACGACTCCGCGGGCGACGGCCGGTCGGCGCAGTGGGACCGCAAGCAGTTCACGGAGACCATGACCCAGGTGATGGGCGACGGGAGCGAGGACATCACCTTTGACTCCGTCCGCACACCGGTGTTCCTGTCCCCCGCCATGGCCGTGGTGTTCACCGACTCGACCATGACCTCCCAGGGACAGTCGCAGCAGCTCAGGTACGCCGACATCCTGATCAGGCGCGACGGGAAGTGGGCGTTCCAGACGATGCTGCAGGGCGGCTGGGGCGACAACCTCTAGAACCTCTGAAACCCCCAGAACCCCCAGAACCCCCAGAACCTCCGGCCGTACGCGTACGCCTCAGGCCCGCGACCAGGTGTGCCGGTCGCGGGCCTGGGCGTAGAGGGCGTCCACGTCGGCGGGCTTGAGGAGTCCGCCGCTCGCGGCGAGGGACGCGAGCTCGGCCGCCGGTACGACGCGGACCTCGTGCGCCGCCCGTACGACCTCGGTCCGGGCGGCCCCGAACACGGCCAGGACCGGGCGCACCTCGACCGTCAGGGCGAGGGACGCCCGGTCCGCGTCGAAGGCGAGGCCGCGCAGCAGCGGCTGCGGCGCCGCCCGGCCCACGGCGACGTACGGCGCCTCGACCCGCACCCGGCGCCCCCGCGCCCACAGGCTGCGCAGGCAGTACACGCCGCCGGGCCCGATCAGCAGGTGGTGCAGCCGGGCGCCACCGGGCAGCGGTACGGAGTGCAGGGCGCGCCAGCCCGCGCCGTCCAGCCGGTCCAGGGCGTCGCCCACGGCCTGCTCGGCGGCGAGGCCCAGGCGGCGCGGGTCGGCACGGAGGCGGTGCGGCGGGGCCGGGGAGCGGTCGAGGTCGACGAGCAGGGCCTCGCCGGGACGGTTCGGGGCCAGGTCGTCGTCGGGGTGCAGGGCGAGGCCGGCCAGCTCGGCGGCGGTGGGCAGGGGCGGCGGGCCGACCGTGACGGGGCCGGTGAGGTACGGCGCGAGCGCGTCCAGGACGCTCTCCCGGCGGTCCTCGCTCAGCAGGTGGACGCGGCCCGTCCCGCGCTCGTACCAGGCGACGTTCCTGCCGTTCGGCAACAGCACGTGGTAGAGCTCCCTGCCGTGCCGCCGGGTCGGCACGACGCGCAGTGCGGACATGTCGCCTCACCCCCACGACCATGGGAACAGGTGTGGGACGGACGGGCAACAAGGGGGCGGTGGGGAGGGGTTCGGGGAAGGGTTCGGGGAGGGGTTCGGGAAGGGTTTCGGGAAGGGGCGAGGCGGGCGGGCCGGGAAAGGACAGCGTTCCCGACCGACGTACCAGGAATCCCCCCGCCCGCTTGCTAACTTGCCCCGCATGACCGGAAGAACCGGAAGAACCGCTGATGTGACAGACAGGGTGGATACGTCCGTTCCAGTGGTCCCGGTCGCCAAGCGGCGCGGCACCGAACTCGCGCTGCTCGTCCTCGCGGTCGGCCTGTGCGTGCTCGGCTACCTGAACGTCGGCCTCGCCCAGTACGGCACCGTCCCGGGCAACGTCACCGACTACGCGCTCGGCCTCGGGGCGCTCGCGCTGCTCGCCCATGTGGCGGTGCGGCTGCGCGCCCCGTACGCCGATCCGCTGCTCCTTCCGATCGCCGTCCTGCTCAACGGCCTGGGCCTGGTCCTCATCTACCGGCTCGACCAGGAGACCCCCGACGACCAGGCCGCCCTGGCCCAACTCACCTGGTCCACGGCCGGGGTGGCGCTGTTCATGGTGGTGGTGCTGGTGCTGCGCGACCACCGGTGGCTGCAGCGGTACGCGTATCTGTCCGTCGCCGCCGCGCTCGCCCTGCTCGTCTCGCCGGTGTTCTTCCCGGCGGTCAACGGCGCCCGGATCTGGGTGCGGATCGCCGGATTCTCGCTGCAGCCCGCCGAGTTCGCGAAGATCCTGCTCGCGGTGTTCTTCGCCGCGTACCTGGCGGCCAACCGCACGGCGCTCGCGTACGCGGGCAGGCGGGTGTGGAGGCTGCAGTTCCCCACCGGGCGGGTGCTCGGGCCGATCGTCGCCATCTGGCTGCTCAGCGTGGGCGTGCTGGTCCTGGAGCGGGACCTCGGGACCTCGCTGCTGTTCTTCGGGATCTTCGTGGTGCTGCTTTACGTGGCCACCGGTCGGACCGGGTGGATCGCGGTGGGGCTGCTGCTCGCCTGCGTCGGGGCGTTCGCCGTCGGCTCGCTGGAACCGCATGTGCACAGCCGCGTCCAGGACTGGCTGCACCCCTTCGCCACCATCGAGGAGGGCCGCGGGCCGAACCAACTCGCCCAGTCCCTCTTCGCGTTCGCGGCCGGCGGGCTGCTCGGCACCGGGCTCGGGCAGGGCCACTCCATCCTGATCGGCTTCGCCGCGAAGTCCGACTTCATCCTCGCCACGGCCGGCGAGGAGCTGGGCCTGACCGGACTCTGCGCGATCTTCCTGCTCTACGCGGTGCTCGTCGCCCGCGGCTGCAGGGCGGGGCTCGCCCTGCGCGACCCGTTCGGGCGGCTGCTCGCGATCGGGCTCGCCTCGATCCTGGCCCTTCAGGTCTTCGTGATCGCGGGCGGCGTCACCGGGCTCATCCCGCTCACCGGAATGGCGATGCCGTTCCTCGCGCAGGGCGGCTCGTCCGTCGTCACCAACTGGATCATCGTCGCGCTGCTCGTCCGCCTCAGCTCCTACGCCCGCTCCCAGCCGCCGGACGCGTACGACCCACTCGCACTCGACGAAGAGGACTGAGGTTTGACCCGTCACATCCGCCGCGCCGCCGCGTTCTGCCTGCTCCTGATGCTCGCCCTCGCCCTGAACGCCACCCGCATCCAGGTCATCGAGGCCGAGTCGTACGACGCCAACCCGGCCAACCGCCGCCAGAGCATCGCCCGCTACAGCCAGGAGCGCGGCGACATCTACGTCGACGGGCGGCCGATCACCGGCTCCGTCGACACCGGCGAGCAGCTGCGCTACGAACGGACGTACAAGAACGGCCCGCTGTACGCGCCGGTGACCGGCTACGCCTCGCAGACCTACGGCACCACCCTCCTGGAGGACGCCGCCGACCCGCTGCTCTCCGGCACCGACCCGCGGCTCGCGCCGTTCCCGATCGTGGACGAGGTGACGCGGACCCGGCGCGCGGGCGGGGCGGTGCACACCACGATCGCGCCGTCCGTGCAGCGGGCCGCGTACGACGCGCTCGGCGACAAGCAGGGCGCGGTGGCCGCCCTCGACCCGACGACGGGACGGATCCTGGCCCTGGTCTCCACCCCGTCGTACGACCCGGAACTGCTCTCCGGCAACGGGGTCTCGGAGGCGCAGCACTGGACCACCCTGAACAACGCGGCGAGCAAGCCGATGCTCAACCGGGCCATCCGGCAGACCTATCCGCCCGGTTCGGCGTTCAAGGTGGTGACCGCGGCCGCCGCCCTGGACGCGGGCGTCGTCACCGACCTGGACGCCAGGACCCGCTCCCCCGACCCGTACACGCTGCCCGGCACCGCCACCAAGCTCACCAATGAGGTCGAGGGCTGCAAGAACGCCTCGCTCCGGTACGCCTTCGAGTGGTCCTGCAACACGGTCTTCGCCAACCTGGGCACGCAGGTCGGCCTGGACGGTCTGGTCGAGACGGCGGAGCGGTTCGGCTTCAACGACGCGGGGCTGCGCATCCCGGCGCGGGTCGCGCAGAGCAACGTCAACCGGGAGATGGAGCCGTCGAGCGTCGCGCTCTCCGCGATCGGGCAGTACGACACGACGGCGACGCCGCTGCAGATGGCGATGGTCGCCGCGGCCGTGGCCAACAACGGGGACCTCAAGTCACCGCACCTGGTGGACCGTACGACGGACGCCTTTGGCCGTGTCCTGTCCACCACGCAGCCCACGTCGCTGCGCCAGACCTTCAACCCGGGCACGGCCTCGCTCCTTCGGGAGCTGATGGTCGGCGTGGTCGAGGAGGGCACCGGGTCCAACGCGGCCATCGAGGGCGCGGTCGTCGGCGGCAAGACCGGCACCGCCCAGCACGGCATCGGCAACGCGGGCCTGCCGTACGCCTGGTTCATCTCCTGGGCGCAGGCCGAGGGCGAGCCGCGGCCCGGGGTCGCGGTCGCGGTGGTCGTGGAGGACGCGGCGGCGGACCGGGACGACATCAGCGGCGGCGGCAGCGCGGCGCCGATCGCGCGGGCCGTGATGAAGGCGGCGCTCGCGTTGTGAGACGGGGGTGGGGGCCGGGGCGGGGTCTGCCTAGGGTGCGCTCATGGCCACTGACTCCGCGTACGAACTCGCCCAGGTCAACATCGCCCGCCTCAAGTACCCGTTGGACTCACCGGAGTTGAAGGGCTTCGTGGACGCGCTCGACCCCGTGAACGCGGTCGCGGACGCGGCGGAGGGGTTCGTGTGGCGGCTGCAGAGCGAGTCGGGCAACGCGACGGACGTGCCGGTGTTCGGGGACTCCTGGCTGATCGTCAACATGTCGGTGTGGCGGAACCCGGACGCGCTCACGGCCTTCATGTACCAGGGGCGGCACCGCGAGTTGCTGGCCCGGCGGCGCGAGTGGTTCGAGCAGGTCGAGGCGGCCGTGACGGCCCTGTGGTGGGTGCCCGCGGGGCACCGGCCGACGGTCAGGGAGGCGGAACAGCGACTGCTCCGCCTCCGCGCGGAGGGTCCGACGCCGTACGCGTTCACGCTGCGGACTTCGTTCCCGCCGGAGGAGTCCTAACGACGGCGGTCGACCGCGGTGAGGTCGATGTCGATGGCGAAGGGGACTTTGAGCGCGATGCGGTCGTGGAAGATGCCGGTCGGCGCGTACGTACGCGTGGCCGGGTCCAGTTCGTAGACGTAGACCACAGGCTGCCCGCCGTTCTCCTCGACGCGCCAGTAGTGCGGGATGCCCGCCTCCGCGTACTTGCGGGGCTTCACTTCACGGTCGCGGTCCTCGGAGTCCTTGGAGACGACTTCCACGGCGAGGAGGACGTCTTCGGGGCGGTACCAGGTCTGTTCCGGGCCCGTGGCGGCTTCGGCGTGGATGACCGACACATCCGGCTCCGGCCTGTTGCGGTCGTTCAGTTTGACGCTGAACTCTCGGTCGACGTCGTAGGCGTCCGGCGCCTGGGCCAGCACCGACTCCACGATGCGGGCCGCGCACACCATCGCGCCCTGCTCGCCGTGCAGGAACTGGGTCAACGACCCCTCGCTAAAGCGAGGGGCTTGCAGAGCGGGCGCCACTGGCTGTGGCGGTGCGCTTGCGTCCAGTCCCGTGCCCGGGTCTCGGGCGTGGGACAGGGGCCGTTGACTCGACCCCGCGTCGCCGCCACACCGCGCACGCACGCGCACGAATGTTGCGGGAGCTGTTCCGGTCTGCGTGATCAACGAATCCGCAGGACCGGCACACGAACCGGGCCTGCGAGGCCCGGTTCGCCCTGTCGATGTGCCCGCACTCGGCGCACGTGCGGGAGGTGTACGCCGCCTCGACATGCACCACCGGCACGCCCGCACGGCGAGCCTTGTACGTGATGAAGTCGCCGAGCTGGGCGAACGCCCAGGAATGCAGGGTGGCCCTCCCCCAAGCTCTCAACTTCGTTCGAGCAGGGAGGTACCCCCATGGGCTTGCGAAGCCGTACCCGCTCACGGATCCCGCCCAGGTCTTCCAGGGCGATACCGCGTCCGGTGCGTTCTGCCTCGGCCACCACATGCTTGGCAATCTTGTGGTTGATGTCCCGCACCCGCCGCTGCTCCTTGCGCCGCCGCTTGTTCAAACGGCGTCGGGCCGACGGGGTGTTCTTCTTCTGCAGCTTCGAACGCAGAGTGCGTTCCCGCGCCCGCATACGGTTGACCTTGCGCCCGGCCATGATCTCGCCGTCCGACGTCGTGGCGATGTTCACGATGCCCAGGTCGATGCCGAGGAAGTCGTCCACCGCGGTGTTCAGCGGCTGTTCGGGGACCTCGCAGGTGGCCAGCAGGAACCACATCCCGTCCCGGTACAGCAGGTCGGACTCGCCCCTGCGGTACTGCGCCAGGGTGGCCAGCTGCCCGGCGGCGCCGGTGAACGCCACGTTCTTGATCCGCCCGTGCACGGTCCAGATCGAGATGCGGCGTTCGTCCATCTGCCAGGACAGCATCCGGTCGTCGTAAGGCTGCGCCGACTCCGAGCGGAAGACGATCGGCTTCCCGGTCGCCCTCGTGTGGCGCCTGGACCCGGGCCGGCCGAGGTTGCCCGCCTTCAGGTTGGCCTTGAGGGTCGCGTACGCGTCACAGGTTTTCTTGATGACGTGCTGGGCGGCCTGCGCGCCGAGGTTCCACCGGGCCTTGATCTCGTCGTAGGTGTACTCGCGCAGTGTGAAGTTCCGCTTCACATCCCTGTCGAACGCCACACCGCTGACCCAGCTGGCCGCCTCGTTGCAGGCAGTGAGAGTCGCCTTAAGTGCCGCTGCCTGCAAGGGCGTTGGCTCAAGTCTGACCTGCACCACCAGCTTCACACCGCCAGGCTAACGCCCGCGATCAACCCATGTCCCCGGAATGGGGACCAAACCCCGACATGCGCAGTGGACGCAGTGGCGTCCACGGCCGTCGCACACACTTGGCCTTCACGTCCAAGGCCCTGGGCGGCGTGTTCACCGACCGCCTCCTGGTCCGCGGCCGGCCATAAACGACCGGGGTTCCTCGCAAGATCCCAGCTGAACTGCCAGCCCGCGTAGTGCCGGCGCAGCTCGCCCTTGTCCTTCTCGGTCATCTTCGACCAGTGCCGGGTGCCGTGCAGCGTCAGCGCCTCGTCGGGGGTGCCGAGCGGGTTGTACGGGTCGACCTCCAGGTCCCAGTCGATCCGCTTCGCGCCGTCCCACTGCTTGTCCTTGCCCTTCTGGTAGAGGGCGAGGAGGCGGTCGCGGCCGTTGTCGTACTCCCAGGTGAAACGGGCCGAACCGGTCGCCGGGACCTGCCAGACCGGCTCGCCCGGGTCTTTTGCGTAGAGCTCCTGCGTCGACACCCGACGCCTCCTTCGCTTCTCGGACTCGCGAACTGCCGTACGGGACAGGGCCGTTGAGGCTCATCGGCAGGCTCACACGTATGAGACACCGGGTCAACAAGGCGCACCGTCCCGGATCAGGGGCGGGTGCGGCCGCACGCCCGGGCCGTCCGGGCCGTCCGGGCCGTCCGGATGTGGACGTACTGCGAAAGCGGTGCGCACAACCCGTGGGTCGGGTGCCGCGTGGTGCCGATACGCTGCGGGCATGTCCCCGGCAGCCACCCCGCGCGCAACGACCCCCGCCTACCGACGGCTCAGCGTCGAGGAGCGGCGCAGCCAGCTCCTCGACGCCGCCCTGTCTCTCTTCGCGCACCGCGCGCCGGAGGAGGTCTCCCTGGACGACGTCGCCGAGGCGGCGGGCGTCTCCCGGCCGCTGGTCTACCGGTACTTCCCCGGCGGCAAACAGCAGTTGTACGAGGCCGCCCTGCGCACCGCTGCCGACGCCCTTGAGCAGTGCTTCGACGAGCCGCCGCACGGCCCCCTCACCGCCCGCCTCGCCCGCGCCCTGACCCGGTACCTCAGGTTCGTCGACGAGCACGACACCGGGTTCAGCGCACTGCTCCAGGGCGGCAGCGTCGTCTCCACGTCGAGCACCAGCGCCATCGTGGACGAGGTGCGGGCCGTCGCCGCCGAACGCATCCTGTCGCACCTGCCGGTCTCGGAGCCCGGGCCGCGGCTGCAGCTGATGGTGCGCACCTGGATCTCCGCCGTCGAGGCCGCGTCCCTGATCTGGCTGGACGAGGGCAAGCAGCCGTCGGCCGAGGAGCTGCGGGACTGGCTCCTCGACCACTTCCTCGCCGTGACGACGGCGACCGCCGCGTCCGACCCGCAGACGGCCGAGGTGCTGCGGGCGGCGCTCGAACTGGAGGAGTCGGGAGGCATCGCCGCCTCGCTCGCCGGGCGGGTGCTGCCGGTGGTCAGCGACGCGGCCCACCTGCTGTGAGACTGGTCGCGTGAGAAGCGAGGACATCCCCTTCGAGGGCGGCCCCCTGGACGGCCGCACCCTCCCCATCCTCCTCGGCCCGACCGGTCAGCCGCCGAAGCGGTACGAGGTGCCGGTGCCGGACGCGGACGGCGGGCCCCCGACCGTGCTGGTCTATCGCCGCGAGGCGGCGGGGTTCAGCCGACGGCTGGGGGTCCAGCGGGGATGGAAGTACGTGTACGACCCGGAGGGGCGGGGGGCCGACGGGGTCAAGTGGCCGTGGCCGGGGCGGGGTTCGCGTCGGGGTTCGCGTCGGGGTTCGCGTCGGGAGGGGGAGGGGGACGCTGTCAACCGCGCCGCACCCGGCCCGCCCCGCCCCACCCGGGACGAGTGACCCGGTACCCCCACCGGGCCGCACCCACCAGGTGCCCCCGCACCCAGCGCTGCATGCTCGCCGCGGAGGTGATGGCGTGTCAGCCAAGAGCATCGGCAGGGCCGTCTGCGCCGCGGCGGTGGTGGTGGCGGGGCTGGTGAGTGGGCCCCAGGCCACGGCCGCCCCCGGGTCCGGGTCCGGGTCCGGGTCCGGGTCCGGGTCCGGGTCCGGGTCCGGGTCCGGGTCCGGGTCCGGGTCCGGGTCCGGGGAAGGTTCCGTCGCGGGGCTCCTCACGGATCTCCGGAAGCTGTACCGCAGGACCGAGCAGGCCACCGAGTCGTACAACGCCACGGCGGAGAAGCTCGGGAAGCAGCGAGCCGCGACGAAGAAGCTGGCCGCCGAGCTGAAGCGGGCGCGCACCGACCTGCACGACAGCCGCACCGCCGCCGGCCGCCTCGCGCGCCGCCAGTACCAGGGCGAGAGCGAGCTCTCCCCGTACCTGAAGCTGCTCCTCTCCCGCGATCCGCAGCGCGCGCTCGACCAGGAGCACGTGGTGCGGCGGCTCGCGGCCCAGCGGGTCCGTACGGTCGGGCGGCTCGTCGACCGGGAGCAGCGGGCCGACGCGCTGGCCGCCCGCTCCCGGAAGGCCCTGGACGCCCAACTCGCCCTGGCCGCACGGCAGAAGGAGCAGCGGGACGAGGTGCGGCGGCGCCTGCGCGACGTCGAGGAGATGCTCGCCGACCTCACCGCCGACCAGCTGGACGCGCTGCGCCGCCTGGAGGACCAGGGCACCGCGGACGCCCAGCGCGACCTGCTCGGGTCCGGCGCGCTCGGCGGCCCGCCCGGCTCGCCCGCCCGCACCCGGGCCCCGTCGAAGGCGGGCGCCGCGGCGCTGCGGTACGCGGTGCGGCAGCTCGGCAAGCCGTACGTGTGGGGCGCGGAGGGCCCGGAGGCCTTCGACTGCTCGGGGCTCACCTCGCGGGCCTGGGCGCGGGCGGGGGTGGAGATTCCGCGTACCTCGCAGGAGCAGTGGGAGCAGTTGGAGCGGGTGCCGTTGCGGCGGCTGCGGCCCGGTGATCTGGTCGTGTACTTCCCCGAGGCCACGCATGTCGCCCTCTACTGGGGCGACGGCAAGGTGGTGCATGCGCCGCGGCCCGGGGCGCGGGTCAAGGTCTCGCCGATCGCGGCGAATCCGCTGCTCGGGGCGGTGCGACCGGATCCGGGTGGGCGGCC
Organism: Streptomyces solicavernae; assembly: GCF_029968095.1. Lineage (GTDB taxonomy): Bacteria > Actinomycetota > Actinomycetes > Streptomycetales > Streptomycetaceae > Streptomyces > Streptomyces solicavernae. The sequence continues at coordinate 98,264 of NZ_JASCIR010000004.1, read as the reverse complement.
GTTGGACGCGTACCGGCCGCCGGAGCTGCCGGAGGGAGCGACGGAGGGGTCGGACCTGGGGTACAGGCCCGGGGCGGGGCCCGGGGAAGGGCGCGGCGAGGCGCCCGGCGAGGGGTCCGGGGAGGGGCCCGGGGAGGCGCCCGGCGAGGGGTCCGGGGAGGGTTAGTCCCCCGGCCGGGTGGCCCTCCCCGCCCCTGTCGGGGCACGCATCCTGAGCCCGGATCCAGCGGGCTCAGGTCAGCGTCGCCAAGTAGCTTTCCGTGCGCGCCGGGTCGTAGAAATAGTGCTCGAAGTCCGACGGGTCGTCGAAGCCGTTCGCGAACCGACGGGCCACCTCGGGGTGATCGGACGCCGCGGCGAGCAGGCCCACCGCATGCGCAGGCAGCGGGGCCAGCATCGCATTGGTCCAGCGGGTCGTGGGGCGGCCCACCGGCCCCCAGTAGCGGTCGAAGGCCGTGCGCATCCACGCCTCGTCGAACGGCCGGTCGCCGTGTTCCAGGATCGCGGCGAGGTACGCGGCGGCGCACTTGGCGGCCGCGTTGGCGCCCTGGCCGGTGAGCGGGTCGTTGGTGACCACGGCGTCGCCGACGCCCAGGACAAGCCCGCCGGAGGGCAGCACGGCGACCGGGTTGCGCACGACGGGCGGGTAACGGCCGGCCAGCGTGGAGCCGCCGTCCGTGAGTTCGGCCTTGACGGCCCGCGCGTACTCCCACGGCGTGTGCCGCTCCATCAGGGACAGGGTCAGGGCCAGGTGCTCCGCCGGGCCGGCGACGCCGCGGAACGCGTCGACCGGGCCGCCCGGCACCCCCTCCCAGAACAGGATGTCGGCCGGGCCCGAGGTCGTGAGCGTCGGCATGACGATCAGCTCGCCCACCCCCGGCACCATGGTCAGCCGGAGCTGTCCCGTCCCGGGCCCGTCGGGGCGCGGCGCGAGCCCGTGCACGTACGAGACGGCGAGGGAGCGCTGGGGCCGGGTGTACGGGGAGTGGGCCGGGTCGCGGTCGAAGAGGTCGACCAGCTCGCCCTTGCCGGACGCCACCAGGACCAGGTCGTACAGGCGGGAGAGGTGGTCCAGGTCGGAGACGGCCGCGCCGTGGATGACCAGCCGGCCGCCGCGCTGCGCGAACGTGTCCAGCCAGCCGGCCAGCTTCACCCGGTGGTCCACGGACTGGGCGGCGCCGTCGAGCGGGCCGAGCCAGTCGACGGCGCGGTGGGCGGGGCCGGGGTCGTGGCTGTCGGGGGCGGCGACGGTGACGCCGAGCGCCTCGATGTCCGGGGCCTGGGACTCCCAGAAGTTCAGCCTGAGGTCCCGCTCGTGCTGCAGGGCGGTGGGGAAGAGCACTTGTGTGGACGTGACCCGGCCCGCGCGGATCTCGTCGGCGGTGCGGTGGGACATGAGGGTGACCTCGTACCCCTGCGCCTGGAGTCCCAGGGCGAGCTGGAGACCGGACTGGCCGGCTCCGGCGATGAGGATCTTCCGCATACGGCTACTCCGGGGCGTTGTCGCAGGCGTGCCGCACGAGGGCGAGCAGCGTCTCGACGACGCTGATCCGGCGGCGCGCGTCCATGACCAGGACCGGCACATGCGCGGGCACGTCGAGCGCCTCGCGCACCTCGTCGGCCTCGAACCGCTCGGAGCCGTCGAAGTGGTTGACGGCCACCACGTAGGGAAGGCCGCAGCCCTCCACGTAGTCCAGGGCGGGGAAGCAGTCGTCCAGGCGGCGGGTGTCGGCGAGCACGACCACGCCGACCGCGCCGCGCACCAGGTCGTCCCACATGAACCAGAACCGGGCCTGGCCGGGCGTGCCGAAGAGATACAGGACCAGGTCGTCGTCGAGCGTGATCCGGCCGAAGTCCATGGCGACCGTGGTCGTGGCCTTCTGCGGGACCGGGCCCAGATCGTCGTCCCCGGTCGCGGCGCTCGCCTCGGTCATCAGGGACTCGGTGCGCAGCGGGCTGATCTCGGAGACGGCGCCGACGAGGGTGGTCTTGCCCGCGCCGAAGCCGCCCGCGACCACGATCTTCGTGGATATGGGGGCCCGGCTGAGGTCGGACTGCCAGGGCTGCGCTCCCTCTTCCTCGGGGAGCGCGGCCGGTTCGTGTGCGGCGAGCGTGTCAGAGGCGGCGGAGTCCACCCAGCACCCTTTCGAGCAGTGCGCGGTCCGGCTGTCCTGGCCCGTGCCCGGTGCCGTACACCCGGATCCTTCCCTGGTCGGCGAGGTCGCTGAGGAGGACCCGGACCACGCCGAGCGGCATCTTCAGGAGTGCGGCTATCTCGGCGACGGTGCGCATCCTGCGGCACACCTCGACGATCGCCCGCATCTCGGCCACGCCCCGGCCGCGCGGCGCCACGGCCGGCCGCTCCTCGCCCCCGGGCGCCTGGCTCGCGGCGACGAAGGTCTCGACGAGCAGCACGTGCGCGAAGCGCGTACGGCCGCCGGTGAGCGAGTACGGGCGGACCCGCGCGGGCCTGCGTCCCCGGCCGCGCACCGGCAGCGGCGCGGCGGCGCCCGCGGCGGTCACCGTCCGCCCTCCATCGACTGCCGCAGCTCGCTGCGGAGTTCGGGGGTCAGGACGTGTCCGGCGCGGCCGACGAAGAGTGCCATGTGGTACGCGACCACGCTCACGTCGCACTCCGGCGCGGCGTGCACGCCGAGCAGCGAGCCGTCACTGATCGACATGACGAAGAGGCTGCCCTCGTCCATGGCGACCACGGTCTGCTTGATGCCGCCGCCGTCCATCAGCTTGGCCGCCCCGATGGTGAGGCTGCCGATGCCGGAGACGATCGTGGCGAGGTCGGCGCTCGACCCCTTCGGTCCGGCGGCGGCCCGCGGCTCCTGGGCCGCGGCGTTCACCTCCGGGTCGGAGGAGAGCAGCAGCAGCCCGTCGGACGAGACCACGGCCACCGACTGCAGTCCGGGCACCTCCCGGACCAGGTTGTCGAGCAGCCAGTGCAGGTTCTGGGCTTCGCTGCTGAGACGGTACGCACGGGACGTACTGGGTGCGGTCAACTGCGGGCCTCCTCGGCTGGGTCCCCCTGATCGGTCCGGGTCGCCCGGTCGGGCACCTCCCCGGGGGGCACGTCGTCACCGGCTTCGGACCGGGTGGTCCGCTCGGCGAGTTCGGCATTCACGTCTCGGCGGCCGGAGTTGGCTCCCCGGTGGAAGCTGCCGAGCCTGCGGCGCAGCTCCTCCGGGTCGACGGAGCGCCGAGGGGCCACGGGCTCGGGGGCGGGCCCGGTGGCCTTGGGCGTGCGCATGGGCAGCCCCGTCTCGGTGGTGCGCTCCCGCTGCGGCAGGGCGTCTCGCCGAAGCAGGGCGTCTCGCTGCTCGCGCGTGGCCTGGTGCGGGACGGTTTCGGCGGCTCCGGCTCCGGCTCCGTCTCCGTCTCCGGCGTCGGCGGCGCGTTCGTGGCGGTCGTCCGGCTCGGGCGTGAGCGCGGACTCGGTCGCCGGCGCGGGCAGGGGCTCGGGGGCCTCGGCGTCCGCCTCCGCCGCGTCCGCCGCGTCCGCCAGTGCGTCACGGTGGCCGGAGCCGTCCGCCGCCTTCCGCTCCTCGCCGAGGAGTTCGCGGTCGGCCTCGGCTTCCGGGGAGAGCGGGTCGTCGAGGTCGGCCGGTGTGCTCTGCGGTACGGGCTCGGGCTCGGGCTCGGGCTCGGAGGTGTGCCCCGGCTCGGGGGCGGGCTCCGGGGCGTGTTCGGGCTCGGGCTCGGGAGCGTGTTCGGGGGTGGCGCTCGGCGTGAGGTCGCCGGTCCCGAACTCGGTCTCCGCGTACGGCGGTTCGTACGAGTCGTCCGGCGAGGTGTCGAACGAGGTGTCCAGCGAGTCGTCGGCATCCGCGTCCGGCCCGGCCGCCGCCTCGTCGAAGGCCTGCTCCGCCGCGCGGATGAACGGGTCGGCCGCGACGGCCTCGTCGGCCGCGTCGGCCTCCTCGAACCGGTCCTGCTCGTCCTCCGGCGCACGCCGGTCCAGGGCATGGGAGTTGGCCTCCGCCTCCGCGCCCGGCAGCCGTACCTGCGGCACCGCCGTGACCGCCGCCGTGTGCTGCGGGGCCGCCTCGGCCGGGGCGGCGGCGAGGATCGACGCGGGCAGCACCACCAGCGCCGCGAGGCCGCCCTGCTTCTGCTCGCGCAGCTCGACCCGCAGTCCGTGCCGGGCGGCGAGCCGGGCCACGACGTACAGGCCGAGCCCCAGCCCTTCGGCGCCCTCGCCCACGGGCTCGTACGGCTGAAGCGGATCGAACCCGGCGAGGCGGGCGTTGAGTTCGCGCAGGCGGTCCTCGGGCAGGCCGATGCCCTCGTCGCGTACCGAGAGCGTGACGTCGCCGCTCTCCAGGAGCCAGCCGGAGGCTTCGACGGCGGAGTCCGGCGGGGAGAACGTGGTGGCGTTCTCCAGGAGTTCGGCGACCAGGTGGCTGATGTCGTCGGCCGTGGAGCCCGCGAGGTGCGCGTGCGGCGGCAGGGCTGCGATGCGGACCCGGTCGTACGCGTCGATCTCGCTGACGGCCGCCCGTACGACGTCGACCAGCGGGACCGGTCCGGGGTGGCTGTCGCGGTGCTCGGCGCCCGCGAGGACCAGCAGGTTCTCGCTGTGGCGGCGCATGACCGTGGCGAAGTGGTCGAGCTTGAAGAGGGTGCCGAGGCGGTCGGGGTCCTGCTCGCGCTCCTCCAGGTTCTCGATCACGCCGAGCTGGCGCTCCACGAGCGTGAGGTTGCGCAGGGCCAGCTGGACGACGGTGCCGTCGCCGTCCTTGCCGGTCCGCTCCGCCGCGGCGATGGCCTCGTCGAGCTGTTCGCGCAGCTCCTCGCGCTCGTCGGCGAGCTTCTCGCGCTGCCCGACCAGGTGCTTGCGGTCGCCCTCCAGGAACGTCAGCCGCTCCTGCAGGCGCTGGGTGTGTGCGTGCAGCGTGTTGACGGAGCGGACGACGGCGGCGAACTCGTCGTTGCGGCCGGTGAAGCGGATCGGCTCGTCCGTGGCCGGGGTCTCGGCGAGCCGGGCGGAGCCGAGCCGGAGGACGGCGAGCGGGCGGGTCAGCGTACGGGCGACCGCGGTGGCGATGCCGACGGCGAGAAGGAGCAGGACGCCGACGAGCGCGATGCGCACTTCGAGGGCGGTGACGTCGTCGTCGCGGAGGGCCGACAGGCTCTCGACGCGCTCCGCGCTCAGGGTGTTCTCGACGCTGCGCAGCTGCTCGACGCGGGCGGAGAGCGCGGCCTCCACCCGCCTGCGGTCGTAGCGGAGTTCGGCGGCGGAGAGCGTGGGCTGGTCGGTGAGCCGGGCCAGGTACCGCTCGGCGGTGGCGACGTCGGGTCCGGTGACCGTGGAGCCGAGCTTGGCGCGGTCGGCGTCGGGGGCGGCGCGCTCGAAGTCGGCGCGGGCGGCCTGTTCGCTGACCCGGGCCTGCTGTGCGGCGGCCACGAGGGCGTTGCGGTTGCGGGAGTTGACACTGGCCGCGGTCTGCGGGCGGCCGGTGACCGGGTCGATGCCGCCGGCCGGGTCGCGGGGCGTGGCGAGGGCGGCGAGCAGCAGGCCGCGGGTGGCGCCGGCCTGCTCGACGGCGCGGTCCAGGTCGGCGAGCGCACGGGCGCCGGAGCCCGCGCGGGCCGGCAGCCGCTCGGCCAGGTCCTCGACGAGGGCGTGCAGTTCGCCGATGGCCTTGCTGTAGGCGTCGTGCGCGTCGAGGGCGGTGCCCTTGCCCTCGGTGGCGCTGCGGCGGACCTGTTCGAGGGCGTCGAGGTCCTTGCGGAGCGCGGCGGGGGCCTCGGCTCGTACTTCCTTGATGCGGCGGTCGACCGTGCCGCGGTCGTCGAGCAGCGCGTCCAGGGCGGCGGCGTCGGTGGGGCGGCCGGCGGCGATGTGGGCGGTGACCTCGTCGCGCTCGTCGGCGAGGACGTGGGCCAGGGTGACCGCGCTCTTGGTGAGTTCGGCGAACGTGACGAGTTCCTGGGACTCGGCGAGCTGCGCGGAGGAGGCGGTGATGCCGGGTGCGCCCGCGCCCGCGACGGTGGCGGCGACCACGGCGACGGCCACGACCAGGCGGTTGCGGACCCGCTTGCGGCGGCCCGCGGATTCGGGCTGCGACCGCTGGGCGGCGGCGCCCTGGGGGCTCTCGGGTGTGCCGGGGCTCTGGGGTGTCCCTGTGCTCTCGGGTGTCCCTGTGCTCTCGGGTGTCCCGGTGCTCTCAGGCGTGCCTGTGCTCTCAGGTGTCCCGGTGCTCTCAGGTGTGTTGGCGCGCGCCTCGGAGGTCGCGCCCTCGGCGTCCACGGGCCGCGCCGCGGCCTTGTCGCCCTTGCCCCGAGGCCGCTTCATCTGCACCCGTGCTCGCATTCTTGAAGTTCTCGTTCCTCACCGGGGGCGCGGGTGACGACGGGTCGGCACCAGGCCCCTCTGGTACGGCTCATGACCATTCCAGTGCGGTTGAGCAGTGGTCGCCCATCCTCCGCCGGGCCACCCGAAGGAGTGAACATCGACGGGAGGGCCCCGGCAAGTTCCCCTGGAACACGCATCGACCGCACGCGGAGCGCCGGTTGGACGGGCCGGGCCCGCTTTGGCAGGATGCCCCGCCGCTCGCTGCCCGGAGGCTATCAATCCGGCGGAAACCCGGCGTTCGGGCCGCCCATCCGGGCTCCGGGCCCGCCCAAGTCCCGTCGTGTGCAGAGCTCGTGCAGACTGGCCGTATGCGCATCGAACTGGCCACGGAGCCCGGCGACCCGGGGCGCCCCAACGAGGACTACGCCTCGGTCGCGCTCCCCGCTTCCGGCAAGGGGGGAACCCTGGTCCTGCTCGACGGGGTCACGCCGCCGGCCGGGGACTACGGCTGTCTGCATTCCGTCCCCTGGTTCACGGCCCGCCTGGGCGGCGCCCTCGGTGAACTGTCCGGTTCGCGGCGGGATCTGGGCTTGCGGGAGGTCCTGGCCGAGGCCATCGCGCGTACCGCCGAAGCCCACCGCCTAACCTGTGACCTTTCTCACTCCCGCACGCCGCAGGCCACCGTGGTGCTCGTGCGGTGGGACGAGGAGCGGGTCGAGCATCTGGTCCTGTCCGACTCGGCATTGCTGGTGGAGGCGGCCGACGGCACGGTCACCCCGGTCCTCGACGGGCGCCTCGACACCCTGCCCCCGGAGATCGACCGGCTGCGCTCCGCCGTACGCGCCCTGCCCGAGGGCTCGCCCGAACGGGCCGCGGCGGCACGGGAGTACGTCGCCGGGGTGGAGGCGCTGCGGAACGCGGAGGGCGGCTTCTTCACGGCGGCGGCCGACCCGGAGGTCGCCCGGCGCGCGGTGTGCGGGGTGCGGGCGCGCGCCGGGGTGCGCAGTGTCGCGGCGCTGACGGACGGGGCGGCGCGCTGGGTGGAGCGGTTCGGCGCGGGCGACTGGCCGGAGTGCCTGGCGCTGCTCCGGAAGGCGGGCCCGCAGGAGTTGATCGACCGGGTCAGGGCGCTGGAGTCCGCGGACCCGCAGGGGCGGGCGGCGCCGCGCGGCAAGGTGCACGACGACGCGGCGGCGGTGTTCGTCGAGCTGTAACCCGCGCGGGATCAGCTCTCGGAGCTGTCGCCACTGTCGCCGCTGTCGCCGCTGTCGTTCAGCTGGCCGAGCAGCCGGGCCAGTTCGGCCACCTCACGCCGGTCCCAGCCTGCGAGGTGCTGCACGTACTTCGCGCGGCGCGCGTCCCGGACCGTGCGGTAGCGGGCCCGGCCCTCCTCGGTGAGCCGCATCAGGGAGGCCCGCCCGTCGACCGGGTCCGGGTCGCGCGCGACGAGGCCCAGCTCCTCCAGGGCCCGCAGCTGCCGGCTCATCGTGGCCTTGCCGACACCGATGTACGCGGCGAGTTCGGTGGCCCGCTGCGGCCCGCCCTCCTCCAGACGGACGAGCAGTCCGTACGCGGCGGGCTCCAGGTCGGGGTGGACGGCGCGGGCCATCTCACCGGAGGAGGCGCGGGCGCGGCGCAGGAAGACGGTCAACTCGCGTTCGAGAGCGAGGAATTCGACGTCCGCACCTTCGCGGTCCGCGCCTTCGTGGTCCACGCCTTCGCGGTCCGCGTTGGTGTCGGGGCGCGGCTCCGCTCCGCTCGCTCCGCCGCTCTCGTGCACGTCAGCAGCCATGAATCTGGTTCCCGTTCCTGAAAGTTTCGGCACGCGGCGTCGGATCGCCGCAGCTCGGCCAGTATTCCGCAGGAGTAGACCATCGGCAGCCCTCGGACTCTCTCCCGGACGGGGTTCTACGTGCGTAGCGTCGGGTATGACATGCACACGTTCGACTGCTTCGGCGCCGGTTCGTTCCAGGTCCCCCCACCGCACTCTTGAGGCCTTCGGAGGCATGCCATGCCTGTGCACAGATCCGGATCCCCCACCAGACCGCACCGCTCCCCCCGCTCCCTCCGCTCCCTCCGCTCCCTCCGCTCACACCGCTCACACCGCTCACACCGCTCCCGCCGGTCGGCGCTCGCGGTTCTCCTGACCGTTCTGTCCCTGTTATTCGCGTACCCCGCCACCGCGCAGGCGGCCGGGGACGTGCCGCCGCGAGGCAGCGCGTACATGGGCATGGGCGTGATCGAGCACGACGGCCAGGGCCCGCTGCCGCCCGGCGCCCCGCGCGCCGCCGTCGTCCAGACGGAGGGCGTGGACGTCTCCAGCCACCAGGGCAACGTCAACTGGCCGGCGCTCTGGAACAGCGGCGTCAAGTGGGCGTACGTGAAGGCGACCGAGGGGACGTACTACCGGAACCCGTACTTCGCGCAGCAGTACAACGGCTCGTACAACGTCGGGATGATCCGGGGCGCGTACCACTTCGCCACTCCGGACACGACGAGCGGCGCTGCGCAGGCGGACTACTTCGTCGACCACGGCGGCGGCTGGTCGCGGGACGGCAAGACGCTGCCGGGGGCGCTCGACATCGAGTGGAACCCGTACGGGAACCAGTGCTTCGGCAAGTCGCAGGCCGGGATGGTCAGCTGGATCTGGGACTTCGTCAACCGCTACAAGACCCGCACCGGGCGCTATCCGGTGATCTACACGGCGACCAGCTGGTGGAAGACCTGCACCGGCAACTACGCGGGCTTCGCCACGAACCATCCGCTGTGGATCGCCCGCTACAACTCGACGCCGGGGGAGCTTCCGGCGGGCTGGAGCTTCTACACGATGTGGCAGTACACGTCCTCCGGCCCGATCGTGGGCGACCACAACCGGTTCAACGGGGCGTACGACCGGCTGCAGGCGCTGGCCAACGGCTGACGCCGGGCGCCGGACGCCGAGCGCCGAGCGCCGGACGGGCTGAAATTCAGCCCGTCCGGCGTTTGAGGAGCGGGAGGTCCGGGGCCGGAGCCCCCGTTACGCCGCCACCGGCACCCCCACCTCCGCCGGGGTCAGCGCCAGTTCCAGGACCTGGCGGACATCCGTGACCGGGTGGACGTCCAGCTTGTCCAGGACCTCCGCCGGGACGTCGTCGAGGTCCGCCTCGTTGCGCTTCGGGATGACCACCGTCGTGACCCCCGCCCGGTGCGCCGCGAGCAGCTTCTGCTTGACGCCGCCGATCGGCAGCACACGTCCCGTCAGGGACACCTCGCCGGTCATCGCCACATCCGTACGGACCAACCGGCCGGAGAGCAGCGACGCGAGCGCGGTCGTCATCGTGATGCCCGCGCTCGGCCCGTCCTTCGGGACCGCGCCCGCCGGGAAGTGGATGTGCGCGCCCCGGTCCTTCAAGTCGCCCACGGGCAGCTCAAGTTCGGCGCCGTGCGAGCGCAGGAAGGAGAGCGCGATCTGCGCGGACTCCTTCATCACGTCGCCCAGCTGACCGGTCAGGGTCAGCCCCGCCGCGCCCGTCTCCGGGTCGGCCAGGGACGCCTCCACGTACAGCACGTCGCCGCCCGCGCCGGTGACCGCGAGGCCGGTGGCCACGCCCGGCACGGCGGTGCGCCGCTCGGCCGGGTCCTGGGCGGACTCGGGCACGTGGTGCGGCCGTCCGATCAGGCCGCGCAGGTCGTCCGCCGTGACCGTGAACGGCAGCTCGCGCTCGCCGAGTTCGCTCTGCGCGGCGACCTTGCGGAGCAGCCGGGCCACCGAGCGTTCGAGGTTGCGTACGCCGGCCTCCCGGGTGTACTCGCCCGCCAGCTTGCGCAGCGCGCCCTCGTCCAGGGCCACCTCGCCCGGCTCAAGACCGGCCCGCTCCAGCTGGCGCGGGAGCAGGTGGTCGCGGGCGATGACGACCTTCTCGTCCTCGGTGTACCCGTCGAGCCGGACCAGCTCCATGCGGTCGAGCAGCGCCTCCGGGATGGCCTCCAGGACGTTGGCCGTGGCCAGGAAGACGACGTCGCTCAGGTCGAGTTCGACCTCCAGGTAGTGGTCGCGGAACGTGTGGTTCTGTGCCGGGTCGAGGACTTCGAGCAGGGCCGCGGCCGGGTCCCCGCGGAAGTCGGAGCCGACCTTGTCGATCTCGTCGAGGAGGACGACGGGGTTCATCGAGCCCGCCTCCTTGACCGCCCGTACGATCCGGCCGGGCAGCGCCCCCACGTACGTACGCCGGTGGCCCCGGATCTCCGCCTCGTCGCGGACGCCGCCGAGGGCGACGCGGACGAACTCGCGTCCCATGGCGTGCGCGACGGACTCGCCGAGCGAGGTCTTGCCGACGCCGGGCGGGCCGACCAGGGCGAGCACGGCGCCGCCGCGACGCCCGCCGACCACACCCAGGCCCCGGTCGGCACGCCGCTTGCGCACCGCCAGGTACTCGGTGATCCGCTCCTTCACGTCCTCCAGGCCCGCGTGCTCGGCGTCGAGCACGGCCCGCGCGCCCCGGATGTCGTACGCGTCCTCCGTGCGCTCGTTCCACGGCAGTTCGAGGACGGTGTCCAGCCAGGTGCGGATCCACGAGCCCTCCGGGGACTGGTCGCTGGCCCGCTCCAGCTTGTCGACCTCCTTGAGCGCGGCCTCGCGGACGTGCTCGGGCAGGTCGGCGGCCTCGACGCGGGCGCGGTAGTCGTCGGACTCCTCGCCCTCCGCCTCCCCGCCCAGCTCGCGCAGCTCCTTGCGTACGGCTTCGAGCTGGCGGCGGAGCAGGAACTCGCGCTGCTGCTTGTCGACGCCCTCCTGGACGTCCTTGGCGATGGACTCGGCCACGTCCTGTTCGGCGAGGTGGTCGCTGAGCAGCTTCGCGGCGAGCTTCAGGCGCTCCACCGGGTCGGCGGTCTCCAGGAGTTCGACCTTCTGCGCGGTGGTCAGGAAGGGCGAGTAGCCGGAGTTGTCGGCGAGCGCGGAGATGTCGTCAATCTGCTGGACCCGGTCCACGACCTGCCAGGCGCCGCGCTTCTTCAGCCAGCTGGTGGCCAGCGCCTTGTACTCCTTGGCCAGTTCGGTGACGGCGCCCGGCAGCGGTTCGGGCACGGTCTCGTCGACCTCGATGCCCTCCACCCACAGGGCGGCGCCGGGCCCGGTCGTGCCCGCGCCGATCTGCACGCGCCCACGGCCCTTGATCAGCGCGCCGGGGTCGCCGTCGGCGAGGCGGCCCACCTGCTCGACGGTGCCGAGGACGCCGGTCGCGGCGTACGTGCCGTCGATACGCGGGACGAGCAGGACCTGTGGCTTCCCGGTCTGCCCGCGCGCCGCGGCCTGTGCGGCCTCCACCGCGGCTCGTACGTCGGGGTCGTTGAGGTCCAGGGGCACCACCATGCCGGGCAGCACGACCTCGTCGTCGAGCGGAAGGACGGGCAGGGTGAGCGGTGCGGACGTCGATGCCATGATCTCCCCTTCGGCAGTCAAGTTGAGCTATGTGGACTCAATGCCGCTGGGGGGCGGGATGTTCCCTCGGGGACGTTCGCTGTAAGCGATCAGCGGCCACGAAGGGGGCGCGGCGAACTGCGCGACCAGCCACGACGGCGCCGCAGAGCAGACCCCCACGACAACCCGCGCCCCCCTTCGGCATGATGCGCCCATGGACCGACTCCGACAGAAGCTCAGCACGATCGCGCACGGCGACCACCCCATCGCCGGCCCCCTGCACGAATCAACGGTGCGCGACCTCCTCGACCTCGCCCTGCCGCACGGCGACGAGCGCGTCCTCGACCTCGGCTGCGGCGAGGGCGCCTGGCTGCTGCGGGCCGCCGCCGAGCGCCCCGGCGTCCGCGCCGACGGGGTCGACGTGAACGAGTGGGCGCTCGACATCGGCCGCGAGCGGATCGCCGCCGCCGGGCTCGCCGACCGGGTCGCGCTGCACCAGGAGGACGCCACCGCGTACAGCGCCCCGAACCAGTACGACGTCGTCCTCTGCGTCGGCGCCACGCACGCCTTCGGCGGCCTGCTGCCCACCCTGGAGGCGGCCCGCAAACACCTCGCGCCCGGCGGCACGCTGATCGTCGGCGACGGGTTCTGGGAGAAGGCGCCCGGCCCCGAGACCCTGCGGGCCGGCTTCGCCGAGGACGAGTTCATGTCCCTGTCGAACACCGTCGACCAGGCTCTGCTCGACCAGTGGATCCCCGTCCACGGCCACGTCAGCTCGCTCGCCGAGTGGGACGCGTACGAATGGGCCTGGACCGGCACCCTGTCGCGCTGGGCCCTGGACAACCCGGGCGACCCGGACAGCGCGGAGGCCCTGCAGACCGCCGCCCAGCACCGCGAGGAGTGGCTGCGCGGCTACCGCGGCACCCTCGGCTTCCTCACGCTGCTCCTGCGCCAGGCCGCCCGCCCGGAACCGCAGCACACCCTGTTCCGCCACTGACCCCGACCGCCCCGAGCCCGCGAACCCCCTTGCCCTGACCTCCCGTTGGACACTGGTTGGACACGAGTTGGTCACCCCCGTACCGGCCGCCACCGGCCGTTACGGGGGTGACCACCCGCAGGGCGCACCCGGGCCGCCCCGCCCCACCCCGCAGAATGGACCGCATGCACGACCCGTACGCCACCGGGCAGCAGCCCGTCGTCCTCGACCGCCGCACCGGACCGCACGGCGAAGTGGTGCTGCGCAGGCACGGCGAGCTGCTGCAGATCATCGCCAACGGCACGTTCCTGATGGACACCTCGGACGGGCGCTCCGAGCGGCTGCTCGTGGACGCCGCCCGCGACGCCCTCGACGACCGGCCGGGCCCTTCCGTCCTGATCGGCGGCCTGGGCGTCGGCTTCTCCCTCGCGCACGCCGCCGCCGACCCGCGCTGGGGCCGGATCACCGTCGTCGAGCGCGAGGCCGCCATCGTCGACTGGCACCGCACCGGCCCCCTCGCCCCGTACACCGCCGAGGCGTTCGCCGACCCGCGCACCCGGATCGTCGAGGCCGACCTCGTCGCCCACCTCCACGACGAGCGCGCCGGGCAGTACGACGCGCTCTGCCTGGACATCGACAACGGCCCCGACTGGACCGTCACCGAGGACAACGACAGCCTCTACTCCCCCGCCGGACTCGCCGCCTGCGCGGCCCGGCTGCACCCCGGCGGCATCCTCGCCGTCTGGTCCGCCCAGCCGTCCGCCGGATTCGAGAAGGCTCTGCGCAATGCCGGTTTCGACGCGGTACGTACGGAAGAAGTCGCCGTTGCCCGGGGCGTTCCGGACGTCGTGCACCTCGGCGTCAGGGCTGCGTAGCCGAGGGCCCGTAACTCCCCGTACGCTCTGACCCGACACACGCAGGATCTTTACTGCGGATCCACCGAAGGCATTCAAGGCGCATCTTCAGGGGCGGGGCCATGGAGCAGACACACACCTCCCACAACGGCACGGCGCCCACGCCGGGTGCCCAGCGCCGGGTCCTCGTCATCGAGGACGATCCGACCATCGTCGACGCCATCGCCGCCCGGCTGCGCGCCGAGGGCTTCCTCGTCCAGACCGCGGCCGACGGCCCGTCCGCCGTGGACACCGCCGAGGCCTGGCAGCCCGACCTGCTGATCCTGGACATCATGCTGCCCGGCTTCGACGGCCTTGAGGTCTGCCGCCGGGTCCAGGCACAGCGCCCGGTGCCGGTCCTGATGCTGACGGCGCGTGACGACGAGACGGACATGCTGGTCGGTCTCGGTGTCGGCGCCGACGACTACATGACGAAGCCGTTCTCCATGCGGGAGCTGGCCGCCCGCGTGCACGTCCTGCTCCGCCGGGTGGAGCGCGCCGCGCTCGCCGCCGCGACGCCGCGCAGCGGCATACTCCGCCTCGGCGAGCTGGAGATCGACCACGCGCAGCGCCGGGTGCGGGTGCGCTCCGAGGACGTGCACCTCACGCCCACCGAGTTCGACCTGCTCGTCTGCCTGGCCAACACCCCGCGCGCGGTGCTCTCCCGCGAGCAGCTGCTCGCCGAGGTCTGGGACTGGGCGGACGCCTCCGGCACCCGTACCGTCGACAGCCACATCAAGGCGCTCCGCCGGAAGATCGGCGCGGAGCGCATCCGTACGGTGCACGGGGTGGGGTACGCCCTGGAGACCCCCACGCCGTGAGCGGGCGCACCACACTGCGCGCGGCGCTGCGCCCCGCGCGGCTGCTCGCGGCGCTGCGGTCGAGGCGGCTGTTCGCGGCGGTGCGGCAGCCCAAGGCGCTCCTCGCGGGGCTGCTGCGGCAGCCGGCCGCGATGCACGACCTGCGGCCGTTCTCGATCAAGACGAAGCTCGGCACCCTCGTGGTGGTCTCGGTCTTCATCACCACGGGCCTGCTGATGGTCGCCGTGCGCACCGAGACCGAGCTGCGCTTCATCACCGTCTTCTCGGTGATCGCCACCCTGCTCATCACCCAGTTCGTGGCGCACTCGCTGACCGCGCCCCTGGACGAGATGAACACCGTGGCCCGGTCCATCTCGCACGGCGACTACACCCGCCGGGTCCGTGGTGCAGGGCGCCGCGACGAACTCGGCGACCTGGCCGGCACGATCAACCGCATGGCCGACGACCTGGAGGCCCAGGACCAGCACCGCAAGGAGCTGGTGGCCAACGTGTCGCACGAGCTGCGCACCCCGATCGCGGCCCTGCGCGCGGTCCTGGAGAACGTCGTCGACGGCGTCTCCGAGGCCGACCCGGAGACCATGCGGACCGCCCTGAAGCAGACCGAGCGCCTCGGCCGCCTGGTGGAGACGCTGCTCGACCTGTCCCGCCTGGACAACGGCGTGGTCCCGCTGCGCGCCCGCCGCTTCGAGGTGTGGCCGTATCTGTCGGGCGTCCTGAAGGAGGCCCAGCTGTCCGGCGCGGCCGGCGTGCAGCGTCAGGGCATGCCGTCCGGCTCGGGCCGGCACACGCGTACGGACGTCCATCTGCACCTCGACGTGTCGCCGCCGGAGCTGACCGCGCACGCCGACGCGGAGCGGCTGCACCAGGTCGTGGCGAACCTCATCGACAACGCGGTGAAGCACTCACCGCCGCACGGCCGGGTCACGGTTCGGGCCCGGCGCGGGCCGGCGCCCGAGTCGCTCGACCTGGAAGTGCTCGACGAGGGCCCCGGCATCCCCGAGTCCGAGTGGCACCGCGTCTTCGAGCGGTTCAACCGCGGTACGGCGGCGGGCAAGCACGGCCCGGACAACGACGGCGGCACCGGTCTCGGCCTCGCCATCGCGCGCTGGGCGGTCGATCTGCACGGCGGCCGGATCGGGGTGGCCGAATCCACTCGCGGCGCCCGGATCCAGGTCACCCTTCCGGGAATCCCCTGACACCCGCCGTTGACGTAGGGTTCGAAGCGGAAGCACAAGATCTTCGAATCTTCGGCTCGACGCGAACATCGCAGCGGGGAGTTCACGGGGAGCGACGTGCTCCGAGCCGAGGGTGCGGCCCGCGAAGAGGCCGCAACCGCGGGCCGTCGTACCCAGCCGCAGCGGAACCTCGCTTGTTTCCCGCCATTTACGGCACCGAAACACGCGATCCAATGTGACTTACGCGACCAAAGTCCCGCCCGGTCTGCACCTCTCGGCCACGGAGGCGTAGCCTTTATTCCCGCTGTCCATCACCTTGTGAAGCGGAAGAGGGCGGTTACCGCCGTGTCGCCAGAGTCCCCCAGTAACGCGAGCACCACGACCGAGACCGGCCAAGGCCAGCAGGGCAAGAGCCCTGCCGCCGCCTTCGGTCCCAACGAGTGGCTCGTCGACGAGATCTACCAGCAGTACCTCCAGGACCCGAACTCGGTTGACCGAGCCTGGTGGGACTTCTTCGCCGACTACAAGCCGGGGGGCGCCACCGCCGCTCCGGCGCAGCCGACGCAGGCTCCCGCCACCGGTACCGCGGCCGCGGGGGCTGCGGGGACCCCCACCAAGCCGAGCGCCCCCGCCGGCGTCTCGACGCAGACCCCGGCCCCGGCCAGGCCCGCAGCGGACGCTCCCGTCCCCGCTGCCGCCCCGGCGAAGCCCGCGGCCCAGGCCGCGCCCGCCGCCAAGCCGGCCGCCGCTCCCGCCGCGAAGCCCGCGCCCGCCGCGCCCGCGGCGAAGAAGGCCGAGCCCGCCGCTGAGGCCCCCGCGGGCCCCGAGCTGGTCACGCTGCGCGGCCCCGCCGCGGCCGTCGCGAAGAACATGAACGCCTCGATCGACGTCCCCACGGCCACGTCCGTGCGCGCGGTCCCGGTGAAGCTGCTCTTCGACAACCGGATCGTCATCAACAACCACCTGAAGCGCGCCCGGGGCGGGAAGATCTCCTTCACCCACCTCATCGGGTACGCGATGGTGCAGGCCATCAAGGCCATGCCGTCGATGAACCACTCCTTCGCCGAGAAGGACGGCAAGCCGACCCTGGTCAAGCCGGAGCACATCAACTTCGGCCTCGCCATCGACCTGGTCAAGCCCAACGGCGACCGCCAGCTCGTGGTCGCGGGCATCAAGAAGGCCGAGACCCTGAACTTCTTCGAGTTCTGGCAGGCCTACGAGGACATCGTCCGCCGCGCCCGCAACAACAAGCTGACGATGGAGGACTTCTCCGGCGTCACGGTCTCCCTGACCAACCCCGGCGGCCTCGGCACCGTCCACTCCGTGCCGCGCCTGATGCCCGGCCAGTCCGTGATCATGGGCGTCGGCTCCATGGACTATCCGGCGGAGTTCCAGGGCACCTCCCAGGACACCCTGAACAAGCTCGGCATCTCGAAGGTCATGACGCTCACGTCGACCTACGACCACCGGGTCATCCAGGGCGCCGCCTCCGGCGAGTTCCTGCGCATCGTCGCCAACTTCCTCCTCGGCGAGGAGGGCTTCTACGACGACATCTTCAAGTCGCTGCGCATCCCCTACGAGCCGGTCCGCTGGCTCAAGGACATCGACGCCTCGCACGACGACGACGTCACGAAGGCCGCCCGCGTCTTCGAGCTGATCCACTCCTACCGGGTCCGCGGCCACGTCATGGCCGACACCGACCCGCTGGAGTACCGCCAGCGCAAGCACCCCGACCTGGACATCACCGAGCACGGCCTCACCCTGTGGGACCTGGAGCGGGAGTTCGCGGTCGGCGGCTTCGCCGGTCAGTCGATGATGAAGCTGCGCGACATCCTCGGCGTGCTGCGTGAGTCGTACTGCCGCACCACCGGCGTCGAGTTCATGCACATCCAGGACCCGAAGCAGCGCAAGTGGCTGCAGGACCGCATCGAGCGCCCGCGCAACAAGCCGGAGCGCGAGGAGCAGCTGCGCATCCTGCGCCGCCTGAACGCCGCCGAGGCGTTCGAGACGTTCCTGCAGACCAAGTACGTCGGCCAGAAGCGGTTCTCCCTGGAGGGCGGCGAGTCCGTCATCCCGCTGCTCGACGCGGTCATCGACTCGGCCGCCGAGTCGCGCCTGGACGAGGTCGTCATCGGCATGGCCCACCGCGGCCGCCTCAACGTCCTCGCCAACATCGTCGGCAAGTCGTACGCGCAGATCTTCCGGGAGTTCGAGGGCAACCTCGACCCGAAGTCGATGCACGGCTCCGGCGACGTGAAGTACCACCTGGGCGCCGAGGGCACCTTCACCGGTCTCGACGGCGAGCAGATCAAGGTCTCCCTCGCCGCGAACCCCTCGCACCTGGAGGCGGTCGACCCGGTCCTGGAGGGCATCGCCCGCGCCAAGCAGGACATCATCAACAAGGGCGGCACGGACTTCACGGTCCTGCCGGTCGCGATCCACGGCGACGCGGCCTTCGCGGGCCAGGGCGTCGTGGCCGAGACCCTGAACATGTCGCAGCTGCGCGGCTACCGCACCGGCGGCACCGTGCACGTCGTCATCAACAACCAGGTCGGCTTCACGGCGGCGCCCGAGTCCTCGCGCTCCTCCATGTACTCGACCGACGTGGCCCGGATGATCGAGGCCCCGATCTTCCACGTCAACGGCGACGACCCCGAGGCCGTCGTCCGCGTCGCGCGCCTGGCCTTCGAGTTCCGGCAGGCGTTCAACAAGGACGTGGTCATCGACCTCATCTGCTACCGCCGCCGCGGGCACAACGAGTCGGACAACCCGGCGTTCACGCAGCCGCTGATGTACGACCTGATCGACAAGAAGCGCTCGGTGCGCAAGCTCTACACCGAGTCCCTGATCGGTCGCGGCGACATCACCCTCGAAGAGGCCGAGCAGGCGCTGCAGGACTACCAGGGCCAGCTGGAGAAGGTCTTCACCGAGGTCCGCGAGGCCACCCAGCAGTCCGTTCCGGGTGAGGTCCCGGGCGCCGAGGCCGAGTTCCCGGTCACGGTCAGGACGGCCGTCTCGCAGGAGGTCGTCAAGCGGATCGCCGAGTCCCAGGTCAACATCCCCGACCGGGTCACCGTGCACCCGCGCCTGCTGCCCCAGCTGCAGCGCCGCGCGGCCATGGTCGAGGACGGCACGATCGACTGGGGCATGGGCGAGACCCTGGCCATCGGCTCGCTGCTCCTGGAGGGCACCCCGGTCCGCCTCGCGGGCCAGGACTCCCGCCGCGGCACCTTCGGCCAGCGCCACGCGGTCCTCATCGACCGCGAGACCGGCGACGACTTCACGCCGCTCCTTTACCTCTCGGACGACCAGGCGCGCTACAACGTCTACGACTCCCTCCTCTCCGAGTACGCGGCGATGGGCTTCGAGTACGGCTACTCGCTGGCCCGTCCCGAGGCGCTCGTGATGTGGGAGGCGCAGTTCGGTGACTTCGTCAACGGCGCGCAGACGGTGGTGGACGAGTTCATCTCGTCCGCGGAGCAGAAGTGGGGCCAGCACTCCGGTGTGACCCTGCTGCTCCCGCACGGGTACGAGGGCCAGGGCCCGGACCACTCGTCCGCACGCCCGGAGCGGTTCCTGCAGCTGTGCGCGCAGAACAACATGACGGTCGCGATGCCGACGCTCCCGTCGAACTACTTCCACCTTCTGCGCTGGCAGGTGCACAACCCGCACCACAAGCCGCTGATCGTCTTCACCCCGAAGTCGATGCTGCGCCTGAAGGCCGCGGCGTCCAAGGCGGAGGAGTTCACGACGGGCGGCTTCCGTCCGGTCATCGGCGACGAGTCGGTCGACCCGGCCGCCGTCCGCAAGGTCGTCTTCTGCGCGGGCAAGGTCTACTACGACCTGGAGGCCGAGCGGCAGAAGCGCGGCGCCACGGACACGGCGATTATCCGCATCGAGCGTCTGTACCCGCTGCCGGGTGCCGAGCTCCAGGAGGAGATCGCCAAGTTCCCGAACGCCGAGAAATACCTGTGGGCGCAGGAGGAGCCGGCGAACCAGGGTGCCTGGCCGTTCATCGCGCTCAACCTGATCGACCACCTGGACCTGGCCGTCGGCGCCGACATCCCGCACGGCGAGCGCCTGCGCCGCATCTCGCGTTCGCACGGCTCGTCCCCGGCGGTCGGCTCGGCCAAGCGCCACCAGGCCGAACAGGAGGCGCTGGTCGCGGAGGTCTTCGACGCGTGACGCCGCGCTAGCTTGAGCGGTACGTGAACCGGGCCGCACCCCTTTTTCGGGGTGCGGCCCGGTTTCGTGGTCGGGGTGCGGCGCGGTTTCGTGGTCGGGGTGCGGCGCGGTTTCGTGGTCGGGGTGCGGCGCGGTTTCGTGGTCGGGGTGCGGCGCGGTTTCCTTGCCTGCCGGGCAGGCTCCGTCAGATGGTCTGCGGCTCGAAGTCCCAGTAGGGCCGACGCCCCTCGAACATGTACCGCACCTGCCGGTGCTTGTCGTAGAGGTTCTCCTCAAGGACGGTCAGCGCCTCTTGGTGCACCTGCTCGGCCTCCTCGGCGGCACCGCTCGCGCGCAGGTCCTGTGCCAGGCCCGCCGCCACGTTCAGGGACAGCACGTGCCGCTCGCCGATCTCGGCGCGGGCCCGGCCCAGCGCGTCCCGCCCCAGGTCCACGGCACCGGCCAGGTCACCGGTGGCCGCCCGCGCGGACGCGCTGTTCATCGCGCAGCCGATGGCCCAGACGTGCTGCCGGCCCAGGGCCCGCTCCATCCGCCAGCGGGCCTCCTCGGCGCGGGCCAGGGCGCCTTCGTGCTCGCCCTGGCAGCGCTGGATCAGCGCGCAGTTGTCCAACACGCCCGCCGCGTAAGGGTGGTGCCCCCCGAGCAGCAGCCGGTAGCGGCCGAGGGTGTCCTCGGCCAGTTCCCGCGCCTCGTCGAGGGTGCCCTGCTCGCGCAGCAGCATCGCGTAGTCCGTACTCACGAGCAGCGTCTCCGGGTGGCCGGGGCCGCGGCGGCGGGAGAGGCGGTCCAGGACCGACTTCATCATCAGCCGGGCGAAGCCGATGTCGCCCTCGCGGCGCCGGCACAGCGCGAGGTTGTGCTGCGAGAGCAGGCTCTGGCTGTGGTTCTTGTCGAAGACCTGGGAGTGCAGATGGCTGTTCTGCTCCTGGAGGTCCAGGGCCTCGCCGTACCGCCCGAGAAGGCGGAGCATCCAGGCGGTGTGCAGGCCCGCGTGCAGGGTGGACTGGCTTCTGCCGCCGAGGAGTTCGATGCTGGACCGCAGAACGGCCTGGTGCAGCTCGTGCGACTCCTCGTAGCGGCCGCTGAGGCCGAGCGCGATGGCCAGGTTGCTGCGCGTGGCCAGCGTGCGCGGCACCCCCTCCTCGCCGAGGGCATCGGCGGACAGGGCCGCTGCGTCCGCGAGCAGGGAGCGGGCCTCCTCGTAGTGGCCGAGGGCCATCAGGGTGCCGGCGAGCCCGTTCTTGGCCCGCACCACCTGGACCGGGCCCGGTTCCGGTACGGAGGTCACCGCGGCCAGGACCTGGCGGCCCAGCTGCTCCGCCGCGCCGTAGTCGCCCAACCGCCGTTCCATCACCATGAGTTGGTGGGAGGCGACGAGCACCTTCGGGTCGGTGGCCCCGGACACCGGCGTCCACGCGTCCACGGTGGCCCGGCAGAGCCGGACGCCCTCCTTGTACTCGCCGCGCACCCGCAGGTACTCGATGCAGTTGAGGACGAGGGTGCGCACGTCGGGGGAGGTGGAGGTGAGCGCGCCGGTCTCCTCCAGGTGCGGGATCAGCTCGGCGTACCGCGCCCAGTTGCCCGCGTCCCCCGGGTCCCTCGGATCGGCCGCGACCAGTACCTGGCAGGCGATCGCGGAGGCCGCCGCCTGCCGTTCCGCGCTGAGCTGCAGGCGGACGAAGCGGTGGAACATGCGGTGCATCTGCAGCGCGGACACGACCTTGGTGTCCAGATACGGCCCCTGGTCGTACTCCAGGCGCATCGAGGTGGCCTCGGACAGCTTGCGCAGGGTCGCGTTCCAGCTGCTCGGCTCGGCCACGAGCGCGGCCAGATGGTCCGGCAGGTCGGCTGCCCGCGCGGTGCGCAGCAGGCGTACGGGGATGGCGTCCGGCGAGAAGAACACCAGCAGGCAGAGGAGTTCGTGCGCGTGCGGGTGCTTGTCGCGCAGCGTGTTGAGGGTGATGCCCCAGACCATCTGGAACGTGCGGTCGGCGCCGTCGGTCGAGACGTCGATCTCGTGCGGGTTCGCCTCGCGGAGGTCTCGTAGGTAGCCGGCGACGTCGACGGTGGCGTTGCTGTCGAGCCAGGCCGCCGTCTGGGCGAGCAGCAGGGGCAGGTCCTGCACGGCGTCGGCGAGTTCGGCCGCCGCGTCCCTGCTGAGTCTGTTGGTACGCAGGCAGGCGAAGGTGACGGACTCGTCCCGCTCGAAGGGCTTCAGCTCCACGAGCTCCGCTCCGCTGCCGCCCCACAGGGTGTTCGTCGTGGTGATCAGCAGGTCGCCGGGGCCCTCGGGCAGGATCGCGGCGTGCTCTTCGGGCTCCTCGGCCCCGTCGAGGACGATCAGCCAGCCGCTCCGCTTCTCCAGCGCCCGTTTGACCGCGTCGATGCGGCCGGGCAGCGCGTCGCCGTGGTCCACGGGCAGGCCCAGCTTGTCGGCGAGTCCCGCGAACTCCTCCCGGGCGGTGGCGCGTTTGGCCGCGTTGACCCACCACACCGTGTCGTACTCGGCGGCGTGCCGGTGCACGTACTCGATGGCGGTGTGCCGCTTGCCGACTCCCTGGACGCCGTGCAGCGCGACGCGCGCGCCGTCACCGCCGGTGGTGAACTTCTCATGCAGCTCGGCGAGTACGGCCTCCCGGCCGGTGAAGCGGCTGTTGTGGCGGGGGGTGTTCCGCGCCTTCCAGGTGGTGTCGGGGAAGCGTCCGCGGCTGAGGTCGACGGGCCGGTCCGACACCGGGGTCAGGCCGATGGCGGCGAGCAGCCGGGCCTCGACGACCTCGGCCCTGAACCCGCGGAGCTCCAGGACCGGCCCCAGCCGGGTGAGCCCCTCCGGCACCGGTGAGGCGGTCACGGAGACCATGACGAGGCGTTCGCGGACGTCCGGCGCCAGCTCGCGGACGAGGTCGCCCCAGGCGTCGGGGCGGCGGTGGTCCACGCGCAGGAACCAGTCGTCGAGGACGAGCACGATCGGCCCCGGCCGGGCGGTGATCCCGGCGAGGTCCTCGGCGTCCGGACGCCGGCGCAGCGGGTCCCACAGCACCGAGCTGGTCTCTGCGCCCAGCCTGGACAGCCGCTCGCTCATCCAGGCGGCCCAGTGGGCGGACTGGCCTGCGTGGACGAGGGCGAGGTGCTGTGGCTGGTCTGGAGCGGTCATGCGGGGGAGCCTCCTCCGTGCCTCTTCGGGAGGTTACGTTGCTGTTCGTCAAGTACCGTCAAGTACCGTTAAAGATAGGTCAGTTGCAACAGTCTGTTCCCCGATTGCTCAGGAATGCCTCAGCGGTCCCTTCCGGTGCGTCATGGGGGCGAGCGTCGCGGGCGGGGGCTTCGCGGGCGCGGGCGTCGCGGGCGGGGTCCAGTTCGCCGGCCAGCCGGTCGGCCAGGTGCCGGATGAGGCGTTCCAGGTCGGCGCAGTACACGCTGGGGTGCCGGAAGCCCCCGGTGCGGGCGGCGTACCGATGGGCGTAGTTGCCGCCCCCGCAGACCCGCACCACGGGGCAGGACAGACACACCTCGGCCAGCGCTCGCAGCCCCTGCCTGCGGGCGGCGACCCCGGGGTGGCGGAGCGCCTCGTCGAAGGAGTGGCGGAACACGTCGAGCCCCGTGGCGGGCGCGCCCTCGTACGCGGACTTGAGCGCGTCCACCTGCTCGATCGCGCCGTCCGTGTCGACGACGACCACGGCCAGCGGGGACAGGCCCACGGCCTCCGTGGCGCTGTCGGCGCCGAGCAGCACGGCCAGGATCTCACTGAACAGCCGCAGCCGGGGCCGCCCCTCCTCCCGGTCGGCCCACCACAGCTCGAACGCGGGGATCAGCCAGTCCGCGTACGGCGTGGGGCTCGGCCGGTGGCGGCCGGGCGCCCGGTCGGCCCAGTGGGCGTGCGGGAGCAGGAAGTCCAGGGCGGGCGGGCCGAGGCGGCGCAGCGAGCGGTACACCTCGCGGGGGTCGGTGGCCAGGTCGATGGTGCTCAGCAGGCCCGCGTACGAATCGGGGCGGGACGCCAGGAGTCCGGCGGCCCGGCGGACTGCCGGCCAGGACGAGCGGCCCGTGTGGTCGACCCGGCGGGCGTTCAGCGCGGCCGTGCCGCCGTCCAGGCTGAGGCCGACCCGGATCCGGGCGGCGGCGAGCCGGTCCAGGGCGGCCTCGGTGAGGAGGGTGCCGTTGGTCTGCACGGTGACGTCGACGCGTGCCGCCGGCGCCGCCCGCCGTACCGCCGCACGCACCGTGTCGGCGTACGCGACGAGGAACCCGGCGCCGGAGAGCAGCGGCTCGCCCCCGTGCAGGTCGATCCGGATCCGGGCGAGGCCGTGCCGGGCGGTGTGCTCGGCGATGCGGTGGGCGACCTGGCGGACCGTGGCGTCGGGGACGCGGCGGGGGCGGTCCCGCCAACTGCCGTCCGGGCCGGTGTAGATGTAGCAGTAGGTGCAGGCGAGGTTGCAGCGGCTGTGGACCTTGAGGACGAACTGCCGGAACCCGTCCCGCGCTCCGCCCCCGTGTCCGCCGCCCGGCTCTTCCCCGTACCTCCCGGGCCTGCTCACCTGGGGTCCGCCGCGTCCGAGTAGTACGCCGGCCCCGCCTCGCCGGACGCCTCGCGCTCCTCGACCTCCGCCAGGACCGCGGCGAGCACGGGGTGGCTGACCGTGCCGGGGCCCGGGCGGGGGAATGCGGGCAGGGGCTTCTCCGCGGAGGCGTCGGCCCCCAGGTGGGGAGGCGTCATGGGCGGGAGTCCGGGGATCGGTGGGGCCGGTGCGCGGCCGGGGCCGCCGCGTCCAAGGCGTCCAGCTCCCGCCGGATGCGCCTCAGGAGATCCGCGCGGCGCAGGCCGCCGGCGTCGACCGTGCCTTCCGGGTCCTCCGGGTCCTCCGGGTCCTCCGGCTCCTCCGGCTCCTCCGGGTCCTCCGGCTCCTCCGGCTCCTCCGGGTCCTCTTCCCGGCCGCGACTCAGCAGACCGGAGGCGTCCACCGCGCCCTCCGGGTCCCCTGCGGGGCCGTCGTCCCCCTCGGGTCCGTCGTTCAGCAGGGCGGCGGCCCGCCGCAGCTCCGCCCTGGCCACGTGCGGGCCCGCCGTCGCCAGCAGGGCGCCGGCACGTTCGACGCGCGCCGCCGCGGCCAGCGTGGCGAAGTCGAGCTGTTCGGCCTGCGTCGCGCACCTGCGGTAGTGGTCGGCGGCCGTCACCCGGTACTTGTGCGCCCCCGTGCGGCGAGCGAGCGCGTCGGCGACCTGGCCGCGGTGGTACGCGGCATACGCGACGACGTCGTCCTCCCCCTCCCGCATGGCCACGCCCAGGGCCCAGTCCGCCTCGTGGAGGTCGGACAGCGCCGCCCCGCGACGGAACCTGGCGCGCAGCGCCACGGCGAACAGCAGGTGGCGGCCGGACGCCCGGGGGTCGCTGCCGACGGTCAGGTCGAGGGCCGCGCGCAGGGACCGCACCGCGTCTTCGAGCTGCGGGTCGGATGCCTCGTACCGGACCGCGTAGCCGTACGTCCCCGGCGCCTCGTCCGCGCCGAGCAGGAGGCGGCCGCGCAGGGCGTACAGGCCGGCGTCCTCGGAGCCGAGTCCGACGGCCCGGTCCAGGTCGGCAACGGCTCTGGCGCGGTCGTCCGCGGGGGTGCCGTACGGGTGGCCGAACCCGGCGTAGTGCAGCGCCCGGTGCGTCAGGCTCCTGATCAGCTGGGGGGTGCTCTCGGCCGCCAGCGCCGCCTGGTCGAGCGCTGCGCGGATCCGGCCAAGACGTTCGGGCGACGCGTCCTCCGGCTCGTCGCAGAGCTCGTACGCCGCGGCCAACTCCAGCCAGTGCATGCTCAGTTCGCCTGGGGGGTGCGGGCGCTCGCCGCGCGGGAGGCCTAGGGAGTGCCCCTCCGATCGTCGTTGACCCGCAGAAATCGGGGAGCCACTCCCTAGCGCGGTTTCCAGGTCCTGGACCGCCCGCTCCGCGCTCCAGCGCCGCGCCTGCGGGTCCCGCCGGGCCGGGGGGCGTGGCTGCGGGCCGCGTCCGGCGTTCCGGCGGGCCAGGTCGAGCTGGGCGAGTCCGCGCAGCAGGCGCAGGTCGGGCTTGACGCCCGTACCGCGCTCCAGTCTCCGCACCAGGTGGTCCGTCCACTCCGCCAGCCGGTCCAGGGCCTCGCCGAAGGCGCGGTCCACGGTGGCCTCGCCCTGTCCGGCCAGCCGGGCGACCGCGGCGGCGGACTGCGCCGCCCGGCGCAGCGCCCCGGCCCGGAGCACGCCGAGGGTGCGGAGCATCGGTTCGTCCTGCGGTGCCCCGCGCCGGTCGAGCCGGTCGAGCCGGTCGAGCCGGTCGAAGGCAGCGGCCAGCGTCTCGTCCTCGTCCCGCAGCAACAGCAGCGCCGCCAAGGCTCTGCGCAGGCTGCCGACGCGGACGGACTCCGGTGCCTCCGCGGCGATCTGGGCGACCTCGACGCGCACCCGGTTCGGCAGCACCGCCGAGCCCGGCCCCGAGCGCAGCTCTTCCTCCGCCATGGCGTCCAGGACCCGGGCGTACGTCAGGGCCGCCACGGGGTGCCGCCCGGCATGCGCCCGGACGGTGTCGTACGCCTCCAGGAGATCGCCGGGCCGGGCGCTCGTCCGCCAGCGCTGCAGCAGTACGTCGCCCAGCTCGATGCGGGCCGTGACGGCGTCCGCGAAGGTGTCGTCGGCGCCGAGGTGGCGGAGCAGCTCCTCGGCGTCGTCAAGCGCCCAGTCGCCGCCGTCCCCCTCGAAGGTCCGCAGCAACACCCGGGCGCGCGCGAGGAGTTCCCCGGGTGCGGCGACGGTGCCGTCCGTTCCGGTCGCGCCGGTGACGAGGGGTACGGCGAGGTCGCCGCCGAACCGTCCGATCACCGCGGCGGAGACCCGCGCGAACTCCCGGAGCACCGGGTCCTGCGGCACTCCGTCCGGCCCGAGCAGCGGGGCCGCGCCGGCCGGCCCGTGCCCCTCGACATGGGCGGCCGCCAGCGCGGGGAAGTTCCGCACCGACCTGCCGTACCGCTGCTCGACGTACTTCGAGCAGTGCTTCAGGACGAGGTGCAGGTCGCTCTGTTCGCTGCGCCGCAGCAGCTCTTCCTGCACCCCGTCGACGAATGCGTAGGTGTGCAGCCCCTCGATGTCCCGCGCGCGCCGCACCAGGCCGCCGACCAGCACCTCGGCGAGTACGTCCGGCCCGCTGCCGGAGAGCATCGCCCGCTGAACCAGGCGCATCACCGGCAGCACCAGGGGCGCGGCCGACAGATGCCCGACGAGACGGACCGCCGCGGGCGAGGCGGTGCGGATGAAGGACCGCAGCCTCTCGCGCGGGGACACCACCCGGTCCGAGCCGCGTACGGCGGTGGACCGCGGGTGGTCGGCCCGCACCCAGCCGGCGGAGGCGCGCAGCCGCTGCTCGGTGCCGCCGCACACCAGCCGCGCCCAGGCGCCGAGCGGCCCGGGCCGGGGCGCGATCACCGGCACCGGGAGCGCCCCGCGCGGCGGCGGTGCCGCGCCACGCCCGGGCCGGAAGTCCATCCGCCCGGCGGTTCCCTCGTGGCGCCGTAACTCGCCCTCGTACGCGGGCAGATGGGTGCGGCGCCAGTGCCGCTGGGGCAGCGGCTGGACCACGGCGACCGGGCTGTCGAGGGCCCAGCTGTGCAGGAGTCGCTGCATGCCGCCGTCGCGCCACATCGGCCCCACGCAGTCGCTGAGGACGAGGATCACCTGGTGGCCGGCGGGGTCGCGCAGCTGCGCGGCGGACTGCGGGGGACCGCCGCCGTCCGGGGTCGCGGTGACGGCGGGCTCGCCGTGCGGGCCTTCGCGGAGGAAGTGCGGGCGCACCTCGCGGAAGGCGCCGGACCGCTCGCAGATCTCCCGCAGTTCGGTGAAGGTGTCCTCCCAGACGACCATGGACGTCGATACGTCCATGACCAGGCGCAGTCGGGCCTCGCGGCGCCGGGAGCGGCGCAGGACCGGCAGGATCAGGCCGGTGTCCGCGGTGCGCTCGGCGGTGGCCCGCTCGTCAAGGACGCTGCGCGCACCGCCGCCTCCGCCGCTTCCGCCGCCGGGCCGGAACCGGCGCAACGGGCGCAGGGCGCGCTGCAGCGACTGGGCGTCGGGGAACGTGACGGCGGTCGGTACCCGCACGGGCCTCGTGCCCTCGCGGAGGCGGTCGCCGTCCGCGCCCGGCACCGTCAGCTCGACGGTCCCGGCCGGCCTGCGCTGCTGCCGGTCGGCGGTCGGGGCGGGCGCCGGGGGTACGGCGGGGGGCTGCTGCCGGTGCTGCCCGCCGGGCGGATGCGGCGGTGCGGGTTCCGCCGGGTGCACGGGGTCGGCGGCGCCCGGGCGGGGGTCCGCGACGGTGTCGGGCGGCACCCACCGGGCGAGCCACAGGGCGTCGGCGAGCTCCTCCGGGTCCGGCTCCACGCCCACGTCGCGCAGCCGCGACACGAGCAGGGTGAGGGGGTCGGGGTGCGACGGCTCGACGGCCGACGGCTCGACGTGCGGGGGCTCGACGGGCATGACGGCTAGCGCCTGGGTTCTTGGTCGGGGGCCTCGATGAGCAGCCGGGCGATCTCCGCGCGGCGGGCCGGGTCCTCCTGCTGGGCCGCGTGCTGGGTGAGGAAGATGGCGTTCAGGAGCTGGTCGGTGGGGCGGTGGATCCCGCCACCGTCCTGGGTGAACAGGTCGAAGACATCGCTGTGCGTCTCGTCCGCCCGCTCGCCGAAGTGGGCCTGGACCATGGCGGCGAGGCGCCGGCCCCTGGGTGGTTCGAGGTTGAGGTGGATGCAGCGGCGGAGCAGCGCGGGCGGGAACTCCCGCTCGCCGTTGCTGGTCATCACGATGAACGGGAAGGCCCGGCAGCGCACCCGTCCTCCGGTCACGACCACGGGCCGGCCGTCGTCGCTGAGCACCGTCACCTGGTCCCGGCCGTCGCGGCCCGCGATGCGTTCGAGCTCGGGGATGGCGAACTCGCCCTCCTCCATGACGTTGAGGAGGTCGCCGGGCAGGTCGATGTCGCTCTTGTCCAGCTCGTCGATGAGCAGCACCCGCGGCTGCCGGGTCGGCAGCAGTGCGGTGCCGAGCGGCCCGAGCCTGATGTACCGGCCGATGTCGCTCCTGCGCCGGGTCCCCGCGAGGCGGCCGCCGGGGCGTGGGCGGGCACCGCCGCCTGCCCGCGCGGCTGCGGACCGGGGCGCGCCCGACCGGTGGGCGTCGAGCTGGGTGTCCTGGAGGCGGCCGATGGCATCGTAGGCGTACAGGCCGTCCTTCAGTTCGGTGCGGCTGACCACCGGCCACTGCAGCACCCGGCCGAGCCCGAGCTCATGGGCGACCGCGTGCGCGAGGGTGCTCTTGCCGGCGCCGGGGGCTCCGGTGACCAGGAGCGGACGCCTCAAATAGAGGGCGGCGTTGATCAGTTGGAGGGTGCGCTCCTCCTGGATGCGGAGGATCGGGTTGTCGCCGAGGCGGCGCAGCGAGGAGTGGTCGATCTCGGGAGCCCGGTCCTCGTCCTCGGGCGGCGGCGTACCGTCGAAGCGCCGCCAGTGGGGTGCTTCGGGCAGGTCCGCGATGCGGTTCCGGGCGGGCTTCCCCGTGCCCCGGAAGATCAGCCAGTCGCTCATGGCTCGCTCCTCGTCAGCGTTCGATGGCTTGCCGCGCGCTGGCCGACGAGGGTGGCCCTCGCCCACAACGGGCCCCTGAAAATGTACCCAAAGCCACCCTCGCGAACGGCCTTTTCCAGCCATACCGTTGGCGCGCACTCCTGGCCGAACTCCGGCCCCGCGGTCCGGGCGCTCATGCCGGTGCGTCCAGTACGTCCGTGTCCTCCAACGGGCGGTCGTAGAACAGCACGAGGCCGGATGCCGGGTGCGGGCCGTTGTTGTGACGCGCGATGTCCCGGCGCAACTGCCATACGGAGTAGGCGAGCCGGTCGGCCCGTCGGCTGACCCGGAAGACGTCGCCGATCTGTTCGTGCAGTGCGGTGCAGGCGTCGCCACAGGGGCTGCCCGCATGGCCCGTGCCGTGCCACAGGGCGACACCGTGGTCCTGCCCGAGGACCTCGCCGAGCGCGTGCTTCCCGGTCCGCTCCCCGGCCGACCGGCACATCACGGGCACCTCGCCGGGTGCCTTCCCCTCGACCGCTGCCTGCAGCGACTTGCCCGCGGGCGGCAGCCGGAGGGAGCTGATGCGCTCGGCTGCGTGCAGGTCGTGCCAGCGGTCGGCGTGGCGGGCGTTGCGCTCAGGGTCCGGTGCGCGCAACCGCTCCAGGCTGCGCACCACCACCGGCCGGTGCACCCCGAGCGGCTCCTTGGCCGGGTCCTGGTGCAGCGGAACGGTGTGGTTGAGCTGCCACTGGTGCACCGGCTCGTCGAAGTGGTCGTACGGCAGGGCGACTTCGAGCGGTGCGGGCGAGCCGCCGAGGTCGACCCGTTCGAAGGCGCCGGTCAGGGCTTCGCCCACCTCGTGCAGCAGGTCGCGGTAGGGCACGCCGGGGCCGCCCGCGTCGCTGCCGCCGAGGAGTTCCTCGTCCTCGCCGATGTGGTCCAGGCGGACGGTCCAGCGGAAGCGGCGGTCCTCGCAGGAGACCTCCTCTATCTCCAGGACGACGATGGAGCGCGCGCTGCCCGGGTGCGGGTACGCCACCGGTTCCGCGGCCTCCGCGGCCCGCGCGTGGACCGGCTGGACCGCGGGGCCGGGGCGGGGCCCGGGGTCGGGGCGGGGCCCGGGGTCAGGGCGGGGCCCGGGGTCAGGGCGGGGCCCGGGGTCAGGGCGAGCGGGGCGGGTCCGGGGGTCGAGGTGCGCGGGCAGAACCTCGGGGCCGGGGTGCGCGGGCAGAGCCTGCGGACCGGGGCGCGCGGGCAGAGCCTCCGGGGCGGGGTGCGCGGGGCGGGTCTCGGTGTCGAGGTGCGCGGGCGGGGCCTCTCCGGGCAGGCCGCCGTTCCCGGGCGCATGAGGGGCCGGGGGTGGTGCGGGGCTGCGTGGCCCGGCGGCCTCCCGCTTCCCGGAGAGCCGCGCCTCCCGTGCGTCCAGCCAGGCCGTCAGCGGGCCGGTGTGCAGGCCGTCGGACTCCGCGTACTCGGTCACCCGGCGCAGGTACCGCAGGAAGACCCGGGCCTCCAGGGGACGCGCGCCGTCGTACAGCTCGCCGTGACCGTCCCGCCAAATCCGGGGCAGCGGGCGACTGTTGGACAGCCAGCGGCGCCCCATGGCCTGGCGCACCAGCACACAGATGTCCCCGGGCTTCTCGCTCTCCGCGCTCCGGGGGACGGCCCGGCGCAGCACGGCGAGGTGGTGCAGGGCGGTGGCGCGGTCCACGGGTGTCCACGCGTCAGCGGTGGCGCCGCGGCCCGGGGCGCGGGCCGCCCGGTCCTGCAGAGCGACCCAGCTGTCCGGCCGGCCGAGCCGTCCGTGGTGCCACACATCGTGGGCGGCGGCGACCTCCGCGTACAGCTCGCCGAAGCCGCGCAGGGCCGTGATGTCCATGGCCGCGCCGCCGTACCCCTGCTGGCCCGCCTTCATCACCCCGACGACGGCCCCGGACTCCGGCGCGACGACCGGGGACCCCGACAGGCCGCTCTTGAACTGCACCATGGGCTCGAACCGCCGCGCCGCGCCGTCCGCCACGCTGACCTTGGCCAGCGCCTCACGGGTCCGCACCTGACCGGATCCGTCGAGGTAGTACCCGTGGACGAAGCGTTCGTCGCCGAGTGTGCGCCCCGCCCAATCGGCGAACCAGACGCAGGAGTGCCGCTCGGCCGAGGCGTCGTCCGCGAGGCGCAGCAGGGCGAGGTCCTGCTCGAAGGGGATGTCCCCGTCCTTGCCGCCCCGCCAGAGCATGCCCTCAAGCCGCGCCTCCACCGGTGTGCTCGCGCCGACCACCGCGCCGGTCACACCGAAGCGTCCCTTGCGCGACGCGTCCAGGTAGGGGCGGACCACATGCGCGCAGGTGAGGATCCAGCCCGGCGCAACGAAGAACCCCGTCCCCCACAGCCGGGTCCGCTCGGCGGCGTCGGACTTGGGCGCGTGAATCTGCACGGTGGCCGCCCCGACCAGCCGCCCGAGCCGGTCCGACAGGTCAGGCATCGCCGTCGCCGAGGCGCCAGGTGAGGGTGACCTGCACGGACGCCTTCGCCTCCCCCTCGGCGAGGATCGCGAACGCCCGGCCCGACTTCGTGCTCAGCTCGACGCCGAAGGTGATCGCCGCCTCGTCCGGCCGCACCGCCCGCGCGGCGTCGAGCACGGAAGTGCCCACGCCCTGGATCAGCTCGCCCAGCTGCTCCAGCCTGGCGCCCGCGGTGTCGAGGACTCCGATGTCCTGGTCCTCGTACTGGTCGGTGGGGGTGACCCGGGCCATGATCCGACCCGCGCCGCCGGGCAGGGTGATGGGCCACACGCCCTGGGGCAGCGCGTCCCCGGGGATCACCCCCGGCGCTTCGCCGGCCTCTCCCCGACTCCGGTCCGGCTCCCCCGCCGCCTCGTCCGTCCACATGCTGTCCGCCATGACGCCCCCGTCCGTACGCAGCCTCAACCGGCCGGTGCGCGCCCGCCAACTCCCTTGGCCGCACCGGCTCTTGATCTACGACGAGGTTAGCCACCGGGCCGGTTGCGGGGCGACCCCTGTGGATAACTCTGTTCAGGCCGGTCAGGGGCTGGCTCGATCTGATCGGTCGGGTCGCGCTCGATTAAAGTGGACGGGGTCCCGGCCCCCGCGAGGCCCGGAGATCCCGCATCACCACCGGCGCCGCTCGGACGTGGCGACAGGAGCAGCAAGCACATGTACTTCACCGACCGAGGCATCGAAGAGCTGGAGAAGCGGCGCGGCGAGGAGGAGGTCACCTTCGAGTGGCTCGCCGAGCAGCTCCGTACGTTCGTCGATCTGAACCCGGACTTCGAGGTTCCGGTCGAACGCCTCGCCACCTGGCTGGCCCGCCTGGACGACGAGGACGAGGACGAGGACGAGTAGGGGCGAGCAGGGGCAATCAGGGGCAAGCAGGGATGCGCTGTGACGACCAGGGAAAACAGGGGTAAGTAGGGACACGCAGCGCGAGCCCGGCCGACGGGACGACCCCGTCAGTCGAGCGGCCGCCGAATCTCCCGTACGAGACCGAGCGCGCCGTGGACGAGGAGCAGCACTCCTGCCGCCGTCCAGCCTGCGCTGTGGCGCCGTAGGCCCCAGAGGGTGAGCGGGAGGCCCGCCGCGAGGTGGGCGGCGGCCAGGGCGCGGGCGGTCAGGCTGCCGCCCTCGGGGGCGAGTTCGGCACGTACGGCTTCGCGCAGGCCGGGCCACTCCACCGTCTCGGCGTCCGGGAGCGCGCGGGCCGCCGAGCGCAGGCCGTCCGCGCTCGCCCCCGGGGTGAGGCCCCTGGGCACGGTGAGTCCGGCGCGGGCGAGCACGGCGAGCAGGACGCGCAGCCGGTCGTCGGCGTCGGCCGCGGGGTCGGACCGGGTCAGCGGTTCGAGGGACTGCACGTCGAGGACGGGGTCGAGGCCGAGCCGGGCGGCGAACGTACGCATCGCCTCGTCCTCGCCGACGGGCGTGCCGTCGGCCAGCCACACGTACCCGACACCGCGGCGGAAGCCGGCGGCGAGGAGGTAGCCGCTGCGGTCCCCGTCCCACCAGAGCGCGAGCACCGGCCAGGGCGCGCCGACGGCGAGCGCGGTCGCCCAGCCCGCGAGCACCCGGTCGACGGGCTCGCCCGCGCGCACCCACGGGGCGCCGTCGGGCACCAGGACACTCCACTCCGGCCCGGCCGGGGCGAGGTGCAGGCGGGTGCGGAGGAGCCCGGCGGCGGGGCGGATGTCGGCGGGTGCGGCGCGGCAGAACAGCAGCGCGCCGGCGGCGGGTACGCCGGATTCTTCGGAATCGGGTTCGCGCGGGGTCGGCACAGATCCACGCTAGGGCAATTTGTCCGCGTTGGCTCTGGTATGCCGTGCAGCGCAGCGGGCCCGGCACTCTTGACGTCACGTATCCGCGATATATCGTGTGTACGAGAGAACGCGATATGGCGCGTCAGCGTCGCGGCCGAGGGAGGCAGCCATGGCGGAGTCCAGCTGGGAGATCGCCGAGCCGCGGAAGTTCAGCTTCGGCGAACCGGTGAGCTCGGTGCGCGTACGCATCGCGGGCGGCGCGGTGAACGTGGTCGGCACGGAGGAGGGCGCGACACACCTGGAGCTCTCGGAGATCGACGGACCGCCGCTGCGGGTGGTGCGGGAGGGCACGACGCTCAGCGTCGCGTACGACGACCTGCCCTGGAAGGGCTTCCTCAAGTGGCTGGACCCCAAGGGGTGGCGGCGGCACGCGGTGGTCTCGCTCGCGGTGCCGTCGGGCGCCGACGTCGAGGTGGGCACGGTCGGCGCGACCGCCATGGTCTCCGGCGTCGAGGGCCGCACCACGGTCCGGGGCGTGCACGGCGAGACCACCCTGGCCGGCCTGTCCGGCGACGTGCGCGCCGAGACGGTGAGCGGCACCGTCGAAGCGCAGGGCGTGACGGGCGACTTGAAGTTCGGCTCGGTCTCCGGCGACCTGACGGTCGTCGCGGCGAGCGCGTCCGTACGGGCGGAGTCCGTCAGCGGCGACATGATCGTGGACCTGGACGGCTCGGACCGCGCCCCGGACGTACGGCTGTCCAGCGTCTCCGGCGAGATCGCGATCCGGCTCCCGCACCCGGCGGACGCGGTCGTGGAGGCGGACACGACCAGCGGCACGGTCTCCAACGCGTTCGAGGACCTGCGGGTCGGCGGCGGCTGGGGCACGAAGCGGATCACCGGCCGCCTCGGCGCCGGCACCGGCACCCTCAAGGCCACCACCGTCTCCGGCGCCATCGCCCTGCTGCGCCGCCCACAGCCGGACGCGTACGGGACGCACGGCGAGGGCCCCACCCCCGGCGCACCGGGTCCACAAGCGGACGGGAACAATCCTCCTACGGACACGCCCCCGGCGGACACTCCGCCCGCCGGTGACAGCACGACCGGGAAGGTGCTCTGACATGCCCCCCGTCTTCGCCCACGGCCGCCTGCGCCTCTACCTCCTGGGGCTCCTCGACGAGGCGCCGCGCCACGGCTACGAGGTGATCCGGCTCCTGGAGGAGCGCTTCCAGGGCCTGTACGCGCCCTCGGCGGGCACCGTCTACCCGCGCCTGGCGAAGCTGGAGGCCGAGGGGCTGGTCACGCACACCACCGAGGGCGGCCGCAAGGTCTACTCGATCACCGACGCGGGCCGGGCCGAACTGGCGGACCGCAGCGGCGAGTTGGCGGACCTGGAGTTGGAGATCCGCGAGTCCGTAGCGGAGCTGGCCGCCGAGATCCGGGACGACGTCCGCGGCGCCGCCGGTGACCTGCGGCGCGAGATGCGGGCCGCGGCGAACGAGACGCGGCGGGGGTCCGGCAGCACGACCGCGCAGGGCGAGCCGGAGTCCTGGCGGGCGGCGAAGGAGGAGCTGCGCCGCGCGAAGCAGGAGTGGAAGGAGCAGGCCCGCCGCGCGAAGGACGAGTCGCGCCGGGCCCGCGAGGAGGCGCAGCGCGCCCGCCGCCAGGCCAAGGAGGCCGAGGACGAGGCGCGCGACGAGGTCCAGCGGATCGCGAAGCGCGTACAGGACCAGGTGCAGGACCACTTCACGCGCGGGGACTGGCCGACGGGGCTCCGGGAGGGACTGGCCGAGATCACCAAGGAGTTCGGCCGCTTCGGCAGGCCCCGGCCGGCCCCCGGGTCCGTGGCCGAGCCGGAGTGGGCCACGCAGGACGCGGTCTCCACCGGCGACCCGGCCCGCGACCTGGACCGCCTCCTGGACCGCTTCCGCGACGACATCCGCGACGCGGCCCGCGACCACGGGGTGACGGAGGCCCAACTCCGCGACGCACGCCGTCACTTGTCCGCCGCGGCGGCGCATATCGGGGTGGTACTGCGGGGGGCGGACGGGGACTGAGGCACCCCGCCCCCAGGGGGCTCCGCCCCCGGACCCCGCTCCTCAATCGCCGGAGGGGCTCAATTTATCGCCGGAGGGGTTCAATTCAGGGGACGAATCAGCCCGTCCCCAACACCCGCACCACCGCATCGTAAGAAGACCCGTACGCCCCCAGCACATCCCGCGCGACCCCCGGCCGTACGGCCAACGCCAGCAGCAGATGCTCATCGCCGATGGTCCGGTCCCCGCGGCCGATCGCGACCCGCAGCGCCTGCTCCAGGACGTCCTTGGACTCGCGGGCGAACGGGCGGTGCCCGGTGAACCGGCGCTTCGTGCGCGTGCGCTCGCGCCCCAACGCCCCCTCCCCATGCGCCTGTTCGACGCACGAGACGATCGCCCCGACGTCGATCCCGAGCCCGGCCAGGGCTTCCTCGTCGGCCGCCGACACTCCCCCGCGCCGCCGCGCCTCGGCGAGCGCGGCGACGACCGCCTCGCGCCGGCCCGTCACACCGAGGGCCGCGAGGGCGTACGCGGCCTTCGTCCCCTCGGCGTCGAGGAGGGCGAGGAGCAGATGCTCCGCGGTGACCTCGGCGTCGTCGGCCCGCTCGGCGTGCCCGACCGCGCCCTCCACCACGTCCCGCGCCCCGCGCGTGAACCTCTCGAACATCACTGCCTCCCGTACTTCTTGTGCACGGCCTGCCTGCTGACGCCCAGCTCGGCGGCGATCTCCTGCCACGACCAGCCCTGATTCCGGGCGCTGCGCACCTGGACGGACTCCAGCTGTTCGAGCAGCCGCCGCAGCGCGGCGACGGCCCGCAGCCCGACGCGTGGGTCACGATCTCCGGCTCGCTCGGCGAGATCCGTTGCCTCGGTCATGCTGTCAACTTACGTTGACATCCCGGCATCGTCAACCACGATTGACACATCGCGTACGGGAGACGAGGACCGGATACGAGTACGGGATACGAGTACGGGATACGAGTACGGGATACGAGTGCGGGATACGAGTGCGGGATGCGTACCGGACACGAGTGCGGGATACGCGAAAGGCCCGGCCCCCGTACGAAGGGGCCGGGCCGGTCGGCGGAAGGGGCGGTTCAGACCGTCAGCACGATCTTGCCGAACTGCCCCCCGTCCGCCATCCGCTCGAAGCCCTCGCGGGCCCGGTCCAGGGGAAGTTCCTCGTCGATGACCGGGCGGATGCCGGTGTTGGCGCAGAACGCGAGCAGGTCCTCCAGCTCGTCCTTGGAGCCCATCGTCGAGCCGACGACCTTCAGCTCCAGGAAGAAGATCCGGGTCAGCTCGGCGTGCGAGGGCCGGTCGCCGCTGGTCGCGCCGGAGATCACCAGGGTGCCGCCGGGCCGCAGCGACTTCACGGAGTGCGACCAGGTGGCCGCGCCGACCGTCTCGATCACCGCGTCCACCCGCTGCGGCAGCCGGGCGCCCGACTCCACGGCCTCCACGGCGCCGAGCTCCAGGGCCCGCTTGCGCTTGGCCTCGTCGCGGCTGGTGGCGAAGACCTTCAGGCCCGCCGCCTTGCCGAGCACGATCGCGGCCGTGGCGACGCCGCCGCCCGCGCCCTGCACGAGCACCGAATCCCCGGGCCGTACGCCGGCGTTGGTGAACAGCATGCGGTACGCGGTCAGCCAGGCGGTCGGCAGACAGGCGGCCTCGGCGAAGCTGAGCTCCTTGGGCTTGGGCAGCACGTTCCAGGTCGGTACGGAGACCTGCTCGGCGAAGGTGCCCTGGTAGCGCTCGGTCAGGATCGAGCGGGGCTCGTCCGGGCCGACGCCGTGCCCGGACTGGCCGATGACGGAGTGCAGCACGACCTCGTTGCCGTCCGCGTCGACCCCGGCGGCGTCACAGCCGAGGATCATCGGAAGCTTGTCCTCACCGAGGCCGACGCCTCGCAGGGACCAGAGGTCGTGGTGGTTGAGGGAGGCGGCCCTGACGTTGACGGTCGTCCAGCCGGGGCGTTCCTCGGGGGCCGGGCGCTCCCCCAACTCAAGGCCGTTCAGCGGCTGGTCACGGTCGATACGGGCGGCGTATGCGGCGAACATGTACCCGACGGTATTGCGGGGAGGGGGTGCGCCGTAACCGTGCCCGGGTGTGACGTTGACCGGCGCCGTCGAATCGGTCGCCGTCGATCGCC
Source organism: Streptomyces solicavernae (assembly GCF_029968095.1). Taxonomy (GTDB): domain Bacteria; phylum Actinomycetota; class Actinomycetes; order Streptomycetales; family Streptomycetaceae; genus Streptomyces; species Streptomyces solicavernae. The sequence continues at coordinate 60,497 of NZ_JASCIR010000004.1, read as the reverse complement.
CTCCGGGCTAGGGCCTGACGGGCTGATTCTGCCCGGCGCAGCGGCCGCCCGCAGACGCGGGAAAGGGCCCCGCCCACCGGCAAGGCCCTTTCCCGTGTCGAATTCCCGTGTCGAATTCCCGTGTCGAACGCTCAGCGTCGGGCGACGCCCTCCGCCCGGGCAGCCGCCGCGACCGCGGCGGTGACCGCCGGGCCGACCCGCTCGTCGAACGGCGACGGGATCACGTACTCCGCGGACAGGTCCGCGCCGACGACCTCGGCGAGCGCGTCGGCCGCCGCGATCTTCATGCCCTCGGTGATCTGCGAGGCGCGCACCTGGAGGGCGCCCGCGAAGATGCCCGGGAACGCGAGCACGTTGTTGATCTGGTTCGGGTAGTCCGAGCGCCCGGTGGCCACGACCGCCGCGTACTTGTGCGCGATGTCGGGGTGCACCTCGGGGTTCGGGTTGGCCATGGCGAACACGAAGGAGTTCTCCGCCATGGACGCCACCGCGGGCTCCGGGACCGTACCGCCGGAGACACCGATGAACACGTCCGCGCCCGCAAGCGCCGACTCCAGGGGACCGGACAGGCCCGCCTTGTTGGTGAGCTCCGCGAGCTCCTGCTTGACCGGGGTGAGGTCGTCCCGGTCCTTGCTGACGACGCCCTTGCGGTCGGCCACCGCCACGTCGCCGATGCCCGCCTCCAGGAGGAACTTGGCGATGGCGACGCCGGCCGCGCCCGCACCGGAGATCACGGCGCGCAGGTCGCCGAGGGTCCGGTTCGTGAGCTTCGCGGCGTTGCGCAGCGCGGCGAGGGTGACGACGGCCGTGCCGTGCTGGTCGTCGTGGAAGACGGGAATGTCGAGGGCCTCCTTGAGGCGGTCCTCGATCTCGAAGCAGCGCGGCGCCGAGATGTCCTCCAGGTTCACGCCGCCGAAGGACGGGGCGAGCCGGACCACGGTCTCGACGATCTCGTCGACACTGGTGGTCTGGAGGGCGATCGGGACGGCGTCCACGCCGCCGAACTGCTTGAACAGAATGGCCTTGCCCTCCATCACGGGGAGGGAGGCTTCCGGACCGATGTCGCCGAGTCCGAGCACGGCCGTGCCGTCGGTGACGACGGCGACGACGTTGGACTTCCACGTGTAGTCGTTCACGAGCTCGGGCTGCTCGGCGATGGCGCTGCACACCTTGGCCACGCCAGGCGTGTACGCGAGGGACAGGTCGTCCTTGTCACGCACCGGCACGGTGGCCTGGACGGCCATCTTGCCGCCGCGGTGCAGGGCGAACGCGGGATCGAAGGGCTCTTCCGCGCCCTCCGCACCGGCGTCGCTGCGAGGGTTGACGATCTCCGCTGCCACTTTTGTCTGACCCCTTAAGTCTTTTTCGTTGAGGGTGACCACTCCTGTTTAGGGGTGGGCGGGCACCGCGTCCGTGACTCGCTTCGGCGGTTGGCCCGCCTCCGCGAGGGGAGGTACGTACGCGCGGGCGCGCCGCACACGCGCCCTGAGCCCCGGATGAGGGGTGTAACAGCCCTTTTTACCTGAAGACCGCACGGCCCGGCGAGCGGCGTTCGTCACTGCCCGGTAAGGCCCTTTTGCCCACCCGCACATCGGGTGCGAAACGAACGATCATCGTTCATCGAGCGGCCATCGGGCGTTGCCCTGCACGCTTCCCACCTGCGGTGTTGCCCGTAGCCCCGATTCCGTACGGGTGAGTGGGCGGCCCGCCGCGGACCGGCCGTACCCGAGTCGCCACAAAAGGGCACAAGGCGCACACTGAATACCCGGTCAGCCCCGGTCACTTCTGTCCACATGGCGAGATTCGCCGGAGATGGTGGAGTTAGCGCACGTTCACCGGTTACGCCGCGTTCTCCCCAGAAGACGGACCGCACATGCCCCTCCGCCCGGTATCCGGCACCCGTTATCCGATTTTGACATCGCCGACCCCCTGAAGCCGTGCGTCCGAATGGCAAGATGCGTCAATCACCCGAGGCCGGAGCACCCGAAGCGCGTGCCGGACGGCCTCATCGCACGGCAGCTCCCTCATCCGCCGGAGGAACCACAACATGACCGCAAGCACCACATGTCGCACGGCCGCAGGCACGTCACGAATACGCGCGGTCGGTGCCCTCGCGGTCGCGGGCGCCCTGCTGCTGACCGGCTGCGGGGACCAGACGGACGCGGCCCAGCGCGCCCGCAGCAACGAGAACGCGCCGCTCGCCGACAAGCTCCCGCAGAGCATCAGGGACGCGGGCGAGATCAAGGTCGGCTCCGACATCGCGTACCCCCCGGTGGAGTACAAGGACAAGAACGGCAAGGTCGTCGGCATCGACCTGGACATCGCCGAGGCGCTCGGCGAGCAGCTCGGCGTCGAGTTCACCTTCAAGAACGGCACCTTCGACACCCTCCTCGGCGGCCTCCGCTCGAAGCGGTACGACATCGCCATGTCCGCCATGACGGACACGAAGCACCGCCAGAACGGCATCGACTCCGACACCGGCAAGAAGGTCGGCGAGGGCGTCGACTTCGTCGACTACTTCAACGCCGGCGTCTCGATCTACACCAACAAGGGCGAGACCCAGGGCATCGAGACCTGGTCCGACCTGTGCGGCAAGAAGGTCGTCCTGCAGCGCGGCACCGTCTCGCACGACCTGGCCAAGGCCGAGTCGGAGAAGTGCAAGGGCGGCAAGAAGATCGCCATCGAGGCCTTCGACAACGACCAGCAGGCCCAGACCCGGCTGCGCTCCGGTGGCGCCGACGCCGGCTCCTCCGACTTCCCCGTCGCCGCGTTCGCCGTGAAGACCTCCGGCGGCGGCAAGGATTTTGAACTGGTCGGCAAGCAGGTCGACGCGGCTCCGTACGGCATCGCCGTACCCAAGAACAACCCCGAACTGCGGGACGCCATCAAGGCCGCGCTCGACGCCATCATCAAGAACGGCGAGTACGACAAGATCATCTCGAAGTGGGGCGTCGAGGCCGGCGCCGTCACCGAGGCCAAGGTCAACGGCGGCAAGTGACGGCTCCGAGCCGTCGGTGAGACGGCTCCCAGTCGTCGGTACGACGGCTCCGGGCCGTCGGTGAAAGGCATCGGTGAAAGGCACCTCGTGACTGTGGACACTGAAAAGAAGGGCCCGGAGGACACCCCTCCGTCGGCCCCGCAGGCCATCAAGGCCGTGCCGGTACGGCACTACGGCCGCTATGTCTCGGCCGTCGTCGCCCTCGCGGCGCTCGGCGCGATCGTCTTCGCGTTCGCGCAGGGAGAGATCAACTGGGACGCGATCCCCGAGTACTTCTTCGACTCCCGCATCGTCGGCGGCATGCGGGAGACGCTGCTCCTGACCGTGCTCTCGATGGCGATCGGCGTGGCCGGCGGCATCCTGCTCGCGGTGATGCGGCTCTCCAAGAACCCGGTGACATCGTCCATCGCCTGGTTCTACATCTGGTTCTTCCGCGGCACCCCGGTCCTGGTGCAGCTGTTCGTCTGGTTCAACCTGGGCTTCGTCTTCGAGTACATCAACCTCGGCCCGATCTACAAGGACGAGTGGTCCGACTTCATGACGCCGTTCCTGACGGCGCTGCTCGGGCTCGGCCTCAACGAGGCCGCGTACATGGCGGAGATCTGCCGCGCCGGCCTGCTCGCCGTCGACGAGGGCCAGACCGAGGCGGCGCACGCGCTCGGCATGAGCCACAGCAAGACCCTGCGGCGCGTGGTGCTGCCGCAGGCGATGCGCGTGATCGTCCCGCCGACCGGCAACGAAGTCATCAACATGCTGAAGACGACGTCCCTGGTGGCCGCCGTCCAGTACTACGAACTCCTGCGCAACGCCCAGGACATCGGCCAGAGCTCCGGCGCCACGGTCGAGGTGCTGTTCCTCGCCGCGACCTGGTACCTGATCATGACGTCGATCCTGAGCGTCGGGCAGTACTACCTGGAGCGGTACTACGCCCGCGGCTCGTCCCGCCAGCTCCCGCCGACGCCCTGGCAGAAGGTCAAGGCCAACATGCTGTCGCTGCGCCGTCCGGAGGTCGCCCGATGAACGCCATGGTCAAGGCCGAGAACGTGCACAAGTCGTTCGGGCACGTCGAGGTCCTCAAGGGCATCGACCTGGAGGTCAAGCAGGGCGAGGTCTTCTGCCTGATCGGCCCGTCGGGCTCCGGCAAGTCGACGTTCCTGCGCTGCATCAACCACCTGGAGAAGGTCAACGCGGGGCGGCTCTACGTCGACGGCGAGCTGGTCGGCTACCGGCAGAAGGGCGACAAGCTCCACGAGCTCAAGGACAGCGAAGTCGCCCTGAAGCGCCGGGACATCGGCATGGTCTTCCAGCGCTTCAACCTGTTCCCGCACATGACGGCCCTGGAGAACGTCATGGAGGCGCCGGTCCAGGTCAAGGGCGAGTCGAAGGCGGCGGCCCGCGAGCGCGCCGGCGCCCTCCTGGAGCGGGTGGGCCTCGCCGACAAGGCGGGCAACTACCCCTCGCAGCTCTCCGGCGGCCAGCAGCAGCGCGTGGCGATCGCCCGCGCGCTCGCCATGGAGCCGAAGCTGATGCTCTTCGACGAGCCGACCTCGGCCCTCGACCCCGAGCTGGTCGGCGACGTCCTCGACGTCATGCGCGACCTGGCGGAGACCGGCATGACCATGGTCGTCGTCACCCACGAGATGGGCTTCGCCCGCGAGGTCGGCGACAGCCTGGTCTTCATGGACGGCGGCGTCGTCGTCGAGTCCGGCAACCCCAGGGACGTCCTGACCGACCCGCAGCACGAGCGGACGAAGTCGTTCCTGTCCAAGGTGCTGTAACGGTTCGTCATACGTGGAGGGCGGTACGGGAGCTTCCCGTACCGCCCTCTTCACGTACTGGGGCCTGCTTCACGTACTGGGGCCTGCTTCACGTACTGGGGGCCTGCTTCACCGCGAGCACAAGCCCGTCCGAGGGCGACCGCCAGACCGTCCGCGCCTCGGCGAAGCCCTTCTCGCGCAGTACGCGCGCGTGCCACTCGGCGGGCGGGGTGTCGCCGTCCGCGTGCTCGCCATAGATCGCGAACCGCTGCGCGGTCGGCTCGGCGAGTACCGGGTCCTTGGCGGCCAGCTGCCACCAGTCCGCCCAGTCCAGGGCGCCCGCGGCCTTGGCCCGGTCCTGGCGCGCGTGCCGCTGGGCGCGGTCTGCGGCGTTGATGCGCGGGGTGGACGGGTCGGGCATGTGGTCGGCGTTCATGAAGACCCCGCCGTCCCGGACGAGTTCGGCGACCTGGCCGTAGAGCACGGCGAGCGGTTCGCTGTGCAGCCAGTGCAGGGCGGTGGCGGTGAGGACCGCGTCGTACGACTCGTACGGCAGCTTCGCGCGCCAGTCCGGGTCCTTGAGGTCGGCGGTGACGAAGGTGACGCGGTCGTCCCCGGCGAAGGTGCCCTCGGCGATGGCGAGCAGCGCCGGGTCCAGGTCGACGCCCGTGCTGACGGCGTCCGGGAACCGCCCCAGCAGCCGGTCGGTGATGCTGCCGGTGCCGCAGGCCAGGTCGAGCACGCGGGGGCTCGGGCCGACGAGGGCCTCGACCATGTCGAGCATCACGCGGAACCGCTCCTCGCGGTCCGGCATGTACCACTCCTGCTGCCGGTCCCAGCTCGTCTGCCAGGCTTGCCAGTCGGCGGTTCCCGCGCCGGCGCCCGCAGTGGTCTCCGTCATGGCGCCCACCCTCCCGTACTGAATCACGTACTCGTAATACCCTGGACGCAGAGACGCCCATTACCTCAGCAGAGTCGACGATAGCCCGCCCCAGTAAGGACTACAAGTGGAACTGGCCTATTACTCGGACTACGCCGTGCGCCTGGTCAACAGCGAGGAGCCGGCCAGGAACACGGACTCCCTCACCTCCGTGGACGCGGTGCGCGAGCTCTTCGGGCCGGGCTCCACCGCGGCCCGCCGCGCCACCGACGCCGACGTGACCCGGTTCCGCTCCGTACGGGCCCGCCTGCGCGCGGTCTTCGAGGCGGCGGACAGGGGCGAGGAGACCCTCGCCGTCGACCTGCTCAACTCACTGCTGCTCGAATTCCCGGTCAGCCCGCAGATCTCCGGGCACGACCACCGCGACGAGGACTACCGCCCGCTGTGGCACATGCACCTCGCCGACCACCCGTCGAACGCGACCGCGGGCTACGCCGCCGTCGCCTCCATGGGCCTGGCCTTCCACCTCACCGAGCACGGCGTGGAGCGCCTCGGCATCTGCGAGGCCACGCCCTGCCGCAACGCGTACCTGGACACGTCCACCAACCGCTCCCGGCGCTACTGTTCGGACCGCTGCGCGACCCGCGCCAACGTCGCCGCCTACCGGGCCCGCAAGCGCGAGGAGGCCGACCGGTCGCACAGCACCGGACGTACGGCGGACAGCGCCCAGAGCAGTGCGCGGAGCGGCGAGCGCTGACCGGCCGGCCGCGGCCGGAACCGGCCCACGACACGGGCGAGGACCAGCTCCTCGGGCACGGTCCCGTAGTCCGTACTGTCCCCGCCCGCGAAGGAGTTGTCGCCGAGCACCCACCAGCCGGCCCCGCGCCGCTCGACGGCCCGCTTCACCACGAGCAGGTCCTGCTGGAACGGGTGCCGGAGCACGACCACGTCACCCGCCCGGACTCGCGCCCCGTACCGGACGAGCAGCTGGTCGCCGTGGCGCAGGGTGGGCACCATCGACGGCCCGTGCACCTCGGCCACCCCGAACGGCACCCGCACCTCGGCCCGCCCCGGCTCGCTCCCCTGCTCCCGCATTCCGCACCTCTCGCCCGCCGTTCCCACTCATGCCGTTCCCACTCATGCCGTTCCCACGCATGCCGCTCGCACGCATGCCGCTCGCACGCATGCCGCTCGCACGCATGTCAACGGATGCCCCCGGTCCGGCGGTCGTATCCCTGGTCCGGCGGTCGCATCCCCGGTCCGCCGGTCGCATCCCGGGTCCGCCGGGTCGCCTCCCCAGTCTGCCGGTCGCATCCGCCGAAGGTCCGAGTTCCGTCCTGGACTTTTGTCCCAGCCCCTGGGCCGCCCGCGAAATCCCCTCTCTCACGGAGTAATGTCCCCCCTGAGAAGACGATCACGAGGAAGGACAGCTCAATGCTCTCCCGCCTGTTTGCCCCCAAGGTGAAGGTCAGCGCCCACTGCGACCTGCCCTGCGGTGTGTACGACCCGGCCCAGGCCCGCATCGAGGCGGAGTCGGTCAAGGCCGTCCAGGAGAAGATGGCGGCGAACGACGACGCCCACTTCCAGGCCCGCGCGACGGTCATCAAGGAGCAGCGCGCCGAGCTCGCCAAGCACCACGTCTCGGTGCTCTGGAGCGACTACTTCAAGCCCCCGCACTTCGAGAAGTACCCGGAGCTGCACCAGCTGGTCAACGACGCCCTGAAGGCCCTCTCGGCCGCCAAGGGCTCGACGGACCCGGCCACGGGCCAGAAGGCGCTGGACTACATCGCCCAGATCGACAAGATCTTCTGGGAGACGAAGAAGGCTTGATCTTGAATCAAGCCGCCTGACCTGCAACTTCCTTGGTTGCTTGGTCTTCTGGTCCGCACCCGGTCCGCAGGACGCCGAGTATGACGTCCATGACGGACCGGGTGCGGTCTTGCGTTTCTGGAGTGCAGCTCATGGAGATGGACATGGACCCGGTCGCCGAGTCGGTCGCCGCCTACAGCGGCCACGCCGACGCCTACGCGGCGGTGCACGCCCCGAAGATGGCGGATCGTGCCGAGCGGTTCGCGGGCTCCCTGCCTGCGCCTTCACTGATTCTCGACGCGGGCTGCGGTCCGGGCCGCGACCTGGCGAGGCTCCGCACTTACGGGCATGTGGTGCGCGGTGTCGACCTCAACCCGGTGTTCGTGGCGATGGCCAACGCGCACGCACCCACCTCTGTGGGCGACCTGCGTGAGGTCGGGAGGCGGTTCCCGGCCGGAACGTTCGATGGAATCTGGGCGTCCGCGTCACTCGTCCACCTCGACACGGCGGACGCGGTGGACGTGCTGGGCCAGTTCGCCGAACTGCTGCGCCCCGGGGGCCGGATGTACGTGTGCCTCAAGGCCTCTGGCAGCACGGGCTGGCTCGACGAACCCGACGGCCGACGGTGGTACACGGTCTGGGACCCGGACGAGTTCGCCGCCGCGGTGGCTGATGCGGGCTTCGCGGTCGACGGTGTGGATCGGGGGCCGTACGTCGAGGTCTGGGCGACCCGTAAGTGGGGGATGTCCGGCGCGTGGTAGAGCATGTGCATGGCCAGAGCGGCGTCGACACTCGCCGAAGCCAACGGAAGCCTCGCATCCGCCACCGCGACCGCGACCGCACCAGGTGCATCGGCGAGCATGCCGGGCAGGTCGTAGCGGGGCCGCTGCCACTGGTAGAGGACTGCCGGGCGGCCAGGTCCCGGTCACCGTTGCAGGCGCTCCCCGCGAGGCGGTCGCGGTCGGTCACGCCTCAGGCGGTCTGCGCTGGGTCTCGGCGCTCGTTCGCCGGCGCCCGCACCAGGCGGTTGGCGAAGGTTGACATCGTGTACGTGCCGATGCCGAGGACGACTTCCAGGGCGTTGCGCCGGGTGTGACCGTGGGCGAGGAAGTCCGACAGGTCCGCGTCACTGACCGCGCCGGCCGAGGTCAGCACCGCGAGGGTGAACCGGCGTACGGCTTCGAGGCGTTCGTCGTCCAGCGGGCGCTGCCCGCACATCGCGTCGACCGTCGCCTGCGGGGCGCCGAGCGCGGCCAGCTTCGCGGTGTGCATGGCCACGCAGACCTGGCAGTCGTTGCGCACGGCCACGGTCATGATGACCGTCTCGCGGGCGAGCGGGTCGAGCGTGCTCTGCTCGAACATTCCGCTCAACCGCTGAAATCCGTCGAGGAGTTCGGGCGACCCTGCGAGGCGCGCCGCCGCGGCCGGCACAAACCCCAGGCTGCGCTCGATCCGCTCAAGGGCCCGCCGGGAACCGGCCGGTGCGGAGGCCGGCGTGTACTCCTCGAACATCGTTTGCTGCGACATGACTCCCCCTGGAATCGACTGGAATCGACTGGAATCGACTAGAATCGACAACGTGCTTGACGAAAAGAAAGTAAAGCAGGTTGTCGATTTCGACAAGGCGCCGGGCGAGCGGGAGACTCCGGGCTTCGAGCTGCCCCTCCTCCTCTTCGCGGGATTCCGCACCCTCATCGACGAACTGCACGCCGAACTCGCCCGCCAGGGCCATCCCGACGTGCGCCCCGCCCACGGCTTCGCCCTGCAGGCCATCGGCCTCGGGCCGGACGCGGCAAGCACCACCGAGGTCGGCCGGAGCCTCGGCGTGAGCAAGCAGGCGGCCGGCAAGACCGTCGACCGGCTCGTCGAACTCGGCTACGCGGAGCGCTCCGACGACCCCGCCGACGCCCGCCGCAAGCTGGTGCGCCTCACTCCGCACGGCCGCGACGCCCTGGCCCGCTCCGCGGCGATCTTCGAGGCTCTGCGCACCCGCTGGGCCACGGCCCTCGGCGGCGACCGCCTGCGCGACCTGGAGGACGCCCTGCGCACGGTCACCCCGGCCGAGTCGTTCGGCCTGGACGCCTCGGCGTGGCTGCGCGGATAGCGGATAGCGGATAGCGGATAGCGGATAGCGGATAGGAGAACCATGAGTCCCCGCGACCCCCACGCCCACCCCCACCCACACCCACACCCCCGCCTCCTCTACGTCACCGACCTCGGCTACGAGGCCCGCGGGCGGCGGTACTGCGACGAGGACATCTTTCTCAGCGGGCGACTGCGGGCCGAGTCCGGCTTCGACGTCGCGCTCTGCCACCCGCTGGACGCCGCCGCGCTCCTGGACGCCTTCGACCTGGTCGTCGTACGCAACAGCGGACCCGTCCTCAACTACCTGGACGCGTACGAGGAGTTCAGGTCCCGCGCGCTCGCCTCCGGGAAGGCCGTCCACAACCCGTTGACCGGCCGGGCCGACATGGCGGGCAAGCAGTATCTGCTCGACCTGACCTCCGCCGGGTTCCCCGTCATCCCGACCGTCGACCGTGCCGCGCACCTCGACCGGCTGCCCGCCGCGGCCGAGTACGTCGTGAAGCCCGCGCTCGGGGCGGACTCCATCGGCCTGCGGGTCGTACCGCGCGCCGGGCTCTCCCGAGCCTTTGACGACACCGGCTCGCGGCTCCTCGTCCAGCCGCGCATCCCGTTCTCGTACGAGGTGTCGTTCTACTTCGTCGACGACGACTTCCAGTACGCCCTGCGCACCGCCGAGGGCGGCGAGCGCTGGGAGCTTCAGCCGTACGAACCGGCCCCCGCCGACCTTGAGTTCGCGCGGCGCTTCATCGCCTGGAACACGCTCGACCACGGCATCCAGCGCGTCGACGCCTGCCGCGCCCCGGACGGCGAACTGCTGCTCGTGGAGCTGGAGGACCTCAATCCGTATCTCTCGCTCGACCTGGTCGCGCCGGAGGTGCGGGAGCGGTTCGTGGGGCGGATGGTGCGGTCGCTGCGGGAGTGCCTGGCGGCAGCCGGGGAGGCCGGGACGACCGGGACGACCGGGACGACCGGGACGACCGGGACGGCCGGGGCGGCTGGTACGTGCTGATCAGTCCGCGTCCCGCTCGCCCAGTCGGGACGGTCGCACGCGTAGGCAGTGCATTTCGGGGGCGCTGAGCGTGCGCCGGGACGCGCGGGCGAAGCGCGCAGCCTCGCGGTCGCCGGTCGCCGGCGCGCTCCAGGAGGACCCTCGGCCCGGTTCTCGGTTCAGCTCTCGGCGCCCTGGATCGGCCGGATGACCACCGGGTACTCGGGCGCGCCGGCCGGCTGCGGGCACTCCATGATCCGGTTGGCGATCTCGGTGACCCGCTCCAGGCTCTCGCAGTCGAGGACCCAGTACCCGGCGAGTACCTCCTTCGACTCCCCGTACGGGCCGTCTGTGATGACAGGACGGCCCTCCTTGTCCCTGCCGACGAACCGCGTCTGCGCCGGCTCCGTGAGCCCCTGCCCGTCGACCATCTCGCCGGACTCGGCGAGGTCGTTGTTGAGGTTCTCCATGAACGAGAACATCGCCTGCATGTCCTCCTCGCTCCAGGCCGCCGGGCTGTGCTCGTTCGGCTTGCCGCTCATGGCCTCGTAGTCGGACTGCGTGCCCTGCACCATCACCAGGTACTTCATGGTCCACTCCTTGCTCGGGCCCCTGTGGGGCGACTGTCACAGGGGACGTCGGAGCGCCCCGGCGGTTCTCGACACCACTCGACGAATCGCGGCGAAGTGTTTTCTTAGGCGGTGTTTTCTAAGGCGGCGTGTCTTCTACGGGTAAGGCGGCGTGTCTTCTACGGCGGTGCTTGCCCGTTCACGGATGGCGCAGCCTTTCAAGGCGCTCGCTGCGGCTCGGCTTCCCGTGCGACGTGGCGTTCTCGGCCCGGTCGTCGCCCTCACCCTCACCCTCGCCCTCCGCCACACGCGCGGCGCATCCGTCGTGGTGGCACGGGCCCGGACCCCAGCTGGGGACGTACGCCCCGAGCACCTTGCGGCGCTTGACGACCGTCTCCACCGGCTGTTTGCACGCCGGGCACACCTGCTCGGCACGGCGCGGCGCGGCCCGGTCTTCTTCCTTGGCCATACGTCCAGGTTATTCCCGTTCGTCACCCCCGACCAGCCGTCCGCACCCAGCCGTGCGCGACCTGCTACTCCCTGCCGTACGTGGTGATCACGACCCCGCTGCCGAACGACCTCACCGCCTCCAGCGCGAACTCCCTGATCCCGAACCCCGCCTTGGCCAGCGGCATGCCGGACCCCAGGAAGCAGGGGTACGTCTTGATCACCAACTCGTCTATCTCGTCGACCAGTTGGCCCGCCAGGTCCGCGCCGCCACAGAGCCAGATGTCGAGCCCGTCCTGCTGCTTGAGCTCCCGCACCTTGGCGGCCACGTCACCGGCGATCACCTCCACCTCCGGCTCGGGCGCCTTCTCGATGCTGCGCGAGACGACGTACTGCTTCAGGTGCGCATACGGGCTCGTGAGCCCCTGCGGCAGCCCCACCTCGTACGTACCGCGCCCCATCAGGACGGTGTCGTAACGGCGGTTCGGCCGGTCGTCGATCCCGAAGTGCCGCCGCGCGAACGTGGGCAGCGCCTCGGGCATCTCGGCGAAGCCGTACGCGAGGAACTCCTCGTCGACGTACTTCGTGAAGAACTCCGCCTCACCGTCGACGTCTCCGATGAACCCGTCGATCGAGGTGGCGATCAGATACGAGAGCTTGCGCAACGCGACCCCTCCACTGCTTGACTGCACCCGACTTGATTGCACCCAGCTTGGCTGCACCCGACATTCGACACTGCGTTCGCAGCACTGCACTCATACTGCTTCAGTTGTAGTGGTTACGCAAAGCGGTTGGGGGCGCGGCCCCGGTCAGGGCGTGGCCGTGGCTACCGGCTCCCGCCACATCGGGAACATCTGCGGCCCGTCCGGGAGTCGGACCGGCTCACCCCTGAGCGCGAAGCCCAGCCTCTCGTACAGCTCCCGGCTGCGTTCGCTGCTCGCCTCCAGGTACGCGGGCGATCCCGTGCGGTCGCAGCGCTCCAGGACCGACGTCAGGAGCGCCGTGCCGAGCCCCTTGCCCTGCCGTTCCGGAGTCGCCGCGATCAGGAGCAGGTAGTGGTGCGCCCGGTCGTGCGGGTGGACGGCGCCGGTCAGCCGGCCGACCAGCTCGGCCCGTTCGTTCTCCGGGTCGGCGATCTCCCGCATGCGCGCGGGGGTGCCGTCCTCCTCCTCCGGCACACCCGCCGACACCTGGAGCCAGAGCGCGGCCGCAGCGCCGTCCTCCGTAATGTCGACCCAGCCCTCACCCAGGGCGACGTCCAGGAAGACGCCCATGAACGCGCCGTGGACCTTGCGCCGATGCGTCTCGTCGGGGAACACCCAGCTGCTCACCGGGTCGTACTGGAACGCCTCGTCGAGCAGCCGCACCAGGCGCTCCCTGTCCCCCTCGCCCGCCCTGCGCATCGCCACACCCATCCGCGCCACTCCCCCAACTCCCGGCGTACATCGAGCTGTTGAAGCGTAGACGCCACTCCCTCGCGCCGGGCCCGGCCCCCTCGCACACTGGCGCGAACCGACCGCCCTTCCTCCTCCTCTCCATGTCGGCGGCACGAGGGCCCGCCCCCTCCTCTCTTCCCCCTCCTCTCTTTCCCTCTCTTCCCCTCCGCCCCCTCGCCCCGTCCCCCTGTAACCCCCGCCCCCGTTCGGACCGGCCCGGCCAGGCCTCCCTCCCGGGTGGGCCGGGCCGGTCTCCGCCTGTAGCCCCTGTCACTCCTCCCCTCTGCTGCCGCGGCCCGGCCGGCCACCCTGCCGTGGTCCGTCCCGGCCGAACCGCCCGGACCTTCCTCCGCGCGGTCGACTACGCCCCTCCGCCACCCCCTTCCTCGCCCGAACGGACCTCTCGACCGGACCTCATCGGCCGGACCTCACGACACCCGTCGCGTCATGAACTCCGCGAGTGCCAGCAGGCCGCCCGCCGCCTCCGGGTCCGGGATCGCCCGGGAGAGTTGGGCGACCGCCTGGGACATCCGGTCGGCGGCCTGCGTCTGGGCCCAGTCGCGGCCGCCCGCGCGGTCGATCGCGGCTGCGGCGCGGTCCACGTCGGCCGGTCTCAACGCCGGGTACAGCTCGGCCAGTTCCGCCCCGGCCGCCGCATCCGAGGTGAGCGCCGCCACCACGGGCAGCGACTTCTTGCCGGCCAGCAGATCCGCCCCGACCGGCTTGCCGGTGCGCGCCGGATCGCCCCAGATGCCGATGATGTCGTCGATCAACTGGAAGGCGAGCCCCGCCTGTCTGCCGAAGGCGTCCATCGCCTCCACCTGCTCCACCCCCGCACCCGCGTACAGCGCACCGAGCGCACACGCGCACCCGAGCAGTGCGCCCGTCTTCGCCTCTGCCACGCCCAGGCACTCATCGAGCGTGACCTGGTCGCAGGGCCGGTCCTCCAAGGCCGTGTCCACGTGCTGGCCCTCGCAGAGCTCCACCAGACACGCGGCGAGCCGTGCGGCCGCGCGCCCCGCGGCGGGGTGCTGGTCGTCCGCGAGCACCCGCAGGGCCAGTGCCTGCAGCGCGTCACCGGCGAGGATCGCGTCCGCGTCGCCGAACACCGTCCAGGCGGTGGGGCGGTGTCTGCGGGTGCTGTCGCGGTCGATCACGTCGTCGTGCAGCAGCGTGAAGTTGTGGGCCAGCTCCACCGCGGCGGCCGCCTTCACGGCCGCCGCCGGCGAGCCGCCGAGGGCGCGTGCCGCCGCCAGCACCAGGCCCGGCCGGATCGCCTTGCCGCCCCGCCCCGCCGCGGGCCGGCCGTCCGCGTGCTCCCACCCGAAGTGGTACGTCACGATCCGCCGCATCGTCCCGGGCATCGAGTCGACCGCCTTGCGCAGCTCGGGCTCGACGGCCTCCCGGGTGCGGTCGAGGAGCGCGGCCACCTCCTGGCTCTCGCCGCCCCCGCCCTCGCGGGCCTGCGGAACCGCGCCTCGTACCTCGCCGGCGGTGCGGGACGCCTCGTCCACCGTCAGCATCCGCTCGCTCACCGCCAGCGCCCGATCTCGACGTTCTCCAGGATTCCCAGCGCATCGGGCACCAGGACCGCAGCGGAGTAGTAGGCCGTCACCAGATAGGACATGATCGCCTGCTCGTTGATGCCCATGAAGCGCACCGAGAGGCCCGGCTCGATCTCGTCCGGGAGGCCGGACTGTCGCAGCCCGACGACGCCCGAGTCCTCCTCGCCCGTACGCATACAGATGATGGACGTCGTACCGGCCTCGCTGACCGGGATCTTGTCGCACGGGAAGATCGGCACGCCGCGCCAGGACGGCACCGGCCGGCCGTCCACCTCGACGCTCCCCGGGTACAGGCCGCGCTTGTTGCACTCGCGGCCGAAGGCGGCGATCGCGCGCGGGTGGGCGAGGAAGAGCCTGGACCCGCGCCGGCGGCTGAGCAGTTCGTCCAGGTCGTCCGGGCTCGGCGCGCCGTCGTGGGGCTGGAGGCGCTGGTCGTACTCGCAGTTGTTGAGGAGGCCGAACTCCCGGTGGTTGACCAGCTCGTACTCCTGGCGCTCCTTGAGTGCCTCCACCGTGAGCCGCAGCTGCTGCTCGGTCTGGTTCATCGGCTGGTTGTAGAGGTCCGCCACGCGCGTGTGGACGCGCAACACGGTCTGGGCGACGCTCAGTTCGTACTCGCGCGGGGACGGTTCGTAGTCCACGAAGGTGGCCGGGATGGCCGGTTCGCCGACGTGGCCCGCCGAGAGGTCGATCTCCTTCTCGCCGTACTTGTTGGTGCGCTGCTGCGGGATGGCCTGCACCTGCGCGAGGTGCGTGCGCAGCGACTCCGCGCCGGCCGCGACCGCTTCGAGCTCCCGGCGGGGCAGCACGAGCACGGTGCAGCTCGTCACGGCCCGCGTCGTGTACTCCCAGATGGCCTCCTGGTCGAGGACGCAGGCGTCCCCGAAGTACGAGCCGTCGGCGAGGACGCCGAGCACCGAGTCGTCGCCGTAGGGACCCGAGCCGACCTTTTCCGCGCGGCCGTGGGCGAGCAGGAACACGCCGTCCACCCGGCTGCCGAACGAGGCCAGGGTCTCGCCCGGCGCGAACTCCCGCTGCTCGCACCGGCGGGCGAGCTCGCCCAGGACCTCCAGGTCCTCGTACGTCCGCAGCGCCGGCAGCTCGCCCAGCTCGGCGGGGATCAGCTGCACCTGATCCCCGGTCTTGACGAAGGTGACGCGTCCGTCGCCGACCGAGTAGCTCAGCCGTCGGTTCACGCGGTACGTGCCGCCCTGCACCTGCACCCAGGGCAGGCGCCTGAGGAGCCAGCGCGAGCTGATCTCCTGCATCTGGGGGGTGGACTTCGTGGTGGTGGCCAGATTCCGCGCGGCGCCGGTGGCCAGACTCTGCTGAGCCCCGGCCTGTTCCGTGCGGATCTCTTCGCCTACCGACATGTCTGTGCCCTCTCCCTCGGTCGTGACCCGCGCCGGTCAGCTGTCCGGCGCGGACAACCAGGCTTTCATCACGCAGAGTTGTCACGCCATCACACAAACGAGCGGGAATGGATCACCCATTGACGGGGCACCTGCACGAAATCCCGTGTTCCGCTTCCGAGCCGGGCCGCCCGGCCGCCGGGCACCCCCGCAGGAACTCGAAGATCGGGCCGTCCGTTCACGTCACGCACCCGAACCGCACCACAGGCACCACAGGCACCACGACAGGAGACGAGTCATGGCAGGCTTCCTGGACCGCGCCAAGGAGCAGGCGCAGCGCGGCATCACGCAGGGCAGGCAGAAGCTCGACGAGGCGCAGGCGCAGCGCGCGGGCGGAGACCTCTTGAAGAAGCTGGGCGCCGCGTACTACGCGGAGCGCAACGGCGGGGGCGACCCGCGGGCCACGCTGCAGGCCCTGCAGGCCGTGGAGGCGCACATCGCGGCGCATGGCGACGGCATCCTCAGGGGCTGACCCCGACGACCCGTCACCCCGGTGTCCGGATCGTGTCGCACACCGCGTCGAAAGCGCCAGAACTGCTGGCCCCCGTACCGACGTTCCGGTACAAGCGGGACATGAGGTGGTGCGCATTCGGCCGCCGCCGCGGCCCATGACGGAGGCGTCATGTCCGATCCCATGTCCGCGGGAACCTTCCTCGACGCCCTCAGGGACGAAGGGCTCACGGTCGTCGAAGTGCGCGAGTGGCGCACGCACAGCCGCAACCACAAGGGGCCGTGGGGCCCGGTCCACGGCGTGATGATCCATCACACGGTGACCACGGGCAGCGCCGAGACCGTCCGCATCTGCTACGACGGCCACGCCTCGCTCCC
Source organism: Streptomyces solicavernae (assembly GCF_029968095.1). GTDB lineage: Bacteria > Actinomycetota > Actinomycetes > Streptomycetales > Streptomycetaceae > Streptomyces > Streptomyces solicavernae. The sequence continues at coordinate 43,723 of NZ_JASCIR010000004.1, read as the reverse complement.
CGGCCCGCTCTGCCACGGCGTGATCACCAAGGACGGCAGCGTCCACCTGGTGGGCAACGGCCGCGCCAACCACGCCGGCCTCGGTGACGACGACGTGCTGCGCGCCGTCATCGCCGAACGCCGCCTGCCGCATGACAACGAGGCGAACACCGACGGCAACCGCTACTTCTACGGCTTCGAGTGCGAGAACCGCGGCGACGGCACGGACCCCTGGCCGGCGGCCCAGCTGGAGGCCATCGAGAAGGCGGCCGCAGCGGTCTGCCGCCGCTACGGCTGGAACGAGCGGTCCGTGATCGGCCACCTGGAGTGGCAGCCGGGCAAGGTGGACCCGCGCGGCTTCGGCATGGACACCATGAGGCAGCGCATCGCCGAACGCCTCAAATGACCCGGCACGCGCGCGTGCCGGACGCGCGGCGACAATGACGAGGTGAACGCCGCCGACCTGACCCGACTGCACCCCCGGCTCCCCTCGCCGCTGCACGGGCTCGACGACGAGCGCTTCACCCGCCACGGCGTCCGGCTCCTCCTCAAGCGCGACGACCTGATCCACCCCGACCTGCCCGGCAACAAGTGGCGCAAGCTCGCCCCGAACCTGCGGGCCGCCGCCGGACGCCCCGTCCTGACCTTCGGCGGCGCCTACTCCAACCATCTGCGCGCCACCGCCGCCGCGGGCCGCCTCCTCGGCTTCGACACGATCGGCGTCGTCCGCGGCGACGAACTGGCCCACCGCCCCCTCAACCCGTCCCTCGCGCGGTGCGCGGCCGACGGCATGCGGCTGCACTTCGTCGACAGATCGACGTATCGCCGGAAAGGCGAACCAGAGGTGCGGAACGCCCTCCTCGCCGCGGCCGGCGTCGATCCGCAGCAGATCCACGTCGTCCCCGAGGGAGGCTCCAACCCCCTCGCCGTACAGGGCTGTACGGAGCTCGGCGCCGAACTGCGCGAGGCGGCCGACGTGGTGGCCGTCGCCTGCGGCACGGGCGGCACCCTCGCGGGCCTCGCGGCGGGACTCGCCCCAGGTCAGCGGGCGATCGGCGTTTCCGTACTGAAAGGCGGCTTCCTCACCGCGGAGGTGGAGCGGCTGCAGCGCGAGACGTTCGGGGAGCGCACCGGCGCATGGCGCCTGGAGGACCGCTTCCACTGCGGCGGATACGCCCGCACGACCCCCGAACTCGACGCCTTCGCCGCGGACTTCGAGCACCGCCATGGCCTGCCGCTCGAACGTCACTATGTCGCCAAGATGCTGTACGCCCTGAAAACGCTCACAGAAGAAGGGGTTTTCCCGGCCGGCACGCGGCTCGTCGCGGTGCTCACCGGCCGCCCCTGGGAACCGGCTCAGCCGGCCTCCTCCCGATAGGCGGCCGCCTCTTCGAGGTCGAGGCGGCGCAGCAGCGTACGCAGCATCTCGTCGTCGATCCGCCGCCGGTCCCGCAGCTGTACGAAGACGGCGCGCTCGGCGGCCAGAGTCTCGCGGGAGAGCCTGCGGTAGGTGTCGTCGGCGGACTCGCCGGTCAAGGCGTTGGTGGTGCCGAGGCGCTCCCACACGGCGTTGCGGCGCCGCTCAAGGACCGTGCGCAGGCGGTCGGCGAGGGGGCCCGGGAGGGCGTTGCGCTCGTCGGCGAGGAGTTCCTCCAGGCGCCGCTCGGCCGCCCGTGAGGCCTCGCTCTGCGCCTGCGCCTCGGCGAGCGTCTCGGCCCGCTCGTCCCGCCCCCGCACCTTGAGGACCCGGATCAGCCACGGCAGCGTGAGCCCCTGCACGACCAGCGTCCCGATGACCGTGGTGAAGGTCAGGAACAGCACCAGGTTGCGGCCGGGGAACGGCTCCCCGTCGTCCAGCGTGAGCGGGATGGAGAACGCGATCGCGAGGGACACCACGCCGCGCATGCCGGCCCAGCCCACGACCAGCGGCCCGGTCCAGTTCTGGTCGGCCTCCCGCTCCCTGATCCGCCGCGACAGCACGCGCGGCAGCAACGTCGCCGGATAGACCCACACGAACCGCACCGCCACGACCACGAGGAACACCGCCACCGCGTACCAGAGCGCCCGCGCACCCTCGTACGCGCCGAGATCCCTGAGCACGACGGGCAGTTGCAGCCCGATGAGCGCGAAGACGGCGGACTCCAGGACGAACGCCACCATTTTCCAGACCGCCGCCTCCTGGAGCCGGGTCGCGAAGTCCACCTGCCAGGAACGGTGTCCCAGATAGAGCGCGACGACCACCACCGCGAGCACCCCGGACGCGTGCACCTCCTCGGCCGCGGCGTAGGCGACGAACGGGATGAGCAGCGACAGCGTGTTCTGCAGCAGCGCCTCCTTGAGGTGCGTACGCAGCCAGTGCAGCGGCACCATCAGGACCAGGCCGACTCCGACACCGCCGAGCGCCGCCACCGCGAACTCCGCGATCCCGCCCGCCCAGCCGGCGCCCTCGCCGACGGCCGCGGCGAGCGCCACCTTGTATGCGGTGATCGCGGTGGCGTCGTTCACCAGGGACTCGCCCTGCAGGATCGTGGTGATCCGCGAGGGCAGGCCCACCCGGCGCGCGATGGCGGTCGCCGCGACCGCGTCCGGCGGCGCGATCACCGCACCGAGCACGAACGCGACGGCCAGCGGCAGCCCCGGCACGAGCAGATGCACCGCGTAGCCGACCACCAGCGTCGCGAACAGCACGTACCCGACCGAGAGCAGCGCCACCGGCCGCCAGTTGGCCCGCAGATCGAGGTACGAGCTCTCCACCCCGGCGGTGTACAGCAGGGGCGGCAGCAGCAGCGGCAGGACGACGTGCGGGTCGAGCTCGTACGGCGGCACCCCGGGGACGTACGACACCGCGAGACCGGCGGCGACGAGCAGCAGGGGCGCGGGAACCGGGGTGCGGCGGGCCGCTCCGGCGACCGCGGCGCTGCCGGCGACCAACAACAGCAACGGCAAGACATACATGGCTCCGGGCCGTCCCCTTCGGCAAGTCCGTTGTCACAGGTGCGTCGTAACCTGGCCATCATGAACGAGTGCCCGCACGTCTCCCTGCTGCCGCACCCCGAGCCGCCGCCCCTCACCGCCACCTGCCCCGAGTGCGAGGCGGTCGGCAGCCACCCCGTGCAGCTGCGCCTCTGCCTGGCCTGTGGACACGTGGGCTGCTGCGACTCCTCCCCGCTGCAGCACGCCTCGGCCCACTTCAAGGACACCGGCCATCCGGTGATGCGCAGCTTCGAGCCCGGCGAGAGCTGGCGCTGGTGCTTCGCGGACGACGCGATCGTCTGACGGCGACGGACAGTGACGGCCCGCGAGACCGCTTCGGACGGTTCGACCGCCCGCGACCTGGGTACGTCAACCCGGCGCGCGCTCTTTCGAATTGGGACCGCGCAACCCCTAGCCACTGTCCGTACCCGTAGACTTACTATGAGTGAACAGACGGGTCCGGGGTCCGCCGGGACAGGGAGTGCGGGAGCGCGATAGCGTCACCTGCTGAACACACAGCGCATCACCCGTGCGACGCTGTGCCGGACCGCCGCCGAGCGGCGGGCCGGAACCCCGAACGTGCTTGTACCACCTTGGAGGTGAGGGTGTCCCAGATCGCAGGCGAGCCCGGGACTCAGGACTTCGTGGAAGTCCGGCTGCCGGCTGCGGGTGCCTACCTGTCGGTGCTGCGGACGGCCACGGCCGGCCTCGCGGCACGCCTTGACTTCACCCTGGACGAGATCGAGGACCTGCGCATCGCGGTCGACGAGGCCTGCGCGATCCTGCTCCAGCAGGCCGTGCCGGGCTCGGTGCTGAGCTGCGTCTTCCGCCTCGTCGACGACTCACTTGAGGTCACGGTCTCGGCGCCCACGACCGACGGCCGCGCCCCCGAGCGCGACACCTTCGCTTGGACGGTCCTGTCGGCCCTCGCGGGCAAGGTCGACTCCCATGTCGCCGACGACAAGACCGTCTCGATCAGCCTGTACAAACAGCGCGGCGCGGGACCCGGGCCGGCGTGAGGAACGGGGACGGGCCGGTGCGTGACGAAGAGCGCAGCACAAGGAGTCTGCCCGCCGAGAACACCGACGGCAGCGACGGAGTGCCCAGGGCGCGGCGCGCCCCGGACATCCCCGAGCAACAGGCCAGGCCGCACCCGGAGGAGCCGGGCACGACGGAGCGGGCACAGCGCGATGACACGGGCGAGCGTCAGGTCGGCGGCGGGCTTGGGGCGCCTCCCAGCGGTAGCCGGGGGAGGGCGGGACACATGACAGAGCACGGGCACCACCACGATCCGCAGGACCGCAGCGGCGCGCGGGCGATGTTCCTCGAACTGCGCAAGCTGCCCGACGGCAGCCCGGAGTACGCGGAGCTGCGCAACCAGCTGGTCCGCATGCACCTGCCCCTGGTGGAGCACCTGGCCCGCCGCTTCCGCAACCGCGGCGAGCCGCTCGACGACCTGACCCAGGTCGCGACGATCGGCCTGATCAAGTCGGTGGACCGCTTCGACCCGGAGCGCGGCGTCGAGTTCTCGACGTACGCGACGCCCACCGTCGTCGGCGAGATCAAGCGGCACTTCCGCGACAAGGGCTGGGCGGTGCGCGTCCCGCGTCGCCTGCAGGAACTGCGGCTCTCCCTCACCACCGCGACCGCCGAGCTCTCCCAGCAGCACGGCCGCTCCCCCACGGTGCACGAGCTGGCCGAGCGGCTGAGCATCTCCGAGGAGGAGGTCCTGGAGGGCCTGGAGTCGGCGAACGCCTACTCCACGCTGTCCCTGGACGTCCCGGACACGGACGACGAGTCCCCGGCCGTCGCGGACACCCTGGGCGCGGAGGACGAGGCGCTGGAGGGCGTCGAGTACCGCGAGTCCCTGAAGCCGCTCCTGGAGGATCTGCCGCCGCGCGAGAAGCGCATCCTGCTGCTGCGGTTCTTCGGGAACATGACGCAGTCGCAGATCGCGCAGGAGGTCGGCATCTCGCAGATGCACGTCTCCCGGCTCCTCGCCCGCACCCTCGCGCAGCTGCGCGAGCGCCTGCTGGTCGAGGAGTAACCGGCCGAGTCAACCGGCCGGAGTCGCCGAGCGGACCCGCGCACGCACCCGGCAAGGCCGTCTAGGCGGCGTCCCGTCGGCCGATGCCCAATGCCTCCGTCGTCTCCGGGTTCACCAGGAGCACCAGCGACGTCACCGCCACCACGGCGAGCGCGATCCCGCCGGGGATCGCCACGCTGTTCGTCTGCAGCAGCTGCCAGGCCACCGGCAGCGCCATGATCTGCGTGATGATCGCCGGGCCACGGCTCCAGCTGCGCAGCTTGAACAGCCCGCGCGCGGCAATCAGCGGCAGCAGCGCCAGCGCGATCATCGTCAGTCCGCCGGTCAGCGCGGTCCGCTGGTCCCCCGCGCTCCCCGCCAGCCCCCGCACCGCGAGGTAGCCGCCCGCGGCGACGAGCACCAGGCCCTCCAGCGCGGCGAGCGCCGCGGCGGCGGTCAGGCGGGGCGGGCGCGGGCCTTCGGGCTTCGGGTTCTGCTCAGCACTGCTCACCCCTGCAGGGTAGCCAGCCCCACCCCATGACCACTCCGGGGGCCGGGGGCCGGGCGCGGGGCGGGCGCGGGCCGGGCCCGGGGCGGGCGCGGGCCGGGCCCGGGGCGGGCGCGGGGCGCGTAAGGAGCGATGGGTACGCTGCTGCTCATGCGTGCAGTCCTCGTGGTCAACCCGGCGGCAACCACCACCAGTGCCCGTACCAGGGACGTACTGATCCACGCGCTCGCCAGCGAGATGAAGCTGGAGGCGGTGACCACGGAGTACCGCGGCCACGCCCGCGACCTGGGACGGCAGGCCGCGGAGAGCAAGGACATCGACATGGTCGTCGCCCTCGGCGGCGACGGCACGGTCAACGAGGTCGTGAACGGCCTCCTGCACAACGGCCCGCGCCCGGCCTCCCTGCCCGGCCTCGCGATCGTCCCCGGCGGCTCCACCAACGTCTTCGCCCGCGCCCTGGGCCTGCCCAACGACCCGGTCGAGGCCACCGGCGCCCTGCTCGACGCCCTGCGCACCGGCAGTGAACGCACGGTCGGGCTCGGCCTGGCCGCCGGCACCCCCGGCACGGACGACGAAGGGGTGCCGGAGCGCTGGTTCACGTTCTGTGCGGGCCTCGGGTTCGACGCCAGCGTGATCGGCCGGGTCGAGAAGGAGCGCGAGCGCGGCAAACGTTCGACACATGCGCTCTACGTACGACAGATGGTGCGGCAGTTCCTCGACGAGCAGAACCGCAGGCACGGCACGATCACCCTGGAGCAGCCCGGCGACGACCCGGTCAGCGATCTTGTCCTTGCCATAGTGTGCAACACCTCACCCTGGACCTACCTGGGCAATCGCCCGGTGTACGCGTCCCCGCAGGCGAGCTTCGACACCGGCCTCGACGTGCTCGGACTGAGCAAGCTGTCGACCCCCGCGATGGCCCGTTACGCGACCCAGCTGCTGACCTCGACGCCGGAGCGCGGACCGCACGGCAAGCACGCGGCGGCGCTGCACGATCTGACGGACTTCACCTTGCAATCCAAGGCCCCGCTCCCCTTCCAGATGGACGGAGACCACCTGGGACTGCGTACAAGCGTGACGTTCACAGGCGTACGCCGTGCACTGCGTGTGATTGTGTGAGCGGAAGGCGCTAAAGTCCTTGCACTCGAACGTTTAGACCAGGATCCACCCCATAGAATGACGGCTGTGACCTAGCCGACACCGAGGAATCAAAAAAAACTTCCCGGAAGGGGTTGTATCCGCCGCCGAGGTTTGCGAATCTCTTCTTGGCGCTCAGGACGGCCCGCAACACCGGCCCCACAGAGAGCCCGAACCCCCTCTCTCACACAGGACCTGCACCAGGCAACTGGTGGTTGGCCCTTCCCTTGCGAGGGGATTCGTGAAAGCGTTCACATTCACAAGCACGTAACACCAAGGAGAGGTAGCAGCCATGGACTGGCGTCACAACGCCGTTTGCCGCGAGGAAGACCCCGAGCTGTTCTTCCCCATCGGCAACACCGGTCCTGCGCTGCTGCAGATCGAGGAAGCCAAGGCCGTCTGCCGCCGCTGCCCCGTCGTGGAGCAGTGCCTGCAGTGGGCGCTTGAGTCCGGCCAGGACTCCGGCGTCTGGGGTGGCCTCAGCGAGGACGAGCGTCGCGCGATGAAGCGCCGCGCCGCCCGCAACCGGGCCCGCCAGGCCAGCGCCTGACACCCCCACCCCTAACGAGCCTGAGCCCGGCGGCGCGTACGGCGAGTACGCATCTCCCGCCCCCGAGCCGCAGCGCGCAGTACCCCCCGATGCGCTCAGCAACGTGAGCAGTAAGCCCCGGACCCATCAGAGTCCGGGGCTTACTGCTGTTCGGGTGCGGCACAACTGCCTTACGGGAACGCCGGGTTGAGGCCGGACTCCCCCGCCGGGCCGGTGTGATCCGTGCTACTTCTCGCCCTGCACCGGGATGTCGAGGATCACCCGGGTGCCCTTCTCCGGCGCCGGGACCATGTCGAACGTGCCGCCCAACTCGCCCTCCACCAGGGTCCGTACGATCTGCAGGCCGAGGTTGCCGGCGCGGGTCGGGTCGAAGTCGGCGGGCAGGCCCACGCCGTCGTCCTGGACGGTGATCAGCAGGCGGGCGTCCTTGCGGGTGCCGCCGCGGACCGCGGAGACCTCGACCGTGCCGGTGTCGCCCTGGCGGAAGCCGTGCTCCAGGGCGTTCTGCAGGACTTCGGTGAGGACCATCGACAGGGGGGTGGCGGTCTCGGCGTCCAGGATGCCGAAGCGGCCGCTGCGGCGGCCGGTCACCTTGCCCGGGGAGATCTCGGCGACCATGGCGAGGACGCGGTCGGCGATCTCGTCGAACTCGACGCGTTCGTCGAGGTTCTGGGAGAGCGTCTCGTGCACGATCGCGATCGAGCCGACCCGGCGCACGGCCTCTTCGAGCGCCTCGCGGCCGCGGTCGGACTCGATGCGGCGGGCCTGCAGGCGGAGCAGGGCCGCGACGGTCTGGAGGTTGTTCTTCACCCGGTGGTGGATCTCCCGGATGGTGGCGTCCTTGGTGATCAACTCGCGCTCGCGGCGGCGGAGTTCGGTGACGTCGCGCAGCAGTACGAGGGAGCCGATGCGGGTGCCCTTGGGTTTGAGGGGGATGGCGCGGAGCTGGATCACGCCGTCCTCCCCCTCGACCTCGGTCTCGCGCGGGGCCCAGCCGCTGGCCAGCTTGACCAGGGCCTCGTCCACGGGGCCGCGGGACGGGGCGAGGTCGGCGGTGGTCCGGCCGAGGTGATGGCCGACGAGGTCGGCGGCGAGGCCCAGGCGGTGGTACGCGGAGAGGGCGTTCGGCGAGGCGTACTGCACGATGCCGTCGGCGTCCAGGCGGATCAGGCCGTCGCCCACGCGCGGGGACGCGTCCATGTCGACCTGCTGGCCGGGGAACGGGAAGGACCCGGCGGCGATCATCTGGGCGAGGTCGGAGGCGCTCTGGAGGTAGGTGAGTTCCAGGCGGCTGGGCGTGCGGACCGTGAGGAGGTTGGTGTTGCGGGCGATGACGCCGAGGACGCGTCCCTCCATGCGTACGGGAATGGACTCGACGCGGACCGGGACCTCCTCGCGCCACTCCGGGTCGCCCTCGCGCACGATGCGGCCCTCGTCGAGCGCGGCGTCGAGCAGGGGGCGGCGGCCCCGGGGGACGAGGTGGCCGACCATGTCGTCCTGGTACGACGTGGGGCCTGTGTTGGGGCGCATCTGGGCGACCGACACGTAACGGGTGCCGTCGCGTGTGGGGACCCACAGGACCAGGTCGGCGAAGGAGAGGTCGGAGAGCAGCTGCCACTCCGAGACCAGCAGGTGCAGCCACTCAAGGTCGGTGTCGCCGAGGGCTGTGTGCTGGCGTACGAGTTCGTTCATGGAGGGCACGTGTGCGAGCGTACCTTTCGGCTCGGACAGTGCGGGGCCCGGCGGTTTCGGGCCCGGAAACACCCGCGGGCCGCGGCGCCTGAGAGGGACCCTCAACCCTCACCGGCACCGCAGCCCGGAGCTGATCCGGTCGTCGGGTGTGCGGTCCCGCGCGACCGGGAGGCTCCGACGCGGTCAGGGCAGAGAGCGTCGGGCGCCTCCTCCGCTCTTCTGTGCGGGAAGAGCGGAAGCTTGGATCGTTGAAGCTGTGGAGCTTCGAAGCGGTGGAACTTGGAGCTTTGAAGCTTTACCTGTGCATTGTGGACTAGACCATTATCCGATGTCCATGCGTCGGCAGAGATTGTTCTTCTTGTTTCTTCCTCCGACCGCATCCGGGGTCAACGGTCTCATGATGCCGGGGGCCAAGCGGTCATGGCCAGGTCGGCGACGCGTTCCAGTTCCTGTCGGCTCGCGCCGTCCCTGGCCTGCTGGGACATGCCCTGGAAGACGGCGGCGGTGTAGCGCGCGAGGGCGGGGGCGTCGCAGCCGCCGGGGAGTTCGCCGGTGGCGACGTCCGCGCGGATGCGGGTCGCGAACTCGGCGATGTTGGCGTTGCGCCGCTCCCGCAACGTCTCCTCGACCTCCGGTGTCGTGCAGTTGGTGGCCGCGTGGATGACGAGGCAGCCGTGCGGGCGGCCGGGGGCGGCGAACTCGGCGGCGGCCTCGCGCAGCATGCGGGCGAAGCCGGCGCGGGCGGTCGGTTCCTCGTCGAGGGCTCGGGATCCGAAGGCGCCGTACGTGTCCACGTACTCCGTGAGGACTTCCTCGAAGAGCGTGCGCTTGTCGCCGAAGGCTGCGTACAGGCTGGGCGGGCCGATGCCCATGGCCCGGGTGAGGTCGGAGACGGACGTGGCCTCGTAACCCCGCTCCCAGAAGGTCCAGATCGCCTGGCGCAGGGCCTGTTCGCGGTCGAAGGAGCGGGGGCGGCCGCGCTGCTTCGTGCCGCCGGCCGCCTGTTCCGACGGACGGCTCGTGCGTCTCTGCGCTGCTGGGTTCGCCACCATGGAGTGAATTGTATAGCGGGCGCTAGAAAAACGGGCCCGAGGGGTGCAGACTTTTCGTGACGGCCGCGGGTTCGGCGGGCGGAGAGTGTGCGGATTCGACGGGCGGAGAGTGTGCGGATTCGACGGGCGGGGAGGGCATGACTCTGTTAGATTGGTCTAAACCACTAGACCGCAGAGCGTGCACATCCACTACCCAGATCGGCAGGCCCAGCGTGGAAGTTGTCATCGTCAAGGACGCCAAGGCGGGCGGAGAGCTCATCGCGGGGGCCGTCGCGGACCTGCTGGCCCGCAAGCCCGACGCGCTGCTCGGCGTGGCCACCGGCTCGACCCCGCTGCCCATCTACGACGCGCTGATCGCGAAGGTGCGGGGCGGCGGAGTGGATGCCTCGCGGGCCCGGATCTGCCAGCTCGACGAGTACGTGGGACTGCCCGCCGGACACCCGGAGTCGTACCGCGCGACGGTGCTGCGGCAGGTCGTCGAGCCGCTCGGGCTGCCCGCGGAGCAGTTCATGGGGCCCGATGGCAGCGCGGCGGACGTGCAGGCGGCGTGCGAGGCGTACGAGGAGGCGCTGGCCGCGGCCGGCGGGGTGGACCTGCAGATCCTGGGGATCGGGACCGACGGGCACATCGGGTTCAACGAGCCGTGCTCCTCGCTGGCGTCGCGTACGCGGATCAAGACGCTGACCGAGCAGACGCGCATCGACAACGCCCGGTTCTTCGGCAACGACATCGAGCAGGTGCCGCACCACGTCATCACGCAGGGCATCGGGACGATTCTGGACGCGCGTCATCTGGTGCTGCTCGCGACGGGCGAGGGGAAGGCGGAGGCGGTGGCGCAGACCGTGGAGGGGCCGGTGGCCTCGCTCGTGCCGGCGTCGGCCCTGCAGTTGCATCCGCGTGCGACGGTGGTGGTGGATGAGGCCGCCGCGTCGAAGTTGAAGCTTGCGGAGTATTTTCGGCATGCGTACGACAACAAGCCGGAGTGGCAGGGGATTTGAGGGGTGCCCCTCGCCCTCAGGCGCCGGGTCCGTTGGGCCCGGCGCCTTTCTTTTCAGCCCCGAGCGGTATTACGCCTCCCCCACCAACACCTCCCCCACCAACGCCTCCGCCGCCGCCGCCCCGCACACCCTTGCCGCGCCGTACGTCGCGAGATGGATCGCGCCGCGGGGTGGGGACTGGGGGACGCCCATTTCGACGATCACCGTGTCCGGGCGGGAGGCGAGGAGCGTGTCCAGGGCCTCGGACATCCAGCCGTGGCGGTGGGCGTCGCGGACGACGGCGACGATGCGGCGGTCGCCGGCCGCCGCGAGGATCTGGCGCGGGTCCGATTCCGCCGTGTAGCTGCCGGTCTCCGTGCCGGGGAGCAGACGGGCCAGCTCGGCGGCGACGCCCCAGGGGGTCTCGTCGCCCACCGCGATGTTGGCCATCGGCGTCAGCGCGGCCACGTACGCGGGTGAAGTCAGCCGTGGGTGCTCGCCGTTGACGGTGATCGCGAGGGCGCGGCGGGCCGCCGTCCGGCCGATGTCGCGGCCGGTTCCGCTCTCGACGCGTACGGCAGACGCGGACCACTCCCCCAGCGCGCGCACCCGCGCGGCCGCGTCGGCGAGGCGTTCCTCGGGGAGTTCGCCGTCGCGTACGGCCGTGACGAGGGCGTCGCGCAGGCGCAGGACCGTCTGCTCGTCGGCGAGGCCGCCGCCCACGCAGATCGCGTCGGCGCCCGCGGCGACGGCGAGGACGCTGCCGCGTGCGATGCCGTAGGTGGCGGAGATGGCCTGCATCTCCATGCCGTCGGTGACGATCAGGCCGTCGAAGTTCAGCTCCTCGCGGAGCAGGCCGGTGAGGATGCGGCGGGAGAGGGTGGCCGGGTGGTCAGGGTCGAGGGCCGGGAGCAGGATGTGCGCGCTCATCACGGCTTTCGTGCCGGCGGCGATCGCCGCGCGGAAGGGCGCCAGCTCCCGTTCCCGCAGCACCTCCAGGGAGGCGTCGATACGCGGCAGGGAATGGTGCGAGTCGACGGCCGTGTCGCCGTGGCCCGGGAAGTGCTTGGTGCAGGCCGCGACCCCGGTGGACTGCAGGCCCTCGACGTACGCGGCGGTGTGCCGGGCGACGAGGGCCGGGTCGGCGCCGAAGGACCGTACGCCGATGACCGGGTTGTCGGGGTTGGAGTTGACGTCGGCCGACGGGGCCCAGTTGAGGTTGACCCCGCAGGCGGCGAGGCGGCGGGCGAGTTCGGCGGCGACGTCGCGGGTCAGGGCCGCGTCGTCCACCGCGCCGAGGGCGTGGTTGCCGGGGAAGGAGGAGCCGGTGCGGACCTCCAGGCGGGTGACGTCGCCGCCCTCCTCGTCGATGGCGACCAGGACGTCGTCCCGCTCGGCCCGCAACTGGGCGGTGAGCGCGGCCAGTTGCTCGGGCGATGCGATGTTGCGGCCGAACAGGCCGACCGAGTGCAGGCCCTCGCCGATGCGGCGGAGCAGCCAGTCCGGTGCGCTGGTGCCGACGAAGCCGGGCTGCAGAACGGTCAGCGCGTCCCGGGTGAGGGTGTCCGTGGCACGGGTGCGGAGTGTCGTCATACGGCGGGTTTATCCCTTCACGGCGCCTGCGGTGAGGCCGCTGACGGCCTTGCGCTGCAGGAAGAGGAAGAGGAGCAGGATCGGGATGGCGAAGAGCGAGGAGGCGGCCATGGTGGCGCCCCAGTCGTCGCCGAAGACGGTCTGGAACTTGGAGATCCACAGCGGCAGGGTCTGCGCCTCGGCCTGCTTGTTGAGGATCAGCACCATCGGGAACTCGTTCCAGGCGGTGATGAAGCCGAACAGGGAGGTCGACATCAGGCCGGGCGCGAGCAGCGGCAGGATCACCTTGACGAAGGCCTGCGGCCGGCTGCACCCGTCGACCATCGCGGATTCCTCCAGGTCCTTCGGTATGGCCCCGACGAAGCCGCGCAGGGTGAGCAGCGTGAAGGGCAGCACCATCATCATGTAGAACACGGTGAGCGGGATCAGGCTGTTGAGCATGTCGGCGTCGCGGACGATCAGGTAGATCGCGATGACCATGACTTCCCAGGGCGCCATCTGCGCGAGCATGAACGCGACGATGAAGCCGCGCCGCCCCCGGAACCGCATCCGGGCCAGCGCGAACGACGCGAGCAACCCGATGACCAGGGAGAACAGCACCGCTAGGACCGTGACGGTCACCGAATTCCGTACCAGCGTCCAGAAGTTGTCGGCGGTGACGGCGGTGCGGAAGTGCTCGAAGGTGAAGTCGACGGGGAACCAGACGGGGTCCTCGCTGATGATGTCGCCGGTCGGTTTGAAGGCCGTGGCGAACATCCAGTAGACGGGGAAGACGAAGACGAGGGTCAGCACGGTGGCCAGGGCGTTGGGCCAGACGCGGCGGAGCACCGAAGACGCGGCTCGGGGGCGGCTCACAGCTCGTCCTCCTCTTGCTTGAGCACGATGCGCAGGTAGTACGCGGTCAGGGCGAGCAGGATCACGATGGTGAGCAGCGCGATCGCGGAGCCCATGCCGAAGTGCTGGTTGCCGAAGCCCTCGATGTACGCGTACACGGGCAGGATCTCGGTGAGCCGGTTCGGGCCGCCCTCGTTGATCGCGAAGACCTGCGTGAACGCCTTGAAGACCCAGATGATCTCCAGGAACGTGGTGGCGTAGAGGAAGGGCCGCAGGAACGGCACGGTGACCGAGGTGAAGCTCTTCCAGGCACCGGCGCCGTCCAGCGCGGCGGCCTCGTAGAGCTCCTTGGGGATGGTGGTCGTGGCGGCGTACAGGTTGATCGCCACGAACGGGATGGACTGCCAGACGATGAGCAGGGTGACCACGGCGAAGGTGGAGAACTGGGTGGCGAGCCAGTTGTGGTCGGCCATCGAGTGGAAGCCGAGCCGGTCGAGCACCCAGTTGACGACGCCGAAGCGCTGGGCGAAGAGCCACTTGTAGACGGTGACGGCCGCGATCGGCGGCATCGCCCAGGCGAGGACCAGCCCGATCAGCAGGGTGAGCCGCATCCGCTTGCCGAGCCGTGCGAGGAGCAGGCCGACGAGGGTGCCGAGGATCATGATCAGTACGACGTTGGCGCCGGTGAACAGGACGGATCTGACGGTGACCCGCCAGAAGTCCGGACTGCTCAGCACCTCGGCGTAGTTGTCGAGGCCGTTCCACTCCGTGAGGTGCTGGATCAGCTGCCTCATGTTGAGGTTCTGGAACGACAGGAGCCCGTTCTTGACCAGCGGCCAGCCGAGCAGCAGCAGGGTCGCCGCGAGGGCGGGAAGCAGCAGCAGATAGGGCGCGAGTGCGGTGGTGCGGGCGCGTGCGCTCTGCACGGTCATGCTCGCCATCACTTTCGTACGAGAGGGTTCAGAGCAGGCGGTACGCGCCGGGGGCGGGGGCGGGGAGGCCGGGTGCCGCCCCCGGCGCGTGGTCACTGCTTCTGCGCCAGGCGCTTGTTGAACTCGCCCTCGACCTGCTTGGCGGCCGCGGCGTGCGACTTACCGTTCAGGACGGCGGTCATGTACGTCTTGATGGGGTTCGGCGGGTTCTCCACGGCGGCCCACTCGGGGATCAGCGGGGTGGTGCCGCCGGAGGCGACGGCGGCCGCGGCGGCCTCGCCGGCGGGCTGGCCCTTCAGGTTGTGCTGCAGCGACTCCTTGTTGGGGATGACGCCGAGTTCCTTGGACAGCTGGCCCTCGAACTTGTCGGAGAGCGCGATCTTCAGGAATTCCTTGGCGAGTTCCTGCTGCTCGCTGCCCGCGGCGACGGCGAGGTTGGAGCCGCCGAGGAAGACTCCCTCGGGCTTGTCGGCGGTCTCGCCGGGGATCGTGAAGTAGCCGATGTGCTTCTCGATCTCCGGGTTGGCCTTGATCGCGGTGGCGGCCTCCCAGCCCATGCCGATGAACGCGCCGGTCTTGCCCTTGGCGAAGACCTCGGCCTGCTGCGGGGTGGCCTCGTCCTTGTCCTTGGGGGCGGTGGAGTACGAGGCGTACTTCTGGTAGATCTCCATGGCCTCGCCGACCTTCGGGTCCGCGAGGTTGGACACCCACTTGTCGCCCTTCTTCTTCACCAGGTCGGCGCCGGTGCCGATGGTGAGGCCGTCGAAGAAGTACCAGTTCTGGCCGGGCATGTAGATGGGCTCGGCGTCGGTCTCGGCCTCGATCCTGTCGAAGGCCTTGAAGAGTTCGGCGCGGGTCTTCGGGATCTCGGTGACGCCGGCTTCCTTGAAGACCTTCTTGTTGTAGACGACCACGCGGTTGGCGGCGAACCAGGGGGCCGCGTACTGCTTGCCGTCGAAGACGGACGCTTTGTTGAGGCTCTCGGTCCAGTCGGCGCCGATGGACTTCTTCAGGTCGTCGAGTTCGGCGAGGCCGCCGGTCTGCGCGTACGCCGGGGTCTGGGTGTTGCCGATCTCGAAGACGTCCGGCGGGCTCTCCTCGGAGAGTGCGGTGGTCAGCTTCTGCTGGATGCCGTTCCACTGCTGGATCTCGATCTTCAGCTTGGCGCCGGTCTTCTTCTCGAAGGCGGCCTTGACGTCCTTCGTCCAGCCGTCCGGGGTCGAACCGTCCATGGCCCACAGGGTCAGCGTCTGACCCTTGAAGCCGTCCGCCCCCGCGTCCTTGCCGTCGTCCGAGCCGCAGGCAGCGACCGACACCACCAGGCCCGCTGCACCGATCGCGGCTATGAGCTTGCGCTTCACGTCACCCTCCTCAGGGATGCCAGCAACCCCCCACCCACTTCGGCGACATGTGGCAGTGCACTGTTCGTGGGACTGGGACCTGGTCTTTAATGGTGTAGACCAGCACGGGGAGCTTGGCCTAGACCTTTAGGGGTGTCAAGGGTCATCAGACGGGTCCCCCATCCCGTTACCCGACCGACACCTGAGGGAGCGCGACCGGTCCCGGCCGGGGCGTGCCACGATGTGAGCCGCGACAGACGGAGGAGCCGGTGACGGCAGCAGCACAGGAGCCGCAGCAGGGCGCCGCGCGGAAGGCGTCTTCGAACAGCGGCGGCCGGGAGACGGGCGGGCGAGAGATGACCACCGAGGCGGACAGCACCCAGAGCACGGCGGGGACCGCGGCGGCCGAGCCGCAGGGCCCGGCACGCACCGCGCGTGTGCCCAAGTACTACCGCCTCAAGAAGCACTTGCTCGACATGACGGAAACGCTGCCGCCCGGCACGCCCGTACCGCCCGAGCGCACCCTCGCCGCCGAGTTCGACACCTCGCGGACCACCGTGCGGCAGGCGCTGCAGGAGCTCGTCGTCGAGGGGCGGCTTGAGCGGATCCAGGGCAAGGGCACGTTCGTCGCCAAACCGAAGGTGTCCCAGTCGCTCCAACTCACGTCGTACACGGAGGACATGAAGGCGCAGGGGCTCGAACCCGCCTCGCAGCTCCTGGACATCGGGTACGTCACGGCCGACGACCGGCTCGCCGGGCTGCTCGGCATCGCGGCCGGCGGCCGGGTCCTGCGCATCCAGCGGCTGCGCCTCGCGAACGGCGAGCCGATGGCGATCGAGACCACGCACCTGTCCGCCAAGCGCTTTCCCGCGCTGCGCCGTTCGCTCGCCAAGTACACCTCGCTGTACACCGCGCTCGACGAGGTCTACGACGTCCACCTCGCCGAGGCCGAGGAGACCATCGAGACCTCGCTCGCCACCCCGACCGAGGCCGCGCTGCTCGGCACCGACGTGGGCCTGCCGATGCTGATGCTGTCCCGGCACTCCCTCGACGCCTCGGGGCGGCCGGTGGAGTGGGTGCGGTCGGTGTACCGCGGGGACCGGTACAAGTTCGTGGCGCGGCTGCAACGGCCGCAGAAGTAGCGGCGGTCGCCACAACGGCCGGAAGTCGCCGCCGCGATACCTGCGCCATTCCGGCGAAATCCGCACACGCGCGGCGGCGAGATTGCGGTTGGGGACCGATATGCGGACGAGGTCTTCCGCTGTCTTGACACCGTCACCTAGATTTCGTGCGCACCGCACGAGGTCACCAGCGAGGGGGACGGAGCCCGCCGCATGTCACAAGCTTCAGAAGAGAACAGACCACCGGTGGTGACGCCGGTGCGCGTCGTCATCGGCCTCTGTCTCGTCGCACCGTTCATCGCCATGCTGTGGGTCGGTTCCTACGCGAAGACGGACCCGGCCTTCATCGGGCTGCCGTTCTTCTACTGGTACCAGATGGCGTGGGTGCTCATCTCGACCGCGCTCACGGTCCTCGCGTACCGGCTCTGGCAGCGTGACCAGCGCGCGCGCCGGGAAGGCGGGGCCAAGTGAACGACGGCGTGAACGGCGTCGCACTCGCCGTCTTCATCCTCTTCTTCGTCCTGGTCACCGCCATGGGCTTCATGGCGGCCCGCTGGCGCAAGGCCGAGAACGAGAACAGCCTCGACGAATGGGGCCTCGGCGGCCGCTCGTTCGGCACCTGGGTCACCTGGTTCCTGCTCGGCGGCGACCTGTACACCGCGTACACCTTCGTGGCCGTCCCGGCGGCGATCTACGCGGCGGGCGCGGCCGGCTTCTTCGCGGTGCCGTACACCATCCTGGTCTACCCGCTGATCTTCACGTTCCTGCCGCGCCTCTGGTCGGTCTCCCACAAGCACGGGTACGTGACGACCTCGGACTTCGTGCGCGGCCGGTTCGGCTCGAAGGGGCTGTCCCTTGCGGTGGCCGTCACCGGCATCCTGGCCACCATGCCGTACATCGCGCTCCAGCTGGTCGGCATCCAGGCCGTGCTGGACGTGATGGGCGTCGGCGGCGGCGAGAACACCAACTGGTTCATCAAGGACCTGCCGCTGCTGATCGCCTTCGGCGTGCTCGCCGCGTACACGTACTCGTCGGGGCTGCGCGCGCCCGCGCTGATCGCGTTCGTCAAGGACACGCTGATCTACATCGTGATCGCCGTGGCCATCATCTACATCCCGATCAAGCTGGGCGGCTTCGCCGACATCTTCTCCTCGGCGAGTGACAAGTTCACCGAGCAGGGCAAGGGCGGCCTGGTGCCGGGCGACGGCGGGCACTGGGGGTACGCCACCCTTGCGCTCGGCTCGGCGCTCGCGCTGTTCATGTACCCGCACTCGATCACCGCGACGCTGTCCTCGCGCAGCCGTGACGTGATCCGCCGCAACACCACGATCCTGCCGCTGTACTCGCTGATGCTGGGCTTCCTCGCGCTGCTCGGCTTCATGGCGATCGCGGCCGGGGTCAAGGTGGAGAACGGGCAGCTGGCGATCCCGCAGCTGTTCGAGAACATGTTCCCGGACTGGTTCGCCGGCATCGCCTTCGCGGCGATCGGCATCGGCGCCCTGGTCCCGGCCGCGATCATGTCGATCGCCGCCGCGAACCTGTTCACCCGCAACATCTACAAGGACTTCATCAGGCCGGACGCCACCCCGGCACAGGAGACCAAGGTCTCCAAGCTGGTGTCGCTCCTGGTGAAGGTGGGCGCACTGGTCTTCGTCCTCGGCATGGACAAGACGGTCGCGATCAACTTCCAGCTGCTCGGCGGCATCTGGATCCTGCAGACCTTCCCGTCCCTCGTCGGCGGCCTGTTCACCCGCTGGTTCCACCGCTGGGCGCTGCTCGGCGGCTGGGCGGTCGGCATGGTGTACGGCACGGCCGCGGCGTACGGGGTGGCCTCGCCGACGCAGAAGCACTTCGGCGGGTCCTCCGCGGAGATCCCCGGCATCGGCGAGATCGGCTACATCGGCCTCACCGCGTTCGTCCTGAACGTCGCGGTCACCGTGGTCCTGACCTTCGTCCTGCGGGCGGCCAAGGCCCCCGACGGCGTCGACCAGACCCAGCCGGGCGACTACACGGCGGACGCGGGCGACCCGGGCGTCAAGGCCGACCTGCCGCCGGCCACGGCGGGCTCCTCGCACTGAGCCCCGCCTGAAGTCCCCCGTAACTCCTGTAACTCCTGTAACTCCTGTAACTCCTGTAACTCCTGTAACTCCTGTAACTCCTGCAACTCCTGTAACTCCTGTAACTCCCGTACGACGACGGGCCGTCGGAGCGATCCGGCGGCCCGTCGCCGTATGCGCGTACGACCCGAGACTCCGTCGCACGACCCGAGGCTCCGTCGCACGACCCGAGACTCCGTCGTACGACCCAAGACTCCGTCGTACGACACAACATATGGGGGCAGCCGCAAGCATCACCCACCACATGTATGCTCGTCCTCGCTGTCGCCGCAGGGGAATCCGGTGCGAATCCGGAACTGTCCCGCAACGGTGTACCGGTGCGCTTTCGCGTACCCGTCAAGTCCGAGGACCTGCCGACGGCGCACCCGTGCCGTCCGGTCCGGGTGCTCATGTCGTCCGGGCCTCGCGGAATGGGCCGGTGGACGCGACACGGTGTGCCGTCCCGCGGTGCCGTGCGCCCACTCCCGCCCGCCCAAGGCCCCGCGCCGAGCGAGGGAGAGCCCCACCGTGACCATCGCGCCAGCCGATCCGGTCTCAGCCCAGGCCGAAGCAGGCCGGGCAACCGAAGACGCCCCGGGTACCGCCCGCCCGTCTCCCGCCACCACCCTCAACGGAGATCCTGCGGATCGCCCCTCGGTATCGCTGCTGCGGACCCTGACCGAGCTGACCGCCGACCTGCCCGACACCGACCCCGGACGGGTCGCCGCCGCCGCGCTCCGCGGCCGGCACGCCGGGTCGGACGCGGCGGAGCTGCGCGACCTCGCCACGGACGCCGCCGCCGGCCTGATCTCCGAGGACCCCTCCTACTCCCGGCTCGCCGCCCGCCTGCTCACCCGCGCCATCGCCGACGAGGCCGCCTCGCAGGGCGTCACCCGCTTCACCGAGTCCGTCGGGACCGGCCACCGCGAGGGCCTGATCGCCGACCGCACGGCGGAGTTCGTACGGGCGCACGCCGCGCGCCTCGACGCCCTGATCGACCCCGCCGCCGACGACCGCTTCGGCTACTTCGGCCTGCGCACCCTGCACAGCCGCTACCTGCTCCGGCACCCGATCACCCGCAAGGTCGTCGAGACCCCGCAGCACTTCCTGCTGCGCGTCGCGGCCGGCCTCGCCGAGGACGACTCGCCCCGCGCCGTCGACGAAGTCGCCGCCCTGTACGGCCTGATGAGCCGCCTCGACTACCTGCCATCCTCGCCGACGCTCTTCAACTCCGGTACGCGGCACCCGCAGATGTCGTCCTGCTACCTGCTCGACTCCCCGCTGGACGAGCTGGACTCCATCTACGACCGCTACCACCAGGTCGCCCGCCTCTCCAAGCACGCCGGCGGCATCGGCCTCTCGTACTCCCGGGTCCGCAGCCGGGGCTCGCTGATCCGCGGGACCAACGGGCACTCCAACGGCATCGTGCCGTTCCTCAAGACGCTCGACGCCTCCGTGGCCGCCGTCAACCAGGGCGGGCGGCGCAAGGGCGCGGCCGCGGTCTACCTGGAGACCTGGCACTCGGACATCGAGGAGTTCCTGGAGCTGCGGGACAACACCGGCGAGGACGCCCGCCGTACGCACAACCTCAACCTCGCGCACTGGATCCCCGACGAGTTCATGCGCCGGGTCGCCGCCGACGCCGACTGGTCGCTGTTCTCGCCCGCGGACGTGCCGGAGCTCGTCGACCTGTGGGGCGCGGAGTTCGACGCCGCGTACCGCAGGGCCGAGGCCGCGGGGACCGCCCGTAAAACGCTCCCCGCGCGGGAGCTGTACGGCCGGATGATGCGCACCCTCGCGCAGACCGGCAACGGCTGGATGACGTTCAAGGACGCCGCCAACCGCACCGCCAACCAGACCGCCGAACCCGGCCACACCGTGCACTCCTCCAACCTGTGCACCGAGATCCTGGAGGTCACGGACGACGGGGAGACGGCGGTGTGCAACCTGGGGTCGGTCAACCTGGGGTCCTTCGTGGCCGAGGGCGGCATCGACTGGGAGCGCCTGGACGAGACGGTTCGTACCGCCGTGACGTTCCTCGACCGTGTCGTCGACATCAACTTCTACCCGACCGAGCAGGCCGGCCGGTCCAATGCGCGCTGGCGCCCGGTGGGCCTGGGCGCGATGGGGCTGCAGGACGTGTTCTTCAAGCTGCGGCTGCCCTTCGACTCGGCCGAGGCGCGGGCGCTCTCCACCCGGATCGCCGAGCGCGTCATGCTCGCCGCGTACGAGGCGTCCGCCGAACTCGCCGAGCGCAGCGGCCCGTTGCCCGCCTGGGCGAAAACGCGCACCGCGCGTGGTGTGCTTCATCCGGACCACTACGACGTCGACCTGGCGTGGCCCGAGCGGTGGGAGGCGCTGCGCGCGCGGATCTCCGTCACCGGCCTGCGCAACTCGCTGCTTCTGGCCATCGCCCCGACCGCGACGATCGCGTCCATCGCGGGCGTGTACGAGTGCATCGAGCCGCAGGTGTCCAACCTGTTCAAGCGGGAAACCCTCAGCGGAGAGTTCCTGCAGGTCAACGCCTACCTGGTGGAGGAGCTGAAGCGGCTCGGCGCCTGGGACGCGCAGACCAGGGAGGCACTGCGCGAGTCCAACGGCTCGGTGCAGGGCTTCGGCCGGCTGCCCGAGGAGGTGCGGAACCTGTACCGCACGGCCTGGGAGATCCCGCAGCGCGGCCTCATCGACATGGCCGCCGCCCGCACCCCGTTCCTCGACCAGGCGCAGTCCCTGAACCTGTTCCTGGAGACCCCGACCATCGGCAAGCTCTCCTCGATGTACGCGTACGCCTGGAAGTCGGGCCTGAAAACCACGTACTACCTGCGCTCCCGCCCCGCGACGCGGATCGCACGGGCGGCGGCCCGGGTGCCGGTCCAGATGGCCGAGCCCGACGCCGTCGCCTGCTCCCTGGAAAACCCCGAGTCCTGCGAGGCCTGCCAGTAATGAGTACCCCAGCTTCGGAAAAGAACCTGCTCGACCCGGGCTTCGAGCTGACCCTGCGCCCCATGCGCTACCCGGACTTCTACGAGCGCTACCGGGACGCGATCAAGAACACCTGGACCGTCGAGGAGGTCGACCTCCACTCGGACGTCGCCGACCTCGCGAAGCTGTCGCCGGGCGAGCAGCACCTGATCGGCCGGCTCGTCGCGTTCTTCGCGACCGGTGACTCGATCGTCGCGAACAACCTGGTGCTCACGCTCTACCAGCACATCAACTCACCCGAGGCGCGGCTGTATCTCTCCCGCCAGCTCTTCGAGGAGGCCGTGCACGTCCAGTTCTATCTGACGCTGCTCGACACGTATCTTCCGGACCCGGACGACCGCGCCGCCGCGTTCGCGGCCGTCGAGAACATCCCGTCGATCCGCGAGAAGGCCGAGTTCTGCTTCAAGTGGATGGCCTCCGTCGAGGAGATCGACCGCCTGGAGACGCGGGCCGACCGGCGCCGCTTCCTGCTCAACCTGATCTGCTTCGCGGCCTGCATCGAGGGCCTGTTCTTCTACGGCGCCTTCGCGTACGTGTACTGGTTCCGCTCCCGCGGACTGCTGCACGGCCTGGCCACCGGCACCAACTGGGTGTTCCGGGACGAGACGATGCACATGAACTTCGCGTTCGAGGTCGTGGACACCGTCCGCAAGGAGGAGCCCGAGCTCTTCGACGACCGCCTTGAGGCCCAGGTCACCGACATGCTGCGGGAGGCCGTCGAGGCCGAGCTGCAGTTCGCGCGGGACCTGTGCGGCGACGGACTGCCGGGCATGAACACCGAGTCGATGCGGCAGTACCTGGAGTGCGTCGCCGACCAGCGCCTCACCCGCCTCGGCTTCGCCCCGGTCTACGGCTCCGAGAACCCCTTCTCGTTCATGGAGCTGCAGGGCGTTCAGGAGCTGACCAACTTCTTCGAGCGCAGGCCGTCCGCGTACCAGGTGGCGGTGGAGGGCTCGGTGTCGTTCGACGACGAGTTCTGAGCCTGAGCCGTACGAAGCTGCGGCCGCCCGCCCCGCTCGGCGGCCCTCAACTGCCGGTCCACGCGCCGGTCGTGGAGGTGGCCGACGAGCGAGGGCAGGGCCAGGAGGGCGAAGACCGCGAGGACGCCGAGGGTGTTGAGAAAGGTGTGTGTGTTTTCCATGCCCCTTACTCTCGCGCCCGCGGCACCCCGACGGCAGTGGCAGGACTGACATGAGCCATCGACATCCTGCCAACCATGCGGCACACTGACAGCCATGCTGAAGAACGTGGCCGCCGTGGTCCTGGACCAGGTGCACCCCTTCGAACTCGGCGTGGTCAGCGAGGTGTTCGGCCTGGACCGCAGCGACGAGGGCCTGCCCGTGCACGACTTCGCGGTGGTCTCCGCCGAGGGCCCGGTCCTGTCCACCCACGCGGGCTTCACCATCTCCACGCCGCACGGCCTGGACCGCCTGGAGGAGGCCGACCTCATCGCCGTCCCCGCGGTCCGGGCCCAGACCCCGGGCCGTCCGTACCCGCCGGAGCTGCTCGACGCCCTGCGCCGCGCGGTGGACCGCGGCGCCCGCGTGCTGTCCGTCTGCTCCGGGGTGTTCCTGCTCGGCGAGGCGGGCCTCCTGGACGGCCGCCGCTGCGCGGTCCACTGGCGGTACGCGCGGGAGCTCGCCGTCCGCTTCCCGCGCGCCCGCGTCGAGCCCGACGTCCTGTACGTCGACGAGGACCCGGTGATCACCTCGGCCGGCACCGCCGCGGGCATCGACGCCTGCCTGCACCTCGTCCGCAAGGAGCACGGCACCGAGGTCGCCAACGCCATCGCCCGCCGCATGGTCGTACCGCCGCACCGCGACGGCGGCCAGGCGCAGTACGTGAAGCGGCCGTTGCCCGCCACGCCCTGCGACACCGTCGGCGAGGTCCTGGTCTGGCTGGAGCGGCACCTCGACGAGGACGTCACGGTCGAGCAGCTGGCACACCGCGCCCATATGTCGCCGCGCACGTTCGCCCGCCGCTTCCTGCAGGAGACCGGCACCACCCCGTACCGCTGGCTGCTGCGCCAACGCGTGCTGCGGGCGCAGGAGTTGCTTGAGTCCACCGACGAGACGGTCGACGCGATCGCGGGCCGCGTCGGCTTCGGCACCGCGGCCGCGCTGCGCCACCACTTCCTGCGCACCCTCGGCACCACGCCGCACGCGTACCGGCGTACGTTTCAGGGGCCGGCCCGCGTGGCGTGACCGGCCCCTGAACCGCCTTGTGACGCTCAGCCGTTGGGCACGACCTCGTAGCGCGGCGTGCCCTCCTCCATCTGGCGCAGGGCGTCCTTGCGCTCGCGCTTGGAGAGGCGGTCGATGTACAGGTACCCGTACAGGTGGTCCGTCTCGTGCTGCAGGCAGCGGGCGAAGAAGCCGGTGCCGCGCACGGTGATCGCGTTGCCCTGCTCGTCCTGGCCGGTCACCACCGCGTAGTCGGGGCGGGCCAGCTCGGCGTAGGCGGTGGGCACCGAGAGGCAGCCCTCGTTGCCGTCGTCGAGGCGGCGCTGCTCGGCTGGCAGCTCCTGGAGTACGGGGTTGCAGATCACGCCGACGTGCCGCTTGCCCTCGTCGTCGGGGCAGTCATAGACGAAGACCTTCTTGTCGACGCCGATCTGGTTCGCGGCCAGGCCGACGCCCTCGGCGGTGCGCTGGCTGGCGAACATGTCGTCCACCAGCTGCCCCAGCTCTGCGTCGAACTCCGTGACGTCCTTGCACTCCTTGTGCAGGACCGGGTTGCCGACGACGGTGATCGGCCGGGACGTGCCGCGCCCGCGGTAGGCCGCCTCGCGCGCCTCGGCGTCCTCGGTGTCGATGACGAAGCCCTCGTCGTCGACCGGGAGCACGCCCGCCTCCGCCGCGGTCTGCTGATCGGTGTCCTGCTGCGCCATGTCCGACGTACGCCTTCCTCGACAAGCCAAGTGTGGAAGTACAGCCTACGGGGGCCTGCCGGAAGGGTGTCCCGGGTCAGCAGACTTCCGGTCAGCAGACTTCCGGTCAGCAGACTTCTTCGAGGTCCCGCCAGTCGCGGGAGTCCGGGCTGTCCGCCACCCAGCCGTCGAGCAGTCCGCGCACCAGGCCCGCGGGCGCCGCGATGCCGCACTCCCGCTCCGGGACCCAGAGCGCGCCGGGGCTGCGGTGGCCGAGCGGGCCGGGGTGGCCGGGCTCACTGTGGTCGTGCGGGTCCAGGTGCTCGCCGTCGCCCTCGTCGCTGGGCATCCGGCTCTCCGAGCACATCCGGCACAGCAGGCGCACCGAGGACGACCAGTCCTCGGCGGCGAAACCGGCGTCCGCCGCCAGCCGCTCCAGCGCGTCCCGGTCGGCCTCCGACGCGGCTTCGAGGAGGACCACCCAGGTCGGCACCGGGGAGGGCGCCCACAGCTCGATCTCGTCGAAGACCGGGTACGACGGCCCGGCGCCGGTGGTCCGCTCGCCGTGCGGGACGCCGTCGTGCAGCACGACCTCGCCCCAGCGCCGGCCCGACGACGGCAGCGGGATGGACAGCACCTCGATCCGGGCCGGGTCGAGCCGCCGGCCCCACACCACTTCGGCCTCGCCCTCCGGGGAGAGCCGCACGGCCGCGCTGCCGAGCTCCATGCCGAGCGGGGGCTCACCGCCGACGGCACCGCCGGGGACCTTCAGCCCGTACGCCTGCCAGGCGCGGCGGGCAAGGGGCCAGTCCTGCAGGGCGGTCGCGGCGATTCCGACGTTCCACCAGTCCGGGGCGCCCGCCTCGCGGTCGAGCAGCGCGACGGCCCGCAGGCCCGCGGCGCGCGCCTGCTCCCAGTCGTGCCGGAACTTGTGCAGCAGGGCGAGGTTGAACCAGGACTCGGACAGCCAGGGTTCGAGGTCGGCGGCGCGGGTCAGGAGCGCTCCCGCGTCCTCGTACCGGCCGTCGCCGATGAGCGTGAACGCCCGGTCGGTGGCCTGCCGCCAGGAGGCGGAGGGCCGGTGCCGTCCCTTGCCGAAGATCCTCACGATTCCCGCCTGCCCAGGTCGTTCCACTCTCAGTGCAGCCTCGGGCCTTTGCCCCCGGACACCCTGCACTTCGCATCCAACCATGCCCGGTCGGACGCCCGCTCATTACCCATGGGTTACCCGTGCGGGGCCGGGCAATCCCTGCCCGGGGCCGCCGATCCGGCCCTGCCCGCACGGCTCGGCACCGGGACTGGGCGGCTCATCCGCCGGCCGGGGGCTCATCCGCCGGCCGGGGCCACGGCGCCCCGGGAGAGGACTCTGGCGAGGGACTCGACGACCTCCGGCTGGTAGTCGCGGCCGGTGGCGAGGCGCAGTCGCTCCAGGGCGGCGAGCGGCCCTCCCGGCCCTTCTCCCCGCGCCATCTCGTCGTATGCGTTCGCCGCCCGCACGATCCGCGCGGTGAGCGGCTGGTCACGGTACGGATCGGCCTGCCGCTCGACCACCACCGCGACGTCGGACGGCACCCCGGTCTGGCGTACGACGGCCCCGCCGAGCAGGGCGATCCGGCGCTGCTCCACGGCGGGCAGGTCGGCGGTGGCGCCGTGCCGCACGGGGTCGACCAGGGAGAGCTGCCCGATGTCGTGCATCAGCGCCGCGTACTCCAGGACCACCAGGTCGGCCCCGGAGAGGCCCAGGTCACGGCCGACGGCGCGGCTGAGGGCGGCGACGCGGCGGGCGTGGCCCTGCGGGGTGTACCCGGCGATCTCGGTGGCGCGCGCCAGGGACGTGATGGTCTGGCGGTAGGTCGTGCGCACGGCCGCGTACCGGCTGAAGG
Source organism: Streptomyces solicavernae (assembly GCF_029968095.1). Classification (GTDB taxonomy): domain Bacteria; phylum Actinomycetota; class Actinomycetes; order Streptomycetales; family Streptomycetaceae; genus Streptomyces; species Streptomyces solicavernae. The sequence goes on along the minus strand of NZ_JASCIR010000004.1, from coordinate 17,179 downwards.
AGAGCTGGGTGAGCAGCAGCGGCAGGCTGAACAGCGGCAGCGCCCACAGCCCGGCCACGGCCACCGCGAGCGCCATCACCGCGCCGCTCGCCCCGACCGCCGAGCCGATGCCGCGCTTGGCCCGCAGTTCGTCGCGGAGCAGCGGCCCGTACGGCCACTGGGTGCGGGCACGCACGAGGGCGGCGGCGAGCACGGCGTCGCACAGTCCGGTGAGCGCGACGAGCACGACCAGCCACAGCGCGTAGTACGGGCCGTGGCCGATCAGCTCGGCGAACTTGCCCGAGTTGTACAGGGGTTGGAAGCAGACCGAGGCGAAGGCGACGGTCAGGACGCGGCGCGCCATGTGGTCGGGCGTGGGCGCCCGCCCGCGCGCGAGCTGCGGCACGGCTCCGACCAGGAATGCCGCCGCGGTCACGGCGACCACCTGCAGCACGCCGTGGTACGTGGGCTGCCCGGCGTTCTCGCCGAGCAGGGCGTACGCGAGCGCCCCGGCGGCGCCGAGCGGTGCGGGCTCGCGCTCCTGGGGCTCCTCCTGGCCGCCGTCGCCCCTGCGGGCCAGCTCGCCGACGACGACGAGCGCGCCGAAGGCGAGGGCCACACCGCGCTCGGCAAGCCCGGACCACAGCACGTGCGCCAGCGCACCGGCGGCGAGCAGCCCGGCCCCGACGTGCACGGCCCGCACGGGGAGCGGGACGCGGGGGTGGCGGGCGGGGGGTTTGCGGGGGGTGGGGTTGCGGGGCGGCGCGGAGTTGCGGGGAGGCGCGGAGTTGCGGGGGGCGGGGTTATGGGGCGCGAGGTTGCGCGGGGGCGGGTTGCGGGGTGTCGGCTTGCGGGTCATCTCGGGAGGTCCCCGGCGAGCGGAGTCCGGGTGGAGCGCGGGTGGGGCACGGGTACGGCGGCAGGGTCGGTGGCGGGTGCGGGGTCGGCGGCGGGTGCGGGGTCGGCGGTTGCCACGGGTGCGGCGGCCCCGCCGGCTCGGGCTGCGGATGCGGCTGCCGCCTGCTGGGCCTCGGGTTCGTCGGAGGTGACGGCGGGGCGCCAGCCGTGCCGGTCGAGGGCGCGGACGAGGGCCCGTACCATCTGCGGATCGAACTGCCGTCCCGCGCACCGCTTCAGCTCGGTGAGCGCGTCGGCGACGGGCCGCCCGCGCCGGTAGGACCGGGTCGAGGTCATCGCGTCGAAGGCGTCGGCGACGGCCACCACCCGTGCGAACTCCGGGATCTGCCTGCCCATCAATCCGTACGGGTAGCCGCTGCCGTCGAGCCGTTCGTGGTGGTGCAGGATCGCCGAACGGGCCTCGCCGAGGAAGCCGATGCCGCGCACCATCTCGTGCCCGTACTCCGGGTGCAGCTCGATGACGCGGCGCTCCTCGGGGGTGAGCGGTCCGTCCTTGCGCAACAGCCGGGTGGGAACGCCGAGTTTGCCGACGTCGTGCAGGATCCCGGCGAAGCGGAGGACCTCGACCCGCTCGTCCTCCATGCCGAGTTCCCGCGCGATGAGGACGGAGGCCTCGCCGACGCGCTCGCTGTGCCCGCGCGTGTACTCGTCCTTGATGTCGACGGCCTGCACCAGTGCCCGGATGGTGGCCTGGTGGGCGGACCGCTCGCGGTGGTACTGGGCGAACACCCAGCAGGAGATGTACATCGGCAGCAGCACGAGCAGCGCGGCCAGCGCCCCGTACGGGCTGCGCCAGAGCACGGCCATCATCAGCCCGGCGAAGCCGTGCACGAGGACGGGAGCGAGCGAGCGCGGGAAGAGGCCGCGCCAGGCGGCGCGCAGCGGGACCCGCTCGGCGGTCGCCAGGATGCCGCCGTCGAGCGCCGCCACGACGAGGGCGAAGACGAGCGCGGCGGCAGCGGCGGGCGCGAGCGCCAGCGGGAAGTCGGGTGCGGCGGGCGTACCGGCGGCCAGCAACTCCCGCCCGCCCAAAGCGACATGGACGCTCGCCGCGGCCCAGCAGGCGAGGCCGTACCGCGCGGGGCGCCAGATCCGGCGGGGCGGCGCGGGCCCGAGCTCGACCCGGGCGAGGGCCGCGCCGGGCACGGCGACGAGCGCGGCCGCGGCGGGCGGCACGAGGAACACCCCGGCGAGCAGGACGGGGAAGAAGCCGGCCATGCTGCGCGGCGCCCGGCGCCCGATGAACCGGCAGCGGGTGATCTGCTCGCACCCCGCGTACAGCACGGCGAGCAGGCCGACCGCGCCCCAGGGGGTGCCGGCGGACGGGGCGAGGGCGGGGGCCGCGCACAGGGCGGCGCCGGTCGCGGTGAGGCCGATGTAGACACCGGCCCAGAGGGGAACAGACCGCATCACGCTCTCCTCCCCCTGCGCCGCCGAGCCGTTCAGATTCCGGAGAATAGGACGGCGGCGCTCGCGGGGAGAGAGGATCGAGTGATTCCGCGGCTTATGCGACCGCGGATTCGCACCATCGGGTGACGGTGTCGCACGGACGCCCACGATGCGCCCCGGAGAGCCTCAACTCTCCGTCACGGAAACGGAGTTCAGGACTCCTGAGGCGAGACAGGAACGGAGTTCAGGACTCCGGGGGCGGGACAGGAACGGAGTTCAGGACTCCGGGGGCGGGACAGGAACGGAGTTCAGGACTCCTGGGGCGAGGGGGACGGCGCGGAGCGACGCTGCGCGGCCGACTGCTCCGGCTCGGGCGGGGCGGCGGTCAGGTCGTGCTCGGGCACGGCCTGGCCGGAGCGGATCAGGTCGATCCGGCCCATCACCTTGGCGCGCAGGTCGGTCGGTACGTCGTCGTGCCCGCAGCACCTCTTGACCAGCTTCTTCACGGCCTGCTCCAGGCCGTACTTCTCCAAGCACGGCGAGCACTCCTCGAAGTGCGTCTCGAACTTGGTGCAGTCACTGTCGGGCATCTCGTGGTCCAGGAACTCATAGAGATGGTCCAGGACCTCAGAGCAGTCCGTCTCGTGCGGCTCTCCGCAGCTCATGAGCCTGAGCCTTTCGTTCCGTTCGACGACTCCGTCGCGCCGGTCGCGGCGCCCGCGGGGACGAGGCCGCGGTCCTTCGCGTAGTCCTCAAGCATGCCGCGCAGCTGTCGCCTGCCGCGGTGCAGCCGGGACATCACCGTACCGATGGGGGTTCCCATGATGTCCGCGATCTCCTTGTAGGCAAAGCCCTCGACATCGGCCAGATAGACGGCGATGCGGAACTCCTCGGGGATCGCTTGCAGGGCGTCCTTCACATCCGAGTCGGGCAGCCGGTCGAGGGCCTGCGACTCGGCGGAGCGCAGTCCGGTCGACATGTGCGACTCGGCGCGTGCCAGCTGCCAGTCCTCGATCTCCTCGGCAGCGCTGCGCTGGGGTTCGCGCTGCTTCTTGCGGTACGAGTTGATGAACGTATTGGTGAGGATGCGGTAGAGCCACGCCTTCAGGTTGGTGCCCTCGCGGAACTGGTGGAAGGACGCGTACGCCTTCGCGTAGGTCTCCTGCACCAGGTCCTCGGCGTCGGCAGGGTTGCGCGTCATCCGCAGCGCGGCCGAGTACATCTGGTCGAGGAACTCAAGCGCGTCGCGCTCGAAGCGGGCGTTGCGCTCGACAGCGCTCTCCTCCGCCGCCTTCTGCGCACGGCCCTCGTCGGTCCCAGTGACCTGACCCACCTCCTCAAGCGACGTGACGGGATCGAGGCCGACCCCGCTCGAATCGGAGGATAGACGACGATCCGGTCCGCCCGCCGCCCGAATAGGGGCGGTCTTGGCCGCAGCCAGCATGGACCTTCCCAGGTCGGCGGCGCTGGCGCGGCTCGGGCAGGCGATCGAACCCATGCGGCGGACTCCCTCACACTCTGCGTTCTCGGCTGACGTCCGCCACAACAGCAGTCAGGGCTTCAGCATTCCCGACGCCGCGCGTGAAACCGCGAAGGAAGCCGCGCGTGAGTGTGAAGCCGCGCACGAAACCGCCCGCTACCCCCGAAGTTCCTTGATCCAGGCGGAAACCGCGCTCGTGATCACCGCGACGGCCTCCTCCTGCCCGATCTCCGCCCGCTTCGGCACCGCGAACCCGTGATCGCCGTACGGAACCTCCACCAGCTCGTACGAGCCCCCGGCCGGGAACTCGGCGGGCCTGCCGAAGGGGTCGTTGCCGCCCTGCACGACGAGGGTCGGCACCCCGCTGCCGAGCAGTTCGTCGGCGCGTGACTTCTCCGGCCTGCCCGGCGGGTGCAGCGGGAAGCTCAGGGCGAGCGCGGCGTGCGCGCCCAGCTCCTTCGCCGTACGACAGGCCACGCGCGCGCCCGCGCTGCGGCCGCCGGCGATCACAGGCAGGCCGGGTTCCTGCAGCACCGGCCAGAGCGCGCGCCAGCCGGTGTCCAGGGTCTTCGGGGCGGGCGCGACCTTCTTCCCGGCCACCCGCCAGGGCTGCTCGACGAGGGCCACGGTCACGCCCTGCCCGGGAAGTTCGGCGGCGAGCGCCTGCAGGTCGCGGGCCTGGACGCCGCCGCCCGCGCCGTGGCTGACGGCGAGGACGAGCTGCGCCTTCTTCGCGGGAAGCCAGGTGATCCTGGCCGGTCCCGCCGGGGTTTCGACAAGGGTCTCGTTCTTGGTCACGGTCCCATCCTGCCGCCCCGCGCGCGTGCGGGACTTCCGCTCCGCGCGTGTGCCGGTTTCCGCTCCGCGCGTGTGCCGGTTTCCGCTCCGCGCGTGTGCCGGTTTCCGCTCCGCGCGTGTGCCGGTTTCCGCTCCGCGCCTGTGCCGGTTTCCGCTCCGCGCGTGTGCCGGTTTCCGCTCCGCGCGTGTGCCGGTTTCCGGAACGGCACCTCAGAAGAGGGTGCCCTCCTCCGGCCCCTCCAGCTCCTTCAGCAGCTCGGGCCCGTCGTTGCGTACGTTGCTCACCGCCGTCGACACCGGATACGCGCGCATCAGGCCCTCGGGCGGCGCGGCCAGCAGGGAACGCAGGTCCTCCACGTCGGTGTGCCTCGGGTCGAGCCAGGCGTCCCAGCGGTCCGGGGTCAGCATCAGCGGCATCCGCGGGTGGATGTCGGAGAGCGACTGCGGGCCGTCTGCGGGGGCGACGCCCAGGGGGCCGGTCTCCGCCTCCGTGGTGATCACCGAGCACGTCACCCACCAGCCCTGCGGGTGGTCGTCCGGGAGCGTGCGGTCGCGCCAGAACTCGTAGAGCCCGGCCATCGCGAAGACCGAGCCGTCGGCCGGGGTGACGAAATAGGGCTGCTTACGGGGGCGCTTCTTCTTGCCCTCGACCTCCAGGTTCCGCTCGACGGAGCCGGTCACCCACTCGTAGTAGCCGTCGGCGGGCAGGATGCAGCGGCGGGCGGCGAACGCCCGGCGGTACGCGGGCTTCTCGTGCACCGTCTCCGCGCGTGCGTTGATCATCCGGGCGCCGCCCTCGGGCGACTTGGCCCAGGACGGGACGAGGCCCCACTTCAGAGTGCGCAGCTGGCGAACCGGAGTGCGGTCGGACGCGTCCTTGAGGGGGCGGTCGAGGACCGCGTACACCTCATCGGTCGGGGCCACGTTGTAGTTCGCGGCGAGCGCCTCCTTCGGCTCCCACTTCTCGACCTCGAAGGCGTCCGCGAGATCCTCGGGCCCACGACTGGATGCATACCGTCCGCACATACGTGCCACACTGCCAGATCGTCGTACCGAGACGGGAGCCTGTTCCGCGTATGCACACCACCTCAGCCACGGCCATGGCCGACCTGTGGGACCGCGTCTTCGGCACTCAGCCGGACCCGGACCTGTGGCTGGTGATCGCCACGGCGGTGGTCGCCCTCGCCGCGGTCGTCCCGCACGGCCTGTGGCGGCTCAGCCGCAACGCCATCACCATCGCGCACGAGGGCGGGCACGGCCTGATCGCGCTGCTCACCGGCCGCAAGCTCGACGGCATCCGGCTGCACAGCGACACCTCGGGCCTGACCGTCAGCCGCGGCAAGCCCACCGGCATCGGCATGATCCTGACCGCGGCCGCGGGCTACACCGCCCCGCCGCTGCTCGGCCTCGGCGGCGCCTGGCTGCTCGCCGCGCACCACATCACGCTGCTGCTCTGGCTGGCGACGGCCCTGCTCCTCGCCCTGCTCGTGATGATCCGCAACGCCTACGGCGCCCTCACGGTGATCGTCACCGGCGGCGCGTTCGTGCTGGTCTCCTGGCTGGCCGCCCCCGAGGTGCAGGCGCTGTTCGCGTATGTGGTGGTCTGGTTCCTGCTGCTCGGCGGGGTGCGCCCGGCCTTCGAGCTGCAGGGCAAGCGACGCCACGGCGGGGCGCCGGACTCCGACGCCGACCAGCTGTCGCGGCTCACGCATGTCCCGGCCTGGCTCTGGCTGTTCCTGTTCCACGCGGTCTCGATCTGCTCGCTGCTCGGCGGCGGACGGTGGCTTCTCGATCTGTGAGACCAGCCCCGGCCACCGGCCCCGGCCACCGGCCCCGGCCACCAGCCCCGACCACCGGTCCCGACCAGGGGTAATACGACTTCCCGGGCGGCGTACGAGAGTTATCCACAGGCAAAATCCGGGCGCGGGCGCAGCGATTAAAGTGTGGGCATGACCGAGAATGCCGCGCACACCGCCCTCTGGCCCGCCCCGACCGCGAGCGGAGCCGTCGACGCGACGGTCCACGTGCCCGGTTCCAAGTCGGTCACCAACCGCGCCCTCGTCCTGGCTGCCCTCGCCACCGAGCCGGGCGTCCTGCGCCGCCCGCTGCGCTCCCGCGACACCCTCCTGATGGCCGCCGCCCTGCGCGCCCTCGGCGTCGGCATCGAGGAGGAGACCGGATCCGACGGCGCCGAGGCCTGGCGCGTCACACCCGCCGCGCTGCGCGCCCCTGCCACGGTCGACGTGGGCAACGCGGGCACGGTCATGCGCTTCGTCCCCCCGGTCGCCGTGCTGGCCGACGGCCCGGTGCGCTTCGACGGCGACCCGAGGTCGTACGAGCGCCCGCTGCACGGCGTGATCGACGCGCTGCGCGCACTCGGCGCGGAGATCGACGACGAGGGCCGGGGTTCCCTGCCGCTGACGGTGCACGGCGCCGGTGCCCTGAAGGGCGGCCGGGTCGAGATCGACGCGTCCTCGTCCTCTCAGTTCGTGAGCGCACTGCTGCTGTCGGCGCCGCGCTTCGAGGAGGGCGTGGAGGTGCGCCACGTCGGCAGCAGCCTGCCGTCCATGGCGCACATCCGGATGACGGTCGACATGCTGCGCGAGGTCGGCGCCCAGGTGGAGGAGCCGGAGTCGGGCGGCGAGCCGAACGTATGGAAGGTCGCCCCGGGCCCGCTGTCGGGGCGTGACCTGACGATCGAGCCGGACCTGTCCAACGCCCAGCCGTTCCTGGCGGCGGCCCTGGTCACCGGCGGCCGGGTCACCATCCCCGACTGGCCGGAGCGCACCACGCAGCCCGGCGACCGGCTGCGCCAGATCTTCACGGAGATGGGCGGCAGCTGCGAACTGACGGAGAAGGGCCTGGAGTTCACCGGCTCCGGCAAGATCCACGGGATCGACGTGGACCTGAGCGAGGTCGGCGAGCTCACCCCGGTGATCGCCGCCGTCGCCGCGCTCGCCGACGGCCCGTCCACGCTGCGCGGGGTGGCCCACCTGCGGCTGCACGAGACGGACCGCCTGGCCGCGCTCACCAAGGAGATCAACGGCCTCGGCGGTGACGTCACGGAGACCGCCGACGGCCTGCACATCCGCCCCCGCGCACTGCACGGCGGCACGTTCCACACGTACGACGATCACCGCATGGCGACGGCTGGCTCGGTGATCGGGCTCGCGGTCGAGGGCGTGCAGATCGAGAACGTCGCGACGACGGCGAAGACCCTGCCGGACTTCCCCGACATGTGGACCACGATGCTCGGGAACCAGCTCGGGAACCAGCCCGGGAACCGGCAGGGATAAGGCACCGCGATGCGCCGCTACGGCAAGAACCCCGACGAGGACGACATCCGGGTCCGCCCCAACCGCAAGGGCAACCGCCCCCGCACCCACATCAGGCCCAAGCACGAGGATGCCGCCGAGGGCATGGTCCTCACCGTGGACCGGGGGCGGCTGACCTGCCTCGTCGAGGACCGGGTCGTGATGGCGATGAAGGCCCGCGAGCTGGGCCGCAAGGCGGCGGTCGTGGGTGACCGGGTGGCGGTCGTCGGGGACCTGTCCGGCAAGAAGGACACCCTGGCCCGCATCGTGCGCATCGAGAAGCGCAGCTCGGTCCTGCGCCGCACGGCGGACGACGACGACCCGTACGAACGCGTCGTCGTCGCCAACGCCGACCAGCTGGCGATCGTCACCGCCCTCGCCGACCCCGAGCCGCGCCCCCGCCTCATCGACCGCTGCCTGGTCGCGGCGTACGACGCGGGCCTCGAACCCCTCCTCGTCCTCACCAAGTCCGACCTCGCCCCGGCCGACGAACTCCTGGAGGCCTACGGCGCCCTGGATTTCCCGTACGTGGTGACGAGCCGCGAGGAGCTGGCCGACGGGGAAGCGGCGGACCGGGTGCGGGAATTGCTCGACGGACACGTCACGGCGTTCGTCGGCCACTCGGGCGTGGGCAAGACGACGCTGGTCAACGCCCTGGTGCCGAAGGACCGCCGGCGGACGACGGGACATGTCAACGCCGTCACGGGCCGCGGACGGCACACGACGACGTCCGCGCTGGCGCTGCCACTGACGGACGCCGAGGGCTGGGTGATCGACACTCCGGGCGTGCGCTCCTTCGGCCTGCACCACGTCGACCCGTCCCGCGTCATCCACGCCTTCCCCGATCTGGAGCCGGGCACGACGGAGTGCCCGCGCGCCTGCAGCCACGACGAGCAGGACTGCGCGCTCGGCGCGTGGGTGGAGGAGGGTCACGCCGACCCGGCCAGGCTGTACTCGCTGCGGCGGCTGCTCGCCACGAGAGAGCGGCGCGAGGGGGACTGACCTCGTCGTGGTGTGCCGTCCGGGCCGAACGGTGCAGGCATAATCGCATCGCATGGCACCGCACCGAGCCGGACGCCCGGCCCGTTTCCGGTTGAAGCAGACGCAACGAGGCGGACATCGAGGCGCAGGAGGCGGACAACCATGGCGTGGCTGCTGGTCATCGTCGCCGGAATCCTGGAGACCGGCTTCGCGGTCTGCCTCAAGCTCTCCCACGGTTTCACCCGGCTCTGGCCGACGGTGTCCTTCGCGGTCTTCGCGCTGAGCAGCTTCGGTCTGCTGACGCTCGCCCTGAAGCGGCTCGACGTCGGCCCGGCGTACGCGGTGTGGACGGGCATCGGCGCCGCGGGCACGGCCATCTACGGCATGGTCTTCCTCGGCGACGTGGTCTCCACGCTGAAGCTGGTCTCGATCACCCTGGTCATCGTGGGCGTCATCGGGCTCCAGCTCTCCGGCGGGGCGCACTGAGCCGCCGGGCCCACCCGCCCGTCCCGCACGCACCCGGACCGCCCGCTCACCCGTCCCGCACGCACCCGGACCGCCCGCTCACCCGGACCGCGGCAACCCGGACCGCCTCGCTCATCCGGACCGCGGCAACCCGGACCCCCCGCTCACCCGCCCGCCCCATACGCCCCCGGGCCGACCGCTTCCCGTACGAGCCCCGCCGTACCGCACTCCCCCGCGGGCGCGAGCAGGCACGACAGGGCCAGGCGGAGCGCCAGCTCGCACTCCGCGGCCAGGGCGGCGCGGGCCGAGTCGGGAGCCGAGGCGGGGGCGAGCGCGGCGACGGCCCGGTCCCGGACCAGGGCGACGACCTCGGCGGGCGAGGGCAGCGACCGGTCCGCCCTCCGCTGGGCCGGGACCGGCGAGGTGGAGGGCACCGCGGCGGACGCCGGGGCGGGCAGCCCGGCCGGCCAGCATCCGGTGAGCAGTGCCCTGAGCAGGGCGTTCGCGCCTGCGCTCGTCACGGTCCAGTCGGCCGCGGCGGGCAGCCCGCCCTCGGCGAGGGCCCGGTCGACCCCGGCCAGGTAGCGGTCGGCCTCGCGGCGCACCAGCGAGCGCGCCAGCCCGTCCTTGCTGCCGAACTCGTTGTAGAGGGTCTGCCGGGACACCCCGGCGAGCGCGGCGACGTCGACCATGCGCACCGCCGGCCACGGCTTGCGCGCCAGGGACGTGCAGGCCGCATCGAGCAGTGACTCCCGCGCTGCCGGCATCGTTGCCTCCCCGGCCGGGCGGCACCCCGGCGTAGGTTGCGGCTTCGTAGGCAGAGTTGACGTGACCGTACGCACTGTCAAGAGTTCGCGCACCAGCGGGATCTGACGGGGTCAGAGGGATCTGAGGGGACAGAGGGACCTGAGGGGGCCAGCGGGATCTGAGAGGGCCAGAGGGCCATGTGGTCCTGATCCGGCGCGGTCGATACTGTTCGCTCATGCCCGACTATCTCGATGATCTGCGTCTCGCCCATGTCCTCGCCGACGCCGCGGACCGCGCGACCATGGACCGGTTCAAGGCCCTCGACCTGAAGGTCGAGACGAAGCCGGACATGACGCCGGTCAGCGAGGCGGACAAGGCGGCCGAGGAGCTGATCCGCGGCCAGCTGCAGCGCGCCCGCCCGCGCGACGCGATCCTCGGCGAGGAGTACGGCATCGAGGGCACGGGCCCCCGCCGCTGGGTGATCGACCCGATCGACGGCACGAAGAACTACGTACGCGGGGTGCCGGTGTGGGCCACCCTGATCTCCCTGATGGAAGCGGGCGAGGGGGGCTACCAGCCGGTGGTCGGCGTCGTCTCCGCCCCCGCGCTCGGCCGTCGCTGGTGGGCGGCGAAGGGCTCGGGCGCGTACACCGGGCGCAGCCTCACCTCCGCGACGAAGCTGCAGGTCTCGAACGTCTCCCAGGTCTCCGACGCCTCGTTCGCGTACTCCTCGCTGAGCGGCTGGGAGGAGCAGGGCCGCCTCGACGGCTTCCTGGACCTGACGCGGGCCTGCTGGCGCACGCGCGGGTACGGCGACTTCTGGCCGTACATGATGGTGGCCGAGGGCTCGGTCGACATCTGCGCGGAGCCCGAGCTGTCGCTGTGGGACATGGCGGCCACCGCGATCGTGGTGACCGAGGCGGGCGGCAGCTTCACCGGGCTCGACGGCACGCCCGGCCCGCACAGCGGCAACGCGGCGGCGTCCAACGGGCAGCTGCACGACGAGCTGCTCGGGTACCTCAACCAGCGGTACTGAGGCGGGTCGCCCCGCGCTTCCCCTTGTTGACCCTCCGTGGACCTGCCACTCTGAGAGTCCCCCTACTTGTGAACTTGTGAATCCCTTCTCTTTGAAGGACGAATCACTTGTCGCAACCCTCAGGAGGTGGCTTCAGCCCATGCTCGTCCGCGACGCCATGAGCACGATGGTCCTCACGATCGGACCCGACCACACCCTCCGCCAGGCCGCCAAGCTGATGTCCGCCCGCCGGGTCGGCGCAGCGGTCGTCCTCGACACCGACGCCGGCGGCCTCGGCATTCTCACCGAGCGCGACATCCTCAACTCCCTCGGCGCGAACCAGGATCCGGACCAGGAGACCGCGAGCACCCACACCACGACCGACGTGGTCTTCGCCGCACCGTCGTGGACCCTGGAGGAGGCCGCCGACGCCATGACACACGGCGGCTTCCGGCACCTGATCGTGCTCGACCACAAGGAGCCGGTCGGCATCGTCTCCGTGCGCGACATCATCCGCTGCTGGGCCCCACGCCACCGCCACGCGGGCGCGGCCCTCCAGGCCTGACCGCCCCACCACCCCTCGACGCCGAGAGGGCCGGACCCCAATTGGCTCCCAATTGGCGTCCGGCCCTCCGGCCTACGGCAAACGACCTGGTCAGCCGCGCAGGGCCTGGACCGCGGTGTCCAGACGCTTGCCGAAGTCTCCGTCCGCGCGACGGAAGTTCCCGATCGCGCGCTCGGCGATGTCGTCCCGCGAGACCTTGGCGATGAAGCCCGCCAGGTTGTCGACCAGGCGGCCCTTCTCGTCCTCGGACATCAGCCGGTAGAGGTTGCCCGCCTGCACGAAGTCGTCGTCCTCGGCGTGCACGGCGGCCGCGTGGTTGCCGGTGCCGCCGGTCACCGCGCTCGACGCCCACAGCGGGCGGTCGGTCTGGTGCGGCCCGCCGAAGGAGTTCGGCTCGTAGTTCTTCGCGCCCTTGTGGCGGCCGTCGTACAGGAAGCCGTCCCGCGCGTGCGTACGCGCCTCGGTGGCGTGCGGGCGGTTCACCGGAAGGTGGTCGGCGTTGATGCCGACGCGGTACCGGTGGGCGTCGCCGTACGCGAAGAGGCGGCCCTGGAGCATCTTGTCCGGCGAGGGACCGATGCCCGGCACGAAGTGGGCGGGGCTGAAGATGGACTGCTCGACCTCGGCGAAGATGTTCTCCGGGTTGCGGTTGAGCTCCAGCTTGCCGATCTCGATCGGCGGGTAGTCCTCGTGCGGCCACACCTTGGTGAGGTCGAAGGGGTTGAAGCGGTAGTTCGCCGCGTCCGCCGCCGGCATGATCTGCACCTGCACGGTCCAGCTCGGGAACTCGCCGCGCTCGATGGACTCCCGCAGGTCACGCTGGTGCGAGTCGGGGTCCTTGCCCGCGAGCAGCTCCGCCTCCCCGGCGGTCAGGTTCTTGATCCCCTGGTCGGTCTTGAAGTGGTACTTGACCCAGAAGACCTCGCCGGCCTCGTTGTTCCACTGGAAGGTGTGCGATCCGTACCCGTTCATGTGGCGGTACGAGGCGGGGATGCCGCGGTCACCGAAGAGCCAGGTCACCTGGTGCGTGGCCTCGGGGCTGAGCCCCCAGAAGTCCCAGACGTTGTCCGCCTCCTGCGAGCCGGTGTACGGGTCGCGCTTCTGGGTGTGGATGAAGTCCGGGAACTTGATGGCGTCCTTGATGAAGAACACCGGGGTGTTGTTGCCGACGAGGTCGTAGTTGCCCTCCTCGGTGTAGAACTTCAGCGCCCAGCCGCGCGGGTCGCGCACCGCGTCGGCCGCGCCGAGGTTGCCCGCCACGGTCGAGAACCGCAGGAACGTCTCGGTCTGCTTGCCGACCTCGGAGAGGAACTTGGCCCGCGTGTACTGCGTCACGTCCGCGGTCACCGTGAACGTGCCGTACGCCCCGGCCCCGCGGGCGTGCACGATGCGCTCCGGGATCCGCTCCCGGTTGAAGTGCGCCAGCTTCTCAAGCAGCAGCTGGTCCTGGACGAGCACAGGCCCGCCGACACCGGCCGTCTCGCTGTTCTGGTTGTCAGCGACCGGAGCACCGGCCTCCGTGGTCAGCGGTCCCTGCGTCACGTGCGCCTCCTGCGTCATTCCCGACGGGTCCTGTCCCTTGGCTATTTCCGAACTCGATCCTACGATAGACAATGTCTAAGTCAAGCAGGCATCCAGACCCACACCCGGTCGGGACTGAAGCCTTCCGACTGTTAGGCTGACCCCCATGAGTGACCTCTTGGAACGACTGCGCGGGCGCGGCTGGCGCCTGACCGCGCAGCGGCGCGTCGTGGCAGAGGTCCTCGACGGGGACCACGTACACCTGACGGCCGACGAGGTGCACGCGCGCGCCGTGACGAAGCTCCCGGAGATCTCGCGGGCCACCGTCTACAACACGCTCGGCGAGCTGGTCACCCTCGGTGAGGTGCTCGAAGTCTCCACCGACCGCAGGGCGAAGCGGTACGACCCGAACGCCCACCGCCCCCACCACCACCTGGTCTGCGCCCAGTGCGGCGCGATCCGGGACGTACACCCGGCGGGCGACCCGCTGTCCGACCTCCCCGCCTCGGAGCGCTTCGGCTTCACGGTCTCGGGCGTCGAGGTCACGTACCGCGGGGTCTGCCCCAGTTGCGCGGCGGCCTGACCCTCCCGGCCTCCGGGCACCCCTGGAACGTACAGGCGGCATACCCCTGGAACGTACAGGCGGGACAATCCTGGAACGCACGGGCCGGGCAGCCCTGGAACGTACGGGCGAGCCCCCCTGGAGCGCACGGGCCTGGCGATCCCGGAACGTACAGGCGAGGCAGCCCTCTTCCAGAATCTGACGGGTCGTCATACCCTGCGGCGCCAGCCAAACCGCCGCACCGCAGGAGCCCTCGTGAGAGACGCCCCGCAGCTGAGAGACGCCCCGCGCCCCAAACTCCACGCCACCTCCCTCACCCGGACGTTCGGCCGCGGCCGAACCCGCACCGAGGCCCTGGGCCCCGTAGACCTGGCCGTCGCCCCCGGCGAGTTCACCTGTGTCGTCGGCCCCTCCGGCTGCGGGAAGTCCACACTCCTCCGCATCGCCGCAGGCCTGCTCCGCCCCAGCTCGGGCCGCCTGGAGATCCGTACGGACCCGGCCCGCCCGGCGGCGATGATCTTCCAGGACTACGGCATCTACGACTGGAAGACGGTCCTCGCCAACGTCCGCTTCGGCCTCGACATCCAGCGCGTTCCCCGCAAGGAGGCCGACGCCCGCGCGCACGCCCTGCTCGCCCGGATGGGCCTCGCCGACTTCGCACAGGCCTACCCGAGCGCGCTCTCCGGCGGAATGCGGCAGCGCGTCGCCATCGCCCGCGCCCTCGCCGTAGAACCCGAGATCCTGCTGATGGACGAGCCGTTCGCCGCGCTCGACGCCCAGCTGCGCACGATCCTCCAGGACGAACTGCTCGAACTCACCCAGGCGACCCGCACCACCACCCTGTTCATCACCCACAGCCTCGAAGAGGCGATCGTCCTCGGCGACCGGGTCCTGGTGATGTCCTCGCGCCCCGGCCGCATCATCGCCGAGCGCCGCCCGCCCTTCGCCCGCCCCCGCACCGGCGACATCCGCGACTCCCCCGAATTCACCGCGCTCAAGGGCGAGTTGTGGGAACTTCTGCGCGGCGAGGTACGTACGGAGGCGGTGCCCGTATGAGTACGACGGCCACGTCGCCCCATCCGGACCTGCTGGTCAGAGAGCCGGGCCCGCAGGAGCTCGACCCCGTCCGCACCCACCGCCGCCGGCGCACCCTCGAACTCTCCCTCGCGGCCGCCGTGCCCGTCGCCCTCCTCCTGCTGTGGCAGCTCGCCGCCGTCCAGGGCTGGATCGACGACCGCGTCTACCCGGCGCCGCAGACCATCCTGGAGGACGGCATCGCGCGCGCGGCCGCCGGCGAGCTGTGGCCGGACGTCTGGGCGACCCTGAAGCGCGTCCTCGCCGGATACGCCGTCGGCACGGTCAGCGGCTACGCCCTCGGCCTGCTCATGGGCTCGCTCTCGCTGGTACGGGCGGCACTCGAACCGCTCCTCGACGCGCTCTACGTCGTACCCAAACTCGCCCTCCTGCCGGTCTTCCTCAACATGTTCGGGCTCGGCGAAGGCCCGCAGATCGCCCTGGTCGCGGCGACCGTGTTCTTCTTCGTGTGGATCTCGACCATGGCCGCCGTGCTCGCCGTCCCGGCCGGGCACCGCGACGCCGGCCAGGTCTTCGGCGCCACGCCCTGGCAGATGTTCCGGCATGTGCTCCTGCCCGCCTCGCTGCCGACGGTGCTCGTGGGCGCGCGGATCGCGGCGGGCGTCGCCGTCCTGGTGATCGTCGCCTCGGAGTCCATCGCCGCCGACGAGGGCCTGGGGCACCTGATCTTCGACTCCAGGGCCCTGTTCCAGAACGACATCATGTTCGTCGGCATCGTCTGCGTCGCCGCACTCGGCGTCCTCTTCTCCGAACTGGTGCGCCTCGTCGGCCGGTTGCTCACCCCCTGGGCCCCACGCGACCACGGCCGCGGCCAGTCCTGAAACCCTCACGCCCCGACGGAGGCCCCGCATGCGCATACACATACGCATACGCATACGTACGAGAAAGACCTGGCCCATCGCACTGCTCGCCGCAGCCCTGCTCGCCACGGCCTCGGCGGGCTGTGCGAAAGAGGACGACACCGGCGGCAGCGGCTCGGCGAAACCCCGCACCATCGAACCGGTCGAGGGCTGCACCGCGCACGGCTGGACCGACCCGGAAGACCTCGCCCCCGACCGCGCACCCGCCCGCTGCGAGAAGGGCGCCCCCGCCCCGCAGAAGCTGAAGAAGAAGCGGAAGCTCACCGTCGCCACCGGAACCGTCAGCGCCGAGTACGTGGCTCCGCTCCAAATGGCCGTAGAGAAGGGCGAGTTCGCGAAGGAGGGCCTGGACGTGGACGTCAAGGTGCTGCCCACGCCGGACGCCCTGCCGCTGCTCGCCAAGGGGGAGATCGACGCCCAGTGGGCCGCCCCCGAGGCCGCCGTGATGAACGGCATCAACGGCGGCTTCACCATCAAGTGGGTCGCCGCGAACTACTCCTCCGACCCGAAGTCCCGCAGCGGCCTGTGGGTCCGCCTGAAGGACGGCCAGTCCGCGGACCACGTGCCGATGGCCGGCCGCACGCTCGGCACGATGATCGGCAAGGGCTCGGTCATCGCGTACCCGATGAGCAAGGCCCTGAAGAAGCACGGCGGCGGCCTCGACGAGGTCAGCTTCCGCCGACTCGGCTCCGCCGACGTCCTGACCGCCCTGGAGAACGGAGGCGTCGACTCCGCCTGGCTGCTCGACCCGGTGTGGCGGAAGGTCGACGGCGACAAGAAGTACGCCTTCCTGGGCGGCCAGCCGCAGGGCGAGCCCCTCGGCGGCCTGCTGTTCGGCCCGAATCTGCTGCAGAAGGACCCGGACGCGGGCGTCGCCTTCCTGCGCGCGTACATCCGGACGATCAACACATACTTCGCGGGCGACTACAAAAAGGACCCCGGATTCGTCACCGAGCTGGCGAAGCTGCTGAAGATCGAGGAGCAGGTGCTCAGGTCGACGCCCTCGCTCCGGATGGACTGGGAGATCCGCTCGGGCACCACGGACCGGCTGCAGGCCGCGTACCGCGAGGCGGGCGTCGCCGAGGGCGAGGCGGTCCCGGAGGAGAAGGTGGTGGACCGCAGACTGTACGCGGAGGCGGTGGGCCATCGGCCTTGAGCCCGGGTGCATGCCGAAGGCCCGGATCCTGCATCGGATCCGGGCCTTCGGTTTCAGTAGCGGGGACAGGATTTGAACCTGCGACCTCTGGGTTATGAGCCCAGCGAGCTACCGAGCTGCTCCACCCCGCGTCGGTGAACACAACAGTACGCGAGGCTTTCGACCAGCGCAAATTCGTTGGTACGAGGCCTCAGAGGGGCCTGCGGCGCGGGTCTGCGCGGGCCTGAGCGTGTCTGCGCGGGCCCACGCGGGCGGGTCTTGCACGGGCCTGAGCGTGTCTGCGCGGGCGGGTCTTGCACGGACCCGCCCGCGACGCCCCTGCGAGCCAATACAC